>CAWIXG010000006.1:0-445079 GCA_963839985.1 uncultured Alphaproteobacteria bacterium | reverse complement strand
CCTGCTCGGCTGGCCGCTCGAATGGACCGAGATCATCATCATCTTCGTGCCGATCTTCCTGCCGCTGCTCAAGCACTTCAGCATCGACCCGATCCTGTGGGGCGTGCTGGTGTTCGTGAATTTGCAGGCGGCGTTCCTCTCCCCGCCGGTCGCGATGTCGGCGTTCTATCTGAAAGGCGTCGCGCCCAAGCACGTCACGCTGAACCAGATATTCGGCGGCATGATGCCCTACATGCTGATCGTGATTTTCTGCATGATCTTCATGTACCTGTGGCCCGGCATGACGCTGTGGCTGCCGAACTATCTCTACGGCGGTTGAAGCAACCTCCGCGGTCCCGCCTGGCGCGTCTTGGCCGCGGTTTCGGCTTAACGATGCCGGATTTGCCTTGTACTTTTTCCGGCATCAGGAATTGGGAATCCCATCCGTGCATCGTCTGAAGGCCGCTCTTGCCGCGTCGCTCGTTTGTGCGCTGGTTGCGCCCGCCGCCGCGCAATCCGAATTTCCCTACGAGCGCGACCTCGTGCTCGACGCCCGCGCGATGCGCGGGGGCAAACGCATTCCGGTTCTCGCGGTCGAGCAGAACGGCCGCGCGCAGATCGATCTTTGGTGCAAGCGCGGCGCCGGGCAGGCGGTGATCGCGGGCGATACCATCACGATCACGGTCGGCGCGATGCGGGACGAGTCCTGTACGCCGGAGCGCGCGCAAGCCGACGAGGAGATGCTCGCCGCGCTTGCCGGCGCGACCAACTGGAGCGCGCGCGGCAATCTGGTGACGCTGACCGGTGCGACCACGCTGAGATTTCGCGCCGCGACGAACTAGCGCAAAATCGTTTCAAGCGGAATCACTCTCTCCCCGTCACCCTGAGGTGCGAGCCGCACTTGCGGCTCGCTGCGCTCGCACCTCAGGGTGACGGAGAAAGAGCGTTTCCACGTCAAACGATCTCTCTCTAGCGCGCGATTGCAACAGATGCTGCACGCATGGATCTCGTGCGAGATCCTGTCTCTCGAAAACGCGGCGCGCGGGACGTTTACGACACGGGAGGACGGCTGGCGCGAAACCACGGTCCGGACATGAAAGCGCCCGCGGACCGAGGCCCGCGGGCGCATGACGTCTGGCTGCGGCGGCGGTTACATCATGCCGCCCATTCCGCCCATTCCGCCGCCCGGAGGCATGCCGCCGCCTGCCGGCGCGTCCTTCGGCACTTCGGCGACCATCGCCTCGGTGGTGACCAGCAGGCCGGCGATCGAGGCTGCATCCTGCAGCGCCGTGCGCACGACCTTGGCGGGATCGACGATGCCCTTGTCGATCATGTCGACATACTCTTCGTTCTGCGCGTCGAAGCCGAAGGTCTCGGACTTGTTGTCCAGGATCTTGCCGACCACGATCGAGCCCTCGAAGCCGGAGTTCTCGGCGATCTGGCGGATCGGCGCTTCGATCGCCTTGACCACGATGTTGATGCCGGCCTGGACGTCGGAGTTGTCGTTGGAGAGCTTGCCGACCGCCTTCTTGGCGCGCAGCAGCGCGACGCCGCCGCCCGGCACGATGCCTTCCTCGACCGCCGCGCGGGTGGCGTTGAGCGCGTCCTCGACGCGATCCTTCTTCTCCTTCACCTCGACTTCGGTCGCGCCGCCGACCTTGATCACCGCGACGCCGCCCGCAAGCTTGGCAAGCCGCTCCTGCAGCTTCTCGCGATCGTAGTCCGAGGTGGTCTCCTCGATCTGCGCCTTGATCTGCGCAACGCGCGCCTCGATGTCCTTGCGCTTGCCGGCGCCGCCGACGATCGTGGTCTTCTCCTTCTCGATCACGACCTTCTTGGCGCGGCCGAGCATCGCCACCGTGACGGTCTCCAGCTTGATGCCGAGATCTTCCGAGATCAGCTGGCCGCCGGTGAGGATCGCGATATCCTCGAGCATCGCCTTGCGGCGGTCGCCGAAGCCCGGCGCCTTCACGGCCGCGACCTTGAGCCCGCCGCGCAGCTTGTTGACCACGAGCGTCGCGATCGCCTCGCCCTCGACGTCCTCCGAGATGATCAGCAGCGGCTTGCCGGTCTGCACCACCGCCTCGAGCAGCGGCAGCATCGACTGCAGGCCGGACAGCTTCTTCTCGTGCAGCAGGATATAGACGTCCTCCAGCTCCGCGATCATCTTCTCGGCGTTGGTGATGAAGTAGGGCGAGATATAGCCGCGGTCGAACTGCATGCCCTCGACGATCTCGACCTCGGTGTCGAGCGACTTGGCTTCCTCGACCGTGATCACGCCCTCGTTGCCGACCTTCTGCATCGCCTGCGCGATCATCTTGCCGATGTTGGCGTCGCCGTTCGACGAGATGGTGCCGACCTGCGCGACTTCGGCCGACGAGCCGACTTTCTTGGCGCGCTTCTCGATATCCTTCACGACCGCCGCGACCGCGATGTCGATGCCGCGCTTCAGGTCCATCGGATTCATGCCGGCCGCAACCGACTTCGCGCCCTCGCGCACGATCGCCTGCGCCAGCACGGTCGCTGTCGTGGTGCCGTCACCCGCCAGGTCGTTGGTCTTGGAAGCGACCTCGCGCACCATCTGTGCGCCCATGTTCTCGAACTTGTCCTCGAGTTCGATCTCCTTCGCGACCGTCACGCCGTCCTTGGTGATGCGCGGTGCGCCGAAGCTCTTGTCGAGCACGACGTTGCGGCCCTTCGGGCCGAGAGTGACCTTCACGGCATTGGCGAGAATGTCGACGCCGCGCAGCATGCGGTCGCGCGCGTCGGTTGAGAATTTGACGTCCTTGGCAGCCATTGGATTACTCCGATTGGTACGGTCAGCTTGCAGCACTGTCATCGCCGCTTAGCCGTCCGAAGGACGGCGTCGCTTCGCTCGCCTATGTTCCGGCGATCCCGTTTGGGAGGGCACGCCCGTCTTTCGACGGGCTATGCCCGGCCATGACGTTCAATTGTGGAGCGGTGGCGCCTACGCGATCACGCCCATGATGTCGGACTCCTTCATGATCAGGAGATCCTCGCCCTCGATCTTCACCTCGGTGCCCGACCACTTGCCGAACAGCACACGGTCGCCGGACTTCAGGTCGATCGGGATCAGCTTGCCGGCTTCGTCGCGCCCGCCCGGGCCGACGGCGATGATCTCGCCTTCCTGCGGCTTCTCCTTGACGGTGTCGGGGATGATGATGCCGCCCTTGGTCTTCTCTTCGGCGTCGATGCGGCGGACGACCACGCGGTCGTGCAGGGGACGAAATTTGACCTTGGCCATGTGGTTCCTCTTGCGGCAAATTGGGCCTGCGCACCTCAGTGCGCGGGAAAAACCCGTGTTTTGAAAGGCATTTAGCAGTCGCGACATGCGAGTGCCAGTCGCCTCGGGCGAGATAACGGGTTGCGGCTTGTGCTGTCAAGTTCATCGCCGCGGGTTAACCTTGGCCCCGCGCGGTTTGCGGTCCTGCCGCGTTTACGTCTCTTTATTGCGCTCGGGTTAGGTTAACAGGCGCCGCGCAATCCGCTGGAACCATCCGCCAGCCCGTGCGTAGCTGATGTCGCGTTGAGCACGGAGGAGGCACGCCCATGTTTGTTTCGCGTCTGCCGAGGGGTGCCGTCTGCACGCTGGCTGCGATCCTGCTCGCGGGGTGCGCCACCCAGATGTCGGTCGCTCCTGCGCCTGAAGCGCCTCCGCCGACGGCCGGTGCGCCGCTCCCGGCCAGCATTCCGGCTCAGGACCTGGTCGGCCGCTGGGGCCTTGCCGCCTATCACAACGAGGCCGATCGCGGGCGGACCGAAGTGGCGGCGCGCGGCCAGTGCCGCCAGCCCTACAACATCAGCCGCGGCTCGCGCGGCGGCATCATCATGCATCTCGCCGACCAGTCGCAGCCGACCGAACTCGTGCTGAAAGGCGGCCCGGACGGCAAGAACTACATCGGCCTCGCCGAGGAGCCTGCCGGCGGCCAGCGCGACCGCGAGATCGTGTCGTTCGACGGCCGGGTGCTGGTGACCCGCTTCACCGACCAGGAAGTCGTGGGCCGCTACGGCACCAGCGTCTACGTGCGCTGCGGCGCCGAAACCGCGCCGGGCGCCAAGAAGGGCCCCGCCCCGAAGGCCAAGAAGGGCTGAGCGCAACCTCTTCGCGCGGTTCGGCGTTGTTCTGCCGGCGGCGATCTGTCGCGCGCGGGATTGCGCGCCTTCTATAATGACGCCTCCGATTCGGCCCCGCGCGGAGGCGCTTCATGCTCGGCTGGTTCCACAAGCTGCTGCCGCGCGAAGAGAAGTTCTTCGAGCTGTTCCAGCAGCATTCCGAAGTCGTGGTGAAGGGTGCCGAAGCGCTGCGTGCGCTGCTCGAGGGCGGGGAGGACGTGCCGCGCCACTATCAGACGATCATGGATCGCGAGCAGGATGCCGACAACATCACGCGCGACATCCTGATCACGGTGCGGCGCACCTTTATCACCCCGTTCGACCGCAGCGACATCAAGGACCTGATCACCTCGATGGACAATGCCATCGACCAGATGCAGAAGACCGCCAAGGGCGTGATGCTGTTCGACCAGCGCGAATTCACGCCCTGCATGCGCCAGATGGGCGACGCGATCGTGAAATGCGCCGGACTGGTGCGCGAGGCGATGCCGCTGCTGAGGTCGATCAACACCGAAGCGACCCGGCTCTCCGACATCACGGCGGAAATTTCCGCGCTCGAAGGCAAGGCCGACGACCTCCACGATACCGGCTTGCGCGACCTTTTTCTGGCGAGCGTGCAGGGATCGGCGATGACGTTCATCACCGGCAACGAGGTCTATGACCATCTGGAGAAAGTGGTCGACCGCTTCGACGACGTCGCCAACCGCATCCACGGTGTCGTCATCGATCATGCGTAATCCAGTAAGCTTTCAACGATGAACGAGGCCACCCTCGTATTCCCGCTGCTGGTCGCGCTGATCGCGGTCGCGCTCATCTTCGATTTCCTCAACGGCCTGCACGACGCCGCCAACTCGATCGCCACCATCGTGTCGACGCGCGTGCTGCGTCCGCAATACGCGGTCGCCTGGGCGGCGTTCTTCAATTTCATCGCATTCCTGTTTTTCGGACTGCACGTGGCGCAGACCATCGGCGTCGGCATCGTCGCGGCCGAGGTGGTCGATCCGCGTGTCGTGTTCGGTGCTCTGATGGGCGCGATCTTCTGGAACCTGGTCACCTGGGGTCTCGGCATCCCGTCGAGCTCGTCGCACGCGCTGATCGGCGGGCTGGTCGGCGCCGGCACCGCGAAGGCCGGGCTCGGCGCGATCGTCTGGGGCGGGCTCGGCAAGACCGCCGCCGCGATCGTGCTGTCGCCGATGTTCGGGCTGATGCTCGCGCTGCTGCTGACGCTGATCGTGTCGTGGCTGTTCGTGCGAGCGACGCCCTACGGTGTCGACGAGACGTTCCGGCGCCTGCAATTCGTATCGGCCTCGCTCTATTCGCTCGGCCACGGCGGCAACGACGCGCAGAAGACGATGGGCATCATCGCGGTGCTGCTCTACTCGCAGGGCCATCTCGGCGGGGAATTCCACGTGCCGTTCTGGGTCGTGATCACCTGCCAAGCCGCGATGGGGCTCGGCACGCTGTTCGGCGGCTGGCGCATCGTGCGCACGATGGGCTCGCGCATCACGCGGCTCACCCCGGTGCAGGGCTTCTGTGCCGAGACCGGCGGCGCGATCACGCTGTTCGTCGCGACCGCGCTCGGCATCCCGGTGTCGACCACGCACACCATCACCGGCGCGATCGTTGGTGTCGGCGCCGCGCGGCGGGTCTCGGCGGTGCGCTGGAACGTGACCACCGGCATCCTGTTCGCCTGGGTCGTGACCATGCCGGCCGCGGCACTGGTCGGCGCGCTGTTCTACTGGGTGGTCGGGCTGTTCGGCTAGGATACCTGGTGGAGCATGATCATTTCCGAAAACCGGTGTCCGCTTTTCCGGATCTGCTCTACTTCAGTGCCGTGACCGCGCGCACGAGCTCGCGCAAGCCCTTGGTGAGGGGCTTGTCGCGCCGCAACACCAGCGCGAGCTTGCGGTAGAGCCGCGGTTTGAGCGAGCGCACGACGAACGCGTCGCGCTTTCCGCGCAACGCCATGCGCGGCAGCACGCAGCAGCCGAGCCCGGCACCGACCAGCTCCTTCATCGCCTCGACGCTGCCGAGCTCCATCACGGCCTTCAGCGAGTGGCCGGCACGCTGCGCCCAGTCGTCGACCACGCGGCGCGTATTCGCGCCCGGTTCGTACTGCACCAGCGCAAGCTTTGCGACTTCGGCCGCCGTGATCTCGCGCGGCAGCTTCGTGCCGCGCGGCGCGACCAGCACGAACTCGTCGTCCAGCACCGGCCTGACGTCGAGCATGCGTCCTGCCGCCGGCAGCGTCACCAGCGCGACGTCGATGCGGTTCTCCTCGATCGCGCGCAGCATGTCCGGCGTATTGCCGGTCGAGACCACAATCTCGAGCGCGGGAAACTTGCGCCGCAGGTCGCGCAGCGCCCTCGGCAGCAGGTAGATGCAGGCGGTCGCGCCGGTGCCGAGCCGGACCCGGCCGGCGGCGCCGTCCGCGTGCGGCGCCATCGCTTCGCTCGCGGCCGCAAGCGCGGCTTCCACATCGCGCGCGTGGGTCAGCAGTTCGGCACCTGCGGCGGTCGGCGCGGCGCGGCGGCCGACCCGTTCGATCAATTTGACGCCGAAGCGCCGCTCGAGCTGGCGCACCTGCAGGCTGACCGCCGGCTGGGTCACGCCGAGCAGGGCCGCCGCGCCGGAAAAACTCCGCCGCTCGACAACCGCCGCGAAAGTGCGCAGCTGGTCGAGATTGAGCCCGCGCATACTCAAAGCAATCCTTATGCGATCGATAGTCCACGCTATCTTTACTTATGGGTCCCGAACGGGTCAATTCGTCTCCCGCGATCAGGGAGACGGACACATGCTTGTGCGCGATGCGCGCGAGGAGGACATCGCTGCGGTGCAGGCAATCTACGCCCATCATGTGCTGCACGGCACGGCCTCGTTCGAGGAGGTGCCGCCGCCGGCATCCGAGATGCAGCGCCGCCGCGCCGAGGTGCTGGCGCGCGGCCTTCCATATCTGGTGGCGGAGATCGACGGCCGTGTCGCCGGCTACAGCTACGCGACGCCCTATCGGACACGCTCGGCCTATCGCTTCTCGATCGAGAACTCGGTCTATGTCGATCACGCGTGCCATCGCCGCGGCATCGGCCGCGCGCTGCTCGCCGAGCTGATCGCGCGCTGCGAGCGCGGCGACTGGCGGCAGATGATCGCGGTGATCGGCGACAGCGCGCAAGCCGCGTCGATCGGCCTGCATGCGAGTTTCGGTTTCCGCCGCGCCGGAACGCTGCAGGCGGTCGGCCTCAAGTTCGGCCGCTGGCTCGATACCGTGCTGATGCAGCGCGCGCTCGGGCAGGGGGCGGACGTCCACCGGACCGTCGGCGATGCCCGCTCGGCGTGAATTCCTGCATGGTCCCTGGCGCGCCGTTCCGGTGCTCGGGATCACGCAAATCCTGGCGTGGGGCGCGATCTTCTACACGCCCGTGCTGATGCTGCCGCTGATCGCGGCGGAGCGCGGATTTTCCCTCACCGTCGCGATGGGCGGGTTCTCGATCGGATTGCTCGCGGCCGGGCTGGTCTCGCCGTACGTCGGCCGGCTGATCGACCGCCACGGCGGCCATCGCGTCATGCCGTTCGGCTCGTTGACCGGCGCCCTTGGGCTGCTCGCGCTGACGTACGCGGCCCACCCCGTCGCCTATTACGCAACCTGGGTCCTGCTCGGCGTCGCGCTCGCAGCCTCGCTCTACGACCCGGCCTTCGCGACGCTCGGACGCATCTTCGGCGTCAAGGCCCGCTCGCCGATCACCGCGCTGACGCTGATGGGCGGCTTCGCCTCGACGGTGAGCTGGCCGGTCACCTTCATGCTGCTCCAGTCGGTCGGCTGGAAGACGACCTACGTCATCTACGCCGCGGCGCTGGCGCTGATCGCGGCGCCGCTGCATGCTTTCGCGCTGCCGCGCATGCGTGCCGACGCTCACGTCGTGCACGTCGAGGGCGCGCCGCCCCCTCCGCCGACACGCCCGGCGACCGGCGCGGCGTTCCTGCTCGTGGTCGCGGCGTTTGCGTCCTACGCCTTCGTTCCCTCCGGTCTCTCGGCGCATCTGCTCGCGATCTTTCAGCGCGCCGGGATCGAACCCGGCACCGTCGTGGTCATCGGCGCGCTGTTCGGCCCCGCGCAGGTCGCGGCGCGGCTCTGCGAGTTCATCTTCGCGCGCAACGTCCATCCGCTCTCGATCGCGCGTTTTGCCGTCGGCCTGCTGGTCGCCTCGTTCGCGCTGCTCGCGCTCGCCGGCTTCTCGACACCGGTTGCGGTCGCTTTCGCGCTCATGTTCGGCGTCGCCAACGGGCTGATCACGATTGCGCGCGGCGCCGTGCCGCTCGCGCTGTTCGGTGCCGCCGGCTACGGCGGCATCATCGGGCGCA
Source organism: uncultured Alphaproteobacteria bacterium (assembly GCA_963839985.1). Lineage (GTDB taxonomy): Bacteria > Pseudomonadota > Alphaproteobacteria > Rhizobiales > Xanthobacteraceae > PALSA-894. The sequence goes on along the minus strand of CAWIXG010000006.1, from coordinate 436,610 downwards.
TCGCGGGGCCTGCGCTGATCGTGACCGCGGTGGCGCCGGTGGTGATCGCGTTCGTCGCTGAACGCGCATCCGATCCCGCGGCGCTCGGCGTCGCGACCGCATTCGCCGCGCTCGCGTTCCTCTGCTTTGCGGCGATCAGGCGCTGATCGCGCCGAGCGGCGGAAAGGCGCCGCCGGCGCGCGCAAGCGCTGCGCGCGCGAGCCGCGAGTCGTCGTTCATGCGTGCAATCAGCGCGTCGATCGCGTCGAACTTCAACTCGGGCCGGATCCATCCGATGAACGCGACGTCGATGGTCTTGCCGTAGAGATCGCCCTTGAAGTCGAACACATGGGTCTCCAGCAGCGGCGCGCCGTCATCGAAGGTCGGGCGCGTGCCGAAGCTTGCGACGCCGCCATGGATGGTGCCGTCGATGGCGGCGCGCACCGCATAGATGCCGTGCTTCAGGCCGCAGTTTCGATCGAGCGCCATGTTCGCGGTGGGAAAGCCGAGATCGCGCCCGCGCTGATCGCCCTTGATGACCGTCGAGGATGCAAACCACGGATAGCCGAGCAGTTCGGCGGCTTCCACCACGCGTCCCTCGGCCAGCGCGGCGCGGATCGAGGACGACGACACCGGCCGTCCCTCGTCCTCGAGCGGCGGCGCGGTTTCGACCGTGAAGCCATGCTGTTCGCCCTCTCGGCTAAGGAACGCGGGCGAGCCGCGGCGGCGATGCCCGAAATGAAAATCAAAGCCGATGGTCGCGCCGCGAATGCCGAGCTGTCCGACCAGGATACGCGAGACGAAATCCTCCGCGCTGAGCTCGGCAAAAGCCTTGTCGAACGTCAGCACCAGCGCGCCGTCGAGGCCGGTCGCGGCGAGCAGGCGCAGTTTCGATCGTGCGTCGGTGAGGCGGAACATCGGGTCGGACGGCCGCAAGACGTTGCGCGGATGCGGCTCGAACGTCACGGCGATCGCCGGTGCGCCGATCGTCGCGGCGCGTGCGACCGCGGCCTCGATCACCGCGCGGTGGCCGCGGTGCACGCCGTCGAAATTGCCGATCGCCGCCACTGCGCCGCGGAAGGCAGGCTGCGGCGCACCGTCGTAGCTGACACGGAACGTTTTCACTCGAGCGGCAGGTTCGGACATGTGCGGCGGATGCGAGGGACGGGGCGCGACCGTGACGCTGCCGCAGCGGCGAAGTCAAGCCGCCGCCGCGGTGACGTGCGCGGGCACGATCAGCCGGTCGGTTCGTCGAGCACCTCGCGCAGCTTGGCGGCGAGATCGGCGCGCCGGTAGGGCTTCCCCAGCACGTATTTGGACGGCACCGACTCGCCGTCGATGGTGAGCTGCCCGTGCGCGTAGCCGGTGGTGTAGAGCACGCGCAGATCGGGCCAGCGCTCGCGCAGCTTCAGCGCAAGCTGCCGCCCGTTGATGCCGCCCGGCATGACGACGTCGGTGAACAGAAGGTCGGGCACGTAGCCGTCATCGATCAGGGCAAGCGCCTCGGTGGCATTCTCCGCCATCAGGATCGCGTAGCCGAGGCCGACGATCTGCTTGCCGGTATGCTGGCGCACCATCGGGTCGTCCTCGACGAACAGGATGGTTTCCTTGCCGGTCGGCAGCTCGGGCGGGGATGCGGGTGGAGCTTCCGCCGCCTCCGGCTCGGTCATCGAGCGCGGCAGATACAGCCGCACCACGGTCCCGATCCCGACTTCCGAGTAGATGCGCGCATGCCCGCCCGACTGGTTCACGAACCCGTACACCATGCTCAGGCCGAGGCCGGTGCCCTTGCCGACGTCCTTGGTGGTGAAGAAAGGCTCGAACACGCGCGCGACGACCTCGGCCGGCATTCCGCAGCCGGTGTCGCCGACCGCGATCATCACGTACTGACCGGCCTTGCTGTCCGGGAACGCCTCGGCCTGCTCGTCGTCGAACTCGACGTTGGCTGTTTCGATTGTGAGGCGCCCGCCGCTCGGCATCGCGTCGCGCGCATTGACCGCGAGGTTGAGGACGGCGTTTTCCAGCCGGCTCGGATCGACGGTCGCGGACCACAGGTCGGCGGCGTGGCGCGATTCGACTTCGATATGCGCGCCGAGCGTACGGTGCATCAGCGGCTCCATCCCGTCGAGCAGTCCCCTGACGTCGGTCGGGCGCGGCTCCAGCATTTGCCGCCGCCCGAACGCGAGCAGCCGCCGCGTCAGGTCGGCGCCGCGCTCCCCCGCCATGCGGACCGCCTCGGCGAGCGGGCGCATCTTCTCGTCCAGCACGCCGGCGAGCACGTCGGCATTGAGCAGGATCGCGGTCAGCAGATTGTTGAAGTCGTGCGCGATGCCGCCGGTGAGCTGCCCGAGCGCTTCCATGCGCTGCGACTGCGCGAGGTGCGTCTCCGCGCGCTTCTGCTCGGTGATGTCGGCGAGGATCGCGCCGACCGACGCGATATTGCCGGCATTGTCGTAGACCGGAAATTTGACGACCAGCACGGTGCGCGGACCGCTCTGCTTGGGAATGACGACCTCCCACTGCATCGCGTGCCGGCTCTCGATCACGGCGAGGTCGTGGGCTTCCATCTTTTCGGCGTGCTCTTTGCTCTGCAGCTCGCCGATGGTGTGGCCGAGGATACTCTCCTCGCTGCGTTCGGCGAATGCCACATAGGCCTGATTGACGAAGGTGAATCGTCCGTCGAGGCCCTTGAGCGACACCATCATGGGCGCATGGTCCATGATCGACTTGAACTGCGCTTCGGTCGCGCGCAGCGCCGCGTCCGCCTCGTCGCGCTTGCTGGTGGCGGCGGCGAGCGCCTTGGCCTGCTCGACATTGCGCCGGTCGGCCTCGTTGCGGGCGCGGATTTCGTCCGCGATCATGCGCCAGGCGAACAGCAGGAGGATGCCGAACGCCGCCACGATGCCGGCCGAGATGACGGCGCCGGTCCACCAGGCGTCGAGGATTTCGCCTTTGTCGAGCGAGACCGCGATCATCATCGGCGGACTTTGGTTGCGCTGATACGCGGTGAAGTACTCCCGGCCGCCGGGCTCGAACGGCGCACGCACGAATCCGGCGGGTGAGGCACCCTTGAGCCGCCCGATCAGCGGGTTGTTGCGCACCGCCGCCTCGGAGAGATCGGCCGGCAGGGGCTCGCGAAACAGCACGCCCCAGACCGGATGCATGACCCAGATGTACCCTTTTCGGCCGACGTCGATGGTGCGGTAGAAGTCGCGCAGCCGTTCGGGCTCGAGCGCGGCGATCAGCGCGCCGGCGAATGTGCCGTCCGCGTTCTGCAGCTTGCGCCCGAACGGAATGATGAACCGGCCGCTCGCGCCGCGCATCGGCGGATCGGCCGCAAGCCCGGGGTCCGCCTCGGTGGACAGGCGGCGGAAGATGTTGCTGTCCGCGCGCGACTGGCCGACCAGCGCCGGCACCGTCGAGAAGACCACGCTGCCGTTCGCGTCGAGAATCGAGAACGCCGCGATGCCGGCCGTGCCCGACCGGGTGGCTGCCAGGACCTGCTCCCAGGTCTCGCGCGCATCGGCGGATGCAGCCGCGCGCGCGTGATGCAGCGCGAGCTGGCCCAGCGTCATGTCGATCGCGGCGACGGTTCGGACCAGATGGTCCCCGAGAATCAGCGCCAGGTTCTCGGCGCGGCGCTGGCCTTCATTCAGGGTTTCCTGACGGGTCAGCAACAGCGCAATCGCGAGCGAGGAGGCGAGCAGGCAATAGACGGCGATCAGGAAAATCCGCACCGATGCGCGCAGCCGGTCGGGGGCGGCAGCCGACGCGGGATTTGCCATCTCTCGGTCGGTCATTGTGTCTCGGAGCGAGGATGCCTGAGAGTCGCGCCGATTGTGCGTAACCGGCTCGATATCGGCAACCGGCGCGACCAGAAAGCGGGCGCCGCGCGGTATCCGGGCTACTACGTATCCGCCCCGGGCGGTCGGCGCGGCGGTACCGAAACAATCGCTTCCCCGTCGAGTACGAGCTTGCCGTCGACGCGCGCCTCGCAGGAGAGACGCACGATGCGTCCCTTTGGGGTCAGTTCGACCACCTCGACCATGACCTCGACGACGTCGCCGATCTTCACCGGCCCGTGGAAGTTCAGCGTCTGCGAGCGGTAGACCGCACCCGGGCCCGGCAGCTGCGTGCCGAGTACCGCCGAAATCAGGCTGGCGGTATAGAGCCCGTGCGCGATGCGCTGGCCGAAGCGCGTTTCCGCCGCATAGACGTCGCACAGGTGCAGGGGATTGTCGTCGCCCGACAGCCGCGCGAAGCCGACAACGTCGGAATCCATGACGGTCTTCATCAGGCTTTCGCGCATGCCGACATGCAGGTCCTCGAAACCGAGGATCCGCAGCATGCGGGGATCGACGACCGGCTGTGGGCGTTTTTGCGGCATGACCGAATTCTTGACCAGACGTTAACGCCAGCCAACGCTGCTTTGGTCCGAAACGCAATTGGGCATTGGTCGGGCGTTGCCCGGCGTCCTCCGCGCGGCGCTCTTGCGTGCCGATAACACCCGCAAATCGCGGCGGTTAACCGGATGTTCAACCGCCGTTGCTAGTTTTCCGCGGTCTGGGGGAGCTGGGGTGGGAAACGTCCTCCAATCGCAGAGCTGAGCAGGACGGCGCGCGCGGCGTCCGCAAATGCGTACGGGAGCAGTACAGATGGCTATCGATATGTCGATGCCGGTCCTCGTGGTCGACGACTACAACACCATGATCCGCATCATCCGCAATCTGCTGAAGCAGCTCGGCTTCGAAGACGTCGATGATGCCTCCGACGGCTCGGTCGCGCTCGGCAAGATGCGGGAGAAGAAATACGGGCTGGTGATCTCCGACTGGAACATGGAGCCGATGACCGGCTACGAGCTGCTCAAGGAAGTGCGCGCCGACCCCGGTCTCAACAAGACGCCGTTCATCATGGTGACGGCGGAGTCCAAGACCGAGAACGTGATCGCGGCGAAGAAGGCCGGCGTGAACAACTACATCGTCAAGCCGTTCAACGCGCAGACGCTCAAGACCAAGATCGAGGCGGTGTTCGCCGAATAGGCGACAAAGCCGCGGCGGGCGCCACCCGCCGCATGCCTCCGCGCACAAGAACAAGAGCGGAGAGGGAATTGGGTGGGGCATTCCGCGTCAAGCGGACAAAGCGGGCAGGAGGAAAGCCAATGGCCTTGGCCGATGCGAGCCACTTCGACCGTCTCGTCGAGTTTCTCAAGCAGAAGCGCGAGAACGTCACCTTCCAGGACATCATAGCGCTCGCCGAAGTCTCCGCGCAGTCGCTGCAGAGTTTCTTCCAGGCGATGGACGCGAAGGTCTACAGCGAGCTGCGCGAAATCGCCGGCTACATCGAATTGATGCGCAGCGAAATCGGCGCGCTGCAGGTCAATGACCTGAAGAATTCGCGTATCCCGGCCGCGGGCCAGGAACTCGGCGCGATCGTGCAGGCGACCGAAACCGCGACCAACACCATCATGGAGTGCGCCGAGGCGCTGATGGCTGCCGACGCGCGCGATGCTGCGGCCTACAAGGCGCTGGTCGACGAGAAGATGATGATCATCTTCGAGGCGTGCTCGTTCCAGGACATCACCGGCCAGCGCATCGCCAAGGTGGTCGAGACGCTCGAGCACATCGAGCAGCGCGTCGCGCGCTTTGCCGACGTGATGCAGGCGAAGGACCTCGACGGTTTCATCAGCTCGCACGAGAAGGCACGCGCCGAGCGCAAGGAGAAATTCCTGCTCAACGGGCCGCAGCTCGCCGGCGCGGGCGTCGACCAGTCGGATGTCGACAAGCTGTTCGCCTAGAACCTGATCCGATCTCCGCTCGTCCCCGCGAAAGCGGGGACCCAGTTGTGTGCCAGGCACGAGATGCCCGCTTCGCGGGCATGAGCGGAATGAAAGTGGCGATCCCGGCCTACCAGATAAGTTTTTTCATCACCGCCTTCGGCGCGTGACCGGCCTTGGCGAACATCTCGCCCAGCATCGCGAGATCCGGATCGTCGCGGTGGCCGAGCTCCTCGGCATGGATGCCGGCGGTGACGAACAGGCAGTCGACGCCGAGGTCATGCGCACCTTTCAGGTCGGTGCGCACCGAATCCCCGATCGCCAGCACGCGCTTGAGCGGCACCTCGAGGCTGAGCGCGCGCGCCTTGCGCGCCTTTGCGGTTTCGCCGAGCGCGAGGTCGTACAGCGGCCGGTGCGGCTTGCCGGCATAGTAGACCTCGCCACCGAGCGCCGCGTAGGCGTCCGCGAGCGCCCCGGCGCAGTAGATCAGCCGGTCGCCGCGCTCGACCACGACGTCCGGATTGGCGCAGATCATGAACAGGTTGCGTTCGCGCAGCTGCGCCAGCAGGTCGCGATAGTCGTCCGGGGTCTCGATCTCGTCGTCGAACAGGCCGGTGCAGACGACGTAGTCGGCGGCGCCGGCCGTGCTGAACGGCGCGTCGAGGCCGGTGAAGATCGTGTGATCCCGCTCCGGGCCGATCAGGAAGACGCTCTGGCCGGCGCGCTTCAACACCTCCGCGCGCGTCACGTCGCCCGAGGTCATGATGCCGTCATAGGTGGAGCGTGGCACATGCAGGTGGTCGAGCAGGCGGATCACCTGGTCACCCGGGCGTGGCGCGTTCGAGATCAACACCACGCTGCCGCCGTTCTCGCGGAAGCGCGCCAGCGCCTCGCACGCCGCCGGAAACGACGCGACGCCGTTGTGCACCACGCCCCAGACGTCGGAGAGCACCGCGTCGTAATGCGGCGCAAGCGTGGAAAAATGGTCGGTCAGCACGGGGCGGGTCATGAAAAACCTTTGGCGCGGGCGGATCGTTTAGGCGATCGGTCCCGCGAACGCTAGCCCTGGGCGCGGCGCGCGATGCCGCGCGCGATCTGTGCGATCGCGGTCGCACGACCGGCCGCAAGGCGCGGCTCGGGCGCCGCCGCAGCGTCCGGCGCGGCGCGTTCGGGGGCGCGCGCAGGCGGCGCCGGCGCGCGTTCCGCCGGCCGATCCGCAATCCCTTGCAGGACTTCGGTGCGCACCGGGCGCGGCGGCGAGAACAACGTGCCCTGACCGAAGCGCACGTCGTAGTCGAGCAGGTCGACCACGGTGCCTTCGCTCTCGATTTGCTCGGCGATCAGGTCGATGCCGAAGCGGCCGAGCAGGTCGGAGAAGTCGGCCGGATGGATATCGCCCTGCGGCGCGGCGGCACGCGCGAGCAGCAGCGCGGCCGGCACCTTGACGAAGCGGAAGCCGCGTTCGGCAAGCTCGCGCGGCTCCATGCGCAGATCGGTGACGTAATCCATCGAGAAGCGGAAGCCGAGATCGGCGAGCGAGGCGACGCACTCCTCCTCGATCGGCCCGAGCGAACGCACCGACTCCTGGCTGAACTCGAATACCAGGTAGGGCGCGAGCACGCGGTTGGCCTCGAGGAAGTCGGTCAACTCCTTGAAGACGGTCGCGCTCGCCAGCGTCGCGGCCGATATGTTGCAGAACAGGCCGACCTCGCGGTTCTTGGTCGAGAGCCGCCGCACCACCTGGACGCAGCGGAAGACCATCAGGTTGTCGATCGCGGGCCGCAAGCCGGCGGCTTCGACCGGTTCGAGCACGTCCTCCAGCGCAAGCAATTCGCCATCCTCGTCGCGCAGCCGCGCCAGTGCCTCGTAATAGCGTACCTTGCGCTGCGGCAGCGTGACGATCGGCTGCAGGAACAGGTCGATGCGGTTGGCCTCGACGGCCCGCCCGAGCCGGGCTGCGATCTCGGCCTGCGCGAGGCCCGCGAGCGGTCCGCCCGGCGCGCGCGCCGGCGCCGCGTCCGGCTCGATCAGGTCGGCGCGGGTGTCGGCCTCGGCCTTGCGCGGCGGAGCCGGCGCGGCCGCGACGGGGGCCGCCGCCGGACGCTGCGGCGTGGCGTTCGCGATCGCGCTTTCCAGCATCTGCTCATGTGCCGCGACCGCGTCGGCGAGATCCTTCACCAGCCCGCCGAGCTCGCCGATCTCGTTCGCCAGCGGCTCGCTTTGCGCGCGCGACTTCTCCAGCGCGGCCACGACGTCGTTCTCGATCGCGACCAGCCGCCGGTCGAGCTCGGACACCTGGCGCGCCATGTCGGCGGTGCCGCGCGAGAGGTCGGCGATCTGGCTGCCCAGATCATGGCGGTCGCGCTGGCGTGTCGTGACCGAATTGACCAGCACCAGCGCCGTCATCGTGGCGATGGCGATGACGGCCGCCTCGACGCCCGACAGGCCGAACGACAGATAGCAGACAATGCCGATCGAGCCGGCGATCAGCAGCATGCAGAACGCGATGAAGACGGCGCTCATGCGCCCCATGGTGGACCCCAAAAGGCGCAAAACGCGCCCCGATTCGGCTCAAGCCCGTCTCACTCTCCACAAGCCCCGCGGCCCGCGCAAGCATTTCCGCAACGCATGGCGATCCGCGCAGTTGTTGCGGACCGGAACAGGCGGCACAATCGCCGGCCAACCACCGGGAGATGCCGATGCCTTCGCTCCGCCGCCACAATCCACCCGCCGTGCATCCGCCGCTCGGCCGCTACCATCACGCGACCGTGCATCCGCTCGGCGGCGGACTGAAGCGGCTCGTGATGGCGGGGCAGGTCGGCATCAAGCCGGACGGCACGCTGCCCCCCGGTCTCGCCGGACAGATCGAGCAGGCCTACGACAACCTGCTGGCGGTGCTCGCCTCCGAAGGCATGAGCGCCAGCGATCTGGTGAAGATCACCTATTTCACCACCGACAAGTCGCCCGAGGCGCTGAAGCTCTCGCGCGATATCCGCCTGCGCAAGCTCGGCGACGCCAATCCGTCCTCGACCTATCTGGTGATCGCCGGCCTCGCCGGGCCGGATCTCAAGGTCGAGATCGAAGGTGAGGCGGTGGGGCCGGAGTGATCTTGCGCGCGGGCGAGCGGAATTTCGCTCACGGCCTTGGCGGCACGATTGCAAGGTGCACGCGCACCGGCTTCAGCCGGCCGCGCGCGACGAAGCTTTGGCGCGGCAGCGTGATCGGGCTTTGCACCTCGAGGCCCGGATAGGCCGAGCGCATCTGCGCGAGACCGCGATCGTCGACCTGACCGTCCTCCCACACCAGCACTGCACCGCGGCGGCTCAAGTCGGCGCGGTCGATCCAGGGGCTGCGCGAGGGATCCGCGTGCACGATCACGTGCGGGCGATCGGGCGAATAGACCGCGATGTTGTTCGTCGCGAACTCGCCGCCGCCGACATAGGGCAGCGGCGAGGAAAACCGCGCGTGCCACGCCTGCGTGACCTGCGCGGCGAGCGCGGGGCCGGGAAACTGCGTCGCCTTGGGCCGGTCGCGCACGAGCGGCTCGAGGCCTTCGACGATCGCGTAGATGAGCGGCATGCCGGCAAACACCACGAGAAAACCGGCGGCGAAACGCCGCTGGCGCGCCGGCTCCGCCGGCCACCACATCAGCGCCGCAAGCGGCGCGAACGACCAGAGCGGATAGCCCCACATCGCGACCGGCAGCCGGCCGAGCACGATCGCCAGGAGCGTGGTGACGGCAAACGGCCCGAGCGCCAGCACGGTCACGTAGCGCCGCGCGGTGCTTGCGCCGCCCGCAGCCGACGGACTTGCAACCAGCGCCACCAGCGCAATCGCGGGCAGCAGGAAGAAGAACTGGCTTCCGATCCATTGCAGCGGGAAGGTGACGACGTGGTGCCAATGCGTCGCGACCTTGGCGCGCGCGTCGGCGTATTGCAGCGGCAGGAAGGACTGCTCGGTGAGCCAGTAAAGATGCGGCGCGATCAGCAGCAGGAACAGCGCCGCCGCGATATAGGGACCCGGCGTGCGCAGCGACCGGCGCGCGGCTTCGTCCATCAGCACGAACAGCAGCAGCGGGAGCACGAACACCACGACGGTGTATTTGGTCCAGAACGACGCGGCGAGGAAGACCGCAACCGCCAGCCAGTCGGCGATGCGCGCATGGTTGAGCGCGCGATGGAAGAACAGCGCGGCGAGCGTCCAGAGCGGAAGCTGCAGCACGTCGTGATTGAACTTCACGGCCGAGAAGTTGAAGAAGTGAATGCCTTCGAGCGCGAGCGCGGCGATCAGCGCGGTGGCGGGTGCGGCGACCTCGCGCCCGAGCCGCCACACCGCCCAGATCGCGACCGCCGATGCGAGCGGCCCGAGCAGATAGAGCGCGTAGTGTGTGCCGGTGAGCGCGACCGCCGCATGGTCGAGCCACCACGGCAATGGCGGCAGCTTCCAGTAGCCGAGCTGCCATTCGCGGCCGAGCGCAAGCCCCTCGGCAAGGTCGAGCTGCAGATTCCAGGAGAGCAGCGCCGGCAGGATGGTCCAGACCGCGACGTGCAGCGCCAGCACGACGGCCAGGCAGCGTTCCGGCGCGCGGCGTACATCCTCGACGATACGGCCGAGCCGGGAACGTGGCGCCGCAGGGTCGGACATAGGTGTTTCGCGCCTTGATGCCGTGCGTCGCCGGGGCCGATGAGAGACCGGTGCGCGTCGCCCGTCAACACGGCTATTTCGGGGCGCGCGGAGCGCAAGGTGGCCTCGGCCTCGGCCCGCCGCACCGGTCTGTCCATCCGCCTGCCGTGCGGCGGACGCATGCCTGCTCGTCCGCCTAGTCACTTGCATAATGAAAGTCACTAGGCCAAGTTGCCGTCCATGCGCCGCAAGAGCTTCCAGAAGATGCATTGCCCGATCGCCCGCAGCCTGGAGCGGGTGGGAGAATGGTGGAGCATGCTCATCCTGCGCGACGCCCTGCATGGCTACCGGCGTTTCGAGGAATTCCGCGAAAGCCTCGGCGTCGCGCCGAATATCCTCACCACGCGTCTCGCCGCGCTGGTGGAGGCCGGCTTTCTCGAGAAACGGCGCTACAGTGAGCACCCGCCGCGCCACGAATACCTGCCGACCCAGCGCGGTCGCGATTTCCGCCCGGTGCTGCTCAGCCTGATGGCCTTCGGCAACCGGCATTTCGCGCCCGAGGGCGCCATGGTGGAAGTGGTCAACACCAGGACCGGCAAGCCGGCCGACATCGGCGTGTTCGATCGCTCGACCGGCCTGCCGATCGCGGCGCCCGACTACGCGATGGTGCCGGGCCCGGCCGCGACCGCGCGCACGCGCAAGCGTTACGCGCGCCGCAAGGTGGAGGCGGGCGCGGCATGAATATCCGCTCCGAAACCCCGCTCGCCGCCGAGCCCATCACCGCGCCGCCGATGAACCCGCGAACGCACGCGCTGCTGCACGGCCCTATCGTGCCGACGCTGCTGCGCATGGCGTGGCCGAACGTTCTGATCATGTTTGCGCAGGCCTCAACCGGGCTGATCGAGACCTACTGGGTCGGCTATCTTGGCACCGACGCGCTCGCCGGCATGGCGCTGGTATTCCCCGGCGTGATGCTGATGCAGATGTTCTCGTCGGGCGCGATGGGCGGCGGCATTTCCTCCGCGATCGCGCGCGCGCTCGGTGCGGGAAAGCGCGAGCAGGCCGACGCGCTGGTGCTGCATGCGCTGGTGATCAACCTCGCGATCGGGGCGGCATTCTCGGCTGCGGTGCTGATCTTCGGCCGGCCGCTCTATCGCCTGCTCGGCGGCGCGGGCGCCTCGCTCGAGGCGGCACTCACTTATTCCGACATCGTGTTTGCCGGCGTCGTGCTGTTGTGGCTGATGAACGCGCTCGCCAGCGTGATCCGCGGCACCGGCAACATGCTCGTCCCTGCGTTCGTCATCTGCGCGGGCGCCGTCGCGCTGGTGCCGCTCTCGCCGCTGCTGATCTTCGGCTTCGGCCCGATCCCCGCGATGGGCATCGCGGGCGGCGGCACCGCGCTGGTGCTCTACAATCTGTTCGGCGCGCTGGTGCTCGGCTGGTACGTGCTCTCGGGCCGCAACGTCGCGCGTTTCGTCCTGGCGCCGCTGCGCTGGGCGATGGCGCGCGAGATTCTGCGCGTCGGGGCCGTGGCCGGGGTGAGCACCGTGCAGACCAACGTCACCGTCGCGGCGACCACCGCACTGGTCGGCCTTGCGGCAGGACCTGCCGCGGTCGCGGGTTTCGGCACCGCGGCGCGGCTCGAATACCTGCTGGTGCCGCTGGTGTTCGGCATCGGCGGGCCGCTGGTGGCGCTGGTCGGGACCAATATCGGCGCCGGCCAGCGCGAGCGCGCGCTGCGCATCGCCTGGACTGGCGCGGCGCTCGCCTTCGTGTTGTGCGAGATCATCGGGATCGCGGCCGCGTTCTATCCGCACGCGTGGCTCGGCCTGTTCAGCACCGACCCGCAGATGATCGAGGCGGGCAGCGCGTATCTGCGCGCGGTCGGTCCCTGCTACGGCGGCTTCGGCTTCGGGCTCGCGCTCTATTTCGCCTCGCAGGGCGCCGGCAAGCTTATCTGGCCGTTGGTCGCGGGCTTTGCCCGCATGGGTATCGCGATCGGCGGCGGCTGGCTTGCGCTGACGCTCACCGGCTCATTGCCGCTGATGTTCGCCGCGGTCGGTGCGGCACTCGTCGTTTACGGCGTCGGTGTCGGCAGCGCGGTCTGGATGCGGGTGTGGTTCCGCAGCGCCGCATAAGCTGCTGATTTTCAAGAGAGTAGGTATCCCGGCGCGGCGCGGCCGCCCCCGCTTGCCGCATGGAACCGGGCCCCCTTTTGGCGAGTTGGCATGCGCGGTTCCAGACGGGGATTTCGCCGGGCGATCGACCGATCCGCCCGTCTCATGTGTCGTTGAAGGAGCAGGCGGGGATTGGCCCGATGAGCACGCACGCGACCTTTTTGCCCCGCGCGGGCACCGGAGTGGAAGGGCTCGATTTCGTGCTCGGCGGCGGGTTTGCCCGCAACCGCCTGCACCTGCTCGAAGGCAACCCGGGTTCGGGCAAGACCACGATCGCCTTGCAATTTCTCATGGCCGGCGCGGCGATCGGAGAGGTCGGCATCTATGTCAGCCTCGCCGAGACGGAGCAGGAATTGCGCGACGGCGCGCGCTCGCACGGCTGGGATCTGCACGACAAGGTGACCATCTTCGAACTGGTCCCGCCGGAAAGCGTGCTCGATCCGGAGCAGCAGCAGAGCCTGCTCTATTCCTCCGATCTGGAGCTCGGCGAAACCACCAAGCGCATGCTCGAAACGATCGAGCGGCTGAAGCCCAAGCGCGTCGTGATCGACAGCCTGTCCGAGATCCGGCTGCTGGCGCAAAGCTCACTGCGCTACCGGCGCCAGGTGCTTGCGCTGAAGCATTACTTCGCGAAGAACCAGTCGACCGTGTTGATGCTTGACGATCTGACGACGGAAAGCACCGACCGCGCCGTGCACTCGATCGCGCACAGCGTCATCCATCTCGACCAGCTTGCGCCGATCTATGGCGGAGAGCGACGGCGCCTGCGCGTCGTCAAGTGTCGCGGGCAGTCGTTCCGCAGCGGCTACCATGATTTCACGATCTCTGAGGGCGGCGTCCGGGTCTACCCGCGTCTGGTCGCCGCCGATCATCGCGCGAAATACAGCGGCGACGTGCTCCCGAGCGCGCTTCCCAAACTGGACGCGCTGCTCGGCGGCGGCGTCACCGCGGGTTCGAGCACGCTGGTGCTCGGCCCGGCCGGCACCGGCAAGTCGCTGCTGATCCTGCAATACATCGCCGCCGCGGTTGCACGCGGCGAGCGCGCGGCGCTTTTCGTGTTCGACGAGGAATTGGGACTGCTGCTCGCTCGCGCGAGAGCGCTCGGAATCGACCTCGCCGCGATGCGCGAGGCGGGTCAGGTGATCGTCGAACAGCAGGACGCGGCAGAACTCACTCCCGGCGAGTTCGCGCATCGTGTGCGCGACCATGTCGATAACAAGAATGTGCGGGTCGTCGCGATCGACAGCCTCAACGGCTATCAAGCCGCGATGCCAGAGGAGCAGTTCCTCACGCTGCATCTGCACGAGCTGTTGCAGTATCTGAACCGCCGCGGCGCCGCGACCTTCCTTGACCATCGCGCAGCACGGCATGATCGGCGACATGAAGCAGACGATCGACATCACCTATCTGGCCGACACGGTGATCATGCTGCGCTACTTCGAGGCGTTCGGCCGCGTGCGCCGCGCGATCTCGGTGATGAAGAAGCGTGTCGGCTCGCACGAAAGACACGATCCGCGAGTTCACCATCGGCGGCGGACGGATTCACGGTCGGCGAGCCGCTGCGGGAATTCCAGGGCGTGCTGCGCGGGGTGCCGACCTATGTCGGCCAGTCACAGCCGCTGATGGGCGTGCACGTGAACCGGCAAAGCGGGCCAGAGCGGACGTTGATCCTGGCAACGCGCGGACGCGATGCGCAGGTGGCGAAGGGGATCCTCCGCGAGGCGCATCTCGACGCCCACGTTTGCGCCGATGTCGCCGAACTCGTGCGAGAGATCGGAAACGGTGCCGAGGTCGCGATCATCACGGAGGAAGCCTTCCGCGGCGTCGATACGCCGCACGCTCGTGGCCTGGGCCGCATCGCAGCCGGTCTGGTCCGATTTCCCGTTCATCGTGCTGACCGGGCACGGCGGCGGCCTGGAACGCAATCCCGCCGCCGACGCAGGCTCACGCGTGCGCTCGGCAACGTGAGCTTCCTCGAGCGGCCGTTTCATCCGACCACGCTGGTCAGCGTGGTGCAGACCAGCTTGCGCGGGCGGCGGCGCCAATACGAATGCCGCCGTCTCAACGCGGAGCTGGAATCGCGCGTGCAGGAGCGCACCGCCGAGCTCGCGACGGCGAACCGCCAGCTGCTGCGCCAGATCGAGGAGCGCGAGCGGGTCGAAACGACCCTGCGCCAGATGCAGCGCCTCGAGGCGGTTGGCCAGCTCACCTCCGGCGTCGCGCATGACTTCAACAACCTGCTGACCGTCGTGCTTGGCAATATCCGCTTCCTCGACCGCGAGCTCGACGGCGGCGGGCATCGACGGCAAGATGAGGCAGCGCCTCGGCTACATGCGCATCGCCGCGGAGCGCGGCGCCAAGCTCACCGATCAGATGCTGTCCTTCTCGCGCCGTCAGCGGCTCGAGCCGCGCGCCGCTCGATCTGAACGAATGCGTCGCCGGAATGCATGAGCTGCTGCAAAGCACGATGGGCGGCAGCATCCGCATCGAGACGCGAACTCGCATCGCGACCTGTGGCCGGCGATGGCCGACCCGACCCAGCTCGAGCTTGCAGTGCTCAATCTGGCGATCAACGCGCGCGACGCGATGGAGATCGGCGGCACGCTGACGGTCGCGACATCGAACGTGACGCGCGATGCGCCGCGTGCGTCCGGAAGAGCCCGCGGCCGGCGACTACGTCGAGATCTGCGTGACCGACACCGGCAGCGGCATGACGCCGGAGGTGCGCGCCAAGGCGTTCGAGCCGTTCTTCACCACCAAGGAGATCGGCAAGGGCTCGGGGCTCGGTCTGAGCCAGATCCTCGGCTTCGCCAAGCAGTCTGGCGGCGGTGTCCGCATCGACTCCAGGCCCGGCGAGGGCACGTTGATCTGCATCTATGTGCCGCGCGCCGATGCGGCGCCCGAGAAGCAGGACGACAATGGCCATCGCGTCGATGCGCGCGCGCTGACCGGCACGCGCATTCTGCTGGTCGATGACGACAGCGCGGTACGCGCCGTGACCGCGGAGGCGCTGCGCGATCTCGGCTACGACGTCATCGAGGCGGGCAGCGGCGCCGCCGCCCTCGACCTGTTCGAGCGTTCAGGCGTCGACCTGATGATCGTCGATCTCGCGATGCCGGGCATGAGTGGCGCCGAGCTCGCGAGCCGCGTGCGCGCGAAGCGGCCCGACATGCCGATGCTGTTCGTCACCGGGTTCGCCGACCGCAGCATGCTGGACGACGTGAGCGAGGCGGAGGTGGTCGGCAAGCCGTTCGCGCCGGGTGAGCTTGCCGACAAGGCGCGCGCCGCGCTGCTGCGCGGTGCGGGCGCGACCGCGTCACGCCCGCGCTGACGCACCAATCATTTCCCCATGTGCTTGTCGAAGAACGCCGTGATCTCGGCGAACGTCGCCTTCGTCTCCGGCGCGGTGTCGTCGCGCAGATAGTGCGCATGCGATTGGCCTTCGAACACCTGCAGGAACGATTCGACGCCGGCGTCGCGCAGCTTGCGGTGCACCCGCACGGTGTTGCTGAGCAGCAAGTCGCGCGTCCCCGAGGTGAGGATCACTGGCGCGAAGCCCTTGTAGTCGCCGTACACAGGCGAGATCAGCGGGTCTTTCATGTCGTGTCCGGCAGCGTAGACCTTGGCGCCGGCGTCGCAGAAGCCGTCGCGCGAGACCAGCACGTTGTCCACCAGCTCATTGGTGTAGAACGTATCGCCGACCTTGGTGACGTCGGACATCGGCGTGCCGGACGAGATCGCGCCCGGCATCGGCAGATTGAGCTGGCGCGCGCGCAGGCCCATCTGCAGCACCAGTGCGCCGCCGGCCGACGTGCCGATGAAGCCGATGTTCTTGGCATTCGTGGTCTTCAGCGCATTCTTGTAGACCGTCATGCCGTCGTCGAGCGCGGCCGGGAAATAGGCTTCGGGCGGCATGCGGTACTCGACCGCGATCACCTTGAAGCCGCCAAAGCCCGCGATCAGCACGGCCTCGGGCAGGCCCGCCTCGCGCGGATTGAGCACGTAGCAGCCGCCGTGCATGTGGATCAGCACGCGGTTCTGGTTCTCGGGCCTGACCGTCGCGGGCGTCACCATGAAGATGCGCACGCCGTCGATCGTCGCTTTCTCGATCTTCACGCTCATGCGCTCGAGCAGGCCGGGCAGATTCTTGATTGCCGGCTCGGCGCCGGCGTCCGCGACCGGCTTCCACTCTTCGCCGGTCTTCGGCAGGACGTTCCAGCCGTTGCGCAGCGGAGCGGCGATCAGCTTCTGCACCTGCGGGCTGACGTCGCCCTGCGGGACGGACAGGTTTTTCGCCGGAACGTCGAGGCCCTGTGCGAAAGCCGGCGCGGCGAGCGTGATGGCGGCGAGTGTGAGCAATGACGTGCGTGCACGACGGTGCATCGGAAGCCTCCCTGTTGTTCTTGGTCGCCCGTGGCCTCGGCCACGCGAAGAAGCCTAGCCGCGAAATGCGACAGCCGTGAGGGCGGCGGCGATCAAAGCCGCGTTATCAGGCCGACTTCTGCGCACATTGACATTGGGGAGCCGGGCGCGCGACGCTTTCGCAATCACTTCGAACGAACACCGAAAAAGCCTGTGGGAGATACGCATGCACCGCCGCACATTCCTGAAAGCCGCCGCGGTGCTCGGCGTGGCGCAGGCGCCGGCCGTGCACGCACAGGGCGCCTGGCCCGTCCCGGGGCGCACCATCAAGGTGATCGTGCCGTGGCCGCCGGGTGCCGCCAACGACGCGCTCGGACGCCTGCTGGCGCAGAAGCTGCAGGACAAGTTCGGCGCATCCGCCGTGGTGGAAAACCGCACCGGCGGTTCGGGGCTCGTCGGCACCAATGCGGTGATCCAGGCCGAGCCCGACGGTTACACGCTGCTCGCCAGCGCCTTCAACACCGCCGTGATGCCGATGGTCATCAAAGGCGCGACCTTCAATCCGGAAGTCGACCTCGAGGTGGTGGCGCGCACCGCGGTTGCACCGCTCGTTTGCGTCATGACCGGCTCGCGCCCGCAACAGGACCTCGCCGGCATGCTCGCCGCCGCGAAGGAAAAGCCGCAGGAGTGGCTGTTCGCGATCTCCTCGCTCGGCTCGGCCGGGCACCTGGCGACGATCGACTTCGCCCGCCGCACCGGCATCAAGTTCGACCTCGTGCCCTACCGCGGCACGACGCCCGCTCTCACCGACATCATGGGCGGCAATGTCCAGCTGCTGTTCGACCCCGCGTTCGCGCTGCTGCCTGCCACCAAAGATGGCGCGCGGGCACGCGCGCTCGGCATCGCGTCGAAGGCACGCTCGCAACTCGCGCCCGAGGTCCCCACCATCGGCGAGCAAGGATTGCCCGGCTTCGAGTTCAATTCATGGTACGGCGTGTGGGCGCCGAAGGGCACGCCGCGCGCCATCGCGCAGAAGGTCAACGGCCTGATGCAGGAGACGATGCGGGATCCGGCCGTGGTGGCGCGGCTGACCACGCAGCTGCTCGAACCGGTGGCAGAGAGCATCGAGGAGTTCGAAGGCGTTCATCGCGAGCGAAATCTCCCGCGCGCGTGAACTGCTCCGGCTGGTGAATTTCGAGCCGTCTTGAGCTTGCCCGATGCCGCACGCCATCGTCACCGGCACGAGCTCGGGGATCGGTGAGGCGATCGCGCGCCGTCTGCTCGACGGCGGCTGGCGCGTCACCGGTTTCGACCGCGCGAAGCCGACCCTCAACGCCGCCGCGTTCAAGCCAGTCATGCTCGACATCACCGACGCGGCGGCCCGCATCGCCGCGCTCGACGCGGCTGACGGCGTCACCGCGCTGGTGCATGCGGCCGGCATCATGCGCGGCGGTATGCTCGGTTCGCTCGATCTTGCGGCGGGCGAGACGCTGTGGCGGCTGCATGTCGATGTCGCGGTCGCGCTCGCGGATCGGCTCGTCGCGCGTCTGCCGGCAGGCGGCCGCATTGTGCTGATCGGCAGCCGTGCGGCGCGCGGCGTGATCGCCAAGAGCCAGTACGGAGCGGCCAAAGCGGCGCTCGTCGGTCTCGCGCGCGCCTGGGCGAAGGAACTCGCGCCGCGCGGCATCACGGTGAATGTCGTCGCGCCCGCGGCGACCGAGACCGCGATGCTGACCGATCCGGAGCGCGCCGCCATTCCGCCGGCCGAGGTCCCGCCGATCGGCCGCCGCATCCTCCCCGAAGAGGTCGCGGCGCTCGTCGCCTTCCTGCTGTCGGATCAGGCGGCCGCCATCACCGGCCAGGAGATCGCGATCTGCGGCGGTGCTTCGCTTTAGCGCGCATGATCCCGAAAAGCGGCTACCGGTTTTCGGACCAGATCATGCGCAAGCAAAAGGGAGCGGTTCGCGCGCGATCCTCAATTCACCTGGCGGATCACCGTCTTCACCTTGTCGAAGATCTCGCCGATCTGGTCTTCGGTGATGATCAGCGGCGGCGACAGCGCGATGGTGTCGCCGGTGATGCGGAACATCAGCCCGTGCTCGTGGAACGCCTTCTCCATCGAGTCGTAGGCGCGCTTGCCGTAGGCGTCGGGGCGTGACGACAGGTCGATCGCCGCGACCAGGCCGAGCGTGCGGATGTCGAGGACCCCCGGCGTGCCCTTCAGGCTCATCGCGGCATCCGCCCAGGCGCCTTCGAGCTTGCCGGCGCGCTCGAACAGCTTCTCGTCGCGATAGACGTCGAGCGTCGCGATGCCGGCCGCGCAGGCGAGCGGATGCGCCGAGTAAGTATAGCCGTGGAACAGCTCGATCACATGTTCCGGCCCGCGCATGAACGCATCGTAGATGCCCTTGCGCACGATCACGCCCGCCATCGGCACGGTGCCGGAGGTCACGCCCTTGGCAAACGTGATCATGTCGGGGATCACGCCGTAGCGCTCCGCCGCGAACGCGGTGCCGAGCCGGCCGAAGCCGGTGATCACCTCGTCGAAGATCAGCAGAATGCCGTGCTTGTCGCAGATCGCGCGCAGCCGCTCGAGATAGCCCTTCGGCGGCGGCAGCACGCCGGTCGAGCCCGACATCGGTTCGACGATCACGGCCGCGATGGTCGAGGCATCGTGCAGCGCGACGATACGGTCGAGATCGTCGGCGAGATGCGCGCCCCATTCGGGCTCGCCTTTCGAGAACGCCTGATGCTCGCGATTGTAGGTGTGCGGCAGATGGTCGACGCCGGCCAGCATGGTGCCGAACATTTTCCGGTTCGCCACGATCCCGCCCACCGAAATCCCGCCGAAGCCGACGCCGTGATAGCCGCGCTCGCGCCCGATCAGCCGCGCGCGCGAGGCCTCGCCGCGGATGTTGTGATAGGCGAGCGCCACCTTCAGCGCGGTGTCGACCGCCTCCGAGCCCGAATTGCAGAAGAACACGTGGTCGAGATCGCCCGGCGCCAGCGCTGCGATGCGGCTCGCCAGTTCGAACGCCTTCGGGTGCGAGAACTGGAACGCGGGCGGATAGTCGAGCTCTTCCGCCTGTTGCTGGATCGCCTCCACGATGGGGCGGCGGTTGTGGCCGGCATTGCAGCACCACATCCCGGCGGAGCCGTCGAGCACGGCTTTGCCGTCAGTCGTGTAGTAGTGCATGTCCTTGGCGCGCGCGATCAGCCGCGGCGCCTTCTTGAAGGCGCGGTTGGGCGTGAACGGCACCCAGAAGGCCTGCAGGTCGTTCGGAGCGGATGCGACAGGACGGGCGGCAAGCGACATCGTTCAATCCTCCTGGGGCCGAGCAGGCTCCTCTGCTGCAGCCTATAGCAAGCCCGCGGCGCGCACGGAATGCGCCGGGCGGCCTCGTTTGCCGCTCCGGATGCACGGACCAATTGCCGCACCGCAGCGCGCGGCACGCCCAAATTGTCGAGGCCAAACAATAACCCGCATTGCGGCGCGCCGGAGCAGACCGTAAATTGTATGAAATTTTTCAATTCTGGTAAGGTTGCATTTGTCGTATAGCTGGGCTGCAAGCTGAGGCGTTGAAGGTCGGGCGATTCCGTCCGACCATCATCAATATGGATGACTCGATTCCGAGAACGGAGTCGATGGAAGCGGCAGAACGATGCCGGGGGTTGAAGCGCAGGTTGGCGGCAGGCCGTGTGCGGATGAAATCCGTGCCGCGCTTGACCGCATGGTGGCGAGCGAAGCGTTCCGCGGTTCGCCGCAACTGGTTGCGTTCCTTCGCTACGTCGTCGAAGCGACGCTGCGCGGCGCAGCCGACCGCATCAAGGGCTACACCATCGCGGTTGAAGCGCTTGGACGCGGGGACAATTTCGATCCGCAGGCCGACCCAATCGTGCGCGTCGAGGCGATGCGCCTGCGCCGCGCGCTCGCGCGCTACTACGAGAACGGCGGCCGGCACGATCCCGTGGCGATCGAACTGCCGCTCGGCAACTATGTGCCGATGTTCCGGCGCGTGGCGTTGATCGCGCGCGCTCCGCTGGGCGATCCGGTCGTGCCCGACGCGCCGGCTTCGCCGCCGTCCATCCCGCCGCAGCCGCGCCGCGCGCGCCTGCGCGATGTGGGCTGGTCGCGCATTGGCGCCTGCCTCGCGCTCGTGGCGCTCGGCGGAGGCATCTACGCCGGGCTCGATTGGTGGTTCGACTTCAACACGCCGAATCCGAATACCGTGCTGGCCGCCGTCCAGCCGCGCGCCGGCGAGGCCGCACGCCTCGCGACGATCTATCCGGTCATCTATGTCGGCGCGTTCCAGCCGGCCGGCGATGCCGGCGCCGCGCAGGCCGACCGGCTGCGCGGCAAGCTGCGCGACGCGCTCGCGCGCTTCGACGAGATTGCGGTCGTCAGCGGCCCGCCGCCGGCCGACGAACGCCAGCGGCCGGTCGCGGACAGCGCCAGTCGCTATGCGCTGACGGCGAGCGTCGAGCGCGACAAAACCGGCCTGCTGAGCGTCGCGCTCCGCCTGGCGGACGTCTCCGACGGCCGCATCGCGTTCGCGCGCATCTTCGAGCGCGCGCGCCACGACGACGATGCCGCCTCCGAGGAGGCCATTGTGCGCGAGGTCGCGGTGGCGCTGGCGCAACCCTATGGCATCATTCACGCGCGCGAGCGCGCGCGGCACATGAACTCGGCGACCGGCGATCCGCGCTACCGCTGCCTGATCGACTCCTACGACTTCTGGCGCAGCTACGACGCCGGCCTGCACGCGCGCGTGCGCGATTGCCTCGAGCGGGTCACCGCCGATGACCCGACCTTCGCGGCCGGATTCGCGGCGCTCGCCGAGATCGCGTTGCAGGAGCATCGTCGCGGGCTCAATCTGCGTTCCGGCGATGCGCCGGCGCTTGATCGCGCGCTGCAGGCGGCGCGTCGTGCCGTCGAGGTGCGGCCGGGCAGTGCGCACGCCCATCAGGCGCTGATGGACACGCTGTTCTTCCGCGGCGAATACGCCTCCGCGCTCGATGCCGGCGACAAGGCGGTCAAGCTCAACCCGTACCATCCGAGCGTGCTCGGCTGCTACGGCGCGCGGCTGATCGCGCTCGGCGAGGTCGAGAAGGGCGGCCGCTACGTGCGCGAAGCCGCGCAAGCCGGCGCGGTACGGCCCAACTGGCTGGAGTTCTTCCTGTTCCTCGCGTCCTATCTGGCGGACGATCAACGCGCCGCCGCGATGCACGCCTCGCAAATCGTGACCAGCCACTTCGCGCTGGGGTCGCTGGCGCATGCGCTGGTCGCGCTGAAGAACGGCAAGCCGGAGCTTGCGCGCGAGCATCTCGCGCAGCTCGGCGAGAAGCAGCCGCCGTGGCGCGAGAACCTGCCGCGCGAGATCCGCAAACTATTCCCGGCCGACGCCGTGGCGGTTCGATTGATCGGCGACCTGTCGCCGCTCAATGCCGGGCTGGTCCAGTAGGGCAGGGTTCGCGACCCGCCCCGGATCAGGTCCGCAGGAGGCTTGTCCGGACGCTAGGCCGCCGCCACCCGGTCGAGGAAGTCGTCCACTGCCTGCTGCAGGGTGCCGGCTTGCGCGGTGAGCGCGCCCGAGGCATCGAGCACGTGCGTCGCCGAGCGGTTGGTTTCCTCGATCGCCTCGGTGACCGTCGCCATGTTGCCGGCGAGCTCGCGCGCGCCGGTCGCGGCCTCGTGCACGTTGCGTCCGATCTCCTGGGTCGAGGCGCTCTGTTCCTCGACCGATGCGGCGATCGTCGAGGTGAACCGGCTGATGTCGCCCATCACGTTGGTGATCTGGCGGATCGCCTCGACCGCCTGCGCGGTCGAGCCCTGGATCGCGCCGATCTGCCCGGAGATCTCCTCGGTCGCCTTGGCGGTCTGGCTCGCCAGCGTCTTGACCTCCGATGCGACCACCGCGAAGCCGCGTCCGGCGTCACCGGCGCGCGCGGCCTCGATGGTGGCATTGAGCGCCAGCAGATTGGTCTGCTCGGCGATCGCGCGGATGAGCTTGACCACGTCGCCGATGCGGCTCGCGCCGCTCGACAGCTGCCCGACCAGCTGATCGGCGTTGTGCGCGATCTCGGTCGCGCGCTCGACCACGCTGTTCGCCTGGCTCGCCTGGTCGCTGATTTCGAGGATCGAGGCGCCCAGCTCTTCGGTCGCGCCCGCGACGCTGCGCACGTTCGACGAGGTCTGCTCGGACGAGGAGGAGGCCGCCCGCGCCTGGTTGTCGGCTTCGGCCGCAATGCTGGAGAGCGTGCGCGCGGTCGTTTCCATGCGGCCAACGTTCTCGGACACCGCGGCGATCACCGAGGTGACGGTCGCGCGGAACTCGCCGATCATCCGTTCGATCGCGGCGCCGCGCGCGCGCTGCGCCGCCTGCTCGCTCTCCTGGCGCGACGCCATGGCGCGCCGGTCGATCTCGCCCGAGCGGAACACTTCGAGCGAGCGCGCCATCTCGCCGATCTCGTCGCGGTCGGCGGCGGCCGGAACCGCGAGGTCGGTTTCGCCCGAGGACAGCCGGCGCATCGCGTCCCCGATCGAGGTCAGCCGCCGCACCAGCCGCCGCTGCACGTAGAACACCCCGATGGCGGCGGCGACGAGCAAGCTCGCCGCCGCGACGATCATCAGCAGCATGCGATTGCGGCCGAGGTCGTCGACCAGCTTGGCCGAGCCCGCCTGCATCGACTTCTCGGCTTCGCCGACCAGCACCGCGACCGCGCGGTCGAGCGAGCGCTGGATCGTGACGTTCTCCTCGATGGTCTTGTCGGCGCGCGCGGTCGCCTCGATCTCGGCGCCGCGCAACGCGAACATGCTGTCGGCGCCCTGGCCGAAGCCGAGCATGTCGGCGATGGTCTGCTTCAGCGCCTGGTCGGACATCTTCGCCGACGCCTTCACCAGCAGGTCGGAGGCGCCCTTGAAGCGGTCCTGCAGCGGCACCAGCGAGGCGGTGTCCCTGGCGATGGCGGCTTCGCTCACCAGGCTGGTGAGCAGGTGGCTTTGCGCCGCGATCTCGAGTGCGTTGCGCAGGCCCGCGATCTGGTTCGCCACCAGGTCCTTGACCGTCTTGCTCGAACGCTTCACCGCGTCCTCGCTCTGCATCACGACGTCGAAGTTGAGATCGTCGATCAGGCCGATCAGCAGGTTCGACAGCTGCTCGTGCGCGCGGAACACCTTGGTGAGGCGGTCCATCTCGCTGCCGCCCTCGCGCGGCTTGAAATCCGAGACCTTGGCGAGCGCGCGCACGCGCTCCTTCAGCGGCTCGAACTTGCTGCCGGCCGGAAGCTTGGCGAGCTGCTTCTCGGCGCGCCGCGCCGAGGCGGCAAAGCGATCCTCGAGCAACGCCAGGATCGAGGGCGAGGAGGTCAGCGCGCCGGCGGTGAGCAGGCCGGTCACCAGATTGGTCTCGGCGCCGACCTCGACCATCGCCTGCATCACCTGCATGCCGCCCTGGATCAGCGTGCGCACGATGATGTCACCGCTCTGCCCGACATCCTCGGCGGTGGTGACGACCTCAAAATAGGAATCGTCCACGATCGGGGTGAGCTTGTCGCTGATCCTGGCGTGCACCTTGTGCAGCGCCTCGAGGCGCGCTTCGAGGCGTTCGGACAGCGCGGTGCGCTCGGAAATGACCTTTTCCAGCGCGACCAAATTCTCCTTCAGCCGCTTCGCCATCGGCTCGGCGATCGAGAGGCCGCTGCTGTCGCCTTGGCCGGCGCGCAGCCGGTCGAGGATCGCGTCGAGATCGCGCGAACGCGTCGCGATCTGCGCGGCGATCAGCTTGCGGTCGTCCGCGGTCTTGGCCGAGACGAAGCGCGCAGCGGCGGCCGAGATTTCGCCCGACGCCACCGAGAGGCGCAGCGCGTCGGTCATCATCGGCACTTCGCGATTTTGCACCTGCGCAAAGCCGCGCTCGGTGTCGGAGAACGACATGATCGCGACCGCGGCGGCCACCACCGTCATGATGGCGACCACGCCGAAGGCGATCTGCAGCTTGAACTTGATGCCGAATTTTCCGGTGCGCGAGCCGTCACTCATGATAAAGCCCCAGTCCCTCAGGTCGTCCCCAGAATCCGCGCGCCGGCCCCCGCATGATGCGAAGTCCGGCGCGCCGTTTCTTCGATGCCGCGCCGGTCAGTTGGCCGACATCTTCACGAATTTTTCGATCGACTTGAACGTGCCGTCGGCCTCGATGACGGTCATGAACACCTTGTCGAGGCCTTCGTTCTTGCTGGCGCTGAAGGTCATCGGCAGTCCGCCGATGTCGAACGTCCCGGTCTCCCTGACCGCCTTGAGCAGGCCCGCGCGCGTCACGTCCTTGCCGGCTTTGTCCAGCGCCGCGATGGCGAGGCGGCCGACCAGATAGCCTTCGAGCGAGACGAATTCCGGCTCCGCCTTCGGATCCGCCGCCTTGATCGCGGCCTGGTAGTCGGCGACCACCTTCAGCGAGGCATCCCACGGGAACGGCACGACCTGGCTGACGATCACGCCCTTGCCTTCGGGGCCGAGCTCCTTGGCGAGCGCGCCCGCGCCGACGAACGAGATGTTCACGAACACCGGGTTGAAGCCGACCTTGCGCGAGAGCTTGATGAACTCGGCGACCGGCTTGTAGGCGCCGACGATCACCACCGCTTCCGGCTCGGCGCGCTTCAGCGCGAGCAGACCCGACTTCACCGCGACGGTGTTGCGCTCATAGGTCGCTTCCGCGACGGCCTCGATCTTGCGCTTCTCCATCGCCTTCTTGAAGCCGGAGAGGCCGGCGCGGCCGAACGCGTCGTCCTGGTAGAAGATCGCGATCTTCGAGACCTTCAGGTCCTCGGTGAGATGCTTCACCCAGGCTTCGGTCTCGGCATCATAGCTGGCGCGAACGTTGATGACGTTCTCGAGCTTCGGATTGCGCAGGAAGCCGACGCCGGTGAATGCGCCGATGAACGGCACGTTGGCGGCGGTCGCGATCGGCTGCGTCGCGGCCGAGGTGGGCGTGCCGACCGGGCCGACCAGCGCAAACACCTTGTCTTCCTCGATCAGCTTCCTGGTTGCGGCGATCGAGCGGTCCGGCTCGTATCCGTCGTTGATGCTGATCAGCTTGATCTTGCGGCCATGCACGCCACCCTTGGCGTTGATCTCGGCGAACGCCGCATCGAGGCCGGCCTTCATGCCGAGGCCGAGCGCGGAGGCGGGACCCTCAAGCACCGCGGCCTGCCCGAACACGATGGTGTCGGCGGTGACGCCGTCGTCGGCAAACGCCGTACCTGCAATCATCGTCGCGCCCAGCGCGACGGCTGCGGCGAAGGTGCCGCGCGGCGAAAGGTGCATGAAGTTCTCCCAGGCTGAACGACGGCAGGCCGCCACACGGAGAAGATGTGCCCAGCCAGTAAAAGAATGCTTAATTTTCAGTTGCGGTAAATTTGAATACTCAAATCCACCTTGTGTTGCGCGCCGCGACCAAGTGTTTGCAAGAATTCGGCATGTGAAGCCAAGGCTTTCTTGGAAAGCCGGCCGAATTGGTCCCGATCCGCAGAATTGAGAATGCTTGACCCATCGGCAATGGCGGGCGCACGCACAGTATAGTGCGCTTGCCACGCAGGACGTTGTTGAACGTTGCTGTGAGCGTGTGCGTGCCTTGCCGCCCCCCGGGCGGTGCGTTACCAACCGCCAACCTCTCCCGGAACCGCCCCAGTGTCGAACGACAAGCAGAACAAGCTGAAAGCGCGCCTGCCGCGCGGCCTTGCCGACCGCGGCCCGGCTGAGATCGCCGCCACCCGGCGCATGCTCGAAACCATCCGCGGCGTCTACGAGCGCTACGGCTTCGAGCCGGTCGAGACGCCGATGATCGAGTACACCGACGCGCTTGGCAAGTTCCTGCCCGACCTCGACCGGCCGAACGAGGGCGTGTTCTCGTTCCAGGACGACGACGAGCAGTGGATGAGCCTGCGCTACGACCTGACCGCGCCGCTCGCGCGCTATGTCGCCGAAAATTTCCAGCACATCACCTTGCCCTATCGAAGTTATCGTTCCGGGTGGGTTTTTCGGAATGAAAAGCCAGGCCCAGGCCGCTTTCGTCAATTCATGCAGTTCGATGCCGATACCGTCGGAAGCGCCTCGATGGCCGCCGACGCCGAGGTCTGCATGATGATCGCGGACACGATGGAGGAACTTGGTATTCCCCGCGGATTGTACGTTATCAAAGTGAATAACCGAAAACTTTTAGACGGCTTGATGGACGCCATTGACCTTTCCGGAGACCGGAATCACGAACGTCGGTTAGCGGTACTCCGAGGTCTCGATAAGTATGACCGACTTGGCGAATCCGGAGTCCGAGCTTTGCTTGGTCAAGGTCGCCGCGATGAAAGTGGGGACTACTCATCCGGGGTAGGTCTCAGCGAATATCATATTGATCAGCTGATGATGCTGTTTCAACTCAATCCTCAGGCATATGAAACGTTCGAAAGTTTGCCCGATTGGGAGCGAGAAGACTCGAGCTTTGTTAGCGTCGATTTTGATAGAAACTCTGGTCGGCATGTTCGACACGTTCATTCAGAGTTTGGCTACGGTCGCGTTCCAATAAACAACAAACAAACGATATCGCAATTGAGTTCGTGGCTTGGACACCATCCCAAAATTCAAGAAGCGTTGCATGAACTTTGGCAGATTGCTGAGCTCGTTCGTGCTGCGGGATATGGGTCCAAACGTATAATGATTGACCCATCGATTGTTCGCGGTCTCGAATACTACACAGGGCCGGTCTACGAAGTAGAACTTTTAATAGAGACTAGGGATGAGAAGGGCCGTCCGGTACGCGTCGGCTCGGTCGGTGGCGGCGGACGGTACGATGGCCTTGTTTCGCGATTTCGAGGACAGCCTGTGCCAGCGACGGGCTTTTCAATTGGCGTGTCGCGTCTGCAAGCGGCTCTAATGATGATCAATAAGCTTGGTGCGAGGCCGGCACGAGGACCAGTCCTCGTTACCGTGTTCGGAGGAGACATACCTGTCTATCAGCGGCTGGTTGCGATTCTGCGTAGCGCCGGCATTCGGGCCGAACTCTACCTTGGCAACCCAAAGCACTCTCTCGGTCAGCAAATGAAGTACGCCGACAGGCGCAGCTCACCTTGCGCTATCATACAAGGGAGCGATGAAAGAGAGAGAGGATTAGTGCAAATAAAAGATCTGATCCTTGGCGCCAATCTAACTGGCTCGAAGGACCGCGAAGAATATCTTCGGATGCAGTCGCAGGCGCAACATGTCGTGCCCGAACACGACATGGTGAACGTAGTCCGCAAGTTGCTTGCTCACTATGAAATAAATTGGGACTGAGGGGGCTCGCCTTGCGCCGTGATCCAGGGCGGCGACGAGAAGGCCAAAGGCGAGGTGCAGATCAAGGACCTGATCCTCGGCGTGTCGATCTCGCAGATCAAGGACCGCGACGAATACAAGGCCGCGCAGGCGAAGGCGCGGTACGCCGTGAAGGAAGATCAACTCGTCGAGGAAGTGCGCAAGCTGCTCGACAAGCACCAGGTGAAATGGAGTTGACGTTGCGCCGAACTGTCCTTCTTCCGCTGTCCGTGGCCGAGAGTGTCAGCGACGAAGTCGGCGGCGCGGTGAGTGAACCTGCTACTTCTTCATTCCGCCCGGCGTCGGTTTCAAATCCTTGATATTCCACTTCATCACATTGCCCAGCAGCACCACGAAGATGTCGCCGGGCTGTTGATCGGCCGCGCACGGGCCGATCCATTTTGCATCGGTGGTTGTGACCATCTCCGCCGGCAGGTCAGGAGGAGCGGGAATTCCGCCCTCGCGCGTGGTCGTGGTTTTGGCCGTGTAGGCGGAATTGAGATCGCCGGTGACGACCGCGTGCGAAGTTATCGTTCCGGCGCCGACCTTGCAGATCCAGTCGATCGTCATGCTGTTACCGGCGCGCTCGATGTTGCGGATCGTGCACTGGTCCGCGCCGCCGCCGATATCGTTCATCGCGCTGTCCGTCGCGGCGTCGATGCAGTGGTGCAACGTCCCCGATGCGCCGCCGCGGACGTTGACGCTGATGTCGAGTTGCCACAAGCCGGGCTTGCGCGGCGGGAGGTCGAGCGCCAGGGCCGGACCGGCAATCAGCACTGCGGCGAGCGCCAGCGCAGCGCCACGATGCGTCGAGCGCGGATTGTGCACGGGCCGGCGCACTACTTCTTCATTCCCGGCAAGCTCCTCATGTCGTTGATGTTCATCTTCACGCCGTTGCCCATGATCATGTCGCCCGGCTTCTGATCCGCCTTGCAGGCGCCGAGCCATTTCGCCTCGATCGTCATATTGGTCTCGGCCGGCATGCCCGGCACCGCGGGGCCGCCCTCGCGTTTGGATGTCACCTTCACCGTATAGGCCGAATTGAAATCGCCGGTCACGACGGCGCGCGAGGTCGTGGTTGCGCCGCCGATATTGCACACCGAGTTGACCGTGATCGTGTTGCCCGAGCGTTGCATGTCCTGCTTCGAGCATTGCCCGCGCATGCCGCCGCCGACATCGTTCATCGCCTTGTCGGTCGCCGCATCGATGCAGTGCTGGAAGGCTTGTCCCGGCATCGGGGTGCCTTGCAGGTTCATCTTCAGCTCCCACAGGCCGGCCTTGCGCGGCGGCATGTCGAGCGCGAGTGCCGGGGTGGCGACCAGGACGAAGCAGAGCCGCAAAGGCAGGCGCATGACAATCTCCAAAATCCGACGTGTCCTCGCTCGCGCCCGCTCTATCCGCGCCTGCGGGCGGAACGAAGGCGGAGCTTGTCGGTTACCGCCCGTCCGATTTTGATGCAATGATTGTCCTATGAAGCTTCTCACCGTCCGTCACGCCACCATCTATCGCTATTCGGCGCCGGTCACCTTCGGCCAGCACCGGCTGATGCTGCGTCCGCGCGACAGCCATGACCTGCGCCTGGTCGGTGCCGAGCTGTCGCTCTCGCCGCCCGGCAAGCTGCGCTGGCTGCACGACGTGTTCGGCAATTCGGTCGCGCTGGTGGATTTCCACGAGCCGGCGGCCGAGCTCAGGATCGTGTCCGAACTCACCATCGAACGCTACGCGCTCGCGCGGCTGGACTTTCCGATCGCGCCCGAGGCGGAAAGCTATCCCTTCATGCATTCCGCCGACGACCGTTCCGACCTCGGCCGCCTGCGCGAACGTCACTATCCGGATGCGCGCGGCGTGGTCGACGAATGGGCGCGCCAGTTCATCCTCGAGACGCCCACCAACACCTTCAACCTGCTCGCCACGATGAACGCCGCGATCCGCGGCTCGTTCGCATATCGCATGCGCGAGGAGGAGGGCACGCAGGCACCGGTCGAGACCATCGAGCGCAAGAGCGGCACCTGCCGCGATTACGCGCTGCTGCTCATCGAGGCGGCGCGCTCACTCGGCTTCGGCGCGCGCTTCGTCAGCGGCTATCTCTACGATCCGTCACTCGACGGCGGCGAGGCCGTGCAGGGCGCCGGCGCGACGCATGCCTGGGCCGAAATCTATCTCCCCGGCGCCGGCTGGGTCGAGTTCGATCCGACCAACGGGCTGATTGCGGGCGAGAACCTGATCCGCGTCGCGGTGACGCGCGACCCGGCCCAGGCGGTCCCGATCGGCGGTACATTCGCCGGGGAAGGCGTGACCCATCTCGGGATGGACGTCGACGTGACGGTTCACGCCGAGGGGCGCTGACCGCGACGCTCCGCGGCACGCTCCTCGTGTCTGACGGCACGTGGCGTTGTGTTATATTATAACACCAACGCTCTACGCACGAGGCGGCGAGCGAGCGGCGCGGCCCCGCCATCCCGTTAAGCCCGCCCGCCGATCGCGGTCGAACCTTTACCCATCCCGTGCTACAGCGCCCGCCAAACCGAAACGCAACGGCCATGACCAACGCCACGACAGGACCCGACGCCCGCGCCGAGGCGCTGGTCGCGCATTACGAGCGCGCCGGCTACGCGCGCGTTGCGCCCGCCGATCCTGCAGCCGGCCGAGCCGTTCCTCGACCTCTCGGGCGAGGACATCCGCCGCCGCATGTTTCTCACCACCGATCCGGACGGCCACGAGCTCTGCCTGCGCCCGGACCTCACCATTCCGGTGTCGCGCGACTATCTCGCCTCGCCCGGCGCCGGCGAGGCGGCCGGCTTCTGCTATCTCGGCCCGGTGTTCCGCCATCGCGGCGAGGCGCCGGCCGAATTCATGCAGGCCGGCATCGAATCCTTCGGCGCGGCGCGACACCGCGGCCGCCGACGCCGAGATGCTCGCGCTCGGGCTCGAGGCGACCGCGCATTACGGCATCGCCGGCGCCGGAAATCCGCATGGGCGATGTCGGGCTGTTCGCCGCGCTGATCGCCGCGCTCGATCTGGCGCCGGCCTGGAAGCGCCGGCTGGTGAAGGACTTCAACCGCACCGGCATCGCTCGCGCACGATCTCGACCGGCTCGTCAGCGCGGCGGCGCATCGAGCGGCCCGAATATCAGGGCGTGCTCGCCGCGCTGGCCGGCTCCGACCCGAAGGCCGCGCATGCGCTGGTCACCGACCTGCTCTCGATCGCCGGCATCACCGCGGTCGGCGGACGCACGCGTCGGCGAGATCGCCGACCGCTTCCTCGAGCAGGCGGCGCTCGGCGCCAGCGCCGGCGCTGCCGCGCGCGACGCGCGCGCTGATCGAGCAGTTCCTCGCCATCAGCGGCGATCCGGACGAGGCCGCCGACGCGCTGCGCACGCTCGCGCGCCGAGCACGAGCTCGATCTCGCCGCGGCGCTCGACCTGTTCGAAAGCCGCACCGGCTTCCTCGCCGCGCGCGGCGTCGATGTCGCGCGCATCAAGTTCTCGACCGCGTTCGGGCGCGGGCTCGATTACTACACCGGCTTCGTGTTCGAGCTGCACGATCCGCGACAAGCGCGTCGACGCGCCAGCTGGTCGCCGGCGGGCGCTACGACGGGCTGCTGACGCGGCTCGGCGCGCACGAGCCGATCCCGGCGGTCGGCTTTGCGGTGTGGATCGAGCGGCTCGCGACGATCGGGGCGCGCGCCATGAGCGCGCCGTTCGTCCTCGCGGTGCCGTCCAAGGGCCGGCTGCAGGAGAACGCCGAGGCGTTCTTCGCGCGCGCCGGCCTGAAGCTCGTCAAGCCGCGCGGCGCGCGCGAGTATCGCGGCGCGATCGCCGGCCTGCCCGGCGTCGAGGTCGCCTATCTCTCGGCCTCCGACATCACCGCGCAGCTGGCGCAGGGCGCGCGTGCATTTCGGCGTCACCGGCGAGGACCTGATGCGCGAGACCATCCCGGACGCCGAGAAGCGCGTGGTGCTGATCGACAAGCTCGGCTTCGGCGAGGCCAATGTCGTGGTCGCGGTGCCGCAGGCCTGGATCGACGTGCGCACCATGGCCGACCTCGACGACGTCGCGACCGCGTTCCGCGCCACGCACGACCGCAAGATGCGCGTCGCCACCAAATACGTGAACCTGACGCGGCAGTTCTTCTCGCATCACGGCATCATCGACTACCGCATCGTCGAAAGCCTCGGCGCGACCGAAGGCGCGCCCGCGGCCGGCACCGCCGAGCTGATCGTCGACATCACCACCACCGGCGCGACGCTCGCGGCCAACGGCCTGAAGGTGCTCGACGACGGCATCGATGCTGCGCTCGCAGGCCAATCTGGTCGCGTCGCGCGGCGCGGATTGGGGCGCGGAGGAGCGCGAGATCGCGCGGCTCATCCTCGACCGCATCGCCGCGCAGGCGCGCGCGCGCGCGTTCCGCGAGGTGCGCACGCGCTCGCCCGGCGTGAACGACGAGGTGCTGAAGGAGGCGAAGGAGCGCTTCGGCGTTGCCGCGCCGTTCGGCGGGCCGACCTCGTCCGGCATGCTGACGCTGCACTGCCCGCCGGCGCACGTGCACGCGCTCGCGAGCTTCCTGCGCGAGAAGGGCGCCGAGAGCGTCACGGTCGCGGAGATCGACTACGTGTTCACGCGGGACAATCCGCTGTATGCGCGGCTGGAGAAGGGGCTGGGGTAGCGGCCTGCAACGCCGCGTGTTGCGCGGAAAGTCGGGTGGCGGAGCCGGTTCAACCGATAATCGTCGCTCGAGAATTGACGTGCAGGAACCCTGCTAATGCGGCTCCCCGACCTTCTCCGTCTTCGCCCGAAACACCACGAAATGCGTGATCGAGAAATTCACCACGAAGCTCACCAGGATCGCGACGCCCTTCGCGGCCCACACCGGCACGAAGTTCGCCGCGAGCACCACCGTCGTGGTGGTCGCGATCACCGCCACGAGGCCTGAGCCGACGAAGCCGGCGTAGTCCTTCAGCCGCAGCTTGCCGCCGGTCTCCGCCGAGAACGTCGTGAACGAGTTCATCACATAGGAGCCCGTCACCGCGACCAGCCAGGCGCTCACATTCGCGACGATGAGCGACGAGGTTACGAAGCCGAGCAGCAGGAAGAACACGCTCGCGTCGACCGCGGTGTTGATCAGCCCCGACCAGTGGCGAACGACAGCGCCTTGAGCGCCACGGCGCGGTCGCTGCCACGCCGCGGCGATGCGCACGCGCAGGTTTTCCAAACGGGAGCAGGCAGGGCCATGCGGCGGCCGCTTAGCATGCGCCGCCGCGGCGGCGCGACAGCGCAAACGCGTTCCGCTATAAGGCGGCGGCATGGAAGCCGGCCTGTCGATCGTCGTTCCGCTCTACAACGAGGCGCTCGGCCTCGCGCGCCTGCACGCGCAGCTGGGCGAGGTTGCGCGCGATCTCGCGAGCCGCGCGCGGGCTTGCCGTCGAAGTCGTCTACGTCGATGACGGCAGCCGCGACGACACGCTCGCGGTCGCGCGCGCGCTGCCCGGCGGATGCGCTCGACGTGCAGGTGATCGCGCTGTCGCGCAATTTCGGCAAGGAGGCGGCGCTCGCCGCCGGCCTCGATCACGCGCGGCGCGGCGCGGTGCTGTTCATGGACGGCGACGGGCAGCATCCGCCCGCGCTGATCGACACGCTGGTCGGCCATTGGCTCGATGACGGCTACGACGTCGTCTACACCGCCAAGGCGCATCGCGAGAGCGAGTCCGCGCTGCGCCGGCTCGGCGGCAGGATATTCTACGCGCTGCTCAACTGGGGCGCGCGCCACAAGATTCCCGAAGATGCCGGCGACTTCCGCCTGCTCTCGCCGCGCGCCGCCGATGCGCTGCGCCGCATGCCGGAGCGCAACCGCTTCTTCAAGGGGCTCGCGAGCTGGATCGGCTTCCGGCAGACTGCGCGTCGACTATGAGCCGGCGCGAGCGCCTGCACGGCGCCACCACCTTCGGCTGGGCGTTCGCTGCTCGGCCTCTCGATCGAGGGGCTGACCTCGTTCTCGGTCGCGCCGCTGCGGCTCGCGAGCCTGCTCGGCCTGGTGCTCGCGTTCACCGCGCTGATCTTCGGCGCCTGCGATGCTGTTCGAGGTGCTGGTCTACGGCGTCGCGGTGCCGGGCTATCCGTCGGTCGTGGTCGGCCTGATGGTGCTCGGCGGCGTGCAGCTCGTGATGATCGGCGTGCTCGGCGAATACATCGGCAAGATCCTCTCCGAGCAGAAGGCGCGGCCGATCTATTTCGTCGCCGAGCACAGCGTGAAGCAGGCCGAAGGCGCCGCACGCCAGAGCGCGCACGCGCACCGCCGCCGAGTGAGAGCGATGAGCGAGGCGCACTCCGCGCCGCATCTGGCTGTGCGCCGACGATTACGGCATCGCGCCCGGCGTCAACGCGGCGATCCGCGACCTGATCGCGCGCGGCCGGCTCAACGCGACGTCGGTGATGGTGGTCGCGCCGAGCTTCTCGCGCGCGCGAGGCGGTCGCGCTCGATACGCTCAACGCGGACCGTCACGCGCGTCGCGATCGGCCTGCACCTGACGCTTGACCGCGTCCGCTCAAGCCGCTCACCGCGGCCTTCGCGCCGCTGATCAACGGCGCGTTCCTGCCGCTCACCGCGACGTTGCGGCTCGCCGTGCAGCAGCGCCTCGACATGACGGCGCTCGCGGCCGAGCTGCGCGCGCAGTTCGAGGCATTCGCTGCGGCGTTCGGCCGCCCGCCGGATTTCGTCGACGGGCATCAGCATGTGCATCTGTTTCCGCAGGTGCGCGACGCCGCGCTCGAGGCGGTCGCCTGGATGGCGCCGCACGCCTGGGTGCGTCAGTGCGGCTCGATCCGCCGCCTGTCGCAGCGGCTCACCGATCCGAAGGGCCTGCTGATCGACTATGCTCAGCCGCGAATTCCGCGCCCGCGCGGCACGCCACGGCGTCGCCGTCAACCCGGCGTTCGCCGGCACCTATACCTACCGCCTGGACGCGGATTTCGCCGCGCATCTTCCCGCAGTTTCTCGACCGGCATGCCGGAGGGCGGCCTGGTCATGTGCCATCCGGGGCACGTCGATGACGAGCTGATGCGGCTCGATCCGCTGACGCTCCTGCGCGAGCAGGAATACGCCTATTTCGTCGGCGACGCCTTTCCGGTCGATCTGGCGGCGGCCGGGGTGACGCTGAACTGAAACCTTTTCACGCTGCGACAACATTTCATTGTTGCGCCATTTCGCCCCGGTACCAGGCGCCCCATATCATGCCCGCCGCAGCCGCGGCCCCGAGGAGAACGACCATGACGCCGCAGGAACGCCAACTGATGGCCGAATTGTTCAACCGGCTTGCCAGCCTGGAGAATTCGCCGCGCGATCCCGACGCCGAGGCGATGATCCGCGAAGGCTTTCGCCGCGCGCCGAACGCCGCGTATGCGCTGGTGCAGACCGTGCTGCTGCAGGACGAGGCGCTGAAGGCCGCGAACGCGCGCATCCAGGAATACGAGCAGCAGTACGGCACGCCGCAGCAGCAGGCCGGGCAGCCGCGCGGGTTCCTCGACAACATGCGCGACAGCCTGTTTGGCCGCGACGAGCCGCGCGGCTCGGTGCCGCGCGTGCCGCAGTCCGGTCAGCCGATGGGCGCGCCGTCTGCGTGGGGGCAGGGCGGCGCGCAGCAGGGTTATCCGCAAGGCGGCTACCCGCAGGGCGCGCCGATGCAGGAGCCGCCGCGCAGCGGCGGCGGTTCATTCCTGGGTACGGCGGCCGCCGCTGCCGCCGGCATGATCGGCGGCTCGCTGCTGATGGGCGGCATCCGCTCGGCGATGGGCGGGCACGGCGGCTCGAGCCCGGCCGCGGGCGCATTCGATTCCCTGTCGGGGCGCGGCGAGGAGCGCTCGCCCTGGAGCGGCAATGCCGGCAGCGGGGAACTCGCGCGCGACGCCGGCCTCGACGACATCCGGCGGCGGCCGCTCCGGCGATGCCGGCGAAGGCCGCCGCGCCGGACTGTTCGACAGTGCCGAGACCGGCGAAGGCGGCTCGGACCAAGGCTCTGAGGATGACGCCGGCTACGACGACGGCGGCGGCGCCGACGGGGGCGACAGCGAGGCGTGAGCGCTGGTCGCGTTCGTTGAAATCAAAAAAGGCCGCCATCCGGCGGCCTTTTCGTTTCGCCATTGCGCGCGGTGGTTAAATCACCACCACCTTCGTCCCCACCTTCACGCGCCCGTAGAGATCGATCACGTCCTCGTTGCGCATGCGGATGCACCCCGACGAGACCGCGGTGCCGATGGTCCAGGGCTCGTTCGAGCCATGGATGCGGTAAAGCGAGGAGCCGAGATACATTGCGCGCGCGCCGAGCGGATTGTCCGGCCCGCCGGCCATGTGACGCGGCAAATCGGGGCGGCGCTGCAGCATTTCCGGCGGCGGCACCCAGTCCGGCCACTCGGCCTTGCGCGTGACGCTCTTCACGCCGGCCCAGGTGAAGCCGGGGCGGCCGACGCCGATGCCGTAGCGCTTCGCCCTGCCGCCTTCCTCGACGTGATAGAGGAACTTGTTCGGCGTATCGATCACGATCGTGCCCGGCGCGTGCTTGCCGTCATATGAGACGACCTGTGGCAGGTAGCGCGGGTCCACGCTGGGGCGCGCGGGCTCGCCCTGCATGCCGGGATAAGCCATCGCAGAGCCGCGCGGCGCGAGCTCGGGCTCAACGTCCTGGCGCCGCCCCTGATACGGATCGATGTATTGCGGCACCTGGTACGAGGGGCGCTGCTGGCGCGGCGCCTCGCCGCTGCCGTTGAACAGGAACTCGATGAAGCCCCCGCCCATGTTGTTGCCGCGCTGCGCGGCGGCAACGCGCATCGGCGCCTGTTGCGGCTCGACTTGCTGCGCGTAGATCTGCGGGGGGTAACTTTGCGCGGCGGCGGGCGCCGCGGTGAACACACTGATGACGGCGAACGGAATCGCATGGCGGGACATCGACGTACTCTCGAACTTGATCGTCGTGACATGAGACCGAAACGCGCGGCCTCGCTTGCACACCACAACGCCTGAGAAACTCGACCGTTTGGTAAACGAAACCGCCCGTTGCGTTTGAATGGCCGGATTCAGATTCCGTTCGTCACGTTACGGTTTATTTTGCGCAAAGCAGGATGGTTAATGCCGCGTAGCGCGCGGGTATTCGCATCGATTTGCACCTCATGAACCGATCTTAAAGGCGCCGCGCGTAAAGCAAGTGCTCGGATGTCGGGGGACGACAATGCAAGCGCGGCGCAAGCCATTTCGCGTCGAGAGAATGGATCGCGTGACCGGCCGCCCGGCGCCGCATGTGCCTGCTCCTCACTACGCGCACGACGAAATCATGTCCGAGCTGCGCGCGCTGCGGTCGCTGGTGAAGCCGTCGGAGCAGGTGACGCAGCAGATGATCGACGCCTACAAGGCGCAGATCGCCGAAGCCGCGAAGCTCAAGGGCGAGCTCGACCTCATTCAGGATGCGATCACCCGCACCAAGCAGGAGATCGCGACCGTGCACGTCACCGGCTTCGAAGGGCCGCAGATGGCGCGCGTCACCAACGAACTCGACGCCATCGTCGGCGGCACCGAGAGCGCGACCGACACGATCCTGTCGAGCGCCGAGGAGATCGACCAGCTTGCCGCGACGCTTGCGGCGCGGCTGAAGGACGAACAGAACCAGCAACTCGTGCAGGACCTGCAGGAGCGCGTGATCAAGATATTCGAGGCCTGCAATTTCCAGGACCTCACCGGCCAGCGCATCACCAAGGTGGTGGGAACGCTGAAATTCATCGAGACGCACATCCTGCGCATGATGGAAATCTGGGGCGGGCTCGACGCCTTCAAGGGTATCGAAGCCGAGAAGCCGGCCGAGCGCGAGGGCGATGCCAGGCTGGTCAACGGCCCGAAGCTCGCCGGCGAGTCCGGCCACGCCTCGCAGGACGACATCGACGCACTCTTTGCCTAGCTCTTCACGAACGCCCTCAAGCGTTGGTCCACGCCGCGCGCACGGCGGCCCCGATATTGATCCGCGCCGCATCCAGGTGCTCGGGGTT
The DNA here is from genome assembly GCA_963839985.1 of uncultured Alphaproteobacteria bacterium. Taxonomy (GTDB): domain Bacteria; phylum Pseudomonadota; class Alphaproteobacteria; order Rhizobiales; family Xanthobacteraceae; genus PALSA-894. The sequence continues at coordinate 398,343 of CAWIXG010000006.1, read as the reverse complement.
TAGCAGATAGTTCGTACCCTCGGGCACGATCACGGACGGCACACGCAACAATGCCGCCGCACCCTTGCTCAACCAGTCATCACCGCGGGCGCGTGTGTCGACAACCTGCTCACGCCAATCTGCAGGCAGCGTGCTCTCGTCCACCGCATCGCTTGCCAGGTCGTCAGGCAGATCGACGCCGAGCAGTTGGTAATGCGTCGGTAAGTCCTCGGCGTCGATCTCGAGATGCACCATCACCTCGAGCAATGCGGATGCCGGGTGGTCCGCCAGATAGACGACGCGCCGACCGCGCGTGTGCCAGCGCCCCGAAGCATAGAGCCCGCCCTCGCCGCTCAGGCTCGCGTGGTTCGAAATCCGCCAGAGCCGCATGGCTCAGGCGAAGATGCCGTGCTCGATCCGGAACAGCATCTCCTCGACCACGCGCGCGCCCGCTTCGCTGGCCAGATAGGCGAGGGGTGTCTCGCTTTTCAATTCGCGTTTCGCCTTGCGCAGCCAGCGATGCGCCTTCTCGGCATCGCCGAACACACGTTGGGCCTGCACGGCAATTCGTTCGAGACGGAGCGCCTTGTCGGTTTCCTCGATCGTCAGCGGCTCGTTCGCCGCCTTGCGCCGCGCCAGCGTCCGCTTCGGGACCACCAACGCGAAGATTTCGTCCTCGCTGTAGCCGTGGCGCGCGAGATCGCCCAGTGCGGCCGGCGCGACGCGCGCCGCCGCGGCATCGAAAGCCGCCGGGCTTTCGGCAAATCCGGAGGAGGGCGTTTTCCGACTCATAATGCCAGTTGCCTGATTTTCATGACAATATGGCATCGATCGCACCGATCGTCCAGCGCCACGCTAACCCTCCGTCCCAGCAGGCCTTTTCGTGAAGCTTTGCGGCCACCCGGCCGGTCTGCTACAAGCCCGCCCCATGAGCGTGCGCGGTGCCATATCGATTTCGCGAATTATTCGCCCGGTCTCCGCCTGATTCGGGCCGAGCGCCGGTGATAGACCGTTCCCGCGCAACCCATACCGCTCAGCGATTCTCCCCATGACCGAAGCCCGCGACTACAGCACGACTCTGTTCCTGCCCCAGACCGATTTTCCGATGCGCGCCGGCCTGCCGCAAAAGGAGCCCGAGCTCCTCGCCCGCTGGGCGAGGCTCGGCATGTACGCGCGCCTGCGCGCGGCCGCGACCGGCCGCACGAAGTTCGTGCTGCATGACGGCCCGCCTTACGCCAACGGCAACATCCATATCGGCACCGCGCTGAACAAGATCCTGAAGGACGTGGTGACGCGCTCGCAGCAGATGCTCGGCCATGATTCCAATTACGTCCCGGGCTGGGACTGCCACGGCCTGCCGATCGAGTGGAAGATCGAGGAAGAGTACCGCGCCAAAGGCAAGAACAAGGACGCGGTGCCGATCAACGAATTCCGCGCCGAGTGCCGCGCCTTCGCCGAGCACTGGCTCGGGGTGCAGCGCGAAGAGTTCAAGCGGCTCGGCGTCGAGGGCGACTGGGCCAATCCCTACACCACGATGAGCTTTCCGGCCGAGGCGCAGATCGCGCGCGAGCTGATGAAGTTCGCCGCCAACGGCACGCTCTACCGCGGCTCCAAGCCGGTGATGTGGAGCGTGGTGGAGAAGACCGCACTCGCCGAGGCCGAGGTCGAGTACGAGGATTACACCAGCGATACGATCTGGGCCAAGTTTCCGGTTGCGTTCGGGTTCGGCGATCGCGCGAAGGCCCTGAAGGAGGCCTACCGGGATACGTCGATCGTCATCTGGACGACGACTCCATGGACGATCCCGGGCAATCGCGCGATCAGCTATTCCCCGAAGGTTGCCTACAGCCTCTACAAGGTCACCGATGCGCCGGCGGAGAATTGGGCGAAGACCGGCGATCTGCTGATCCTCGCGGATAAGCTCGCGGCGGACGTGTTCAAGCAGGCGCGCGTTACGGCATTCGAGAAGGTGAGGGCGGTTTCAGGCGAAGACCTCACGCAGCTCGGCTGCGCGCATCCGCTCAAGGGCGTCGCGGGCTCATATGAGTTCATAGTACCGCTGCTCGCCGGCGACCACGTGTCGGACGATGCGGGCACCGGTTTCGTGCACACCGCGCCGGGTCACGGCCGCGAGGACTTCGACGTCTGGACCGCGAACGCGCGTGAACTGGAATCGCGCGGGATCAACAGCGCGATCCCCTACACGGTGGACGAGAACGGCGCGTTCACCGAACAGGCGTCGGGCTTCACCGGCAAGCGCGTGCTCAACGACAAGGGCGAGAAGGGCGACGCCAACGAGGCCGTGATCAAGGCGCTCGCCGCCGCCAATGCGCTGATCGCGCGCGGGCGGCTGAAGCACCAGTATCCCCATTCGTGGCGCTCGAAGAAGCCGGTGATCTTCCGCAATACGCCGCAATGGTTCATCGCGATGGATAAGGGCATCGACAAGCCCTCTGACACCCTGCGTCATCGCGCGCTCACCGCGATCAAGGACACCGCATGGGTCCCGCCGCAGGGCGAGAACCGCATCACCGGCATGATCGAGAGCCGCCCCGACTGGGTGATCTCGCGCCAGCGCGCCTGGGGCGTGCCGATCGCGGTGTTCGTGCGCGAGACGGGCGACGGCTCGGTCGAGGTGCTGCAGGACGCGGCCGTGAACAAGCGCATCGGCGATGCTTTCGAGGCCGAGGGCGCGGACGCCTGGTATGCGGCGGGCGCGCGCGAGCGCTTCCTCGGCAGTCTCGCGAACGAAGACTGGCAGAAGGTCGACGACATCCTCGATGTCTGGTTCGAACTCAGGGTCGACGCATGCCTTCACGCTGGAAGACCCGCGTCATTTCCCGACGCTCGCGGGCATCAGGCGCAAGATGCATGGCGGCGACGACACCGTGATGTACCTCGAAGGGTCCGACCAGCATCGCGGCTGGTTTCATTCCTCCCTGCTGGAGAGCTGCGGCACGCGCGGCGTCGCGCCGTTCGACGTGGTGCTGACCCACGGCTTCGTGCTCGACGAGCATGGACGCAAGATGTCCAAGTCGCTCGGCAATACCGTCGCGCCGCAGGATGTCATGAAACAGTCCGGCGCCGACATTCTCCGGATGTGGGTGTGCGCGTCGGACTATGCCGACGACATCCGCATCGGGCCGGAGATCCTGAAAACCACCGTCGATACCTATCGCAAGCTGCGCAACACGATCCGCTGGATGCTCGGCAACCTGGTGCATTTCCAGGTCGAGGATCGCGTCGCGGCCGAGCGGATGCCCGAGCTCGAGCGGCTGATGCTGCATCGCCTCGCCGAGCTCGACACGCTGGTGCGCCAGGCCTACGCGGAGTTCGACTACAAGCGCATCTTCGCAAGCCTGAGCCAGTTCATGACGGTCGACCTGTCGGCCTTCTACTTCGACATCCGCAAGGATGCGCTCTACTGCGATCCGGTTTCATCGGCGACGCGCAAGGCCGCGCTCACCGTGCTCGACGAAATCTTCCGCTGCACCGTGACGTGGCTCGCGCCGATGCTCTGCTTTACGGCGGAAGAAGCGTGGTTGTCGCGCTATCCGGGCGAGAAGAACTCGGTTCACCTCGAACCCTTCCCGGAGATCCCCGCGGCCTGGCGCGACGATGCGCTCGCCGAGAAGTGGCGCAAGGTGCGCCTGGTGCGCCGCGCGGTCACCGGCGCGCTGGAGGTGGAGCGTGCCAACAAGCGCATCGGCTCCTCGCTCGAGGCCGCTCCCGTCGTCCACGTCGCCGACCCCGACCTGTTCGCCGCGCTGGTCGAGATCGATCTTGCCGAAACCTGCATCACCTCCGCCGCAACACTGATCGACGGCGAGGGGCCCGGCGCGGCGTTCCGGCTGGACGAGGTGAAAGGCGTCGCGGTGGTGCCGAAGCTCGCCGAAGGCCGCAAGTGCGCGCGCTCGTGGAAAATCTTGCCCGCCGTGGGGTCCGATCCGGATTATCCCGACGTGACGCCGCGCGACGCGCAGGCGTTGCGCGAGTGGGACGCCATGGCGAAAGCGGCGGAGTGACGTGGACCGGTATTTCTATGGTCCGCTTACCAGCCTCGGCCTGATCGCGGCGGCGCTCGTCTGCGCGCTCGATCAGGCGGTCAAGCTCTGGCTCAAGTACGGCTTCGACCTGGCCAACAAAGGCCTGGTCCACCTCACGTCGTTTCTTGCCTTCGTGCTCACCTGGAACCCGGGCATCAGCTACGGGCTGTTTCCGCAGGACACCGATCTCGGCCGTTACACCTTGCTCGCGCTGAAAACCGCTGCGGTGGTCATCCTTTGGATCTGGCTCGCGCGGGCGGAGAGCCGGCTGACCGCGCTGTCGCTCGGCCTGATCATCGGCGGGGCGCTCGGTAACGCCATCGACCGCCTCGCCTACGGCGCGGTCATGGACTTCGTCCTGTTCCACATCGACACGGACAGCTTCAAATTCGCCTGGTACGTGTTTAATCTCGCGGATGCCGCCATCGTTGCGGGGGTGATCGGGCTGCTGTATGAGTCCTTTTTCGGGGGGCATGCCGCAAAAGCGCCCTGATCCCACGGGATCAATGGGTCGCGGTTGTCCTCGGGGGATGGCCTTGTTCCGCTTAAATAAATTGGGTGATCACCATGGGTCATGACCGGTTCGGCACGCGCCTGCGCTTCGGCCTGATCGCAAGCCTGTGCGGCGCCCTGCTGGCGTTCGGCGGCGCCGGGGCTGCGAAGGCCCAGCAGGCCGACGACGACGACAGCTTCGAGCAGCGCATCATCAAGGGCATTCTCGGCGGGCTGGGGGTCGATGTCGGCAACAGGCGCGGCATCGATTACCGTGAGCGCTCGCCGCTGGTGATCCCGCCGAGCCTCGACCTGCCGCCGCCCGACCAGGTCGATGCCTCGGCGCGCAGCCCGGCCTGGCCGCGCGAGCAGACGCGCCGCAAGACCGCCGCGCAAACGAAGCCGCAGCTGTACGCAACGCCGGACGATCCCGGCAGCAGCTCGCGCCTGTCGCCTGACGAACTGCGCCGCGGCACCAACCCGAATGCGCAACGCGTCAGCGACCCGTCCAGGTCCGGCTCGCAGGAAGACATCGATATCGGCCGCCCGCTGCGCCCGAACGAGCTCGGCTCGTCCAGCATCTTCAACTGGCGCGCGCTCACCGGGAGCTACGCCAACGAGACGGCCAAGTTCGAGGGCGAGCCTTCGCGCGGCCAGCTGACCCAGCCGCCGCCGGGCTATCAGACACCGGCGACGAACCAGCCCTATGGTACCGTCGGCGACAGCGGCCCGGGTTGGAAGATCCCGACGATCCTGTCGCGGCCGGAGGGAACGCCCGACAATTGATCGTTACCGCGGGGCAACGTCGTTTCGCCCTGTGCTAGGCACAGGCCATGAGAAAGCCGTGCCGACCATGCTGATTCGCGCCTTTCTGATTCTCTGCCTCTGCACGCCGCTTGCATCGCTCGGCGCCGGCGGGGCCGCCGCCCAGACGCCGATCGCGCAGTTCTCGCTCGCCAACGGCATGACCGTCTTGGTGATCCCGGATCGCCGCACGCCTGTCGTCACCCACATGCTGTGGTATCGCGTCGGCGCCGCCGACGAGCCGGCGGGCAAGTCGGGCATCGCGCACTTCCTCGAGCACCTGATGTTCAAGGGAACGGCGAAGAACCCGGCCGGGCGATTCTCGCAACAGCTCGCCGCCATCGGCGGCCAGGAGAACGCGTTCACGTCGAACGACTATACCGGCTATTTCCAGCGCACCGCGCGCGAGCATCTCGGCACCCTGATGGAGTTCGAGGCCGACCGCATGACCGGCCTGGTGCTGACCGACGAGATCATCGCAAGCGAGCGCAACGTGATCCTCGAAGAGCGCAACCAGCGCATCGAGAACGAGCCTTCCGCGCGCCTCTCCGAGCAGGTCGGCGCCGCGCAATACCTCAACCATCCCTATGGCAAGCCGACCATCGGCTGGCGCCACGAGATGGAGACGCTCAACCGCACCGACGCGCTCGACTTCTACAAGCGCTTCTACGAGCCGGATAACGCCGTGCTGGTCGTCGCCGGCGACGTCACCGCCGACGAGGTGAAGACGCTGGCGGAGAAGACCTACGGGAAGCTGGCGCGCCATGGGGCGATGGGCGAGCGCAAGCGCCCGCAGGAGCCGCCGCAGATCGCCGAGCGGCGCGTCATTTTCGCGGACCTGCGCGTGCCGCAGCCGAGCCTGCAGCGCTCCTATCTGGTGCCGTCCTTCACCACCGCGCAGCGCGACGACGCCTACGCGCTCGACGTGCTGTCACATGTGCTCGGCGGCGGGTCGAACAGCGCCCTGTTCCGCGCGCTGGTGGTGGAGCAGCGCGTCGCGACCAATGTCGGCACTTGGTACCAGGGCACGTCGCTCGACTCCTCGCGCTTCGGCGTCTACGGCACGCCGGCGAGCGGCGTGACGCTGGAGAAGCTTGAAGCCGCGATCGACGGCGTGATCGCCTCCTTCCTCGATAACGGGCCGACCGCGGAAGACGTCGCGCGGTCCAAGGCGCGCATGATCGCCGATCACGTCTATGCGCAGGACAATCAGTCGACGCTCGCGCGCATCTACGGCGCGGCGCTGACCTCGGGCCAGACTGTCGCCGACGTGCAGGCGCGGCCGGACCGGCTGCGCGCCATCACGGCCGAGCAGGTGCGCGACGCTGGACGGCGCTTCCTCGACAAGCGCCAGTCGGTCACGGGTTACCTGGTGAAGGACGGGGCACGCGAGGAGAAAAAATCGTGAGAATGCTTGTCCGTCTTGCCGTCGCGACCGCCGTTACGCTGGGTGCCATCGGCCCGGCGCCCGCCGCCAGCAAGATCGAGGCGATTACCAGTCCCGGCGGCATCAAGGCGTGGCTGGTGCGCGAGCCCTCCGTCCCGATGGTCGCGCTCGACTTCGCCTTTACCGGCGGCGCCAACGCCGACCCCGCGGACAAGCCGGGTGTCGCCAACATGGTCTCGTCGATGCTCGACGAAGGCGCCGGCGACCTCAATGCACAGGCGTTCCAGGAACGCATGGAGGAGAAGGCGATCGAGATCGGCTTCACGGCTTCGCGCGACCACTTCCGCGGTTCGCTGCGCTCGCTGTCGGAGAACCTCGATGAGGGCGTCGCGTTGCTGCGCCTCGCGCTCACCGTGCCGCGATTCGACAACGAGGCGATCGAGCGCATCCGCAGCCAGTTGCTCGCCGAATTGAGCCGCTCCAGCACCAATCCGAACGAGATCGCCAACCGGCGCTTCTGGGCGACCGCGTTTCCCGATCATCCCTACGGCAAGCCCTCGAAGGGTACGCCCGAGACGGTCTCGGCGATCAGCGCCGACGACCTCAGGGCCTACGCCAAGAACGTGTTTGCGCGCGAGCAATTGACCATCGGCATCGTCGGCGACCTTAGCACCGAGGCCGCAGGCAAGCTGATCGACAGCGTGTTCGGCGATCTGCCCGCCAAGCCGAGGCTCGCGCCGGTGGCGGGCCGCACCATTGAGGGGCTCGGCGAGCGCGTCGTGATCAATCTCGACGTGCCGCAGACCGTGATCAATTTCGGCGGGCCAGGCGTTGCCCGCGACGACCCGGACTTCATGGCGGCTTACATCGTCAACCACATCTACGGCGCCGGCACGCACACCTCGCGGCTCTACAACGAGGTGCGCGAGAAGCGCGGCCTTGCCTATTCGATCCGCTCGAGCCTCTACTGGATGGACAGCGCCAACGTGCTGGTCGGCGGCACTGCGACGCGGTCGGACCGCGCCGCCGAGACGCTCTCGATCATCGACGCCGAGATGAAGCGGCTGGCCGAAGAAGGACCGACGCAGGACGAGCTCGACAAGGCCAAGGCGTATCTCAAGGGCTCCTACGCGCTCTCCTACGACACCTCCTCCAAGATCGCCGGGCAGATGGTGCAGATCCAGCTCGACAGGCTCGGCATCGACTATCCGGAGCGGCGCAGCGCCATGATCGACGCGGTGACGCTCGCCGATGCCAGGCGCGTCGCAAAGCGGCTGCTCGACACCAAGTCGCTCACCGTCGTGGTCGGCCGTGCGCAGGGGTTGAACAAGACGAACTAGTTCCTTCCGCGCGGAACTTTTTGCGCGCCGCAGTCATGTGTCCCGCATGTCCTTCAGGCAGACAATCGAAAATGCGCGCGCCGAGACGATCGGCCGGCACGGCGTCGGCAAGGCCGCGCTCGACGACGCGCTGACGCGCGCCGAAGCCGCCCTCGACGCCGTGCGCAAGGCGCACGAGACCTCGTCGCTGCCGCTGCTGCGGCTGCCGGCAAAGACCTCCGACCTGGACGAGATCAGGAAGGCCGCCGCGCGGCTGCGTGCGGGCGCGACCGATGTCGTCGTGCTCGGTACCGGCGGATCGAGCCTCGGCGGACAGACGCTGGCGCAACTCGCCGGCGTCGGCGTGCGCGGCATCGAGGCGTTCCGCGACGGTCCGCGCCTGCACTTCATGGACAACCTCGATCCCGCGACCTACGGCGGGCTGCTCGCCAAATTGCCGCTCGCCACCACGCGCTTCATCGCGATCTCGAAGTCGGGCGGCACCGGCGAGACCCTGATGCAGACCGCGGCGGCGATGTCTGCCGTGAAGCAGGCGGGGCTTGAAAGCCGCATCGGCGAACTGTTCTTCGGCATCAGCGAGGCCGTGAAGGCCGGCAAGCGCAACGGCTTGCGCGATCTGCTTGGGCCCTCGGTTGAAATCCTCGAACACGACCCCGAGATCGGCGGGCGCTATTCGGGCCTCTCCAATGTGGGCCTGCTGCCGGCCGCGATCCTTGGCCTCGACACCGGCGCGATCCGCGCCGGTGCCGCGATGGCGCTCGCGCCGGTGCTGGCGAAACGCCCGGCTGCCGAGGTGCCGTCCGCACTCGGGGCGGCGCTGAACATTGCGGCTTCGGGCGCGGGCAAAAACATCGCCGTGCTGATGGCTTACGCCGACAAGCTCGAACGCTTCTCGCGCTGGTACGTGCAGCTCTGGGCCGAGAGCCTAGGTAAGGACGGCAAAGGCACGACGCCGCTCGGCGCGCTCGGGCCGGTCGACCAGCATTCGCAATTGCAGCTCTTCATCGCCGGGCCGCGCGACAAGCTGTTTACGGTGATCACGACCGGCACCAGGGGGGAGGGGCCGCGCATCGATCCTGACCTCGCGAAACGCGCGGGCGAGGGCGATCTCGGCGGGCGCACCATGGGCGACCTCGTCGCCGCGCAAGGGCGCGCCACGGCGGAGACGCTGGCCAAGAACGGCTGCCCGGTGCGCACGATGCACGTCGAGACGCTGAACGAGGAGAGCCTTGGCGCACTGATGATGCACTTCATGCTGGAGACGATGATCGCCGCGCATCTCCTCGGCGTCGATGCTTTCGATCAGCCGGCGGTGGAAGAAGGCAAGGTGCTGGCGAAGCAGTATCTGGCCGATCAAGCCTAGCTGTCATTCCGGCCGAGCCGAAAGCGCGTCTGCGACGCGCTACGGCGAGGGCCGGAATCCATCACCACGATCCTTGCAATTTTCGCTCCGCCCGTGGTTATGGATTCCGGGCTCGCGTCTTCGACGCGCCCCGGAATGACAACGCCATGATCCGAATCACCGACGATATCTCCCTCGACGAACGCGAGATCGAGGAGAGCTTCGTGCGCTCCTCCGGTCCGGGCGGGCAGAACGTCAACAAGCTCTCCACCGCGGTGCAGCTGCGCTTCGACGTGCGCCGCTCGCCTTCGCTGCCGAACGACGTCGCGGTCCGGATGATGCGGCTGGGCGGCAAGCGCATCACCAAGGACGGCGTGCTGGTGATCGTCGCGCAGACCCACCGCACCCAAGAGCGCAACCGCGCCGACGCGCTGGAGCGGCTTGCCGCGCTGATCCGCGAGGCGGCGGTGCGGCCGGTGAAGCGGATCGCCACCAAGCCGACCCGGGCGTCCAAGCAGAAGCGCCTGGAGGGCAAGAAAGTCCGCTCCAATATCAAGGGCTTGCGGCAGGCGAAGCCATCGTTTGATTAGCGGGGATGGCGGCCAGGCCTCAGCCGTGGGGCCGCAATCGGCGTGTTAAATGTCCCGCAGTTGAATCGCCTGAGTCGTCCGATGCCCGTCCGCCAGCTTGATCAGACCATCGTCAACCGCATCGCCGCCGGCGAAGTGGTGGAGCGGCCGGCGAGTGCCGTGAAGGAGCTGGTCGAGAATGCGCTCGACGCCGGCGCGAGGCGCATCGAGATCGTGACCGACGGCGGCGGGCGGCGCCTGATCCGCGTGACCGACGACGGCGCCGGCATGACCCGCGCCGATGTCGCGCTCGCGTCGAGCGCCACGCCACCTCGAAGCTGCCCGAGGACGACCTGCTCGACATCCGCACGCTCGGTTTCCGCGGCGAGGCGCTGCCCTCGATCGGTTCGGTGTCGCGGCTCTCGATCGTCACGCGCCACGCGGACGAGCCGCATGCGTGGGGTGTCGCGGTCGACGCCGGCGCGAAGTCGGACGTCAAGCCGGCGGCGCTGTCGCAAGGCACGCGCGTCGAGGTGCGCGACCTGTTCTACGCGACGCCGGCGCGGCTCAAGTTCCTGAAAACCGACCGCACCGAGGCCGAGGCGATTCGCGACGTGGTGCGCCGCCTCGCGATGAGCCGGCCGGATGTCGCCTTCACGCTCGCCGGCGAAGAGCGCGCGGCGGTGAGCTGGGGCGCGGCACTTCCCGGGCTCGCCGGGCGCCTCGCGCGGCTCGGCGATGTGCTCGGCGCGGAGTTTCGCGCCAACGCGGTCGAGGTGCGCGGCGGGCGCGAAGGGTTGACCATCGAGGGTTACGCGGCGCTGCCGACCTACACCAGGGGCAACGCGCTCTCGCAGTATCTCTTCGTCAACGGCCGCCCGGTGCGCGACCGGCTGCTGCTCGGCGCGGTGCGCGGCGCCTACGCCGACTACCTGCCCCGCGACCGCCATCCGGTCGTCGTGCTGTTCGTGACCGTCGAGCCGCGCGAGGTCGACGTCAACGTGCATCCGGCCAAGACCGAGGTCCGCTTCCGCGACGCGGGGCTGGTGCGCGCCTCGATCGTGCGCGCGCTGCAGGAGGCGCTCGCGCGCGATGCGCAGCGCGCCGCGACCACCGGCGGCGCCGCGACGGTGGCGGCGTTCCGTCCCAATGTCAGCCCGCGCGGCTGGGACTGGCACGCCTCGCCGGCGCGCCCGTTCACCCAGGGCGCGACCGCGCTGGCCGGTTTCGCCGAAGCCGCGCAGGCGGCGTTCGACGTCGGCACGCCGGCGGCGGACACGCGCATCGCCGAAGCCGCGCCCGACCTCGTCGAGAAACCGCTCGGCGCGGCGCGCGCGCAGCTGCACGAGACCTACATCGTGGCGCAGACCCGCGACGGCATCGTGATCGTCGACCAGCATGCCGCGCATGAGCGCATTGTCTACGAGCGCATGAAGGAGGCGCTGGCGCGATCCGGCGTCGCGCGGCAGATCCTGCTCATCCCCGAGATCGTCGAGCTGGACGAGGCCGACGTCGAGCGGCTTGGCGCGCGCGCCGACGAGCTTGCGCGGTTCGGGCTCGTGGTCGAGCCCTTCGGTCCGGGCGCCGTCGCGGTTGCGGAGACGCCGTCGCTGCTCGGCGATCTCGACGCCCGGGCGCTGCTGCGCGACCTCGCCGAGCACATGGCCGAATGGGACGAAGCGCTGCCGCTCGAGCGCCGCCTGATGCACGTCGCGGCCACGATGGCGTGCCACGGCTCGGTGCGCGCCGGCCGCCGCCTCAAGGCCGAGGAGATGAACGCGCTGTTGCGCGAGATGGAGGCGACGCCGAACTCGGGCCAGTGCAACCATGGCCGGCCGACCTATGTCGAGCTGAAGCTCGGCGATATCGAAAGGTTGTTCGGGAGAAAGTGATCTCCGCTGTCATCCCGGGTAAGGCCGAAGGCCGCGACCCGGGACCCATCGGGCAACGCGCGATGCACGTTGGATCCCGGCCCGGCCCTTCGGGCCGTCCGGGGTGACGGTCATTTGCCAAAGCGCAAGATCGTAAACTCCGTATCGTCATACGTGCGCCGCTCGATCTCCTCGTAGCCATCCGGCGCCTTGAACGCGGCACCGGCGGCTTCCTCGACCACGATCAGCGCTTCGTCGATCAGCCAGCCGCCGTCGCGCGCCGAGGCGAGCGCTTTCTCGGCCAGGCCCTGTCCATAAGGCGGATCGAGGAACGCGAGCGAGAACGGCGCGAGTGGATGCGCCGGGCCGAGCTTCGTCGCGTCGCGGCGGAAGATGCGCGTGACCGCAGCGAGGCTGAGTGCCTCGACGTTCTGGCGCAGCAGCGCGCGCGCCTCCGCGCCGTCGTCGACGAACAGCGCGAACGCCGCGCCGCGCGATGTCGCTTCCAGTCCGAGCGCGCCGGTGCCGGCGAACAGGTCGAGCACCCGCGCGCCGCTGACCGGATCGCCATAGGCATGCACCAGGATATTGAACAGCGCCTCGCGCAGGCGGTCCGCGGTCGGGCGTATCGCTTGCGACTTCGGCGTCGCCAGCGCGCGCCCGCGCAATCTGCCGCCGACGATGCGCATCTAGCGCCCGCGCGGCTTATCCCTCCCCCGCTTGCGGGGGAGGGTGGTCCGCGACGCGGACCGGGCGGGGGCGTTGTCGCGTGGGTCGTAGGTGTCGCGGCGTCCTTCGCCGCGCAGCGGCCGGCCGGGAAGTTTTTTCTCCGCAGCGCGCGGACGCTTGGCCGGCTCATCGCGCTGCGGCTTGCCGCGCGCGTCCGCGCGGCCTTCGCTCCGCTTCGCCGCTGCGGCGGCTTTCGGCGGCTCCGGTTTGCGCTCCACGACCGGCGCGGAGAAATCCGCGCCCGCCGCCTTTGTGAGCTTTTCGCCGAGCTGGTCGCGCAGCACGCGTGTCGCCACTTCGGCGACCTCGCCTTCGGCAAGCTCGCCCAGCTGGAACGGCCCGAACGACACGCGAATGAGCCGACCGACGTGCAGCCCGAGATAACGCAGCACGTTGCGCACCTCGCGGTTCTTGCCTTCCCGGATCGCGAACGTGATCCACACGTTGGACGGCTGCTCGCGGTCGAGCGTCGCCTCGATCGGCCCGTAGTGGATGCCGTCGACCGTGACGCCGTCGCGCAGCGCATCGAGCTGCAGCTGGGTGACCTTGCCGTAGGCGCGCACCCGATAGCGCCGCAGCCAGCCGGTGGCCGGCAGTTCGAGCGCGCGCGCGAGCCCGCCGTCGTTGGTCAGCAGCAGCAGGCCTTCGGTCGAAAGATCGAGCCGGCCGATGCTGATCAGGCGCGGCAGGTGCTGCGGCAGCGCGCCGAAGATGGTCGGGCGGCCCTGCGGGTCGGACGAGGTCGTCACCAGTCCGCGCGGTTTGTGATAGAGAAACAGCCGCGTGCGCTCGGCGCCGGGCAGCGGCCTGCCGTCGACCACGATCTTGTCGGCGCGCGTCACGTTCAGCGCAGGCGAGCTGATTGTCGCGCCGTTCACCGCCACGCGGCCGGCGGCGATCCAGCCTTCCGCCTCGCGGCGGGACGCGAGCCCCGCGCGGGCAATGACCTTGGCGATGCGCTCGCCTTCGTTCTGATTCTGCGCCATAGACGCCTTATGCCACAGTCTTTCATGGATGACGCGCTCGCCGAGGCGCGCGGCGCCGGGGAGGCGGACGAGGTTCCGGTCGGCGCCGTCATCGTGCGCGACGGTGCGGTCATTGCGCGCGGCGGCAACCGCACGCTGCGCGACCGCGATCCGACTGCCCATTGTGAAATGCTGGCAATCCGCGCGGCGGCCGCGGCGCTCGGCAGCGAGCGGCTGAGCGACTGCGATCTCTACGTGACGCTCGAGCCCTGTACGATGTGCGCGGCCGCGATCTCGTTCGCGCGCATCCGCCGCCTCTACTACGGCGCCACCGACCCGAAGGGCGGCGCGGTGGACAGCGGCGTGCGGTTCTTTGCTTCGCCCGCCTGCCATCATCGGCCGGAGGTTTACGGCGGCATCAGCGAAGGTGAAGCGGTCGCGCTGCTGAAGGGCTTCTTCAAGGCCCGGCGCTGAATGTTTCCGCTCATTCCCGCGTAAGCGGGAATCCAGTCCTTGACGCTGGGTCCCCGCTTTCGCGGGGACGAGCGGAGCTAAATTCCCAGCAACGCCCCCAGTCTCTCCTTCACCTCGGCCTTGACCGGCTCGGCGGCGCGCAGGATCGCGCTCGCCTGGAAGAAGTCGAGCATGCGGAAGATGCCGATGTTCGGCCGCAGCAGAAGGTCCGGCGTGAATTCCTTGAGCTTGTGCGCCACGATGGTATGGCCCATCACCGAGATCGCGCCGAACAGGCTTTCCCACGGATCGGGCACGCCCCTGGTGTCGGCGCCCCCGCCGGACACATCGACCGCCACGATCACGTCGGCCTTGCCGCGCAGGGCCGTGAACGGCAGCGGATCGGTCACCCCGCCGTCGACCAGGATGCGGCCGTCCACCTCGACCGGCCGCACCAGGCCCGGCACCGCCATTGCGGCGGCGAGCACCGGCTTGAGCGGTCCATCGTCGACCAGCAGGCATTCGCGCGCATGCAGGTCGGTGACCACGGCGGTGAACGGGATCGCCAGGTCGGCGAAGCTTGCGGGAAGCAACTCGCCGATGAATGCCTCGAAGAACTTCATCCCGTCGACCGCCAGCGGATTGCCGAAGCCGGCGCCGAGGATCTCCGACCATGCGACCGCGCGCGCCGCCATCACGCGGCGCAGCACCTCGCTGCGGTCATGCGCGAGCGCGAGGAGATGCCGCCGCATCGCGCGGCCGCTCAGGCCCGCCGCATAGCCGGCGCCGATCACCGCGCCGATCGATGAGCCGGCGATCGCCGCGGGCTTCACGCCCATCTCGTCGAGCGCCTCGATGATCGCGATATGGGCGATACCGCGCGCGCCGCCGGCACCGAGTGCGAGCGCGAAGGTTTTCACCTAACCGCTCACTTGCTCGCTCACTTGATCGTTCACTTGGCGCCCGCCTGCTGCGCGAACTCCCATGCGGTGGCGGCGAGCGGCCGCACCATCTGCGCGCGCGCCGGCGCGTTTTCGTTGGTGGCGGTGCCGTCGCGCACGCGTCCGACGATGCCCTGCAGGATCGCGGCGAGGCGGAAGAAATTGTAGGCCGAATAGACCGCCAGATACGGCCGCGGATCGAGCCCGGTGCGCGTCACGTAAGCGTCGACATAGTCGGAGAGCGCCGGAATGCCGAGCGCTGCCAGATCATGCCCGACCAGCGAGCCGGTGCCGGCGCCGGAATCCGAATGCGGCATGTGCCACTGCATGCAGTGATAGGTGAAATCGGCGAGAGGATCGCCCAGTGTGGAAAGCTCCCAGTCGAGCACCGCGAGCACTTTCGGTTCGGTTGGATGCAGGATCATGTTGTCGAGCCGGTAGTCGCCGTGCACCGGGCGCACCGGCGCGGGCGGCGGGAGATGCGCCGGCAGCCATTCCATCAGCTGCTCCATCTCGTCGATCTTCTCGGTCTCGGAGGCGCGGTACTGCTTGGACCAGCGGTCGACCTGGCGCGCGACGTAATTCTCGCCCTTGCCGTAGTCCGAGAGTCCGATCTCCGACGGCTCGTAGGAGTGCAGACGCGCGAGCGTCGCATTCATCGCGTCGAACACGGCGGCGCGCTCCTTTGGGCTGGAGTCCGGCATCTCGGGCACCCAGATGACGCGGCCCGCGACGAAACCCATCACGTAGAACGCCGTGCCGGTGACGCTCTCGTCGGCGCAGTAGATCACCGGCTCGGCGACCGGGAAGCCCTGGGCGAAGAGCGCGCTGATCACCTTGAATTCGCGGTCGACCGCGTGCGCCGAGGGCAGCAGCTTGCCCGGCGGCTTGCGCCGCAGCACGTAGTTGCGCGCCGGCGTCTCGAGAAAATAGGTCGGGTTCGACTGCCCGCCGCGGAACTGCTTTACGGTCAGCGGCCCCTGGAAACCCTTGGCGTTCGCCGCCAGATAGGCCTCCAGCCGTGCGGTATCGAAGCGCAGCGGCGCAGACACATCCTTGGTGCCGGTATAGGCCGCCTGGCGGTCGATGCTGGTCATGAGGCGTTTCCCGAAAGCTTGTTATGGGCGCCAAGCTGGCACGATATCGGTCTTGGCGAAATCGTCACCTTTGAACAGCAGCGGTTCGTTCAAGCTGGCGGCAAGCGCATAAACAAAACAGTCGCCAAGATTGAGCCGTGCTGGATGGCGGCCTTTGCCGAAGCGCGTAAACGCCTCCAATGCGCGGTCAGCTTGCGCGCGATCGACGTCGATTGTCTTGAGACCAAGAATGTCGACAAGAGCCACGACGTCCGCGGGATCGCTCTGGCGGCGGCCGAGATAGACCATCATCGCCTCCACGCGCGTGACAGCGGATACCTTCGGATCCGCGGCGGCATCAATGGCCGACGCAAAGGCTGGCTTTTCCGGTTCGTCGAACAGGATGGCAATCAGCGCGGAGGTATCCACCACCATCAGTGTGGCGCGCCATGCTCGTCGTAACCGACAATCTCGTCGTCGGTCATTCCCTCATTGAGCACCGGCGCGCCCTTCACCTTCGCAATCAAGGCGTCGAGCCGCGCCCAATCGACCCGACCGCTTGCTTTGCGCGGGCCGAGTTTCGCGAGGCGTTCGTCAATCGCGCGATCGACGGCATCGGTAATCGATTCGCCGGTGCGCGCGGCCAACTCGCGGATTTTTTCTTCCGTCTCGGCGCGCTTGATGAGGATGCCCATTGTCAGCCTCGATATATACCGCATCAAAAATCGTATATATCATTTTTTTTCAGCTGGATCAAAGGCTTCTCTTTTCCCGCTCCACGGCGAGATACCCGATATCCCGCCTGCAGAACCCGCCCGGCCAGTCGATCCTGTCCACCGCCGCATAGGCGCGGCGCTGCGCCTCGCGCACCGATTGGCCGGTGGCCGCGACCCCGAGCACGCGCCCGCCATTGGCCGTGATGCGCCCTCCGTCCGTCTTGGTGCCGGCGTGGAAAACCTGCACGTCATCCAACGCGGCCGCGGCATCAAGGCCGCCGATCACCGAACCTTTGCCGTAGCTGCCCGGATAGCCGTTCGCCGCCATCACGACCACAAGCGCGGCCTCATCATGCCAGCGCAGGTCGAAGTTGTTCAGCTGCCCGTCGCGCGAGGCGATCAGCGCCGGCACGAGGTCGGACATCAGGCGCATCATCATCACCTGGCATTCCGGATCGCCGAAGCGCGTGTTGTACTCGATCAGCTTCGGGCCGTCGGCCGTGATCATCAGTCCGGCGAACAGGACGCCCTTGAACGGCGCGCCCATCTGTTTCATCGCCGCAACTGTCGGCCGCACGATCTCGTCCATCGTGCGGCTGGTCATCTCGGCGGTCATCACCGGCGCGGGCGAGTAGGCGCCCATGCCGCCGGTGTTCGGTCCCTGGTCATTGTCGAAGGCGCGCTTGTGGTCCTGCGCCGAGGCGAGCGGGATCGCGGTCTCGCCGTCGCACAGCGCGAAGAACGAGGCTTCCTCGCCGACCAGAAACTCCTCGATCACCACCTCGGCGCCGGCATCGCCAAGCCCGCCGCCGAACATCATATCGATCGCGGCCTCGGCCTCCGCGATGCTCTCGGCGATGATCACGCCCTTGCCGGCCGCAAGCCCGTCGGCCTTGATCACAATCGGCGTCTTCTGCTTACGCGCGTAAGCCTTGGCCGGCGCGGCCGCAGTGAAGCGCTCGTAGGCGCCGGTCGGGATGTCATGCGCGCGGCAGAGATCCTTGGTGAAACCCTTGGAGCCTTCCAGCCGGGCCGCGTCCTTGCGCGGACCGAAGGCCTTGAAGCCGGCGGCTTCGAGATCGTCGACGATCCCGGCGACCAGCGGCGCTTCGGGTCCGACCACGACGAAATCGACCTTGTTGGCCCTGCAGAACGCCACCACCGCGATGTGATCCGCGATGTCGAGGGGAATGCATTCGGCCTCGCGCGCGATCCCGGCATTGCCCGGCGCGCACCAGAGCTTCGTCGTCAGCGGCGATGCGGCGATCTTCCAGGCGAGCGCATGTTCGCGGCCGCCGGAGCCGAGGAGCAGGATGTTCATGGCGGCTGATGTAGCAAGATTCGGCCGGCGTTTCGCTACTCCGCGCCGATGGTGATCGCAGCTTTCGTGCCCGGCGGCAGTGCGTTCGGATCGACCTCGATGAGGCCGTCGCGCAGCCGCACACGGTAGGTCGCGAGCCGCTCGGTAAAGGGCGGCGGCGCGCAGCCGTCCTCGAGGCGGTACTGGTAGCCGTGCCACGGGCAGGTGACGCAGCCGTCGATGATGCGGCCTTCGCCGAGCGGGCCGTTCTGGTGCGCGCAAACGTTGGTCAGCGCGCCGATCTGGTCGCCGTCGCGAAACACCGCGATGCGCTCGCCATCCGGCGCCGTGACGATGCGCGCAGCCTTGTCGGGGATCGAATCGGGAGAGCCGACCGTGAGCCAGCCGTCATGCGGCTGAGTTACCTCGCGCTCGCGCCACGCCGCCGCGATATGCAGCGCGGTCACCAGCGCGAACGATCCGCCGAGCAGCAGCGGGATGAACACGCGCCGATCCTCCTGCATCGCGCCGAGCGCGACATGCATCACCAGCACGCCGTAGGCGAGGTAGAGCGCCATGTGCAGCGCCTTCCACACCCGCGGCGTGAGGAACGCGAGCCAGAAGTCGTGGCTGGTCGCGGTGAGCAGGAACATCACCGTGAGGCCGAACAGGCCGAGCGCCTTGATCGGGAAGCCGATGAACTTGCCGTAGTTCGGGCTGCCGGTCATCTCGTTCATCAGGTCGCCCATCGCGCCCTGCACGGCAAACCAGTCGACTACCGAATACGCATGCACCAGCGCGACGCAGAAGGTCAGCACGCCGAAATGCCGGCGGTTGTACAAGAGCGGCAGGAAGCGCGGATCGAGGCGGGCGAGCGGGCCGATCATCAGGATGATCGTCAGCATCACGAACGCGCAGGTGCCGAACGCCTTGATGCGCAGGCCGATCCAGGCCGGCTGGTCGGCCGGCGGATTGCGCAGCGCGCCGATCGTAATAAACGCCGCAATGAACAGCGCGACGCAGCCGATCAGGATCGCGTCATAGACGCGCTTGCGCCGGTTCCACTGCACCGCCTGGAATCCGGCGCTCATTTCCCAGGCTCCGACTGCGCCGGCGGATCAGGGGGTGGGCGCAGCACCAGCGCCATGGTGAAACCGAGCGCGACGATCACGGCGAGCGCCGGCCACAGCAGCCGATGGAGGCCGCGATGCCCGCGCGTCATGGTGCCTTCACCCTGAGCCAGCGAAGGAGCACATAAGGCCAAAGCGCCATCGCGCCGGGCAGGATCAGGATGCGCGCGCCGGGGCTGACCGCGGCGCTCTGCACCCGCGTCACGCCGAACAACACGAACGCGACCGCTGTCACGCCGCCGATCGCCGCGTACAGCGCGAGGACATCGAGCAGGAATGCGACGACCGGGTTCATGGCGCCAATCAGGATAGACCGCTTTCGCCTCTACGGTCGCGGCGGATTTTCGTTTCAGCGCGAGGCGTTTTAGGCTGGCCCGCAACCCCGCAAAGGCGCTATTCGATTCGGCCATGAACCAGCCCCGCGTCAATATCCCGGAATGGAGCGTCAGCGAGCTCGCGAACGCGTTGAAGAAGACCGTGGAGGATGCCTACGGTTTCGTGCGGGTGCGCGGGGAAATCACCGGTTATCGCGGGCCGCATTCCTCCGGCCACGCCTATTTCGCACTCAAGGATGAGGGCGCCAAGATCGATGCGGTGATCTGGAAGGGCGTGTTCGGCCGCATTCGCTTCAAGCCCGAGGAAGGTCTCGAAGTGATCGCGACCGGGCGGCTGACCACGTATCCCGGCCGCTCGTCGTATCAGATCATTGTCGAGAGCCTGGAGCCGGCCGGCATCGGCGCGCTGATGGCGCTGCTCGAGGAGCGCAAGAAGAAGCTCGCGGCCGAAGGCCTGTTCGACGAGGCGCGCAAGCAGCTGCTGCCGTATCTGCCGACCGTGATCGGCGTCGTCACCTCGCCGACCGGCGCGGTGATCCGCGACATCCTGCATCGGCTCTCGGACCGCTTTCCGCGCCGCGTGCTGGTCTGGCCGGTGCGGGTGCAGGGCGAGGGATCGGCCGAGGAGGTCGCGGCCGCGATCCGCGGCTTCAATGCATTGCCCGAAGGCGGCCGCATGCCGCGGCCCGATCTCATCATCGTGGCGCGCGGCGGCGGCTCACTGGAAGATCTGTGGTCGTTCAACGAGGAGATCGTGGTGCGCGCCGCGGCCGACAGCATGATCCCGCTGATCTCGGCGGTCGGGCACGAGACCGACTTCACCCTGATTGATCTTGCATCCGACAGGCGCGCGCCGACGCCGACCGCGGCGGCCGAAATGGCGGTGCCGGTGCGCGTCGATCTCCTGTCGCAGATCGACAGCCTCGCGCGGCGGCAGCTCTCCTGCTGGGCGCGCGGCTTGGATAACCGCCGCACCGAACTGCGCGCGGCGGCGCGCGCACTGCCCGGCGCGGACGAGTTGCTCGCGATGCCGCGCCAGAAGCTCGACGTGCTGTCCGAGCGGCTGCCGCGCGCCTTGAAGGCGAATGCCGAAATCCATCACAAACAATACTTGAAGTGCGCGACCAAGCTGGCGCCGCAATTGTTGCGCGGCCGCGTGCGCACCGAGCAGGAGCGCGTCGCCAACCTGATCACGCGTGCGCGGCGTTGCACGAAGGTGCATCGCGACCGGCGCCGCCAGCACTTCGCCGCGGTCGGCGGGCGGCTCGACGCGGCGGTGCGCGCCAACATCGCGGCGCATCACCAGCGCATCGTGCGCGACCGCGAGCGTATCGCGGCGCTGTTCGAGCGCGGCTCGCTCGGCATCGCGCGGCTGGTCGAGCGGCGCTTTGCGTCGCTCGAGCGGGCCGACCGGCTGCTTGCGGCGTTTTCGTATCAGGGCGTGCTCGCGCGGGGATTTGCCCTGGTGCGCGAACCGGGCGGGCGGCCGATCCGCAGCGCGGCCACGGTCAGCACCGGCCAGGGGCTCGATATCGAGTTTGCCGACGGGCGCGTGGCGGCGACGGCGACCGAGGCGCATGGCGCGCCGGTCAAGCCGCGCCAGCCGATCCGCCCGCGTTCGCGCCGCGCTGGCGGCGGCGAAGGGCAGGGCAGTCTGTTCTAGCGCATGATCCCGAAAAGCGGACACCGGTTTTCGGAAAAGATTATCCGCAAGCAAAAGGCGCTCAGCGCGAACGCCGTGCCGACAGGCCTCGCCAGGACACCGGCGCGAGCATCAGCGCAACTGCCAGCAGGCCCAAGGCGAGGCCCCAGCGGATGCGTTCGCGCGCGCGCGCGCGTACTTCGTCCATGACGAACTGCTCGCCCTTGCGCATTTCACCATAGGATTTGAGGAAAGAGGAAATCCGCGCGATGCCGAGGTCGTCGAGCGCTTCGCCTTCGGTGCGATTGCGTCTTTCCCGCTCGTTCAGCCGCTCCGCTTCGGCGCGATAGCGCTCCGCATAGTCGCCGGCATCCGCGAAGGTGGCGAGCTCGGTGCGGGTAAAATACAACGCCCGCAGCGAGGGAACGGCGTATTCGGCCAGGTCGATGAGCGGCTGGTCCGCCCGTGGCGCCGCCGCGAGCTGGATCGCGGACGCGGCCAGAATTGCCGCGACAGCCCAGCGGGTGGTCGCAATCGCGGCGCGCAGCGCGCGCTCACGGTTGCCGCGCAGAAATGGGTAGAGCATTCCGGCGACCGCGAGCGCCACGCCGAATGCGCAGACCATCGCGGCGCCGGTCGGCAAATCGAACGCGAAGGACGCGGCGAGGCCCGCAGCGCTGGTGAGCGTGCCGGCGATCCAGCCGATTGCGAGCTGTCTGCCGGGCGCGTCCGCGAACATCACGCCGATCGCGGCCGGAATGATGAGGAACGAAAACACCAGCAACACGCCGGCGATCGCGACCGACGAGGTCACGACCACGCCGAACGTCGCATAGAAGACGAACTCCCAGACGAGCGCGCCACCGCCGAGCCGGCGGCGCAACAGCCAGTGCAGCAAGGCCGATCGCCAGATAGAGCGGAACGATGACCGCGACGTCCTGCAGCCCGCTGGTGAGGATATTGCCGGTCAGGATCTGCTTCAGATGCTCGGCGCCCTGCGGCGCCCGGTCGATCAGCAGGATCGCCGCCGCCGCCGCGACCACGTAGATGACGCCGATCAGCGCCTCCTGCGGGACGCGCGTCCCCCACGTGCGCGTGAAGGCGAGCAGCACGGCCGCAAGCAGCGTGAAGGCAAGCGAATAGCCGTAGGTCGCCGGGCTTTGCGCCGGATGGCCGAGCATGAATGCCGCGGTCGCGCCAAGTGCCGCGATCTGCGCCAGCGCGAGATCGACGAAGATGACTTTGCGCGCCAGCACCTGGATGCCGAAATAGGCGTGGATGCCGACGAGGCAGACCGCCACGAGGAACGGCGGCCAGAGGAACTGCGAGCGGCTCGATCATCGCGCGCGCCGCCGATGTCAGCGCCGCGACGTTGGCGTCGAACAAGCGCGATGTAGTCGCCGGCCTGCGGCAGCGCGCCGACCGAGGCCGCCAGTGTGACCACCGACGCTCCGGCCTTGCCCGCCACGAAGGCGACATCGCGTTCCGGCTCGTGCGGCTCGCGCACGACGATGCGCACGCCGCGCGCCCGCATGGTGCGCACGATCCCGGCGAGGTGCGCCGGGCTCGGCGGCACGCCGGGCTTCAGCTCGATGAAGCCGACGAAGTCCAGCCGGAAGCGGCGCGCGAAATAGGGCCAGCTGTTGTGATAGGCGACGATCGGCATCGCGCTGGAGCGGCGTCAGGCTGCGCCTCCCACCCGGCGAGCTTGGCCTGCAGGCGCAGCGAGAAAAGCCGACCGGTTCGCCTCGTAGCTTGCCGCATTGCGCAGGATCGATCCGCGCCAGCGCTTCGAGGATCGTGCCGGTGATGATCTCGGCGTTCTTCGGATCGAGCCAGTAATGCGGATTGCCGCTGCCGTGGGCATGGCCGTCGCCCGGGCCGACGCTCATCCCGCGCAGCTCCAGCGCCGCGATGCCGTACGACGCGTCGACATAGCCGGCGCCGCCGCGGCTGATCTCGCGGCCTGCCGGCCTGCGCTAGCAGCCGATCGGCCCACAGGTCGTAGTCGAGCCCGACCCGCACGAACACGCGCGCATTTTTCAGGCGCAGCACATCCTGCGGCTTGGGCTGATACTCCTCGGCGTCCATGTTCGGCGGAACGAGGCTGACCACGGCGACACGCTCGCCGCCTACGGCCTCGGTCAGGCTGCGCAAGTCGGTCGTCGTGGTGACGACCGGAGATGCGCTCCTGCGCAAATGCGGCCGGCGCGAGCGCGAGCCACGCCGCGACAGAGCGCGAGCGCGCAACGCCATCGGCAGTCGGGAAGGGCCATGCGGCCCTCCGTGTCTGCGTCAGCGCTTGCGACCCAGATGCTCTTCGGCATCAGGCAATGGACGTTCTTCTCGGTGTCCGACACCGCGCCGACGCGGCAGTCCATCGCCACGCTGGCAAGCCCGTAGGCATCGAGCCGGGCGATCTTCTTCTCGGTTTCGAGCAACTTGATCATGCCCATCGAGGCGTCGTTCATCGCCTTGTTCAGGTCCGCGTCCTTGACGTGCGAGACGTAGATACTTCGCGCGTCTCCTTGGTCGGGCGCTCCATGTCCTCCTTGTCGCGCGCGTTCTTCGGGTTGAGGCAGTGGATGCCCTTCTTGACGTTGACCACCTGCGAGACGCGGCAGTCCGACACGCTCGCCATCAGCTTCTCGGCCGTCGGCGGCGGAGACCTTGCGCTGCTCGGCGAGGAACTTGACGGTCTGCGCCTTGGTCTGCGTCCCAGGCCTTGTTGAGATCCTGGTCGAAGCCCATCGTGATCCACGACTTCGGCGTCTCGATGCGCGGGAAGTCGAGCGGCTTGCCCTTGATCACCTCCACGGTGATGTTGAGCTCGCGGTAGGCGGTCTCGATCGCGGTGAGGTTGACCTCGCCGTTGCCCTGGCCGGCATGGCGAGTCGCCGGTCCACAGCAGCGCGCCCGGCACGTGCACCGGCACGTAGAGCGAGGTGCCGGCGACGAAGTCGCGGATGTCCATGTTGCCGGCGAACTCGCCCGGCGGCACGCTCGAGTAGCGGCCGGGCTCCTTGCGCGCGACGGCGAGCGTGCCGGGGAACGGGCGCAGCGGCAGCACGATGCCGGGCAGGAACTCGGTCTGCATCTTGTCGAGGTCGAGATAGAGATATTTGACCTGCCCGTCCGGAATAGACGTTCGGGAATTGGCCGAACATGCCGGGCACGTTGAAGTTGGTCGCGTAGGCGCGCGGCACGATCTTGTTCAGCGTCACCTTGAGCACGTCGCCCGGCTGCGCTCCCTCGATGTAGATCGGGCCGGTCAGCGTATGCGGGCCGCGGCCGGGGAAATCGGTGCGCAGCTTCTTGATCTGCTCGATGGTCGCGCCCGGCACCACCTGATTGTGGCTGTGCATCATCGTTTCGAGCGCGATGGTGTCGCCGGAATTCACGCGCAGCACCGGCGCCTGCGCGTTGTCGAACCAGCCCCATTGGGTGGTCTCGAGCGTCGCCGGAAGCAGGTGGATCTTCTTGCCGTTCGGCAGGCCGACGGATTGCAGCTTCGGGTCGGCCGGGCTCTGCGCCGGATAGCCGGGCGTGGTGATGGTCGCGGTCGGCGGATAGGGCGAGGCGGGCGCGGGCGCGGGTGGCGGCGCGGGCTGCGCGAGCGCAATGCCCACGATGGTCAACGCACCGCTCACGCCGAATGCGAAGCGAGACAGCAATGTTGCTGACGCCATGGTCTTCTCCCCGATAGCCAGCATCGCTCGATCCGGCCGGCCTTGGCGCAAGGGTAGGCCTGTCGACGCCGTTCGGCAATCGCCCGGCTACGGCTTCGGCAATTGCAGCAGCTCGCCGAGCTGCTCGCGGCTCAGCGCTGCCGGGATATACTTGAACGCGATCGCATCCTGCATCAGCTCGTCCATCCCCTCGATGCGGTCGAGCTGCAGCATCGTCCTGGGATAGAAGCGATCGCGCACGGTGCGTGCCGCCGCGGGGGTGATCGCGGCATATTTCGCGAACGCCTCGACTGCCGCATCGTTTGCATACATCCAGTCGATCGCCTCGCGGTAGGCCTTGATGAAGCGATCATAGACCGCGCGCCGCCTCGCCAGATCATTGGCGTTCGCGATCGTCACCCGCACGGTCTGGTTGCGCACGCTGGGCAGATCGTTGGCCAGCGCGACCAGCCGGCTTCTGCCTTCGGCAAGCGCATCGAGCCCGAACGGCGGCGTCGAGAAGCCGATATCGACCTGGCCCGACATCACTTGCGTATAGGTCGCCGGCACGTTGCCGGTCGCGACCAGCTTCGCCTGGAAGCCGTAATCCTTCATGAAGCGCAGCGCCGTGATGTGGGTTCCGGAGCCGTTGGTCGAATAGGCCAGCGTCATCTCGGGGCGCACGCCCTTGAAGTCTGTTTGCACGGGCGAGTCCGCGCGCACGAAGTAGTATTCGGCGGTGCCGGTCGCTTCGCCCGCGATGATGCGGATCGGCGCGCCCTTGGCGAAGGCGCCGAGCACGCCGAGCGTGCCGGGCGATACGCCGATGTCGGCCGAGCCGGAAATCACCGCCTGTTGCGTCTCGCCGCCGCCGGAGGTGTAGAACACCTGCAGCGCGAGATCGTGCTTGGCGAAGATGCCGGCTTGCGTGCCGATCTCGGCGATGGCGGAATCCCACAGGCCACGCTGGCCGATCGCGAGCTTGAGCGTGTCGGCGGCCGATGCCGGGCCCGCCGCGAGGGCGAGTGCGAGCCATGCCGCGTGGAGTTTGCGTGTGCGCATCGTCTGCTTCCTCAGGCCGTGCCCCAGGTCTCCTGCGCCAACTCTACCACCAGGCGCAGCTTGGCTTCCTGCATGTCGGCGCTGACCGGGTTGCCCAGCTCGGTGCTGGCGAAGCCGCATTGCGGGCTGACCGCGAGCTGCTGCAGCGGGACGAACCGGCTCGCTTCGTCGAGGCGCTGCTTCAGCGCGGCCTTGTCCTCGAGAAAGTTGGCTTTGGTCGAGACCAGGCCGAGCACGATCGCCTTGTCCTTCGGGACGAAGCGCAGCGGCGAGAAATCGCCGGCGCGCGGCGAATCGTATTCGAGGAAGAACAGGCCGATGTCGAGCGCGTTGAACAGCTTTTCGGCCACCGCCTCGTAGCCGCCTTCCGCGTGCCATTGCCCACCGCGGTTGCCGCGACACAGATGCATCCCGATGCGCAGGCCCCCCAAGTCTCGCACGATGCGGTTGGTCACCGCGATGTAGCGGTCGATCAGCGCGTCCGGATCGTCGCCGCGCGCGGTAAGCGCGTCACGCACCTCGGGATCGCCGAACTTGGCGAACGCCGTCTCGTCGATCTGGACGTAGCTGCAGCCGGCGTCACCCAGCGCGCGCAACTCGCTGCGGAACGCCGTCACGATGTCGTCCCAGAATTCTTCCGTGTCGCGATAGGCCTGCAGAACCGCCGCATCGCCGCCGCGGAAATGCAGCGCACAGGGACCCGGGATCGTGATCTTCGGCAGCGCCCGGGTGCGCTGTTGCAGGAACGCGAAGTCCGCGCCGTGGATCGGGCCGGTCCAGGCGATGCGGCTTTTGATCATGGCCACCGGCTGCGCGCCGCGCGTGCCGGCTGCGCCGCCCGGCGCCGCGAAGGACATGTCGCCGAGCCGGGAATAGAAATAGCCGTGATAGGACGCGCGGCGGAATTCGCCGTCGGTCGCAAGGCGCAAGCCCACGCGCTCCTGCAGCCGCAGCGCGTCCTCGATCGCACGGTCTTCCGCCGCGGCCAGCGCGCCCTGATCGATCTCGCGTTGCGCAAAGCGCCGGCGCGATGCGAGCAGGTTCATCGGCCGCAGCAGGCTGCCGACGTGCTCCGCGCGAAAAGGCGGCGTCATGCTCAGATTCTGCGCCCGGCGTCCTGCCAGTACGGATCGCGCAGGCGGCGCTTGAAGATCTTGCCCGACTCCTCGCGCGGCAGCGCGTCGGAGAATTCCACCACGCGCGGCACCTTGTAGTCGGCGATGCGCGCTTTCAGGAAGGCGCGCACCGCCTCGCGCTCGAGCGGGGCGTCGTTGTACGGCTGCACGTGCGCGGCGAGCGCCTCGCCGAACTCGGCGTCCGGAATGCCGAAGACCGCACAGTCCGCGACTCCCGGCATGGTGATCAGCACCGCCTCGATCTCGGCCGGATAGATGTTCACGCCGCCCGAGATCACCATGTCGGACTTGCGGTCGCAGATGTAGAGGTAGCCGTCGCGGTCGAAATAGCCGACGTCGCCGACCGCCACCAGGCCGTCGCGCTCGATCGCGCGGCGGTCCGCGTCGCGGTTGATGTAGGTGAACTCCGGGTAGGCGCTCTGCCGGCAGTAGATCAGCCCGGCCTCGAACGGCGGCAGCACCTCGCCGGCATCGTTCATGATGCGCACGTCGGCGCCCGGCAGCGGCCGGCCGGCGGAGCCCGGATGCGCCAGCGCCTCGGCCGAGGACAGCGCCGTGATGAAGCCCGCCTCGCTGCTGGCGTAGCTTTCATGGATCACCGGTCCCCACCATTCGATCATCTGCTGCTTGACCTGCGGCGGGCAGGGCGAGCCGGTGCTGGCGACGAATTCGACCGAGGACAGATCGTAGCGCCGCTTTACCTCGTCGGGCAGGCGCAGAAGCCGCACGAAATGCGTCGGGACCAGATAGAGCCGGTCGAGCCGGTGCTTCTCGATGTCGGCAAGCAGGCGCTCGGCGTCGAAGCGCTCGTGCACGACCACGAGGTCGCCGAACATCAGGCTCTGGATGCCGTAGGAGGCGGGCGCCGAATGGTAGAGCGGCGCGACGATCGCGGTGCGCATGCCCTGTTTGATGCCGAGCGCCATCTGCGTGACCTCGACCACGCGCGTCGCCTGCTCGGGCGTTGCCGCCTTGCGGATCACGCCTTTGGGCTTGCCGGTGGTGCCGGACGAATAGGGCAGCGAATAGTGCACGCGCCGCGGCGGGCCGTCGTAAGGTTGAGTGGATGCGAGCCAGCGCTCGTATTCGATCGCGCCGTCCGGGATGGCGCACTGAGCGTCGGTGAGCCGGAACGCCGCGCGCGTCGCAGCCGATGGCGCGACCACGATGACGGCGACGCCCTCCGGCACGCCGCCTTCGATCTGGCGCAACAGGTCGGCGTGGACAATGAGCGCCTTGGCGGAGCAGTCGCGCAGGATGTAGCCCGCCTCGTCGGCCTTGTAGTGCCAGTTGATCGGACACGAGTAACAGCCGGCCGTGCGCGCGATCAGCACCGCTTCGAGGAAGGCGGCCTCGTTGCGCAGCATGACGGCCAGGACGTCGCCCTCGGCGAGGCCGAGCGCGGTCAGCGCGCCGACGCCGCGCAGCGCGCGCTCCTGGGTCGCGGCGCCGTCGCGTTCCTTATCGCCCGCAATGACGGTGGCGACCATTCTTCCCCTCGGGCTGGTTTATCGAAGACGGCGGAGATTCTATCCATATTCCCGCGGCCTGTGCAGCCTTTCGGAAGGGCAGTCCGCTGTGCGGAACGGCGCATGCGCCGCGCGTGCGCAAAGCTAGCGCGCGATCCATTCGGGGACGCGGCGCAGCGCGTCTGCACGCGCCGCCGCATCGGTCCCGACGTGCACGCGGCCGATCGGTCCGGTCGCGAGCGCGACGTTGAGGCGCTGCTGTAACGGCAGGTCGGGATGGTCGAAGTCGTGATAGGCGCCCGGATAGATGTGGATCGTGGCGCGTGCGGTGCGCCCGCGCGCACCGGCGACCATCTGCTCGCACGGCGCTGTCGGCGTCCAGTCGTCCTTGTCGCCGATCAGGATCAGGGTGGGCAGGCGCGTCGACCAGGCGGTGTCGCGCAGCCGCCGGCATCCCGGATAGAACGCGACCGCGGAGCGGAAATCCGGCTTGCCGTCGCGCCGCGCCGCGCCGGGACGCACGGTCCAGAGCGCCGCGACCCCGCCATTGGCCCAGCCGATCAGCGCGAGGCGATCCGCGACCACGTAGCTCTGCGACTGCAGGAAACGCCGCGCGGCCTCTACATCCGCCACGCGCTCGCGCCCGGAGCGCAGGCTGCGCTGCCCGGCACTGCATTGGGCGCCGAGCCCGCGTGCCGCGAAGCTGTCGGGGAACAGAACGACATAGCCGGCGCCCATCAGGCGCTCGCCCCAGTCGGCATAGCGGCGCGAGATGACGGAACCCGGCTCGGCCAGGCCATCACAGCCGTGCATCGCGACGATCGCCGGGAACGGCCCGTTGCCCGTGGGCCGGTACAGCAGCCCTTTGAGCTTGGTGCCCTCGATATCGACGGAATCGGGTGCCGCCGCCGCGGGCGCCGAAACCAGCAGCGCGGCGAAGATGAGGGCTGTCAGTCGCCGCATGGCAGGCGCCTCATCTGAGGGTTTAACGCCGTGGCGCGAACCACTATGTTGCATCGCGGCGGTTGGCGCCGCATAAGGCCGCCTCGGCCCCTGAATGGAGACTGAACGTGCTCAACCGCTTCAGCGGGTCCTCGCCGATGCCGGGGGAGGCCGAGGTCAGGTATCTCGACGGCGATTTCCGCGTGCTGCGTCCGGGCGCCTTCGTCCGCTGCGCGGTCACCAGCGTGCCAATCCCGCTCGAAGAGCTGAAATACTGGAGCGTCGAGCTGCAGGAGGCCTATTCCACGCCGGAAGCCGTGCTGCAGCGGCTGCACCCGGACCGGTTCAAATCCGCTTGACCGCGCCGCGCACGAGGCGCTCGAGGGCATCCGCTTCGGCGATTTTCAACGTGACCGGCAGAGATCGCGCGCGGGCGGCCAACTGCGCGACGTTGGCGTCGTCCTTTAGCCGGACGAAGTCCTTTGCGGTGGTGAGCAGTTCGAGGCCGTCCTTCTCTGCATCCCGGATCAGCGCAAGCGCCTCGAGGCCGGTGTAGCGGTGATGATCGCCAAAGCCGCGCCGCACCGGGGCGTCGATCCCGGCGGCCGCAAGGGTGGCGAAGAATTTCTCCGGATCGCCGATGCCGGCGAAGGCGAGAACCTTCCTGCCGCGCAGTGATGCGACCGCATCGGGCTCAGGCTCGAGCGTCGCGTGAAAGACGGGCAGGCCGCGCGCGCGTGCGGCTGCGTCGATCGCGGGCGCATCGCTGCCGACGATCAGCATCGCGGCCGCGCGATCGAGCTGAGGGCGCAGCGGCGCGCGCAACGGCCCGGCCGGGAGCACGCGGCCATTGCCGATGCCGCGGCGATCGACAACCAGAATCGAAAGGTCCTTGGCGAGCGACGGATTCTGGAAGCCGTCGTCCATCACGATCACGCTGGCGCCGCGCTCGCCGGCGAGGCGCGCGCCCGCGACGCGTTCTGCGGCGACGATGGTTGGCGCGACGCGCGCGAGCAGCAGCGGCTCGTCGCCGACCTGCACGGCGGTGTGCCCGGTCTCGACCGCGACTGGTCCGGCGAGCCGTCCGCCATAGCCGCGCGAGAGAAACATCGGCCGCTCGCCGGCCGCGCTCAGCATGCGCGCGATCGCAATCGCGGCCGGCGTCTTGCCGGCGCCGCCGACGGTCGGGTTGCCGACGCAGATCACCGGAATGCCGACGCGTTCCCCCGGCTGCTTCAAGCGCCGTTGCGCGATGCCTGCGTAGATCGCCGCAAGCGGAGAAAGCAGCGCGCTGATCGCTCCCGGTTCTTTCCACCAGAAGCCAGGCGCGCGCATGAGGTTAGCGCCGCTCCAGGTCGAGCTGCATCAGGTAGGGCTCGATCGCCGCCAGCGTGCGGCGCAGCGCGCCGCCGAGCTGGTCGACGGTCGCCAGTCCGGCATCCGCGACCTGCTTGCGCAGTGCCGCGTCGGTCAGCCACGCGCCGATGCGCACCGCGAGGCGATTGACGTCGAGCACTTCCTCGGCCCCGCGCGCATCGTCGAGCGCCTGGTAGATCTCGGTGAAATTCCACACATGCGGCCCGTGCAGGATGGCGGCGCCGAGCTTGGCGGCCTCGATCGGGTTCTGTCCGCCGTGGCGCACCAGCGAGCCGCCCATGAAGACGATCGGCGCGAGGCGATAGATCAGGCCGAGCTCGCCGATCGTGTCGGCGACATAGACGTCGGTGCCACGATCCGGCAGCAGGCCGCGCGAGCGCGCCACCGCATTGAGGCCGGCGGCGGTCGCGATCTCGACCACGCCGGCGCCGCGTTCGGGATGGCGCGGCGCGATGATCGTCAGCAGGCCGGGGAAGCTCTGGCGCAGCCGCCGCACCGCGTCGATGATGACGGCCTCCTCGCCCGGGTGGGTCGAGGCCGCGGCGATCACCGGGCGCTGGCGCACCACCGCGCGCATTGCGGCGAGCTTGCCGGCATCGACCGGCGGCGCCGGGACGTCGAGCTTGAGATTGCCCGTCATGGTGACGCGCGGCGCGCCGAGTTCGGCGTAGCGCTCGGCGTCGGGCTCGGATTGCGTAAGGCAAAGATCGAAGCGGCCGAGCAGCGCGCCAATCGTCTGCGGCAGGTAACGCCAGCGCGTGAACGAGCGCTCCGACAGGCGCCCGTTCACCAGGATGAGCGGGATGGTGCGCTCGGTGCACGACACGATCAGGTTGGGCCACAGGTCGGACTCGGCGAGCAGCGCCAGGTTAGGCTGCCAGTGATCGAGGAAGCGCGCGGTATAGCGCGGCGTGTCGAGCGGCACGAACTGATGGATCACGTTCGGCGGCAGCCGCTCCTCGGCAAGCCGCGCCGACGTCACGGTGCCGGAGGTGACCAGCACATTGAAATTGCGCGCGCGCACGCCCTCTACCAGCGGAATGATCGCCAGCATCTCGCCGACGCTTGCCCCGTGCGCCCAGATCAGCGGCCCGGGCGGGCGCGCGATGCGCGTCTCGCCGCGCCGTTCCGCGAGCCGTTGCGGGTGCTCCTTGCCGCGCGCGAGCCGCCGCGCCAGCACCAGCCGCGACAGCGGCGTTGCGAGCGCCGCAACGCGGCGGTAGGCGCGCAACGTCCACGGCAGCCGCTCAACCACGGCCGGTCCCCCCCGATCGTCCGGCGCTGTTTCGCGCCCCCGCTATCGCCATGCCGCAGCGGCGCGGCGGATTTGTGGTTGTGCACAGGCTTTCGCGGGCCGGCGGCATCGTCCCGTCCGGGCGTGACCGCCCGGTATGCATGCGCAACACCATCACTCGGGTCCGTTCAGGGCTTCGGCCGCGTCACGTCCGTCTCGGGATCGAGCAGACGATGCAGGTGTACGATGAAGTAGCGCATCTGCGCATTGTCGACGGTACGCTGCGCCTTGTCCTTCCACGCCGCGTAGGCGGTCGCGTAGTTGGGATAGACGCCCACGATCTCGACCCGGCTGAGATCCTTGAACTGGACGTCCTCGATATTCGACAGCTCGCCGCCGAGCACGAGGTGGAGCAGCTGTTTGGGCGCAGCATCGGTCATGGGCGGTCTCGCGTCGGTGGCAGGACGAGCCTGCGTGCCCGGTCGCAGGCGGTTCGATGCGCTGTCTGGTGCAACAAAACGACAGGCGCCGCAAGCCCGACGCAGCGGCAGTCCGGCTCAGGCCTTGCCGTTCCGGGCGAGCGCGTAAGCGCGCTCGGTCACGGCATTGAGCGCCTGCTCGACTTCAAGGCGGGTGGTTTCGAGCGCGGCATCGTCGGCGTCGCGCGGCACGCGGATTTCCTCGCCGCGCACCAGCGCCATGCGCCCGAACGGCAGGCTGATCGGGGTCTTGTCCCAGTTGTCGAGCCGCTTCACGCGGCTGGTCACCATCCCGAGCGGGATGATCGGGCACTGCGAATATTTCGCGAGCGTGACGATGCCGAGCCCGGCGACGCGCGCGACCTTCGGCACGTCGGCGGTGACGACGACATTTCCCCCGGATTTCAGCTCGCGCATCATGCCGGTGAAGGCCTGCAGCGCCTTCTTGCGCACGAACTCGCCGCCGTGGTCGCCGGCGCCGCGCAGGAACTTCTTGATGCCGAGATGCATGCCGGCGCGCGTCAGGATCTCGCCGTCGCGGTGATAGGTCGTCAGCGGGGTGAACCGGTCGTCCTTGCCCTTGCGTCCAAGAAACGGAATGAGGAAATGCTCGCCGTGCCACAGCGCGACGATCGCGGCGTGATTGTTGTCGAACGGCGCGTAGAAGTCCTGCGCCGGCTCGCGCACCATGCGATTGGTGCGCCGGACCAGCCAATAATGCGCCGCGAGCGCATAACCCGCGATGGCGACCGCCGCCTCTGAGCGAATGAACGATTTCAACATCGCTGACGCGATAGCATCATGCCAAGGAATCGTGCAAGGCGCGGCGTGCCCGCCACTCGCGCGTGATCGCGATCACGCGCGCGTGGCGTCTTGCGCCGCCCGCAACCAGCGCGCCGTGGCGCACCTCGGCATTGTTGTAGAGCGGGCTGCGCCCGTCGAGCGTGGTGAGCCGCCCGCCCGCCTCATGCACGATGAGGTCGGCCGCGGCGAGATCCCAGTCGTGGCTGTCTTTCGACGCGAACGCGACGTCGAGCCTGCCGGCGGCGGTACGCGTGAGGCGAAGCGCGAGGGAATGCACTTTCGGTTCGGCGATGACGCCGGTCGCGGATTTTTCCAGTTCCGCGATCATCGGCTTGGGCCCGGCAACGCGCACGCCCGCAAAGCCGTCGCCGTCGTTCGCCGCAATCGGCTGGCCATCAAGTGTCGCGCCGTCGCCCGCCGCCGCGAGATAGAGCCCGTCTTCCACCGGTGCGAACACCGCGGCCGCCACCGGCCGGCCATCCTCCACAAGCGCGACTGAAACCGCCCAGTCGGTGCGGCCGGCGAGATAGGCGCGCGTGCCGTCGATCGGATCGACGATCCACAGCCGCGATCCGCCGAGCCTTGCGCGGTCGTCCTCAGTCTCCTCGGACAGCCAGCCGCAATCCGGCGCGAGCCGCATCAGGCGCTCGCGAAGAAACTTGTCGACCGCGATGTCCGCTTCAGTGACCGGCGAGTCGCCGGACTTGGTCCAGGATTTCAATTGCGCGTCACGGAACGTCGAGGCCGCGAGCGCGCCGGCCGCCCGGACGATGACCGCGAGCTCATCCCGCAGCGGCGTGCGTGCGGTCGGTTCAGGTGCCCGCAACGGTCAGCCCTTCCACGCGAACGGTCGGCGCATTGGTGCCGTAGCGAAAGGTGAGGTCGTTGGCCGGCTCGAGCGAGGCGAACATGTCGATGAGGCGGCCCGCGATGGTCACCTCGCTCACCGGATAGGTCAGCTTGCCGTTCTCGATCCACAGCCCGGACGCGCCGCGGCTGTAGTCGCCGGTGACGAGATTGGCGCCCATGCCGATCAGGTCGGTGACGTAGAAGCCGTCCGCGATCGCGGCGATCAGTTCCTGCGGGGTGGCGCGGCCGGCGGCGAGATGCAGGTTGGTCGGCGAGGGCGAGGGTGCGGACGACACCCCGCGCGAGGCGTGCCCGGTTGTGGTCAGCGCAAGCTCACGCGCGGTCGCGCTGTCGAGGAACCAGGATGTCAGCACGCCGTCGTCGATCACGGCGAGTTGCCTGCCGGCGATGCCTTCGCCGTCGAAGGGGCGCGAACGCAAGCCGCGCGGCCGCAACGGATCGTCGACGATGCGGATCCCCTTCGGGAACAGGCGCTCGCCCATGCGGTCGCGCAGGAAGCTGCTCTTGCGCGCAATCGACGCGCCGTTGATCGCCGACGCCAGGTGCCCGACCAGCGAGCCCGCGACGCGCGGGTCGTAGACCACCGGCACGCGCCGCGTCTCGACCTTGCGCGGATTGAGCCGTTTCACCGCGCGCTCGCCGGCGTGGCGGCCGATCGTCTCGGGAGCTTCGAGGTCGCGCGCGTGCAAGGCGGCGGTGTAATCGTAATCGCGCTCCATGCCGGTGCCTTCGCCGGCGATTGCCATCGCCGAGACCGAATGGCTCGAGGCGACGTAGGCGCCGCGGAACCCGTGGCTCGTCGCCAGCACCATGCCGCCGATGCCGGCGGCAGCGCTCGCGCCGCCGGACTTGGCGACGCCCTTGACCGAGAGCGCAGCGCATTCGGCGGTGCGCGCGTGGTGCTCCAGCACCCCGACGTCGGGGAGCACGGGGTCGACCAGATCGAGATCGGCAAATGTGTGCGCCAGCAGCCCCGGATCGGCGAGCCCGGCATATCGGTCGTCCGGCGCGACCCGCGCCATCGCGACCGCGCGCTCGGCAAGCGCGTCGGCGCTGTTGCCCGCCAGATCGTTGGTGGAGACGACCGCCTGCCTGCGTCCGACCAGCACGCGCAGGCCGAGATCGTCGCTCTCGGAGCGCTCGGTCTCTTCCACCTTGCCGTCGCGCACCTCGACCGAGAGCGAAACCGAGCGCACGGCCACCGCGTCGGCCGAGTCGGCACCGGCCTTGCGCGCGGCCTCGACCAGGCGTTCGGCAAGCGCAATCAGCGGGGTTTGATCGAGAAGGTCTGACATGGAGCGAGCTTCGTTTAGGGGGCGGGGGCGGCGGTGACAAGCCCGCCCGCAGCCGCCCGGCGCGCCTCATGTTGGTTTCCGCTTCCTTGCCGGCAAGGATCGGATCCGGTTGAACCGGTCCGGTTTGCGACAATCTGCACTTTTGCGGCAACGCCCTGTCAATCATGTGGCGCGAAGCAGGCGCGCCTACGCGTTGTTAACCAGCGCCATTAAGCTCACGCGGACGGCGCCGTGGCATGCTCCAGGCAACGTCCGGACACAAAACAAAAAGTCCGGCAGGGAGCGAATTGTGAGGCGTCAAACCGAGCTCGGCGGGCACTCCGCCGGGTCGAGCCGCACCGCGCGGCTCGACCCTCTCGCACTGCCCGTCCGCTTCACGGCAAGCGATGCCGTGGCGGACGAGGCGCTGCGGCATGTGGAGTTGCATCGCGAACGCGTGATCCTGCGCCGCGCCGTACAGGGCATGCGCATCGCGCTGAACGTGCCGGTCAAGGCCTTCCGCGGCGTCTCCATCCGGCTGATCGCCGAACAGGACAATCGCCCGGCGGGCGTCGGGATCTATCTCGAGCACGTCGATCCGGCGCTTTCGATCGAGCTCTATAGCGCCGAGAACTCCGACGACGTGGTCGCCGAATGGCAGCTGTGGTCGCGCGTGCTCGGCGTGCCGCCGCTCGTCGCGGGCAGCGACGGCGAATTCAGCGCGCCGTTTCCGCAGCTCGGCGCGGTGCGCATCAAGCCGCCCGCGCAACGCCGCCGGCGCCGCTCCTCGCTCAGCAAGCGGCGCCCCAGGTTTCTCCAGCGCCGCCGCGCCGGCGTGAACCGCGTCGTGCCGCTCGTCCATCAGGGCGAGCGCGAGCTCATCGCGCGGAACTAGCCCTTCACGTCGAGCAACTCGACCTCGAAGATCAGCGTGGCGTTCGGCGGAATCACGCCGCCGGCACCGCGGGCTCCGTAGCCGAGCTCGGGCGGGATCACGAGGGTGCGCTTGCCGCCGACCTTCATGCTGGCGACGCCTTCGTCCCAGCCGGCGATGACGCGGCGCGTGCCGATCGGAAACTCGAAGGGCTGGCCGCGATCGAGCGAGGAGTCGAATTTCTGTCCCTTGGCGCCATTCACATAGAGCCAGCCGGTGTAGTGCATGACACAGGTCTGGCCTGTCTTCGGCGTCGCGCCGGTGCCGACCTTGCTGTCCGTGATCTGCAGTCCCGATTGTGTGGTCATGGTTTTTGCCGTCTGCGCGTTTGCTGCGGTGGAGGAGCCGACGGCAGCGACAGCCAGTGCGGCGGCGAAAGCGATGGTCTTGAGAACGTGCATGGTCATCCTTGTTGAAGAGCGATCGTGGTGCTGATGTAGCATCGGCCGATCGCGCGGGCCATGGCATTTCCCAGCGCGAAGGCGACGCCGGAGAGCCGCACGCAAAAGGCGCTGCGCGCCGACCGCAAGCGCTAGATTACCCTCAAGCGGTCGCGTTCACAGCGTATAGGCCTGGTAAAGCGCGTCGCCGGCCAGCGCGGCGAACAGGATCAGCCCGGCATCGCGGTTCGACTTGAACAGGCGCAGGCACTGCTCGGGGTTGTCGATATCGAGGCGGTCGATCTGCCAGCCGAGATGTGCGCCGAACAGGACGCAGCCGAGAACGAACACCGGACCGGCGCCCGCGGCAGCGCCGGACAGTCCGATCAGCAGCACCGCCACCGTATAGCAACACACCAGCGCGAGCCGCGTGCGCGTACCGAACAGCCGCGCGGTCGATTTCACGCCGACCAGCGCGTCGTCCTCGCGGTCCTGATGCGCGTAGATGGTGTCGTAGCCGATCACCCAGGCGATCGACCCGGCGTAGAGCAGGAGTGCCGCCGCCTCGAGCCGCGAAAATACCGCGGCAAAGCCCATCAGCGCACCCCACGAGAACGCAAGGCCGAGCACGATCTGCGGCCACGAGACGATGCGCTTCATCAGCGGGTAGATCGCGACCACGCCGAGCGACGCGATGCCGAGCATGATCGTGAAGCGGTTGAACTGCAGCAGCACCAACAGCCCGAACAGCGCCTGCGCGACCAGGAAGAGCGCCGCGGCCTTCACGCTCACCTGGCCTGACGGAATGGGGCGCGAGCGCGTGCGCGCGACCTTGGCGTCGAGGTCGCGGTCGAGGATGTCGTTCCAGGTGCAGCCGGCGCCGCGCATCACGAACGCCCCGGCAAAGAACAGCGCAACATGCCATGGGTCCGGGTAGGGGCGCCCGCCGGCAATGGCGGCCAGGCCTGCCGACCACCAGCACGGCAGCAGCAACAGCCACGCGCCGATCGGGCGGTCGGCGCGGGCGAGGCGCAGATAGGGGCGCGCCCATGACGGCGCGAGGGTGTCGACCCAGTTTCCAGTGGAATCGGCGACGCGGCCGACCTCGCTCATCGGGCGAGGATGTTCCCGGTCAGCGTGTCGAGTGCGCCGCTCTGCGGCGCGAGCGGATCGAGCGTGCCGCCGCGCGTGGTGCCGAGCGCCTCGCTCAGACCCGGGCCGGACGGCTTGGCGGGACCGGCAGCCTGGCTGCAGATCTGGGTCTGCGCCTTGATGGTGCGGTCATGGTTCGATTTCATCTGCGCGATCGCTTGCGGCGGGATTCCGCAGCTCTGTGCGTTGGCGGTCACGAACTTGACCATCTTCGCCTCCACCACCGAGAACGACTTGACGAACGTGCAGGCCTCCTCGCGCGGCACTTTTTTCTTCATCGCCGCCTGCAGCGCCATGGCGCGTTTTTCGGCTTCGGCTTTCATCGGGGCGAATTCCGCCATGCAGGGCGGCTCTTGCCGTTGCGGCGGCGGCGCGCCGAAGCCGGACGGACCGCTGGCGCCCGGCATGCCTCCGGTGCCGGGCATCATCATGCCGGGTCCGAGCATCTGTGCGGCTGCCGCACAGGTGAGACCGAGGAATACGGTTGCGGCGACCGGCAATGCGCGCATGATGTCTCTCCCAACCCCCACGGCCGTTTTCTTGTCCGTCGCCGGGACAAGGTCAAGGTTCTATCGCGGGTAAATCCGACCATAACACGGCAAGCTTTCGGAATCACTCGCGAATTTCATTCGCGGCGGCTGGATCGGCGGCGGCGGGACGGGTAAAGCGGAACCATGGCGCGTTATGATTTCCGCACTCCGCGACTTTTCGTTGACGCCGGGCTGCGCGAAGGCGGGCAGGTCTTGCTGACGCGCGAGCAGGCGAACTACCTGGTCAACGTGCTGCGCCTCAAGCCCGCCGGCGCGGTGCTCGTGTTCAACGGCCGCGAGGGCGAGTGGCGCGCGCAACTGGCCGCATCCGGCAAGAAGGGCGCGACACTCGATATCGTGGCGCGCAGCCGCGAACAGCCCGCCGCCGCCGACCTGCACTATCTGTTCGCCCCGCTCAAGCATGCGCGCCTCGACTACATGGTGCAGAAGGCGGTCGAAATGGGCGTCTCGCGGCTGGTCCCCGTTCTCACGCGCCACACCCAGGCCGAGCGCGTCAATCTCGCGCGGATGCGCGCGAACGCGATCGAAGCCGCCGAGCAGTGCGGCATCCTGACCATTGCGGAGGTCGCCGAGCCGGCGAAGTTCGAAACGTTCGTGCGCGGCTGGACGGCGGATCGCCTGCTGGTGTTCTGCGACGAGGACGCCGAGGTGAAAGATCCGGTGGCTGCGCTCTCCGTCGCGCGTGGCGGAGGAACTCGCGGCGGCGTTGCCGGTCAGCATCCTGATCGGCCCCGAGGGCGGTTTTGCCGAGGACGAGCGCGCCGCGCTCACGCAGCTTCCCAACGTCGTCCGCCTCGCGCTCGGCCCGCGTATTTTGCGTGCCGATACCGCAGCCGTCGCTGCGCTCGCAATGGTCCAGGCGGTATTGGGCGACTGGCGCTAGCTCCCTCCCCAGGGGGAACCAACAATCACCATCGGGCGTTCTCGGTCGCCATCGTGCCAGGGGAATGGCCGAAAGTCGGCGCGTTTGCGCCCCAGTGCGGCCGGGATTTCCCGCAGTTTTAGCGGCGCGCGCCGAAAGGCGTGTCGTGCGTTGAAGGGGCGCGCGTTTTTTTCGACATTTGGCACGGGAAAGGGTGGACCATGTCCGACGACTACAAGTTCGGCATCGAGGAGGAATTCTTCCTGGTGGACGCGGAGACCAAGTCGGTCGCGCGCGAGATGCCGGCGGGATTCCTCGAGAAGGTGAAGGCCATCACCGGCGGACAGGTGATGGGCGAGATGCTGCAGTCGCAGATCGAGGTCGCGACCACGCCGCACAGCAACATTGCGGATGCGCGCACCGAGCTGCGCTTCCTGCGCCAGACCGTCTCCAACATCGCGGCCGAGCACAACCTCGCGATCCTTGCGGTCGGCACGCATCCGACAGCGCAATGGCGCAACGCCGCGCAGACCCCGGCCGAGCGCTACGACAACGTGATGGAAGACCTGCAGATGATCGGCCAGCGCAACATGCTGTGCGGGCTGCATGTGCATGTCGAATTGCCCGATCCGGACGATCGGGTCGACATCATGATGCGCATGCTGCCTTACCTGCCGCTGTTCATTGCGCTCGCGACCTCCTCGCCGTTCTGGCGCGCGCGTCCGACCGGGCTCAAGGGTTACCGCCTCGCGGCTTACGACGAGCTTCCGCGCACCGGCGTGCCCGAGCTGTTCCGCACGCCGGCCGAATACGATGCCTACGTCGCGGCGCTGGTGAACGCCGGCGTGATGGAAAATTCGAGCTATGTCTGGTGGGCGATCCGGCCGTCGTTGAAACATCCGACCCTCGAGCTGCGCGCGCCCGATTCGTGCACGCTGGTGGACGATTCGATCGCGATCGCCGCCCTCTACCGCACGCTCGCCCGCCACCTCACGCGCAACCCGTGGCAGAACTGGGATCTCACCGCCGTGACGCGCGCGATCGTGGTCGAGAACAAATGGCGTGCGCAGCGCTACGGCGTGCACGGCACCTTCGTCGACATTTCCGGCAACGGCGCGATCTCGGTCGGCGAATTGCTCGACAACGTGATCGAGGACATCGAGCGCGACGCGCACGCGCTCGGCTGCTTCAAGGAGATCGAGCATTGCCGCGCCATCGTCGGCAGCGGCACCTCGGCCGACACGCAGCTTGCGGTATTCGAGCAGGCGCAGGGCCGCAACAAGGACCGCGACGGCGCATTGCGCGCCGTGACGGACTGGATCGCAGAAGCGACGCTGCAATAGAAATCGTCGCGCGGCCGGCCGACAGGGCCGGCGCTGCGGTCCGCTATTTGGGTGGACCGCAGCCGTTTTTCTGCGCCGCCCGTTCGGCGGCCGCGAGCTGTCCGCGCACCTGAGCGAGTTCCGAGCGGTAGGCCGCGTAGCTCACGATGGCGCCGCCCGGCGACGCCTCGGCCTTCGCGGCGAGTTCGGCCAGCTCCTTCTCGCGCCCCGCGTGACCCTTGCGCTGATTGTTGATCTCAAAGCACGGCATGGTGTCGTACTTGTCCTGCACCACCACGGCGAATGCGGCGGGATCGCTCACCGCCGTGCAGGCGCTGCACAGCGCCGCGAGCAGGAGTGCGAGGCTGTTAGCGCGAGCCACCATGCGGCCCCCATGGTCCATCGGGCGCGGCGCCCGGCGCCGCCGGATTGGCCGCCGGGCCGAGCTCGATCGGCGGACGGCTCGGCAGGAACGGCCTGCCGCCGGCAGTGCCGGTATTGGAAGGGCCGAACGGCCCATCCGGCGCCGGCTGCTGCGGCGCTTCATCGGCTTGCGGCTCGAACGGCTCGTCCGCCTGATCGTATTGCGGCACCGCGAGCGGACCGGGATCGCGCCCGCCGGCGAAACGCACCAGCGCGTCGACGCGGCTGTCGACCGAGGGATGTGTGGCGAACAGGTCGGCGAAGCCCTCGCGCGGATTGTCGACGCACATTTCCATCACGGCGGAGGTCGCGCCGTGCAGTTCGCCGCGGTTCTCGATCTTGCGCAGCGCCGAAATCATGGCGTCGGGATTTTTCGTCAGCTCGACCGAGCCGGCATCGGCGAGGAATTCGCGCTTGCGCGACAGCGCGAAGCGGATCACGACCGAGAGAAACCAGGCGATCGCGATCAGCGCGACGGCGATCACGATGGCGATCCCCGCACCGCCCTTGCCGCGATCGCTGTCGGACGAGGATGAGCGTCCCCAGCCGCCGCGCGAATAGAAGAAGGTGCGGAAGAAGAATTCGGCGAAGAACGAGATCACCCCCGCGATGATGACGGCGATCACCAGCATGCGTACGTCGCCGTTGCGAATGTGGGTCAGTTCGTGGCCGAGCACCGCCTCGATCTCGGCATCGTCGAGCGCGTTCAGCAGCCCGGTCGTCACCGTGACGGCGTACTGCTTCTCGTTCATGCCGCTGGCGAAGGCATTGAGCGAGGTGTCCTCCATCACCTTGAGCTTCGGCATCGGAACGCCGCGCGAGATGCATGAGGTTTTCGAGGAGATTATACAGCCGCGGCTCTTCCTGCCGCGTGACCTCGCGCGCGCCGGTCACCATGTCGACCAGCGACTGGTTGAACTTGTAGGCGATCCAGATCCAGATCGCGGTGCCGATCGTGGCGAACGGCGCGGCCCACAGCAGGTCGCGCCATGCCTTGCGCAGCAGCCACTGCACCGATGCGTCGTATTGCATCGCCTCGGCGGCAAGCGCACCCGAAAACACCATCACATAGACGAGAAAGAACAGCCCGATCAGCAGCGCGACCGAGCGGCGCCGGTTCGACTGGATGTGGGTGTAGAGGCCGTAGGCTGCTGCCATGAGCGCTACCTGTCATCCCGGCCAAGCAGCCCGCAGGGCTGCGCGAGCCGGGATCCATATCCACGAAGCATTCGACCAATCGTCATGGCGCAGTCATGGGTCCCGGGTCTCCCTCGCAAGGGCTCGGTCGCCCGGGACGACAGGTCCGTGATCAGAACTTCACCTGCGGCGCCTGCTCGACCTGCGCGCGGGTTTCGCCGAGGTCGAAGAACGCGTGCTCGCGGAAGCCGAGCGGGCCCGCGATCAGCACCGCGGGGAAATTCTGGATGCCGGTGTTGTACTCCTGCACGGCGTTGTTGAAGAACCGCCGCGCCGCCGCGAGCTTGTTCTCGATGTCGGAGAGCTCCGACTGCAGTTGCTGGAAGTTCTGGTTTGCCTTGAGGTCCGGATAGGACTCCGACAGTGCGAACATCTGGCGCAGCGCGCCGGACAGCATGTTCTCGGCCTGCACCTTCTGGTCGATGGTCGGCGCCGCGACGGCGCTCTGGCGCGCCTTGATGACGGCTTCGAGCGTGCCGCGCTCATGCGTCGCATAGCCCTTCACGGTCTCGACGAGGTTCGGGATCAGGTCGTGGCGCTGCTTGAGCTGGACGTCGATGTCGGCAAACGACTGGTTGACCCGCTGCCGCATGGCAACAAGGCCGTTGTAGATCATGATGATCCACACCACGAGGACGACGAGGACGCCGATGACGATCCAGGTCGACGAGATGTTGGACATGGGGGCTCCTTTGAGGGCTCCGGAAGGTGATTTGCGCGGCGCAGACTAGCCGATTGATTGCGACCGCGGCAGGGCGACAGGAGGACGCGCTAACTCCGCAGGACTCCAGCGGTTTTTTGTCGCCGCCGGCCGGTTCGAGGTTCAAGCCGAGGGCGGTTCCCGGGGCAGGGAACCCGCGAGCGGTCCCGTTCGTTGAAGGCGAAACGGCAACCGAGGGGCTACTCCGATGATCTCGCGCAAACTGCTTGCCGCCGGCCTGGTCCTCGCCGCCATGGCGCCCGTGCTGGCGCTGGACCACTCCGAGCCGTTGCAGCTCTCGCTGTTCTCGCTCAAGGCGACCGCGGCCTATCCGCTGCGCCAGGACTCGAGCCAGTGGCTCGGCTCCAACCTGATCGGCGCGAAGGTCGTCAGCGTGACCAACGAGAAGATCGGCAGGATAGCCAACCTGATCCTGAACGACGACGGCAAGGTCGAGGCCGCGGTGATCACGGTCGGCGGCTTTCTCGGCCTCGGCGGCAAGAACGTCGCGGTAACCTACGATTCGATCAGCATCGCGCGTAACGTGAAGGGCGATGCGATCGACCACGTCACGATCGCGGCGACCAAGGACGATCTGCGCCGCGCGGTGACGTTCCAGAGCCTGCGCCAGCAGCTCGCGCAGGTGCAGGAGAAGCGGTAGCCACACAACTGGCTAGAGTTTGATCCAACGCGATTGAATTGCTGAGCTCCGCTCGTCCCCGCGAAAGCGGGGACCCAGTCCTTGCCCGCTGGATTCCCGCTTACGCGGGAATGATCGGAGTGTGTTCGATATTCGCGGATCAACTCTAGACCGCGTCCCTGATCTTCACCGCGGCTTCCAGATCGACCGAGACGAGCTGCGACACGCCGCGCTCCGCCATGGTGACGCCGAACAGGCGGTTCATCCGCGCCATCGTGATCGGGTTGTGCGTGATGATGACGAAGCGCGTGTCGGTGAGCCGGGTCATCTCGTCGAGCAGGTCGCAGAAGCGCTCGACGTTGTGATCGTCGAGCGGCGCGTCCACCTCGTCCAGCACGCAGATCGGCGCCGGATTGGTGAGGAACACCGCGAAGATCAGCGCCAGCGCGGTCAGCGCCTGCTCGCCGCCGGAGAGCAGCGACAGCGTCGCGGGCTTCTTGCCCGGCGGCTTGGCGAGGATTTCGAGGCCGGCTTCGAGCGGATCGTCGCTTTCGATCAGCTGCAGCTCGGCGGTGCCGCCGCCGAACAGTGACGTGAACAGCCGCTGGAAGTGGCCGTTGACGACCTCGAACGAGGACAGCAGCCGCTCGCGCGCTTCCTTGTTCAGGCTCTGGATGCCCTGGCGCAGCCGCTTGATCGCCTCGACCAGGTCGTCGCGCTCGGTGACCAGGCTGGTGTGCTGCGTCTCGACCTCGCGCAGCTCTTCCTCGGCGCGCAGATTGACGGCGCCGAGCCGCTCGCGGTCGCGCCGCAGCTTCTCGAGCCGTTCCTCGACCTCGTCGACGTCGGGCAGCGCCGCGCCGGGCGCGATCTCGGCCAGCGCCGCCACGTTGCCGGGCTCGGTTTCCAGCATCTCGCGGATTTCGTGCGCGATGTCGGCGGTGCGGCGCTTCGCGGCCTCGAGCCGCTCCTCGGCGCGCGCCTGCTCGGTGCGCGCCTCGCCCATC
The DNA here is from genome assembly GCA_963839985.1 of uncultured Alphaproteobacteria bacterium. Classification (GTDB taxonomy): domain Bacteria; phylum Pseudomonadota; class Alphaproteobacteria; order Rhizobiales; family Xanthobacteraceae; genus PALSA-894. The sequence goes on along the minus strand of CAWIXG010000006.1, from coordinate 353,743 downwards.
GCTTCGAGCGCGGCGCGGGCCGCCTTGTCGGCCTCGGCGAGCGCGGTCTCGGCCGCGGCGCGGCGATCGGAGGCGTCGCGTCGCGCGCTGTCCGCCTGCTCGATCTCGGACAAGCAGCGCGCGGCGCTTCTCGGCGAACGCCGCCGGCGCGCCGTCGAGCGAAGTGCGCTCGGCTGCGCGTCGGTCAGCCGTTCGCCGAGCGTCGCGCTCTGGCCGGCGGCGCTGCCTTGCGGTCGTCCCATTCGGTGCGCTCGGCCGCGATCGCGGCGAGACGCTTCGCGCGCAGCTCGGCCTCGCGCGCGAGCGCCTGCGCTTCGCCGCGCGCCTCCGCCAGCACGGCGCGCTTGGCGGCGACCTCGCCGCGCGACTCCCGCGAGTTGCCCTTCCAGTTCGGCGACGGCCGGCGAGCACCTCGATCGCCTGCGATGGCGTCGTGCTTGGCGGCAAGCGTCTCGTCGCGGCTCGCCGCGAGGCGCACCTTCGCCTCGGCGAGCGCCGACAGCCGCGCGGTCAGGCGGTTGGCCTCGCGCTCGGCCGCCGCATGCGCGTCGCGCGCGCTGTCGGCCTCGCTCTGCGCCTCGCGCCGCGCGTTGCGTGCCTCGCCTTCGGCCGCGACCGCTGCAGCAAGCTCGGCCTCGGCGGTCTCGACCGTCTGCCGCTTTGCCTCGGCATCGGCGCGCGCATGGCCCAGTTCGGCATCGATATCGGCGAGGCGGTTCTTCGCGGCGAGGCGGCGCGCCGCCGCGGTCGGCGCATTCGCGGCGGCGGCAAAGCCGTCCCAGCGCCACAGGTCGCCGTCGCGCGAGACCAGCCGCTGGCCGGGCTTCAATTGCGCGGCCAGCGCCGGGCCGAGCGCCGCGATCGACCACGCCGATCTGCGCGAGCCGGCGCGCCAGTTCGGCCGGCGCGGTGACATGGCGCGCCAGCGGCTCGGCGCCGTCGGGCAGGGCGGGATCGCTTCCGTCGGCCGCCGCGCCGGCCCAGCGCATCGGCGAGGCCGGATCGACCGGCGCGTCGAGATCGTCGCCGAGCGCCGCGCCGAGCGCGGCCTCGTAGCCCTTGCCGACCGTGAGCAGGTCGATCACCGGCGGCCAGAGCTTCTTCGCCTCGACGTCGAGCAGCTTGGCGAGCGCCTTCGCTTCGGCCTCGAGCCGGTTCGACGCGCCGCTCGGCCTCGGCGAGCGGGCCGCGCGCCACGTCGAGCCCCTGCCGCGCCGACGAATGCGCGGCTTCGGCGCGCAGTGCCGCGGCCTCGGCGGCGTCGACGGCGCCCTGCGCGGCCTCGACCGCGCTTGCGAGCGCGACGACGTCCGGCGCGCCGTTCTCGGGCTTCTCGCAGCCCCGCGAGTTCGTTCTCGACGTCGCCGATCTGGCCTTCGAGCCGCATCAGGCGGCCCGAGTGGTCGCGCGATCGCGCGCTCGAGCTGGTTGCGCCGCGCCGTGAGATCGGCGAGCGCGCCGGTCAGTTCGGCGAAGATCTTCTCGACCTCGGCAAGCGCCGCGCCCGGCTTCGCTGACACGCGCCGCCACCGCCGTCTCGCGTTCGGCGACGCCGCCTGCAGTCCTGCGTCAGGCGCGGCTTCTTCGGCGGCGAGCCGCTCGAGCGCGGCTGCGGCGTCGGCCGCGAGCCGCTGCTCGCGCGCGATGTCCTGCGCGAGCTGCACGAGCCGCCGGTCGAGCTCGGCGATGCGCTCGTTGGCGCGCGCTTCCTCGCGGTCGAGCGCCTCGCGCGCCATCACGAGGCGCTGCAGCGCCGCGCCGGCGCGCGGCCTCCTCGTCGCGCAGCGGCGGCAGCGCGGCGGCAGCCATGCGCCTGTGCGGTCGCGGTCTCGGCCTGCGCTTGCGTCGCGCTCGGCCACGCGGCGGATCGAGATGTCCTTCGCGCTCGTTCGCCTCGGCGACTTCGGCGTTGGCGGCGAGCCAGCGCAGATGGAACAGCGTCGCCTCGGCCTTGCGCACCTCGGCCGACACTTGCCGGTAGCGGCACCGCCTGGCGCGCCTGGCGCTTGAGCGCATCCATCTGCGTCGCAAGCTGGCCGATCACGTCCTCGAGCCGGTGGAGGTTGGTCTCGGCCGCCTTCAGCCGCAGCTCGGCCTCGTGGCGGCGCGCATGCAGGCCGGCGACGCCGGCGGCTTCTTCCAGCACGCGGCGGCGCTGCTCGGGCTTGGCCTGGATGATCTCGCCGATGCGGCCCTGATGCACCAGCGCGGGCGAGCGCGCGCCGGTCGAGGCGTCGGCGAACAGGAGCTGCACGTCGCGCGCGCGCACTTCGCGGCCGTTGATGCGGTAGATCGAGCCCTTCTCGCGCTCGATGCGGCGCGAGACCTCGAGCGTCTCGTGCTCGTTGAACTGCGCCGGGCGCCGAGCGGTCGGTGTTGTCGAGGTAGAGCGCCACCTCGGCGGTGTTGCGCGCCGGGCGGTTGTTGGTGCCGGAGAAGATCACGTCGTCCATGTCGGCGGCGCGCATCGACTTGTGCGAGGTCTCGCCCATCACCCAGCGCAGCGCCTCGACCAGGTTCGACTTGCCGCAGCCGTTCGGCCCGACCACGCCGGTCAGGCCCGGCTCGATCTGGAAGTCGGTCGGCTCGACGAAGGACTTGAAGCCGAGCAGCCGCAACTTGTTGAGTTTCATCGATTTTCCGTCACGCCTGGGGGCGCCGCGCGCCCGATGAGGCTGCCGTCATCGCCGGTCGGGCGAATCGGGCACCCTTGAATCGCGCCGGAGAATGAATTCGGGCAAGCGCCCGCCGCAACAGGGGAATATCGCCTGCGGCTGCGTTGTCCCGTGCGGAATCCTGTGGAGAGATCAGCTTTTCGGAAGCAGCGGCGCGATGATCTTCTCGAGATCCTCGATCGAGGCGACGCCCTTCTGCATCTTGCCGTTGACGAAGAACGTCGGCGTCGACTCCACCTTGTACTCTTTGCTGCCGCGTTCGCGCATCGCCAGGATGTTGCTTTCGAGCATCTGATCCTTGAGGCACTCGTCGAACGCCTTCTCGGTGATGCCGGCCTGCCGGCGATCTGGCGCAGGACCGGGACCGGCATTGCGGGTCGCCCATTTGTCCTGCTCGCGAACAGGACATCGATCAGCGCCAGCGTCTTTGCGCCGTCGTCCTTGCCGGCGCAGCGCGCCAGCATCGAGGCCGCGGCCGCCAGGCGTCGAGCGGGAATTCGCGGAAGATGAACCGCACCTTGCCGGTGTCGATGTAGCTGGTCTTCAGCGTCGGATAGGTCGTCTTGTGGAAGTTGGCGCAGTGCGGGCAGGTCATCGAGGCGTATTCGATGATCGTCACCGGCGCGTCGGCCTTGCCGTGCACCAGATCCGGGCAGGGGGCCGGGGCGCATCAGCTCTTCGACGGTCTGGGCGAGCGCGAACGGCGCGGAGGCGAACAGCGAAGCCGCCGCCACGAGAGCACCGGTGGAGACGACGAATTCACGACGGGTGATGCGCAAGGAAGTTCCCCTGAATTGGGCCTGGGCGAGACGTTCGGTTACCCTGACCGGCCAATTATGGCAATGTGGCGTTCCATCGAACCCCGCGTGAAGTCACGTTCGCTTGACCGCGGCGCCGAGCCGCGCGAGCGCGCCGCGCAGCTCGTCGTCGGAGATATCGGCCATGCCGGCGGCAAGGCGGGCGACGACGGCCGGATCAGGCGCCTTGTCGGGCGCCTTCGGCTTGCGCCGGGCCAGCGGCGCCTGGCGGATCGGGATGCGGCCGACCGCGCGCCAGCCGAAGAAGCGGTTCACCTTCTCGATGATGACGCCCGCGAGGTGCTGGATCTCCAGCGCCACCGGCCCCTCCACGCGCAGCACCAGGGTGGCGGGTTCCGGATCGTCCTCGTGTACCCGGCGCGGCCAGATCATCCGATCGGTTCGGCGTGCTCGGCGATGTCCGCGCCGACGATATCGGGCCAGTGGGTGACGATTCCGGTCGAGGCGAAGCCTTGCTTGGCGAGCAGGTCGGCGATGGTCTTGCCGAGAAGCTGGCTCAGGGACTTGGCTTGCGAACGCGCGGGCTTGTTCACGGCGGCAGGCTCTGTCAATCGGTGGGGCATGAGCCTAGCAGTCAAAGCCGCCCGCAAGAAGACCGCGGCGCCTGATCCTGCCCTGCTGCTCGCCTGGTACGACCGGCATCGCCGCGCGCTGCCGTGGCGCGCCCGGGACGGCGCGCACGCCGACCCTTACCACGTCTGGCTCTCCGAGATCATGCTGCAGCAGACCACCGTGAAGGCGGTCGCTCCTTACTATGCGCGCTTCCTCGAACGCTGCCCGACCGTGACGCAGCTTGCCGCCGCGCCGCTCGATCGATGTGCTGAGCCTGTGGGCCGGGCTCGGCTATTACGCGCGCGCGCGCAACCTGCATGCCTGCGCGAAAGCCGTGGCCGATCGCCACGGCGGGCGCTTTCCCGATACCGAAGAAGGATTGCGCGCGCTGCCCGGCATCGGCCCCTACACCGCGGCGGCGATCGCGGCGATCGCGTTCGACCGGCGCGCGAGCCCGGTCGACGGCAATATCGAGCGCGTGATCGCGCGGCTGTTCGCCGTCGAGGAGGAGTTGCCGGCCGCCAAGCCGCGTATCCGCGTACTGGCGGAGGGTCTGACGCCGGCGCGCCGCGCCGGCGATTTCGCGCAGGCCATGATGGATCTCGGCGCCACCATCTGCACGCCGAAGAAACCGGCCTGCGTGCTCTGCCCGTGGCGCGAGCCCTGCGTGGCGCGCGCCCGCGGCGACCAGGAGTCGTTTCCCCGCAAGGCGCGAAAAGAAAACCGGCGCGTTGCGCCGCGGCGCCGCGTTCGTGGCGCTGCGCGACGATCACATTCTGGTGCGCAGGCGTCCGGAAAAGGGATTGCTCGGCGGCATGACGGAAGTGCCGGGCACCGCGTGGAGCCAGGATTTCGAGGCATCGTCGGCGCTTGACGGAGGCGCCGTTTCCCGACGAAACATGGCGCCGCCTGCCGGGGCATGTCGACCATGTCTTCACGCATTTTCCGCTGCAATTGATTGTGCATACCGCGACGATCTCAAAATCCGCGCGAACGCCGGATGGTATGCGCTGGGTGCCGGTCCGGGCGCTTGGCGACGAAGCGCTGCCCAACGTGATGCGCAAAGTGATCGCGCACGCGCTCGGTCCGGACGTGCAGCGGCCTCAATCCGGTTTTTCGAAAACGCGGCGTGCGCGTTCGCGCTGACATTGTTACCATTGGCGCGAGCGCGGCCGGTCAAAGCCGTCGCCATCACGGGGGAGACGCAGATGCAATCCACACGACGTGGAATAGTGACGGCTGCCGGCGCGGCGGCCGCGATCGCGTTGGCGCCGAAGGCCTTCGCCGCATGGGAGCCGAACGAGCGCTATCCGGATCCCGCGATCCAGACGCTCGATCCGGCCTTCAACAAATACCGCATCGCGCAGACCACCGTCGAGAAGATCGCCGGCGGCTGCCGGTGGAACGAAGGCCCCGTCTGGTTCGGCGACGCGCGCTGCCTCCTGTGGAGCGACATTCCGAACAACCGCATCATGCGCTGGGACGAGGAAACCGGACGCGTCAGCGTTTTCCGCAAGCCCTCGAACTTCGCCAACGGCAACACGCGCGACCGCCAGGGCCGCCTCATCAGTTGCGAGCATGCGCGGCGCGTCACGCGCACCGAATATGACGGCACCATCACGGTGCTGATCGACAAGTTCGACGGCAAGCCGCTCAACTCGCCGAACGACATCGTGGTGAAGTCCGACGACTCGATCTGGTTCACCGATCCGCCATTCGGCATCCTCGGCAACTACGAGGGCGCCGTCGCGACCCCCGAACTGCCGACCAACGTCTACCGGCTCGATCCCAGGACCGGGCAGGCGACGGCCGTCACCGCCGGCGACTACCGGCCGAACGGGCTTGCCTTCTCGCCCGACGAGTCGAAGCTCTATGTCATCAACGCAACGCCGGCGCCGCGCGAGATTCTCGTCTACGACGTGACCGACGGCGGCACCAAGCTCGCCAACAAGCGCGTGCTGCTCACCGCCGAGCCGGGCGGCACGCCGGACGGCTTCCGCGTCGATACCGACGGCAATCTGTGGTGCGGCTGGGGGATGGGCAACGCGCAGCAGGACGGCGTCAAGGTGTTCGACCCGACCGGCAAGCCGATCGGCTTCATCGCGCTGCCCGAGCGCTGTGCCAACGTGGCGTTCGGCGGCGTCAAGCGCAACCGCCTGTTCATGGCGGCGAGCCACTCGGTCTACTCGCTCTACGTGAACGCGCAGGGCGTCAAGGGCGGATGAGCCGCTTGCGCCGCTCTCTCATCCCTCCCCCGCTTGCGGGGGAGGGCAGGGTGGGGGCAATCGACCGACGAACTCTCCTGTTCGCGTTTGGCACGGTGATCGCGGCATCGCCCGCCGCCACGCAGGACTATCCGTCGAAGCCCGTGCGCATGATCGTCCCGTATGCGCCGGGCGGCGCGACCGACATCCTCGCCCGGCTGCTTGCGGCGCGCATCGATCAGGAACTCAAGCAGAGCGTCGTGATCGACAATCGCGGCGGCGGTGCCAGCCAGGTCGGCACGCAGGCGATCGCGGCGGCGCCGCCCGATGGCACCACCATCGGCATGATCGACAGCGCGTTCACGATCAATCCCGGCTTGTTCGCCGGAAAACTTCCGTACGACACGATCAAGGACTTTGCCGCGGTGTCGCTGGTCGCGACCGCGCCGCTTGTGCTGGTGGTGCATCCCGCGCTGGCGGCGGCGAGCGCGCAGGGACTGGTCGCGCTCGCGCGGCAGAAGCCCGGCACGATCTCCTATGCGCTGCCCGGCCTCGGCACACCGGTGCATCTCGCGGGCGAGCAACTGCGCCAAGCCGCCGGCATCGACGTCGTGTCGGTGCCGTATCGCGGCGCCGGTCCGTCGATCGCGGACTTCATCGCCGGACAGGTGCAGATGACGTTCGCCACAATCCCGTCGATCCTCGAACACGTCCGCGCCGGTCGCGCCCGCGCGCTGGCGATTGTGGGCGAACGCTCGCCGCTGATGCCGGAGGTGCCGACGATGGCCGAGGCGGGACTGCCCGGCATCGACGCGGCGTTGATGTTCGGGCTGGTCGCGCCGGCCGCGACCCCTGCGGCGATCCTCGACACGCTGAGCGCGGCTGCGGCGGCCTCGCTGCAGACCGATCCGCTGCGCGCGCGTCTCGTCGAGCTCGGTTACGTGCCGATCGGCAGCACGGCGCAGGAATTCCGCGCGCGCATCGCGGCCGACATCGCGAAGTGGTCGCGCATCGTCGAGGCGGGTGGTATCAAGCCGAATTGACCGCCGTCCGCATTCGCCAGGAGCCTTCATGCTGCCGTCGCAACGCGCGCACTTCGATATTCCCTCCGACGTCGCCTACCTCAACGCCGCCGGATGGAGCCCACTGCCGCGCGCCACGCAACAGGCCGCGCAAGCGGCCGTCTTGCGCAAGGGCCAGCCGTGGAAGCTCGCGGCCGACTTCTCGAACACGCAGCACGAGCGCGCCCGCGCCGCGGCCGCCGCGCTGATCGGCGCGGAGGCGCGCGATGTCGCGCTCGTCTCGTCGGTCGGGTACGGCGTCGCCATCGCCGGCAAGGTCCTCGCGATCCCGCGCGGCGCGCGCGTGCTGGTGCTGGAGAACGACCACACCTCGCCGGTGCTCGAATGGATCGCGCGCGCCGACGCGCAGGGCTTCACCGTCGAGACGATCGCACAGCCGGAAAGCGGCGACTGGACGTCGGCCGTGCTCGATACGATCGCGCGGCCGGGCGCCGCGCCGCTCGCGCTCGCGTCGATCTCCTCCATCCACTGGTCGGACGGCGGCCTGCTTGACATGGACAAGATCGCGGGAGAGCTGCGGCGTCAGGGCGCGGCGCTGCTGCTCGACGCGACCCACAGCGTCGGCGTGATTGCCACCGACGTGAAAGCGCTCGATCCCGACTTCCTGATCTTCCCGACCTACAAATGGGTGCTTGGGCCCTACGGCCGCGCCTTCGTCTATGTCGCGCCGCGTCATCACGACGGCGTGCCGCTCGAACAGACCTCGTTCGGACGCCGCGACGTCAAGGCGGAAAATCCGGTCTACTTCGCCGACACGCGCTATCTCGCCGATGCACGGCGCTATGACATGGGCGAGCGCGATCACTTCATCTCCATGGAAATGGCGGCGATCGGAATGGAGATGATGGCGGACTGGGGCAGCGACGCGGTCGCGCAGCGGCTCTCTGCATTGACCCAACGGATCGCGGACGGGCTCGGCAACGCGCCGGTCCAGGTGCTGGAGGAGCGGTTCCGCGCGCCGCACATCCTCAGCCTCGGCTTTCCGGACGGCATGCCGGCGGGCCTGGTCCCGGCGCTCGCCGCCCAGCAGATCTACGTCGCGCCGCGGCTCGGGCGGATGCGGGTGTCGCCGCATGTCTACAACGACGAGGCGGATATCGACCGCTTCGTCGCCGCGGTGAAAGACGCGCTGGCCTAGGTCGCGGCGAAGATTTTCCGCCCCCCTGTCGAAATCGCGGGGGCTCGAACGTCTATGGCGCGGCGGGGCATAATGCCGGCCCGCACAGGAGACGAGCGATGCAATATTTGCTGATGATCTACAATAACGAGGCCGGGCTCTCGTCCGCGCCGACAGAGGCGGCAACGCAGATGACGGCGGCGTATGCCGCCTACGCGGAGGCGATGGCGAAAGCCGGCGTGATCCGCGGCGGCGAGCGGCTGCGCCCGACCTCGGAAGCCACCACCGTGCGGGTCAAGGGCGGCAAGACCGAAGTGCTCGACGGGCCTTACGCCGACACCAAGGAGCAGCTCGGCGGCTACTTCATGATCGACGTGCCGGATCTCGATGCGGCGCTGTCGTGGGCCGCGCGATGTCCGGGTGCCGGGATCGGCACGATGGAAGTGCGGCCCATTTGGCCCATGCAACAATAATGACGGCGACCGCTGCTGCGGCGCGCGAATGCGAAGACGTCGCGCGCCGCAGCTACGGCAAGCTGGTCGCGTATCTGTCGGCGCGCACGCGCGATGTCGCGGCGGCCGAGGACGCGCTGTCGGACGCGTTCGCGGCGGCGCTCGCCGACTGGCCCGCCGGCGGCATTCCGCACAGTCCCGAGGCGTGGCTGCTCAGCGTCGCGCGGCGCAAGACGATCGATGCGGCGCGGCGCAATCGCACGGCGTTCGACGGCGAGAGCCAGGTCCGCCTGACCGCGCAGGAGCTGGAAGACGCCGCGATGAACGTGGACGACATTCCGGATCAGCGTCTCGCGCTGATGTTCGCCTGCGCGCATCCGGCGATTGATGCGGGTGTGCGCGCGCCGCTGATCCTGCAGACCGTGCTCGGCTTTGATGCCGCGACGATCGCCTCGGCGTTTCTCGTCGCGCCCGCCACGATGGGACAGCGCCTCGCGCGCGCCAAAGCCAAGATACGGCAAGCCGGCGTTCCGTTCCGCGTGCCGGAGCGCGTGGATATTGCAGAGAGGCTCGATGCGGTGCTGGCCGCGATCTATGCGGCCTTCGCCGAAGGCTGGTCCGATCCGGGCGGCACGCAGACGCGGCGCCGCAATCTGAGCGACGAGGGCATCTGGCTCGGCCGCCTCGTCGCGTCGCTGCTGCCGGAGGAGCCGGAAGCGCTCGGGCTGCTCGCGCTGATGCTGCATGCCGAGGCGCGCCGCGCGGCACGCCGCCTCGATGGCGACTACGTGCCGCTCGCCGAGCAGGACTCCGCCGCGTGGGATGCCGCGCTGATCGACGAAGCCGAAACGCTGCTGCGCCGCGCGAGCACTTATGGCGTCGTCGGCCGCTATCAGCTCGAAGCCGCCGTGCAGTCCGCGCATGCGGCGCGCCGCATCACCGGCCGCACCGACTGGGCGGCGCTGGAAAAACTCTACCACGCGCTGCTCGCGCTCACCGGCTCGCCGGTGGTGGCGATCAATCGCGCGGTCGCGCTCGCCGAAACCCAAGGTGCCGCCGCGGGACTTGCTGCGCTCGACGCGTTGGCGGACGACGCGCGGCTTGCCGACTATCAGCCCTATTGGGCGGCGCGCGCCGGGCTGCTGGCGCGGATGGAGGATGCGAGGGAAGCCGGCCGCGCCTATGAGCGCGCGATCGGGCTTGAAAGCGATCCGGCCGTCCGCCGTTTTCTGCAAGGCAGGCGCGACGCGCTCGGCGCATGATCCCGAAACAGCAAGTCCGGACGTGATCCGGGATGGCAGCCGGCTTTCGAATGACGGAACCCGAACGCATCGAACGCACACCATTCACCAAACTGTTATTGCGACCTGCTGCGCTCTTCGTCTGCTCAACTGGGAAATCGGCCACAATCGCGCTAGATTCAAGGATGTCTCGCGCCGGTTGCCGTCCTGTTGACGGAACAATTGCCACGGTCGCCAGGAGGAATGACATGACCACCGTTGTACTCAACCGCCGCAACCTCCTCGCCGCTGGCGGCTCCGTCCTGGCAACCGGGGTGCCCGGGCTGCTCTTGCCGGCGCGTGCGCAAGGCTTCGCACCGACCCAGTCGATGTCGGGCGGGTCCAACAACTACCGCAAAGGCGCGCCGACGGTGGAGCGGATCGGCAAGGGCGGGTTTTGGATGAGTGGCACCGTACGCCGGGCCGGCGACGGGTCTCCGCTTGCCGGGCAGCGCATCCAGATTTGGGCGCACACGACCGAAGGGCAGGAGCACGAACCGCAAAGTCATGGCGCCACGCTTACCGACAAGAACGGAGCGTTTCGTCTCGAGATGCCGCAGATCATTCCGATCTTCGGCCAACCGCATGGTCATCTCGCCTATGACAGCGGTGAATTCAAAACCGTCTTTCTGCGTCCTGTGATGCGGAGCGCAAAAGACAAGAGCCTCGAGGCGCACTTCGTCCTTCAGCAGGCCTGACCGGGTTGCGAACAAAGGGATTGGCCAGAGCGACCCTGATCTGGGCCGCTCTTGCAGCCGCCGTTTGCGTTCCGGTCGCCTTTGCGGCGGCGAGCCCTCTGCTCGTATGGCGCGGCCCGGTCTACATCCTGGCTGGATTCGCCGGGATTATCGCACTGGGCCTGGTGCTCGTTCAGCCGCTGCTGATTGGCGGATACTTGCCGGGACTGCCGGCTTACCGCGGACGGCGTGTCCATCACTGGATCGGCGCCGCACTGGTCGTGGCGGTGGTGGTCCACGTCGGGGGCCTTTGGATCACGAGTCCGCCGGACATGGTCGACGCCCTTCTGTTCACATCGCCGACGCCGTTCTCGCCTTTTGGCGTGGTCGCCATGTGGGCAATCTTCGCCGTCGCGCTTCTGGCTGCGCTCCGCCGGCGATTGGGACTGCGGCCGCGAACGTGGCGCATCGCGCATATGTCGCTCGCGGTGGTCATCATCGCGGGGGGTGTGGTCCATGCCATGCTGATCGAGGGGGCGATGGAGACCGTGACAAAAGCGGCGCTGTGCGCGCTGGTTCTCGCAGCGGCCATTAAAGTCATGGCTGACCTGCGGGTGTGGAGAAGGGGAGCCGCGCCGCGCGGCGAGAGCATCGCGCGACGGTAGCGCCACGCCAGGCGAAGAAGCCCGAATCGCAAGTCAAGAGATCACCACCAAAAAAGCCGTCCCATGTTCTCTGCATGGGGTTGTTTTTTGTTCTTTGCATGGGGTTGTTTTTCAATTTTTTTTCCGCGGCGCCCTGGCACGATGTGCCGTTGCGGCACGACCGCGGGACTTGCGGCGCTCGACGCGTTGTCGGACGATGTCGCTGCCCGCCCTTCTCAAGGACCACAATGCCGGACGTCACCATCGAGCGCATCGACACGGTCGCGCTGCGTATCCCCTACGACCACTGGGCGCCCAAGCCGACCTTCGGCGGCATTGCGCGCGAAACGATGGACTGCTTGCTGGTGCGCGTCACCGCCAGCAACGGCATGGTCGGATGGGGCGAGGCGTTCTGGGGCGGCTGGCAGGCGACGCGGGCCGCGATCGAGCACTGGGTCGCGCCGCTCGCGGCCGGACAGAGCGTGACCGAGGTGCCGCTCACCGCGCGCTTCGAGCGCGCGCTGCATAATTTCGGCCGCTCCGGTCCTTACGTCTCCGCGCTCGCCGGCCTCGACATCGCGCTGTGGGATCTGCGCGGCAAGATCGAAGGCCTGCCGGTGCACGCGCTGCTCGGCCGCAAGAAGCGCGACAGCGTCCAAGTCTACGCCTCGCTCATCGCCTATGGCGGCAAGCTCGACGACGTCAAGCGCAACACGGCGCGCGCGCTCGAACGCGGCTATCGCCAGATCAAACTGCACGAGAAGACGACCGAAGCGGTCGCGGTGTCGCGCGAGGCTGCCGGGCCGAAGACGCCGCTGATGGTCGATACCAATTGCGCCTGGCTTCCGGACGCCGCGCATGAGGCCGTGATGGCGATGAAGCCCTACGATCCGCTCTGGGTCGAGGAGCCGATCTGGCCCGCCGAGGACGTCGATGCGCTTGCCACGCTGCGCAAGGCGACCGGCGTGCCGCTCGCGGCGGGCGAGAACGCGACCGGCACGCTCGAATTCGCGCGCCTCGTTGCGGCCGGGATCGACTACGTGCAGCCGAGCGCCGTGAAGCACGGCCTCACCGCGCAATGGGAGATCTGCCGCAAGGCCGAGGACGCCGGCGCGACCTGCGTGCCGCATTCGCCCTATTTCGGCCCCGGCTATCTGGCGACCTTGCACATCCTCGCGGCGAAGCAGAAGGAAGTGGCGCTCGAGCGCTTCTTCTGCGACCTCGGTCACGTGCCGTACGGCAAAAGCGTTCCGATCGAGAACGGCGCGGTGCAGATTCCCGACATGCCCGGCCTCGGCCCCGATCCGGACGAGGACCTGCTGGCGAACTTCAAGCTGTGAGATCCGCGATGTTGAACCGGCGACGCGTCTTGGCAGGCCTTGCGCTCGCGGCACTCCCGCGCGTCGCGTCGGCGCAGGATTATCCGCAGCGCCCGGTGCGCGTGATCGTGCCGTATGCGCCGGGCGGCGCGTCCGACATCCTGGCGCGGCTGGTGCAGCCGCATCTCGAACGCACGCTCGGGCAGTCGTTCGTGGTCGACAATCGCGGCGGCGGCGCGAGCCAGGTCGGCACGCAGGCGATCGCGACGGCGGCGCCGGACGGCTACACCATCGGCGTGATCGACAGCGCGTTCGTGATCAATCCCGGCCTGTTCGCCGGCAAGCTGCCGTACGACACCAGGAAGGATTTCGCCGCCGTGTCGCTGCTCGCGATGTCGCCGCTGCTGCTGGTGGTGCATCCGGACGTGCCGGCCAAGAGCGCCGAGGAACTGGTCGCGCTCGCCAGGCAAAAGCCCGGCGAGGTGACCTTTGCGTCGGCCGGACTGGGCACCGCGATCCATCTCGCCGGCGAGCAGTTTCGGCAGGTCGCGAAGATCGAGATCAACCACATTCCCTATCGCGGCGGAGGGCCGTCGGTGATCGATCTGCTCGCCGGCAAGGTGAACTTCACCTTCTCGACCGTTCCGGCGATCCTCGAACATGTCCGTGGCGGACGCGTGCGCGCGCTCGCGATCACCGGCGCGCGGTCGGCGCATCTGCCCGACGTGCCGACCATGGCGGAAGCAGGACTCGACGGCGTCGAACTCGGCGCCGCTGTTCGGCATGGTGGCGCCCGCCGCGGTGCCGCACGCCGTGCTCGCCCGGCTCAACGCGGCGGCGGCGAACGCGGTGAATTCGGACGCGCTCAATGCGCGGCTGATCGAGATCGGCTACATACCGGTCGGCAGCAGCCGCGAGGAATTCCGCACCCGCATCGAGGCCGAAATCGACAAGTGGACGCGGATCATCCAGACAGCCAATATCAAGCCGACCTAGGAGCGGCGCCAGGAAAAGTGGGATCCGGTTTTCCGTCCGGTGCCGCGATAAAGTGCAAAAGAGGAGCGGCGCCAGGAAAAGTGGGATCCGGTTTTCCGTCAGGCGCCGCGACAAAGTGCAAAGAGGAGCGGCGCCAGGAAAAGTGGGATCCGGTTTTCCGTCCGGCGCCGCGACAATTGAAACGAGGGAGCGAAACCGATGAGCGTCACACGTCACGAGACCGGCCCGCGCATGAGCCAGGTCGTCATCCACCGCAATACCGTCTATCTCGCCGGCGTGGTGGCGCGGAATGCCTCGGGCAAGAGCATGACCGAGCAGACCAAGGACGTGCTCGCGACCATCGACGGCTACCTGAAGCAGGCCGGCACCGACAAGTCGAAGCTCCTGTCGGCCAACATCTGGATCACCGACATGGCGAAGTTCAGCGAGATGAACGCCGTGTGGGACGCCTGGGTGTCACCCGGCAATACCCCGGCGCGCGCGACCGTCGAGGCGAAGCTCGCCGCGCCCGGCTATCACGTCGAGATCATGGTGGTGGCGGCGAAGTAGAGCATGATCCCGAAAAGCATGTCCTCGACCCCGATCGGGGATGGACACCGGCTTTCGGAAAAGATCATGCTCCGCCAATAACGTCCGTCACGCCCGCGCCTGCTTGCGCGCAATTCCGCCGCTCAGCATGCTGTGGATGCGGCGCAGCTCGTTCAGTGCGTCCTCGGCCTCCTGCACCTGGCGCTCGAGCAGATCGATCTGCTCGATGCACCTGGTGCGGCTGAGCTTGAGGGAATGCGCCGACGCGCCTTCTCCGGCCTGCACCATCTGGGCGATTTCGCCGAGCGTGAAGCCAAGCTTCTTGGCCTTGAGGATCAGCGCGAGGCGCTCCAGGTCCCAGGCGTCGTAATGGCGCATCTGCCCCTCGCGGCGCGGCGCGACGAGGCCGCGGCTCTCATAGAAGCGCAGCGCGCGCTGCGTCATGCCGAGCCTTTCGGCGACCTGGCTGATGGTCAGCGCGGGACTGTCGGCGACGGGGAGGGCCTCGGCGTCGCTCTCGATCCAGATGACGTCGGCGTTGAGGAGAAAAGACGGCTGTTCGCAGGACATGATGTGCTCGCATGGATGGGGTCCGGGTCGGACGTTGGGGACACCATCTGCCCGTTGCCGGACCTGACGGTAAGAAAGACGCCGTCGGGGGAGGGGCGAGTCACCGTTACCTCGGCAAAAAAGCGCTGCTGTCTCAGACCGTTGAGTTGCGCGGCAAACCTCAGTTCGCGGGCACGAGGCCGGCCGCCACGAGGTCGCGCAGCACCCGTTCGCTCACCGGAGAGGCGGGAAAAAGGCGAGTCAGTTCGTCCCGGGGCCGCTCGCGCCAACCCGGTCGCGCCGTGACCAGCTGGTCGAAGCTCATGCGCGCCTGTGCGGGGTTACCGTTCGCAGCGGCGGCCAGCGTCCGCGCCAGCAGGCCGAGCGGCTGCGCCTCGCCGGCGATCTGGCTCGCATGCCGCATCGCGCCTGCGGTGTCGCCGGTCAGGTAGGCGCCGAGGAAGAGATAGAACTGATACCACGACGGGCGCACCGCGCCCTCGTCGGCCGCGCGCGTGAGCGCCGCCATGCCGCGCGCGACCTCGCCGGTCAGAACCAGCCGGCCGCCGTAGTCGCTCAGGATCGTCATGTCGAGATTGTTGAGCGCGATCGCCTTGTCGCCCGCCGCGAACGCGGCCGCCATGTCGCGCCGCGCGAACAGCACCGTGAACAGCATCTGGTAGGCGCGCGCGCTTTCCGGGCTCAACTCCACGCCCTGGCGCGCAGCTTGCAGCGCACGGTCGAGCAGCTGCGGTTCGCCTGGACCGCGGCCGAGCGAGTACTGGTATTCGCGGGTGTAGACCGCCGCCAGATAGGCAAAGCCCATCGCGTAGCCGGGGTCGCGCAGGGTCAGTGCTTCGAGGCAGGATCGCGCGCGCGCGTGCTGCGTGACATCGAACGAGCGAAACGATTCCGACGCCTCGAGGATGCAGCGATAGCGTGGATCGCGCATGCCGCCCGCGAGTTGCTTGAGCCGTTCGTTCGAGCGGATCACGCCATAGGGAGGGGCCAGCGTCTTGGCGATCTGCTCCACCACCTGATCTTCCAGTGGTCCGTAATCCGCCGCGGGACCCAGCGGGCCGAAGTTGCGCGACCACACGACCGTGCCGCTCTCGACGTCGAGCAGGCGGAAGCGCCCGGACGCGCTGCCGTTCTCGTGAAACTCTCCCGAGCCGAGAAGCTGGTAGTCGGGCATCATCTCGGGTTTTGCGGGCGCCGGGGATGCGGCAGCGCCGGAATCGTCGGCCGGTTCGCCCGCGACATTCAGCGTGTCGAAGCGGGCGATCGCGGCACGCAGCTTCTCGGTCAGCGGCCGCGCGAAGCTGAGCTGCGGGCGCGACGCGCCCGGCACCGGCGGCAGGGTGAGAATGCTGATGCGCGGGATCGCGAGCGTCGGCATGCCGTTGCCGGGCTGCAGCGGGGCTGCCGCTATCGGATCGCTCGCCTCGCTGGTTGTGCGGCCCGGTATCGCGACGTGACGCGAGAGCGCGACGATCGCCGCGACGACAACGAGCGCGCCGGCCGCAACGCCGAGCATGATCCGCCAGTCGCGGCTTTTCGGCAGGCGATCCGGCGGGCCGGAAACCGCTGCGGCCTTGCCGGCGTCGCGCGTGCGGATCGCCGGGACGTAGCTGCCGCGCGAGAGCACGAACACGATGCGATCATTGGCGCCGGGGCCGGCGTAATAGCGGTCGAGCGTGCGCCGCAGCCGCGTCGCCTCGACCCGCACGATCGGATCGGTCTGCGGATCGAAATCGTCGCCGCGCCCGAGCGCCTCGACTCCGATGGTGTAGCCCTTGATGCGATCCTGCTCGCCGCGCAGCGTCGCTTCCACCACATAACGCAGGAACGCGGCGAGCTTGGCCGAGCCGCGAAACATCTCGCTCGCGAGCACGCCGTCGAGCGCGCGCTCGACCTCGGCGCGGTCGGGCGCAGGCCGGATGGGTTGCGCGGCGATCACGTCCATGTTGCCAGCCATGTCGGTGCCATGTCGGGTCGCGCTGCGATAATGACGGGAAAGGAGCGGCGCAATCGGATAATACAGCGCCGTCATGTCGATTGTGACCCCGGCACAACGTCAGCCTGTGTCCTGCCGGGTGCCTGACATAACGACGGCTCAGGTTTCGCTGCCTAAGGGCAAACGCAGCGGCCTCACTTTTTCTCGCGTGGCGCCACGAGGTAGCAGGCGTACAGCACGACCCACACCGCATCGATCGCGACGGCTATTCCGGCCTGCTGGTTGAGGTAACGGCTGCCCTGGGCGAGCACGAGAGCGATGAAGGTCAGCTTGGTCAGCGCCGCGACCGCGAGCACCGGCGTCCGGCTCTCCGTATGATAGGCGCCGTAGATCAACATCGCGCCGATGGCCGTGATGAGCACGCCCCAGTTGCGCACGACGATCTCGGCGAGCGGTCCCTGTAGCGTCTCGCCGAACATGCCCTGCAGCGCGGCCTGCGGTGCGATCGCCGCATAGATCATCGTGCAGGTCAGCGCCCCGCTGACCAGCATGATCCATTTGATCTTGCCGACGATGAACAACATGGCGTGCCCGGATCCCGGATGGGAGGGTAGCAAGCCAGGCCATGCCGGGACGCCGTCCGCCGGCCCATCGGGAGCGGCATATCGGCGCGGTCGTTTGTCATTGCGCGCGAGACAAAGCCCGGACGTGGCAGCGCGGCGTGCCGCCGCCTCAAGGATCGAAAATGACCTTCAGCAGCGCCGCGAGACGGAAGCCCGCCTTGCGCAGCTGCTCGCGCGCGACATCCTGCGCCCATTTCTCGTATGTGTCATCGAGCGCGACCGTCCATTGACAGCCGCGCTCCGGATGCAGCGCGCCATCGATCTTGATGCCGGGACGCGTATAGGCCTGCTGCGCCAGTTGCGACATCTCGACGAACCATTTTCCGGCCCAGGTATCGGCGTCGCCATCCGTTTGCCAGTCGGCCGGCGCCTTCGCGGCAAGTGTCTTGGCGAAAGCCTGCTCGGCATTCAGGTAACCGTCCGCGTGCATCGCGCGCGCCACCGTGGTGGCGTCCCAATATATGTGCAGGCCCGGGACGACCGGTACTGCCGGCGGCACGGGCGCGAACTTGATGCTGTTCCCGCCGAACGTGCTGACGGCGCCCTTGTCCTTGTCGGCGGGATCGTTCGGGTCGACCAGAGTCTTGCAGGTCTTGTCGTAGTAGGCCTGGCCGACATGCAGCGGCTGGTGGATATCGCCGACAAGATGCGCGAGCAGCCACAGGGCCTCGGTGTCGGTCAGCTTCACGTCCGGCTTGAACTGGGATTTCTTGCGCAGCTGGTTTGCCGCGTGGGAGATCATTTGCACGACGTCGGTGTCGTCTGATCCGACGCCGCCGGGGAGATAGGCTTTTTGCCCGAGCGGGCTGTTGGTGTAGTGGAACGACTTGTGGACGAGATTGCGCAGCACGTACTCGATCTCTTCCGCCGACACCTTGCGGCCGCAGAACTCCTCCTCGTTCTTGGCGCAGTCCGGAAACACCGCGACCTGGCCCAGGCTGCGATGCTCGACATCGCCTTGCGCATTGTGCTTGTCGAGCAGCGCGCGCACGCGCTGATAGGCCTTGCCGTAATGCTGTTGCATCACGATGTCGGCGATCGCGCCGACGATGCGGTGGCCGGGATAGTCCCAGGCCATTGCGGGCGCCGCCGCCACCGCGAGACCTGCGGCGAGCACAATCGTCAGAACCGCTTTGCGCATGGAATGGCCTCCCCGACCCGTGAAACCTGCGCGAGAATAGTATCAGGATTTATTGCCGCGCGTGAGCTGCCTCACGATCACGGGGGCCGGGCTGCCTCTTCGGGCTCGAGCGGATAAGGAGTTTGCGCCCCGGACGAGATCGAGACGTCAGTCCAGCTTGATGCTGGCCGACGTCGCCAGCTCGCGCCACTGCGCGATCTCCTTTCTGATCAACGCCGCGAAGTCCTCGGGACTGCCGCCGATCGGCTCGATCCCTTCGCGCTGCAGGCGGTCGGCGAGCAATGCATCGCCGATCGCACGCTGCACCGACGCGGCAAGGCGCGCGATCACCGGCCTCGGTGTCGCGGCGGGTGCCACGATGCCCATCCACAGCACGCCCTCGTAGCCGGGCAGGCCCATCTCGGCGACGGTGGGCAGATCGGGCATCAGTCTGGAGCGCTTCGCGCCCGCGTAGGCCAGCGCCCGCAGCTTGCCTGCCGCGACGTGCTGCGCGGCCGTCGCATACGTGTCCATCTTGAGCTGCACCTGGCCCGCGAGCAGGTCGGTCATTGCGGGTGCCGCGCCACGATAGGGAACGTGCGTCACGTCCACGCCGAAGCGGCGCAGCAGCAACTCCATCGTGACATGCGGCAGCGTACCGTTGCCGGCGGAGGAATAGTTGAGCTTGCCGGGATTGGCTTTGGCGTAGGCGATGAAGCCGGCGAAATCGGCAAACGGCGCGGCCGGATGGCTGACCAGCAGTTCGGGTACCTGCGCCACCAGCGCGACCGGCGTGAGGTCCTTTTCGGTGTCGTAAGGCAGCTTGCCCTGCAGCGCGGCATTGATGGTGTGGTTCGGCGCGGTGAGCAGCAGCGTATAGCCGTCGGGCGCGGCCTTCGCGGTTGCATCGGTCGCGATCACGCCGCCCGCGCCGCCGCGGTTCTCGATCACGAACGAGGTCTTCAGATCATCGGCCATGCGCGCGGTGACGAGGCGCGCGACGAGATCGACCGTGCCGCCGGCCGGAAACGGCACGATCAGACGGATCGCGCGCTCGGGATATTGGGCCGACGCGCTGCCCACTGCTGCGCACAGCGCGAACGCCGCGGCGATCAAGCGAGTGTGAAACCGCCCCATGACATCCTCATCGTAGACTTGCGCGCTTTGTCTGGTCGCGATGTCGGAGGGAAAACCGGTTCCCACTTTTCCTGACATCGCTCCGCAGCCGGGCCACGCCGGCATCATAGGGGAGGGCGACATGATTTTGTCACGCCGTGAATTCCTGGGCAGTACCGCGGCCGCGCTTGCGGGCGAGCCTGCATTCGCCGCGATGGGTCCCAACGACAAGTTCGATCTGGTCATCAAGGGCGGCGAGGTGATCGACCCGAGCCAGAACCTGCGCGGCAAGCGCGACATCGGAATCCGCTATGGCCTGATCGAGGCGCTCGAAGCCGACATTCCGGCGGCGCGCGCCGAGCGGCTGCTCGACGTATCGGGCAAGCTGGTGACACCCGGCCTGGTCGACCTGCATGCGCATGTCTTCCCGTATGGCTCGGCGATCGGCATTCCGGCCGACGAACTGGTCGCGCACCAATGCACCACGACATGCGTGTCGGGCGGCGACGCCGGCGCCAACAACTTCGCTGCGTTCCGCCGCTACATCGTCGGGCAGACGCGGACGCGGCTCTATGCCTTCATCCACATCGCCAACACCGGGCTGACGCCGTTCCCGGTTGCCGAACTCTACAACATCGATTTCGCGCAGGTTGACGCCTGCGCCAGGGCGATCGGCGAGAACGCCGACATTGCACTGGGCGCCAAGGTACGGATGTCGGAGAACGTCATCGCCAAGCACGGCCTCGAGCCACTCCGGCGCGCCATCCTGGCATGTGAGAAATCCGGCACCAACGGCAAGATCATGTGCCACATCGGCGGGGTCGAGACGCCGCAGCTGATGTCGCAGATCCTCGACACGCTGCGGCCGGGCGACGTGCTTACCCACGCCTATTCGGGCGCGCCGAATATCGCGGGCGCCTTCACCAACATCGTGCAGGACGGCAAGCTGCTGCCTGCCGCGCTCGAAGCGAAGCGCCGCGGCGTCATCTTCGACGTCGGCCACGGCGGTGGCAGTTATGACTTCACGGTCTGCGATGCCGCCATGCAGCAGGGCGCGCCGCCGGACACGATCTCGTCCGACATCCACGTATTCTCCGGCAATTCGCCCGGCATGCCGTATCTGACCTGGGTGATGAGCAAGTTCCTCACCTTCGGCTTCACGCTCGAGCAGGTGATCACCATGGCGACCACCGCGCCCGCCAAGGTGATCAACCGCATGCCGAAGCTCGGCACCTTGCAGGTCGGCGCGCCGGGCGACGTCGCCGTCATGGAGCTGGTCGAAGGACCGGTCTCGTTCGTCGACACCCGCAACAACAAGCGCGACGGCAAGGCGTATCTCAAGCCGGTGCAAACCGTGACCGGTGGCGTGCCGTTCGGCCGGCCGTACAATTCGCCGTTCGCGGTGAGGTGAGGGGATTCGGTTGCGACATGATCCGCTCATACCCGCGCAAGCGGGTATCCAGGGCCAAGGACTGGGTCCCCGCTTTCGCGGGGACGAGCGGCTAATCAGATCTAATTCCGCGGCCGCATCGCGCGCTCGTCGTACTCCTGCGGGTCCATCGCCCACAGCAGGGAATCGTAGCCGTTGGCGTAGTTCTGGTTGGTCGTCGCCGGATTGCGGTTGATCAGTGGGCGCAGATACATCGGGTGCGTCGCGCTGCGCACCTCGTGCTCGACCGTGAACAGGACCTTGTTCGTGTCCAGATCGACGATGTCCTGGAAGCGATACTGATACTGGTTGTCCTCGATCGAAATCAGATTGCGCGCCTTCAGCTTCTCGTAGGGACCCGAGAAGTCCGCGATGTACATCTGCACATGATGTCCGTCGAACGCCGGCTGCGGCGCGTCGGTCTCGCGGAATTGCATGTACTGGTTCTTGCCCATCTGTACGCGCGTCAGCGTGCCGTCGCCGTTCTGCACCGTCGCGGGCGTCCCCATGATCGCCGGATAGAACGCCGCGATCGCTTTCGCGCTGCCGACCGGCGCGTCGAACTCGACGTAGGGAATGCCGAGCGAGATGCGCCCGAAGCGCTCCGCGTCCGGCTCATGGCAGCGCACCCGATTGCCCCACGGGCACGTCGCCTCGACGTAATCGTTGTGCTCGCTGAACTCGAATTTGGTGCCGGACAGCTTCGGCTTCACCTTGGCGAGACGATCGAGCAGCGCCTCGCGTCCGGAGATCACCAGGCCGGTGTGCCCGCGCACGATTTGCGCCGGCCCGGTCGGCAGATGGAACTGGCTGCGCCCGACATTGATCCACATGTTGGTGTCGGAGACCATCAGGTAGGGATCGCGCGTCAGCCCCAGCCCGACCGCGTAGAACAGCTGTGCCAGATGCGGGTCCGGCACCTGCACGTTGACGTGCTCGAGATGGATCGAGTTGCCGAGGTCTTCGGCGGCGCGGTTGAAGTTTTTGTTCATGGCGTTTCCTGAAGATAGTCGTGGCACTCTAGCATCGGGTGCGGGCGCGCGTCAGCCTGTGAAGGCCCACGGATTAACCAAAGGAACGCCGGTCCCTTCGAAGTCCGAAACGTTGCGGGTGACAAGCGTGAACCCGTAGGCAAGCGCGGTTGCGGCAATCATTGTGTCAAGCGGCGGACGAGAGCGCGGCGCCATAAGACGCGCCCAGACCGCCGCCACTGCGAGGTCCACCGGAAGTACCCGCTCGGCGAACTCGGCGACAATTCGGCTAACCCATCGATCGAGGGCAGCACCGCCGCCCGCGTCCTTGCGTGTCAGAACTTCGGCGCCCTTCAGAAGTTCGGCGATGACGATGATACTGGTGAAGCATCCAGCGTCGTCCACGCTTGCGTACCACGCGCGCACCGTTTCATTCGCTTTCGGGCCTTTGCGCAGTTCGGACAGAATATTGGTGTCGAGAAGCAAGCTCACAGGTCAACGTCCCGCATTCTCATCATTTCGGGATCGCGCCGGGAGCGTTCGATTTCTTCGAAAACGTCGTCAAATTCCGATCCCGAAACAATTGGATCGTAAAGCGCCTCGGCGAGGTTTTTCTTTTTCGTATCCGAAGGGTCGGTCAATGCTGCTTTGATGCGTTTTGCATTGACACTAGTTCGCAGCTTTGCGGCAACGTCGCGCAACAGGGCTACATTCTCGGCGCGTACGGTCACTTCCACCCGTTTCATTCCACGGGTCGTAAGCCGCCTGCGGTGCGCCCTGAGAGCTTTGGATTGTGCCGTCATTTCCGGAAATTGTATCCGGAAATATCACTTGTGCCAAGCTGAACCGGCAAGCTACTCCGCCGCAATGCTCATCGTGGAACGGATTTCGGCGCGGAATTCGTCGATCAAAGTCAGCTTCTTGTTGCGCTCGACGTGCCAGTAGGCCCAGCCGTTGCAGGCGCCGGCCCCTTGCGCGATCGCGCCGATGCGGTGGATCGACCCGACCGCATCGCCGAGTTGCAGCGCGCCCTCGGCCCGCACCAGCGCCGACACCTTGCGCTTGGCGTCGAACAGGATTTCGCCGGGCTTGATCATGCCCCGCTCGATCAGCGAGGCGAACGCCACGCGCGGAGCATCGCGCGCGGTCATGAAGGGAGCAAGCGTGGCGCTGGCCAGCGGCTCGACGGCGGAAATGCGCGCCTCGGCCGCTGCAGCATAGGCGGGATCGCGCTCGATCCCGATGAACTGGCGGCCGAGGCGCTTCGCGGTGGCACCGGTGGTGCCGGTCCCGCTGAACGGATCGAGGATCAGATCGCCCGGGCGCGAGGAGGAGAGGATCACCCGCGCCAGCAGCGCCTCGGGCTTCTGGGTCGGATGCAGCTTCTTGCCGTCGCGGCCCTTGAGACGTTCCTCGCCGGTGCAAAGCGGGATGGTCCAGTCGGAGCGGACCTGCACATCCTCGTTGCCGGCTTTCAGCGCCTCGTAATTGAACGTGTAGCCCTTGCCGCCGGCCTCGCGCGCCGCCCAGATCATCGTCTCGTGCGCGTTGGTGAAGCGCCGGCCGCGGAAGTTCGGCATCGGGTTGGTCTTGCGCCACACCACGTCGTTCAGGATCCAGAAGCCGAGGTCCTGCAGGATCGTGCCGACGCGGAAGATGTTGTGATAGGAGCCGATCACCCACAGCGTCGCGGACGGCTTCATCACGCGCCGCGCCGCCATCAGCCAGGCGCGGGTGAAGTCGTCATAGGCCGAAAAGCTCGAAAACTTGTCCCAGTCGTCGTCGACCGCGTCGACCTTGGAGTCGTCGGGGCGCTTGAGGTCGCCCTGGAGCTGGAGATTGTAGGGCGGGTCGGCGAAGACCAGATCGGCCGAACTGGCCGGCAGGCGCGTCATCTCGGCGACGCAATCGCCCGTGACGATCCGATGGCCCGAAGGCCCGGAACCCGCCGCAGCGAGAGTTAAGCGGGGCGTCCTACTGGACGCCCCGCGACGCGACACACGCATGATACTGCATCACTTGGGTACGCGGTCGGAGACGCGAATACCTGACAACCGACAAGCGCGACTATGAAGGCTCAAGGTAAAAACTGACTTAAGCCGAACAAAAATCCGAACTACTGCGTTAGGCTTTGGGTAACCATGTGAACGGGGTTGCGCGCCGGTGCGACAACCTGACGGACCGCCGCGAAATGGGCGATCCGCCCGGCTTTGAACGATGGACTTCGCTGCCCCGCTGGGCGTAACTGGCGGCGGGGGCGACGAGGAGGACGAGATGCGTCTGGACGACCTGCCGCAGAGCGACAACATCGAGGATCGCCGCGGCGATTCGGGTGGCGGTGGTGGCGGCGGATTTCCCATGGGCATGGGCGGCCGCGGCGGGCTCGGCATCGGCACCATCGTGGTGCTCGGCATCATCGGCTACGCGCTCGGCATCGATCCGCGCCTGCTGATCGGCGGCGCCGAGATGATGTCCGGCGGTGGCCAGCAGCAGCAGCAGTCGAGCCGGCCCTCGGGCAAGACCGGCGCGCCGAGCGACGACATGGGCAAGTTCGTCTCGCAGGTCCTCGGCACGGCCGATGTGCAATGGAAGCCGATCTTCGAACAGCGCGGCGAGCGCTACCGCGCGCCGACACTGGTGATGTTCTCGGGTGCGACGCGTGCCGATGCCTGCGGCCAGGCGCAGTCCGCGATGGGGCCGTTCTATTGCCCGGCCGACCAGAAGATCTATCTCGACACGTCGTTCTTCCGCGACCTCGAGCGCCGCTTCAAGGGTTGCGATGCCGGCTCGAAGTCGTGCCAGTTTGCGCAGGCTTACGTGATCGCGCATGAAGTCGGTCACCACGTGCAGAACCAGCTGAAGATCCTGCCGGCGGTGCAGCAAAAGCAGCGCGGCTTGAGCAAGACCGAGGCGAACCAGCTGCAGGTGAGGGTGGAGCTTCAGGCCGACTGCTTCGCCGGCGTATGGGCGAACAAGTCGGAGCAGCAATGGAAACTCATCGAGCCGGGCGACGTGGAAGCCGCGATGAAAACCGCGGCCGCGATCGGCGACGACCGGCTGCAGAAGCAGGCGCAGGGCTACGTCATTCCGAACTCGTTCACGCATGGCTCGTCGGAGCAGCGCCAGCGCTGGTTCAACATCGGGCTGAAGCAGGGCACGGTCGCGGCCTGCAACACCTTCGCGACGAACGCGCCGGTCTGATTCCTCCCCGCGAGCGGGGGGGGGGTGGCGAGTCCACCAGGGCGTTTACGCCCGTCTTCGACGGGCTATCGCGAGCTGGGTGGGGTTCTCAGCGTCGCAATCTATATAATGCCTTGACCCCACCCCGCCGCCTGCGGCGGCGACCCTCCCCTTTCAGGGGAGGGATGGAAGCAAGTCCATGCCCGGCATCGATGAATCGCGCACCTTCATTCCGCTCAAGATCGCGGTGCTGACCGTCTCCGACACGCGCTCGCTCGACGAGGACAAGTCCGGCGCGACGCTCGCCGAGCGCATCGCCAAAGCCGGTCACGCGGTTGCGGCGCGCGCGATCGTCACCGACGACGTCGAAAAAATCCGCGCGCAGGTGAAGGCGTGGATCGCCGATCCGGCGATCGACGTGATCATCTCGACCGGCGGCACCGGCTTCACCGGCCGCGATGTTACGCCGGAAGCGCTCGAGCCGCTGTTCGAGAAGCGCATGGACGGCTTCGCCACCATGTTCCTGCTGGTGAGCCACGCCAAGATCGGCACGTCCGCGATCCAGACGCGCGCGACTGCGGGCGTCGCGGGCGCGACCTATATCTTCTGCGTGCCCGGCTCGCCCGGCGCGTGCCGCGATGCGTGGGACGAGATTTTACTGCACCAGCTCGACTACCGCTATCGCCCCTGCAACTTCGTCGAGATCATGCCGCGGCTCGACGAGCATTTGCGCCGGGCGAAAGCGCGGGCGTGATCCCGAAAAGTGGTCTTCCGGTTTTCGGACCGGATCACGCCAGGAAATCCGCGACCGTTTAGTCTCGCGCGCGAACTCTTGTCGCAGCCTCCCACGCTGGATCGCAGCTACGATCCGGGCCAAACGACGGGAGGGCGGCATGACATTCGGCACGCGTGGTCTACTCATTGCGGGACTTGCACTCGCGGCCATCGGCGCGGCGGTCGACGCGCACGCGCAGTACCCCGAACGCGGCCTCACCTTGATCGTGCCTTATGGCGCCGGCGGCGGCACCGACATCACGGCGCGCCTGCTCGCGCGCGATCTCGAAGCCGTGCTGGGCAAGCCGGTGACGGTGGAAAACCGCGCCGGCGGCGCAGGCTGGATCGGCTGGGGCGCGCTCGCGGCAGCGCGGCCGGACGGCTACACGCTCGGCTATCTCAATGTGCCGAGCATGTATGGGGGCTATCTCGACACCAAGGTCGGCCGCAAGGAAAGCCTCGACAGCTTCACGCCGCTGATGAACCACGTGATCGACTACAATGTCTGGGCGGTGAAGCCCGACAGCCCGTTCAAGAGCGTGAAGGACGTGGTCGAGGCCGCGAAGAAGACGCCGGACAGCGTGACGGTGACGGCCTATGGTGCCGGCAGCGACGATCACCTCGCGATCCTCGGCATGTCCGCCGAGACCGGCGCGACATTCGTGGTAGTGCACAGCCGCTCCACCGCCGAGGCGAAGACCCAGGCGCTCGGCGGCCACGTGCAGGTGCTCGGCGCGAATGTCAGCGAGGTCGCCGAGGAAGTGCGCAGCGGGCAATTGCGTCTGCTTGGCGTGATGGCGCCGGAACGCTCGCGCTTCTTGCCGAACGCGCCGACGTTCAAGGAACAGGGCTTCAATCAGGTGTGGTCGGTCTCGCGCGGCATCGCGGCGCCGGCGGACCTGCCGAAGGACGTCGAGGCGAAGCTCACCGCCGCGCTCGAATCGGTGCTCGGTTCACGCGACCATCAGGCCAAGGCCGAGGGGCTGAGCCTGGAGCCGCGGCCGATCAAGGGCGGCGACTATCGCGCATTCCTGAAAGACAACGAGGCCAGCACCAAGCGTTTGATGGGGTGGTAGCGGCCTCGTCCTATCCATTCGGAGAGGACACGTCGCGACCGTCTGACGCAGGCAAGGTTCCATTTGTGACATAAACAGCACGGCGGACGATATTACCTTGTGAATAACGGTGCGTCAGTCACGGCGTCGTTGAACCGCCGGCGCGAGTCCGATCAAACTTTAGATTGTGGGTGCGTCGCGATCGGCCTGCCCGAAAGAAGAATTCCAAAAGGGGGCTGAAGTGGGGCCACACCAGATCTGCCGTGCCGCCGTTCACACGCCGCTGCGCCATGCGCTGCTGGTGACGACCGCGCTGTGCAGTGCGTCGGCTTTCGTGCTGATCACGCCGGATCGTGCCCTTGCGGATTCATTCGGTGGCAGCGGTGGCAGTACCATCCTCTCCAACGGCGGAGTGGGTGGCGGCTACGAGCAGAATGGCGGGAACGGCGCACCCGGAACCACCAGTGGCGGTGGCGGTGGCGGTCCGGGGGCCGCAGGGACCCTCGGCGGTCTTCCCGGAAATAACGACGCGGGCGGGGGCGGCGCCGGCGGCGTAAACGGCGCGACCGCAGCAGCCATGCCGGTCGGCTCTTTCGCCGGCGGCAATGGCGGCAACGCGACACCGGCCGTCAACGCCGTCACGATCGCGGGCGGCGGCGGCGGCGCGGGCGGTTACGGCGTGGCCCTGACCACGGCGGGTCCGCATACGACGACTGCCGGACAGATTTTCATCGGCGGCAATGGCGGGGCGGGAAACGGACTGAACCAACCCGGGAACGGTGGCATCGGTGGCGGCGGCCTCCTTTTGCTAATGGGAGGGACATTCACCAACGTCGCCGGTGCGTCGCTCATCGGTGGCGCGGGCGGATCGACACCATCTGTCAGCTCCAATTTCTTCTTCAATAACGGAGGCGATGGCCTCACGACCTCGAATTACGTCGGCACGACATTCGCCGCGACGGTCAACAATGCCGGCGTGATCACCGGTGGTGCCGGCGGCGTGCTCGTCGCGACTCCGGGTGCCCCGGCAGGCTCGACGTTCAACTTTTCCGGCGTCGGCGGTGCCGGCGTTAATTTCCTCGGCGGCTCGTTCACCAATAACGCCACCGGCGTGATCACCGGCGGCATCGGTGGCGCCGGCTTCGGCGGCACCGCGACCCTCGGGTCAGCGGGGTCGGGGTTCGGCGGCGCTGGCCTGATCTCCTCCGGCGGCGGTGTCGTCACGAACAACGGGCAGATCACCGGCGGCGCCGGCGCCGGCGGAACCGTGCAGACCCCCGGCGGTCGGCCCGGTGGTGTCATTAGCAACGGGTTCAACCAATATGCGGGCGGCGCCGGCGGAACAGGTGCGGCCAACGGCGGAACGGCCAGCGCCCCCGGCCAGATCGTCAACAACGCCAGCGGAGTCATTCGCGGCGGCCGTGGCGGCGACGGGACAAGTGGTACGGTCAACCCGACCAGCCCGCAACTTGTCGCCGGGGCCGGCGGCGGCGGCGGTTTTGGCGCATCGATCTCCAGCGGAAGCATCCTGAATTTCGGCCAGATCCTGGGCGGTGCGGCGGGAGCAGGCGCCAACGCGACGGTGGCGGGTCAGGTCGGCGGCAGCGACTTGAGCAATAGCGGCGGCACCGGCGTCGAGCTGCGCGGGATTTTCTTCCAGTCCAGCACGATGAGCCTGGACAATCGCTCAACGGGAGTGATCACGGGCGGCACCGGCTCGACGCCGGGGACGAGCGGAGCCGGAGCGGCGGGCGCCAACGGTGGTGACGGCGGTATCGGCGTCGACGCCCGCAAGCCCGTTACGGGAACGCTGACCATCCTCAACAGCGGGCAGATCAGCGGCGGCAATGGTGCCGCCGGTTCGGCCGGCACGCCGAACGGTGCGAACGGCCTCGGCGGCGTCGGCATTCAGTTGCTGGGCGACGGCACGATCACGACCGGTGGCGCGATCAGCGGCGGCCTGAACGGCGACGGCGTCACGCGCGCCCGCGCGATCACGTTCCTGTCGGGCGTGCACACGCTGACACTGCAGACCGGCGCGAGCTTCACCGGCAACGTCGTCGTCGACACCGCCGCGGCATTTAATCCGGGCGTATCGGCCAGCAATACGCTCAATCTCGACAGCGCGAGCACCGGCACGATCTCGCTCGCGCAGTTCATCAACTTCGGCCACCTGACGCAGGCCGGCGCGGGCGGCGGCACCTGGACGCTGACCGGCGCGGGCGCTTTCACCAACGATGCGACGATTTCCTCCGGCACAGTGTCGGTCGCCGCGGGCGCGGTGCTGACGGTGCCGAGCATGACGGTGAACGGCAGCGGCCTGCTCGGCGGCAACGGCACGGTGGCCGGCACGGTGAACGTCAACAACGGCGGCGTACTCGCGCCCGGTAATTCGATCGGCCTGATCACGATCAACGGCAACCTGGTGTTCGGCGCCGGCGCGATCTATCGCGTCGAGGTCGCGCCGACCAACGGTTCGGCCGACCGCACCAACGCGACCGGCAGCGCGGCGCTCAACGGAACGCTGAACGCGGTCGCCACCGGCGGCACCTATACGCCGGGCTCTCGCTACACCGTGCTGCACGCCAATGGCGGGCTGAGCGGCCAGTTCGCCAACGTCAGCTTTGCGCCCGGCAGCTTTGGCACCTTCCGCCCGATCGCGATCTACGACACCGCGAACAACAACGTCGACCTGCTCATCGCGCAGGGCCTAGTCTCGCCGTTCCTGGTCAACGGCACGCCGAACCAGCGCGCCGTCGCCGGCGCGATCGACACCGCGCTGACCGGGGGCAGCGCGCTCGCGCCGTTCCTCGCGCTGTTCCCGCTGAACGGGCCGCAGCTCAATGCCGCGCTCGACCAGCTGTCCGGCGAAGTGCACGTCTCGACCGCGGGCGTGCTCGCGGATGAAAGCCGCTACATGCGCGATGCGGTGCTCGGGCGCCTGCGGCAGGCGTCATATGGCGGCAACGTCAGCATGGCGTCATTGGCGGTCGGCGGTCCGGTGGCGGCATTCGCCGATGGTGAGCTCGACAGCGCGCTCGCCTATGCGAAGTCGCCGATCGTCACCAAGGCGCCGCGCATGGTCGCGCCGAGCTATGACGTGACGTTCTGGGCGCAGGGCTTCGGCGCGCGCGGCCGCTTCGAAAGCGACGGCAACGCCGCGACCGTGCGGCGCGACCTCGCGGGCTTCATCTCGGGTGTCGATACCCGCCTCGGCGGCAACGGCCGCGCCGGCATCGCGGCGGGCTACACCGGCTCGAAGAACGCGCTCGACGGGCGCGGCAACGCCGATGTCGAGACCGCGCATATCGCCGGCTACGCCGGCTGGAATTTCGGATCGTTCAACCTGCGCGCCGGCGGCGCCTACGCGTTCCACTCGATCAACACCGATCGGACGATTGCCTTCCCGGGCTTCTTCGACCGCTTGACCGCGAATTACGATGGCCAGACCGGCCAGATCTTCGGCGAGCTCGGCTACGGCTTCGCGTTCGGCAATGTGGCGATCGAGCCGTTCGCCGGTGCCGCATGGGTGCGGGTGAAGACCGATGCGGCGGCGGAGCGCGGCGGGCTCGCGGCGCTCAATGTTGCCGGCACGACGTTCGAGACCGGCTACGCGACGCTCGGCATCCGCGCCGCCGGCATGATCCCGCTCGGGCACGACATGGTGCTGATCCCGCGCGGCACGCTCGCCTGGCAGCACGCGTTCGACAACGTCACGCCGGCCGGCGTGCTCGCGTTCCAGGCGGCACCCGTGCCGTTCACGATCGCCGGCGTGCCGATCGCGCGCGACAGCCTGCTCGCCGAGGCCGGCCTCGACCTCGCCATCGGCCGCAACGCCACGCTCGGCGTCTCGTACGTCGGCCAGCACGCCAGCCGCGTCCAGGATCACGGCGCCAAGGGCAAGTTCAGCTGGAAGTTCTGAGGCGTGATCCCGAAAAAGCCTGTCCCGGACTTGATCCGGGATGGATACCGGTTTTCGGAAAAGATCACGCCCAGGAAAAGAAGAACGCACGGCTCCCATGCTCATGTGATGATCCCCGCGGCTTGACCCGTGGCGCCGCGCGCACCAATCATGCGCGCCCGGGAGGACGTCCATGTTCGAAAACAAGACCAAGCTGAAACTGCAGAACAACGAGCTCGCGCTCGGCTTCGGCGTGCACCATCTGCGCACCAGCGCGACCGGCATGATCGCGGCGGCGGGCGACCACGACTGGCTGTTCATCGACATGGAGCACGGCGCGATCTCGCCGCACGACGCGGCTCAAATTTGCATCGCCGCGCTGCCGACCGGGATCACGCCGATCGTGCGCATCTGCGCCGACGCGCTCGACGAGGGGACGCGCTGTCTCGACAACGGCGCGCTCGGCGTGATCGTGCCGCATGTCGACACCGTGGAGCGGGCCAGGCAGATCGCGAAAGCGTTCCGCTATCCGCCGATCGGGCATCGCAGCTGGGGCGGGCCGCCGGCCGTGTTCGGCTTCAAGGCGCCGGGCAATGCCGAGGCGCAGGCCGCGCTGAACAAGGCTGTGCTGGTGGTCGCGATGATCGAGAGCGCGGAAGCGGTGCGCAACGCGGCAGCCATCGCGGCGGTCGAAGGGATCGACGCGCTGCTGATCGGCACCTCGGACCTCACCGCGGAGCTCGGCATCTCGGGACAGATCGATCATCCCAAGGTGGTCGAGGCGTATGAGGCGGTCGGCGGCGCGTGCCGCGCCAGCGGCAAGGCGCTCGGCATGGGCGGCGTCTACGACAAGGAGAATGCCAGCCGCTACATCAAGTCCGGCGCCCGCATGGTGCTGTCGGGCTCGGATCACAATTACATCCTGGCCGGCGCCAAGGCGCGCTCGGAGACATTGCGGGCCGCGGTGTGATGCTGGCGAACCGGCCGGCGCTGAGCGCGAAGGTCTACGACGTCGCCGACTTTTCGGCCGCGCAGGAGCTGTATCACAGCAACGGCTGGACCGATGGCCTGCCGGTCGTGCCGCCGACGCAGGATGCGGTCGAGGCCTGCCTCGACTGGGCGCTGATGACGCCCGACCAGTTGATCGGCATCGAGCCGGTGCGCGAGCAGCCGATCACGGCGGAAAAGCTCGCGATCAATGCCGTGATGGCGGGCTGCCTGCCGATGCATTTCCCGATCGTCGCGACCGCCTGGGCCGCGATGCTGCGCGAGGAATTCCTGCTGCACGGCACGACGTCGAGCACCGGCGGCTGCGCCGTGCTGGTGATCATCAACGGACCGGTCCGGCGCGAGATCGGCGCCAATGCGACGTTCAACGCGCTCGCCAACAGCGACCGCGCCACCGCGGTGATCGGCCGTGCGATCCGCCTCGGCCTGATCAACCTGATGGACGTGCGCCCGGGCGGCATCGACCGCACCACGCTCGGTCATCCCGGCAAGTTCTCCTACTGCCTCGCCGAGGACGAGGAGGACACGGCCTGGCTGCCGCTCTCGGTCACGCGCGGCATTCCGAACGACGGCACGTCCGCCGTCACCGTGATGGCCGCGATGGCGCCGCGCCAGATCATGAACGAGTGGACCACCGATCCGAAGGAGATCCTGGAAACCTTCGCCGCCGAAATGCGCGCCAACCAGCGCCACTATTCGATCTACGGCGGCAACTACCTCATCGTGATCCCGAAGCAGCTGCGCGCGCACATCGAGGCTGCGGGCTGGAGCAAGCGCGACATCGCCGAGTTCGTCTACGAGCGCGCGCGCATCCGCCGCGCCGAATGGGGCGATGTCGGCAAGGGTGCGGTGGTGCGCGACCGCGGCGAGAGCGTCTACACCGCGCTCGACTCGCCGGACGCGCTGCTGGTGGTCGCGGCAGGCGGACCCGCGGGCGGCTTCGGCGCCATCATCCCGCCGTGGATGGGGCACAAGACCAAGGCGGTGACGGCCGCGATCGGCGCCTGCGCGGATTGCGAGCCGCCCAAGGGTATTGTTTGATGCGCCGGCGTTCACGCACACACCGCTCATTCCCGCGAAAGCGGGAATCCAGGATATTTCTGGGTCCCCGCTTTCGCGGGGACGAGCGGACGAGGGACGCGCATGACCCCGAAAAGCGGGAACCGGTTTTCGGGTAAGATCATGCGCAAAGGAACGGCCTCATGATCCGCGTGCTCGACCCGACCAACGAGATGAAGGCCGCCGGCATCGAGCCGGCGCCGCGTCCGCCGTCGCTCCAAGGCGCGACCGTCGGCTTCATCTCGAACGGCAAGGAAGGCACCAAGGGCTACTTCACCCACCTCGAGCGCATGCTGCGCGAGGACCTCGGCGTCGCCCACGTCGTGTGGCGCACCAAGTCGAACTACTCGGCGCCGGCCGACACCCACATCGCCGACGAGATCAGGAACTGGCACGCCGTCGTCACCGGCGTGGGTGATTGAGGAAGCTGTTCATCGTGCAGTCTGCACGACAGCATCATCGCAGAACGGCAGGGCGTCCCGGCGATCGGCGTGATGACGACGCAGTTCGTCAGCGCGGCTGAACTGATGTGCCGCGTGCTCGGCATGCCGGGCTACAAGTTCGTGGTGATCGGCCACCCGATCAGCAGCGCGTCGGACGAGCGATTGGCGGAGTACGCGCGCGCGACGGTGGAGCAGGCGCGGGGGTTGTTGTTGAAGTCCCCGGGCCCGATTATTTCACGACCGAATGACAGTTGAGTGGGGCCAACGGTAAGCGATACTCCACGGTGCGCCAAGAAAGGTTGACACGCCCTCTTGGGTCGGTTAACTCTCATTGGAGTACTCTGGAGCATCGGGGATCGAGATGAGTTCGCCCT
Source organism: uncultured Alphaproteobacteria bacterium (assembly GCA_963839985.1). Classification (GTDB taxonomy): domain Bacteria; phylum Pseudomonadota; class Alphaproteobacteria; order Rhizobiales; family Xanthobacteraceae; genus PALSA-894. The sequence continues at coordinate 319,840 of CAWIXG010000006.1, read as the reverse complement.
ACACTGCCACTCTGCGGCAAAATCCCGGTCGTAAGGCCGTCAGTGTCGAGTTCCGCCATCCGTTACGGCCAGATCCCTCCAATCACGGTAAGCCGGGTCGCAAGGTGCGGAAGGGGCTCGGCACGGATCGAGCTGCAGCGGATAGACTTGTGGCCGAACTGAACCGTCTATTGGCCGATCCCAGTTTTCACTCTCCGGCCGCACGGTCCAAGGCTGAGGCGATCTTCAAGGACCCGCGCGTCATTGAGATTTTTTTCGACGGAATCGAGCCGAAGAACGAAAACTATCGAGACTTGAGGAACGAGCACCTTCCGTTTCCGCCCCGAGCGGACGGCTACCCTCGTATCCTCCTGCTCGGTGTGCCGGGGGCAGGCAAGACCACTCTCGTGCGCCAGATGATTGGCTCTCATCCCACTCGCGACCGCTTTCCGGCAACGTCGATCAACCGCACCACAACTTTCGAAACCGAAGTGATCGTAGGGCCTGAGAATTTCTCGGCGGCAATTACGTTTATGTCGGAGGAGGAGGCAGACTTCGAAATCCGTCAAAGCGTATCTGCTGCAATTCTTCGCGCTGTTGAAAACGAAACGAGCGATGCGAGAGTCGCAAAGGCGCTTCTTGAGCGAAGCGATATGCGCTTCCGCCTCAAGTATGTCCTCGGCGATTGGCCCACGGACGAAGTTGATGACGATCCCTACGCCGAAGACGATAGCCTAGACATTGACGAGTTTGATGGCGCAAGAGTCTCGCCTTCAGAAGGCGAAAGTCTTGCGGCCAAGTTGCGGGGCTATGTACGAACCGTTCGTGAGATTGCGACCCAGTACAAGAATGAAGTGGAGAAATCGCACGGCGTCCTAGCCGCGCTGTCGTCTGAAGATCGCAACAAAGCGCTGGATTGGCTGCAGGATTTAGCTGAGCAATCGGATGCCTATTCGACTTTGGTAAGCGAGATCCTTGATGATTTGCGCGACAAGTTTGACGAGCTTGCCGACGGACGCCTGGTTAAGACCACAACGGGCTGGCCGCGGCTGTGGTTGATGAAAAAGTCCGCATCGAACCGATCCGAATTTCTGTCTGCAGTGCGCTATTTTTCCGGGATTGATCGGGGAGATTGGGGAAAGCTTTTGACGCCGCTCGTTAATGGAATTCGCGTAGCGGGCCCATTCGCGCCTACTTGGGCAACAAGCGGCGGAGCCCCGCGCTTCATCTTGATCGACACGGAAGGGCTTGGTCACAAAGCAAATACAATGCCCGATGTGCCTGATCATATCGTGTCTCGGTTTCCAGAAACCGATGCGATCTTGCTAGTTCACAAGGGAGACGTGCCGTTCGGGTTCGAAGGTGGCAAAGCATTGGAGGCGATCGGAGGTGCGGGCCACACTGCAAAAACTACAATGGTCTTCACCAGAATGGATGAGGTTAAAGGTCCTAACATCAGAGGTTGGGAAGCTAAGCGCGACTACTCATTTAGCGGTGTTCGAAATGTGATTGACAATCAAATAGCAAAATCGCTGACGCCTGATGTCGCGCGGTTCATGCTATCTCGGCTTGAAGACAACGCTTTCTACCTTGGCGCTTTGCAGAAAGTCGACCCGATCGCCGCAAAAGCCGAATTGTCCGGATTGCTCGACTACCTCACCAATATCGTTCCGCCGCCAAAGCCTGCTCCAGCGTTTCCCGACTACGGGGCCTATGACCTTCTTATCCTGGCTCTGCAGAAGGGAGTTGAAGATTTCCGAGTTCCGTGGCGTGCCTACCTCAGCATTCAGCGTCACAGCGGGCATCGTCCGTTGCCTTGGCAAAGCATCAAGGCGGTCAGCCGTCGTTACTCGGAAGGGTTCGACGATGGCTACGAAATACGTCCGGCGTCGAACCTGCTTAACAGCATGACATTGGCAATCGCGCGGTTCTTGGAAAATCCAATTGGGTGGAACGTAACGGCAAGCCCAGAAGACAAGCGCGCTATTCTCGACAGGATCAAAGCTGCCGTATCGAAGCGGCTTACGCGGTTCTGTGTTCTCCAGCTTCGTGAGAAGGCGCAGCCGGACTGGAATGTTGCGTACGCATTCCGAGGAGCAGGGAGCACGTTCGATCGAAGGGTAAAGATCGAGAATCTATACGAACGCTGGGTGCCTGAACCCGCGACTGAGGCCGACGACATGCGGCATATTCAGGACTTTGTCGAAGGAGTGAAACGGATCGTCGCCGCTGCGATCAAAGAAGTGCAGGAAAGCCTTGCGGAACAGGTGAAGGAAACATCAACGAAGGCCGCATAAGCACCGAATGGCCCGCTCAGGTATCGGCCGCCATTCTCGATGGCACACAGATGGCACATGAGAACCGTATCTTATTGATGCTACTAAACTGTACGGGGTATTTGGAGATACTCATAACCTGAAGGTCGCAGGTCTATTCGCCACCCACAGCCCCGCCGCCACACATCCCACCCCCGCCACCATCATCCCGGTCACCGCCTCGCCCAGCAACACCGTGCCGAGCACCGCCGCGGTGATCGGGGAGAGCGCAAGAAACACGGTGACGCGCGTCGCCGCGATGGTCTTCAGTGCCCACAGCCACAGCACATAGCCGCCGCCGGACGATAGCCCGATGAATACGATCGCCGCCCAGGCGCCGGCCGAAAGACGAAACGGCGCGACCGTGAGATCGTCGAGCGCGGCGGGCACCAGCAGCGCGGCGGCGGCCGCCGCCATCGCGAAGGCGCTGACCGGCAGGGTCGGATAGCGGCGCAGGTACGGGCGGTAGAGCACGCTGCACACCGCGCCGGTCGCGGCGCTGGCGAGGATCGCGAGTTCGCCCGCGAACGAGCCTGTGCCGGCGATCTTGTCGCCGAGCGCAAGCGCGACGCCGGCGAGTGTCAGGAGAATTCCGGCGAGCTTGCCGCGCGTGACGCGCTCGTGGCCCGCCAATGCGGCGACGATCAAGGTCAGCAGCGGAAAGGTCGCGAAAATGAGCGCGCCGCGCCCGGCCGGCACCGTGCGCAGCCCGTAGTTCAACAGCGCGATCAGCACGCCGAACTGCCCGATGCCGAGCGCCGCGATCGGCAGCAGGTCGCCGCGGGCGAAGCGCACGCGCGCAAACAGCAGCGGCGGAACGAGGCACGCAACACCGATCACGTAGCGCAGGAAGGCGAGCGCGGCGGGCGAGATGTCGGCGGCGACATAGCGCGTGGCGGTGATCGCAGCGCCGACCTGTACGCCGGTCGCGGCGGCGGCGAGCACCGCCCACGCGGTGCGGCTCAAAGATCGCGCTCCCAGGTCTCTCCGACGAGATCCACGCCGAACGATGATGCGGTTCTTCGGCGACCAGCTTGAAGCCCGCGTGCTGATAGATGCCGCGCGCCGACGTCAAAATGCTTTGCGTCCACAACGTCATCGACGAATAGCCTGCCTCCTTGGCGAAGCGCAGGCATTCATCGACCAGCCGCTTCCCCAATCCGAGTCCGCGCGCCTTCGGATCGACGATCAGCAGACGCAGCTTGGCGACCGCGTCGGTCTTGCGCACCACGAACGCCGAGCCGACCGGCGCCCCGTCGAGTTCGGCGATCCAGCAGCGCTCGCGCGCGGGATCGAACTTCTCGAGAAACTCGGCCGCGATCCTGGCGACCAGCGCCTCGAACGAAATGTCCCATCCGTATTCCTGCGCGTACAGCGCGCCATGCGCCGAGGTGACCCAGCCCATGTCGCCGCGGCGGTGGTTGCGCAGCAGCACCATCGGAGGCTTTTGTGCGGAGGGCTGCAGCAGGTTCTCGACCGTCGCCATCGCGGACACGACACGCTGCTGCTCCGCCGGCGATAGTGTTCCGAGCAGGTCTGCCACCTGGTCGTGGGAGCCCTTGTTGAGCGGCGCGAAGGCCTTGCGGCCTTTCGCCGTGATCGCGATCAGGCTTTGGCGCGCGTCGCCGGGCGAGAGCTTCTTCCTGATCAAGCCGGCTTCGCCGAAGCGCCGAAAAATACGGCTGAGATAACCGTGATCGAGATCGAGGTCGGCGGCGAGCGCGCTCGCGGTGGTCGGCGCGCGATGCGCCAGCTCGTACAGCACGCGCGCCTCGGTGAGCGAGAACGGCGTGTGGACCAGGCTTTCCTGCAGCAGGCCGAGCTGACGCGTGTAGAAACGGCTGAAGCGCCGCACCGCCGCGATGCGGCTTTCCAGATCGTCTGCGGGAACTGCCATGCGTCACCTTGAGCGGGCAGGTGACAGTGTCAACCGGTTGCTTGACTGAGTCAAATATCTGGAAAGACGACGGGCGTGCGCAACGTGCCGAGCCGGCGGCGCCCGATGCGGCGCAGCAGGTCGGCCTCGGGCGCGCTCGGCGGCGCGGTGTCCGCCCAGCGCGTCATAGAAGGCCCTGCGCAGCATCAGGCCCTGCGCGCGGCCGGGCAGAAAAAACGCGCGGCGCCAGATCGCCAGCGCGCCTGCCTCGCGGTGAAAACCGCCGCGCGATCGTCGCGCCTCGGTCTTCTCGGTGAATGCGATCGCCTCGTCGATCCAGGTCGCGCCCGGCACCGCGCCGGGGTGCAGGAACATCAGCCAATCGCCGCGCGCCGCGTCGGCCGCCGCCTTCAGCCGCGCGCCGAGCGGCGCCGCCGAGGCGACAAAGCGGCAACCCGCGATGTCGGCGACCTCTTCGGTTTGGTCGCGCGAACCGCCGTCCGCGATGATCACCTCGCGCACGATGCCGGCGGTCGCGCCCGGCACCAGCGCGGCGAGCGTTGGAACCAGCGTGCGCTCCGAATCATGCGTGGCGATGACGACGCTGAACATGCGGTTGCCCCTGCGGCCACGCTAGCACGTGCGCCGATCACCGCAACGGCCGGTAGGTGAATTGCGCGACGGATCAGCATCTTGTGGTGCCAATTCTATTTTCGATGTTCTTGTTTTGTTCACAGCGCTTCCACTATATGATGAGCATGTCCGACAGCAGCTCTCCGACGCCCGCCGGTCCCTACGCCCTCCAAGCAGCCGGCGGGCGAATTTCTCGGCACCGCCGTCGATCAAGATCGGCGGCGCGGCCGGGGAACGTTGTCGAACGCATCCGGGCGCTACGAGCCGACCGCGCGCATCGCCTTCGACGACGGCTGGCGCTCGATCGAGGAACTGCCCGCCTTCGAGACCACCGTCACCGAGGAGAAGGCGCGCAAGATCATCACGCGCAACGACTCGCCCGATATCGGCTTCGACCGCTCGATCAATCCCTATCGCGGCTGCGAGCACGGCTGCGTCTACTGCTTCGCGCGTCCCGACTCACGCCAACATGGGACTGTCGGCGGGGCTCGATTTCGAGTCCAAGCTGTTCGTGAAGCCTGATGCGCCGCGAACTGCTCGAGAAGGAGCTCGCCGCGCCGAGCTATTCGCCGCACGTGATCGCGATCGGCACCAACACCGACCCGTATCAGCCGATCGAGCGAAAATACGAGGTGATGCGCGGCATCCTCGAAGTGCTCGACCGCGCCAATCACCCGGTCGGCATCGTGACCAAGTCGGCGCTGGTGACGCGCGACATCGACATCCTGGCGCGCATGGCGCGGCGCAACCTGGTGAAGGTCGCGCTGTCGGTGACGAGCCTCGATCCGAAGCTCGCACGCATCATGGAGCCGCGCGCCGCGACGCCGGCGCAAGCGGCTCGAGGCGATCCGGCAGTTCTCGGAGGCCGGCATTCCGACCTCGGTGATGGTCGCGCCGGTCATTCCGGCGATCAACGATGCCGAGATCGAGCGCATTCTCGATGCCGCGGCGGCTGCAGGCGCGAAGGAAGCCGGCTACGTGCTGCTGCGCCTGCCGCTCGAGGTGCGCGACCTGTTCCGCGAATGGGTGATGGAGAATTTCCCCGACCGCCATCGGCACGTGTTCAAGCTGATCCGCGACATGCGCGGCGGCAAGGATTACGACTGCCAAATGGGGCGAACGCATGACCGGCACCGGTCCGATCGCCTGGATGATCGGGCGGCGCTTCGAGGCCGCGTGCGAGCGGCTCGGCCTCAACCGGCGCAAGCTGAAGCTGTCGACTGCCGAGTTCGCGCCGACACGCAAGCGCGCGCAGCAGCTCGATTTGTTCTGAGGAGTTGGGCATAACGGTGGATAGATACCGCCGACCTTCATTTTATTGCCTTTGCATGGGGTTGTTTTTCGATTTTTTTTCCCGGGAGTTCTGGAGGCAGCCATGACGGCACATCTCAATGTCGTGACCATCGGCGTGACCGACTTCGCACGCAGCGTGAAGTTCTATGGCGATCTCGGTTTCGAGCGGCGCATGAAGGCGACCGGCGACGAGATCGCGTTCTTCGATGCGGGCGGACTGATCCTCTCGCTGTTCCGCTGGGACATGCTGGCGGCCGATGCGCAGATATCCGTGCAGCCGCGCCCTCAGGCGTTTCGCGGCATCACGCTGGCGCAGATGTGCCGCACCGATGCCGAGGTGGACGCCGCGATGTCGAAGGCGCTCGCTGCCGGCGCGACCTTGCTCAAGGCCGCGCACGAGACCGCGTTCGGCGGCTACTCGGGCTACTTCGCCGATCCGGACGGGCACGCATGGGAAGCCGTGCGCGCGCCGGGCTTCGCATTTGCCGCCGACGGGCGCGTGACCCTGCCGGATTGAGCGCCGGCACTGCGGCCTCTACAACTCGTCGGACCGGCGCGTCGGCCGGCGAGTTGGGGGAGGCGCATGGATCTCAGGAATTCGGTCGCGGTCGTCACCGGCGGCAATGGCGGGTTGGGCCGGCGCATCTGTCACGCGCTTGCCTCGGCCGGCGCGAACGTCGCGGTGGTCTATGCGCAGAGCGCCAACGAGGCCGGCGCGGTCGCCGACGAGTTGCGCGGGCACAAGGTCGAGGCGCAGGCGTTCCGGTGCGACCTGACGCAGCCGGCGCACATCGGGCGCCTGGTGGACGACGTGATGACGCGCTTCGGGCGCCTCGATATCCTGATCAACGATGCCGCCTACAACAAGGCGATCCCGTTCAAGGATCTCGACGGGCTGACCACCGAGGAGTGGTCGAAGATCATCGACGTCAACCTCACCGGCCCGATGCACGCGATCAAGGCGGTGGCCCCGGTGATGAAGAAGCAGGGGCGCGGCCGGATCGTGAACATCTCGTCGATCGCCGGGCTGCATCCGGGCGGCTCGTCGATCGCCTACGCGGTGTCGAAGGCCGGCCTCATCCATCTGACGCGCTGCATGGCGGTCGCGCTTGCACCCGAGGTGCTGGTCAACTGCGTTGCGCCCGGCCTGCTCGAAGGCACCCGCGCGACCGCAAACCTGCTGCAGTCGCAGATCGATGCCTCAGCCGCCGGCGCCCTGCTGAAGAAGGCGGCCGACAAGGACGATGTCGCCGAGCAGGTGGTCACGATGTGCCGCACCGAGACGATGACCGGACAGACCATCGCGATCGATTCCGGCCGCGTCTTTCATTGAGTCTGCGCCTGGCCGGCGGCCCCGCGCCGATCTTTCGCGCGCCCAAAATGTTCCATCCTTGCTGCCGGCCCCCGGCCCTGTGGAAAGCGGGCCTGATGCCGGAGGCGCGCGCTTTGGCATTGCCAGTTGATTTCTCCGCGCGCAACGATGCCGTCATGAGTCGCGCCCCACGCCTGCCGCTCGGCGACCCGGACAAGATGCGCCCGACCTTCTCGCGCGAACGCGCCGCGATGAAGCGCGGCGTGTTTCCGGTCGCGGGCTGCGATGAGGCGGGGAGGGGGCCGCTTGCCGGTCCGGTGGTCGCCGCCGCGGTGATCCTCGATCCCAGGCGAATTCCCAAAGGGCTCAACGATTTCAAGAAGCTGAACGCCGAGACTCGCGCGGCGCTTTACGAGAAGATCTGCGCCAGCGCGCAGGTCGCGATCGCGATCGCGCCGCCGGCCCGCATCGATGTCGACAACATCCGCGGCGCCTCGCTGTGGGCGCTGGCGCGCGCCGTGAAGGCGCTGCCGGTGATGCCGAAGCTCGTGTTCGTCGACGGCATCGACCGCATCGATGTCGACTGCGAGTGCAAGGCGGTGGTGAGCGGCGACGCCCTGGTGCTGTCGATCGCGGCGGCCTCGATCGTCGCCAAGGTCACGCGCGACCGCCTGATGGGCTGCCTCGGCGCCGCGCATCCGGGCTACGGCTTCGAGCGCCACATGGGCTATTCGGTGCCGGAGCATTTCGCGGCACTCAATCGCCTCGGCCCCTGCGTGCATCACCGGCGCAAGTTCGCGCCGGTCGCGGCTCTGCTGGGCGTGACCGAACTCGGCGGAAGTGGATGAAACCGCCGAGCTAAGTCTCTAAGATCGTTTCATGTCGATTGCCGTTCCCGCCGCGAACGATCGCGCGCCGATGTTTCGCGTCTCGCTCATTCTCGAGATGCTGCGCGCGCGCCCCGCGCTGATGTTCTGGGTAGCGGCGCTCGCGCAAGGCGTGCTGTGGACGGCCGTTCCGTCGCTGTTCTATGCGGCGCCGCCGGGCGACGTCCCGCTCACGCTCGCGATCGGCAAAGAGTGGCCGCTCGGCTCGCCCTATGGGCCGCCGCTCGCTCCCTGGACGGCGAACCTCGCGTTCGAACTCGCCGGCCGCAGCATCGTCGGCGTCTATCTGCTGTCGCAGCTCTGCGTGGTCGCGACCTACTGGGCGGTGTTCGCGCTCGGCCGCCGCATCGCCGGCTCGGCGCACGCCGCGATGGCGATCCTGCTGATGGCCGGCATCAGCGTATTCACGGTGCCGACGCTCGAGTTCGGCCCGACGGTGCTGGCGATGCCGCTGACCGCGGCCGCGTTCCTGTTCGGCTATCGCGCGCTCGCCGGCAACCGGCGCCTCGACTGGGCGCTGCTGGGCGCCGCGCTCGGCCTCCTGATCCTCACGGCCTACGCCGGTCTCATTCTTCTCGGGCTCATGGTGGTCTTCGTGGTCGCGACCGAACGCGGTCGCAGCCGTCTGCGCGGCATCGGTCCGCTGGCGGCGCTGCTCATCGTCGTGCTGGTGAATGTGCCGCACATCGTCTGGCTCGAGCGCGCCGGCTTCGATCCGCTGCCGGCGATCAAGGCGATCCCCGGCCTGATGATCGGCGAAAAGCGTTTGATGTCGTGGGCCAACCTTTTGTTGTTGCTGGTGTTCAGCCATGCCGGGCTGGTCGTGCTGGCGGCCGTCGCGGGTGGCGTGCTGGCCGGAAAGCGCGCCAGCGCACCCGCGGTCGAGCGCGTGCCGATTGAGCCGTTCGCGAAAGCCTTCGTCTATGTCTTCGCGCTCGCGCCGGCATTCGTCGCCACGCTGCTTGCCGTGCTGCTCGGCCGTCCGGCCCCGGTCGGCGGCGCGGCACCGATCGTCGTCCTGTCCGGCCTCGCGGTCGTGGTATTCGCCGGCGACCTGATCCGGCTCTATCGCCAGCGCGTCGGGGCGCTGGTGTGGCTCGGCCTGCTGGTGGTGCCGCCCGCCGTGATCGTCGCCGCGACCGTGACGTTGCCCTGGACTGCGGCCGTCGATCTCGAAGTCAGCAAGCCCGCAAACGCCATGGGGCAGTTCTTCACCGAGACATTCCGCCGCCGCACCGGCAAGCCGCTCGCGATCGTGATCGGCGACGTGCGCAGCGCCGGGCTTGTCGCCTTCGCCTCGCCCGACCGGCCGAGCCTCTACGTCGACGCTGATCCGGCGCGTGCGCCGTGGCTCGACGACGAAGCGGTGCGGGAGAGAGGCGCGATCCTGACCTGGATCGCGACCGACACGGCCGGCACGCCGCCGCCTGCGCTGAAAGCGCGCTTTCCCGATCTCGCCGTGGAAGTGCCGCGGACTTTCGAGCGGATGGTGCAGGGCCGGCTGCAATCGCTGCGCATCGGGTGGGCGATGATCCGGCCGAAATGATCATGCGGCACGGCGCATGATCCCGAAAAGTGGAAGCCGGTTTTCGGACAAGGTCATGCGCCAGCAAAATCAGTGATAGCCCTCGCCCTCTTTCAGCTTGCCGCGGAAGAGGTAATACACAAAGCCGGTGTAGATCAGGATGATCGGCAGCAGCGGCAGCGTGCCGAGCAGCATGAAGATTTGGCTCGACGGCGCGGCGGCCGCGTCCCAGATCGTGATCGAATGCGGCACCAGATACGGCGACACCGAGATCGCCAGGCCCGCATAGCCGAGCATGAACAGCGCAATCGCGGCGAGGAACGGCAGGATCTCGCGGCCCTGCTCCAGCCAGCGCCACGCGAGGTACGCGGTGAGCGCTGTCACTGCCGGGATCGGCCAGAGATACAGGATGTTCGGCAGCGCGAACCAGCGCTCCGCGATGCGCGGGAATTGCAGCGGCGTCCACAGGCTCACGATGGCCATGAAGGCCAGCACGCCGAACAGCAGCAGCTTTGCATGCGCGCGGGCGCGCTCCGCCACCGGCCCTTCGGTCTTCATCACCAGCCAGGTGGCGCCGAGCAGCGCGTAGCCGGTGACGACGCCCAGCCCGCACAGCAGCGCGAACGGCGTGGCGAAATCGAACGTGCCGCCGGCGAACTGGCCGTTCTCGACCTTGATGCCCTGGATCAGCCCGCCGAGGATCAGGCCCTGACAGAACCCCGCGACTGTCGAGCCGGCGGCAAACGCAAACGTCCAGTATTTCTTGCTGGTGTCTGCGACGGTGCGGAATTCGAACGCGACGCCGCGAAATACCAGCGCGAGCAGCATCACGATCACCGGCAGGTAGAGCGCGGGCATCACCACCGCATAGGCGCGCGGGAAGGCGACCCACAATCCGCCGCCGCCGAGCACCAGCCAGGTCTCATTGCCGTCCCAGAAGGGCGCGATCGAATTGATCATCTGGTCCTGTTCCTTGTCCTCCTTGGCGTAGGGAAACAGGATGCCGATGCCGAGATCGAAGCCGTCGAGGATGACGTAGAGCGCGACCGCCGCGCCGATCAGTCCGGCCCAGATGACGGGGAGGTACCATTCCATCTCACCCTCCCGGCTGCAGCGCTTCACGCGCCGCATCTTCGGCGGCGGAGAGCGGACGGCCCGGTCCGCCATGCGACGCCGCGATCGCGGACCCTTGCGGACCGCGCACGATGAGGCGGTTGATGTAATAGAGGCCCATGCTGAACACGATGCCGTAGACGATCACGAACAGGACGAGCGTTACGAGCACGCTCGCGGCGGTGACCGGCGAGATCGCGTCGGCGGTGCGCAGGATGCCGTAGGCGACCCACGGCTGGCGTCCGGTCTCGGTGACGGTCCACCCGGCGAGAATCGCCGTGAAGCCGAGCCACCAGCCATGCTGAACGATCCGCAGATACCAGCGCGTCGAGGTCAGCTTGCCGCGCCACCACAGGAATGCGCCGAACAGCCCGATCGCGATCATCAGCAGGCCGATTCCGACCATGATGCGGAAGGCGAAGAACACCGGAAGCACCGGCGGACGCTGGTCCCGCGGCACGCTCTTCAGCCCCGGGAACAGGCCGTTCGGATCGTGCGTCAGGATCAGCGAGGAGCCGCGCGGGATCGAGATCTCGAAATGGTTGGTCTCGTTCTTCTCATCGGGCCAGGCGAAGATGTGGAAGTCACCGGGCTTCGATCCGTCCCAGTGTCCCTCCATGGCGGCGACCTTGACGGGCTGATGCTTCAGCGTGTTCAGCCCGTGCTGGTCGCCGATGAAAAGCTGCAGCGGCGCCAGCACCGCGATCATCGCGATCGCCATGCGCACCATGGTGCGGCCGTCCGCCTCGTGACGTTCGGCGACCAGGTAGCGGGCGCCGACGGCAAGCACCACGAACGCGGTGGTGAGGTAGGCCGCCGTCACCATGTGGGCGAGGCGGTAGGGGAAGCTCGGGTTGAAGACGATCGCCAGCCAGTCGAGCGGATAGGCGATGCCGTCGCGCACCTCGTGCCCGGCCGGCGTCTGCATCCAGGAATTGGCGGAGAGAATCCAGAACGCCGACATGCTGGTGCCGATCGCGACCACCACGGCGGCGAGCGTCGAGAGCCATGGCGGGACGCGGTTCCAACCGAACAGCAGCACGCCGAGGAATGTTGCTTCGAGGAAAAACGCGGTCAGCACTTCGTAGCCGATCAGCGGACCGATCACGTTGCCGGTCACGACGGAGAAGCGGCTCCAGTTGGTGCCGAACTGGTAGGACAGCACGATGCCGGATACGACGCCCATGCCGAACGAGACCGCAAAGATCTTGGTCCAGAACCGCGCCAGCAGCATGTAGCGCTCGACGCCGCTGCGCATCCACATGACCAGCAGCGTCGCGATGTAGGCCGCAAGCCCGATCGTGAAGCTCGGAAAGATGATGTGGAACGCGATGGTGAACGCGAACTGGAGGCGGGCGAGAAGGACAGGATCGAAGTCCATTGGATCGCACCCCGGCGGGTCGTTGACAGGAGATAAGGCTCGGATCGTCCGCTGTGTAGTCCCTCAGGTCTCGCTGAGCGCTTTTTTGACCGCCACGAAGTCGCGCCACGCGAACCGTTTCTCCAGCGGTGAGCGCAGCAGGTAGGCGGGATGGAAGGTCGCGATGGCGCGGATCTCGCGCGTGCCGGTCTGGAACGCGAACCAGCGCCCGCGCGTGCGCTTGATTCCATCCTTGACGCCGAGCAGCGCTTGCGCCGACGGGCCGCCGAGGCAGACCAGCACGTCCGGATTGGCGAGCTCGATCTGGCGCTGAATGAACGGCAGGCAGATCTGGCTCTCCTGCGGCGTCGGGGTGCGGTTGCCGGGCGGGCGCCACGGAATGATGTTGGCAATATAGGCGGCGCCGCGGTCGACGCCGATCGCGGCGAGCATCAGGTCGAGCAGCTTGCCGGAGCGTCCGACGAAGGGCAGGCCTTCGAGATCCTCCTCGCGCCCCGGCGCCTCGCCGACCAGCATCAGGCGCGCCTGCGGATTGCCGTCCGCGAACACCAGCTGCTTTGCGGTCGTGCGCAGCGCGCAGCCTTCGAACTTCAGCAAGATGTCGCGCAGCTCATGCAGGCTTGCGGCGCTGCGCGCGGCCTCGCGGGCTGCCATCACGGCAACCTCCGGCGCGGCCGGTACGGTATCGGGGATCGCCGGGCGCGCGGGGACGACGCGCGGCGCCTCGACCGTGCGCTCGGGTGCGGCGGGCGCGATCTCGATCAGTGCGGCCGACAGCCGGTCGACCGGTTCTTCGCCCAGAAGCGCGTCCGCGCCCGCTTCGACATAGAAAGCGAGCAATTCTCGCGCTGTGCGGCTGTGCTCAGGGGTCATGGCGTGCCGATGCGCTGTCGCCGTTCATACATTGTTAGGGTAACGCTCACTTTGCCGCATCGTCAGGCAAATTCCCACGCATCATGTGTTTAGGGCTCGGCAATAGCTTATTGTATACAGTTATGGCGAGTCGGATGACGCGGAGCGTCCCCATGAAATCAACCCTGATGCTGGCGTGCGCGGCCCTTTCGGCCGCCATGATCGTCGGCGCGCAGGCGCAGGATCGCTCGCTAGTGATCGCGGCGACCACCTCGGTCGAGGATTCCGGCCTGTTCGATCACATCCTTCCGGCCTTCGCTGCCAAGACGGGAATCGCAGTGCGCGTCGTGTCGCGCGCCTCCGCGACCGCGCTGATGACAGCCGAACGCGGCACCATCGACCTGGTGATCGTCAACGACGCCGAAGCGCTCGACCGCTTCGCTGCCGCGGGGCAAGGCACGCGCCGCCACCGCTTCATGTACAACCGTTTCGTCATCGTCGGACCGCCGGCCGATCCGGCGGGCGTCAAGGGCATGACCGATGCATCGGCGGCGTTGCGCGAGATCGCGCGCCTGCGCGCGACCTTCGTGTCGCGCGGCGACAATTCCGGCACGCATGTCGCCGAGCAGAATTTGTGGTCTGCCGCGAAGATCAATCCGAAGACGCGCACGGGCAACTGGTATCGCGAGACCGGCCTCGGCATGGGCCTGACCGTGCAGATGGCGGCACGGCTCAACGGCTATACGCTGACCGACCGCGCCACCTGGCTGCGCGCCGGGACGTCGAGCGTGATCCTGGTCGACAACGACCCGCAGCTGTTCAATCCGTACGAACTCATCCTGGTCAATCCGGCGAACCACCCGCACGTCAACGTCGCCGCCGCGACCGCTTTCATCGACTGGATCTTGTCGGCGGAGGGCAAGGCGTCGATCAGCAGCCATCGGGTCAACGGCGACCAGCTTTTCGTCCCGGCAGCCGGCCCGACCAACTGAGCCGCCGCAAACGGTCTGATCCAACATCGTTGGATCGGACCCATTGTGTTTTCTTTCGTTTGAGCATGGTCTTTTCGGAAAACCGGTATCCACTTTTCCGGACCATGCTCTGGGCGCGATTGTCACGGCATTCAAATCGTGGAAAACCTCTAAGGAGCCGCAACTTCCGCGCGCCCCGAGGGAACCATGAGCGACGCTGATGTGCCCGCCCGCGAGGCGATGGAGTTCGATATCGTTGTCGTCGGCGCCGGGCCTGCGGGGCTTGCGGCCGCGATCCGCCTCAAGCAGCTCAATCCTGAGCTTGGCGTCGTCGTCGTCGAGAAAGGCTCCGAGGTCGGCGCGCACATTCTCTCCGGCGCCGTGATCGACCCGGTCGGCCTCGACCGGCTGCTGCCCGACTGGCGCAGCGAAGACAGCCCGGTCAAGACCGCGGTGACCGACGACCGCTTCTACTGGCTCGGGCCGTCGGGCGGGTTGCGCATCCCCAACTTCCTGTTGCCGCCGCTGATGTCGAACCACGGCAACTACATCGTGTCGCTCGGCAATGTATGCCGCTGGCTCGCGACCAAAGCCGAGGGCCTCGGTGTCGAGATCTATCCCGGCTTCGCGGCGGGTGAGGTGCTGTACGGCGAACGGGGCGAAGTGGTCGGCGTCGCGACCGGCGACATGGGCATTGGAAAAAAAGGCGAGCGCAAGGACGGCTTCACGCGCGGCATGGAGCTGCGCGCAAAGTACACGCTGTTCGCCGAAGGGGCGCGCGGCTCGCTGTCGAAGCAGCTGATCGCGCGGTTCGAACTCGCGAAAGGTCGCGAGCCGCAGAAATTCGGCATCGGCCTGAAGGAGCTGTGGAAGGTCGCGCCGGAGAAGCACAAGCCGGGCCTGGTGCAGCACACCGCCGGCTGGCCGCTCGGCGACCGGACCGGCGGCGGCTCGTTCCTCTATCATCTCGAGGACGAGCAGGTCGCGGTCGGCTTCGTGGTGCACCTCAACTACCGCAATCCCTACGTCGCGCCGTTCGAGGAATTCCAGCGCTTCAAGCAGCATCCCGCGATCCGCTCCACCTTCGAGGGCGGCAAGCGCCTCTCCTACGGTGCGCGCGCGATCACCGAGGGCGGGTGGCAGTCGGTGCCGAAGCTGACCTTTCCGGGCGGTGCGCTGATCGGCTGTGCGGCGGGCTTCGTCAATCTTCCGCGCATCAAGGGCTCGCATAATGCGATCCTGTCCGGGATGCTCGCGGCCGAGCACGTCGCCGCCGCGCTCGGCGAGGGGCGCATCGGCGAGGAGCTTGCCGGCTACGAGGAGGCGTGGCGCTCCTCCGAGATCGGGCGCGACCTCAAGAAGGTGCGCAACGTCAAGCCGCTCTGGTCCAGGCTCGGCACCACGCTGGGCTTTGCGTTCGCCGGCCTCGACATGTGGACCAACGCGTTCGGCTTCTCGCTGTTCGGCACGCTCAAGCACGGCAAGAACGATGCGGCCGCATTGGAGCCGGCCGCGAAGTTCAAGCCGATCGCCTATCCCAAGCCCGACGGCGTCGTGTCGTTCGACAAGCTCTCGTCGGTTTTCCTCTCAAACACCAACCACGAGGAAGACCAGCCGGTCCATCTCATCGTGCGCGACATGGCGCTGCAGAAGCAGTCCGAGCACGACGTCTATGCCGGTCCGTCCGCGCGCTACTGCCCGGCCGGCGTCTATGAGTGGATCGAGGAGCCGTCCGGCCCGCGTTTCCAGATCAACGCGCAGAACTGCGTCCACTGCAAAACCTGCGACATCAAGGATCCGAACCAGAACATCGTCTGGGTGCCGCCGGAAGGCGGCGGCGGGCCGAACTATCCGAACATGTGACGCCGTCCCGCCATTGGTTGACGCCCTGTTAATCCGGCGGCGCGATAGTCCGTGCCGGACGAGCGTCGGTGCAAGGTGTGGACACCTGGCCGGCGCGGACGAGTTCAGCGCGGGCAGCGATGTCGCGTTTGTGGCGGTGGGCAGACGCCGCTTTTTCGCCGCTGTTGCGGCGTAACCGCACTGCGTCCCGTGGGTAGTGGCATCCTTGCGGCCGGGACTCAAACAGGCCATTGTGCGTGCAAATCAGGGCGATGCGTCGCGGCCCTCTTTCCATGGAGACCCATCGCGTGATTCTCCTTCTTCCGCCCCGGCTTGCCGCGGTGATCGCGGTCGCCTCCGTCATCGTTTTACCCTCAACGCTGTGCGCGCAGGCGAACACGCCCGCCGCTCCCGCCGCCCAGGTGCCGAACCAGCAGGAACTTGCGCGCTATTCGCCCGCCGGGAACTATCTCGCGGCACGCCACGCCGGCACGGAGCGCGATGCGCGCTCGGCCTCGGCCTATTATCGCGCCGCGCTGCGCGCCGACCCGAAGAATCCGGTGCTGCTCGAGCGCACCTTCCTCTCGGTCATGATCGACGGCGAAATCGACGAGGCGGTGAAGCTCGCCGAGCGCGTGGTCCAGTTCGACAAGACCCATCGCGTCGCGCGCCTCGTGCTCGCCGTGCGTTCGCTGAAGCAGAAGCAGTATCAGCAGGCGCGCCAGCACATCACGCAGTCGGTGCGCGGCCCGATCGCGGATCTGACCGCGACGCTGATCACCGCCTGGACGCAGTACGGATCGCAGGACGCCAAGGGGGCGATCGAGAGCATCGACCGGCTTGCCGGACCCGAATGGTACGCGGTGTTCAAGGACCTGCATGCCGGGCTGATCTCCGACGTGGCGGGCAACCGCAAGGAGGCGGGCAAGCGCTTCGAGAAGGTCTACAAGCTCGACGCCAATGCGTTGCGCGCGGTCGAGGCCTATGGGCGCTGGACCTCGCGCCAGGTCGGCAAGGACGAGGCGCTGAAGATCTACGAGGCCTTCGACAAAGTGCTGCCGCAGCATCCGCTGATCGTCGAGGCGATCAACGAGATCAAGGACGGCGAGAAGCTTCCGCCGCTCGTCGATTCGCCGCAGGCCGGCGCCGCCGAAGTGCTGTTCGGCCTCGGCACCTCGCTCGGCCGCCAGGGTGGTGAAGACCTCGCGCTCGCCTACCTGCAGCTTGCGATCTATCTGGCGCCGAGCCATCCGCTCGCGCTGATGTCGCTCGGCGATCTTTACGAGTCGATCAAGAAGCCGGCGCTGGCGCTGAAGGTCTATCAGCGCGTGCCGGCCGAGTCGCCGTTGAAGCGCAATGCCGAGATCCAGCTCGCCGGCAACCTCGACTCGCTCGAGCGCACCGATGAGGCGAAGAAGATCCTCGAACGCCTGATCGGCGAACAGCCGAGCGATCTCGAAGCCATCATGGCGCTCGGCAACGTGATGCGCGCGCGCAAGGAATTCGCCGCCTGCGCCGACGTTTACGGCAAGGGAATCGGCGTGCTGAAGAATCCGCAGCGCGCCAACTGGCTGATCTTCTATTTCCGCGGCATCTGCAACGAACGCGCGAAGCAGTGGTCGGCCGCCGAGGCGGACTTCAAGCGCGCCCTGGAACTGTTCCCCGATCAGGCGCACGTGCTGAACTATCTCGGCTACTCGTGGATCGACCAGAACATCAACCTCGACGACGGCATGCGGATGATCCGCCGTGCCGTCGAGCAGCGGCCGGACGACGGTTACATCGTCGACTCGCTCGGCTGGGCTTATTTCCGCATCCGCGAATTCGACGAGGCGGTGAAGCATCTCGAACGCGCGGTCGAACTGAAGCCGCAGGATCCGACCATCAACGACCATCTCGGCGACGCCTACTGGAAGGTGGGGCGCACGCTCGAGGCGACGTTCCAGTGGGCGCACGCGCGCGATCTCAATCCCGAGGCGGACGATCTCAAGAGGATCGACGAGAAGCTGCGCACCGGGTTGATCGACGAGGCGCAGCCGGCCGAGACCGCGAAGGCCGGCAAGAAGCCGGGCGACGGCGGCTGACCGGTCGCCGTGGTCGCGGACTCGGGCGATCTGGCGGACTTCGCGCCCGCCAAGGTCAATCTCACGCTGCACGTGCTCGGCCGCCGCACTGACGGCTATCACGAAATCGAAAGCCTGGTGGCGTTCGCCGATGTCGGCGACCGGCTGACGCTCGCCCCGGGCGGCGCGCTTGCACTGGACGTCAGCGGTCCGACCGCGGAAGCGGCCGGGACGGGCGGCGACAATCTCGTGCTGACGGCGGCGCGCGCGCTGGCCGAACGGATCGACGGACTGCGGCTCGGCCAGTTCCGCCTCGACAAGCAGCTGCCCGTCGCGTCCGGCCTCGGTGGCGGCTCGTCGGACGCGGCCGCGGCGCTGCGGCTTCTCGCCGGCATGAACGGTCTGTCGCTCGACGACGCGCGCGTGCGCGCCGCCGCGATGGCGACCGGCGCAGACGTGCCGGTCTGCCTCGAGCCGAAGGCGCGCATGATGCGCGGCATCGGGGAGGTGCTGTCCGATCCGTTTGTTCTGCCGGAGCTGCCTGCGGTGCTGGTCAATCCCGGCGTCGCGGTGCCGACCAGGGACGTGTTCAAGGCCCTCGCCGCGCCGGCGCTGGCGTCGCCGGCCGGGCCGGATGATTTCTTCCAGATCAACGCCGATGCGGCTGCGCTGGTATCGATCCTGGCCGCGCGGCGCAACGATCTGGAGATCCCGGCGATCAAGCTTCAGCCCGTGATCGCCGACGTGCTTGCGGCGCTGCAGGGTTGCGGCGATTGCCTGTTGGCGCGGATGTCGGGCTCAGGCGCGACCTGTTTCGGGCTGTTCGGGTCGGCCGGCGCCGCGCAGGAGGTGGCGCGCGACTTGTCTGCGCGTCAACCGGACTGGTGGGTGAAGGCGACCCGGTTCAGCTAGAGCGCCCGATCGAGAAATCCACGGCTTCGACCAGCGCGTTCTTCATCGTCGAGTCCGGGAACAGCGCCAGCGCGTCCTTGGCGATTGACCCGTAGTGGCGGGCGCGCTTGACCGTGTCCTCCAGCGCGCGGTGCTTGTTCATCAGCGAAATCGCGGTCTCGAGATCGGCGTCGGTCGCATCCCCGTCCTCCAGCGTGCGGCGCCAGAACACCCGCTCGGAATCCGAGCCGCGGCGGAACGAGAGCACCACCGGAAGCGTGATCTTGCCGTCGCGGAAATCGTCGCCGACGTTCTTGCCGAGCTTGGCCGACTTGCCGCCATAGTCGAGCGCATCGTCGACCAGTTGGAACGCGACGCCCAGGTTCATGCCGAACGAGCGGCACGCCGCCTGCTCGTCCTTCGACCGGCCGGCGATCGCGGGTCCGACCTCGCAGGCGGCGGCGAACAGCTCGGCGGTCTTGGCGCGGATCACCGCGAGGTATTCGTCTTCCGTCGTCGCGGTGTTCTTGGCGGCGCCGAGCTGCATCACCTCGCCCTCGGCGATCACGGCGGCGGCGGTCGACAGGATGTCGAGGGCGCGCATCGAGCCGACCTCGACCATCATCTTGAACGCCTGGCCCAGCAGAAAATCGCCAACCAGCACGCTCGCTTCGTTGCCCCACAGCATGCGCGCGGCGAGCCGCCCGCGCCGCATCTCGCTCTCGTCCACCACGTCGTCATGCAGCAGCGTCGCGGTGTGCATGAACTCGACCGCGGCCGCGAGCCTGACATGGCCGTCGCCCGGAAAGCCGACGAGCTGCGCCATCGCGAGCGTGAGCATCGGCCGCAGCCGCTTGCCGCCGGAATTGATCAGGT
The DNA here is from genome assembly GCA_963839985.1 of uncultured Alphaproteobacteria bacterium. Classification (GTDB taxonomy): domain Bacteria; phylum Pseudomonadota; class Alphaproteobacteria; order Rhizobiales; family Xanthobacteraceae; genus PALSA-894. The sequence continues at coordinate 300,031 of CAWIXG010000006.1, read as the reverse complement.
GATTGGCCACCTCCGGAATCATCGTGACCTCGGAGCCGGTCCGCGACAGGATGACGGTGTTGACGCGTTCCATGTCGGCGGTGACGAGGTCGACCAGGCGGTCGATCGAGGACGGCTGGCTTTCGAACGGAATAATGACGGCCACGAAACGCTCCGGACGTGAGGACGCGCAAGCATAGAAACGCTAAAGTTCAGCGGCAAGTCTCGCAACTCGAGCGCGCGGCTTGCCGTCCCCGCCCGCACCTGAAAGATATAGGCATGCGCGAGATCGTTCGCACCAACGACGCGGTCCTGATAACGGCCATCGAGGCCCTGCTCAAGGGCGCGGGAATCCGCCACATGGTGCTCGACCAGAACATGAGCGTGCTCGACGGCTCGCTCGGCATGCTGCCGCGCCGCATTGTGGTGGACAGCGACTCGGTCGCGCAGGCGCGCCGGGTGCTGACCGATGCCGGACTCGGGCACGAGCTCCGCCCCGATGGCGGCTGACGCCGAGACCACCGAGGACGCAGTGCTGGGCGGGCGGCTGGTGCTGCGCCAACCGCGGCGCGGCCATCGTTTCGGCCACGATGCGATCCTGCTGGCGGCTGCCGTGGACGCACAAGGCGGGCGGATCGCGGTCGATCTCGGCGCCGGCGTCGGGACGGCAGGGCTCGCGCTGGCGCATCGCGTGCCGCGGCTGGAAGTCAGGTTGATCGAGATCGACGCGACGCTGGCGGCGCTCGCGCGGGAAAACGCCGAGCGCAACAAGCTCGCGGGTCGGGTGTCGGTTGCCGAGATCGACATTGCGACGGCGACGCCCTTCGACTTCATCGAGAAGGCGATCCTGCCGCCCGGCGCCGCAGATCACGTGCTGATGAACCCGCCCTACAACGATGCCGCGCGACAGAATGTCTCGCCCGATCCGGCGCGCCGGCAGGCCCATGTCGCGCGCGACGACACGTTGCCGGCCTGGGTGGACTGCGCATCGCGGCTGCTGCGCCCGCATGGCACGCTGACGCTGATCTGGCGCGCCCCCGGGCTCGGCGAGGTCCTTGCGGCGCTGCAGGGATTTGGCGGCATCTCGGTCGTGCCGGTGCACCCCAAGCCGCGCACCGCCGCGATCCGCGTCATCGTCAACGCCGTCAAAGCCGGCGCCGCGCCGCTCGTGCTGTTCCCGCCGCTGACGCTCAACAACGCGGACGGGACACCGAGCGCCGAGGCCGAAGCCGTCCTGCGCGGCGGCGCCACCATCGCGATCTAGCCTCGCCCGATCCCGTCTTGAGCCGAACGCGATTGCGACATATGTCCTGACCGATGGCCGAGCCCAACCTCCTCGAAAAGACCGTGAATTTTCTTCGTCCGGTGCTGCCGCGCCGGTTTCGCGGCGATATTCCGGTCGTTCCGGTCGTGCGCCTGTCCGGCGTGATCGGACTGTCCTCGCCGCTGCGCCCGGGGCTGACGCTGGCAAACGTCGCAAAGCCGCTGGATCGCGCCTTCGCCTATCCGCGCGCGCGAGCGGTTGCGCTGCTGATCAATTCGCCCGGCGGATCGGCGGTACAGTCGCATCTCGTGTTCCAGCGCATCCGCCAGCTCGCGAGGGAGAAGGACCGTCCGGTCATCGCCTTTGTCGAGGACGTGGCGGCGTCGGGCGGTTACATGATCGCGTGCGCGGCGGACGAAATCGTCGCCGACATGTCGTCGATCGTCGGATCGATCGGCGTCATCGGCGCATCGTTCGGCTTTGCCAAGCTGATCGACAAGATCGGCGTCGAGCGGCGCATCTATACCTCCGGTCTCAACAAGGCGATGCTCGATCCGTTTCTCCCCGAGAACCCGGATCACGTCGCACGCATCAAGGCGATCCAGGAAGACATCCACGCGAGCTTCATCGACCTGGTGAAGTCGCGCCGCGGCGCGAAGCTGACCGCGCCCGAGGCGGAGCTGTTCTCGGGCGAGTACTGGGCAGCGAAGAAGGGCATCGACTATGGGCTGGTCGACCGCATCGGCGACATGCGGTCGTTCCTGCGCGAACGCTTCGGCGACAAGGTCGAGACGCCGCTGATCAGCCCGCCGCGCGGCCTGTTCGGGCGGACCACGCCCGGCGTCGGGATCGAGCGCATGCTCGATCCGCCGGGTCTTGCGGACGATATCGTCTCGGCGCTCGACGCACGCGCGCTGTGGGCGCGCTACGGTTTGTGAGGAACGCGCAATGCCGCCGGTGATCCTGTGGGCCGTGGGCGCGATCGGCGCCGCACTCGCCGGTCGCTGGTTCGTCAAGGAAGCACGCCGCGTCAATGCGGAGCTGCATCCGCAGGAACCGGCGGAGATCGAGATGGGCAATCTCGAACGCGATCCGAAAACCGGCGTCTACCGGCCGAAGTAGGGCGGCAAACTCGCCGCGCCGACCGCGCTACGATCCTTCCTTGATATTCTTTTCCTTCACGACCTTGCCCCAGCGCTCGAGCTCGCTCTTGAGGAATTCGGCGAGCTGCTCCGGCGTGCCCGCGGCCGGATCGGCGCCGGCTTCGATCAGTTTCCTGGCGGTCTCGGGCTCCTTGAGCACTGCATTCACCGCGGCGTTGAGCCTGGCGATCACCGGCGCGGGCGTCTTCGCCGGGGCAAACGGCGCGTACCAGTTGTCGGCGTAGACGTCCTTGATGCCCTGTTCATCGAGTGTCGGCACATCCGGCAGCACGGAGGCGCGCCGCTTCGAACCGACGCCGATGGGCCGAAGCGTGCCGCCCTTGATCTGCGGCATCAGCACCGGCAGGTCGGCGAACATCGCGTGCACCTGACCGCCGACGACATCGGTGACGGCCGGCGCCGCGCCACGATAGGGCACGTGCAGCACGTTCGCGCCGGACGAGCCCTTGAACAGCTCGAGCGCAAGATGCGGCGGGCTGCCGATGCCGGTCGACGCCATCGCGATGCCATCGGGCCGCGACTTCGCGAGGGCAACGAGGTCATTCGCCGACTTCATCGGCGTGTCGCTCCGCACCACGAGCACTTCCATCGTGTTCACCACCAGCGTGACCGGCGCGAAATCCTTCACCGGGTCGTAGGGCAGGTTCGCACGCATGTGCGGATTGATCACGACGGCGCCGGCGGTGGTGAAGAACAGCGTGTAGCCGTCCGGGTCCGACTTCGCGACGGACTCCGCGCCGATCGCGGCGTTCGCGCCCGGCTTGTTCTCGATGATGACGCTCTGGCCGAGGATCCCTTTCAGCCGGTCGGCGAGCACGCGCGCCACGAAGTCGGTCGGGCCGCCGGCCGGGAACGCCACGACGATCTTGACGGTTCGTGACGGATAGTCCTGCGCATGTGCCGTGCTTGCGAACCCGAACAACACAAGCGCTGCGCTCAGCGCGGCGAGGCGGCGTGACACCCGCATGATCATCTCCCTCGGGCGCCGGACATCGGCGCTGCGGGAAACTAGCGGGGCGGAGGGCGCTGGGCCAGACGGGTGGACGCGGTGCCGAGGAACGTCGCGGGATGCGGAATGCGCGGCTTGGCTGCAACCGGCAAGTCTTTCGCGGGAAGGCCTTTCGCGGGAAAGTCTTTCGCGGGAAAGCCTTTCGCGGGATTGCCGAGGATCAGCGGCTCGCCAGCAGGGCGCTGTTCGTCGCCGACTGCGTCCTCACGGCGAGCTTGCCGAAAAAAGGGCGGACGAGCGCCTGCGCCAGGAGAACATGGCCAACCAGGGCGGCGACGCCGAAGACCACAAAGATGCCGGTGAACGTGACGGAGAATAGCTCAGTCATGGCAGCCTCCTTGAACGCCCCCGGGCCGACATTCGTTGGTCGCGGTAATCTTTCGTTAGGTTCACGGCGGGTAGGTATTTTTCCGCACGGCAGCAACGAAGCGGAAAGACAGTTTCTTTCAATGTGTTAGAGCGTTCTTGCGTCGCGGCGGCGTGGCGCATAGGGTCCCGGCCTCCCGTCTCGCCGCCGGTCCCGAATCAGCGTTCGCCTCCATGCCCGACACCGATCTGCCCGCCCACATGCGCCCGGAACGCTCGTTCCAGGGGCTGATCCTGACCTTGCAGCGCTACTGGGCCGACCACGGCTGCGTGATCCTGCAGCCCTACGACATGGAAATGGGGGCGGGGACGTTTCACCCGGCGACAACGTTGCGTGCGCTCGGGCCGAAGCCGTGGAACGCCGCTTACGTGCAGCCCTCGCGCCGGCCGAAGGATGGCCGCTACGGCGAGAACCCGAACCGGCTGCAGCACTATTACCAGTACCAGGTGATCCTGAAGCCGTCCCCGCCAGATCTGCAGGAGCTCTATCTCCAGTCGCTCTACGCGATCGGCATCGACCCGGCGATCCACGATCTGCGTTTCGTCGAGGACGACTGGGAGAGCCCGACGCTCGGCGCTTGGGGGCTCGGCTGGGAATGCTGGTGCGACGGCATGGAGGTCTCGCAGTTCACGTACTTTCAGCAGGTCGCGGGCTTCGAGTGCCGCCCCGTCGCGGGCGAACTCACCTACGGGCTCGAGCGTCTTGCGATGTATGTGCAGGGCGTCGAGAACGTCTACGACCTCAACTTCAACGGCCGCGATGGCGCCGAGAAGGTCACCTACGGCGACATCTTCCTGCAGGCCGAGCAGGAATATTCGCGGCATAATTTCGAATACGCCGACACCGGGATGCTGTTCGAGCAGTTCAAGATGGCGGAAGGCGCATGCCGCAAATATCTCGATGATGGCTGGAGCGCGGGCCGCGACGCGAAGCGCCACCTGATGGCGCTGCCGGCCTACGACCAGTGCATCAAGGCGAGCCACGTGTTCAACCTACTCGACGCGCGCGGCGTGATTTCGGTCACCGAGCGGCAGAGCTACATTCTGCGCGTCCGCGAGCTCGCCAAGGCGTGCGGCGAGGCGTGGCTCGCGACCGAGGCGGGAGGCGCCCCATGAGCGAACCCGAGATCGGCGGCCGCGCGCCGCTCATGATCCGCGTCGAGGCGGGCGAGAGCTATTGGTGGTGCCGCTGCGGACGCTCGAAGTCGCAGCCGTTCTGCGACGGCTCGCACGAGGGCACCGACTTCGAGCCGATGGAGTGGAAGGCGAACCGCTCCGGCATGGTCAACTTCTGCACCTGCAAGCGCACCGCCCGCCCGCCGATCTGCGACAACCCGCATTTGAAGCTGTGATGCCGGTGAGCGCGCTGCGGGTCGCGCCGCAAGCTCTGATACCCTCCCCTGGAGGGGGAGGGTCGCCGCCGAAGGCGGCGGGGTGGGGTGACATCATGGCTGGAAAAGCCATCGACAGATTCCGTCGGAGTACCGCGCGCCGCCTCCGCCTCAACGCGACGAATGCCGAGACGACCTTATGGCGTCATTTGAAGAAGCTTGGAACGGAAGGCACGCACTTCCGCCGCCAGGTCCCGCTCGGTCCCTACGTCGCCGACTTTGCCTGCATGACTGCGCGTGTGGTCATCGAAGTCGACGGCTCCCAGCACGGCGATGAACTGAACAAATCCCGCGATGAGGTACGGACGCGCTGGCTTGAATCCGAGGGCTATCGCGTCATTCGCTTTTGGAACAACGACATCGTTCAGAACGCCGAAGGTGTGCTGGACGTCATCTATGCCGCGCTCTATGGCTCGCGCGATATCGAGCCGAGACCGCTGAAGCACGAGCGTCACACGCGTCAAGATCACCCCACCCCGGCGCGCTCCGCGCGCCGACCCTCCCCCTCCAGGGGAGGGTGACGGAGTTCGCCTCACGATGCCCGACCTTTTGCTTGAACTGTTTTCCGAGGAAATCCCTGCGCGCATGCAGGCGAAGGCGGCGGACGACCTGAAGAAGATGGTCACCGACCGCCTGGTCGATGCCGGGCTGGTCTACGAAGGCGCGCGCGCGTTCGCGACCCCGCGCCGCCTTGCGCTCACCGTGCAGGGCATACCGGCGCGCCAGCCGGACCTGAAGGAGGAGCGCAAGGGCCCGCGCGTCGGCGCCCCGGAGGGCGCGATCGCCGGCTTCCTCAAGGCCGCAGGTCTCTCCTCGATCGGCGAAGCCTCGATCCAGAAGGACCCGAAGAAAGGCGACTTCTACATCGCGCTGACCGAGAAGCCGGGCCGCCCGGCGATCGACGTGATCGGTGAATTCCTGCAGGTGGTGCTGCGCACTTTCCCGTGGCCGAAGTCGATGCGCTGGGGCGCGCAGTCGGCCAACGCAGGCCGCCTCGAATGGGTTCGCCCGCTGCACGCGATCATCGCGACCTTCGGGCCCGAGACCGAAGAGCCCGAGGTCGTGCGCGTCGCCGTCGCCGGCATCACGTCCGGCACGACCACCCACGGTCATCGCTTCCTCGCGCCGGGCGCGATCTCGGTGCGCCACTTCGGCGATTATGTGTCGAGCCTCGAGAAGGCAAAGGTGGTGCTCGATCCCGCGCGCCGGCGCGAGATCATCCTGAACGACGCGAAGAATTTGGCGTTCGCGCAAGGCTTCGAGCTGGTCGAGGACGACAACCTGCTGAACGAAGCCGCAGGCCTGGTCGAATGGCCGGTCGTGCTGATGGGCACGTTCGACGCGGCGTTCCTCAAGATCCCCGACGAGGTGATCCGCGCCACCATCCGCAATAACCAGAAATGCTTCGTGGTGCGCGATCCAAAAACGGGACGGCTCGCCAACCGCTTTATCCTGACCGCGAACACGGAAGCGGCCGACGGCGGCCGCGCGATCATCGCCGGCAACGAGCGCGTCATCCGCGCGCGGCTGTCGGACGCGAAATTCTTCTACGAGACAGACCTGAAGATCAAACTGGAAGACCGGCTGCCGCGCTTCAAGGACATCGTCTTCCACGAGAAGCTCGGCACGCAGGCAGAGCGCATCGAGCGCATTGCGCGATTGGCGGTCGAGCTGGCGCCGCTGGTCGGCGCGGATGCCAGGAAGGTTGAAACGGCGGCGCTACTCGCCAAGACCGACCTGCTCACCGAAGTGGTCGGCGAATTCCCCGAAGTGCAGGGCACCATGGGGAAGTACTACGCGCTGGCGCAGGGTGAAGATCCGAGCGTCGCTGCCGCGATCGAGGAACACTACAAGCCGGCCGGTCCGAACGATCGCGTGCCGACCGATCCGGTGTCGATCGCGGTCGCGCTCGCCGACAAGCTCGACACGCTGGTCGGCTTCTGGAAAATCGACGAGAAGCCGACGGGGAGCAAGGACCCCTACGCGTTGCGTCGGGCAGCGCTGGGTGTCATCCGGATCGTTCTCGACAATGCGTTGCGCCTGAAGCTGCTCAAGATCATAGATGCGGATTCAAAGAATCCGTCGATCGGCAAAGATTTGTTGGCATTTTTTGCCGACCGTCTCAAAGTTCAATTGCGCGAACAGGGCGCGCGTCACGATCTCGTCGACGCTGTCCTCGCCCAGCACGGCGAAGGCAGCGACGACCTGCTGCTGATCGTCCGCCGCGTCGAGGCGCTCGGCAAATTCCTCGCCACCGACGACGGCAAGAGCCTGCTCGCCGGTGTGAAGCGCGCGTCGAACATCCTGCGCATCGAGGAGAAGAAGGACGGCACGACCTATCACGGCAAGCCGGATTCGCATCTTTATCTGCAGCCGGAAGAGCGCGCACTGGCGGCCGCGATCCATGCCGTGAAGGAGGCGGCCGCCAAGGCGGTTGCGCAGGAAGACTATGAGGGCGCGATGGCGGCGATCGCCAAATTGCGCTCCGATGTCGATGCGTTCTTTGAGAAGGTGACCGTCAACGTCGAGATGTCCGACCGGCGCGAGAACCGGCTCAAGCTGCTGAACGAGATCCGCGAGGCGACACGCGCGGTTGCGGATTTTTCCAAGATCGAGGGGTAGCAGTTAGCCGTCACCCTGAGGTGCGAGCCGCATTTGCGGCGAGCCTCGAAGGGCCTGCCCCGGACTTGATCCGGGGCGACGGCGTGCAAGCCGGAGTTTGGGGCCATCCTTCGAGGCCCGCCTTCGCTGCGCTTCGGCGGGCACCTCAGGATGACGACTGTCCACAGACCCACGTCGCGTTTGCCGCGGCCGTCCGGCATGATGCCTCCTGGATTCGCCGAACCGTGGAGACACCCCATGAGCATCACCATCGGTCACCTCGCGCCCATCGTCGCGCTGCTCGCCGGCATCCTGATTCTGATCATGCCGCGCCTGCTCAACTACATCGTGGCGATCTACCTGATCGTGATCGGCATCATCGGGCTCGGCATTTTCAAGTAGCCTCCCGCTGCCTGCTCGCGGAACAAATCGGCCGTTTCCGGGTTTGATTTCAATCGTTTACCTGCGCGGGCCCGGCCTGCGCGGGATTTGTCGTTTGAGGTACCGCCATGCAAGTTGAATTGAGAGAGAAAAGGCGCCAAACAACGCCGCCAAGGGGCGCCAAGACGCCTCCCCAGCACACAACCGGAAGCTCCAACATGGCCAAGTGGGTCTACACCTTTGGCGACGGCGCGGCCGAAGGCGCGTCCAAGATGCGCGACCTGCTCGGCGGCAAGGGCGCGAACCTCGCCGAGATGGCCAATCTGGGTCTGCCGGTGCCGCCCGGCTTCACGATCTCGACCGAGGTCTGCACGTTCTATTACGCCAACAAGCAGACTTATCCGAAGGAGCTCGAGGCGCAGGTGAAGGATGCGCTCGACCATGTCGCGCGCATCACCGGCCGCAAGTTCGGCGACGCCAGGGATCCGCTGCTGGTCTCGGTGCGCTCCGGCGCGCGCGCGTCGATGCCCGGCATGATGGATACGGTGCTCAATCTCGGCCTCAATGACGTGACCGTCGAGGCGCTGGCGGCATCCTCCGGCGACGCGCGCTTCGCCTATGACAGCTATCGTCGCTTCATCACGATGTATTCCGACGTGGTGCTCGGCGTCGGCCACGATCATTTCGAGGAGATCCTCGAGATGCATAAGGAGCAGAAGGGCCACACGCTCGACACCGACCTCTCCGCCGAGGACTGGGCCGAGCTGATCAAGCGCTACAAGACGCGCGTGAAGGAAGAGACCGGCGACGATTTCCCGCAAGACCCCGCCAAACAATTGTGGGGCGCGATCAGCGCGGTGTTCGGCTCGTGGATGAACGCGCGCGCGAACACGTATCGTCGCCTGCACAACATTCCGGAAAGCTGGGGCACGGCGGTCAACGTTCAGGCGATGGTGTTCGGCAACATGGGCGACAGCTCGGCGACCGGCGTCGCGTTTACGCGCAATCCCTCGACCGGCGAGAAGGCGCTGTACGGCGAATTCCTCATCAACGCGCAGGGCGAGGACGTCGTCGCCGGCATCCGCACGCCGCAGGAGATCACCGAAGCCGCGCGCGAAGCGTCCGGTTCGGACAAGCCGTCGATGGAAAAGGCGATGCCGGACGCCTACGCCCAGCTCACTCGCATCTACCAGTCGCTCGAGAAGCACTATCGCGACATGCAGGACCTCGAGTTCACGGTCGAGAAGGGCAAGCTGTGGATGCTGCAGACGCGCTCCGGCAAGCGCACCGCCAAGGCTGCGCTGCGCATCGCGGTCGAGCTTGCCAATGAGGGCGTGGTGACGCGCGAGGAAGCCGTCACGCGCGTCGACCCGGCCGCGCTCGACCAGTTGCTGCATCCGACCATCGACCCGAAGGCCGAGCGCAACATCATCGCGACCGGCCTGCCGGCCTCGCCCGGTGCCGCGTCGGGCGAGATCGTGTTCTCGGCCGACGAAGCCGAGACCATGAAGGCGCAGGGCAGGAAGGTCATCCTGGTGCGCGTCGAGACCTCGCCGGAAGATATTCACGGCATGCACGCCGCCGAAGGCATCCTGACCACGCGCGGCGGCATGACCTCGCACGCGGCGGTGGTCGCGCGCGGCATGGGCAAGCCGTGCGTGTCCGGCGCGGGATCGCTGCGCGTCGACTACGCCGCGCAGACGATGAGCGCGGCCGGCAAGTCGTTCAAGAAAGGTGAGATCATCACCATCGACGGCTCGACCGGCCAAGTGCTCGCCGGCCGCGTGCCGATGCAGGAACCGGCGTTGTCGGGTGAGTTCGGGACGCTGATGGGATGGGCCGACAAGGTGCGCAAGCTGAAGGTGCGCGCCAATGCCGACACGCCGAACGATGCGCGCGTGGCGCTGAAATTCGGCACCGAGGGCATCGGCCTGTGCCGCACCGAGCACATGTTCTTCGATGCGGATCGCATTCTCGCGGTGCGCGAGATGATCCTGTCGGACGACGAGAAGGGGCGGCGCGCGGCGCTCGCGAAGCTGTTGCCGATGCAGCGCGGCGATTTCACCGAGCTGTTCGAGATCATGAAGGGCTTGCCGGTCACGATCCGCCTGCTCGATCCGCCGTTGCACGAATTCCTGCCGCACAGCGAAGAGGAAATCCGCGAGGTGGCGGAGGTGATGAAGACCGATCCGCGCAAGCTGAAGGAGCGCGCCGCAGAGCTCGCCGAGTTCAACCCGATGCTCGGCTTCCGCGGCTGCCGGCTCGCGATCGCCTACCCGGAGATCGCCGAGATGCAGGCGCGCGCGATCTTCGAGGCCGCGGTCGCGGCGGGCAAGCGCACCGGCGCGCCGGTCGTGCCTGAGGTAATGGTGCCGCTGATTGCGACCCGGATGGAATTCGACCTGGTCAAGGCGCGCATCGACGCGATGGCGGAAGCGGTTGCCAAGGAGACCGGCACCAAGATCGACTACCAGGTCGGCACCATGATCGAGTTGCCGCGCGCATGCCTGAAAGCGGGCGAGATCGCCGAGACGGCGGAGTTCTTCTCGTTCGGCACCAACGACCTGACGCAGACCACCTTCGGCATCTCGCGCGACGATGCCGCGAGTTTCCTCGGGACCTATCAGCAGAAGGGGATTCTCCCCATCGATCCGTTCGTGTCGCTCGACACCGACGGCGTCGGCGAGTTGATCCGCATCGCGACCGAGCGCGGCCGCAAGGTGCGCAACGGGCTGAAGCTCGGCATCTGCGGCGAGCACGGCGGCGATCCGGCGTCGGTCGCGTTCTGTCACGAGATCGGCCTCGACTATGTCTCCTGCTCGCCGTACCGCGTGCCGATCGCGCGGCTCGCCGCCGCGCAGGCGGCACTCGGCAAGGGAACCGCCAGCACCGCCTAGGTCGGCGGGTATTCGCCGTGCTAGCGTCCCGCGCTATAACGGGTGGGACGTGGGGACATGGCTGAGGAGCTGAGACCGGCCGGCCAAGGCCTTGTCGAGGTCGGGCCGCAGCCGGACGGCGGTGCGATTTCGCAGGAGGCGCTGCGCAAGGCCGAGGAATTCATCGAGGCCGACGAGGGTGCGGTCAACCGGCTCTCCGGTCTCGCCGGACAGGCGGTGACCGGTATCGCCGTCATCACGTCGCTGTTTCACCTCTACGCGGCGGCGGCCGGCGCCTGGCCGTTCTCCGATTTCCCCATCATCGCGACGCAGCCGCTGCGTTACGCGCACGTCGCCTTCGTGCTGGTGCTGAGCTTCCTGCTGTTTCCCGCCGCGGCGCGCTTCCGCAATCGCATCTACTGGTTCGACGTGCTGCTCGGGCTCGCCGGCGCCGCGATCCTCATCTACGCGATCGACGGCGGCGACGACTTCACCGACCGCGCCACGATGCCGAACAGGCTCGATGTCGTCCTCGGCTTCACCTTCATGGTGCTGCTGCTCGAAGCGACGCGCCGCACCACCGGCTGGATCGTGCCGGTGGTCGCGCTCGCGTTCCTCGCCTATGCGTATTTCGGTCCGTACCTGCCGCAGCCTTGGACCCATCGCGGCTTCGATATCGGGCAGATCGTCGGACAATTGTTCATCACGCTCGAAGGCATCTTCGGCGTGCCGGTCGACGTCTCCTCGAGCCTGATCATCCTGTTCTGCATCTACGGCGCATTCCTGCAGCACTCGGGCGCCGGCAAGTTCTTCATCGATTTCTCGCTCGCCCTGATGGGCAACAAGGCGAACAGCGCCGGACGTACGGTGGTGCTCTCGTCGTTCCTGCTCGGCGGTCCGTCCGGCTCGGGCGTCGCCACCACGGTGACGATCGGCGCGGTCGCCTATCCGATGATGGCCAAGGCCGGCTTCGAGAAGAATGCCGCAGGCGGCCTGCTCGCGGCCGGTGGGCTCGGAGCGATCATCTCGCCACCGGTGCTCGGCGCCGCGGCCTTCCTGATCGCCGAGTTCCTCAAGATCAGCTATCTCGACGTCATCTGGATGGCGCTGATCCCGACCTGTCTCTACTACCTGTCGCTGCTGTTCATGGTGGAGCTCGACGCCAAGCGCTTCGGCGCGCGGATGGTGGCGGTCAAGCCCGAGCTCACGCTGTGGGAGATGACGCGGCGCCACGGCTTCCACTTCGCGTCGCTGGTCTCGATCGTCTTCTTCATGCTGTGGGGCTTTTCGCCGACACTATCGGTGTTCTGGTCCACCGTTTTGACATTTGCGCTGAGCTTCCTCACGCGCGAAACTGCGCTCACGCCGAAGAAACTGGTGCGTGCGCTCTCCGACGGCTCGACCAGTGCGCTCACTGCCGCGACCACCTGCGCGACGGCGGGCATCATCGTCGGCGTGGTCACTCTCACCGGGCTCGGCCTGAAGTTCTCCTCGATCGTGATCGACTACGCGGGCGGCAGCCTGCTGCTCACCACGCTCTATACGGCGCTGATCGTCTGGATCGTCGGCCTCGCGGTGCCGGTGACGGCGTCCTACATCATCTGTGCGGTGATCGCGGCGCCCGCGATGATCAAGCTCGGCGTGCCGGACATCGCCGCGCACATGTTCATCTTCTATTACTCGGTGCTCTCCGAGGTCTCGCCGCCGACCGCGCTGTCGCCGTTCGCGGCCGCCGCGATCACCGGCGGCGATCCCTACAAGACGACGTTGCAGGCGTGGAAATACACGCTGCCGGCATTCCTCGTGCCCTTCGTGTTCGTGCTCGATCCGCAGGGCGTCGGATTGCTTCTGACCCTGCCGAAGGGCGGCTCCTGGGTCGACATCGTGATGATCACCCTGAAGTCGGCGTTCGGCCTCGCGGCGCTCGCCGCCGCCGCGCAAGGCTGGGCGCTGCGCCGGACCACGGTTGCGGAACGCGGCCTTCTCGTGCTCGCCGGCCTGTTCCTCGTGTTCCCGAGCCTGCTCGAGGCGCTGATCGAGCGCATCATCGGGCGCGACATCGACTATACCGCGACAATTGGCTTGGCCATCGCGGCGATTGTCCTGATAAAACAGCGCATGCAACCGGCCCCGCCGAACGCGCCGGCCTGACGAAACGAGGGAGGGAGTTTCCATGAATCGCAGAGAATTCATCGGTGCGAGCGCACTGGCGGCCGGTACGGCGCTGCTCGGCCGCGCGGCGTTCGCGCAGCAGCAGACCACCATCGCGATCGCGACCGGCGGCACCGGCGGCGTCTACTATCCGCTCGGCGGCGGCATGGCGAACGTGCTGACGAAATACGTGCCGGGCTATGCGGCGACCGCGCGCGTCACCGGCGGATCGGTCGACAACCTCAAGCTTATCGGCTCGCAGCAGAGCGAAGTCGCGCTGACCATGGTGGACGCGGCGCTCGACGCGCTCAAGGGCGAGGACAAGTTCAAGGGAAATCCGGTGGAGGTCCGCACCTTGATGGTGCTCTATCCCAACCGCATGCATGTCGTGACGGTCGAGGGCAAAGGCATTGAGAAGATGTCCGACCTCAAGGGCAAGCGCGTCTCCACCGGCTCGCCCGGCAGCGCCACCGAAGTGATGGCGTTCCGCGTGATCGAGGCCGCCGGTCTCGACAAGGACAAGGACATGCGCCGCGAACGCCTCGGCGTCGCCGAATCCACCAATGCCATCAAGGACGGCAAGATCGACGCCTATTTCTGGGTCGGCGGCTTGCCGACCGCGGCGGTGACCGATCTCGGCGCGAGCCCCGGCGTGAAGCTCAAGCTGATCGACCATGCCGACGTGGTCGAGAAGATGAACGCGAAATACAGCGGCGTCTATGCGGCGAGCACGATCCCGGCGAAAACCTATCCGGGCCAGGACAAGGACAACGCCATCACGGTGGTGCAGAACATCCTGGTCGCCAACGCCAAGATGCCGGACCAGGTCGCTTACGACATCGTCAAGACCTTCATCGAAAAGCGTGACGAGCTGGTCGCGGTGCACGGCGAGGCCAGGGCGATCGCGCTGGAGAACCAGATCCAGAAGAACTCGCCGATCCCTTGGCACCCGGGCGCGGTGAAATATTTCGGCGAGAAGGGCCTGAAGATGTGACGCTGCCCTGATTGGGCTTGCGCCCGGCGCGGAGCCCCGCGGCCGGGCGTTTCCTTATGGACGATCGAATGACGCTGACCCGTCTATTTCTCGCTTTCATGGCCCTGGTCGGTGCCGCTGTCGGCGCGCTGCTGGTGGCCAAGCCGGAGCTCCGCGACTTCAGCTTGCCGCCCTATTTCTGGATCCTGATCGCGATGCTGCTGTTCGAGCTTGTGCTCTTCCTGCGCGCGGGAGGCCCACCCGGCGCGGCGATCGCAATGGAAGTGCGTCTCCTCGGTCTGGTGCTCGGCGTTTTGCTGATGGTGGCCGTTCCGATGATCGCGGGTTCCCCCGGACGCTTGTTCTGAGCTAGCTTCCGCGCGTGACGCTTCCCGAGCTTTCCCTGCTGCAGACCGGCGACAAGCGCGCGATCGCGCGTGCGCTCGCCGCGATCGAGACCGAAGCGAACTCGCAGACGCTCGCCGCGCTGCTCGACGCCGCCTGCGCTCAGTCCCGCGGCTACGTCATCGGGGTGACCGGCCCGCCCGGCGTCGGCAAGTCCACGCTCACCAACACGCTGGTCGCGCGCGCACGCGCGCGCGGCGAAACCGTCGGCGTGATCGCGGTCGACCCGTCCTCACGCCGTACCGGCGGCGCGCTGCTCGGAGACCGCGCGCGCATCGCAACCGATCCCGAAGACCGCGGCGTTTACGTGCGCTCGATGGCGGCGCGCGACCGCCTCGGCGGCCTGTCGGACCAGACCGTCGCCGCGATGGTGCTGATGCGCGCGATCTATCACCTCGTGCTGGTCGAGTCGGTCGGCATCGGGCAGTCGGAAGCCGACATTTCGTTCGTGGCCGACACCGTGTTGCTCTGCGTGCAGCCGGGTTCCGGCGACAGCCTGCAATTCATGAAGGCCGGCGTCACCGAGCTGCCCGATGTGGTGGCGGTCACCAAGTCCGACATGACCGAGGCGGCACGGCGCACGCGCGCGGACGTCGAGGGCGCACTCACACTTTATTCGGAAGCGCGCCGCGCCCCGGTCGTGCCGGTTGCGGCGTCGCGCGGCGAAGGCCTGGACGAACTCGACCACGCACTCGCCGGCCATCGCGCATGGTTAGCGGAAGGTGAACGCCTCGCGCGCAAACGTCGCGCGCAGGAAGATCTCTGGGTCGAACAGGCGATCCGCGCGCGCTTCGGTTCCGCGGGATTGAGCGCGATGCGTGCCACGATGAAACAAAGCGGCGGACCGTTCGCACGCGAGCAGGCAATTTCCAGCGAACTGTTAACGCGTCTCGGCCTGTGAGAAAATTTTTTACGTCCGCCGCGCACGCGTGCGATTAACGCGATTTCAAGGTTAACGCCGTAGAAGGGTTAATCCTCGGCGACCGCCGATGAGTCAATCTTAATCAAGCCGGCGTCATCATCGATCTCCAAGGAATTGAGTGCCGCGTAGTGTAGCGTGAGTTGCGTATGGTTCCGTCGCGTAACGGACCGAAGGGGGCGGACGTTGCCTCCTTCGGTCTCGCCACCCTCGTGTTCCTTTTGACGCCGACGCAAGCCGGCTATCAGGACCTTGCCGCGCTGTTGGCGCAGCAACCCTCGGTCACCGCGCGCTGGCGCGATCACGTCGTCGCTTCGCCGTTCGGCACGATCCATGCGGCGACCTTCTCGATGCCGCGCCCGATCGGAACCGCAATCCCCGAGTCTCCGCTGGTGCGGCTTGCAAGCCTCAGCACCGACGTGACCGGATCGGCCGCAAGCGGTCAGTTCGCGATCCGCCGCGGCCCGCAGGTCGTGTTTCCCGAAATCAACCGCAGCAACAAGGGCGACCGGCTGGTGCCGAGCACGCCCGCACCGCCGGAGCCCGCATCGATCGAGCAACCGGCGAGCCCGCCGGCGGAGCAGCCCGCGCCGTCATTCTCGTCCGGCCGTCCGAAGGCCGCCGAGATCGATCATACCGAGAGCGAGTTGCCGGACGCGCAGACAGTCGTGCTCGCCGAACTCGGACGCGAAGCCAATCGCCGCAACGCCCCGGCCGCCGCGACCGACGAGATCGCGGCCGCGATGCACTTTGCGCCGTTCCCCGAATACGACTTCGCACTCTCGCTCGAGCGCGATCCGAAGATCGCCGAGGACGCGGTCGACGTCGCCGACCTCGACCCGACCGAATTCACGCCGAACGCGCCGCCGAGCCTCGAGGGCCTCAACGCCGAGGTGAAGGACACGCGGCTCTATTTCGGCAGCGATACGTTCGGCACGACGCTCGGCGGCATCAAGCCGTGGGCGACCGGCGAGGAGCCGCTGATGTCGGCCGATCCGGATATCAAGCAGGCCGCCGCTCCCGCGCTCGCGGTACCCGGCGTCACCGTTGCCGGCAAGGGCGAGGTCACCGGCGCAGATCAGCGCCCGAAGACTCCGGCCGAGCGGCTCAGCCTTGCCGGCCCGAAGCGCGCCAAGGCGGAGAAGTGCCTCGCCAACGCGGTCTACTTCGAGGCGCGCAGCGAGCCGGTGCGCGGGCAGATCGCCGTCGCCCAGGTGGTGATGAACCGCGCGTTCTCGGGCTTCTACCCGAACGACGTCTGCGGCGTCGTCTACCAGAACGCGCACCGCCATCTCGCCTGCCAGTTCACCTTCGCGTGCGACGGAATCGCCGACCTGGTCAGCGACGCGGAGTCATGGGAACGCGCCAAGCGCATCTCGCGCGAGACCCTCGACGGCAAGCTGTGGCTGCCCGAGATCGGCAAGGCGACGCACTATCACGCGTCCTATGTGCATCCGTATTGGGTGCGCGCGATGAAGAAGAACGCCAAGATCGGCCTGCATCACTTCTACCGCCCGCGCAAATGGGGCGACGGGTCCGACGCGCCGTCATGGGGCAGCGCAAGCTACACGGCGGACGCCGCGGCGAAGATGTAGTTATCCGGGCGTGTAGGGTGGGCAAAGCGCGTCGCGCGTCAGCGGCGATGCGCGTGCCCGCGCGTGTGAGAAGACCACGTGGGCACGGCGCGAAGGGCGCGCCTTTGCCCACCTTACATCTCGATATCCAGCGCGACATCGAGACTGGGCGCCGAATGCGTGATCGCGCCGGACGACAGATAGTCGACGCCGGTCTCGGCGACCGCGGCGGCGGTCTCCAGCGTGATGCCGCCGGAGGCTTCCAGCACCAGCTTGCCCGCGACCAGCTCGACCGCCTTGCGCATGTCGGCGTGGCTCATGTTGTCGAGCAGCGCGACGTCGGCGCCGCCGGCTGACAGCACCTCGCGCAGCTGGTCGAGCGTATCGACCTCGATCTCGATCTTGACCAGGTGTCCGGCGACCGCCTTGGCGCGCGCGAGCACGGCCGCGATGCCGCCCGACACCGCAATGTGATTGTCCTTGATCAGGATCGCGTCATCGAGCCCGAAGCGATGATTGAACCCGCCGCCGCAACGCACCGCGTATTTCTCCAGCGCGCGCAGCCCGGGCGTGGTCTTGCGCGTGCAGCAGACCCGCGCGCGGGTATGCGCGATCAGCTTGACGAACGACGCGGCGGCGGTCGCCACACCGGAGAGATGGCCGACGAAATTCAGCGCGACGCGCTCGGCAGAGAGCACCGCGCGCGCGTCGCCGTCGATCGTCATCAGCGCGGTCTTTGCCGCGACCGCCGCGCCGTCGCGGTGATGGCGCGTGATCGAGGCTTGCGGATCGAGCTTGAGCAGCGCCGCCTCGACCAGCGGCAGTCCCGAGATCGTGCCGGCCTTGCGCGCGACCACGACAGCCCGCGCGCGGGTGCCTTCGGGCACGGTGGCGGTCGAGGTCACATCGCCGGCGCGACCGAGATCTTCGGCGAGCGCGCGCGTCACCGCGGCGTCGATCTCCAGCGGCGACAGGAAGGCGTCGGGACAGAGCAGGGAGGTCATGCCACCACCAGTTCGTCTGCCGTCACGCCGCTCGCGATCCCTCGCGCTTGGTCCAGCGTGATGAAGGTGCGCTGCGTCTGCCGCGCGTTCGTCTCCGGGAAATCGGAGCGGAAATGCCCGCCTCGACTTTCTTCCCGCTTCAGCGCTGCCGCCGTGATCATCAGGGCCGCGGTCGCCATGTTGCGGGTTTGCGCCAGGTGCGCGCAGCCGCGCTCGATGCGGGCGATGTCGGCAAGGGCGCGCGTCAGCCCCGCGCGGTCGCGGATGACGCCGACATCGGCAGACATCAGCTTGCGCAAGGCGCGTTCGCGCTGCGGATCGGCTGTCGGCCTCGCGTCGGGCGCCGCCGTCGCCGTGCCGGTGGAGGCCGGGGCCCCGGCAATGTCGTCGGCGATGCGCGCCGCATAGACCGCCGCCTCCAGCAGCGAGTTCGAGGCGAGCCGGTTGGCCCCGTGCGCGCCGGTCGAGGCGACTTCGCCCGCCGCCCACAGGCCGTCGAGCGAGGTGCGGCCATTCGCGTCGGTCGCAACGCCGCCCATGTGGTAGTGCGCCGCCGGCGCCACCGGAATCGGCTCGCGCGCCGGATCGATGCCGGCGCTGCGGCAGTATTCGGCGACGGCCGGAAAGCGCTGCGCGAACGATGCGCCGATCGCCTTGCGCGCGTCGAGGAAGGCGCCGCGCCCGGCCTGCAGCTCGGCGAACACGCCGCGCGCCACGATATCGCGCGGCGCAAGCTCGGCCTCGCGATGGATCGTCAGCATGAAGCGCTCGCCCGCGCGGTTGATCAGCCAGGCGCCTTCGCCGCGGATCGCTTCGGTCGCGAGCGGTGCCGGATCGCGCCCGATGTCGATCGCGGTCGGATGGAATTGCACGAACTCCGGATCGGCGATCATCGCGCCTGCGCGCGCCGCGATCGCAAGGCCGTGGCCGCGCGCCTCGGAAGGATTGGTGGTCACCGCGTAGAGATGCCCGGCCCCGCCGGTCGCGAGCACGACGGCGCGCGCCGGGATGGTGAGGGTGCGCCCGTCAGCGTGGCGCGCTGTGAGACCGGTGACGCGGCGCCCTTCGGTGATCAGGTCCTCGGCCACGTAGCCTTCGAGCACCCGGATGCTCGTTGTCTTGCGCACCGCCGCGACCAGCGCCGCCATGATGTGCCGTCCGGCCTGATCGCCGCGCACGTGCACGATGCGGCGCGCCGAGTGTGCGGCCTCCTGGCCGACCAGCAGATGGCCTTCCAGATCCTTGTCGAACGGCACGCCGTATGTCAGCAGGTCGCGGATGCGTTCGGGTGCCTCGCGCGCCATCGCATAGGCGACAGCCTCGTCGACCAGACCGGCGCCGGCCGCGATGGTGTCGCGCGCATGCGCATCCGGCGTGTCGCCTTCGGCAACCGCCGCGGCGACGCCGCCCTGCGCCCAGGCGCTCGACGCGCCTTCGCCGATCGGAGCGGCGGTCACGATGGTGACCGGGCGGGGCGCGAGCTTCAGCGCGCAGAACAGGCCTGCAAGCCCGCCGCCGACGATGACCACGTCATCGATCGCAAACGTTTCAAAGGTGCGCATGGCGTCAGCTCTTCAGGTGGATCATCCGCTCGACCGAGCGCCGCGCCTTGGCGGCGATCATCGGGTCGATCGTGACTTCCTCTTTCAGGTAGACGAGGCTGTCGAGAATCTTCGGCAGCGTGATGCGCTTCATGTGCGGGCAGAGATTGCACGGCCGCACGAACTCGACGTCGGGCAGCTCCGCCTTGACGTTGTCGGCCATCGAGCATTCGGTGACCATCACCACGCGCTTCGGCCGGTTCTTGCGCACCCAGTCGATCATGCCCTTGGTCGAGCCGGTGTAATCGGCCGCCTCGATCACGTCCGGCGGGCATTCCGGATGCGCGATGATCTGCACCGACGGATCGGCGGCGCGATAGGACTCAAGCTCGTCCGCCGTGAAGCGCTCATGCACTTCGCACGCGCCTTTCCACGAGATGATCTTCACCTTCGTCTGCGAGGCCACGTAACTCGCCAGGTACTGGTCGGGCAGGAAGATCACGGTGTCGGCACCGAGGCTCTCCACCACCTGGACGGCGTTCGCCGAGGTGCAGCAGATGTCGACCTCGGCCTTCACGTCGGCCGACGTGTTGACGTAGGCGACGATCGGCACCCCGGGGAATTTGTCGCGCAACAGCCGCACGTCCTCGCCGGTGATCGATTCCGCGAGCGAGCAACCTGCGCGCACGTCCGGGATCAGCACGGTCTTGTCCGGGTTCAGGATCTTCGAGGTCTCGGCCATAAAGTGCACGCCGGCCTGCAGGATGATCGGCGCCTTGGTCTTGGTCGCCTCGATCGCGAGCTGCAAGCTGTCGCCGACATAGTCGGCGACGCAGTTGTAGATCTCCGGCGTCTGGTAATTATGTGCCAGGATGACGGCGCCGCGCTCTTTCTTGAGGTCGTTGATCGCCTTCACGTAAGGCGCGAAAAACGGCCATTCGATCGACGGCACCACGTTCTTGACCCGTTCGTAGAGATGCGCGGTCTCGCGCTCGACCTGCGCGTTCCATTCAAGCGAAGGCATCGGCAGCACGCCGTATTTGCGCGCGGCGGCGGACAGCTCGCCGGGTGCCGACGCGGTCGGCATGAACGGATGGCCGCGAGACGGGCCCAACTGCGCGAGTACTGGCATTGCTGCCTCCTTGCATATATGCTCAATTTGAGCATATTAGGGGACGAAAACAACCGGCTGGCAGCCGGCATGGTCCAAGCCCGTTCCCCGCTTATTCTCAATTCGAGCAAATCTGATATAGCATGGGCCACCCGCGATTGCGAGTCCCCCAAAACGTCGCAGCCATGCAAAAAGTAGATCGATCCGATGACATTTTTTCGTTGGGTCAAGCAGTGCGGCGCGCCTAACTCTCTGTTCTGCCGTCATGCGGCAGCGCAGCAATGGATTTTCCCATGAGCCAGCTCGCCACAGCCGCTCGCGCCATGACCTGGCGGACGCCGGCCGTCATCATATTGTGCGGCTGTCTCATTTCGCTGATCGGCTTCGGTCCTCGTTCGGCCTTCGGCTTCTTTCTCACCCCGATGTCGGCCGCGAACGACTGGGGCCGCGACGTGTTCGCGCTTGCCTTCGCGCTGCAGAATTTGATGTGGGGCATCGCCCAGCCGTTCGCCGGCGCGGTCGCCGACCGTTTCGGCATGGTGCGCGTGCTGAGCGTCGGCGCGCTGCTCTACGCGGCGGGCCTCGCGCTGATGGCGTACACGACCTCGCCGATCACCTTGCAGGTCACGGCCGGCGTGCTGATCGGCTTCGGGCTTGCCGGCTGCTCGTTCAATCTGGTGATCGCGGCGTTCGGCAAGCTTCTGCCCGAGCGCTACCGCATGCTGGCGATCGGCGCCGGCACGGCGGCGGGTTCGTTCGGTCAATTCCTGTTCGCGCCGTTCGGCGTCGCGCTGATCGACAATGCCGGATGGCAGAACGCGCTGCTCGTGTTCGCCGGCCTGCTGCTCTTCATCATCCCGATGGCGCTTGCGCTCGCGACGCCGCGCTCCGAGCCGAAGCCAACTGGCGCCGGCTTTGAGGTGGCGGCAACTCAGTCGCTCATGGCTGCGCTGACCGAAGCCTTCGCGCACCGCTCCTACGTTTTCCTCGTGCTCGGCTTCTTCACCTGCGGCTTCCAACTCGCGTTCATCACGCTGCATCTGCCGTCGTACCTGATCGACCGGGGCTTAAGCGCGCAAGTCGGCGGCTGGGCGCTCGCAACGATAGGGCTGTTCAACATCATCGGCTCGATCTCGGTCGGCTGGCTCTCGATGCACTTTCCGCGCCGCTACCTGCTCGCGTTCAACTATTTCATGCGCTCGGTGTTCATCGCCGCCTTCGTGCTGCTGCCCGCGAGCCCGGTGACGACGCTGCTGTTCGCCGCCGGCATGGGCCTGATGTGGCTCTCGACCGTGCCGCCGACCTCGGCGCTGGTGACCTTGATGTTCGGCACGCGCTGGCTCGCCACGCTGTACGGCTTTGCCTTCTTCAGCCATCAGGTCGGCGGCTTCCTCGGCGCCTGGCTCGGCGGCCTGCTCTACGAGCGTACCGGCTCTTACGATATTGTGTGGTGGCTGACCGTGCTGTTTGGCCTATTGTCGGCCGCGATCAACCTGCCGATCGAGGAAAAGCCCGTGCTGCGGGCAGCACCCGCCGCCGCGTAACGTTTGCGGCCGGTGCCAGGAGGGACGACGCAAATGGCGACGACGGCCGCGGCGACACCGACACCGACACTGGCGGCCTGGCGCACGCCGGTCGTGATCATCGCCTGCGGTTGCCTGATGGCGATCCTCACCTTCGGGCCACGCTCGACCTTTGGCTTCTTCCTTCAGCCTCTGAGCAGAGATCTGGGTATCGGGCGCGATGTGTTCGCCGTCGCCGTCGCGTTGCAGAATCTGATCTGGGGCGCAGTCCAGCCCTTCGCCGGGGCGATCGCGGACCGCTACGGCACCATCCGCTCGCTCTGGGTCGGCGCGATCCTCTATGCGGTGGGCCTGGTGCTGATGGCCTATTCGACCACGCCCGGCATGCTCACGCTCTCCGCCGGCGTGCTGATCGGCTTCGGCCTGGCCGGCGCGAGCTTCACCATCGTGCTCGCGGCGTTCGGCAAGCTGTTGCCTGAGGAGTGGCGCTCGTTTGCGTTCGGCGCCGGCACCGCGGCCGGCTCGTTCGGCCAGTTCTTGTTCTCACCGCTCGCGGTCGCGTTGCTCGGCACGGTCGGCTGGCACAACACGCTGATCATCTTCGCCGTGATGGTCCTGGTCTGCCTGCCGCTCGCGTTCGCCGTCGCGACACCCGCGCAGGACATGAGCGCCGCCGCGAACGCGGTGCGGCCGCAGTCGTTCCGCGAGGCGCTCGGCGAGGCGTTCGGCCATGGCTCCTATATCCTCCTTGTGCTCGGCTTCTTCACCTGCGGCTTCCACGTCGCGTTCATCACCACGCATCTGCCGCCATACCTGCTCGACAAGGGCCTCGAGGCGAAGTGGGGCGGCTGGGTGATCGCGTTCATCGGGCTGTTCAACATCATCGGATCGATCACCGCCGGAATACTGGGCAGCAAGCTGCCGCGGCGCTATCTGCTGTCCGCGATCTATTTCCTGCGTACGATCGCGATCACCGGATTCCTGCTCGTGCCGGTCACGCCGACGAGTGCGTTGATATTCGGTGCCGCGATGGGCGTGCTGTGGCTCTCCACCGTGCCGCTGACCTCCGGCCTGGTCGCGCTGATGTTCGGCGTGCGCTATATGGCGACGCTGTTCGGCTTCGTGTTCTTCAGCCATCAGGTGGGCGCCGCCGTCGGCGTCTGGCTTGGTGGCCTGCTTTATGAAAAGACCGGTTCCTATGATGTGGTCTGGTGGCTCGGCGCCGCGCTTGGCATTGTCGCCGCGCTGGTGAATCTTCCGATCCGGGAACAGCCGGTGCAGCGTCTCGCCGCGGCGCCCGTGTGACGGAGCAAAGCCTTGGATAAGGAAACCGACGGCGTCTATCTGGCGCCGGCCGAATACGTCGACAGCGATCATCCGGCGATCGTCGCGCTCGCCGGCAAGGTCGCGCCCGGCGCGTCGGCAACCGAAAAGGCGCGGCAGTATTATCTCGCGGCACGCGAGATCCGCTACGATCCCGATCTCGACTACAGCGATCCGGACGTCTACCGCGCGTCGAGCGTGCTGACTGCCGGCGCCGGCTATTGCGTCGGCAAGGCCGCGCTGTTCGCGGCGCTCTGCCGCGCCAGCGGCATTCCGGCGCGGGTCGCGTTCGGCGACGTGACCAATCATCTGTCGAGCGAGAAGCTGCGCGAGAAGATGGGCACGAATTATTTCGCCTGGCATGGTTTTACCGAGGTGAAGCTCGGCGATCGCTGGGTGAAGGCGAGCCCGACCTTCAATTCCACGCTCTGCTCGCGTTTCGGCGTCGCGCCGCTCGACTTCGACGGCGCGAGCGATGCGCTGCTGCAGGCCTATGACGGGGCAGGGCGCACGTTCATGCGCTACGAGGTGCTGCACGGCGCCTTCCACGACGTGCCGGCGAAATTCCTGATCCGGGAAATGACTCGGCTCTATCCGAGCCTGAAGGGGCCGCGCGGCCGCTCGACCGGCGGCATGGAGAACGAGGCTCCGCTGCGCGCCTGATACCCGGCGTCTGCTGCCTTGCATTGCGGCATCCGCCGGTCCACTAATCCTCTGGCTTCAAGTTCCAAGGGGTAGCGGCGTGGCGACTTTCAGAGCGGTCCGCATCGACAAGGGCGACAGCGGCCAGACCGTGAAGCTCGTCGATTTCGACGAGACCGAATTGATGGACGGCGACGTGACGGTGCGCGTCGAGTGGTCCACCGTCAACTACAAGGACGGGTTGGCGGTCAGCGGCAAGGCACCGGTCGTGCGCCGTTTCCCGATGATCCCGGGGATCGATTTCGTCGGCATGGTGGAGACCTCGACGCACCCGGAATGGAAGCCGGGCGACCGCGTCATCCTCAACGGCTGGGGCGTCGGCGAGACCCATCTCGGCGCCTATGCCGAGAAGGCGCGCGTGCGCGGCGACTGGCTGGTGCCGGTCCCGACCGGAATGACCGGCCGCGAGGCGATGGCGATCGGCACGGCTGGTTACACCGCGATGCTTGCCGTGATGGCGCTGGAGCGCCACGGCATCGTGCCGGATCGCGGACCGGTCGTCGTCACCGGCGCGGCCGGCGGCGTCGGCTCGGTCGCGATCGCGCTCCTCGCCAAGCGCGGCTTCAAGGTGATCGCCTCGACCGGCCGCCTGCAGGAGGAGCCATATCTGCGCGGGCTCGGCGCCGCCGAAATCCTCGACCGCAAGGAGCTCTCCGCCGCGGGCAAGCCGCTCGCCAAGGAGCGTTGGGTCGCCGGCATCGACTCGGTCGGCTCGACGACACTCGCGAACGTGCTCGCCGGAACACGATACGGCGGCGCGGTTGCGGCCTGCGGCCTTGCCGGTGGGATGGATCTTCCGACCACGGTGGCGCCTTTCATTTTGCGCGCGGTGTCGCTTTTGGGCATCGACAGCGTGATGTGCCCGCGTGAGGTGCGCCGCGAGGCCTGGAAACGCCTCGCCACCGACCTCGACCGGAGCAAATTGCAGTCGATGACCAACGAAATTCAGCTTCCGGGCGTGCTGGTTGCGGCCCCGGCGATCCTCGACGGCCGCATTCGCGGCCGAATCGTGGTCAAAATCCAGTAAACGCGTTCAGGATTTGGCGACAATCGTCCGGCATATTGGACGCCTCGGACGTGGTTAACGAGGAGTTAAAGCAGCATGTTGGTGCGTATTGCTGTCGCGTTGTCGGCTGTCACGTTTGCGCTGCCCGCATTGGCCGATCCGATGAGCGCCGAGGCGGCGCGCCGTTTTGTCGCCGGCAAGCAGTTCAGTTTCACCTGTTTCGAAGGCACCGTCGGCTCCGGGCGCATTTTCGGCGACGGGTCGGTCGCCGGCATGCTGCGCATGCAGGGCTCCGGTCCGGTGCGCTTCATGCGGCTGCCGGCCGGCACGCTGTTTGCGAAGGGCGAGGCGGTCTGCTCGCATGTGAAGGGCGCATTCTTCAACCCGTGCTTCAACCTCAACAAGACCAGCGACAAGAGTTTCCGCGGCGCGGTCTCGGGGTTCGGCTTTGCCTATTGCGACTTCACCCACGGCCGGGCGCGCGAAATGATCGCGGCGGTCGGACCATCGCCCGACCACAAGCTGCCGATGCCGCGTTCGATCCGCCGCGCGACGCGTAGCCAGGCGCATGCGCCGGTCGTGACGTCCGCGACATCATCGGCACCTGCCGCAACTGCGGCACCGAGCGCGCCGGTCGCTGCGCCGACCACGCCGGTCACCGCGCAGCCTTTGCCGTCGATCGAGCAGTCCGGGATGCGCGGCTCGGTCTCGCAGTAGCGATTCTTCGGGCGTGAGCTGTTCCGAAAACCGGTTCAAGTCCCGGGCAGGCTTTTCGGGATCACGCCCGCGAGCCGTTATTTCTTCGCCGGGAAGATCATGCACGTCGTGGTGCCGTGCGCGAGCAGGTTGCCCGCACCGTCACGGATGTCGCCTTCGGCGGTCGCGGTCGTGCGTCCGCGATGGATGACGCGTCCGGTCGCGCGGATCGGTCCGGTATCCTTGGTGATGGCGCGCACCAGGTTCGCCTTGATCTCGAGCGTGGTGTAGCCCTCGCCCTTGGCGAGCGTCGTGTGGATGCAGCAGCCGAGACACGAGTCGAGCAGCGTCATCGCGAACCCGCCGTGCACGACGCCGAGCGGATTGTAGTGGCGAAATTCCGGCAGGCCTTCGAACGTCGCCTTGCCGTGCTCGACGCCGATCAGTTCGAAGCCGAGCGTTTGCGCGATCGGCGGCGCCGGATACACGCCGTCGATCAGCTTCTGGAGGAATGTCAGCCCGTCGGTCGACAGCGCCTCCTCCTGCGGCGTGACGCCGTAAGTCCGTATCATCTCGTTCACGCCGTGCTCTCCCGCCGTTCGCTGCCTAAAAAAGCACGATCGTTCGTTTTTATCAAGTCGCGCAAAGTCGTTACGACAGCCCCTCTATCGCCTTGCGTTGCCTGGCGATCTCGCTCGCGGAAAAATCCATGAAGGCACGCACGCGCGCGGTCTGGCGCAAGTCCGCGTGGGTGAGCAGCCAGATGCCGTTGGCGAGATCGCCGAGCGGGCCGGTGAGGCGGACCAGCCCCGGCGTCGCCGAACCGATGAAGCAGGGGAGCAGGGCGAGCCCCATGCCGGCCGCCGCCGCCTCCGCCAGGCCGAGCACCGTGTTGATGCGATAGACCACACGGCCGGGTGCGGCATGCTCCTTCAGCCATCGGGCGGCTTTCAGGTTTGCGAGGTTCTCGCCGAACCCGACCCAGTCGACCGAACGCGCGTCCGTCTCCGGGTCGAAATTCCCCGGCCTGTCGCTCGCGCCGAACACCGCCCACGCGATGCTCGCCGCGCGCCGCCCGATCAGCGCGTCAGGCGGGCGATCCGTCGCGCGCACCGCAACGTCGGCGTCGCGCTTCGACAGATTGAGCGCCTGGTTCGACACTACGACGTCGAGCACGATCTCCGGATAGGCTTTGCGGAATCCCGCGAACACGCCGGTCATCAGATGCACCAGCACGGTATCGTTGGTGGTGACCCGCAATTCACCGGACGGGCGCAGGTCGTGGCCGGTGACCTGACGCTCGAACGTCACGATGTCCTCGCCCATGCGCTCGGCGAGCCGGACCATTTCCTCGCCGCACGGTGTCAGCGCATAGCCGGAGCGGCTGCGTTCGAACAGGCGCGAGCCGAGCTGTTTCTCAACCTGCGCGAGGCGGCGGAAGACGGTCGAGTGATTGACTGAGAGCTCGGTCGCCGCACCGGCAAGCGAGCGGGTGTCGGCAATCGCCTTCACGTAGCGAAAATCGTCCCAGGAGAGCATCGCGTGCTTCCATTGCATCGATGCAAGATCGATCAGGCGATCATACGCGTTGTCTTGCAGAATAGGCAACGGCATATCGGGGGCTCACCGGCCGCGCATTCCGCGCCATTCATTCAAAGGGCACCCTGTCATGACCTCTCCCGTTTCTTCTGCTGCCGTCGATCAATCGAGCGCGCCGTATGGCGTGTTCGTGCTTCGCGCATCGCTCGGCGTGATGTGGATCGCGCATGCGCTGATGAAGTACGTGCTGTTTACGATCCCGGGCTTTGCCGGCTTTCTGGCCAAGGTCGGTTTGCCCGCGGAGCTTGCCTGGCCGGTCTTCCTCGCCGAGCTGATCGGCGGCGTGCTGATTCTCACCGGCGTCTATGCGCGCCACGTCGCACTGCTGCTCATCCCGGTGATGGCCGGCGCCTCGAGCGTGCACATCGGCAACGGCTGGGTGTTCTCGAATGCCGGCGGCGGCTGGGAATATCCCGCTTTCCTGATCGCGGCATCGTTCGCGCTCTGGCTCCTGGGCGACGGCGCATTCGCGCTTCGCTCGCGCCCGCTCTGGTTCGTCGGAGAGCTTCGCGCTGCGCTTGCGTGAGGGGCCGGTCAAGCGAAGGACGGCGCGTGCGCCGTCCTTCGTCGTTTAGAACGAAACGTGCGCTCACATCTCCTTGGATTTCTTTTTCTTCTTTGACATCTTCATGCCCTTCACGTTCGCCACGCCGCGGGTGTTGGCAGGCGCCATGTCGTCGCCGCGCCGCATCGCTGCTGCAGGCGGAATGCCGCCTTGCTTCAGTGCTCCGGGGGGACGCGCATCACCCGGCTTCGGTCCTTCACCACCGCCACCTCCGGCTTGGGCAAGCGCAAACGTGGAGCTGCCGGCGATCACCGCCGCGGCTAACAGCAAAGAGACTTTCCTCATGGGTCGCGTCCTCCTGGACTGTTACTTCTGGGTGGAGAGGTAACCGGACGAACCGCGCCCGGTTCCCCGCCGCCACGACTTTCCGCGCAACATGAGGCCGCCGCGCGCTACATCAAATGACACACCGGCGTGTTGCTTCACGCCGGCGGAGGCGTCTCGGGTACCGACGGTTTCGCAAACAGCAACCGCCGGTACAGCAGCCAGATCAGCACCAGCACCAGCCCGAGACCGATGAAGGAGAGCGAGCGCCACACGCCGCCGAGGCCGGCCATGTCGAGCAGGAACACCTTCGCGACAGTGACGAGCACCACGGCGACGGCGCACAGCCGCACCGGCTGCGAGCGCAGTCCCATGCCGACGACGAGCAGCACGACGCCGAAGGCAAGCCACGCGGCGGAATAAGTGTAGCCTTCCGCGCCACTGATCGGGCCGACGCCGAGCCGCGGCCCCTGGTAGAAGCGCGCGACCTGGAACGACAGGTAGGTGAGCGCGAGCACGACGGCGGTGATCGCCGCGACGGTGCGGTACCATTGCGGACGCGTCCGCCTCGACACCAGCCCGAGCGCCGCCGCGAGCGCCGCGGGGATCGCGTAGCCGAGCAGATTGAGGTTCAGGAACGGGCCGCCGACGTTCGTGCGCCAGAGCCACGGATTGTCGAGCAGCAAAAGTCCGAACACGATCGCGAGCAGGCAGCAGCCTGCGATCACCAGCGCCCCGACGTTGTGCACCACCGAATTCGTGCGCAGGCGCAGGCGCTCCAGTCCGATCGCCATCGCGAGGCCGCCGTTCACCTGCAGGGCGACCTCCGTGAGACTCGCCGACGCATAGTAGATGTCGCCGCTGTAGATGTAGTGGCGGATCTGCAGGGTTGCGGTGAGCACCGTGAGCAGGATCGCACCGGCATCGACAATGCGCGACGGCACGTCGTCGGCGCGCTTGCGCAACGTCCAGCCGGCGATCCAGAACGCAAGCGCCGGCACGCCGTAGCCGTAGAGGATCCAGTTGAAGACCGGCGTCGTGCCGGCATCCGCGACGATGCGCGGCTCGTAGCCGATGCGCAGGATGACGAGCGTCGCGAGGATGCCGCACAGCCAGCGCAGCCACGGCAGCGGGCGCTGCTCGGCGACGTAGGCGGTGCCTGGCACCATCAGCGCGAGCGCGACGGTCAGCCAGCCTTCTTCCAACGCAAACGTCAGCGCAAGCGCTAGCGCCGCAATCGAGCCGGTCGCGAAGATCGCGGCGGCCGAAGGCTGGCCGGGACGCGGTTCGCGTCTGGTGAGCATGTCGGTCGCGACCGCGAATAGCGCGGCTCCAAGCAGCGCCAGCGCCGCGAAGGGAAGCGAGCGCTCGAATGCGTAGATGCGATAATAGAGCGCCACCAGGATGGCGAGCGGCACGGCGACGGCGGTCGCGGCCCAGATGATCGGCGCAACCGCGCGCGGCGAGCGGCCTTGCGCGAGGAGACCGGCACCGGCAAACAGCGCCGCGAACGCAGCGCCGAGCGCGAGGTGCGTGCCGGAGAGCACGCGCGAGGGATCCGGCGCGACGGCGGGACCGCCGGGCACGACCAGCGTTTGCCAATCAATGTCGACCGCCCAGTCGGCGATCACGATGGCGGCAAGCGCGCCCGCGATCGGCACCGCCGCGACCGCGGCATCGGTGCGCCAGGCGACCACGACGGTCGCGACCGCAAGGCCCGAGAACGCGACCAGCGCGAGGCCGTGATGGTCGCGCGCGAGAACGAGCACGGCGGCGGCGAACAGATACGCGCCGAGCGCTCCGGAGGACACCGGATCGATCTGGCCGCGTTCCGCATCCGGCCCGTAAAGCAGCCCGGACACGAGCAGCGCCGCGGCGAGCGCGAAACCGGCAACGGCGTGGAAGACGTGCGGCGTGAGCGCGTCGACGCGCAGGTCGTTCAGGCCGGGGAACATCCACAGCGTGCCGAACGCGACCGCCGTGATGGCGAGCCAGCGCCACAGCCGCGCACGCGCGAGCGCGAACGAGGCTGCGGTCACCACCGCGAGATAGATGTAGAGCGCCCAGTAGTTCGGCAGCGTGGCGGCGACGAGCAGCGGCGCCGCGAATGCGCCGAGCTGTCCAAGCGCCGCGAGCCACGGCCCGTGCAGCAGCGCGGCCGCCAGCGTGGCGAGCGCCACGATCCCGAGCAGCACGAAAGCGGTGCCGGCACCGAGGAAGCCGTAGAGCGCATAGGCCGCATAGATGGTGGCAAACGCGACCGTCGTGCCGGCCGCGGTCACCATCGCTGGCATGCTTGCGGTCGGCACGGCGGCGAGCGGAATGGAAAACTCGTATCGCCGCATCCATTCGCCGGCCGCGACCAGGGCAGTGGCGAGCAGGCCGCCGAGGAACACGCGCACGCCAGGACCGATGAGGCCGGCCTCGATCGAATACTGCACCATGAAGATGCCGCCGAGCGCGAGCGCGAGGCCGGCAATCCACACCACCCAGCTTGCGCCGAAGCGCTCCTCGAAGCTTTTCGCGGGCGCGGGCGCGGGCGCGGGTGCGGGTGCCGGCCCAGGCGCAGGCGGAGGGGCTGGTGGGACGGCCGACCGGCGGATGACCGGGTCGATCGCGGCCCCGTCGGTCCACTCCAGGGCGGCTTTCGGCGCGGGCGGCTGCGGCGCCGCGGCCGCGGAAGGCCTGGCTGCGGGCTTGGTTTCGGGCTTGGCCGCGGGGGGCGGGGTCGGGGCCTGCGCTGCCGGGCGTGCCGCCGCGATCATTTGATCGATCAGGGCAAGCCGTTGTTCCAGCAGCGCCATCCGGCCGCGAAACTTGAGCACCAGCACGATCGCCACAATGGCCACGACAGCCGCAATGAAGTCCATGACATCCCTCGGTCCGTTCGGCGCGTGCGCGACCGCCCGCGGCGGATCTGCGCACGTGTTGGTCGCCGCAAACGTGAACTTAGTTCAAATATGAACGATGTTCAAGACCGCCCCCCGACCCGGAGGCCCGGGGCGGGGCGCTCGACCAGCACCTCGCGCCGGAAACGAAACTGGGCGGCGGGCCGTCCGCCGGTTTCGGTCGAGGTTTCACCGGTCGGCTCGACCAGCGCGGCGCTGTCCACCAGCCGGCGGAAATTCTGCTTGTGCACGAGCCGTCCCGAGATCGCCTCTACGGTGTGCTGCAGCTCGGTCAGCGTGAACTCGGCCGGCATCAGCTCGAACACGACGGGCCGGTATTTCAGCTTGGCGCGCAGGCGCGCGATCGCGGTCGCGAGAATCCGGCGCTGATCGAAGCGCATCGCCTCGCCAAGCGCGGGGAGCACGTCGCGCCGCAGCGCCGCCTCGCGTCCGTCGCGTTTGGCTTCCTCGATCAGCCCGGCCTCATACAGCATCTCGTAGCGGTCGAGCACCTTCTCCTCGTCCCACGGCACGCCGCCGGTGCCGAAGCAGAGCCGCAGCCGTTCGCGCCAGCCGAGCGCGCGCCCGAGCTCGCCATGCGGCGGTGCGTTCCATTCATTCAGCAGCGGAATGATGGTGTCGAGGATCGCGGGCCGCTTCTCGCGCCAGTCTTCCCACGGGAAAAAACGGTACCAGGGCTCGAAGCCCGCGCCGGCTTTCTTCAACACGGCGGCGGTTTCCGGCAGGCGCGTGAGCGCGAGATAGCCGACCGAGACAGTATGGGCGACGTCGGCCGGGCCTGCATGGCGGCCGCGGTCGCCGAACGTGTACAGCTGCTCCACATAGCCGACACGCAAGCCGGTCTGGGCCTCGACCCAGGCACGGAGCCCGATCTCGAAGGTGCGGTGCGCCAGCGGATCGAACGGACCGAACGGCAATCCGGCGCGCGGCTCGTTCCTGCCGCCTTCGCCCGCGACGAGGATTGCGGGCTCGCCATCCTCCACGGCGACGATCGCGGCGGTCAGCCCGATTTCGATCGGCGTCAGGACGGTGTCGGCCATCGCTTACTCGAGGTCGATCCGGAACGGGCCGCTCGACGCGTAGGCGCCGAGGCCCGGACCGATATCGCGGATCGCCGCGACCATGCGGCCGTTGCGGCCGAGCAGCTTGTCGGCGTGCGTCACGATGCGCAGGTTCGGCGCGGCGGTCGCTGACGCGTCGCGGATCGCGCGCGCGATCCTGCCCTCATCGCGGTTCGGATTGAGCGCGCAGGCGGCCGCGAACGCACCCGCGGTCGAGCGGCTGATGCCGGCATAGCAGTGCACGACGAGCGGCGCCGTGCGATCCCATCTGCGCACGAAACGCAGCAGCTCGCCGACGTGCTCCTCGGCCGGCGCCACGTAGCCTTCGATATGCTCGGTGATGTCGTCCATGTCGAGCAGCAGATGGTTTTCCGCCAGGATCGTCGCCGGGCGGTGCACCAGCGATACGTCCTTGATCAGCGTCACGATATGACGCGCGCCGGTGTCGCGCACCGTGTCGTGCAGCCGGGCAAGCGAACAAACGTGGATCATCAAAACTCAATCCTTGGTCAGCGCGGCAAAACACTTCAGGTAGCGGGCTTCGGCGTCCCTGGCGGGCCACGGCGTTAGATAATCTTTTTCGAACGCCGCCGAAACCTCGGGCGGCGAACCGAAGAATCGCTTCGCCTCCTTTTCGTCAAATCCCGCGAGTTGGGTCGATTCCAGGTAGGCCGACGCGCGGTCCGCATCCTTGATCAGCCTGGCCAGCTCGGCGCCGAGCGTACGCGGCAAGCCGAAACGCAGGTGGATCGCGGCGAGCAGGCGCGCCTCGACCGCCCGGTAACCGTCGCCGATCACGGCCTTGAATGGCGTGATCATGTCGCCGATGACATATTCGGGCGCGTCATGCAGGAGGATTGCGAGCCGGGCGCGTGCGTCAAGCTGCCCGCGCCGCCGCGCCAGCACGTCGACCAGCAGCGTGTGTTGCGCGACCGAGAAGATATGCGCGCCCGAGGTCTGCCCGTTCCAGCGCGCGACACGGGCAAGCCCGTGCGCGATATCCTCGATCTCGATGTCGAGCGCGGACGGATCGAGCAGATCGAGTTTGCGGCCCGACAGCATGCGCTGCCAGGCGCGGGACGAGTTTTTCTGGGGTCTGAGCGGCGGCCGGGGCATCGCGCCGTTGTAACATAACGGCGTGGACGTCGATGCCGGACAGAATGCACGCCAGGCGAGCACGGCGCGTCATTGGAGTTGCCGCGAGTCCACAAATACCGGCGGATAAATACAGGATAATCGCAACCACGTCGCCGGACGCGCGCCGTCGCGGCCTTGCCGAGTTGGCCGCGGCTCGTTAAACCGCGCCATCGATAAACTGCAAAAGGCGAATTTATGGCCAAGACAGCCAAGCGGCGCGGCCGCCCACCCGGCGCCAAATCTCCCGACAAGATGGACGTTGGTCAGCTGCGCCAATACATCGAAAGACTGCAGAGCGCGCTCGGCAAAAAGGTGAGCGAGCAACGCGCCTATTTCGAGGAAAAGTTGTCCGAGTTGACCGGCTTCGGAGCGCCGAAGAAGCGCGGCCGTCCTCCCGGCAGCGGCAGCGCCAAGACGGCGCGAAAAGGTACGCGCCGCAAGGCGCCGCCCAAATTCCGTTCGCGCAAGGATGCCAAGCTCCTGTGGTCCGGCCGCGGCGTGACGCCGGTCTGGATGCGCGAGGAGATGAAGGGCACCAAGCTCAAGAAAGACGATTTCCTGATCAAGGCTTGAGTTGGCTGATCCCGAGAATGCCTGTCCCGGACTTGATCCGGGATGGGCACCGGTTTTCAAAAAAATATCATCCGCAAACAAAAGGACAGCCGCGCAGGCTGGTTCGACGCAGTTGAATCGGGCTTCCGGCGCCGCGATTATTTGGCGGCCTTGTCCAGGTGTCCGTGACGGTAGCAGTCGAGCAGGTGGTCGTTGACCATCCCGGTCGCCTGCATGAAGGCGTAGACGATCGTCGGGCCGACGAATTTGAATCCGCGGCCGGCTAATTCCTTCGACATCGCGCGCGAGAGGAGCGTTTCCGCGGGCACCTGCTTGACGGTGCGGAAGCGGTTGACCTTCGGCGCGCCGTCGACAAATCCCCACAGCAGCTTGGAAAAGCCCGGACCTTTTTCCATGGCCTCGAGATAGGCGCGCGCCGACGTGACCGCGCCTTCGATCTTTTGCCGGTTGCGCACGATGCCGGCGTCCTGCATCAGCCGCTCGATTTTCTTCGGCGTGTAGCGTGCGATTTTTTCCGGCTGGAAACCGTCGAATGCGCGGCGGAAATTCTCGCGCTTGCGCAGGATCGTGATCCAGGACAGTCCGGCCTGAAAACCGTCGAGCATGAGTTTTTCATACAGCGCGCGATCGTCGTATTCCGGCACGCCCCACTCGTCGTCGTGGTAGGCGACATAGAACGGGTCCTGCCCCGGCCACGGACAACGATGCAAACCATCGGCATGGAGCACGGGAGCCATCAAGGTTACTCCGCGGCCTTGGCGTCGCCCGGCCAGTCGAAGCGCGCCCAGTCCGGTTTGACCGGATGCAGCGCGACGCCGCCGCACATGATCGGCGTCCCCGCCGCGAGCGCTTCGCCGATGCGCGAGAGATGCAGCATGGCGAGCCCACGCCCGTTGGCCGATGAGCCCATGACGCCGACCGCCGTGTCGCCGACATGCACCGCCACGCCGTCCTCGGGGCCGAAATCCTCGAATGCCACCGGGACCACGCGCTTGCGCGCGGTGCCGCGATGCTCGACCCGCGAGACGACCTCCTGGCCGACGTAGCAGCCCTTGTCGAAGTCGATCCCGTTGAGCTGATCCATGTCGGCTTCATGCGGGAAGGCGTCGTTGTACTGGAAATCAAGCCCGCCGCGCGGCGCGCCGTGCGCGATGCGGTGCGCTTCGTACTGTTCGGCGTCGACCAGCGTTGCTCCGAGATCGGCCGCGGCTTCCGCGGCGAGGTGAGGGGGCAGCATGCAGCGGTTCCCGAGTGCGGTGAGCCGCGGGTCGGCATAGCACAGGCCGTACTCGGTCTCGCGGCTCCCGTCCCACACCGCCATCACGCCGAGCACCTCGGACAAGTCCTCGACCAGCACCTTGGCGCGCAGCCTGTAGAAGTTGAGCCGGTCGGTGAGGATGCGCGAGAGCGCGCGCGGACAATCGATGAAAAAGCCGCCGCCGTCCTCGGCGGACAGCTCGGCGACGATCATGTCCACCATGATCTTGCCCTGCGGCGTGAGCAATGCCGCGAACGCGGCCCGGCTTGGCGCGACCTGCTCGATATCCGTCGTCAACAGGCCATTGAGGAATTTTCGCGCGTCGTCGCCGACGACTTTGAGCACGCCGCGATCCGGCAATAATGCCGCATACATTTGGCAATCCCGTCCTGTGAACCGGCCTTGAACGTAGGACGGCGGTCGTGGCGCCTCAAGGGCGCGAGACTGGAAAAGCCGTAGCGTGACGGTCGGCGAGGCGCTCTATTGGCGCGACAGCGGGATCGAGAACTCGCCGTTGCGGATGCGCGCCGGAAGCCCTTCGGCGTATTTGGCGGTCGCGTCCTCGCCGTAGGTCGTCGCGAGCTCGCTCAGCGCGGTGAACAGCGCGGCCTGCGCCAGGCAATCGCCGTCGACGCCGTCGAGGCGCGCCTCGCCCCAGGCCTCGTGCAGATAGGTCAGCGCGATCTGTTTTTGCTCGTGATCCGAAGCCGGCCCGCGTGCCGGCTTGCTGCCCGCCATGCTCATGTGTCTACAAACCCGTTCGGCGCTGCGCCGTCCCAACCGCGAGCGACGTTAGCATGCGCGGATGCGAAAAATAGGCGAGACTTTAGGAAAGGTTAACGCGCGAACCGCAATGCGGCCGAAAGCAGGAACAGGTGTCGAATGACGCACATCACACGGCTGGATCCCAAGGCTTACCGGCGCACGCCGTGGAAGAACGGCGGCGGCGTGACGGTCGACGTCGCCGACGACTATGCGGCCGGCGTGGCGCCGGGAAGCTGGAGCGGGATGCTGTGGCGGCTCGGGCATACCCGGATCGTCACGCCGGCGCCGTTCTCCGATCTCACCGGGTGCGACCGCATCCTGACGGTCATCGGCGGGCGCGGTCTTGTGTTGCGGATCGAGGATGGCGCGGAGCTCGACGTCCGCGAACCGTTCCGGCCGGTTCGGTTTCGCGGTGAGGATCGCATCGTCAGCCGGCTCGAAGCCGGTCCGGTCGCGGTGCTCAACCTGCTGGCGGACCGCGCGAAGTATCGGATCGATGTCGCGATCCTGACCGGCGGCGCGACGGCGGCATGCGACGCGGCCGTCAACGTCGTCTACGCGCTGGACAACAGCGAGGTGACGGTCGGCGAGAGATATTCGCTTCACGCCGACGAGGCGCTGCGGATCGACGGGGCCGGGCGGATGTTGGCGGTGGCAAGCGGCCGCGTCGCGCTGGCGACGGTCAGTTCGCGTAGCGCGCCGTGATGTCGCGCGCGATCTTGGCGCCTTCTTCCAGATACCGCCGGATCGCGTAATCCGCCGCGGGCGTGCAGGTGCGATAGGTCTGCTGAAAGCCGCGGTAGCCGCGATTGAAGCTGGCGGTGAGGCGCTCCTTGCGCTCGCCGCTCGGCGCCTCGGCCTCGAGCAGCGCCTGCATCTCGTTGCGCCAGGCCTGCCCCTCGCGCGCGCCGCAGATGTCGCGCAGATAATGCAGCGCCCCGAGAATCTCGGAGAGCCGCTGAAGATCGCCTTCATAGGCCGGACGCCCGCCTTGCGTCGCTTGCGCGAACGCCGGAGAGGCGGCGAGGACAGCCAGGAGAAGAACGGCGGCGGCGCGGCGCATGGCGCCGATATGCCCGCCCGCCGTGGCAAGGGCAAGGCTGGTCGCGCGCTACGCTTGCTCGCCCGGGATGACGACCGCGTTCGGCTCCATCAGCCGCAACGCCGAGTCGACGATCTCGGCCAACCCCTCGGTGGTCGTCAGTCCCGCAAGCTCGGCCGGCCGCAGCCAGCGCAGCTCGGACAGTTCCTCGAGCAGCGGCACGCCCTCGCCGGACATCCAGCGGCAGGCGAAACACAGGATCACGAAATGGCGCACGACCCGGCCGGCCTCGTCGCGCGTGATGAATTCACGCTGGCCGGCGAGCGCCACCGGCTCGATCGCCATGCCGGTCTCTTCCCGTATTTCCCGGATCACCGCCTGCCGCAAGGTCTCGCCTGCCTCGACCACGCCGCCCGGCAGCGTGAACGCGCCGGTGCTTGCGCCCTTGTTGCGCCGCGCGATCAGCACGCGGCCGTCGCGCACGATCGCCGCGCTCACGGCGAGGAACGGCCGGTCCGGATACATGCGGGGGTCGGACATTGAGGGGCTCAGCGCAATCTCGCGATCATGCTGCTATTTTTCCAGCAGCGCGTCGACCGCAGCCTGCTGTTCGCCGGTGGTCATGTCGGCGCAACCGGCGACGTCATAGCCGTTGATCACCGCTCCGGCGCGCGCGACCAGCGGTTTGAGCCGCGCCGCTGTTTCGGCCGCGAGCGCGGTCGCGGCTTCCAGCGAGGCCCGCCGCTGGAACGCCTCGCAGGTCGCAACCAGCAGCGCGTTCATGGTGTCGGCAAGTTCCTCGAGCCGAACCCGTGCGATCGGGTCGGCCGCATCGTAGGCGGCGATCGCCAGGTCCTTGTCCTTGAAATGCGACGCCGCGAAGTGCTCCTGGTACTCCATCGGCTCCCAGCCGATCAGCTCCACGATGCATTCCGGCATGCTCGGCAGCAGGTCGAGCAGCATCACGGCTTCGTTGAAGTGATTGAGATAATCGGAGGCGAGCCGCGTCCTCGGGTTGATATTGGCAGCCGCGAGCCGCGCCGGATCGGCGGCGACGTCGTAAGCTATCGGAATCGGCTGGACGGACATCCGGAACGTGCGCCTTGGTCGGGTCTGGCAGTCTTGTCGGTCGTGGTTAAATCTCGATTAAGAAACAAGGCGATGGTCGCCCGGGTTTCAACGGCTTGATGAAGGGGTTAAGCAAAGATCCTCATGTGCGGACGCTACGCGGTCATCACCAATCCGGAAGCGCTGCGGGCGTTGTTTGCCTATCTGGAGCAGCCGAATTTCCCGCCGCGCTACAACGTGGCGCCGACGCAGCCGGTGGCGATCGTCCGCATGGCCGAGGGCAAGCGCCAGTTCGCGCTGGTGCGCTGGGGCCTGATCCCGCCCTGGGTGAAGGATCCGCGGGCCTTCTCGCTGCTGATCAATGCGCGCGGCGAATCCGTCAACGAGAAGCCGGCGTTCAAGAATGCCATGAAGCGGCGCCGCTGCCTGTTCCCGGCCGACGGTTTCTACGAATGGAAGCGCGAGGGCGGCCGCAAGCGTCCGTACTTCGTGCGGTTGAAATCCGGGCAGCCGCTGGCATTCGCCGGGGTGTGGGAAAGCTGGATGGGGCCGAACGGCGAGGAGATGGAAACCGCCGCGATCGTCACCACCGTGGCGAGCCGCGCGATCGCGCATATCCATGACCGCATGCCGGTGATCGTGCCGCCCGAGACGTTCGATGTCTGGCTCGATCCGAAGGTCGACGGCGAGATGGCGGCCAGTGTCATCCAGCCTGCGCCGGACGCCGCGCTGGAGGTCTATGAGGTGTCGAGCGCGGTGAACCGGACGGCCAACGATTCACCCTTGCTGCTGGAGCCGCTGCGCGAACCGGAGCCGGTCGAGGCGGTCGAGAAGCCGAAGCGTGCGAAGAAGGAAAAGGACAAGAAGGACAACGGCCAGGCGAGCTTGTTTTAATCGCCGCCGTCGTCCCGGGTCTCGCTCGCCCCAATGACCGCCCGAGCTAAGGCGTCATCTCCCGTCCATCGAGCCACTTCGCGTAGATGACCCGCTCCTGCACCTCGTAGCCGAGCTTGTCATAGAAGGCCTGTACCTTCACGTTGTCCGGCCGCAGCATCAGCATCGCCTTGGTCACGCCCTGGCCGCGCAGCCAATCCTCCGCCGCCGCCATGATGGCGCGGCCGAAATCCCTGCCCTGCAACTCCGGCTCGACCGCCACATAATAGACCCAGCCGCGATGGCCGTCGTGCCCGACCATCGCGGTTGCCGCGAGTGCGCCGTCCGCGCGTCCGATCAGGATCGTGGCATTCGCGCCGCGGCGCGCAAACGCAATGTCGGAGGCCGGATCGTTCCACGGCCGCGTCAGCCCGCAGCGCTGCCACAGCGCGATGACGTGCTCGACGTCGTTGTCGGTGATCGGGGATATCGCAAGCTCGTGCATCGAAATCTCGTTCTGGTAGGCATGGACATGAGGTCGCGCCGGGTAGTCCAATCTGCCTCCGAGGCGCACGGGCTGCAACACCGGCTGCATACATGAGAGGCGCGGACATGAGGGCGTTGATCGCTGTCGCGCTTGTCGTCGGCATGTCCGCTATGGCCCATGCCGACTGTACGTGCCGCTGCGTCGATGGCGAGATGCAGCCGATCTGCGACAACGCGATCGATTTTCGGCCGATCTGCCCGCCGGCAATCTGTCCGATCGACGTGCCGTCGATTGCGCCGCTCAGCCCTCCGATTCTGCCGCCGCTCGGCACGTCGTCATGCCGGCAGGCACGCGTGTGCGACACGCGCGGGAATTGCCAGTGGCAGCAGGTCTGCCGCTAGCATGATCCCGAAAAGCATGTCCTCGACTCCGATCGGGGATGGACACCGGTTTTCCGACAAGATCATGCTCAAGCAAAGGAAAGCGCCCGCGTCTAGAGGACCTTGCCGGGATTCAAGATCCCGTTCGGATCGAGCGTGCGCTTGAGCGCGCGCATCAGCTCCATGGCGACCGGATCCTTGATGATCGGCAGGAGATCGCGCTTCATGATGCCGATGCCGTGCTCGGCCGAGATCGACCCGCCGTATTTCAGCACGACGTCGAACACGACCATGTTCACGTCATGCCAGCGTTCGAGGAACGCGGCTTTGTCGGCATCGACCGGCTGCGCGATGTTGTAGTGGATGTTGCCGTCGCCGAGGTGCCCGAACGGCAGCGGCCGCGCGCCCGGGATGAGTTTCACGACCGCCGCGTCGGCTTCCCGGATGAAGGCGGGCACGTGCGCGACCGGCACCGAAATATCGTGCTTGATCGAGCCGCCGACCTGGCGCTGCACCTCGCCGAACATCTCGCGGATGCGCCAGAATGCTTTCGACTGATCGAGCGAGTCGGCGATCGCCGCGTCCGCCACGAGCCCGCGCTCGACGCCCTCGGCGAGGATCGCCTCCATCGTGTCGCGCAAGCCGCTGCGTGCCTGCGACGAGATCTCGATCAGCACGTACCACGGATGGACGTCATTGAGCGGATCGCGCGCACCGCCGTCGTATTTCAGCACGGCATCGATGCCGAGCCGCACCATCAGTTCGAACGACGTGATGTTGCCGCCGCTCTGTTCGCTCGCGATGCCGAACAGCTCCAGTGCGGCGTCCGGCGAGGCGACGCCGACGAACGCGGTCTCGACCGAGCGCGGACGGGCGATCAGGCGCAGCGAGGCTGCGGTAATGACGCCGAGCGTGCCTTCGGCGCCGATGAACAGGTTCTTCAGGTCGTAGCCGGTGTTGTCCTTTTTCAGCTTGTTCAGGTTGTTCAGCACGCGCCCGTCGGCGAGCACGACCTCGAGTCCAAGCGCCTGCTGGCGCGCCACGCCCCACGACACCGCGGTGGTGCCGCCCGCATTGGTCGACAGGTTGCCCCCGACCGTGCAGGTGCCCTCGGACGGCAGCAGCAAGGGATAAAGCCGGTCGACATCGGCGGCAGCCGCCCGCACGCGGCCGAGCGAGACGCCGGCTTCGGCGGTGATCGTGTTCGAGGTCGCGTCGACCTCGCGGATACGGTCCATGCGGTTGAGCGAGAGCACGACCTCGCCGTGATGCGGGATCTGCCCACCGACCAGCCCGGTGTTGCCGCCCTGCGGCACGATCGCGGTCTTCGTCTCATTCGCGAGCTTCAGCACCGCCGAAACCTCCGCGACCGATCCGGGGCGCAGCACCATCGGGGTGTTGCCGCGATAGAGATCGCGCATCTCGCGCAAATAAGGCTCCTGCACCGCCGGATCCGTGACGGCGTATTTCTCGCCGACGATCTGGGCGAAGCGTGACAGCAGGGCGGAGGCGACGGGCGGCTTGACGTGCGGGTTCATGCGCGCAGTTTTACTCTTTCGCGGTGTCAGGGTCGAGGCGCGGCGGCGCGGGCGAGGCGGTCGTTGATCGCCTCGCCGAGGCCCTCGTTCGGGATCGGCATGACGGCGATGCGCGTGCCCGCGGCGTCGAGCGCGCGCAGATGCGAGAAGAGATTGGCGGCGGCTTCGATCAGGTCGCCGGAAACCGAGAGGTTGAGTGTTTGCGCGGGCGACGGCGGCGCGGCGCCGAACGCGAGCAACGCCTCGCCCGGCCTGACGTCGATCGCATTCAGCCGCAAGGCCGACCTCGGCGCGTAGTGCGAGGCGAGCATGCCGGGCGCGAGCGGCGCGTCATCGGGGGCCGTCTCCGCGATGACAAGCGGATGCCCGAGCACGCGCTCGATCGCGTCGCGCGGCAGGCCGCCGGGGCGCAGCAACGTCGGCACATCGAGGCAGGACACGATGGTCAACTCCACGCCGACGCTGGCGGGCCCGCCGTCGACGATCAGATCGATGCGGCCCGCAAGATCGGCTTGCACGTGCCCGGCCAGCGTCGGCGACACATGCCCAGACTGGTTGGCCGACGGCGCGACCACCGGCTTGCCGAATGCCTTCAGCAGGTCGCGCGCGATCGTGTGATCCGGCACGCGCACCGCGATCGAGTCGAGTCCTGCGGTCGCAAGCTCGGACACCGGGCAGCCATCGGCTTTCGGCAGCACCAGCGTGAGCGGCCCAGGCCAGAACACCCCGGCGAGCAGCCGCGCGTCGTCGGAGAAGCGCGCGAGCGCAAGCGCCAACGTCGCCTCCGCCACGTGCGCGATCAGCGGGTTGAAGCGCGGGCGGCCTTTCGCGGCATAAAGCCGCGCGACCGCTTCGCCGTTCGTCGCATCGGCGCCAAGTCCGTAGACCGTCTCGGTCGGAAATGCGACCAGCCCGCCCGCGCCGAGCACGCGCGCCGCCGTGGCGATCGCATCGCGGTTTGCGGGCAGCAGACGTGTCGCCACTTCGATCGGCATGAATGGCTTTCAGGATCGCGTCGGCGCCGCTACATTGGCCACAGGCCACCCCCCGTCAAGAGACGACACAATGACTTACCGCGCGCCGGTCGCCGATATCGCCTTTACGCTGAAGCATTCGGCCGGGCTCGCGCGCGCGCTTGAGGAGGGCCTTTACGGCGACCTGACCGAGGCCGACGTCGACGCGGTGCTGGAGGAGGCGGGCAAGTTCGCCTCCACGGTGATCGCGCCGCTCAATACGGTCGGCGACCGGCACGGCACGCCGCTGAAGGACGGCAACGTCACGATGCCGCCCGGCTGGAAGGAGGCCTACGCCGCCTGGGCGCAGGGCGGCTGGAACGGGCTTGCGGCGTCGGCCGACTGGGGCGGGCAGGGGCTGCCGCATGCGCTCAACGCGGCCTGCATCGAGATGTGGAATTCGGCCTCGATGGCGTTCGGCATCGGCCCGGTGCTGACCATGGGCGCAGTCGAGGCGCTCGACCGGCACGGCGCGGACGCGCTGAAGCA
The DNA here is from genome assembly GCA_963839985.1 of uncultured Alphaproteobacteria bacterium. Lineage (GTDB taxonomy): Bacteria > Pseudomonadota > Alphaproteobacteria > Rhizobiales > Xanthobacteraceae > PALSA-894. Next base: position 257,052 of record CAWIXG010000006.1, on the reverse strand, counting down.
GACGTATCTCGAGAAGCTCACCACCGGCGAATGGACCGGCACGATGCAGCTGACCGAGCCGCAGGCCGGCTCGGACGTCGGCGCATTGCGGGCGCGCGCGGAGCGCAACGCCGACGGCAGCTATCGCATCACCGGCTCCAAGATCTTCATCACCTATGGCGAGCACGATCTCACCGACAACATCATCCACTTCGTGCTGGCGCGCCTGCCCGACGCGCCGCCCGGCACGAAAGGCATCTCGCTGTTCCTGGTGCCGAAGTTCTTCGTCAACGACGACGGCTCGATCGGCGCGCGCAACGACGCGCGCTGCCATTCGGTCGAGCACAAGCTCGGCATTCACGGTTCGCCCACCTGCACCATGGTCTACGGCGACAACGGCGGCGCAACCGGCTGGCTGGTCGGCGAGGAGAACCGCGGGCTCAATTGCATGTTCACGATGATGAACAATGCGCGCCTTGCGGTCGGCCTGCAGGGCGTCGCGATCGCCGAGCGCGCCACGCAGCAGGCGATGGCCTATGCGAACGACCGCCGGCAGGGCCGCGCCGGCGGCAACGGCGCGATCATCAATCACCCCGACGTGCGGCGCATGCTGCTCACCATGCGGGCGCTGACCGGGGCGGCGCGCGCGATCTGCTACGCCACGGGCGCGGCGATCGACCGCTCGCATCGCGCCAAGGACGATGCGGCGCGCAAGGCGGCCGACCAGCGCGCCTCGCTGCTGACGCCGGTCGCGAAGGCGTTCTCGACCGACATCGGCACGGAAGTCGCCTCGCTCGGCGTGCAGGTGCATGGCGGCATGGGCTTCATCGAGGAGACCGGTGCCGCGCAGCATTATCGCGACGCGCGCATCGCGCAGATCTACGAGGGCACCAACGGCATCCAGTCGATCGATCTCGTCATGCGCAAGATTCCGATGATGGGCGGCGCGGTGATGCAAGGCTATCTCGACGAGTTGCGCCGCACCGTCGCCGGCGTGAAGGCGGCGAACGATCCGGCCTTCGGCGCGACCGCCGCGCGGCTCGCCGACGCGGTGGACAGCCTCGAGCGCGCGACCGCCTGGCTCATCGGCAGGCTCGACACCTCGCCCGACGCGGCGCTGGCCGGTGCGACGCCGTACCTGCGGCTGTTCGCGTCCGCGGCCGGGGGCTGCGCGCTTGCCGAGGACGCGCTGGCGGCGAGCCGCCTCAATGGCGGGGCCGATAGCGGTCGCGCCGCGCTGGCGCGCTTCTTTGCCGAGAATATCGCCGTGCAGGCGGGCGGGCTGGAAACCACCGTCACCGAAGGCGCGGAGTCGATCTCAGCCGTGGCGCTGCCCGCGGCGTAAAGGAACACGCATGAGCATCAACGTCATCGTCATCGATCAGGGCCCGGTTCGCCTCCTGCGCATGAACCGGCCGGACAAGAAGAATGCGCTCACCGCCGCGATGTATGACGGCCTCGCGCAGGCGATCGAAAGCGCGAGCGGCGACTCAGCCATCCGCGCCATCGTGATCGCGGGCGTGCCCGGCGCGTTCTCGGCCGGCAACGACCTCGGCGACTTCATGAAGGCCGCGACCGGCGGCGAGGGCTTGGGCAATTCGGTGCTGCGCTTCCTCTATGCGCTGGCGCGCGCCGAACGGCCGCTGGTTGCCGCCGTGCAGGGCGTTGCGGTCGGTATCGGCACCACCATGATGCTGCACTGCGACTACGCGGTCGCGGCGAACGACGCGCGCTTCTCGACGCCTTTCGTGGCGCTCGGGCTGGTGCCGGAAGCGGCATCCAGTCTGCTCGCGCCGCGCCTGATGGGGCATCGCCGCGCCTTCGAGCTGCTGGTGATGGGCAACCCGCTGTCCGGCGAGGAGGCGAAGGCCTGCGGTCTGGTCAATCAGGTGGTGCCGGCCGATCAGGTCGAGGCCGAGGCGATGAAGGCCGCGAAAGCGATCGCCGCATTGCCGCCGGAAGGTGTCGCGATCTCGCGCCGGCTCTTGAAGGGCGATCCTGCCGAGGTGGTGAAGCGCATCGATGATGAGGCGGATGAGTTCAAGAAGCGCTTGCAGACGCCGGAGGCGCGCAAGGCATTCGAGGCGTTCTTGACGCGGAAGAAGTAGTTTTCCGTCTTGTCCCTCCCCGCGAAGCGGGGAGGGTGGCGAGCGCAGCGAGCCGGGTGGGGCGTTCGTCGTAATGGCGCCCCCCACCCGTCCGCCGCTTCGCGGCGGCCACCCTCCCCGAAGACGGGGAGGGATGAACCGAGTTCGCGGCAAGATCAAATCGCCTTCAACTCCTTCTCGATCTCGGCGCGCCGTCCTTCCAGGAACGGCGGCAGCACCAGCTTCTCGCCCAGTCTGTCCATCGGCTCGTCGACGCCAAATCCCGGGCCGTCCGACGCGATCTCGAACAGGATGCCGTTCGGCTCGCGGAAATAGAGGCTGCGGAACCAGAAGCGGTCGACCTTGCCGCTGTTCGGCACGCGCAGCGTGTTCAACCGCTCGGCCCAACCCTCATATTCGTCATCCGGCGTGCGGAACGCGACATGATGCACCCCGCCGGCGCCTTGTTCGGCCTGACGCAGGTCCGGCTGGACCGCGACGTGCAGCTCGGCGCCGGCACCGCCTTCGCCCATCTCGAACACATGCACGGTGTGCCGGGCATTGTCGGGATGCGGATAGGTGCGCACCTCGCGCATGCCCATCAGCGTGGTGAGCACCGCTTCGGTGGATTTAAGCTCCGGCACGCTCAGCGTGATCGGCCCGAGTCCGCGGATCTGGTGCATCGCCGGCACCGGGCTTTTCTCCCACGGGAAAGCTTCGCCCTTGCCGCCGTCGTCGATCAGGCTGAGGCGCTGTCCTTCCGGGTCCTCGAAGTCGAGCGTGAGGCGCCCGTCGCGTTCGGCGATCTCGCCGGTGCTGGCTCCAGTCTTGGCGGCGGCGGCGTCAAGATGCGCCTTCCACCACTGAAAGCTCTCCGGACCCGCGATGCGCAAGGCCGTGCGGGCAATCGAATGCGCGCCGCGCTGCTCGGGTGGCGCCGGCCAGTCGAAGAACGTGAGGTCGGTGCCGGGCCGCGCCAGCGCGTCGGCGTAGAACAGATGGTACGCGCTGGTGTCGTCCTGGTTGACGGTCTTCTTGACCATCCGCATGCCCATCGTGCCGGTGTAAAAGCGCTTGTTGCCTGCCGCGTCGGCCGAGATCGCAGTCAGGTGATGGATGCCGGTGAGCTGCATGGTGTCCTCGAGAAGGCTTGCCGCATTGATTTGTCGCGACTGATGTAGGCAGATCGGTCGCTGAAAGCGAGGACGGGCCTGCAAGGTCCGTTTGCATCAAAGCCGGGAGGTCGCATGTCGCTCGCAGGCAAGACGCTGTTCATCACCGGGGCCTCGCGCGGCATCGGCCTCGCGATCGCGCTCAAGGCCGCGCGCGACGGCGCCAACATCGCGGTCGCGGCAAAAACCGACACGCCGCACCCCAAGCTCCCCGGCACGATCCATTCGGCGGCCGAGGAGATCGAGAAGGCCGGCGGCAAGGCGCTGCCGCTGGTCGTCGACGTGCGCGAAGAGGACATGGTGAAGGCGGCGCTGGACCGGACCGCGGCGCATTTCGGCGGCATCGATATCGTGATCAACAATGCAAGCGCCATCCAGTTGACGCCGGTGGCCCAGACCGACATGCGCCGTTTCGACCTGATGCATCAGATCAATGCGCGCGGCACCTTCATGGTGTCGAAGCACGCGATCCCGCACCTGCTGAAAGCCGGGAATCCGCACGTCCTGATGCTCTCGCCGCCGCTCGACATGAAGGAGAAATGGTTCGCCGCCTATACCGGCTACGCGATGGCGAAGTTCGGCATGAGCCTCGTGGTGCTGGGGCTTGCCGGCGAACTGCGCGGCAAGGTCGCCGTCAACGCGCTGTGGCCGCGCACCACGATCGCGACCTCGGCGATCAGGAACATCGTCGGCGGCGACAAGCTGATGGGCATGTCGCGCACGCCGGAGATCCTCGCCGACGCGGCCTACGCGATCTTCAACAAGCCGAAGACCTTCACGGGCAATTTCCTGCTCGACGACACGTTCCTGGCCGGCGAGGGCGTCACCGATTTCGACCGATATCGCGCCGACCCGACGCAGCGTTTGCAGATCGACTTCTTCGTGCCCGACGAGATGCCGCCACCAAAGGGCGTGAGCCTCGACAAGCTCGGTTCGTAGACGATCTTCCAAGCTAGGTATCGCGCCGCCGATGCCCTATATAGCGGCGAACCAAAAGCGGACCGCATGACAACTCTCCTGCTGAGCCATCCAGCCTGTCTGAATCATCTGATGCCGCAGGGGCATCCCGAACGGCCGGACCGCTTGCGTGCGATCGAGCGGGTACTCGAGCACGAGAAATTTCAGAGCCTGGTGCGCGAGCAGGCACCGATGGCGACGATCGAGATGATCGCGCTCGCCCATCCGCTCGACTATGTCGAGGCCATCCGCGACGCCTCGCCGAAGGAAGGCATGGTGCGGCTGGACGGCGACACCACGATGTCGCCGGGCTCGTTCGAAGCGGTGATGCGCGCGGCGGGCGGCGCCGCCCTTGCGGTCGACGAGGTGATGACCGGCAAGGCTACGAACGCCTTCGTGGCGACGCGCCCGCCCGGGCATCATGCCGAGACCGCGACGCCGATGGGCTTCTGCCTGTTCAACAATGCCGCGATCGCGGCGCGCCACGCGCAGAAGACGCATGACGCCGAGCGTGTCGCGATCGTGGATTTCGACGTCCATCACGGCAACGGCAGCCAGGACATCTTCTGGAACGATGCGAGCGTGATGTACTGCTCGACGCACCAGATGCCGCTCTATCCCGGCACCGGCGCCACAAGCGAGCGCGGCGCGCAGAACACCATCGTCAACGCGCCGCTCAGTCCGGGCGATGGCGGCGACCAGTTCCGCGAGGCGATGGAAAGCGTCATCCTGCCGCGGCTCGAAGGCTTCGCGCCCGATCTCGTCATCATCTCGGCCGGCTTCGACGCCCACATGCGCGATCCGCTCGCCAACCTGAATTTGCTCGAGCCCGACTACGCCTGGGTGACGCAGAAGCTGATGGAGGTGGCGGACCGCCGCTGCGACGGCCGCGTCGTCTCGCTGCTCGAAGGCGGGTATGACCTGGAGGGATTGTCGAAGTCGGTCGCCGCGCATGTCACCGCGCTGATGCGGGGATGACAGCGCATGATCGCGAAAAGTGGGGACCAGTTTTCGGAAGAAGATCATGCGCATTGGACTTTGAAGTACGAGTTCGCGATAGGCAGGACTTATGGCCGATACCCCGAACACCGATATCCCGAAGCTGACCTTCGAGAAGGCCCTCGCGGAGCTCGAGCAGATCGTGCAGAAGCTCGAGCGCGGCGACGTTGCGCTCGAAGAGAGCGTCACGATCTACGAGCGCGGCGAGGCGCTGAAGCGCCGCTGCGAGGAGTTGCTGCGCCAGGCCGAGGCGCGCGTGGACAAGATCACGCTCGACGCCGGCAAGCCGGCCGGCACGACGCCGCTGGATGTGAATTAGGGTAACCGACTCTCCGCTCATGCCCGCGCAAGCGGGCATCCAGGGCCAAGGACTGCGTCCCGCTTCCGCGGGGACGAGCGGAAACGGGGTTAGCTCGTCTTGCGGCACACCATCAGCGTCTTGAACGTTCCGACGCGCTCGAGCTTGCCTTCCGTCTCCAGCACTTTTGCGAGCGCGTCGGCTTTGTCGAACGCGAACGAGCCGGTGTAGAACAGGAAGTGCCCGCCGGGCCGCATGCGGCTGTGCAGGATGCGTGCGACGCCGAGGTCGTCGACCCCGCCATATTCCGGGCTGGTCGTGTTGGCGCCGATGTACTCGCCGGCATGAAACATCGTCGCGATATCGAGCGACGGCAGCAGGCGCGCGTTGGTCAGGTAGATGTCGCCGAAATAGGCCAGATAGCTGTTCGACAGCTGCGGCCGCTCGTTCGCGAGCTTGATGTAGGCCTCATACTCGACGATCGATGCGGTGATGCCGAACACGACATTGTCCGAGCCATTCGCCGCCTGGGTCAGTCCGACGATGTGATGCGTCCCGGTACCGAAATGATAGATCGTCTTGCCGGTGATCTTGTTTGTATCGATCCACTGATTGAAATGGATATCGCAGGGACACTGGGCCTCATCGAGGTCCCACTTCGCGTCCCACAGATTCATCTTCAGCATCGCAGCCCCCGGCGCGGCGCCGCCCCGGAATGACGTTTGGATGACGGTGTTGGAGTACGCAAGAGAAAAACCCGGTCTGTGTGCTGCGGCAAAGCGTCGGTTGCAGCGCAGCAAGCTCAAGCCGGCGCCGCGGCGCGTGCGGCTCCGCGCGCCGAGGCGGTGGTACCGTCCAGCATGACCGAGCGGCCGTGCAGCCCGTCGAGCTGCGCCGGACGGCCGATCGAGATGACGATCGTGTCCGGCAGGCGCGTGGCCAGCATCCGATAAAGCGCCTGCGCCTCGCTCTCTTCCAGCGTCGTCACCGCCTCATCGAGCAACAGCACGGAGGGCCGCGCGATCAGGGCGCGCGCGAAGGCGACGCGCTGCTGTTCGCCGCCCGACAGCACGGTCGCCCATTCGGCCTCTTCGTCAAGCCGCGGCACCAGATGCAGCAGCCCGCTCGCCGCCATCGCGTCGCGCAGCGCCGTGTCGTCCACCTCTGCGGCGAGCGTCGGGTAGGCCAGCGCCTGACGCAGCGTCCCGAGCGGAAAGTAGGGACGCTGCGGAAGTGCGAGCACGCGGCCGTTCTCCGGCAGCTTGATCGCGCCGTCCCCGAGCGGCCACAGCCCGGCGAGCGCGCGGAACAGGCTCGACTTGCCCGAACCGGATTGGCCGCTCACCAGCAGGCCCTCGCCGGGTGCGAGCTTGATCGCCGGCACGGTCGCGATCGGTTCACCCGAGCCGAGCCGCACCACGAGATTGTCGATCATGAGATCCGGCCCCGGCGTCGGCACGAAGGCGATCCGGGCATGCGGGTCGCGATAGGTGTCGACGACCGTCATGGCGGCCTCGAACTGCGCCAGCCGATCCACGATCGCCTTCCATTCGGCGATTTTCGGATAGGCCCCGATGCAGAACGCGAACGCGCCTTCGACCCGCTGGAACGCGAGATGCGCCTGGATCAAGGCGCCCAAGGTGATCGCGCCGGTGAGGTAGGCCGGGCTGACCACCAGGATCGGAAACACCGTCGAGACATGGCCGTAGCCGGCCGTGAAGGCGATCAGGCGGGTCTGGCGCTGCACCAGCGCGGTCCAGTTGCGCACGAGGCGCCAGAACCGGGTGCGCATTTCCTCGCGCTCGACGGCTTCTCCGGCCATCAGCGCGACCGGCTCGGCATTGTCGGTGACCCGCGCGATGGCGAAACGGAAGTCGGACTCGTAGCGCTGCTGGCTGAACTGCAGCGGGATCAGCCGCCAGCCGATCAAATGCGCCACGGCTGTGCCGATGCCCGCATAGGCGAGCGCGGTCCAGATCAGATAGCCCGGGAAAGCGAGGTCGGTGCCGAACACCGGCAACGGCGTGCTCGCCGAGAGTCCCCACAGGATGATGGCGAACGAAAACAGCGCAACGACACTGTTGAGCAGCCCGGTGCCGAGCTCGTGCGTACGCTGCAGGAACAGCAGCACGTCGTTGGCGATGCGCAGATGGATATTGTCGACCGTGTTGTCGACGAAACGGATGCGGTAGTGGCGGCCTTCCGCCATCCAGATCGCGACGTAGCGCTCGGTCAGCCAGCGCCGCCAGCGGATTTGCAGGGTCTGGCCGAAGTAATACTGGCAGGCGGTCGAGACGATCGCACCGAGCGTGATCAGGCCGAACAGGAACAGCTCGCGCTTGAAGCCGGCCCAGTCGCGCGCTTCCAGCGCGTTGAAGAAACGCGCGTTCCACTGGATCACCGCGACCGCGACATAGACCAGCCCGAGCTCGGCGCCGATCACGCCGGCGAGCAGTGCGCGGGCGCGCCAGCGGTCCTCGGAGCGGAAATAGGGGAGCGCGAGGGTCAGGAATTCGCGCAGCGCAACGATAACGCGGTCCATGATGCGGGTCCGGTGAGAGCGAACCGCATTATTGGCATGAACGGGGCGGTTTTCGCAAAATCCGTCAATCGGTTAACCGACCTGCCGTCATTCCGGCCGCCATTGTCATTCCGGGGCCGGCCGAAGGCCGGAGCCCGGAATCCATAACCACGAAACCATCAATGGCCCGCGACGGTGCACATCAGGCCGGCTCGTGGTTATGGATTCCGGACACGCGCTTCGGGCGTTCCGGAACGACAGCTCGCTACACGTCGTCCCAGCGGCGCAGGCGGCGATACACCATCGTGGCGATGAAGCCGCGCGGCAGGAAGCGCGGCAGCAGCGGGATCAGCTTGTTGTGCGCGCCCGGCACCACGATGCCGCGCCCGCGCATCAGCCCACGATAGCCCTGGCGCGCCACATCCTCGGCGGTGCGGTCGAAGCCGCGTGGATAGTGCACGTCCAGGATTCCGGCGCGGGCCTGGAATTCGGTCGGCACCGGGCCGGGGCAGAGCGCCGTGACGCGGATGCCTTTCGGCTTCAGTTCGCGGCGCAGCCCTTCGCTGAACGAGATCACGAAGGCCTTGGTGGCGTTGTAGACCGACATGCCCGGGCCCGGAATGAAGCCGGAGATCGATGCGACGTTCAGGATGCCGCCGCGATGGCGCGCGAGGCTGTCGATGAAGCGCAGCGACAGGTCGGCGAGCGAGCGGCAGTTGAGATCGATCATCGCGAGCTGATCGCCGCGGTCGAGCGCATGCGCCTGGCCGAGCAGGCCGTAGCCGGCGTTGTTGACGAGATAGGCAGGCTCGAGATTGCGCGCGGTCAGCTCCGCGGCAATCCGCTCGGTCGAATCGGGCCGGGACAGATCGGCGGGCAGGATGTGCGGCTTGGTGTAGCCGGCTGCCGCGATTTTCTCCGCGATCGCGGTCAGTTGCGGGACGCGCCGCGCCAATAGCACGACCTCGTGGCCGTTTTCGGCAAATACCTCCGCGAGCGCGGTCCCGATCCCCGATGACGCACCGGTGATCAGCACCACGGGCCGGGCCGGACCCGTGGAAATCCGTTCCGCCGGAGAGGGCCTCTCCATATCCATTCGCTCAATCTCCCGATTGGAAACGCCTATCACGCGGGACTGCGCGGTTGCATTCACATTCATGCGCAGTCCGCAACGTTTGCGCATTGCCGGTCTGCAAATACCGTTTGCCGGATTTCCCGCCGTCCGGTGTTTGACAAGCGCCGTACCCCTCCCGACATTCAAGATACGCGCCAGCCGGGCGCCTTTCGTCGGCCGAATGAGGGAACTCATGAGCTTTTTTCGAGGCCAGGACCCCGCCGCGGGCGACCGCTACGCCTGCGATGCGCTGGAAACCGTGGTCGTGCCGCGCAGCGTTGACTTGGGCGACGGGTTTTCGGTGCGCCGCGCGCTGCCGCACAGCGCGCGCCGCACGGTCGGGCCGTTCGTGTTTTTCGATCATTTCGGCCCGGCGGAGTTCAAGAGCGGGCACGGGCTCGACGTGCGCCCGCACCCCCATATCGGGCTTTCGACGCTGACCTACCTTTACGACGGCGAGATCGTCCATCGCGACAATCTGGGCGTGAAGGCCGCGATCCATCCCGGCGCGGTGAACTGGATGACGGCGGGGCGCGGCATCGTGCATTCGGAGCGTACCGCGCCGGATCACCGTCGCGACGGCGAGCCGCTGCACGGATTGCAGTTCTGGGTCGGCATGCCGTCCGCCAGCGAGGAGATCGACCCGAGCTTCGCACATCTCGACGGTAACGAACTGCCGATCGTCAACGGCGAGGGAAAGACCGTGCGCGTCGTCGCCGGCGCAATGTTCGGCGCGCGCTCGCCGCTTGGGACGGTGTCCGAGACCTTGTTTGCCGACGTCTCGCTCGATGCCGGCGCCACGATGCCGCTCGATGCCGAAACAGAGGAGCGCGGGGTCTATATCGTCGCGGGCGAGATCGACATCGCGGGCGACAGGTTCGCCGCCGGGCGACTGCTGGTGTTTCGTCCGGGCGACCGCATCACCATCAAGGCGACGCAGCCGGCGCGGTTTGCGGTGATCGGCGGCGCGGCGCTCGACGGCCCGCGGCACGTCTGGTGGAATTTCGTCTCCTCGCGCAAGGAGCGCATCGAGCAGGCGAAGAACGAATGGCGCGAGGGCAAGTTCGCCGGCGTACCGGGCGACGAGATCGAGTTCATCCCGTTGCCGGAGAACAAGCCGTATACGGCGGGCGGGTAGTTGTCATTCCGGGGCGCCGCGCAGCGGCGAGCCCGGAATCCATAATCACAAGATATGCGATGACGCCCGATCGGCGCTACACAGCGCTGGCTGTGGTTATGGATTCCGGACACGCGCTTCGCGCGCTCCGGAATGACAGGTGCACTACAGCAGCCTGATCAACTCCGTCTTCTTCACCTTGCGCGTCGGCGTCAGCGGCATCTCGGCGATGATCTCGACCCGCTCAGGCCATTTCAGCTTCGCGACGTCGCGCGCGGCGAGGAATGCGCGCAGATCGTCGAGCGTGATCGGCTCGGCGTCCGGCCTGAGCACGACGAAACAGCAGGCGCGTTCGCCCAGCACCGGATCCGGCATCGGCACGATCGCGCACTGCGCGATCGCGTCGTGCGCGCCGATGATCGTCTCGACATCGGCCGCATTGAACTTCACGCCGCCGCGGTTGATCACGTCCTTGAGCCGGCCGGTGATGTCGAGATTGCCCTCGCGGTCCAGCCGCGCCAGATCGCCGGTGCGGAACCAGCCGTCGCGGGTGAATGCCGCAGCCGTTGCGCCGGCATTGTCGAGGTAGCCGGTAAACACCGATCGGCCGCGCGCCTGCAGCTCGCCCTCGGTGCCGGCGGGCAGCGCGGTCTCGCCATCGGCGATGCGCAACTCGGTCCCGGGGCTCGCGCGTCCCGCCGTGGTTGACCGCACCTCCAGCGAATCGCCCGGCCGCGTGAACGTGCCGGCCTGCATCTCGCTCATGCCCCAGAGCTGCAGCACCTTGCCGTCCGGCATCAGCTCCTGCACCGCCTGCGCCAGCGCGGGCGGGCAGATGCTGCCCGAGATCAGCACGAAGCGCAGCGAGGCAAGCCGCGCTCGCGTGAGCAGGCCTTCGTTCAGGCAGGCCGACATATGGGCCGGTGCGACGAACAGTCCGGTCGGGCGGCAGGCATCGAGCGCGGCGGCGAGCGCCTGCGGGGTAAACGGCGGCATGATCGCAGTCGTGGCGCCGGTGGTGAGCGCGAGATTGATCGAGAACAGGCCGTACAGGTGCGTATACGGCGCGGCCGACAGCAGGATCGATGTGCGATCGATCGCAAGCTCCGCGGCGCTGTGCGATGCGTTGAACAGGAAGCGCGCGTAATCGACCGGCACACCTTTCGGCGCGGCGGTGGTCCCCGACGTATAGAGCAGCACGAAGCGATCGCGCGCGCCGATCGCGGGCAGGCCGGCCTCATCGGCCGGCGTCGCCGCAAGGGTCGCGAACGACATCGTATCCGGATGCGGCTGTCCGACCGCGATGACGTGCTTGAGATGCGGCAGCTTCGGCCGGCGCGACAGGATGATCTCGGCTGGCGCGGCGTCCTTGCCCTGCGCGAGGCAGACGGCGGCGGCGGCGCGGCTGTGGGCGAGCAGGGTTTCGACCTCGGCGCCGCGATAGGGCATGTGGATCGTCTGCAGCGTCGCGCCGATGTAGCCGGCTGCGAGATAGCAGGTGACGAACTCCACACTGTTGGGGAGTTGCGCCGCCACGATGTCGCCGCGACCGAGCCCGAGGCCGCGAAATCCCGCCGCGAGCGACAGCGCGCGTGCATGCAGGTCCGCGTAGGAGAGGGGAGTGCCGGCGCCGGCGAGCGCGGTCCGCGACGGCGCGTCCCGCGCAAGCCGTCCGACGCAATCGCGCAGCGTCGCGGTCCAGTCCGCCGTCATGCACGCGCCGCTGCCGTGCGCCCAAGCCCGCCGTAAAGGTCGAGCATGCGCTCACGCCAGGCGGCGAGCGCATCGCCCGGCTCGAGGATATCGACCGGCGCCACGATGCGTGCCCATTGCAGCGGGCTGAACACGATGTAGTCGGCGTAGGCCGGCTGCGATCCGGACAGGAACGGCTGCGACCGCAAGGTTGCGCGCGCCGGATCGAACAGGCGACGGAGAGCCGCGATGTCCTTGTCGCGGTTCGCCGACAGCTCTTCCAGCGTCTTGCCGAAGGCCTTCTCGATGGTGCGGCGCATGTGCGCGCCGTCGCCGTCATCGACGATGCCGAGCAGGTCGACGATGAACAGCGGCACCAGGCGCGGCACGATGGTGCGGTCGACCCATGCGTTCATGAAGCGCGCGAGCGACTGGCCGATCTCGCCGCCGAACAGCGGCCGGTCGGGGTATTTCGCCTCGAGGTGCTGCGCGATGCGGAACGAGTCGTGGATCGTGTCGTCGCCGTCGACCAGGATCGGCACCTTGTCCTGCTTGCTGAACGCGATCGCGGCCTTGTCGCTCACGCGCACCGCCTTGCAGTCAGGCGTCAGCCCCTTGTGCGCCAGTGCGAAACGCGTGCGCCACGAATAGAGGCTGTAGCGGCGGTCGTTCAGCCCGCCGAGCTCGTACAATGTCAGTGCCATGCTGTTCCCGCCGTGAAGCGGCGAGTGTACGTGACTGCGGCGCGCCGGCCAATCGACGGGCGGTTGTCCGGCAATGGTCGGCGTTCGCTGCGAATTCGACGGCAACCTGCTCCGGCTCTAGAGGCGCGCGAATGCGCGCGCGCCGCCGGCCCGCTCGGCGGATTCGGTCCGGCCGCCCTTCGGCAAGGTCCAGATCGGCCTGAGCCTGGCGCTGGCGGTCACGCCGTCCTGGAAGACCAGCTTGAACTCCATGTTGCCGTCGCGATTGAGGCTGGCGAGATACATCCCGACATAGCCGTCGTAGCGCAACGCGCCGGCATTGATGTAGCCCTTGAAGGGCATCGCGAAGGCTGGCCCCTGCATGCGGCTGTGCGGCTTTGAGGGGCCGTTCACCAGATATCCCGTCACGCTCCCGTTCCTGGTGGCGCTCGTGACGATCACCATGAATTGCCGATCCGAGTAGAGCCAGCCGGTATCGCTGACCCAGACGCCGACGAAGCGCCGAATTGCATCGGGAACGTCCTCCGCCAGCGAGGTGATGTGAAACGGCGGAAGCGGCAGCTCCTTTTCGGCGGCGAGCTGAGCCATGTGGTCCGCGTCGGCTGCCGAGACGAGATTGCGCGGTTCCGGATAGGCCCATCTGACCGCCGGTATGGAAGCGAGCACGAGCACGGCGACGGCGATCGCCGCGACCCATCTGGCGCGTGCGCCGGCATGCCATGGCGGCGGCAAAGCACGCGTTGCGGTCGCGGCGGGCGGCATCGTTGCGGCCAACGCGACGGCCGTGGGCGCCGTCTTGCCGGCGTTGAGCAGGTAGCCGCGACGGGGAACCGTGCGGATCAACGTGTGGTCGAGATCGCCGAGCTTCTGGCGCAGTTCGCGAATGCACTGCACGAGCGCGTCGTCGGACACCGCCACGTGGCCCCAGACCGCATCGTGCAGCTCCCGTTTGGAGACCAGACGGCCGGCATTCTCGGCGAGATGGCACAGGAGATGGAACGCCTTCGGCCGCAGCTCGCGGTCGCATCCGGCGACTCGCGCGCAGCCGCGCGTCAGGTCCAACTCGAACCGGTCGAAACTCAAGACCCTGGGAACGATCTGATCCATGACGCACTCCGCATGAACCGCTGGCGCCGCCAAATTTAGCCGAAAGATCGGCCTTTCGTCAGCCTTTTGTCAGGACTTCTGCCCGCACGCGGCCTAGCCATTCCCCGGTCGGTCGCCAATCGGGAAGCGCGCTCATGAGCGGTCATGACATCCTCCCCGGCGCACGGGCCGGCGCCGCCTGCCCGCCGGCGCTCGTGCTGCTGGAAGCGGGTTCAACGCCGGCCGCTGGGGCGGGCCAGCCGTTGTCGCTGTCGGCCTGGCGCGAAGCCGCAAGGGCGCGCGAGCGCCGCACCGAATACCTGGCGCGCGCCTGTGCGTGTCACGACATGGCGGTGCGAACGCACGATGCGCAGGACGCGCAGTTCCTTCGCGCCATGACCATCGTGTGGGAGCTTCTGGCCGACGGGTGTGCCGGCGTCGCCGACGGCCGGTGACGTTCACGCCAGCTTCGGCAGGCTCTGTTTCACCTTGCCGATGTCGGCCCACGGGTCCTTCTTCAGCGCGCCGAGACGCCGGCCGATATTGAGCACCGTGAACTTGTCCGGCGCGAGCTTGGGGCCGAGTTCATCCCAGCCGACCGGTGTCGAGATCGCGGCGCCGGGCCGCGCGCGGGTCGAATAGGCGACGATCGCCGTCGCGCCGCGCCCGTTGCGCAGATAGTCGAGGAAGATCTTTCCCTTGCGGATGCTCTTGGCCATCTTCGACACGTAACGGTCGGGCTCGTCCGCCGTCATCGCCAGCACCATCGCGTGCGCGAAATCCTTCGTCTCATCCCACGACGTGCCGCTCATCGGCACCACGACGTGCAGTCCCTTGCCGCCGGTCGTCTTCACGAAGCTCTTGAGCTTGATGGCGGCAAGGCGTTCGCGCACGTCGTGCGCGGCCTTGTTGACGTCGGCCCATTTCACGCCGTCGCCCGGATCGAGGTCGAACACGATGCGGTTGGCATGCTCGACGTCGTCGATGGTCGATCCCCAGGTGTGGATTTCGAGCACGCCGGCCTGAACCAGCGTGAGCAGGCCTTCGAGATCCTCGATGTAGATCAGCTCATCGCCTTCGTGATCCTTGTGGCGCTTGATGTGATCGCTGACGAGGCCGGCGGCGGCGTGCTTCTGGAAGAAGCATTGCCCCTCGATTCCTTCCGGGCAGCGCACCAGTGCGAGCGGCCGGTTCACCACGTGCGGCGCGATGTGGTCCCACACCGAGGTGTAGTAGTCGGCAAGCTGCTGCTTGGTGATGCCGCCGTCTTTCCAGTAGACGCGGTTCGGGTGAGTGAGCTTCACCGGTCCGGCGCCCGCTGCTTTCTCCTTCGCGGGAGCTTTCGACTTCGCGGCCTTTTTCGCTTTCGCTGTCGTCGGCATCGGCGTCTCCCGCACGATTTCCTTCGCGGGCTTGTCTTCGCGCAAGCCCTTGAACGCGGCATGCCGCACGTGGCCCTGCGCCGTGAAGCCGGCAAACGTCACTTCGGCGACGAGCTTCGGCTCGACCCAGATGCCCTTGCGGCCGCGCTCTTCGTCGGGAAGCTTGCCGAAGATCGGGTCGCGCCGGCGCAGCGGCTGCAGCTTCTTCCACAGATCGCGCGCGGTCTCCATCGTGTAGCCGGTGCCCGAGCGGCCGGCGTAATGCAGCTTGCCGTCCTTGTTGTAGCCGAGCACCAGCGCGCCGATCGCACCTTTGATGCTCGACGCGTCCTTGTAGCCGACGATGACGAATTCCTGGTTCTCCCCGCACTTCGACTTGATCCAGTTCTCGTTGCGTCCCGACTGGTAGCGCGCGTCGCGGCGTTTCGAGATCAGCCCTTCAAGCTTGTGCTTGCGGGCGTACTGCATCATTTGCGCGCCGGAGACGTCGAAGTGCTCGCTCAGTCTCACCACGCCATTGCGGTCGGTGCCTTCAAGCAGCTTCGCGAGTGCGGCCTTGCGCTCGACCAGCGGCTTGTCCAGCAGCGACTTCCCGTCGAGCTGCAGCAGATCGAAGACGTAATAGACGAAGCGGCTCACCTTGCGGTGCTTGAGCGCGTCCTGCAGCGAGGAGAAATCGCTGATGCCATCCTTCTCGACCACGATCTCGCCGTCGATCACGGCACCGTCGGCGGCAAGTTCCGCGACCGCGTCCGCAACCGGCTTGAACTTGTCGGTCCAGTCGAGCGCCTTGCGCGTCAACACCCTCGCCTTGCCGTTCGCGAGCAGCGCCTGCATGCGATAGCCGTCGAACTTCACCTCGTGGACCCATTGCGCGCCGTTCGGCGCGGTGTCGCGCAGGGTCGCAAGCTGCGGCGCGATGAAGGCCGGAAGGGCGCCGCGCCGGACCGGCGTCTCGCGCAGCACCTCGGCCGCCGCGAGGTGCGCGCGCGATCTCGGCTTTGCGGTCTTTGCGCGGTGTCTTGCGCGGGGCCGCCTTCTTCGCGGCCTTCTTCTTTTTCTTTCCTGTCTGCTTCGCCTTCGTGATCTGCTTGACGTTCTCGGCGACCGATTTGTTCGACTGCCAGACCGCGTCGCCTTCGGCGGCCGCGATCGTCTCGAGGGTGCGGCCGCTGACGACCGATTTCGGCTTCTCCTCCAGGATGTCCGGGTCGCCGGGCCGCGCGCCGCCTCGTCCTCCGCCTTGATCAGCAGCCAGTTGTCGCGCTTCTCGCCGCGCCGCCGCTGCATCCGCACCAGATGCCAGCGGCCGTGCAGTTTCTTGCCCTCGAGGGCGAATTCGAGATGGCCTTTCGCCAGTCCCTTGTGCGGAGTCGAACACCGGCGGTCCAGCTGCCCCGATCCCAGATCAGCACCGTGCCGCCGCCGTATTGATCCTTCGGGATGGTGCCTTCGAACGCGTTGTATTCGACCGGATGATCCTCGACCTGAACGGCGAGCCGTTTTTCACCGGGCACGAGGCTCGGGCCGCGCGTCACCGCCCAGCTCTTCATCACGCCGTCAAGCTCGAGGCGCAGATCGTAGTGCAGCCGCGTCGCCGCATGCTTCTGGATCACGAACGCGTTGCCGCCGCGCTTGATCGTACCGCCGCGCGGCTCCGATGTGGCGTCGAACTTGCGTTTCTTGCGATAGACGTCGAGGGCCAAGGCACGGTCTCGCGATCAGCCCGCCTTCTTGAGGCGTTTGGCTTTGGCGGTCTTTTTCTTGGCGGATGCGCGCTTCGCGGTCGGGCGGCCGGATTTCGGTGCGGCTTCGCCCTTGGCGCCCTTCACTGAGCGGCGCAGCGCATCCATCAGGTTGATGACGTTCGAGGGCTTCGGTGACGGCGACACCGGCGGCTCCTTGCCGGCACGTTTCGCCTTGATCAGCGCACCCAGCGCATCCTCGTAGCGGTCCTCGAACTTGCCGGGATCGAAGTGGCCTTTCTTCTGCTGCAGAATGTGCTCGGCGAGCTGCAGCATGTCGGGAGGCACTTTGACGGCCGGAATTTCGTCGAAGTAGGTGTCTTCCTTGCGCACTTCCGATTTGTAGCGCAGCGCGGTCGCGGCGATACCCTTGCCGCGCGTCTGCAGCATCAGGAGCCGCTCGCGCCGGTGCATCACCACGCGCCCGAGGCCCACCATGTTCTTCTTCTTCATCGCCTCGCGGATGACGGCGAACGCCTCGTAGGCGACCTCGTCGTTCGGCACGATGTAGAAGGATTCGTCGAGATAGATTTCGTCCACCTCGTCGCGATCCACGAACGACTCGATATCGATCGTGTGGGTGGATTCGAGCGCGACCTCGTCGAGCTCCTCCTCCTCGAGCAGCACGTAGCGCCCGTCGTCGACCTCGTAACCCTTGACCTTGCTCTCGTTCTCGACGACGTCGCCGGTCTCGGAATCGACCGCCTGATTGCGGATCCGGTTCCCGGTGTCGCGATTGATGATGTTGAGGCGTATCCGGCTCGACGTGCTCGTAGCGGTATACATCGCGACCGCGCACGACACGAGCGAGAGCTTCAGATAGCCTTTCCAGGTGGGCCGGGGTGCCATGATGTCACTCAACTCGTCTTGTCGCGGATGGAACGCGCCGCCTCCAGCGGGGTTCCGCCGACATCATGCCCGATCAATGACTTAGCCGATAGAGCGCATGATCCCGAAAAACGTGGTCCTTGACGCCGATCGGGAGGGCGGCCGGTTTTCGCAAAAGATCACGCTCCGCCAATAGGATGCCCCCGCCGCGATTAAGCCTGATTTGCGCTTTGTCTTCCTTCTGGTGTAAGGCACGGTAAATATTACGCCTTTCCGGCCTGCCGCAGGCCGGCGCAATGCGTGGAGAAGAAGCGCGTGTCAGAGCCGTCGAAAACGCCGCTGCTCGATCAGTGTCCCACTCCCGAAGACCTCCGCCGTCTCGATCAGTCGCAGTTGCGTCAGCTCGCCGACGAGTTGCGCCAGGAGACGATCGATGCGGTATCGATCACCGGCGGACATCTCGGCGCCGGCCTCGGCGTCGTCGAGCTGACCGTCGCGCTGCATTATCTGTTCGACACGCCGCGCGACCGCATCATCTGGGACGTCGGCCACCAGGCCTATCCGCACAAGATCCTGACCGGCCGGCGCGACCGCATCCGGACGCTGCGCATGGGCGGCGGCCTGTCCGGCTTCACCAAGCGCGCCGAGAGCGAGTACGACCCGTTCGGCGCGGCGCATTCCTCGACCTCGATCTCGGCCGGTCTCGGCATGGCGGTGGCGCGCGACCTCGATGGCCGCGACAACAACGTCATCGCGGTGATCGGCGACGGCGCGATGACGGCCGGCATGGCCTACGAGGCGATGAACAATGCCGGCGCGATGGATTCACGCCTGATCGTGATCCTCAACGACAACGACATGTCGATCGCGCCGCCGGTCGGCGCGCTGTCGGGCTATCTGGCGCGGCTGATCTCCGGGCGCACCTATACGTCGCTGCGCGAGATCGGCATGCAGCTTGCGCACAAGATGCCGAAGGGCCTGGAGAAGAAGGCGTTGCGCGTCGAGGAATACGCGCGCGGCTTCCTCACCGGCGGCACGATGTTCGAAGAGCTCGGCTTCTATTACGTCGGCCCGATCGACGGGCATAACCTCGACCACCTGCTGCCGGTCCTGAAAAACGTGCGCGACGCCAAGAAAGGACCGATCCTGGTCCATTGCGTGACGCAGAAGGGCAAAGGCTACGAGCCGGCCGAGAAATCCGCCGACAAGTACCACGGCGTGGTCAAGTTCGACGTCGTCACCGGCGTGCAGGCCAAGGCGAAGTCGAATGCGCCGGCCTACACCAAGGTGTTCGCCGAAAGCCTGATCAAGGAAGCGCGTAAGGACGACAAGATCGTCGCGATCACCGCCGCGATGCCGTCCGGCACCGGGCTCGATCTGTTCGGCAAGGAATTTCCCACGCGCACCTTTGACGTCGGCATCGCCGAGCAGCACGGCATCACCTTCGCGGCCGGATTGGCGACCGAAGGCTACAAGCCGTTCGCCGTGATCTATTCGACCTTCCTGCAGCGCGCCTACGACCAGGTCGTGCACGACGTCGCGATCCAGCGCCTGCCGGTGCGCTTCGCGATGGACCGCGCCGGGCTGGTCGGCGCCGATGGTCCGACCCATGCCGGCTCGTTCGACGTCGCCTATCTCGGCTGCCTGCCGGGCTTCGTCATCATGGCGGCGGCCGACGAGGCGGAATTGGTGCACATGGTGGCGACGCAAGTCGCGATCGACGATCGGCCGTCCGCGCTGCGCTATCCGCGCGGCGAGGGCGTGGGCCTTGAAATGCCGGAATTCGGCGTCCCGCTCGAGATCGGCAAGGGCCGCATCGTGCGCGAGGGCCACAAGGTGGCGCTGCTGTCGTTCGGCACGCGCCTCGCCGAATGCCTGAAAGCGGCCGACGAGCTTGCGCAACTCGGCCTGTCCACCACGGTCGCGGACGCGCGCTTCGCCAAGCCGCTCGACACCGAGCTGGTGCTGCGTCTTGCGCGCGAACACGAGGTGCTGGTGACGATCGAGGAAGGCTCGATCGGCGGCTTCGGCAGCTACGTGATGCAGACGCTGGCCGACGAAGGCGCGCTCGATCGCGGCGGGTTGAAGGTGCGCATGATGGTCCTGCCCGACGCGTTCATCGACCAGGATTCGCCGAACGCGATGTACGCCAAGGCCGGCCTCGACACCAAGGGCATCGTGGCGAAAGTGTTCGAAGCGCTCGGCCGCGAAAAGATCGGCACCATCAAGCGCGCCTAGACGCGCTGCTTCCGCGGCCCCGTTTCTGCTAAATCAGGCGCATGACGACGCGCAAACGCGCCGATGTGCTCCTTGTCGCGAGCGGCCTGTTCGCCAGCCGCACGCGCGCGCAGGCCGCCATCGCGGCGGGACTGGTGACCGCCGACGGCGTCGTGCTGCGCAAGGCCTCCGACAGTGTCGCGCCGGATGCGGTGCTTGAAGCCAGCGATCATCCGTGGGTGTCGCGCGGCGCGCTGAAGCTCGCGGCGGCGCTGGAGCATTTCGGCTTCGATCCATCCGGCCGCGCGTGTCTCGACGTCGGCGCCTCCACCGGCGGTTTCACCGACGTGCTGCTGGCGCGCGGCGCGCAACGCGTCCATGCGGTCGACGTCGGGCGTGACCAGCTCCACGCGCGGTTGCGCCGCAACCCGAAAGTCGTATCGCTGGAAGGGACCGATATCCGTTCCCTCGATCGCGCGCGGCTCATCGCGCCGCCGGACTTCGCCACCGTCGACGTCAGCTTCATCTCGCTCAAGCTGGTGCTGCCCGCGCTCGTCGCGCTGTTGCGCCGTCCCGCGCAACTCGTCGCGCTGATCAAGCCGCAGTTCGAGGCCGGCAAGGCGCATCTGAAGAAGGGCATCGTGCGCGACGCGGCGGTGCACGCCGCGGTTTGCGACGATATCGCGGCGTTCGCGGGCGCGCTTGGATGGGAGATCGTCGACGTCATTTCCTCGCCGATCGAAGGCGGGGAGGGAAATCGCGAGTTTCTGCTCGGCGCCCGAATGTCTTGATTCATCAGTGCGGCGAATGGACCCGACACAAAATCGTCACTTCCCATCATCGCGCCCCCGACTATGTTGCCCGCCATGACCGTGCCGGGAACGATACAGGCCGTGGGCGTTGCGCCCGCGGACAAAAGGATTTGGCGCGACGAACTTGCCGAGACGGTCAGGCTCGGGCTGCCGATCGCGCTGACCCAACTGGGGCAGATCGCCATGATGACCAGCGATCTCGCGCTGATCGGCCGGCTCGGCGACGAGGCGGTCGCCGCCGCCGCGCTCGCGCACACCGTGCTGTTCACCGTGTTCGTGGTCGGCATGGGCATCGTATCCGCCGTGACGCCGCTCGCCGCGCAGTACTACGGCGCGCGCCAGCCGCGCATGGTGCGCCGTGCGCTGCGCGTCGGACTGTGGGCGTCGGTCGTGCTCGGTGTTCCGCTCACGGTCGCGCAATTCTGGGGCGGTGAGCTGCTCGTCGCGCTTGGCCAGTCGCGCGAGTCGGCCGATCTCGCGCAGCGCTACCTGCTCGGCATCGCCTTTTGCGTCGTGCCGGGCTGGTTCTTCATGGCGCTGCGCAATTTCATGGGTGCGGTGAACCGCCCGGAGCCGGGACTGTGGATCACGCTTGCGGCGATCCCGGCCAACGCGCTCCTCGCCTATGCGCTGATCTATGGGGCCTTCGGATTGCCGCCCCTCGACCTGCTCGGCGCAGGCATTGCGACCACCATCGTCAATGTCGGCATGTGCCTTGCGGCCATCTGGGTGTGTTACGCGCGCCGCCCGTTCCGCAAATACCGCGTGCTCGGCCGCTGGTGGCGCGCGGACTGGCAGTTGATGAAACAGCTGATCGTCGTCGGCGCGCCGATGTCGGGCTCCTTCCTGCTCGAATACGGTGTGTTCGCCGCCGCCGCGCAAATGATGGGCTGGATCGGCACCGCGGCGCTCACCGCGCACCAGGTGGCGCTGCAGATCGCCGCCGTGATGTTCATGGTGCCGTTCGGCATCGGCATGGCGG
The DNA here is from genome assembly GCA_963839985.1 of uncultured Alphaproteobacteria bacterium. GTDB lineage: Bacteria > Pseudomonadota > Alphaproteobacteria > Rhizobiales > Xanthobacteraceae > PALSA-894. The sequence continues at coordinate 235,360 of CAWIXG010000006.1, read as the reverse complement.
CGACCGTGCGGGTCGGCCATGCGGCGGGGCGGGGCGATGCCGCGGCGACGCGGCGCGCGGGCTTTGCGGCGATTGCGCTGAGCACGGCCTTCATGGCGGCCATGACGCTCACCGTTGCGATGACGCGCGACATGCTGCCGGTGCTTTTTCTCGGCCGCGATGCGCCCGATCCGCAGACCTTGGCGCTGGCATCGTCGCTGCTGGTGCTCGGCGCGAGCTTCTTCATCGCCGACGGCGTGCAGACGGTTGCGGCCGGCGCCCTGCGCGGACTGAACGATACCCGCCTGCCGCTGGTTTTCGCGGCGGTCAGCTTCTGGCTGGTCGGGTTCTCCGGCTGCTGGTTCTTCGGCTTCACGCTCACGCTCGGCGCCTACGGCATCTGGATCGGCCTCTCGCTCGGCATCGCGGTCTATGCGGTGCTGCTGATCTGGCGCTTCCAGATCCTCACCGCGCGCCACTATCTCCCGGCGATCAACGCGCCGGCATGACCGAGCGGTTGACCATCACGCGTCTCGGCCATCGCGGCGACGGCGTCGCCGAGACGGCCGAGGGGCCGGTGTTCGTGCCCTATGCGCTGCCCGGCGAGGTCGTGCAGGTCGAGCCGTCGCCCGGCCATCCGGACCGCCGCCATCTGCTGCACGTCGAGGCGGCGAGCGCGGAGCGCATCGTGCCGTTCTGTCCACATTTCGGGATTTGCGGCGGCTGCCAGACGCAGCACTGGGAGTTCTCGCGCTATCGCGACTGGAAGCACGGCCTGCTCGTGACGGCGCTGCACCAGGCCGGACTCGACGCGGAGGTCGGCGCACTGGTCGACGCGCATGGCGAGGGCCGGCGGCGCGCCACGTTCCATGCACGCCGCAGCGAGCGCGGCGTGCTCGAGGTCGGCTTTGCGGCCTGGCGGGCGCACCACATCGTCTCGATCGATAAATGCCCGGTGCTGGCGCCATCGCTGTCCGGCGCGCTCCCTGCCGCATGGGCGCTCGCCGAGGCGCTCGGCGCGCTGAAGAAGCCGCTCGACATCCAGGCGACGGCGACCGACGCCGGGCTCGACGTGGACGTGCGCGGCTCCGGGCCGCTGCCGCCGCAGCGCCTCAGCGCGCTCGCGCGCCTCGCCGATACCCATCGCCTCGCGCGGCTCACGCGTCACGGCGAACTGATCGTCCAGCGCGCCCCGCCGACGGTGCGGATCGGCAAGGCGCAGGTGGTGCTGCCGCCGGGCTCGTTCCTGCAGGCGACGGCCGACGGCGAGGCGGTGCTGGCGCGTCTCGTCGGCGCGCACGCCGGCAACGCCCGGATCGTCGCCGACCTGTTCAGCGGTGTCGGACCGTTCGCGCTGCGGCTCGCCGAACGCGCCCGCGTGGTCGCGGCGGACGGTGATGCCGGCGCCGTCGCGGCGCTGCGCGAGGCCGCCAAGGCGTCGGGCCTCAAGCCGGTCGAGGCGGAGACGCGCGATCTGTTCCGCCGCCCATTGGTGCCGAACGAACTCAAGCGCTTTGATGCGGTGGTGTTCGACCCGCCGCGGCAGGGCGCCGAGGCGCAGGCGCGCCAGCTGGCGGCCTCGAAGGTCCCGATCGTCGTCGCGGTCTCGTGCAATGCCGCGAGCTTCGCTCGGGATGCGCGCATCCTGGTGGATGGCGGCTACCGCCTGGCCGAAGTCACCCCGGTCGACCAGTTCCGCCACTCGGCGCATGTCGAGATCGTGGCGAAGTTTGCTTGCTAGCTAATGGCCTGTTCCGCTCGTCCCCGCGAAAGCGGGGAGGTGGATTCTCGTTCGAAGTGCAACAGATAAGCACAGAAGGCCTGGGCTGGAGTGAGCCAGTCAAGGCATTTTCTGGGTGTGTTGTTGTAGGCGAGGAGAATGCGGTCGAGCTGGCTTTTCGAGACGGCGGCGAGGTCTGTCTTGCGCGGAAGAATGCGGCGCATGCGGCCGATGGCATTTTCGACGCCGCCTTTCTGCCACGGCGAATAGGGGTCGCAGAAGAAGGTTTGCAGCGCGAGCGTTCGATGCAGGTCGAGGTGTCGGGCGAACTCCGTGCCGTTGTCCAACGTGATGGTGCGCCGGAGCGGCTGCGGCAGCGGGCCGAGCAGTTGCGCGATGAGGTCGGCGATCGGACCGGCGGCCTTTCCCTTCGGCATGGTGGCGAGCAGCAGTCGCGAGGAACGCTCGTGCACGGCGAGGACCGCCTGCCCGTATTTCGAGAACAGCATGAGGTCGGCTTCCCAGTGGCCGGGCGTGGCGCGGTCAGCGGCCTGTGCGGGGCGCTCGCAGATCGGGATACGGCCGGTCATCAGCAGCGCGGGACTGCCACCCCGGCGGCCGCGCCGGCCCCGTTTGCTCTTTCCCCGCGGCAGGTAGTGGCGCCAGCTGTAATCCTTGTGGCGGGCGATCTGGGCGTGGACGAAGCGGTAGATGCTCTCGACGCCGATGACGCGGCGGCCGTGTCGGCGCTCGAGCGCCGCGCAGGTCTGCTCCGGCGACCAGCCGCCAGCGAGCGCTTCCAGCACCTGCGCACGCAAGCCGCTGTCCCGCTCCAGCCTGGCCCCGCGCCAGCGCCGCGCCTTGCTCTGGTCGGCCGCCCATGACGGGGTGTACCCCGACTGCTTGCCACTGTTGCGCTTCAGCTCCCGAGCAATCGTCGATGGCGAGCGATCCAGATCTGCAGCGATCTGCCTGATCGTGCGTCCTTCGGCACGAAAAACGGCAACCCGGCAGCGTTCTTCAAGCGAAAGCTGGTCATATCGCTGGCCCATGGCAACACCGTAGCTTGGTGTTGCACTTCGTTTGAGAACTCAGGGGACCCAGTTCTTGGCCCTGGATTCCCGCTTGCGCGGGAATGAGCGGAGCGTGTTTCAATTTCTGCGGATCAAACTGAGGCTACCGCCAGTCGATCCCGCCGCTGCCCCAGCGGCGCTGCCACATCTGCTCGCCGATGGTGCAGGAGATGCGCGGATTCTCCGCCGATGCCGGCATGACACGCGCCGCGCCCGAACGGTCGGCGATGTCGAGCACCAGCTTGGTGCGGATCGCCTCCTTGAATCTCTCGCGCTCGCGGATCGGTACCACGAACGCGCCGGGGCCGCCGATCACGCAGTCCTCGTAATAGATGTCGAGGTCTTTCAGGTCGACCGAGCCGGGCTGCGGCTCCTTCAGCATGATCGGCAGGCCGTTGATGGTGATGCCTTTCGCCACAACCTCGTCGCGCGTCAGGTTCACGATCGGTCCCTGATTGTTGGTGCCGTCACCCGATACGTCGATCACCCGGCGGATGCCGGTGAAGCCGTTGCCGTCGAACAGCGGCGCGGAAAACAGCAGCGCGCCCGAGATCGAGGTACGGAAGGCGCGCCGCACCGGGGCCGCCATCATTTCGGCGGCCATCGCGCGCGCGCTGTCCGGTCCGTCGATCAGCCGCCACGGCACGACGATGCGCTGATCCGAGACCCCGGCCCACTCGACCAGCGTGACCGCGATCTTGCCGTGCATGCCCTGCTTCAGCGCGTTGAGGAATTCCGTCGAGGCGACCGCGTCGGCATAGCCTTCGCGCTGCAGCTTCAGTTCGTCGAGGTCCATCGAGTAGGAGATGTCGACCGCGAGTACGAGTTCGACGTCGACCCCGACCGAGCCGGGCGAGGCCTTGCCCGGCAGATCCGCCAGGCGGGGTGAGGACATGTTCGGCGCGGCGAGACCGACGCTCAGCGCACACAGTGCCGCCGCCGGGAGTGCCCCGGCGAAGAGCCAGTTAGGGCGCATGAACGCCTCCGTCCGCTACCTCGCAATGGTGACACGCGAGACCGCGCCTGCAAAGCGCGCTTCACTGACCTGTGAGCGTGTTCATGAACGCCGGCAGGCGCAGTCCGGCCCGAACCAGACCCGGCCAATCGCCCGCCGTCACTTTGCCGCGGCACGAGGGCGCGCCGCACCGGCAGACGAACTCGTGGTCGAACGAGAAGCTGAAGGTGCCGTAGTCCATGCGGAGCTCTTCGCCCCCGGCGATCGGGCGCAGCGCCACGATGGCGTCGGTGCCGTCATAGCCGACGTTCGGGTCGCAGGAGTGATTGACGAAATTGGTCGGGTGGCGCACCGCCTCGGGGTGGAACGTCCCGGTGACCTCGTCCGGCGCCGTGTTGTAGCCGTAACACACGAACGCGGCGCGACGGTCGGGCGGCAGCGCCTGCAAGGCCGCGGCCGACAGCGTGGTAAAGCTCGCGCGCTCGACCGCGTCGGTCCAGTCGTCCTCGCCGAACAGGCGGGTCCCCGGCACGACATCCCGCCGGGCGATCAGGCATCGCCCGGCCTGGGTCTCGCGCAACTCGAACAGGTGAAACTCAGGCAGCGGAGGTTTCCTGTTCGCCCGCAAGGACCGGTGCCGCGCTGCGGCGGTAGCGGCGTTCATTGCGCTCATTCTTCAGCGTCGCGATCTTGTTGTGCAGGTAGCGCGGCATGTTCATGCCATAGGTCGCCGCCAGCTTCTTCCAGTCCTGCTTGCGGATCCGGCCGCGGCAGTTCGATGCGCCGCAGGCGCATTCGAACGGCTCGTCGAAGTTCACGATGAAGCAGCCGTAATCGATGAAGACCTCTTCGCCGCGCGCGATCGTCCGCGCCGCCACGACATTGCCGTCGGCGTCGTAGCGCAGGTTGGGGTCGCACGCATGGTTGATGAAGTTGTCCGGCGTGGTCACGTAGCGGATATCGACCGGGCCGATGATCTGGTCGAAATCCTGATCGAGGCCGTAGCGCAGGAACAGCTTCTTGGCGTCGCGCGGAAGCTTGCGCACCTGCCGCCGGTCCAGCCGGACCCAGCCTTCCATGCCTTCGTAAAAGGCCTCATGCCAACTTGGGACGACGACGGTGCCTTCTTGGAGGTCTTCGGCAGCAAAGGCACCGGTGTCATTTCCGCTCGATCGTGGGACCAGCGGGGTCGAACTCCAGAGTGTCGAGTCCATCTTCGCTTTGTGGTTGGGAACGGTGGACTTCACGCCAAGCGGACGCGGCGTGACGCAACGGGCAGCAAACGCGACTCAATCTCGCTCGACAATGATGAACGAAGCCTGACTGCTGTCGAGATCAATCAGGATGCAGCCAACACTCAAACGCACCGTATCGCGGCCGACCCCGATCCGAACCCTCCCGGTCCTTCCCGATCGGTCGGCCGAATGCGAGCCGACGTTATTGTCCTTGCGGCGATTCGCAAGTGCCGTGTTCGTGTGTGGATAAGAATCCGGACGAGCGTGTCACTGCCGCGTCAGCCGACGCCGAGCGCGGTCTCGCCGCGATCGAGGATGAGCGGAATGATCAGATCCTCCTCGTCGCCGAGATGGCGGGTGAGCCGTCCGATCAGCTTCGCGCTGGCCGCCGCGTAGATATCGCCGGCCGTGCGCAGCGCGTCGGCGTCGTTTGTGGCGGCACGCAGGAAGGCGTTCGCGCCGTCCACCGTGGCGGCAATCGATTCGTGGATGGTCTCATGGTCGGCCTCGAGCACCGTGAAGCCGCGGGCGAGCTTTGCCTCGGCGGCCTGGAACACCGGAAAATAGTGCAGATCCTCGACCTGATGATGCGCGTTGAGCTGCTGCAGGAAGAACTGCAGGCGCGGCGCAAACCAGGTGCGGAAGTCCGCCGCGGTCGCGCTCCCCTCGCGGAACGCCGTGGTGGCGTGCGTCAGGGCGCCCGCGATCTCGCGGAACATGTCATGCCGCTGCAGCCAGAACTGCGCCATGCTGCCGAGATTGGCATGGCCGTCCCACAGGTCGCGCGGATAGCGGTCGATCAGCAGGCGCAGCTCGTCCGGCCAGCCGGTCCGCGTGTCGAGCGCCAGGGCGGCGGCCGGGACATCCGTGAGTTCGCTCATGCCGGGTTAGATAGCGCCGTTGCGGCGAGACTCAATGTCCGATCGGCGGCTTGCCGGCCCGCACGACGAGCGAGACCCATTCCCACACCGCCACCAGCACAAGCACGCCGGTGGTGGCGCCCGAGAGCGCGAGCGGCGGGACGTAGGGGACGGCCAGGATCAGCAACGCGAGCAGCGAAAGTCCGACCGTATGGGAGAGCGGCGCGTAGGGCGCGGTCAGCCATTTGAACAGCGCGTTTCCCAGCAGGTAGAGCGCCGGCCCGCCGAGGATGACGGCGGCGGTTCCGGCCTCGGTGTGCCCGCCGGGGTGCTTCAGGGTGAGCTCATCGGCGACCGCCGCCACGATGATGCCGGCGACGATCGGGATGTGCAGATAGGTGTAGCCGGAGCGGGCGAGCCGCCCCGGGTCGGCCGACCCGGCGAATACCCGGCCGGCGCGTTCGGCCCCGATGTTGAAGTAGACGACCCACATCGCGACGCTGCCGATAAAGCAGTTGGCGAAGGCCGCGAAGGTCACCGTGTTCCAGGTCAGTCCCGCGAAGGTGGCGCCGGTGATCAGGATCGACTCGCCGAGCGCGATGATGACGAACAGCCCGCACCGCTCCGCCAGATGCCCGCCCTCGACGGTCCAGTCCGCGGTCGTGGAGCGCCCGAGGCCCGGGACGGCGAACCCGGCGAGCGGCGCGCCGGTATCGATCGCGAGCGCCAGCCCCCAGATCGCGAGCCGCCACTCGGGCGCCACGAAACCGCCCGCGATCCAGCAGGCGGCGCCGGCGCCGCGCCAGATCGTGATGCGCACGAAATTGCGGTAGTTGCCGGCATCATGGCGCTTCAGCGCCCACAGCATGAACAGCTTCGGGAGGATCTCGAACGCCCCGTAGGCGAGCGCGAACACGGCGGCACGCTCCTCGAACGCCTTCGGGATCGAGGCCGACACGATCAGCCCGAGCAGCATCAGCACGAACAGCAGCAGCCGCACCGGCGCGCGCTCGGGATCGATCCAGTTGGTGACCCAGGCATTGTCGATCCACGCCCACCACAGCGCGAGCATCAGGATCGCGGTCTGCAGCGCGCCGAGCGGGGTCAGATGCTCGAGCAGCGCATGCGAGAGCTGCGTGATGGCGAACACGAAGACGAGGTCGAAGAACAGCTCGACGAAGGTGACGCGGCTGTGCCCGTGCCGGACGCGCAGGTGGCTGGTGCGGGCGAAGAAGGGCATGCGCGGCCGATGCGCCGGGATGGCGTCAGTCCGCGCTTGATACTCCGAACCCGGGAGCGGCGCCAACAAACACCAAGCGCGCGCGTCGTGCCGCGGCGCTTTCCTCGGCTTACCGGAACGGGATCGCGCCCCCGTTCGGGAATGCGCCGACCGCCCCGATCACCTTGTTGTTGCCTGCGCTCGAGATCGTCGCGCCGCCCGCGATCGCGAAGCCGGTGCCGTTGTCCTGCAGGTTCATCGCCGAAACCCGGATGCTGCCGAGCGCGGCGTTCGAGTTCACCGCGGTGCCGCTCTTGGCGATCGTGGTTCGCGAGGCGTTGATGAAGCCGCCGCCCGACGTCAGCAGGCCCGAGCCGGCCGCGTTCGTGATCACCGAGTTGCTGATGCTGGCGATCGTGCTGCCGCTCGCGACTTCCAGCCCGCTCGTGCTTGCGTTGTCGATGCGGAGGTTGTCGATCTGCGCGTTGACGACGCCCGCGCCGGTGAACAGCCGGATGCCGGTGGCGACATTGGTGATCCGCGTGTCGCGGACGTAGAGGTTGCCGCTGGCGCTCTTGTCGACGTCGATGCCGCGCGAGGTAAATCCGGTGATCGTCACATTGTCGACGGTCACGTGAAGCCCCGCGGTGAAGCGGATGCCGTTCCCCCCGGTTCCGGTGCCCTGGATGTTGAGGTTGCGGATCACGATCTTGTCGTTGACGCCGGCGTTGATGTTGATGCCGGTGACACCCAGCGTCGCCAGGATGCTGCCGACGGCGCCGCCGCAGTCGATCGTGATCGACTTGCTGATGGTGAAGGCGCCGAACCCGCCCGCGTCGACGCAGTTGATCTCCCCGCCGGCGGCGGTCTTCGACAGCGCCCCGAAGAAGGTCGCGCACGGCGCGTTGCGGCTGCACGCGGCCGCGTCGCTGCCGGTGCCCGATACCCAGGTGCGGGTGGCCTGTGCGTCGGCCGGAACGGCGTAGAGGCAAAGCGCGAGCGCGGCGCCGACGCCTGCGGTGAGTTTGGTCATGGCTGATCTCTCCTGAAAACCGAAGGAATGCGCGCGCTCAGAAGAACGGGATCGACCCGCCGTTGAGCAGGGACCCCGGCGAGCCGATCACCGTATTGGTGTTGTTGCCCGAGACGGTGCCGCCGTTGGAGAAGACGATGGCGGTGGTGTTGTTCTCGAACGAATTGTTCGAGATGCGGATGCTGCCGCCGGCGACGTTGACGTTCACGCCGGTGCTGTTGCCGGTGATGATGTTGTTGTCGAGGTTGGCGAAGGCGACGGCCGATACCAGAAGCCCGGCCAGCAGCGAGTCGGCCAGTGCCGAGTTGGTGATGCTCGCGGTCACGTTCGTGCTGGCGAGCTCGATGCCGTTGAAACCGGTGCGGTCGATGCGCGACCGGTCCATCTGCAGCGTGAACGCGCCGCCCGAATTCACGACCTTGATGCCCCTGGTCACGTTGCTGATCTGGGTGTCGCGGATGTACAGGTTTCCGCCGGCGGTGGTCTGGACGTTGATGCCGGTCCCGGTGAATGCGTTGATGCGCACGTTGTCGAGCAGGAGATGGCCGCCCGCGATATAGTGGACGCCGTGGATGCCGGTCGGCCCCTGGATGTTCAGGTTGCGCAGGACGACCTTGTCGGTCGGGCCGGTATTGACCGTGACGCCGATGGCTCCACCGATCGTGATCCCGCCGGTCACGCCGGCGCAGTCGATGGTGATCTCCTTGGTGATCGTCACCGTACCGAAGTTGCCGGCATCGAGACAGTCGATCTCGCCGCCGGCCGACGTCTTGCTGATCGCGCCGGAGAATGTGGCGCAGGGAGCGGTGCGGCTGCAGGGATTGATGTCGTTGCCGGTGCCCGACACCCAGGTGCGGGTTTGCGCGTTCGCGGCGGTCGCGCAAATGCCGAGCGCGAGGGCGGCGCCGAGACCGGCGGCGAGCTTGTTCATGGCGATCTCCTGAAGATGAGTGACATGCCTAGCGGAAGAAGAAGGCCGACGCGTTCGGCGCCTGACCCGGCGGCCCGATGATGGAGTTGTTGCCGGCGCTCGACACGAGGCCGCCGGCGACGAACGAGATGGCGACATTCCCGTTGTCGTCGAACGCGTTCTGCGACAGGTTGATCGCCCCGCCAGAGACCCCGACCCGCGCGCCGGTGCTATTCCCGGCGATGATGTTGCGCGATGCGTTGATCGTGCCGGCGCCGTTTGCCAGCAACCCCAGCGAGGAGTTGGTGACGACGGAGTTGCTGATGCCGGCGACGACGTTCGCGCTGCCTATGGTCAACCCGATCGAATTCCCCTCGATGCGGGTATTGTCGATCCGCGCCTTGACGTTCCCGCTGGTCGTGGACAACGAGATCGCATTCAGGCTGTCCGTGATGTGGCTGTCGCGGACGTACAGATTGGTGGTGCCGGAGCTCGTATTGACGCCGATTCCATTTCCCGCGAAGTCGTTGATCCTGACGTTCTGCAGCATCACGTTGCCGGCAGCGGTGACCTGGATTCCGGTCAGGGCACCGTTGCCGAAAATGTTCAGGTTGCGCAGCACCACATTGCCGGTCCCGGCGTTGATGGTGACATTGTTGTTCCCCGCGCCGCTTCCGAGGATGCTGCCGGCGACGCCGCCGCAGTCGATCGTCAACGACTTGGTGATCACCACGGTGCCGAAGCCGCCGGCATCGAGGCAATCGATCTCGCCGCCGGCCGCGGTCTTGTCATGCGCGGCCGCGAAAGTCTTGCACGGCGCCGTGCGGCTGCACGCGGCAAGATCGTTGCCCACGGTGGACACGAAGGTCCTGTTTGACTGAGCGGCGGCGGGGAGGGCGGACAGTCCGAGCGCCAGGACGGCACCGCAACCGGCGGCAAGTGTGTTCATGGGATATCTCCTGAAAGCCGGAATGATGACTCAATCGAGCGGAATGGCGCCGCCGTTCGGCGCCGGGCCGAGCGGGCCGATGACGGTGTTGTTGCCGGCGCTCGACACGGTGCCGCCGTTGGCGAACGCGATGTCGGTGCCGTTCTCGTCGAAGGCGTTGGATGAAATGCGGATGCTGCCACCGGACGCGTTGGAGTTCACGCCGACGCCGTTGCGGGCGAGGACGGTTTTCGACGCGTTGATGAATCCGGCGCCGGATGTCAGCAGGCCCGCGCCGCTCGCGTCCGCCACCACGGAATTGCTGATGCTCGCGATCACGCCCGCGGTCGTGACGTCGAGCCCGTTGGTCACGCTGTCGATGCGGGTGTTGTCGATCTGCGCCTTGATCGCGCCGGTCGTGGTCGACAGCCGGATGCCGGTCGGCACGTTGCTGATGACCGTATCGCGGACGTAGATGTTTCCGCTCGTGCTCTTGTTCACCTCGATGGCGGCGTTGGCGAAGTTCGCGATTCTGACATTCTCGATCACGAGATGCAGCCCGGCGAGGAAGCGGATCGCGATCCCGCCGGTTCCGACGCCGGTGAAGTTAAGGTTGCGCAGGATGACGCGGTCGTTCGGGCCGGTATTGACGGTGATCGCGGTGTTTCCCCCGGTCGCCAGGATGCTGCCACCGACCCCGTTGCAGTCGACCGTCACCGCGCGGTCGATGGTCACGGAGCCGAAGCCACCTGAATCGAGGCAGTCGATCTCGCCGCCGGCCGTTGTCTTGAGCAGCGCGCCGGTGAACGTCGCGCACGGCGCGGTGCGGCTGCACGGATCGGCATCGCTGCCGTTGCTGGCGACGAATGTTCGGTCGGCGGCATGAGCCGGGGCATGGACACACAGGGCGACAGCAAGGGCACAGCCGGCGGCGAGGGTCTTCATCAATGGTCTCCCAGCGTCGATGACGGGACGCTCACGAGGGCAGCGTGGGCGCCGATCATCATTTCTTCGCGACCCTGCGGCGCAATCCGCTTCTGGCAGCGGCTGTCCGGAAATCGCCGGAAACCGGGCAGCCGGCCGGTCCGGCGCGCCGGCGGATTGCGCGCGTGCCGCGGCCGCCGCGATATCGGGACGCATGCGGCCGGCGCGCGCCGATGCAGCATTGCGTGCGCGATGTGCCGGTCCGGCGCGATCGCGCGCGGTGCGGCATCGACTAACGCTTCTGGGTTGAGCGCGAGGGCATTTCGCGCGTGCCGATCCATCGGCCGCGGATATATCTCCGGCGGCGGCGCGCGCCGGCACAATCGCAAGCAGCAGTCCGATACTCGCTAAGGATGTCCTAAAAACGCCGGAAACTGCGACCTCAATGCACATTGCTCGCCGACGTCAAAGCGATCCGCTCCTGCTATCCTTGTCCTGCTATCCTTGCCGCGATCTGCTGCAACACAAGGTCTGGCCTGCGGGGGGCCGAAGCCATGAACGAGGCTGCACTTCCGCTTCACAACCGGCGGGTTTTCGACAGCCGCGACGCCGACGCGACCCGCGCCTTCATGGCCGGCAAGGAATTCAAGCTCGAACTCACGCCGCGCGAAGCGAGGAATTTCGATTTCATCGCCAACGTCGCGTACATGCCCGGCAGCTATCTCGGCTACATCCAGTATGGCGCGGCCGCAACCATCCACGTTCCCGACGTCCGCGCGCGCGACGATTTCTGGCTGCACCTGCCGGTGCGCGGCGGGTGCGAGATCACCAACAGCGCCGGCAGCGCGATCTGCGCGCCGGGGCAGGCGGTGGTCTCATCGCCGGTCGGCCATTTCACCCGCTCGCAGACCGGCTCCTCGCGCCTCACCTTGTCGGTGACGCGCGCCACGATGCTCAATCAGCTTGAGGCCCTGCTCGGCGACGCGCCGAAAGGCGTGCTCGAATTCGCTCCCACCATGGATCTCAATTCCAGGGCAGGCCAGCGGCTGTTGCGTCATGTCCAGCTTGCGCTCACCGATCTCGGCGAGCCGGATTTCGCGCTCTGCAGTCCGCTCCTCCTGAGCATGTATGAGCAGCTCATGATCACGGACCTTTTGTTGTGGCACCACCACACCTACATCGACCGCCTCCACGAGGCTCCCCCGCAAGTCGATCCGGCGAACGTCAAGCGCGCGATAGACTTCATCGAGGCGCATCTGCGCGAGCCGATCACGCTCGGCGACATCACCCGCGCCGCGGGCGTGCCGGGCCGCACGCTGCTGCAGAACTTCAAGGATCACCGCGGCACGTCGCCGATGCGCTATCTGCGCGACGCCCGTTTTGCCCGCGCGCGCGAGTCGCTGCTGCGCGCCGATGACGCCACCCGCATCACCCAGGTCGCGATGCGCTGGGGCTTTTACCACCTCGGCCGCTTCGCGGTGGATTACCGCAAGCGTTTCGGCGAGACCCCCTCGCAGACCCAGGCGCGCGGGCGGCGGGGCCGCTCCTAGCCGGCGTTTGCCGCAATTCGGGCAAACCGGTAGCCTATGCGGCGGTTGTGCGCGAGTTCGCGCCGATCCAGGGGAGCGATCCATGATCCGCATCATCACCATCACAGCCGCGCTGGCGCTTGCCGCGGTTGCCACCGGCTCTTATGCGCAGACGAGCTGCAATGTGCAGTCCGCCGAGAAGAAGCTCGCGGGCGCCGCGAAAAACAGCTTCATGAAGAAATGCGAGACCGACGCGACCGCGGCATGCGACAAGCAGGCGGGCGAGAAGAAGCTCGCGGGTGCGGCGAAGAACAGCTTCACCAAGAAGTGTGTCACCGACGCCGTCGGCAGCTGAGTCCCGATACTGCGATCTCCGGCGGCCGCCAGCGGCGGCCGGATTTGCTGCGCGCGTGTCATGTCAGGAGGCGGCCATGGGATTGTTCGACCAGCTCGTGTCGGGAGCGTTGCGCGGCGCAATGGGGCAAGGGGGCGGGCAAGGGAGCGCGCAGGGGGATTCCCTGCTGCCCGGATTGCTCGGTCAGCTTCTCGGACAAACCAACCTCGGCGGGATCGGCGGGCTGCTGGCGCAGTTGCAGCAGGGCGGCCTCGGCGGCGAGGTCGCGTCGTGGCTTGGCACCGGCGCGAACCGGGCGATCTCGCCCGATCAGTTGCAATCCGCGCTCGGCGACGACCAGACGCAGCAGATGGCACAGAGCGCGGGACTGCCGGTGGATCAACTGCTCGCGATGCTGGCCCGGCATCTGCCGGGCACGGTCGATCAGGCGAGCCCGAACGGCGCGCTCGACGAGAGCCGGTTCGGCGGTGCGGAGCCTGACGATGGCAACGCCGGCGGCTCGCTGTCGGACGACGCAGGCCTCGGCGATATCGGGCGGCGTTAAGCCGCCTTCCGCTTTTTCTTCGCCGGCGGCGCGATCTGCCCCGGCGCGCGGATGCCGTTCTTGGCGCGGTCGAGCACGAAGCGCGCATAGTCGTCCATGTCGCCCTTGAACGGCTTCACGTGGCCGTCCGCCGCGAGCCACAGCCGGTCGGCGACCAGCTCGATCAGCGAGCGGTCGTGCGTGATCAGGATCACGGCGCCTTCGTAGTCGTTCAGCGCGTCGAGCAGCGCGCGGCGGGACTCGATATCGAGGTGGTTGGTCGGCTCGTCGAGGATGAGCAGATGCGGCGCCGCCATCGCCACGAGATTGAGCAGCAGTCGCGCCCGCTCGCCGCCGGACAGGCTTTCGACCTTCGTCTCCTGCTTGTCGAAGCTCAGCCCGAACTGCGCCAGCCGCGCGCGGCGCGAGGATTCCGAATCGTCCGGGCGCTCGCGGCGGATGATGTCGAGCGGCGTGTCGTGCGGATCGAGCGCCTCGATCTGGTGCTGGTGAAACCAGCCGACCTTGATCCTGCCGTCCTTGTGGATGGCGCCGGCCTGCGGTGCGAGCGCGCCCGCGATCATCTTGGCGAAGGTCGACTTGCCGGCGCCGTTGACGCCGAGCAGGCCGATGCGGTCGTCGACATCGAGCCGCAGATTGAGGTCGCGCAGCACCGGCGGTCCGTCATAGCCGACCGTCACGCCGTCGAGCTGCAGCAGCGGCGGCGCAAGTGCGCGCGCGGGCGACGGCAGGGTGAACGGCGCGACGCGCTCCTCCACCACCTCGGCGATCGGCGCCATCTTGGCGAGACGCTTGACGCGCGACTGCGCCTGCGCGGCCTTGCTCGCCTTGGCCTTGAAGCGGTCGATGAAGCTCTGCAGGTGCGCGCGCTCGGATTCCTGCTTGACCCGGGTCGCCGCCTGCAGCCGCGTCTTCTCGGCGCGCATGCGCTCGAAATCGTCGTAGCCGCCGGTGTAGAGGTCGAGTTTGCCGGCGCGGATGTGCAGGATCGCGTCGACCGAGTTGTTCAACAGCTCGCGATCGTGGCTGATGATCAGCGCCGTGTGCGGATACTTGCGCAGCCGCGCCTCGAGCCAGAGCGCGCCTTCGAGGTCGAGATAGTTGGTCGGCTCGTCGAGCAGCAGCATCTCGGGCTGCGCGAACAGCGCGGCGGCGAGCGCGACGCGCATGCGCCAGCCGCCGGAGAATTCCGCCATCGGGCGCGCCAGATCGTCGGTGGAGAACCCAAGCCCGGCGAGAATTTCGGCCGCGCGCGACGGCGCGCTGTCGGCGTCGATCTCGATCAGGCGCGCGTAAATCTCGCCCATCTCCTCGGGCTCCGCGGTCTCGAGCGCGGCGTTGAGCGCCTCGCGCTCGGTGTCGGCGGCGAGGATGGTGTCGATCAGGCTCACCGGCGTCGCCGGGTGCTCCTGGTCGACTGACGCGATGCGCGCGGCCTTCGGCAGGCTGATCTCGCCCTGGTCCGCGTGCAGGTCGCCGAGGATGAGCTTGAACAACGTCGACTTGCCGACGCCGTTGCGCCCGACGAGCCCCACTTTGGCGCCGACCGGCAGCGAGACCGAGGCTGCGTCGAAGAACCTCCGGCCCCAGCCGGTGAACACGAGATTGTCGATCTGGAGCATGGAGTTAACGCGCGGTCCAAGGTGACGGGAGCGCGCTATCTATCGGGTCCGGGGCGGAATTGCGAGGGAAATGTTGCAGTGCGGGAAGGGCGGCCGGGCGGGGTACCTGTGTTCGCTCATCCACGCCTTGCTTGGCGTCTCTGCAACTCCTGGCTTTGTATCGAACAAGAATATCCCACCGTCTAACATGACTGAATATCTCCGCGAAGAAATGAGAAGAGCGGTCCGCTCAAGCGGTCAGAAACCGCTGATCATTTGTGGCGCCGGCGTTTCGTCGCGCGGCCGGGCCTGTCGGTCATGCCTTGATTCCCGCACTGAGCTTGAGCAGTCCCTCGCGCAAGGTCGGCGCAATCGGGAAATTTCGCAAGCGCGTCGACCGGCGCGAGCGGCATCTCGGGCCACGTGCCGCTACCGGCGTTTTCCACCCACGACCACTTGCCGTTGGCTTCGGCTGGATTCGGCCAGAGCAGCCGGGCGACCGGGTCCTTCGCGCCCTTCGGAACGATCTGATGGGTGCCGGCCAGCACCGGCCGGTGCGGAACGTCACCGCGCTATTGGCGAGCGCGCCGTCGTCCACCCGGGCAGCAGAGTCTTCACCGGCAGGAAGCCGCACTGCGCATCCAGGCTCGCGCGCGTATCCATGATCAGGATGAGCGGTGCCGGCGTGCCCGGGCTCGCCTTCGCGGAAAATCCGATGTACACGGCCGCATGTCTTAAACGATGACCGCCCGCTGGCGGGAGAAAATGACGCGATGGCAAAGGCACCATGAGCGACGAAACCAAAGCCGAGAAGGACGCTCGCAAGGCCGCTGACGCCGAACAGGCGATGGCCGCGTATCGGGCCGCGCAAGCGGCAACCGACGCCAACACCGAGCGACTTCGCAAACTTCGGGTCGCGCGGGAGGCTGAAGCACGGTCGGAAAACGCCGCCGCCAAGAAGAAGGTCAAACGCAGATAGCGCTCAGCCTGTTAGAGATCCATATCGCATTCACACGGATGCAGTTGCCTGGCATCACAGCGCGCTACAGGCCTTCTGCGGCGCGCTGTGATAGAGAATTCTTGGCAACTTAGCGGTTCAATTATCCCGTTCCCGCCCACCTTCCATCCCAATGAATCCCCTTGTGGGAAAATCCATCCTCGGCAGCCTCCGCGACGCCGCGCAGGTCATTGGCCGGTCTTGCCGACGTGATGAATCTCGACGTGTCCGACCTGTTCGTCGACCCGGACCGTGCGAAGGGGTGAAGTCGCACGCTTCTGGCCCGAGCGCATGGGCCGGATGAGCGAAGCGACATCGGGAGCCTCAGCGGTTTACGCCCCGCACGTCGCTTCGCTTATGTGAGTTCCTTGCTCTCGCGCAGCCCGGATTGCGCGCAGCGAAGTCCATGCGACACAAACCCCGGCCTTCACTGCTCGATCTGCTCGCCGCCACTCATCCGCTGCTGCGCTCTCCTTTCTCGATCTCCTGCAGACGCGCCTCGAGGTCCGCGACTTCCAGCGCCTTCGCATAATTGGCGACGAGCTGTGAAAGGTGTGCGGCCTCGCTCGGCGTCAACTCGCCGGCCGCGACCCCCGCGGTGATCGCCGCTGCGGCCTTGACCGCGTCAGCCGCAGTGTTCATGTCCGGCAGCGCAAACGGAATATGCCGGTCCTTGCGCGGCGCGCACAGCCGATCAAGACACATCTGTATCATCGTCTTGTCGCCATGCGTCGCCATGTGAATCGCTCGGTCGACGATCGAACTCGGCGCTTTCCGCCAGCAGTCTCTCGATCGCCATCGCGGTCTTGCTGCGTGAACCTGCCGGCCTGCCGTTCGGGTTGCCGGATTGACCGGGTTGAAATTGTGCCATCCGCGTCCTCCCTTGAGCGAAGTTCGCCCGAAGGAATTCAATGCCGATTCACAACGCAAGCGGATTCTGATTCAAAAGCGTGCCGGTCAGAACAATTTATTGCATCCGGCGCGAGCACGCCGTTTTCGTCGTGAGGGGTTCCCTGTTATTCCCTGTTCTTTCCCTGTTAATAACAGAGAAACCTAACCCGCTACCCCTCCAGCCCCTCGGTCTCGGTGATCTCGATCCCGAACCCTGCGAGCCCGACGTAGTTGTGCTTGCTCGACGACAGCAGCCGGATCGAGCGCACCTCCAGGTCCTTCAGGATCTGCGCGCCCAGCCCGACCTCGCGCCACTGGCGCGTGCGGGCGGCCTCGGCTTCGCTTTCGTCGCCCTGCGGCAGCGCCTGCACCGGCACGCCGGCGGTGCCGTCGCGCAGCACCACGATGACGCCGCGGCCGATCTGCTTGAAGCGCGCGAGCGCCGCGTTCACGCTCTTCGCGCCGCCGAACATGTCCTGGATCACATTGGCGCGGTGCAGCCGCGTCGGCATGTCCGAGCCGTCGCCGATCTTGCCGTGCACCAGCGCCATGTGGTGCACCTTGTCGAACGGCGTGACGTAGGCGTAGCCCTTCAGCGTGCCGATCGCGGTCTCGACGGAGAATTCGCCGACGCGCTCGACCAGCTTCTCGCGCGCCTGGCGGTAGGCGATCAGCTCGGCGACCGAGATGTGCTTGAGCTTGTGCTTCTCGGCGAAGGCCTTGATCTGCGGCCCGCGCATCACCGTGCCGTCGTCGTTGACCAGCTCGCAGATCACGCCGACCGGCTCGAGGTCGCTCAAGCGGCACAGGTCGATCGCCGCTTCCGTGTGGCCGGAGCGCATCAGCACGCCGCCGTCCTTGGCGATCAGCGGAAAGATGTGGCCGGGGCGCGCGAAGTCGGCCGCGCCCGCATTGTTGTTGGCAAGCCCGCGCACGGTCGCGACGCGGTCCTCCGCCGAAATGCCGGTGGTGGTGCCGTGCTTGTAGTCGACCGTGACGGTGAACGCGGTGCCGTGCGGCGCGTCGTTCTCGGCCACCATCGGGGCAAGGCGCAGACGATGCGCGGTCGCGGCGGGCAGCGGCGTGCACACGATGCCGCAGGTGTTGCGGATGATGAACGCCATCTTCTCCGCCGTCGCATGCACCGCCGCCATCACCAGGTCGCCCTCGTTCTCGCGGTCGTCGTCGTCGGTGACGACCACGATCTCGCCGCGGCCGAAGGCCTCGACGGCCGCTGTCACGCGCTGCTGGGTGTCGGACATGAGACGGTTGATCCATTGTTGCGAAGGGATTAGCCCGACGAAATCGTTCGGCGTCACGGCGCCGCCGGTCACCTTGACGATGCGTTCGGCGAGATCGAGCGAGGGCATCTCGCCCTCGCAGATCTGGGTGACGCGCCCGGGCGAGATTTCCGCGGCGCGCGCGAAATCGACGCGGGTCGTTTTCGACTGCTTCAGCCAGTCCGGGAGTTGCATCCGCGGACTTTAGCGTGGCTAAAGGATGCGCGCAAGAGATTGCAATATAGAGTGAATTCGTCTTTGGCGCAGGTTGCGTTCGCCGCTAGCGCAGGAACGGCCACGCCGGGCTGTCACCCATCTGCGCCCTGTGGCGCAGGTAGTGGTCCGCGAGCACGCACGCGACCATCGCTTCGCCGATCGGCACCGCGCGGATGCCGACGCACGGATCGTGGCGGCCCTTGGTGACGATCTCGGTCTCGTTGCCGTAGCGGTCGACGGTCTTGCGCGGGTTGAGGATGGACGAGGTCGGCTTGACGGCGAAGCGCGCGACGACCGGCTGTCCGGTCGAGATGCCGCCGAGAATCCCGCCGGCGTGATTGGCGAGGAAGCGCGCGCGCCCGTCATTGCCCATGCGCATCTCATCGGCGTTCTCCTCGCCGATCAACGCGGCGGTCGCGAAGCCGTCGCCGATCTCGACGCCCTTCACGGCGTTGATGCTCATCAGCGCGCCGGCAAGCTCCGCGTCGAGCTTGCCGTAGACCGGCGCGCCGAGCCCGGGCGGCACATTTTCTGCCACGACCTCGATCACGGCGCCGACCGACGAGCCTTGCTTGCGCACGCCGTCGAGGAAGTCGGTGAATGTCCCGACGCTTCCGGCATCGGGACAGAAGAACGGGTTTTGCTCCACCTGCGCCCAGTCCCAGCGCGCGCGGTCGATCTTGTGCGGACCCATCTGCACCAATGCGCCGCGCACGATCATGCCGGGCACGATCTTGCGCGCGATCGCGCCGGCCGCAACCCGCGCCGCGGTCTCGCGCGCCGACTGGCGGCCGCCGCCGCGGTAGTCGCGCAGGCCGTATTTCACGTCGTAGGTATAATCCGCATGCCCCGGCCGGTAGACGTCCTTGATCTCGGAATAATCCTTCGAGCGCTGGTCGACGTTCTCGATCAGCAGCGCGATCGGCGTGCCGGTGGTCACCTCCCGTCCGCTTGCGTCGGGAAACGTGCCGGAGAGGATTTTCACGGTGTCGGGTTCGCGCCGCTGCGTCGTGAAGCGCGACTGGCCGGGCCGGCGCAGGTCGAGGAACGGCTGGATGTCGGCCGCGGTCAGCGGAATGCGCGGCGGACAGCCGTCCACCACGCAGCCGAGCGCGACCCCGTGGCTCTCGCCGAAGGTTGTGACGCGAAACAAATGACCGAACGTATTGTGGGACATGACGGCTCGCGCGTGTGGTAGCCCGCGTCCTGACAAGGGTCAAATTGCGATCCGCGCAGCCAGGCGTCGCAGCCGCCGCAGCATCAGTCGCGCGATCGCGCGCCGCGCCGCCGCGCGTCTCTCGCGACGTCGCGGACGTTTCCTATAGGTTGTTGATATTGCTGCATTTTAAGAATAGCGGCGCATGGTGCCCGGCTCGATCGCGTAGACCACGCCCTGGGCGATATCGAGGAACGGCGCTTCCTGCGCCGACGCGATGCCAAGCTGCACGATCAGCCCGCGCAAGGTCCCGCCGTGCGCAACCGCAACGCTGTCGCGCGACAGCCCGTCGTGCCAGTCGCGCAGGCGCACCGACATCGTCGCGTAGCTCTCCGCCTCCGGCGGCGTGAAGCCCCACTTGTCGCGCTCGCGCTCTTCGGCCGCCTCGGGCCAGCGCTGCTGCAGTTCCGCGGTGGTGAAGCCTTCCCAGCGGCCGAACGAGATCTCGCTGAGACGCGCGTCCTGCCGGTAGGCCGCAGGGTCGAGCCCGGCAGCGGCGCGCAACAGCTCCATCGTCTCGCGCGCGCGTGCGAGCGGGCTCGATACGAAATCGAGTTGCGCCGGATCGATCGCGTCGCGTGCCAGCAAGTCGTGCAGGATCCCGCCGCAGCGGCGCGCCTGCTCGCGTCCGCGCGCGTTGATCGGGATGTCGCGCTGCCCCTGCAGGCGGCCTTCCACGTTCCAGTCGGTTTCGCCGTGGCGGATGTAATAGAGACGGCGCGGCCGGCTCATCGCAGCCGCTCGATCGCCACCTGGTAACCCTTGGCGAGCAGGCGATACGCGCCCTCGCGGTCGCCGAGGAATTCGTCGATCGCGGTCTTGGCGCGGATCTCCGGCGGATGATCGCGCCCCCAGCCGTAGTCGTCCCACATGATGACGCTGCCCGGCTCGGTCAGCCGCCACGCGCGCAGCGAGTTCTTCATCACCGGCTCGTAGAAATGGTCCGCGTCGATGTAGACGAGGTCGAAGCGCCGGTTTTCCGCGTCGAGCTGTTCGAGCACGGGGAACGTTTCGCCTTTGCGCTTCTCCACCCGGCTGCCGAACGGCGCAAGGTTGCGGTCGAGGCGGCCTTCGGTCTCCGGATACTGGGCGAATGCGTCGATGCAGACGATGGTCGCCCTGGGAAAGAAGCGCAGGAAGAACATCGCCGAGCGCCCCTCCCACGAACCGACTTCGAGAATGCGCAGCGGCGCATCGCGCCACGGCGCCAGCATGCGGCGCCAGCGCGTCAGGTTTCCGGTCGTCCAGTCGGTGGTGAGTTCGGCGCCGTCGAACCACGCGCGAAAACGCAACGCGTCGAGGTGCTTCTCGAGGCGTCCGACCACCTTTTCGACATGGCGCTGGCGCCACCGCAGCGCGCGCGGGCGAGGTTTGGACGTCATGGCGTGACGCGGAGCCTAGTCTTTGATTGCGCCGATATCGGGGGCGGCCGGGTTCTTCATGCCGACGATGTGATAGCCGGCATCGACGTGATGCACTTCGCCGGTCACGCTGCGCGAAAGGTCGGACAGAAGATAGACCCCGGCATCCCCGATCTCGTCGATCGTCACGGTCCGGCGCAGCGGCGCGTTGAACTCGTTCCACTTCAGGATATAGCGGAAGTCGCCGATGCCCGAAGCCGCCAGCGTCTTGACCGGCCCGGCCGAGATCGCGTTGACGCGGATGTTCTTCTCGCCCAGATCCGCCGCGAGGTACATCACCGACGCCTCCAGCGCGGCCTTCGCGATACCCATCACGTTGTAGTGCGGCATCCATTTCTCGGCGCCGTAGTAGGTCAGCGTCAGCAGCGCGCCGCCGTTCGGCATCATCTTCTCGGCGCGCTGCGCAACCGCGGTGAACGAGAAGCAGCTGACCGCCAGCGTCTTGGAAAAATTATCCGCCGTCGTATCGACGTAGCGTCCGACGAGCTGGTCCTTGTCGGAGAACGCGATCGCGTGCAGCACGAAGTCGAGCGAGCCCCACTTGTCCCTGACCACCGTGAAGGCGGCGTCGAGCGAGGCCTCATCGGTGACGTCGCAATGCCCGACCACCAGGCCGCCCACTTCGGCGGCAAGCGGCTCGACCCGCTTCTTGAGCGCGTCGCCCTGGTAGGTGAAGGCGAGCTCGGCGCCATGCGCGTGCGCCGCCCTGGCGATGCCCCAGGCGATCGACCGGTTGTTCGCGACCCCCATAATCAGGCCGCGCTTGCCGCGCATCAGCCCCGTGGCATCCGCCATGCTTTTCCTCGCGCGCCGTGGGTTCGGCGCCGCTTCCTATGGCATAGGGCCAATGGGCCAGCAAGCAGCCGGATCGGACCGGAACAAGCCTTGAGAATCAGGGAATACTGCGCGACTCGGTGGTGTTATCCGAGGTGTACGGCGCCGCATCGCCGCCGGTCGCGGCGCGGTACAGGTGCGGTACAGAGGGCGGGACGTGAGCGGATTTCGTCAGGACATCCAGGCGACGATCCCGGCGCTACGCCGCTATGCGCGCGCGCTGACGCGCGATGCGGAGGCGGCCGACGATCTGGTCCAGGATACGCTGGTGCGCGCGTTGCGTTCCGAGCATCTGTTCCACGGCGGCGACATCAGGAGCTGGCTTTATACGATCCTGACCAATCTCAACCGCAACCGCCTGCGCTCGCTCGCGCGGCGGCCGGTGATCTCGCCGATCGAGGACAACGACCTCCCCGGCGCGTCGGGCTCCGAAGCGGGCAGCCGCGACATTGCGCGCGCGCTGGCTTCACTGGTTGAGGATCAGCGCGTCGCGCTGTTGCTGGTGGTGCTGGAAGGCCTGAGCTACCGCGAGGTGGCCGAGGCGCAGGGCGTGCCGATCGGAACGGTGATGTCGCGTCTCGCGCGTGCGCGTGCACAGATCAAGGCTTATCTCGACGGCGAGCGCCCGCCGCTGCGGCGCGTGAAATAGAAACGGTGACCAGCGATGATCGATCGTGAACCACCTGTGACGGAAGAAGAGCTGCACGCCTATGTCGACGGCGAGCTCGCGGCCGACCGCCGCGCCGCGGTCGAGCAATGGCTGGCAAGTCACAGCGAAGACGGCTCGCGTGTCGCCGCATGGCAGGC
This sequence comes from uncultured Alphaproteobacteria bacterium, assembly GCA_963839985.1. Lineage (GTDB taxonomy): Bacteria > Pseudomonadota > Alphaproteobacteria > Rhizobiales > Xanthobacteraceae > PALSA-894. Next base: position 212,833 of record CAWIXG010000006.1, on the reverse strand, counting down.
GCAGGCCGAGGCGATCCGCGCGCACTACGGCGCGGTCGCGAGCGAACCGGTGCCGTCGCGCTTCGATCTCGATCGCCTGGCGCGCGCGGGCCGCAAGTGGTCGCGTTTCGCGGCGGCCGCGGTGTTCGCCGCGTTGCTCGTCGGAAGCGCCGCCGGCTGGTTCGGGCGCGGCGCGTGGGAAGGTGCCGGCCCGGCGCGCGCAGTGACCACCGAGGCGCTCGATGCGCATCGGCTCTATATCGCCGAGGTGCGCCACCCGATCGAGGTGAAGGCGGGGGAGAACCATCTCAACCCGTGGCTCTCGCGCCGGATCGGCTATCCGGTGGCCTCGCCCAATCTGGACACGCTCGGCCTGAAGCTCCTCGGCGGGCGGCTGTTGCCCGGCAACTCCGGCCGTGCCGCCGCACTCTATATGTACGAGACCCCGACCGGAGAGCGCTTCACCATCTATTGCCGCCGCGATCAGGCGCCGCAAAGCGCGCTGCGCTATCGCGCCGTCGGTCCGGTCGGCTCGGTTTTCTGGATCGAGGACGACGTTGCGTTCGTGGTGAGCGGACCGGCCGACCGGGCGCGGCTGCAGAAGGTGGCCGAGACCATTTACGAGCAGATCGAGACGCGCCAGCAGACCGGCGCGCTGCTGCGCATGTTGTCCGACGCGCGGCCCTGACCGGAACGGAGCGGCGTGGCGCGCGTTCCCGCATCGGGGCGCGTGAAGGACGACATCCATGCTCTCTCCGACGTCAAGAATGATCTGCGGCTTTTCGCTCGCCCTCCTGCTCGCGGCCTGCGGCGACAGCGCCAAGCTTCCCGAGCAACAGACGCACGGACCCAGCCCGACGCTGCCGGAACCCGGCAGGACGCTGCTCCCGACCGTCAACATCGCCAAGGCGGTCGGCTGGAGCGAAGGGGCGAAGCCCAAGCCTGCCGAGGGTCTCACCGTCGCGGCGTTCGCATCCGGGCTCGAGCATCCGCGCTGGGTCTACGTGCTGCCGAACGGCGATGTGCTGGTCGCGGAAAGCAACGCGCCGAAGCGTCCCGAGGAGGGCAAGGGGCTGCGGGGCATGATCTTCGGCTGGGCGCAGAAGCGCGCGGGCGCCGGCGTGCCGAGCGCCAACCGCATCACGCTGCTGCGCGATCGCGACGGCGATGGCGTGCCTGAGACGCGAACGGTCTTCATCAAGGATCTGAACTCGCCGGTCGGAATGGCGCTGATCGGCGACACCTTCTATGTGGCCAATGCCGACGCGGTGATGCGCTTCCACTACGACACGGGCGCAACCTCGCTTACCGGCGGCGAGAAGGTCGCCGACCTTCCGGGCGGTCCGATCAATCACCATTGGGTGAAGAACATCATCCCGAGCGCCGACGGCACGAAGCTTTACGCCAGCATCGGATCCAACAGCAACGTCGGCGAGAACGGCCTCGACAAGGAAGCGAACCGCGCCGCGATCCTCGAAATCGATCTGACGTCCGGCCGGTCGCGCGTGTTCGCGTCGGGACTGCGCAACCCGAACGGCATGGCCTGGCAGGGCGATACGCTGTGGACGGTGGTGAACGAGCGCGACGAGCTCGGCAGCGATCTCGTGCCCGACTACCTCACCTCGGTGAAGGACGGCGGTTTCTACGGCTGGCCCTTCAGCTATTACGGCCAGCACGTCGATGCGCGCGTGCAGCCGCCCAACCCCGAGATGGTCGCGAAGGCGCTGGTGCCGGACTACGCGCTCGGCAATCACACGGCCTCGCTCGGGCTGACCTTCTCCAGCGGCACGCTGCTGCCCGCGAGGTACCGCGAGGGCGCCTTCATCGGCCAGCACGGGTCATGGAATCGCAAGCCGCACAGCGGCTACAAGGTGGTCTTCGTGCCTTTCGCGAACGGCAAGCCTTCCGGTCAGCCGCTCGACGTGCTCACCGGCTTCCTCGATGAGAATGAGCACGCGCGTGGGCGCCCCGTCGGCGTCGCGATCGACAAGGCGGGCGCGCTGCTCGTCGCTGACGATGTCGGCAACACGATCTGGCGCGTCACGCCGGCGGCGCGGACGGCTGCGACGACGAATTAAAACAGCCTCATTGTGAGGCACCGCCCGCAACGCGCCGGCGTTGCGGGCGCACTGCGCGCTCAGCCCATGCCGCCGCGCGGATCGTAGGGCTTCGTCTCGCGCCACGTCGTCATCATCTCTTCGAGATCGGCGTCCTTGCCGTCCGGCAGCACGATGCGCGTCGTGACGTAGAGGTCGCCCGCGGTCTTGCCGGGCAGGCCCTTTCCCTTGAGACGGAAGGTGCGCCCGCTCGAGGTGTTTGCCGGAACAGCAAGCTCGACCGCGCCGTCGAGCGTCGGGACGCGGACCTTGGCGCCCAGCACGGCTTCATACAGCGTGACCGGCAGGTCGAGCCGCAGGTCTTGTCCGTCCAGCTTGAACAGCGGATGCGGTGCGATCGACACCGTGATCAGCACGTCGCCGGGCGGCCCCCCGTGCGGCCCGGGCATGCCCTGGCCCTTGAGACGGATTTGCTTGCCGTCCGCTATGCCAGGCGGAAATCTTGAACTCGATTTCCTTGGCGGTCGGCAGCTCGAGCCGCCGCGTGCCGCCATGCGCCGCTTCGTTCAACGTGATGGTCGCGGTTGCGGCGACGTCCTGCCCGCGGATGGCCGAACCGATGTCCTCGGCTTCGAACTGCGCCCCGCCGCCGCCCGGCCGTCCGCGTGCGCCGAAGATGCCGGAGAGAATATCCTCGAAACCGCCCATGCCGCCCGGACCGGCGCCGCCTGGAGCGCCGCCGCGTGTCGTCGTGCGGCGAAAGCCGTCCTGCCCCCAGGTGAAGCTCTCGAAATCGCCCTCGCGCCCGCCGAACGGATTGCCGCCGCCGGGCCGTCCACCGAAGCCCTGGAAGCGCGGCTTCCCCTCGGCATCGATCTCGCCGCGGTCGAACGCCTTGCGCTTGTCGACGTCGCCGACGATCTCATAGGCGCCGTTCAGCTCGGCGAATTTTTGCGCCGCCTTCGGATCCTTGGTGTTGGCATCCGGGTGCAGCTTCTTCGCCAGCTTGCGATAGGCCTTCTTGATGTCTTCCGGGCTCGCCGACTTCGACACCCCCAACGCCTCGTAGGGGTCGCGCATCCTGTTGCTCCACGTTCCCCCGGGCCGGTCGCCCGATTCATCGCCTTCAATGTGGGGGCAGTGTGGCCGTCCTGCAACGCGCATCGCGGTGTCCGGCGCGGCGGATGTCCGGGTCGCCGTGGACAACGCGACAGACGCCGGGTCAGGAGCGCTTCAGCGGCCGCATCTTGCGGACCGTCCATTTGCCCTGATGAATGCGGCAGGCGTCGCCCTGCAGCCACGATTCCGCACCGTCCCGGACGTAGCTCGCAAGGAAGTCGCGGCAGGTGAAGCCGTCCTGCGTATAGGCGCCGGCGATCGGCGTCACGGTTCCGCGCGCGCCGGTCCCGGGGTTCTCCCACGGCTGGCTGGCGTCCTTTTCGGGGCTCGCAAGCACGACCGACGCGGCTGCCCTGGCGTAGTCGAGGTCGTGCTCGCTTGGCGTTGCGGCCAAGGCGGGCGCCTGCGCCGCAGCGGGACGCAGCGACGCGGTCTGGTCGGATTTCTCGTCCTTGCCGAACACCGAATCGAGCTTGTAGCTGCAGCCGCTGGTCGCCGCGCCGAGCGCGATGGCAAGCGCGATCGCCTGGGCCCGCAGCCGCCATAGGCGCGCCTTGCGCGTTCCTCTATAACGGAGCCGCCTGGGCGGGCGCGGCGGTGCCCGGGGGATCAAGGTCTTTTGCGCGATGTCCGACACGGCTCCCATTCAACACCCAACATGGTTAACGAGCGGTGATTTCACCGCGGCGGATGAGCCGTTCCGGCTGTTCCACGCCTGGTTCGACGAGGCGGCAAAGTCGGAACCGCGCGATCCGAATGCCATGTCGCTTGCGACCGTGGACGGCGAGGGGATGCCGGATGTGCGGACCGTGCTGCTCAAGGGAATCGATGAGCGCGGATTCGTCTTCTATACCAACACCGAGTCGCAAAAGGGGCAGGAACTGGCGGCAAATCCGAAGGCCGGGCTCCTGTTCTACTGGAAGTCGCTGAGCCGGCAGGTGCGCGTGCGCGGGCCGGTGGAGCGCGTGACGCCGCAAGAGGCTGACGCCTATTTCGCCACCCGTCCGAAGGGCGCCCAGATCGGCGCATGGGCGAGCCAGCAATCGCGTCCGCTGGAAAGCCGGCTCGCGTTCGAGAAGGCCGTCGCGCTCTACGGCGCGAAATACGCCATCGGAACCGTGCCGCGCCCCTCGCACTGGTCCGGCTACCGCATCGTGCCGCACAAGATCGAGTTCTGGCACGACCGCCCGTTCAGACTACATGACCGGGTGGAGTTCCGCCGCGACGCGCTCGGCGGCATGTGGGCCAAGACGCGGATGTATCCTTGAAAGCATATCGTTGATGGTGAACCCGCAGACCAACAACCAGCCGCGCCGCACGCTGCTGCTCACCGGCGCAAGCCGCGGCATCGGGCACGCGACGGTGAAGCGCTTCTCGGCCGCGGGCTGGCGCGTCATCACCTGCTCGCGCCATGGATTCCCGGAAAACTGCCCGTGGGAGATGGGCCCGGAAGATCACATCCAGGTCGACCTCGCCGATGCGGCGAGCACCGACGCGGCGATCGCCTTGATCAAGACCCGAACTCGAGGACGGCGAATTGCACGCGCTGGTCAACAATGCGGCGATCTCGCCCAAGGCCGAGGGCGGCAAACGGCTCGGCGCCATCGACACCGCACGCGAAGTGTGGAGCCACGTGTTCCAGGTGAATTTCTTCGCGCCGATCATGCTCGCGCGCGGCCTGATCAACGAGCTCGGCAAGGCAAACGGCGCGGTGGTGAACGTCACCTCCATCGCGGGCTCGCGCGTGCATCCTTTCGCCGGCGCCGCCTACGCGACCTCGAAGGCCGCGCTCGCCTCGCTCACGCGCGAAATGGCGTCCGACTTCGGCCGCCTCGGCGTGCGCGTCAACTCGATCGCACCGGGCGAGATCGACACCGCGATCCTCTCCCCCGGCACCGAGGACATCGTCGCGCACCAGATCCCGATGCACCGGCTTGGCACGCCCGACGAGGTGGCGAAGATCATCTATGTGCTGTGCACCGAGACGAGTTCATACGTGAACGGCGCCGAGATCCACATCAACGGCGGACAGCACGTCTAGGCGAGCTCCCGCCGGCTGTTGCGCTGTCGCGGCGGCGTTTTTGCCGTTGTGGTATTCCGATCTGCCACATTATAGTTTGAAGCAAATCCGATAGGTGCATCAGCGGGCGCGCCGTGGCCGATACAGCTCCTCCAGTTCCCGGCAGCATGATCCTGCCCGCGACCGTCGACCTCAACGGTCCGAATCCCTCTGCAACATTTACCGTCACGGCGACGGACGACATGTCCGGCGTCCAGTCCGTCGTGATCTTTTTCGACAAGGCGATCAGTTATCTCGACGGTCAGGGCAACGTTCAGATCGCCTCCGGCGTCTCTCTGGAGTCATCCGGGGGCAACAGCTACTCGATCACGCAGCAGCTATCCCAGTTCGCGAGTCCCGGCACCTATCACGTGACGGAGATGCAACTGCGCGACAAGGCGGGAAATCTTGCGAACTACAATGCCGGCGCCCTCGACGCGCTGGGGATCAACAGGACGTTCACGCTTACGGGCGGAACGCCTGATTCGAGCGCTCCCGTTCCGAACGCGCTCGGCGTGCCCTCGAATGTGAATTTGAATACGGTGGCGCCGACCGCAACAATTTCCGCCAACGTGACCGACGACGTCTCCGGCGTCTATTCGGTCGTCGTTTTTTTCGACAAGGCGATCAGCTACGTCGACAGCGGCGACAATGTGCAAACCGCATCCGGTTTCTCTCTCGACCCGGCCGGAAACGGCACCTTTTCGCACACTGAGCAGGTCTCTCAATTTGCCAGCCCCGGTGTGTATCACGTCACCGAGATGCAGGCGCGCGACAAGGCAGGCAACCTGAAAATTTATAATGCCGCCGACCTTGCCGCGTTGGGTTTCAACACGTCCTTCACGTTCACGGGCGGGACGCCGGATACGGCGCCGCCGGTTCCGACCGCGCTCGGCCTGCCGGCTAACGTGAACCCGGCGGGAACGCCGACCGTGACATTCACCGTCGGTGCGGTCGACAACGTCTCCGGTGTTCATTCGGTCGTGATCTTTTTCGACAAGGCGGTCAGCTATCTCGACGGAAGCGGCAGCGTGCAGACCGCGTCCGGCTTCTCTCTCGACCCGGCCGGCAACGGCTCCTATTCAAGCAGCCATCAGCTCTCGCAGCTCGCGCGGCACGGTACCTATCATGTCACCGAGATGCAGCTCCGCGACAAGGCGGGCAACCTGAAGATTTACGGCGTCAACGATCTGACCGCTCTGGGCTTCAACACCGAATTCACCTTTACCGACGGCGTGACCGAACACGCGCCCACCATCATTTCGGGTGGCGGCGGTGCGACCGCCGCATTCGCCGTCCCGGAAAACTCGCTTGCGGTCACGACCGTTCTGGCGACCGATGTCGACCCCGGCAGCACGCTGACTTATTCGATCGTCGCAGGTGCTGATCGATTCCAGTTTCAGATCAATGCCACAACCGGCGCTCTCTCCTTCGCGTTTCCGCAGGACTTCGAGAATCCCGGCGATTCCGACCACAACAACAGCTATCTCGTGCGTGTCCGTGCCTCCGACGGCAGTTTCACCGATGACCAGGTCATCACCGTTCTCGTCACCGACGTCACGCCGGTCCAGGGCGGCGACGACGGGAACAACGTGCTGTTTTCCACGATGGAAAGCGAGACCATCGACGGCCGGGGCGGGGACGATACGGCGGTCTTTTCCGGTGTACTGGCCGCCTATACGACGTCCGATCAAGGAAGCACGATCTTCATGCTCGGGCCGCAGGGGCTCGACACGCTCGTTTCGATCGAGCACCTGCGCTTTGCCGACGGCACGGTCAATGTCGACGACGGGAGCGCGCTGTTCGATTCCCTGTTCTATAGCGTGTCCAACCCCGACGTGTTCCTCGCCGGCGGCAACGCGCTGGCGCATTTCAACGCCTTCGGCTGGCGCGAAGGGCGCGATCCGAACCCGTACCTCGACACGTCCTGGTATCTCGGCCTCTACAAGGACGCCGCGGGCGTCAATCCGCTCGATCACTATCACGCGGTCGGCTGGAAGAAGGGATACGATCCCGGCCCGTTCTTCGACACGACGTTTTATCTCGTGCGCAACCCCGATGTTGCGGCGGCCGGTGTCGATCCGCTCGAGCACTATCTGCGCTACGGCGCCAGCGAAGGCCGCGTGACGCATGCGGCGATCGGAACCGCGGTGAACGGTTTCGACGCCCAGTACTACCTGCTCACCAATCCCGATGTGGCCGCGGCAGGTGTCGACCCGCTGCAGCATTTCAACGCCAGTGGCTGGCGCGAAGGCCGCAATCCGAACCCTTATTTCGACACCGCGGGATACCTGTCGCACTATGCGGACGTCGCCGCAGCGGGCGTGAACCCGCTGCTGCATTACCAGCAGTCCGGCTGGCGCGAAGGACGTGACCCGTCGGCGCAGTTCGACACGCTGAAATATCTCGGCGCCAATCCGGACGTCGCGGCAGCCGGCGTCAATCCGCTCGATCACTTCCTGCAGAACGGCATTTATGAAGGCCGGTCGGCCATCAACGACGGCGTCTGGCACTGAGCCGTCGAGTTGAATTCGGACTCTAGCCGCCCACCACCTTGAGCTGCGACGATGCCTCGCGGCCGACGACGGTCGCATACTGGGCGATCGGGGCAGGGCGGCCGATGTGATAGCCCTGCACCTCGTCGCAGGACTCGCGCGCCAGGAATTCGAGCTGTGCGGCGGTCTCGACGCCTTCCGCAAGCACCGGAAGATTGAGGCCGCGGCCGAGCCCGATCACCGCGCGCACGATGGTCGCCGAATAATGATTCTCGGCGAGATTGGAGATGAAGGTGCGGTCGATCTTGATCTTGTCGAACGGAAACGATTGCAGGTACGACAGCGACGAATAGCCGGTCCCGAAATCGTCCATCGCGATGCTGACGCCGAGCGCCTTCAGGCGCCGCAGCATCGCGACCGCGCGCGTGAAGTCGTTGATCAGCACGCCCTCGGTGATTTCGAGCTCGAGGCGATGCGGAGCAAGGCCGGTCTCCAGCAGGATCGTGTGCACCATCGAGGGCAGGTCGCCGTGGCGGAACTGGATCGGCGAGAGGTTGACCGCGACCGTCAACGGTGTCGGCCACGACGCCGCCTCGCGGCAGGCTTCGCGCAGGATCCACTCGCCCATCTCGGCGATCAGGTTGCTCTCCTCGGCCAGCGGAATGAAGGTGCCGGGCGGAATGACGCCGCGCAGCGGATGATGCCAGCGCACCAGCGCCTCGAAGCCGATCATCTCGCCGCCGACCCGCGCCTGCGGCTGATAGTAGAGCGTGAGCTCCGCGTTATCGATCGCGGTGTTCAGCTCGTGCTGCAGCGCGCGCCGCTCGCGCAAACGCTCGTCCATGGTCGCTTCGAAGAAGCGGATCGTCCCGCCTCCGGCGGTCTTGGCGCGATAGAGCGCCGCGTCCGCATTGGCGATCAGCGCGGTCACGTCCGCGCCGTCGGACGGAAAGGCGGCGACGCCGATGCTCAGTCCCATGTGCACGCGCTCGTCGCCGACCGCGATGTCGGCGGTCATCGCCTGCTGCAGCCGCGCGGCCACCGCTTCGGAGGATTGCGCAGGGTCCGTGATGATCAGCGCGAATTCATCGCCGCCGAGGCGCGCAAGGAATGCGCCTGCGGCCGCATCCCGCAGCCTGCGTCCGATCTCGCAGAGCAGTTCGTCGCCGGCCGCATGCCCGAACACGTCGTTCACTTCCTTGAACCGATCGAGGTCGATGCTGAGCAGGGAGAACGTCTTGCTCGCTGACGCGGCGGTGGCCACCGTCGCGGCGAGCTTGCCGTTGAACGCGGCGCGGTTGGGCAGTTCGGTGAGCGGGTCATGCAGCGCCATGTGCGCGATCTGGTCGCGCGCCCGCGTGTGGTCGGTCACGTCTTCCGAGAGGCTGAGCAGGTATTGGGCATCGTCGTCCGCGCCGCGCACCAGCAGCTTCTTGGTGTTGAACAGGCGAACGCCGTTGTGCGGCGTCTGGAACGGCTGCTCCTCGGCGCGGTGCAGCGCGCCGGATTTCGACCACTTCGCGGTCGCTGCGGTCGACAAAATCCGCCGTCTGCCGCGAGAAGATCTGGTCGGCGCGCTTGCCGACCATCTCGCTGCCGGACATGCCGAACGCGACTTCCGCCGCGCGGTTGACCAGCACGTAGCGTTTGTCGCGCACGTCCTTGACGGTGAGGATGGCGGGCATGTTCTCGACCATGGTGTCGAGGAAGGCGCGCGTGCTGCGCAACTCGTCTTCGGCATGCTTGCGCTGCGTGATGTCGATCAGGCTGACCAGCGTGGCGGCGCGGCCCTCGTAAATCATCGAGCGGCCGTAGAACTCGACGTCGAACACGGTCCCGTCCGCCTTGGCATGCACGCTGGTCCGGCCGGCGCGCAATCCGCTTTCGTCGCCGCGCACGACGCCTTCGATCGAGCTCCAGTCGCGCGAGCGCTTGATGTCGTGCAGCGTCAGCGTCAGGAACCGCTCTTTGTCGTAGCCGTATTTTTCTTCCGCGGCGCGGTTCACCGCGAGGAAGCGCAGCGTCTCGTGATCCCATACCCACATCGGGAGCGGATTGCTGTCGAACAGGAAGCGAAACGACGCTTCGCGGCGCTGCTCTTCGGTGATGTCCTGGTGCGTCGCGACCCATCCGCCGCCGGCGAGGGGCTGGCCGACGACGACGATGGTGCGTCCATCCGGCTGCCTGACGATCCGCTTTTCCGCCTTGCTGCGCGCGACCCCGTTCAGCACCTCCTCGCAATAGCGCTCCGGGTCGCCCGCGAAGGTGCCGGCCGCGGCGCGCAGTCCGATCACTTCGCGCAAGGTCAGGCCGGCCTTGATGGTGCCGGCGGGAAGCCGATAGAGATCGAGGTAGCGCTGGTTGCACAGGATCACGCGGTGGTCGGCGTCGAACATCATGACGCCGTGGCTCATGTTGTTGAGCGCGGTGTCGAGCAGGATGTTTTTTTCCTCGAGGCGCCGGTCCATGACCGCGCCGAGAATGCTGGCGCCGAGGATCGCGAGCGTCACGCCGGCGATCGTCATCGCAAGACCGGCTTCGGAGACGGCGAGCGGATCGATCGTGCGCGTCGGATCGAGCGCGATGGTCGCCGCGCCCATGGCGGTGAAATGATGCAGCACGATCGCCAGCGTGAGCAGGCCTGCCGCCGCCAGCGTGCTGCGCGCGCCGCGCCGGCGCGCCGCCAGTGTCAGCGCCGCAACGCCGAGCAGCACGCCGAATCCGATCGAGGCGGCGACGAGGTCGGCGGACCAGGTCACCCGGCCGGGAACCTGCAGCGCCGCCATCCCGGTATAGTGCATTGCCGCGACGCCGAAGCCGACGACGGCACCGCCCGCGCCCGCGGCCCCGCGCACGTTCGTGGCGCAGGCCATCGCAAGGCCGGCGCTCGTCAGCAGGACCGCGGCAAGAAGCGAGAGCACCGTGAGCGCGACGTCGTAACCGACCGGAACACCCGGCGTGAAGGCAAGCATCGCGATGAAGTGGGTCGCCCAGATGCCGCAGCCGGCGGCGGCGCCCGCGCCGATAATCCATCCGCCGCGGACACGCCCGCTGTTCGAGAGCGCGCGGTCGAACAGGCAGATCGCGGCGAGGCTCGCCGTAAAGCAGATGGCGCCGGCGAGCAGGACCAGCCGAAGATCATGCTCGGTCGCCAGACAGGTCAGAACTCGGAACATTGCGTCACGCCTCCGCGCGATGCATTACGCATCGCGAGGTGTGTGACGGGTTAAACGTTGGAGCGTGAGAGCAGGGCGGTTCGCGGGTATCGCAAAGAAACGATTAAACGCCGCGCCGATCACTATCTCACAGTTGTGCTGCGCGCCGTTACAGCCATCGCCGCCATTTGAAGAACACGTACGGCAGGATCGCCGCGATCAGCATCAGCAGCAGCGCGAGCGGATAGCCGAAGGTCCAGTCGAGCTCCGGCATGTGCTTGAAGTTCATGCCGTAGATGGAGGCGACCAGCGTCGGCGGCATCAGCACGACGGCCGCGACGGAAAAGATCTTGATGATGTTGTTCTGCTCGATGCTCATCACCCCGATCATCGCGTCGAGCAGGAAGGTGACCTTGTTGCCCAGATAGGTCGCGTGGTCGGACAGCGATTGCACGTCGCGCTGCATCGACTTCAGCTGCGTGCGCATCTCCTTCGGCCATTTCAAGCCGTCGGCCTCGTTCGCGAGGAAGAGCACGAGGCGGCCGATCGACACCAGGCTCTCGCGCACCTTCGAGGTGAGGTCGCCTTTGCGGCCGATGGTCTTGAGGATGTAGCGGTAGGTGAGGGTGCGGTCGGTACGCCGCCCCTCGGGCTCGAAAATGTCGTGCGATGCGCGATCGATGTCGGCGCCGGCGCGCTCCAGGATGTCGGCGGCGCGATCGATCACCGCATCGAGCAGATCCATCATGATCGACTCGCCGGAGACGGTCGGCGCGCAGGTGCGGGCGAGCTTGTTGGTGATCAGCGCGAACGGCTTCGGCTCGTCGTAGCGCACGGTGACCAGCTTGTGCCCGGCCAGGATGAAAGTCACCGGCGTGGTCTTCGGCGTCGCGCTGTCCGACTGGCACATCAGCGTCGCCGTCATGTAGCGCGCGCCGTTCTCCACGTAGAGCCTGCTCGACACCTCGATTTCCTGCATCTCCTCGCGCGTTGGCACCGCAATGCCGAGCGCGCGCTCGAGCAGCTTGTCTTCGGTCACGGCGGGCGAGACGAGGTCGAACCAGACCGCGCCGTCGGGCACCGGGCCGGCCTCACCGACCGTCTGACGTTCGAGTGAAGTGCCGCGCGGGACATAGGCAGACAGCATCGGGCGCGCCATTGCAGGGATGAAGCCCTGACTAGCGCGCCGGCGCCGAAGCGTCCACTGGAGAGATGAAGATGCGACAGCGCCCGCGCGCCGCGGCGGCCTCGATCAGGTCAGGCCGCGGCCTCGTCGGCGAGCTTGTCGGACAGCTTGGCAGGCGCATAGGCCGTGTTGCGCGCATCGGTACCGTAGCGCATCGCCGCCGCGACCGCCGAGAGGCCGATCTTGCCGAAGCGCGGATCGAGGTCGGCGCGCTCGCGGCGTTGTTCGGGGGCGGCTCGTTGGGAGTTCATCGTCCTCTCCTTGGGAAGTGTTTGTGCCGGCGCGTGCCGGGTTGTTTGCGAGGGACCCGTGTCGCGCCTGAGTGCGGCGGGAAATGGGCAGAAACCGTACGACGTCACGGGCATTTGGCAGTGATTCGGTGAGACCTGTTCCCACCGTTGAGACCGGGTAAAGACCGCGCATGCGTAGGCTTTTAGGGTAAACAGCTCGTTTACCTTTTGCTGCGAAGCTCCTTCCTGGCAAAACAGACCGTTCCGCCCCTCCGGGTGCGGCATTCCTGCAACAGGTCGCGGCGAGCGTCGCTCCACCGCGCCGCGCCGCTGGAACGGACGGGGTCTTTGGGCTAACAGAAGAAATCCTTCTGGGGCGCGTACGAAGGCAAAGGTTGATCAAGTCATGGCGCTACGTGCGGTCGCATTTTTGTGTCTCGGTCTCGCCGCCGGCGGTTGCGTGCAGTCGACGCTCGAGGTTTCGTCGGATGCATCGCTGACGCCGCGCGACAAGAAGCTGCTCGCGAACGCGCCTTATGCGCAGGCGACGATCCCGGAACCCTACAAGCGCCATATCGTGAACTACCACCGCAAGGAAGCGGCGGGCACGATCGTGGTCGATAGCGACGCGCGCTATCTCTATTACGTGCAGGACGGCGGCAAGGCGATCCGCTACGGCATCACGGTCGGCGAAGACGCGCTCGCGTTCTCCGGCCTCGCCCGCGTCGGCCGCAAGGAAGAGTGGCCGTCCTGGACGCCGACCAACGACATCAAGAAGCGGCTTGGAAACATTCCGGCCTACGTGGCGCCCGGCCCGCACAATCCGATGGGCTCGCGCGCGCTCTACGTCTACGAAGGCAACAAGGACACGCTCTATCGCATCCACGGCACCAACCAGCCGGAATATATCGGTTCGGCGATTTCGTCGGGCTGTATCCGCCTGACCAACGAGGACGCGATCGACCTGTTCAGCCGGGTGAAGATCAACACGACCGTGGTCGTGCTGGCGCCGGGGCAGGGCGACTCGCCGACCAATCCGCGGCTCGCCTTCACCGGCGGACGCGACATCAATTAGCTTAAGGCGCGGGGGAAGACAGAACGCCGGGCGAAAGCCCGGCGTTTCTGCGTTTGGGGGGGCCTCATGCTGAGGAGCCCGCCGACGCACTAGCGGAGGCAGGCGTCTCGAAGCATGGCGGCAAGCTCGGTGTCTGTGGCCATCCTTCGAGACGGCCGCTTCAGGATGAGGAATCGAGTTCTAGAAGTCGGCGCCGCCGACTGGATCGCCGTGGACGTCTCGACCTCGGCGAGGCTTTAGGATCGTCCCGCTGGCTTAAGCCGCCAGCAGCTGCTCGCGCTTTGCCCAATCGAGCGTCTTGTCGAGCGCGCGGGACAGCTTGTCGAACAATTCGTCGACCTCTGCCGGCTTGATGATCAGCGGCGGGCAGACCGAGATGATATCGCCGCCGATCACGCGCACGATCAGCCCTTCGGCCTCGGCGTGGCGCACCACTGCGGCGCCGACGCCCTTCTTCGGATCGAACGGCTTCTTGCCGCGCTTCTCGCTTGCGAGCTCGAGCGCGCCGACCAGGCCCATGCCGCGCGCTTCGCCGACCAGCGGATGCTCGCCGAGCGCCATCAGGCGCTTCTGGAATTGCGGCGCGCGCGCAGCCGCCGCCTCGAAGATCTTCTCGCGCTTGTAGATCTCCAGCGTCTTCACCGCGACCGCCGCCGCCACCGGGTGCCCCGAATAGGTGAAGCCGTGACCGAACACGCCGATCTTGCGGCTCTCCACGATCAGCGCCTGGTACATGTCCTCGGGGATCATCACGCCGGCGATCGGCATGTAGGCCGACGAGAGCGCCTTGGCGACCGAGATCGAGTTCGGCTTGTAATTGAGCGCGATGCAGCCGAACGGCGTGCCGAGCCGCCCGAAGCCGCAGATCACCTCATCGTCGATCATGAACACGTCGTACTTCGCGCACACCGCCATGATCTTCGGAAAGTAGGTTTTCGGCGGCACGATCACGCCGCCCGCGCCCATGATCGGCTCGGCGATGAACGCCGCCACCGTGTCGGGGCCTTCCTGCAGGATCAGCTCTTCCAGCTCGGCGGCGCAACGCGTCGCGAACTCCTCCTCGCTCTCGCCGTCCTTGCCGAAACGATAGTAGTGCGGGCACGACGTGTGCAGCACGCGCGCGATCGGCAGATCGAAATCGATGTGGTTGTTCGGCAGCCCGGTCAGCGATGCCGAAGCGATGGTCACGCCGTGATACGCCTTCACGCGGCTGATGATCTTCTTCTTGTCCGGGCGGCCGAGCGCGTTGTTCATGTACCAGACCAGCTTCATCTGGCTGTCGTTGGCTTCCGAGCCGGAATTGCAGAAGAACACCTTGGAGATCGGGACCGGCGCAATCTCTTTCAGCTTCTCGGCCAGCTCGATGCCGGGATCGTGGCTTTTCGCCGTGAACAGATGCGCGAAGGGCAGCTTGCGCATCTGCGACGCCGCGGCCTCGACCAGTTCCTCGTTGTCGTAGCCGAGCGCCGTGCACCACAGGCCGGCCATGCCCTCGAGATATTGTTTCCCCTCGCTGTCGTAGATGTAGACGCCCTTGCCGCGCTCGATCACCAGCGGGCCGCTCTCGCGCAGCGTCGCCTGGTTGGTATACGGGTGGATCAGCGTCTCGACCGCGCGGGCCTGAAGATTGGAGAGCGGAGCCATGGCGTTGTCCTGAGTGGGGATTGCCCACGCTATGCGGGGGAAAGCCTTCGCAGTCCAATAGAAAATTGCAATGGTTTGACGCAAATCCGGTGACGAATGGATCAGGCCAGGCGCCGCAGCATGTCGGCGGTTGCGGCATCCGCCGGGAAGAAGGATTCGATCGCAAGCTCCGCAAGCGTG
Source organism: uncultured Alphaproteobacteria bacterium (assembly GCA_963839985.1). Classification (GTDB taxonomy): domain Bacteria; phylum Pseudomonadota; class Alphaproteobacteria; order Rhizobiales; family Xanthobacteraceae; genus PALSA-894. Next base: position 197,654 of record CAWIXG010000006.1, on the reverse strand, counting down.
ATGTCGACGGGCGTGCCGAAGATTGTCGTGGTGGAGAACAGCGACAGGGTTCCGGCGTCGGTCGCAAAGCGCAGCGGCACCACCACGCCGGCATGCTCCTGGGAGACGTTGACGCGCGCAGCCTTCGCGCCGCCCGGCGCCGGATAGGCGGCAAGCTCATCGAGCAGCTTCATCAGTTCGGGATCGGCCGTGACGTCGATCTGCTGGCGCAGCCGCGCGAGCAGATGCGCGCGCCATTCGGCAAGGTTCTCGATCCGCGGCGCAAGCCCTTCGGGATGCAGGCTCAGCCGCAGCACGTTCACCGGCGGCTGCATCAGCCGCGGCGCCGCGCCGGCAAGCAGCAGCGGGACCGCGGCATTGTGCGCGACCAGCGTCCAGTGCCGGTCGATCGCGATCGCCGGATAGGGCTCGTGACCCTTGAGCACGAGGTCGACCGCCTTGCGGGCTTGCTGCAGCGCCGGGTCGCCCAGGGTCCGCTGTGGAAACACCGGTGCGTAGCCCGCCGAAACCAGCAGGATGTTGCGCTCGCGCAGCGGCACGTCGAGCCGCTCGGCGAGCCGCAGCACCATGTCGCGCGAGGGCTGCGCGCGGCCGGTCTCGAGGAAGCTCAAATGCTTGGTCGAAATCTCGGCATCGAGCGCGAGGTCGAGCTGGCTGAGGCGGCGGCGCTGGCGCCACTCCCGCAGATGATCGCCGATGGCGCGTGTGTCCATGCCCGGATGATAGTGCAGGGCAGGCGCCGCCTCCATTACCTCCCAGTTAATCGACCGGCGGACTGCGCGCGCCTAGATCATGCGACAGGCGCCGCGACGCGGCGCGCGGACCAAACAGGAGCCTGTCATGAACCGCCAGAACACCTTTCTGCGTTATGCGCTGCTTGCCGACGCGGTCGCGAGCGGCGCCACCGGCCTGCTGATGATCGCCGGCGCCGATGTCCTCACCGGGCTGCTCGGCCTTCCGGCCGCGCTGATGCGCGAAGCCGGCTTGCTGCTCGTGCCTTATGTGGCGCTGGTCGCGTTCGTCGGCACGCGCGACGTGATCGCGCGCCCGGCGGTGCGGGCCATCATCGGGCTCAATGTCCTGTGGGTCGCCGCCAGCATCGGCCTGCTGATGAGCGGCTTCGTTGCGCCGACGCTGCTCGGCTATGCCTTCGTGATCGCGCAGGCGGTTGCGGTCGGCCTCTTCGCCGAGCTGCAGGTGATCGGATTGCGGCGCGCGCAGGCGACCGCGTAGCTAGAGCGCCTCGATGACATCGGGAATGCGCCGCCGCGACGTGGCCTCGGCGGCGCATTTTTCGACGTGCACGTCGCGATTGATGATCTGCAAATTCGGCAGGCCCCAGAAGGCGAGCAGCGCGGGCCAATCCGTGTCGCGGTGATCTCTCCAGACCCGGAACAGCGGCACGCGATGGTCGACCTCCGATGTCTTCCACAGCCGCCCGCCGGTCTGCGCACATTTGCGGCGCTGCATGCGGCGGATCAGCTTGGCGTGATCGCTCGGCGCGTTCCACAAGCGCCATGCCGTCACGCAGGCGGTGTGCCAGGTCGTGTTGCGATTCGGGCCGCGCTCCCACAAGTCGGCATGCCAGCCGAGGCGATAGACCGGTTGGCCGCAGACGCAGCAAAAGCCGGGACCGCGCGCGAAAGCCTTCTCGCGGAACGGCGCGGGCGGCGTGCGAAAGCTCGCCGGCAGGTCGCTCTTCGCCGAAGCCTTCAGCCGCCAGGTCCAGCCGTCGGGCGTGCCGCTGCGCGCCGCCAGCGCGCGCGCCAGCCGGTCGGCGCGGAGCGGATGCGCGCGCCAGTAGCCGTCGACCGCAAGCCGCGGCATCGGCGGCGTCCAGCGCCGGTTGAGCGCATGGGTCAGCACTGGGGCGGGGAATATCTCCGGCAGCGCCGTGGTCAGGCGCGCCAGCGCCCGTTCGTTCGCGAGCGCGCGTGTGTCGGACATCTTCATGCGAACAAGCTTGTGGTGGCGCGGAATCGGGCCGTGATGGTGCCAGCCAGAGGTAAACCATTTCTCACGGGCGCTGATAGACGGCCCCCCGGCCTGCCGCTAGAACCGGATCCGGCCTGTTGCGACCGTCCGGGGACCCATGAGTGACGACCTGATCCGTGCCGATGCCGTGACTCTCGTGGGGCGTCTGAAGACCGGTGAGCTGACACCGCACGATCTGCTCGACGCGCTGGAAAAACGTATCGCGGCGGTCGACGGGCCGGTGAATGCGTTGCCGACGCTCTGTTTCGACCGGGCGCGACAACATGCCGACGCGCTGATGAAGAAGCCGCTCGGCGAGCGCGGCCGGCTCGCCGGCATGCCGATCCCGATCAAGGATCTTGCCGCGGTGGCGGGTGTGCGCTCGACGCAAGGCTCGCTGGTCTTCAAGGACCGGATCCCCGAAGAGTCCGACGTTCTGGTCGAGCATCTCGAAGCCGAAGGCGGCATCGTCTACGCGATGTCGAACACGCCGGAGTTCGGCGCCGGCGCAAACACGTTCAACGACGTGTTCGGGATGACGCGCAATCCGTGGAACACGTCGCGCTCGGCGGCGGGCTCATCCGGCGGCGCGGCGGTCGCGCTCGCGACCGGCACCGCGTGGCTCGCGCATGGGTCCGACATGGGCGGGTCGTTGCGCAACCCGGCGAGCTTCAACGGCATCGTCGGCTTCCGGCCGAGCGTCGGGCGGGTCGCGCACACGCCGGACGGCGCGGTCGACCAGAACCTCAGCCAGAACGGACCGATGGCGCGCAACGTCGAGGACGTGGCGCTGCTGCTTGACGCGATGGTTGGAGAAGACCCGCGCGATCCCCTGTCGTTGCCGCGCACCGGCGAATCCTATCTGGCGGCGGCGCGCGGAGGCTGGCGGCCGAGGCGTGTCGCATGGTCGGTCGACCTCGGGATCACCAAAGTCGACAGCGAGGTCGCCGAGATCACCGCGAAGGCTGCGCGCCGCTTTGCCGAGCTTGGCGCGACCGTCGAGGAGGCGCACCCGGATTTGACCGGACTGCATGACTGCTTCCAGACGCTGCGCGCCTACGACTTCTTCATGAAGAAGGCGAAGCTGCTGCGCACCAATCGCGCGCTGCTCAAGCCGGAGGTGATCTGGAATATCGAAAAGGGCTACAAGATCGATTTCGACGAGCTGGAGCGCGCCGAGAACCAGCGTAACGCCCTGGCGCGGCGCTATCTCGCGTTCTTCGACAGGTACGACCTGCTGCTGACGCCCGCCACCGTGGTCGCGCCCTATCCGATCGAGAACCGCTACGTCGCCGAGGTGAACGGCCACACGTTCTCGAACTACGTCGAGTGGCTCGCGATCGCCTACGCGATCACCGTGCCGTGCGGCACCGCGCTGTCACTGCCCTGCGGCTTTACCGCCGAAAACCTCCCCGTGGGGCTGCAGATCGCCGGCCCGCCGCGCAGCGAGGCGCGGATTCTGGCGGCCGCGAAAGCGCTGGAAGACGTGCTCGGGCTCAAGGGCACGACGCCGATCGACCCGCGTGTGATGCATGAGAGTTTGATCCGCGAACGTTGAAACACACTCCGCTCATTCCCGCGCAAGCGGGAATCCAGGGGCCGAGCACTCGAAAGAACTGGGTCCCCGCTTTCGCGGGGACGAGCGGAGGTCGGTGATTTAATCAAGTTGGATCAAACTCTGGCGCATGATCCCGAAAAGTGGACACCGGTTTTCGGAAAAGATCATGCGCAAGCAAAAGAGTTAGTCTGGGTGCCGGCCTGCCCCGCAATGACACCTAGCCCATCCACTCCACCTTGATCGCCGCCTGTAGGCATGCCGCGAGGTTGGCCAGCATGTGCAGCAGGATGGTGAGCACCGTCGAGCCGCTCGCCCAGCGCAGCCAGCCGAGCAGCAGGCCGATCACAAAAATCTGTCCGAGCTGCATCCAGTCATACTGCACGTGTATCACAGCCCACATGGCCGAGATCAGGACGATCGTCCCGGCGACGCCGAGCCGGGTTGCGCTCAGTCCGCGAAACAGGAAGCCGCGGAACACGATTTCCTCGACGACTGGCGCTACGACCACCACTGCGGCGAAAAACAGCACCAGCGCGTTCGCCGCACGGGCAGAGGTGTACATTTTGACCATGATGGCCGGGACGACATCGCGTCCGAAAGCAAGCGTCAGCAGGTCGAGGGCGACGAGCAGTGCCGCCATGCACGCGACGCCGAACAGGATTTCAGACCGGCGGGGCGTAATGAGCGCCAGATAGTCCTGCGCCTGCCAACCGCGCCGGCGCGCTGCGAATATCAGCACGCCCACCCAGACAGGGCCGGCTATTGTCGTCACCAATGCGACAACGAAGCCGTTGGTTTCGAGCGCTCTCAGGTCGATGTCGGGTGACAGCGTGCGGTAGACAGCAATGGCGATCATTTGCGCCGCAAGCCATGCGACGAAGCCGGTCACCGCCCAGGCGATGCTGCCGAACGGACCCCAGGGCTGTCGTACCGAGGGCTGCGCGGTGGCGGGAAACGGATCCTGGCTCATGCGGTCTCGCTGTGGGAGAGCGGTTCGGAGTCGTCAAGGTTCGCGGGGCGGCGCCTCCGGCGGCCGCTCGCGCGGCAGCGGGATGAGATCGGACGCGTCGCGCACCGCCCATTGGCAGATGCGATAGCCCGAGCGGCGCTGCGCGATGTCAACATGGACGTGGTTCTCATGGTACCCGTCCGAGGCCGGCCCCAGCACGGTGCTGAAGCGCACGCAGGCGCTCGCCTTCAGCCGTTCGCGCGCGTCCTTCGACACCGCAATGTCGGTCGGCTCGTATGTCTTGCCATTTGCCAGCGTGAACGCGCGGATGTCGAGCGCGTTGCCCTTGCCATGCTCGCTGATCAGCGCGCCGACGATGCGGTTGCGCCCGCGACACTCGTAAGAGGCGAAATTCGTCACGCTCGCAAGCCGCGCGCCCAGCGTCGCGGCGATCGGCGCGACGTCCTCGCGCAGCCAGTGTGCGATCGCCTCGGCGGCCGCACAGCGCAGCGTCGCCGGCGGCGCGACGGCGATGCGCCCGTTGTCGCGCGTCATCACGGCGGACAGCCGCACGGCGTCGTCGATGCCGCATCCGTTCGCGCCGATCACGGGCGGAAGGATCTCGACCACGGCGATGTCGGGCAGGCGGACCTGGCAGGCGGAGGGGGGAGGCGGCTCGGCCGGCGCCGGCAGGATCGCCGGACGCAGCGGCGGCAGCGGCACCATCGGGGGTGCTTCGGGCGGCCGGGCGCGCGGCAGCGGGATGGTCTGCGCAACCGCGCCGGCGCCCGGCGCAAGCAGCGCGGCGACGAGCAAAGCGGCGCAGAGGCGGTGAAAGGACAGGAGAAACATCGAGGCAGGTTGCGTCCGTCGCGGCGGGTCCTTATCGCCATGCAGGCCAATCCAAGCAATTTTGAGGGAGCGATGCCGATCCGCGCCATTCTGTTCGACAAAGATGGAACGCTGGTCGATATCCAGTCGACGCTCGGCCCGGCGACCTGCGACGTCCTGCGGCGGCTGAGCGGCAGCGACGCGATGTTTGCCCGGCTCGCCGCGCTGACCGGCGTCGACACCGCGGCGCGGCGCCTGATGCCCGGATGCCCGGTTATCAGCGAAGCGACCAGCGTCTACGGCCGGACCTGGGCGCAGGCGCTCGGGCGCGCCTACACGGGGGAATTCGAGCGCGAGATCGACCGCCTGTTTCTCGACGCCACGCTCGCGCACCTGCATCCCATCGGTGATCCACTCGCCGTGCTGTCGGAGCTCAGGCAGGCGGGTTATCGCCTCGGCATCATGACCAATGATGCGGACGCGAACACACACGCGCAGCTGCGGCGGCTCGGTCTCGCCGAGCTGGTCGAGTTCGTCGCCGGCTACGATTCCGGCTTCGGGCAGAAGCCGGATGCGGCACCGGTGCTGGCCTTCGCGGCGCGCGCCGGCGTGACGCCGGGCGAGATCGCGGTCGTCGGCGACAGCCCGCACGACCTGATCGCGGCCCGGGCGGCGGGCGCGCTGGCGGTCGGGGTGCTTTCCGGGCCGAACGGTGCGGACGCGCTCGCGCCGCATGCCGATGTGCTGCTCCCCTCGATCATGAAACTCGCCGCATGGCTTTGCAGTAAGGAGTCGACGGGCTAACCTTTGGGCTTGACCTTCGCCGTGCCAAGGCCAAAAAATCAGCCTAACGGCTTAAGAACAAACAAATTTCCTGAAGGAGGGGACGCCATGCAAGGCTTGATGCAGGACTGGCCGCTGTTGTGCCATCGCATCATCGACCACGCCGCAATCCAGCATGGAAACCGCGAAGTGGTCTCGCGCTCCATCGAAGGCCCAATTCACCGCACCACCTATCGTGAGATCCGCGGCCGCGCCCTGAAAGTCGCGCAGCGGCTCGAAAAGGACGGCGTGAAGCTCGGCGACCGGGTGGCGACACTCGCCTGGAATACGTGGCGTCACCTGGAGACCTGGTACGGTATTACCGGCGTCGGCGCGGTCTATCACACCGTCAATCCGCGCCTCTTCGCCGAGCAGATCGCCTACATCGTCAATCACGCCGAAGACCGGCTGATGTTCCTCGACATCACGTTCGTGCCGCTGATGGAGAAGCTGCAGGACAAGCTGCCGACCATCCAGCGCTACGTCGTTCTGACCGACGCCGCGCACATGCCGCAGACGAGCCTGCGCAACGCGGTGCCGTACGAGGAGTGGATCGGCGAGGTCGACGGCGACTTCACCTGGGCGTCGTTCGACGAGAACACGGCCTGCGGCATGTGTTACACGTCCGGCACCACGGGCAATCCGAAGGGCGTCGTCTACTCGCACCGTTCCAACGTGCTGCATTCGATGATGGCGCTCACCCCCGACGCATTCGACCTGTCGGTGCAGGACACCATCATGCCGGTGGTGCCGTTCTTCCATGCGAACGGCTGGACCATCGCCTTCTCGGCGCCGATGGCGGGTTGCCGGCTGATCCTGCCGGGCATGAAGCTCGACGGCGTCTCGATCTACGAGCTGCTCGAGGGCGAGCGCGTCACGATGACCGCCGCGGTGCCGACGATCTGGCTGATGCTGCTCGCGCACATGGAGGCGAACAACCTGAAGCTTTCGACGCTGCGCCGCGTGCTGATCGGCGGCTCGGCCTGCCCGCGCGCCATGATCGAGAAGTTCGAGAAGAACTACGGCGTGACCGTCGCGCATGCCTGGGGCATGACCGAAATGAATCCGATCGGCTCGATCTGCGCGATCAAGCCCGACTACGACGCGAACGATTACGAGAAGCTGCTCGACGTGAAGGCAAAGCAGGGCGCGGCGCCGTTCTCGGTCGAGATGAAGATCGTCGATGACCAGGAGAACGAGCTCCCGTGGGACGGCAAGAAGTTCGGCCGGCTCAAGGTCAGGGGGGTCGCGGTCACCAAGGGCTATTTCAAGAATGAGGGCGGCAACGTCCTCGATGAGAACGGCTTCTTCGACACCGGCGATGTCGCCACCATCGATCCGTTCGGCAATCTGCAGATCACCGACCGCTCGAAGGACGTCATCAAGTCCGGCGGCGAATGGATCTCGTCGATCGATCTGGAAAATCTTGCGGTCGGTCATCCGAAAGTGATGGAGGCGGCGGTGATCGGTATCCGGCATCCGAAATGGGATGAGCGCCCGCTGCTGATCATCATTCCGAAGAAAGGCGAAAGCCCGACGCGCGAGGAGATCCTCGGCTACATGGAGGGCAAGATCGCCAAGTGGTGGATGCCTGACGACGTCGTGTTCGTGAATGAAATCCCGCACACCGCCACCGGCAAGATCCTGAAAACCGCGCTGCGCGACCAGTTCAAGGACTATACGCTTCCGACTGCGGTGGCCGCCGAGTAGCGCATGTTCGGCGAAAGCCTGCGCCGGACTTGATCCGGCGTGGGCGCCGGTTCGCCGGCAACAACATGCGCCGAGACAACATGCGCCAAGAAAAGAAGCCTGCATGGACACGTTCGATTACGTCATCGTCGGAGCCGGGACGGCGGGCTGCATTCTCGCCAACCGCCTGAGCGAGGATGCCGGCACGACCGTCTGCGTGCTCGAAGCCGGCCCGCGCGACTGGCATCCCTACATCCATATCCCCGCCGGCTTCATCAAGCTGTTCCACCAGCCGGGCCTGAACTGGCTTTACACCCAGGAGCCGAGCGAGTGGACCGGTGGGAGGCGCATTCTCGCGCCGCGCGGCAAGACGCTCGGCGGCTCGTCCTCGATCAACGGCCACATCTACAATCGCGGCCAGCGGCTCGACTACGACGGCTGGGCGCAGCGCGGCAATCGCAGCTGGGGCTATGCGGACGTGCTGCCCTATTTCAAGCGGATCGAGCGCCGCATCGGCGACGGCGACGAGACCTTCCGCGGCCGCCAGGGCGCGATGACCGTCACCGACATCGACCAGCACCATCCGTTGTGCGATGCCTTCATCGCCGGCGCCGAGAGCATCGGCATTCCGCGCAATCCCGACTACAACGGCGCGAGCCAGCTCGGCATCAACTACGCGCAGCGCACGATCCACAAGGGCCGGCGCATGAGCGCGGCGCGCGCGTTCCTGCACCCCGCGATGAAACGGCCGAACCTGACCGTCGTCACGCGCGCGCATGCGACCGGTCTCGTGTTCGAAGGCAAGCGCGCGGCCGGCGTGAGTTACCGCAAGGGCGGCCGCGATGGCGCCCCGGCCGAGGTGCGCGCGCGCCGCGAAGTGATCCTGTCGGGCGGCACGTTCAACTCGCCGCAATTGCTGCAGATGTCCGGCGTCGGCGCGCCCGCGCATCTGCAATCGCTCGGCATCGCGGTGCGCCACGCGTTGCCGGGCGTCGGCGAGAACCTGCGCGACCACTACGCGCCGCGCGTCACGGTGCGGGTGAAGAACGCCGCGACCATCAACGAGCGCTCGCGCGGCCTCAATCTCGCGGCCGAGATCGCCAAATGGTGCCTCGGCGGAAAGAGCATTCTCGGGCTTTCGCCGACGCAGGTTTACTGCTTCTGGAAATCCGCGCCGCACCTGGAGACCTCGGACATCCAGCTCACCTTCACGCCGGCGAGCTACCACGAAGGCATGCAGGGCCAGCTCGAGCACGAGCCGGGCATGACCTCCGCGCCGTGGCAGCAGCGGCCCGAGAGCAAGGGCCATGTCCGCATCCGCTCGGCCGACCCGTTCGAGCAACCGGAGATCCAGCCGAACTATCTCACCGAGGAGACCGACCGCCGCGTGCTGGTCGCCGCGATGCGGCTCGCGCGCGCCATCCTGAAATCCAGGCCGCTCGCGCCGTATTACGACTACGAGGATTTCCCCGGGCCGCAGGCGCAAACCGACGACGAGCTACTCGCCGCCGCGAAGGAGCGCGGCACCACCACGTTCCACCCGATGGGCACCTGCCGCATGGGGCCGGACAGCGATCCGACCAGCGTGGTCGACGACGAGTTGCGCGTGCGCGGCCTCGAGGGCCTGCGCGTCGCCGACGCCTCGATCATGCCGATGATGCTGTCCGCGAACCTGAATGCGGGCGTCATGATGATCGCCGACAAGGCGTCGGACTTGATCCGCCGCAAGGCACCGCCGCAGCCGATCATCCTGCGTTGATGCGCGGGTCTGCCGTGCTAGAACCGCCGCATGACTTCCGTCACGTCGTCTGAGGCCGCGCCGGCCCTTTCGCCGCCCGCGAACGTGGTCGTCTTCAACGGCGTCGAGGACACGTTCTGGCGGCTGCTCACCCGCGGCGCCGTGCTGCTGCTGCTAACGCTCGGGATCTATCGCTTCTGGCTGCAGACCGACGTGCGCCGCTTCCTCTGGAACAACACCGAAATCGGCGGGGACGGTGTCGAATATATCGGAACCGCGCGCGAGCTCCTGCTCGGCTTCCTGGTTGCGATCGCATTTCTTGTGCCGATCTACGCGGGCATCTCCCTCGCGACACTCGGGCCGGGCTGGCTCGCGCAGCTGGTCAGCTCGCTGTCGTTTGTCGCGCTCGCGGTGCTCGGGCAATTCGCGGTCTATCGTGCGCGGCGCTATCGCCTCTCGCGCACGGTCTATCGCGGCATCCGCTTTCATCAAACCGGTTCGGCATGGCGCTACGCGATCTGCGCGCTGTTCTGGTGGGGCATGATCGGCGTGACGCTCGGGTTGGCCTATCCGTGGGCGCAGGCGAGCCTCGAGCGCTTCAAGATGCGCAACACCTGGTACGGCGATCTGCGCGGCGAGTTCACCGGCTCCGGCACGCGGCTGTTCTTCCGCGGCGTTCTGCTCTGGTTCGTCGCAATCGCGCCCTTCGTGCTCGGCTTGAGCATTGCGGGCGCCATGTTCGACGCAACCGCGGTCGGTGAAGCCGCCAGGCAGGGTGGCGCGAGCGCGCTCGACGCGGCGGGCACCGGGCCGGCCGCCGCGGCCGCGATCCTGGCGACGCTCTGGCTGGTGGTCGCGATCGCGCTGCTTTATCCGGCGTTTCAGGCGATGGTGCTGCGCTGGTGGATTTCCGGATTGCGCTTCGGCGCGCTGACCGCGACGTCGCATCTGCGCACCGGCACGGTCTACGGGCTTTATTGGCGCTTCGTGTGGATGTCGCTGGCTTTGGCCGCGGTCGTGGGGACCGTCGGTTTTTTCGCCGCCCAGCAGGTCTTCGGCACGGATGTTTCGGCAGGCGGCGCGCGCCTGTCGTTCGAGGTCTTGGAGATATCGCTCGCCATCGGCTTCTACGTGGTGACGGCGCTCGCCTATTCGACGATCTATCAGGCGACCGTGAAGCTGCCGTTCTGGCGGCATGGATTTCAGTCGGTCGAGCTGGCCAACCTCGATGTGCTCGACCGCGTCAGGGCGGCGCCGGCGAGCGGCTCGCCGGTCGGCGAAGGTTTCGCCGACGCCCTGCATGTCGGCGGGATCTAGCGATGCTCGCGGCCGGCAAGGCGATCTTCTTCGACGGCGTGACCAGCGCGCGGCGGCCGGTGCTGATCGAGCTTGCGCCGGACGTCCTTGTCGTGCGCGACGAAGAGCATCGCGACGTAATCGCGCGCTGGCGCTACGACAGGCTGGAGCAAATCCCGGCGCCCGGCGGACTGCTGCGGCTCGGCGAGATCGGCGCGATCGTTCCCGCGCGGCTCGAGGTGCGCGATCCCGCGCTCGCAACCGCGATCGACCACGCCTCCGTGCCGGTCGACCGCTCGGGCGCGCGGGACCGGCGCAGCCGCATGAAGGTCATCGGCTGGAGCCTGGTTGCGGTGATCGTGCTGGTGTCCGCCGCCGCATACGGCGTTCCGGCGCTGGCCGACAAGATCGCGCCGCTGGTGCCGCTCGCGGCCGAGCGCCGGCTCGGCGACGCGGTCGACGGGCAGATCCGCAAGATGCTCGACACCGGGAGCGCGAACCGCCCGTTTGAATGCGGCGCCGAAGCAGGCGAGGGGCCCGGCCGCGCGGCATTGATCAGGCTTGTCGGGAGGCTCGAGCAGGCCGCCGGACTGCCGATCCCGCTCGACGCCAGGGTGATCCGGCGCGGCGAGGCGAACGCCATCGCGTTGCCGGGCGGGCATGTCTATGTGTTCGAGGGGCTGATCGCGAAAGCGGAAAGCGCCGACGAACTGGCCGGCATCATCGCGCACGAGATCGGCCATGTGGCGCATCGCGACGGCATGCGCTCGCTGCTGCAATCGGCCGGCCTCTCGTTTCTGTTCGGCATGGTGCTGGGGGATTTCGTCGGCGGCAGCGCGGTCGTGATCGGCGCGCGTGCGGTGCTGAGCTCCTCCTATACGCGCGAGGTCGAACTGGCTGCCGATCGCTACGCGGTGGAGCTGATGGGCAAGGCCGGCGGCGACCCGCGCGCCCTCGGTACGGTGCTCGGCCGCGTCGCCGGGGCGCTCCACCCGGGCCGGGAAATTTTGCGTGACCACCCCGATACGCAACAGCGGATAAAGCTGATAAACGATCTCGCGGCGCCCTCGATGCCGCCGCAATCCTTGCTGGAGCCGTCCGAATGGGCCGCGCTGAAGCGTATATGCACGGGCCGATGAGGCGGGCGTATTTCGCCCGCCGCATCAAGGCCGATCCCACCTCACGCCTGGCGCTCTGGGCGTTGCGGATCGCCGTGTTCGCGATCGCCGTGGTGCTGCTCGGCATCGTCATCGTGCGCGCCGGCATCCTCGAGATCATTCCCTCCCTCGCGGCCTTCGGCGGCGGGCTGCTGCTGGCCGGTATCGCCATCGTATTCGCCCTCGGCGCCTTCGTGGTGATCTGGCGCGAGGGCCTCTCCGGCTTCGGCATGGCGGTCGGCGCGTTCTTCATCGGCGTGATGATCCTCGCCTATCCGGTCTATCTCGGCGCCAAGGCGTATCGCCTGCCGGCGATCTACGACATCACCACCGATCCGATCGACCCGCCGCGCTTCGAGGCGGTGGCGCGGCTGCGCCCGCGCGAGGCCAATCCCACGCTCTATGCCGGCCTGCGCGCCGCCGAGCTGCAGAAGGCGGCCTATCCAAACGTCGAGCCGCTGATCCTCACGGCGACGCCGCAGATCGCCTACGACGCCGCCATGCAGGTCATGACCAAATACAAATGGCGCATCGTCGATGCGCGCGGTCCGCTGGCGGGCCGGCGCGACGGCCGTATCGAGGCGGTCGCGCGTACGCCGATCCTCGGCTTCCGCGACGACGTGGTGGTGCGCGTCCGCCAGGACCCCGACGGCGCGCGCGTCGATATCCGTTCGACCTCGCGCTACGGCCGCCACGACTTCGGCACCAACGCGGCGCGGATCGTCGCGCTGGTCGCGGCGATCGACGACGCGGTGGAAGACGCCACGCCGGACAAGCCGGCCGAACCCGCGAAGAAGGGCAAGAAGGGCGATCCGAAGGCCGCTAAGAGCGCGCCAGGCGATAAACGCCGTTGATCGCCGGCGCACCGTCGGTCGCGACCGCGCCGCGCGCGACCAGGTCCTCCATGTGCGCCAGCACCGAGAAGCCCGCCGCATTGGTGAGCCGCGGATCGAGCCCGATATAGATCGCGCGCACGATCGTCGCGATGTCGGTGGCGCCCTTGCCGAGCCGGTGCAGGATCGAGGCTTCGCGCGCCTTGCGATGCAGCACCAGTCCCGCCACGAAGCGCGTCGCCTCGCGGATCGCGCCGCCGTGGCCCGGCAGGTAGATCTGCTCGTCCCGCCCGAGCAGCTTGTTGAGCGACGCCATGTAGTCGGTCATCGCGCCGTCCGGCGGCGCCACGATCGTGGTGGACCAGCCCATGACGTGATCGCCGGAGAACAGGATGTCGGTGCCTTTCAGCGCGAACGCCATGTGGTTCGCGGTGTGGCCCGGCGTGGTGACCGCCTCGAGCGCGAAGCCGTCGCCGCTCACGACCTCGCCGTCGGCAAGCGCGTGGTCGGGACGGAAGTCCATGTCGTTGGAGGCTTCCATGCGCGGGGCCTCACCGGCGTTGAGCGGGCGCGAGGCGCGGTGCGGGCCTTCGGCATAGACGGTCGCCCCGGTTGCCGCCTTGATCGCCGGCACGGCGGGCGAGTGATCGCGATGCGTATGCGTGACGAAGATGTGCGTCACGGTCTCGCCGCGCACCGCGTCGAGCACCGCCCTGACATGGTTTTCATCGTCCGGGCCGGGATCGATGATTGCGACCTTTCCCCGGCCGACGATGTAGGTGAGCGTGCCCTTGAAGGTGAACGGCCCCGGATTGTCGGCGACGAGCCGGCGTACGTTGGGCGCGATCTCCTCGGCATGGCCGGGCACGAGATCGAAGCTCCGGTCGAAGGTGACGTCGTCGGACATGGCGGCCTTCTTGACTGTGGCGTAGCTTTTTCGTGGTCGCGATGCCGGACGGAAAACCGGTCTCCACTTTTCCTGACCTCGCTCCTTCATGTGGCCGACCGCGGGGAAATCTGCAAGGATCGCCGCAACAATCGGGAGGAACTCATGCGCGCGGCGATTGCGACGCTGATCTGGCTATCGCTCGCAGCCTCTGCTGCCGCGCAGACCTGGCCGTCCGGTCCGATCCGCTGGCTCGTCGGCTTTACCCCCGGCGGGACCGCCGACATGATCTCGCGCGACATCGCCAGCGACCTCGAGAAGGTGCTGGGCCAGACGATCGTGATCGAGAACCGGCCCGGCGCGAACGGTTCGACCGCCACCCAGGCGCTGGTCGCCAGCAAGCCCGACGGGCAGACCCTGATGATGGTCCTGTCCGGGCACATCACCAATGCGTTCCTCTATCCGGGTCTCGGCTTCGATCCCCTGAAGGACGTGACGCCGGTCAGCCTCGTCGCGTCCTCGCCGCTCGCGATCGTGGCCAATCCGAATTTCGGCCCGTCCGACATCGCCTCGCTGGTGCAGGCCGCGAAGGACAGACCCGGAACGATTTCATACGCGTCGCCCGGCGTCGCCTCGATCCAGCAATTGTCGCTCGAGCTGATGGCCTACATGACCGGCACCAAGTTCGTGCACGTGCCGTATCGCGGCGGCGCGCCGGCGCTGAATGATGCAATCGGCGGGCACGTGCCGCTGGCCGTCCTGAGCGTGCTGCAGGTGATGCCGCAGGTGGAGGCAAAGCAGCTCAAGGCGCTCGCCGTCACCTCGAAAGGGCGCACCGATGTCTGGCCGACCGTGCCCTCGATCGCCGAAGCCGGCGTCACCGGTTATGAGGCCGAACTCTGGTTCGGCGTGATCGCGCCGGCCGGCACGCCGGACGCGATCGTCAACCGTCTCAACGCGGAGATCACCCGCTTCGTCAAATCCGACTTCATGCAAAAGCGGCTCGCCGCGCAAGGCGCGCGCGCCATCGGCACCTCGCGCGAGGAATTCGCCGCCTTCATGCGCGTCGAACAGGAGAAGTGGGGCAAGGTGCTGAGCGAGATCAAGATCAAGCCGGAGTGACGGGAGAGCCCTCACCCTGAGGAGGCCGCGAAGCGGCCGTCTCGAAGGGCGAGGGCGCTCCGTGTTTGTGGCCATCCTTCGAGGCTCGGGCTTCGCCCTCGCACCTCAGGATGAGGTGCACTGTTAATGGATCTCCGGCTCCGGCACCGGGAGATGCGCCGCAAGGAAGTCGAAATCGCAGCCCTCGTCCGCCTGTCCGATATGCGCCGAGAACATCGCGCCGTAACCGCGCTGGTAGCGCGGAGGAGGGGCGACCCACGCCGCCTTGCGCCGTGCCATCTCCTCGTCCGGAATCATCAGGTTGATCGAGCGCGCCGCGACGTCGACCTCGATCGGGTCTCCGGTCTGCACGAACGCCAGCGGCCCGCCGACAAAGCTTTCCGGCGACACGTGCAGCACGCAAGCACCGTAACTGGTGCCGCTCATGCGCGCGTCGGACACGCGCAGCATGTCGCGCACGCCCTGTTTCACCAGCTTGCGCGGGATCGGCATCATGCCCCATTCGGGCATGCCGGGACCGCCCTTCGGGCCGGAGTTCTTCAGCACCAGCACATGATCCGCCGTCACGTCGAGATCGTCGCGCTCGATCATGCTCGCCATGTGGTTATAGTCCTCGAAGGCGAGCGCCGGACCGCGATGCTTCAGCAGGCGCTTCTCCACCGCCGACGGCTTGATGATCGCGCCGCGCGGCGCGAGGTTGCCGAACAGCACGCCGGTCGCCGGCTCCGACGAGATCGGATCGCTCATCGGATGGATCACGTCGCGCAGGTGCACCTTGGCGCCTTCGATATTCTCGCCGAGCGTGCGCCCGGTCACCGTCAGGCAGTTGAGATCGAGCAGGTCGCGCAATTCGCTCATCAGCGCGCGCAGGCCGCCCGCATAGAAGAAATCCTCCATCAGGAACGCGCCCGACGGACGCACGTTCGCGATCACCGGCACGGTGCGCGAGATGCGGTCGAAATCGGCGAGCGAGATCTGCACGCCGGCGCGCTTGGCCATAGCCACCACGTGGATGATGGCATTGGTCGAGCCGCCCATCGCCATGTGCACCTTGATGGCGTTCTCGAACGCCGCCTGGTCGAGCACCTTCTCGGTGGTGAGATCCTCCCACACCATCTCGACGATGCGACGGCCGGATGCGGTCGCCATGCGCGGATGATTGGAGTCGGCCGCCGGGATCGACGACGCGCCGGGCAGCGACAGGCCCATCGCCTCGGCGATCGCCATCATGGTGGCGGCGGTGCCCATGGTCATGCAGGTGCCGAACGAGCGCGCGATGCCGTTCTCGATCTCGTCCCATTCGGCTTCGGTGATGTTGCCGGCGCGCTTCTCGTCCCAGTACTTCCACACGTCCGAGCCCGAGCCGAGCGCCTTGCCCTGCCAGTTGCCGCGCAGCATCGGCCCGGCCGGCACATAGATCGTCGGCAGCCCCATGCTGATCGCGCCCATGATCAGCCCGGGCGTGGTCTTGTCGCAGCCGCCGAGCAGCACCGCACCGTCGATCGGATGCGAGCGCAGCAGTTCCTCGGTCTCCATCGCGAGGAAATTGCGGTAGAGCATGGTGGTCGGCTTCACCATCACTTCGGCGAGCGACATCGCGGGCAATTCGATCGGGAAGCCGCCCGCCTGCAGCACGCCGCGCTTCACCTCTTCGGCGCGCTGGCGCAGGTGCGTGTGGCACGGGTTGATGTCGCTCCAGGTGTTGATGATGCCGATGACGGGACGCCCCGCCCAATCGCTCGTGTCATAGCCGACCTGGCGCAGCCGCGAGCGATGGCCGAACGAGCGCAGGTCGCTGACGCCGAACCAGCGATGGCTCCGTAGTTCCTCAGGCCGCTTGCGATTGGTCATGAATTGCCCTTGTTTCGGTGTCCGACGAAGAACTTACCCGCTGTGACAGTCGATTTCAGCTCCAGATCCTTTGCCATAAGAACCAAGTCGTAGTAGCGGCCAGCTTGCTTCAGGGCGCTCTTCTCCACGCCGTACTCCAGGAAGCCCGATCTCGCGTAAAAACTCCGCGCCTGTTCATTGTCCACCACCACGCTGAGCTGGATCAGCTCAACCTGCTGACGGGCGTGATCGCAAACCGCTTCGACCAACCGTCGACCGACCTTGGCATTCCTTGCGGCGGGTCGAACGTACATTCCCCAAAGCGCGCCTTTGTGAGCTTCTTTCTGGCCCTGTTGGACAGCAAAGCCGACAATGCCGACGAGCTCTGTGTCGCGGAACGCGCCGAGCACTGTAGAGCTGCCGAGCCGATCCGAGAACAAACTCAGCGGCTGAGCATCTTCAACCTCGAAGGTGCTACCGAACGCTTCCGGGTTGGCTTGGAGAGCCTCCAGTCGAATATCTCGATAGCGGACCGCGTCCTCCCGTGCGAGGCGACGTATCTCAATGGCGTCGTCGGTCATCCTTCGTCTTCACCAGCAGGCAGGGAATATTCCTGGTGGCCGGACGGAAAACCGGTTTCCGCTTTTCCCGGCATTGCTGCTACTCGATCGAGAGCTTGGCGAACTCGACCACCTTGCGCCATTTGTCGGTCTCGTCGTCGATCAGCTTGCCGAATTCCTCCGGCGTCATCGGTGCCGGCACGGCGCCGATCTCGGCGAACTTCCTGACCATCGCGGGATCGGCCAGCGCCGCGTTCACCGCCTTGTTCAGGATCGCGACGATCTCCTTCGGCGTCCCCTTCGGCGCCGAGATGCCGTACCAGATGCTCGCCTCGTAGTTGGGGACGGTCTCGGAGATCGCCGGAATATTCGCAGTGGCGGGCCAGCGCTGCGCCGTCGTGACGCCGAGCGCCTTCAGCTTGCCTTCCCGCGCGAAGTTGATCGAGCCCGGCAGGTTGTCGAACATCACGTGCACCTTGCCGGTCATCAGGTCCGGCATCGCCGGCGCCGAACCGCGATAGGGCACGTGGGTCATTTCGATGCCGGCCATCAGCTTGAACAGTTCGCCCGACATGTGCACCGAGGTGCCGTTGCCCGACGAGGCCATGTTGATCTTGCCGGGGTTCTTCTTCACGTAGTCGATGAATTCCGCGACGGTGTTCGCCGGAAAGTCCGGCGGAACCACCATCAGGTTCGCGAGCTTCAAGGTGCTCGCGACCGGCACCGTGTCGCGGCGGAAATTGAACGGCAGCTTCTTGTAGAGGGATTCGCCGATCGCATTGTTCGGCGCGACGAACATCACCGTGTAGCCGTCGGGGGCGGAATTGACGACGGAGCCTGCGGCCAGCATGCCGCCCGAGCCTGCGCGATTTTCAATGATCCACTGCTGACCCATGCTGGTCGACAGGTGTTCGCCCAGCAAGCGGGCGACGATGTCGTTCGGTCCGCCGGCCGCGAAGCCGACGATGAAGTGGATCGGGCGGTTCGGGAAATTCTGCGCCTGCGAGGGCGCGGCCGACAGTCCGGCGAGACAGGCAATTGCGACCACACAGCGCCACAGGCGAAACATCATGGACCCCTCCCTGAAGGGTCCATGATGCGATGCCTTGCCGGTGTCCGCAACGGGAGGTGGCGCTATTCGATCTTGGCGCCCGCGAACTTGACGACCTTCTCCCACTTGTCGGTCTCGGCCTGGATGATCTTGCCGAACTCTTCCGGCGTCGCCACGATCGGCACGCCGCCGAGTTCGGCGAGGCGCGTCTTGATCCCCGGCTCCGCAAGGACCTCATTGATCGCCTTGTTGAGCGCCGCGATGATCTCCTTCGGCGTATTCTTCGGCGCGCCCATGCCGAACCAGGCGCTCGCCTCGTAGTCCTTCACGGTCTCGGCAACGGTCGGCACATCCGGCAGTTCAGGCGACCGCGCGGCGGTCGTGACCGCGAGCGCGCGCAGCTTGCCGGCTTTGATGTGCTGCAGCACCGAGGGCATGTTGTCGAAGATCACCTGAACCTGTCCGGCGAGCAGGTCGGTCATCGCGGGTGCCGAGCCGCGATAGGGAACGTGCTGCATCTCGACGCCGGTCATCGCCTTGAACATCTCACCCGAGAGATGCACCGAGGTGCCGTTGCCGGACGACGCCATGTTGATCTTGCCGGGGTTGGCCTTGGCGTAGGCGACGAACTCCGCGACGCTCTTGGCCGGGACCTCGGGATTGACCGTCATCACGTTGGGAACGCGCGAGATGCCGGCGATCGGCGCGATGTCGCGGATGAAGTTGAAATTGAGCTTGGCGTAGAGCGAAGCGTTGATCGCGTTCGCCGGATTGACCAGCAGGACGGTGTAACCGTCGGGCGGCGCGTTCACCACCTGCTCGGTGCCGATGTTGTTGCCAGCGCCGGGCTTGTTCTCGATGATGAACTGCTGGCCGAGCTTTTCGGAGAGGCGATGGCCGATCAGCCGCGCCATGATGTCGGTCGCGCCGCCCGGCGGATAGCCGACGATCCAGCGCACCGGCCGTGTCGGGTAGTCGGCCGCGCCCGCGGTTCCGGCGATTGGCAGCGCAGCGAGTCCAAGACCGAACAGGCAGCAGAATGTCCGACGCAGCATCGTGTTCCTCCAAGCCTTGATTGTTGGCGGCATGACTCCCTCCTGCCGCGCGCGGGCCAAGATAGACGCCATCCGAAACGGGATACAAGCCGCCGTCACGCGCCCGCTTTGCCCGTGGGGCTGAGGTGGGGCGGATACCAGCGCAGCTCGACATGGGCACTCTCGCCGGGCTCCCCTTCGGTAAAGCCGAGCTTGCGGCACATCTTCAGGCACGGCGTGTTGTTGACCATGACCTCGACCCGCGTGCCCCGGCCGCGCGCGGCCCATTCCTCCATCAGCGCGCGGGTGATCGCGGGACCAATCCCCCTGGCCTGATGCTGCGGCCACAGCAGAAAATCGACGAAGTAGACGACGTCGGTCTCGTCCTGCTCGATGAAGCGTCCGATCTCCTCGCCCTCGAACGCGATGATCGAATAGATCGCGTCCGGGAACATGCTGCGAAAGGTCGCCGTCTGCGAGCGGAACTGGGCTTGCATCAGCGGCTCGGTCATCGCGGCGGGAAGTCCGCTCAGCCGCATCATGCCGCCGTGATGCGCGGTAAACAGGTCAAGCAGGAATTGCTTGTCCTCCGGACGCTCGGGTCGAAAGATGAAGTCGCCGCGCGGCGTCCGGATGGTGCGCACCTCGCTGCTCACGGCGCTGCGCCCATCACAGGAGCGTGGAAATCTCCTCGCACTTGCGGCATGATTGCGCAGGCGCAAGACGCGTGAGCACAGGAGACCGCATGGAGAAGTATCTGCAGATCGAGGATTTTCAGCCCCATGTCGGCAAGCTCGCGCGTTTCAAGGGTACGCGATTCGCATTTTCACTCGACCGTATCATCAGCGACGATCGCCCCCTGCCGGAAGGCGCGAAGCGACGGCCCTTCATCCTCATTTTCCGCGGGATCAAGGAACGCGAATACATGCCGGACGGCATCTACGAATGCGAGATCGAGGGCGGCCTGGCCCATCAGATGTACGTCAACCCGATCCAGACCCCTGCGCCCGAATGGCAGGAGTATCAGGCGGTATTCACCTGACCGCGCACCGTCAGTTCTGTGACGGGAAGATGCCCTGCAGCGCGATGCAGTAATTGAGCACGAGGTACGGCATCCGGTTCTCGTGCGGCTGGCTGCCGCCGGTGGTGCCGAGCGTGCCCGGCGCGAGCGTGTTGTTGCCCTGGGTGTTCGCGTACAGCGCGACCGAGAAGGGGCCGCCCGGATTCTGCGTGCCGCCCGTATTGCCGAGCACCGTATTGCTGGCGGGCGTGACCGTGTTGTTTCCGGTGGGCTGATTCGTGTTGACGTTCTGCATATGGTTATGCGCCGCCATCTCGCTCATCGTGACGGTGTGGAATTCCTGACCACCCGCCGACCCGATAACGTTCTCGCCCATGCTGATCGGAATGCGCCCGCGCAGGTCCGGCAGCGCGAAGTTCACGCGGCCGTCGCCGCCGTACATCGTGCCGAGCAGCGAGAACAGTGGCTGGTTCTGGTTGATCGGCAGCAGTTGCCCGTTGCACTGGGTCCAGCCCTTCGGCGCAAAGTTGAACGAGAAGATCTCGATTTGGCCCAGGAACGGGGTGCTCATCGGGAAAGCCCTTTCTTAAGAAACCTCAGCCACGGGGCGGGAAGACGCCTTGCAATGCGATGCAGAAGTTCAGCGCCAGGTAGGGTTGCATGTTGTTGTGCGGCAAGCTCGAACCGCTCACGCTGATCGCCAAGGGCGACATCTGCGCGTTCGGAGCCGTCGTGCTGTAGATGTTCGCGTTGTAGCTATTCTGCTTGGTGCCGCCCGACGCCACGCCGAGGGTGCCCTGTACCGGCGACACCGTCGCACCCGCGTTGGTATTGGCATTGAAGAAATGCGAGTGGGCCGGGATTTCCGTCTGAAGCAACGTCACGGTCGGCGTGCCGCTTTCCTCGCCCTGGAAGTATTGGGTACCGGTGTTGCTCTGGCCGAAGCTGTTGGCGACCAAGTCCTGCATGTTCGGCAGCGCGAAGGTCGATTTGCCGTCGCCGCCGTACATGGTGCCCAACAGCGAGAACAGCGCAGTGTTTTGCGAGATCGGCATCAACTGGCCCAGGCACTGGGCCCATCCTTTGGGCGCGAAGTTGAACGCGAAGATGGTGATTTCAGCGACGAAGGGTGTAGCCATGGCCGTTCACTCCGAAAACAGGATGGTCGGATTCCGACGCGCGCCGACTCAGGTCGGGCTCGGATAAACGCCGTAGAGCGAGATGATGTAGTTGAGCGTCAGGTACTGCTGCCGGTTCTCGTGCGGCTGGCTGCCGCCGGCGATGGCGATGGTCTGGTCCGACATCGTCACCCCATTCCCCGCGGTGGTGTTGTAGGCGAAGCAGGTCGCGGTGCCGAGACCGATCGCCTCCTGCGCCAGGATATTGCCGCTGGGTGACGCCGAGGTCGCCGAGCCCGTGGTCACCATCGCGAGGTGATTGTGGATCGGGATCTGCTGCTGCGTGAGCGTCACCGACTCGACACCGGCCATCTCGCCGATCTGATAGGTCTGCGAGACGCTGGGTCCCTTGCCCATGTGGATCGGCACGCGGCCCTGCAGGTTCGGGAGCCCGAACGTCTCCTGGCCGTCGCCGCCGTAGGTCGTGCCGATCAGGTTGAACAGCGTGTCGTTCTCCGAGATCGGCATCAGCTGACCCGCGCAAAGCGCCCAGCCGGCGGGCGCAAAGTTCCCGCCAAACATCAAGATCTGCCCGACATACGGTTGCGACATGTGCATGCTCCCCGAACGAATTATCCCAACGGTAGCGTAGAGTTGCGCGCGAGACAATCCTGCCGACGCAACTTCATCATGAATTTGAACCAAACTTATCAATTCGGTCGCAGGGGAAGGCATGTACTATGGTTGGTTGTTTGACGCTGAATAGTCTTCCCGCCTAGCATCGGCCCTGCGGCACCTTCAAAGGGGCTCGGGAGCCAATACAGATGAGTAGTGTTAGTCGCCGCGCCTTTCTGGGCGCGTCGCTGTTTGCTGTCGGAACGTTGGGTCATGCCGGCCCGGCCGCCGCAGCTTTACAGTGCGTCACCACGCCGCTGCCTCCGTTCTTGCCGAACCGACTGACCGTCGACTGCGCCGCGCGGCTGAACTTTCGGCTGTTTCGCAAGAACGCAAATCTCGTCGGCCTGACTGGCGTCGTGAGCATGACCTTCGTGCGCGGCAAGTTCGGGTCGCACACCGCCGGAAACCTCTCGCTGTTCCCCTACCTGAAGCCGAAGGGCATCGAGCTCGGCAAGAGCGCCGTATGGGCGAGCGTCGCGCCGACCAGCGCCACGCAATACATGCAGGCGAACCCGATTCCCGACGCGACGCTGCCGCTCGACGAATATTTCTGTCGCCTGGTGGTGCAGGCGCCGTGGACGTCGTTCATCGGCTTCGCGATCGACGAGCCGCACAGCGCAACCGACGCGCGGCTGCCCTGGCTCGCGAACACCGCAAAGCTCGCGGACGGCAAGCCCGTCGGCGTCGACTGGACCAGCGCCAATCTCAATCATCCCTGGTTCGGCGGCAGCCGGTTCATTCCGGATACCGACGACTGCAGCGGCAAGGCGTGGCGTCAAGTCATCGCTGACGGCCTGATGCAGGCGTCGGCAGGCGTGTGCTGAGGAGTGGCCCGGATGAAACGATCTATCTTCTTTCTTGGTGCCGCGTTCGCGATCTGCCTCGCGCAGCCGGCAACTGCCGCGACCGGAACCGCCCCGTTCGGGTGTAGCGCCGTCAAACCCAAGATCTGCTACTTCCGGATTTTTCTCGGTCCGCGCCAGGGCCGCACGGTCGTGCTGCCGGCCGGCGAGCAGGTCAGTGTCCCGGGCGTCAATATCGGACGCGATCAGTACTGCATGAAGATCGGCGGAGTGCCGGTCTACAAGTGCGCGCGCAAGACCATCTCGGCGACAGCGAACAACTGAGCGAGCTTTTGCTCGGTGCAGGAGATGCGGCGGGCCGATGCCCGCCGTTGCCTTTTTTGCGTTGCGCGGACCGCATGCGATAGATCGGCCGCTTCGCGCGTGTGTCACGCCCGCGCCACCCGGTCGCGCGAGGCCGGCGCGATGATTGCGAGGTCGTCACGTGCAATCCGACGCGCGCGCGGTCGCCGATACCGCCTACACCGCCGGCTTCTATCGCGGCACGGCGCCGAGCCACCTCGCGTTCACGGCGATCGCCGGCGGCTTTTCTCCCGGGCCCGCGCTGCAGCCGCGGCGCATGCTCGAACTCGGGTTCGGCCAGGGCTTCGGCCTCGCGCTTCTCGCGGCGGCGAACCCTGACGTCGCATTCGAAGGCTGCGATCTGAGCGAAGAGCATGTCGCGCATGCCCGGCGCCTCGTCGACTCCGCGCTGCTCGAGAACGTGACGCTGTCGCAGGTCGGCTTCGAAGATGCAGCGATGCGTGCCGGTGAGGACGACGTCGACGTCGTCGCGACGCACGGCGTCCTGAGCTGGATCCCGCCGGCGGCGCGCGACGCGGTCGTCGCCATCGTGCGCAAGCGCCTGCGGGCGCAAGGCCTGTTCTACGTCTCCTACAACTGCTGGCCCGGATGGGCGCCGATCGTGCCGATCCGCGATCTCGCGCGCGTGTTCGCGGCGCGCACGACGGGAGGTGCGCAGGAGAAACTGTCGGTCGCGCTGCAGGTGCTCGCCGATCTGCGCCGGCGCAAGGCGGCCTACCTCGGCGCCAACCCGCAGGCGGCGCGACATCTCGACGACATGCTGCGCCAGGATCCGCGCTACCTCATCCACGAATACCTGGATGACCATTGGGAGCCGCTGCACTTCGCCGACGTCGCAGCGCTGATGGCCGATGCCGGATTGCGCTTCGCCGCGTCCGCGACGCTCGCGGAGAACATCGATCAGTGCGCCGTGCCGGCCGACGTGCTGCCCCTCCTGTTGCAGATCCCCGATCCGGTGCTGCGCGAAACGGTGCGCGACTTCGGGGCGAACAAGCAGTTCCGGCGCGACGTCTACGCGCGCGGCGGCAGTCCGCTCGCTCCGGACCAGCGTCATCATCTGTGGTCGCAGTTGCGGTTTGCGCTGATCGTGCCGCGCAACCGCCTGATGTTTCGTTTTCTCGGGCCGCTGACCGAACTCAACGGCAATCCATCGCTCTATGACCCGATCGCCGACCGGCTGACCGGGGCGCACGCGAGCTTCGAGGAACTGCTCGCGCTACCCGAATTCGGTGCCGGACGCGCCGCGCTGCTGTGCGAATGCCTCACCTTGCTGGTTCATTCCGGCCAGGTGCTGCCGCTCGCCTGCGATCCGTGCACGGATACCGCGCCGGCCCGGCGGTTCAATCACATGGTTATCGCGCAGGTGCGCGAGGGACGGCTGTTCGACGGTCTCGCCTCGCCGGTGGTTCGTAGCGGAGTGCCGATGACGGACTACGCGATGCTGGCGCTGTCGGCGCTTCTCGACGGCAAGGGCCACGACGCGATCGCGGCGGCGGAGCACGGCTTAACGGTTTTGAAATCTATCGGACGTTTTCTAACCAGGAACATGCAACCAATCGAAGGTGCTGCGGAAGCGGTTGCATTTCTCGCTGAGGAAATTCGGCCGGTGCTGGAAGAGCGTGTGCCACTCTGGCGCACACTTGGAATGCTGTAGCGATGTTCATGAATAAGACAACACGTTCAGACTGATACGAGTTCCACACGCGATCACGGAAAGTAACCGAATTGTTAAACTTTCCTTGTGCCGTCGCGTCAGTCCGGATAGGTTGGCTAGAGGAAACCGAAGCTGCGACGCGAGGTTGCACATGGCGGGGTGCAAACTTCGATTTGGGGATGTTCGCGCGAGTTCGGACCTGTAACCAACTCGGTCGAGTAAAGGGCACACTCCTATGGCGGGACAGTTGAACGGCCAGCTCTGGTTTTCGATTCTCGGAATTGGCGACGACGACATTGACGGACACGTCAATTCCAACGGCACGAATATCACCACCGTCTACGACAATGCGCCGGCAACGCCGGGCAGCGGCTTCAGTCCCAACGGCTCCGACCTCAGCATCGGCATCGACCTTCCCGCCGGGCTCTACTTCGTCGTCAACAGCGACGGCCTGAGCATCAGTGTTCACAACATCAACACCGGTGCGCTGATCGACAGCCTGCAGATCGGCGATTTCCACGGCAGCACGGCGCTGCAGGACATCGTCAACTCGCTGGTCGTCGATCCCAACAACCACATCATCTATGTCGGCCGCTGGGGCGGGAATTACACCGAAAGCGGCATCGTCGCGGTCAGCTACAACGTTTCGAACGTCGGTACCTACGGCGATCTGCAGGACTCGCAAGCCTACAACGCGAGCCAGACGCGCATCGACAGCAATACAGCGGGCAGCATCACCGACATCCGCTACATGGACCTGAGCAACAACGGCCGGTTCATCTATTTCTCCGACAACGACAACAACTACAACATCGCGCCGTTCAGCCCGAAGAACGGCATCTACGTTTTCGACACCCAGAGTCCCGGCTCCAGTCCGACGCTGCTGTCGAGCCAGGCGCAGTTCCCGGTCAATCTCAGCAACGGCCTGATCGGCTCGGTCACTGCCGACGAAGAAGACGGCATCATCTATTTCACCACCCACCAGTTCAACGCCGGCGGCGCCGCCCCCGGCCAGGACGCGCTGTGGTGGATGCCGATCGCCGGCGGCACCGCGACCAAGATCACGCTGCCGGCCAACACGCTGCACTACGCGGGCGAATGGGGCGGGCTCTCCTACGACCGCCAGACCGGGCAGCTCTATATCAGCGACCAGGACGATCCGACCACGTCCAATGATCGCCACATCATTCAGTTGCAGATGAGCGCCGACGGCAAGACCGTGTCGAGCGTCGTCAACACCTACACGGTCGACCAGCTGGTCGGCCACGCGACCGGCGTCGACGATCCGAATTCCTACCCGACCGGCACTGTGTTCGACCTGCTGCCGATCATCACCGTGACCGGCACGACCACCCATGCGGCCGAGCAGGTTGCGGCGGGCATCGACCTCACCGGCGGGGTCTCGACCTCGGTGACCGACGCCGACAACAACTTCCTTGCCAGCGCCAAGGTGCAGATCACCGGCGGCACGTTCGTGTCGAACGAGACGAGCGCCAACGACGATCATCTGTACGTCCTCGACGGCGCGTCGCAGCGGATCAGCGGCATCTTCACCGGTACCAACATCACGGTCGCCTTCAACAGCGCGACCGAGACGCTGACGCTCACCGGCTACGACACGCTGGCGAACTACCAGCTGGTGCTCAACGCGGTCGGCTATTTCACGACCGGCGACAACCCGACCAACTACGGCAACAACGCGAGCCGCACGGTCACCTGGACTCTGAGCGACGGCGCGCCGAACGTTCCGGACGGCGGTCAGAACCAGACCACGACGACGCTGAACATCGACGCCAAGAACGATGCGCCGGTGAACAACCTGCCGGGGGCGCCGTCGATCAACGAGGACGCGCAGACCGCAATCACCGGCATCACGGTCACCGACGTCGATGCCGATCCGGCGAACCAGGACATCACGGTGACGCTGTCGGTCCAGCACGGCACGCTGAACCTGCTGACCAACGTGGCGGGTGGCATTGTCGGCAGCGACATCACCGCCGGTGCGCAGAACACGAACACCATCACGATCACGGCGACGCAGAACCAGATCAACGCGACGATCGCCGGCAACGGCCTGCGCTACACCAGCGATCTCAACTACAACGGCAGTGACACGCTCCATATTGTCACCAACGACAACGCCCACACCGACAGCGCCGCGTTCCCCGGCGCGCAGACCGACACCGACGATCTTGGAATTACCGTCCTGCCGGTGAACGACCCGGTCACGTCGAGCGCACCTCCGACCGCGTCGGGGAATGAAGACGCGGGTCCGATCGCGATCACCGGCCTGTCGATTTCCGACGTCGACACGGCGCTGGCGCCGAACGGCGTCTACGTCGTGACGCTGGCGGCGACGAACGGGACGCTGACGCTCACCACGCTGACCGGCCTGACGTTCACGGCCGGCGACGGCACTGCCGACGGCACGATGACGTTCCGCGGCACGCTGGCCAACATCAATACGGCGATCGCGACCGCGAGCTACACGCCGAACCTGAACTTCAATGGCGCCTCGACGGTGTCGATCAACGTCACCGACACGTTCGGCGGCATTGTTGCGACCGGCTCCGGCGCGGCGACCAGCGACAACGACACCGTCAACGTCACCGTCAACGCGACGAACGATCCGGTCACGTCGAGCGCGCCTCTCAACGCGGCGGTCGTTGAAGATGTGCCGACCGCGATAACCGGCCTGTCGATTTCCGACGTGGACGCCACGCTCGCGCCCGGCGGCATCTATTCGGTGACGCTGACGGCGACCAACGGCACGCTGTCGCTCGGGGCCGGCACGCTGGCGGCGCTGAGCTTCACCAGCGGCGACGGCACTGCCGACGTCACCATGACGTTCACCGGCACGCTGGCCAACATCAACACGGCGCTGGCGACCGCCACCTATGCGTCGGCGCCGAACTTCAACGGCCCGGCGACGGTCTCGATCGCGGTGACCGACGACGTCGGCGGGATCATCGCGACCGGCCTGGGCGCGGCGACCAGCGACAACGACAGCATCAACGTCACGGTGTCGGCCGCCAACGATCCTGTCACGTCGAGCGCGCCTCCGACGGCGTCGGGGGATGAAGACGCGGGTCCGATCGCGATCACCGGCCTGGCGATCGCCGACGTCGACGCGACGCTGGCGCCAAGCGGCGTCTACGAAGTGACGCTCGCGGCGACGAATGGCACGCTGACGCTGACGACGCTGGCTGGCCTCATCTTCACGGCCGGCGACGGCACCGCCGACGCCACGATGACGTTCCACGGTACGCTGTCCGACATCAACACGGCGCTCGCGACCGCGGGCTATACGTCGGCATCGAACTATAACGGCTCGGCGACCGTCTCGATCAACGTCACGGACACCTTCGGCGGGATCGTCGCGACCGGCACCGGCGCGGCGACCAGCGACAACGACACCGTCAACGTCACCGTCAATGCGACGAACGATCCGGTGACGTCGAGCGCGCCTCTCAGCGCGGCGGTCACCGAAGACGTGGCGACGGCGATCACCGGGCTGTCGATCACCGACGTGGACGCGACACTCGCGCCTGCCGGCATCTATTCGGTGACCTTGACGGCGACCAACGGCACGCTGTCGCTCGGGGCCGGCACCCTGGCCGCGCTGAGCTTCAGCTCTGGCGACGGCACTGCCGACGCCAGCATGACCTTCACCGGCACACTGGCCAACATCAACACGGCGCTTGCGACCGCCAGCTATACGTCGGCGTCGAACTTCAACGGCTCGGCGACGGTTTCCATCGCGGTGACCGACGACGTCGGCGGGATCATTGCGACCGGTTCGGGTGCGGCGACCAGCGACAGCGACAACATCAACGTCACGGTGTCGGCCGCCAACGATCCGGTCACCTCGAGCGCGCCTGCTCTCGCCTCGGGGGATGAAGACGCGGGTCCGATCGCGATCACCGGTCTGGCGATTGCCGACGTGGACGCGACGCTCGCGCCCGGCGGCATCTACTCGGTGACGCTGACGGCGACCAACGGCGCCCTCACGCTCACGACGCTGGCCGGCCTCTCGTTCACCGCCGGCGACGGCACTGCCGATGCGACGATGACGTTCACCGGCACCCTGTCGGACATCAATACGGCGCTGGCGACCGCGAGCTATACGCCGGCGCTGAACTTCAACGGGCCTGCGACCGTCTCGATCGCGGTGACCGACAATGTCGGCGGGACGATCGCGACCGGCTCGGGCGTTGCGACCAGCGACAGCGATAACGTCAACGTCACGGTCAATGCGACGAATGATGCGCCCGAGGCGGTGATCGATCAGGCGTCCTACACCGGTTCGCCGGGCGTCGACGTCAACCTGAAGGGCGAGTTGTCGGTCTCCGACGTCGATGCCGCGTCCGGTTCGGTGACGGTGACGCTCTCGGTCGACCACGGCACGCTGACCGTGACGGCGGGCGGCAGCGGCGCGACGGTGAACAACAGCGGCAGCGCCTCGGTGACCATCACCGGTACGATCGCAGACATCAATGCGCTGCTGAACACCGATGGCGCCTCGACGGTCACCTTCAACGATCCGGCTCCGGCCGGCCCGATCACGCTCACACTCGCGATCGACGATCAGGGCAATACCGGCACCCCCGGCAATCTCACCGCGCAGGATGTCGCAACCATCAATCTCGCCGATCCTCCGGTGATCCTCGGGCTCGGCGGCGACACCGCGACCTTCACCGAAGGCGGGGCACCCGTGTTCCTCGACGGCCCGGGGACGGCTGCGACCGTCACGGATGCGGACAGCGCGGACTTCAACGGCGGCAGCCTGACCGCCACCATCACCAACGTGGTCGGCACCGAGGACGTCGTCAGCATCGCCGCCGAGGTCGGCGTCGTGGCGCTGTCGAACAACACCGATGTCGGCAGCGACGTCAGCGTCAACGGCGTGCTGATCGGCACGATCGCGGCGGGAGGAACGGGATCCGGCGGAGACCCGCTGATCGTCTCCCTGAACGGCAATGCCACGCCGGCTCTTGTCGGCGTCCTGGTTCAGCATCTGGTCTATTCCAATTCCAACACCGTGAATCCGGTTGTGACCTCTCGTTCGATCGACGTCTCGATCGATGACGGCACCGGCGCGACCGACACCGAGACCGTTACGGTCCACATCACGCCGGTCAATGACGATCCGATCGCGGTCATTACGCCGACCAGCTTCAACGCCACCGAACAGACCGCGCTCGACCTGAAGGCGCAGGGCTTCTCGGTCGGCGACGGCGATGCCGGTGCCGGCAGCGTGACGGTCACGCTCTCGGTCACCGAAGGCACGCTCAACGTCACGACGGGCACCAGCGGCGCCGGCGTTGCCGGCAGCGGTACGTCCTCGGTGACGCTCACCGGCACGATCGCGCAGATCAACGCACTGCTCACCACCGACGGCGCGTCGACGGTCAGCTATATCGACAATACCGACAACCCGGCCGCCAGCGCGACGCTGACGCTCGCGATCAACGACAACGGCAACACCGGCGGCGTCAACCTGACGGCGCAGGACACCGCGACCATCAGTATCACGGCCGTCAACGACGCGCCGACCGCCACGATTACGCCGCCGACCTACAACGCGACCGAGAACATCACGCTCAACCTCAAGACCAACGGCCTCTCGGTCAGCGATGCGGGCGACGGCA
Source organism: uncultured Alphaproteobacteria bacterium (assembly GCA_963839985.1). Lineage (GTDB taxonomy): Bacteria > Pseudomonadota > Alphaproteobacteria > Rhizobiales > Xanthobacteraceae > PALSA-894. The sequence continues at coordinate 167,036 of CAWIXG010000006.1, read as the reverse complement.
ATCTCGGCAGCATGACGGTCACCTTGTCGGTCACCGAAGGCACGCTCAACGTGTCGGCGGGCGGCACCACCGCCATCGTGAGCGGCAGCCCGGGCGCGTCGGTGACCATCACCGGCACGATCGCGCAGATCAATGCGCTGCTCAACACCGACGGCACCTCGGTCGTCCAGTATACCGAGACCGACGACACGCCGTCGGCCGCGGTGACGCTGACGCTTGCGATCAACGACAACGGCAACACCGGCGGCGGCCCCGGCCTGACCGCGCAGGACACCGCCACCATCAACATCACGCCGCAAAACGATGGCCCGATCGCCACGGTTCCCGGCACAATTGCGGTCACCGAGGATCTGGCATCGCCGCTGACCGGGATCAGCTTTGCGGACCCCGATGCGGCAAGCGCGAGCGTCGTCGTGACGCTGTCGGTCGGTTCCGGCACACTTGCGGCATCCTCGGGCGGCGGCGTGGTCGTGGGCGGCACGCCGGCCGCACGGACGCTGACCGGCACGATCTCGGATATCAACGCGTTCATTGCTGGTGCGAACGTCACCTTTACCACGGCGTTGGACGCGGTCGCGAACGTAACGCTCACCGTCGCGATCGACGATGGCGGTGCAACGGGCGGCGGGTCGCTCACCGACTCGAAGACCGTCACCCTCGACGTTACCGAAGTCAACGATGCGCCGGTCGCGACGATCACGCCGCCGACCTACAACGCGACCGAGAACATCACGCTCAACCTCAAGACCAACGGCCTCTCGGTCAGCGATGCCGGCGACGGCAATCTCGGCAGCATGACGGTGACCCTGTCGGTCACCGAAGGCACGCTCAACGTGTCGGCGGGCGGTACGAGCGCCATCGTGAGCGGCAGCCCGGGCACGTCGGTGACCATCACCGGCACGGTCGCGCAGATCAATGCGCTGCTCAACACCGACGGAACCTCGGTCGTCCAGTATACCGAGACCGACGACACGCCGTCGGCCGCGGTGACGCTGACGCTCGCGATCAACGACAACGGCAACACCGGCGGCGGCCCCGGCCTGACCGCGCAGGACACCGCGACCATCAACATCACGGCGACGAACGACAAACCGGTCGTCGCCAACCTGACGCCGTCGATCACCTACCTGATCGCGGCGCCGCCGCAGACGCTGTCGTCCGGTGCGACCGTGACGGACCCCGACAGCGCCAACCTGGCCTCGGCCTCGGTGACGCTCACCGACCACCAGGCCGGCGACGAACTGTCGGTCAACGGAGTGACGACCGGCGGGCCGGTCAACGGCATCTCCTGGACCTACACGGCGGCAACCGGCGTGCTGGCCTTCATCGGCACTTCGTCGCTCTCGAACTATCAGGCGCTGCTCGACACGGTGCAGTACCGCTCGACCTCGGGCGACCCGTCAAACGGCGGCGCGAACATCACGCGCGATGTCGCGTGGGTCGTCAACGACGGCACCGACCCGAGCGTCACGCAGCACACCTCGATCAGCGTCGGCAACCAGGCGCCGACGGTCGATCTCAATGGCGGCGGGGCCGGCACCAATGCCGAAGAGCTGTTCACCGAGAACGTCGGGTCGATCCCGGTCGCCCCGGCAACGCTCACGCTTGCCGATCCGGACGACAGCAATCTCGTCTCGGCGACGATCGTGCTCACCAACGCCAAGGCCGGCGATACGCTGTCGATCAGCGGTTCGCTCCCGGGCGGCATCACGTCGTCGATCGATACCTCGGTTGCAGGCCAGATCACCGTCACGCTCTCGGGCAATGCCGCGCGCTCGACTTACCAGACCGCGATCCAGCAGGTGGTGTTCAACAACACCACCGACAATCCCGACGCCACCGACCGCAGCGTCACGGTGAGCGTCAATGACGGCCAGGACTCGAGCAACAATGCGATCCTGACGGTGCACGTCAATTCGACCAACGATGCGCCCGTCAACACCGTGCCGGCCACGCAGGAGATCGAGGCCAACACCTCGACGGCGATCGCCGGCCTGTCGATCGCCGATCTCGACGCTGCATCCGGCTCGATGACGACCACGCTCTCGGTCCAGCACGGCACGCTGACGGTCGCGTCGGCAGGCGGCGCCGCCGTATCGGGCAGCGGGACCGCGTACGGTCACGCTCACCGGCACGCTCGCGGCAATCAACACCACGCTCGCGGCGGCGAACAACGTCGTCTACAAGGGCGCGCTCGACTTCTTCGGCACCGACACGCTGACGGTGCTGACCAACGACAACGGCAACACCGCGGTTCCGCCGGGCGGGTCGCAGATCGACAACGACCAGGTCACGCTGCACCTCAACACGCTGATCACCGGCACGCCGAGCAACGACAGCTACAACGCGCTGCCGGGCCAGGAACGCATCGACGCCGGGCTCGGCATCGACACCGATCACGTTCAACTTCAAGCTGGTCGACGCCAGCGTCAAATACGTCGGCAACCAGGTCATCATCGACGGGCCGACCGGCAGCCACACGGTGCTGACCGGCTTCGAGGTGTTCAACTTCACCGACGGCACCGTGCACAACGACGACGGCAGCCCGCTGATCGACGACCTGTTCTACTACTCGAAGTACCACGACGTGTGGAACGCGCATGTCGATGCCGACGCGCACTACAACACCTTCGGCTGGCACGAGGGCCGCGATCCGGACGCGTTCTTCTCGACCGTGGTCTACCTCTCGGCCAATCCGGACGTGAAGGCGAGCGGCGTCAATCCGCTGACGCACTTCGATGGCCTGCGGCTGGAAAGAGGGACGGGTGCCCTCGATCACCTTCGATCCGGCGCAGTATCTCGCCGCCAACCCGGACGTGGCGGCGGCGAACATCGATCCGCTGCGGCATTTCCTGGCGAACGGCGCGCAGGAAGGCCGCCAGCCCTTCGCGCCGAGCGAACTGGTCACGGCGAACGGGTTCGACTACGTCTACTACCTGCAACAACAACCCGGACGTGGCGGCCTCGGGCGTCGATCCGTTCCAGCACTTCCAGACGGTCGGCTGGAAGGAAGGGCGCAACCCGAACGCGCTGTTCGACACCAACGGCTATCTCAACACCTACCTCGACGTGAAAGCCGCGAACATCAATCCGCTCGACCACTACAACACGTTCGGCTGGCACGAGGGCCGCGATCCGTCGGTCGGCTTCGACACGACGTCGTATCTCGCGGCCTACGCCGACGTGAACGCGGCGCACGTCAATCCGCTCACGCACTTCCTCCATTTCGGCATCCACGAGGGCCGCTCGCCCTTCGCGGACGGCGTCTGGGGCTGAGGTGCAGGCGCAACGATCCGAGGGTCATTGATGAACCAACCGCAGCAGCCGGCGACGTCAGCGCAGTACCAGTACGTCGACCGGCCCGAAGTCAGCGAGACCTTCGCTGACTTCGTGCAGCGCATCCAGTTCGATGGACAGACGCTGCGGCTCGAGTTCGCCGTGAGCCGGCTTGACGAGCACAAGTCCGGCGTTCCTGTCAGCGGGAAGCGCTATCCGGCCTGCCGGCTGGTGCTTTCGGCGGCCGCGGCGGTCGACCTGATGAACAAGATGCAGCAGATCACCTCGGGCCTGATCAAGGCCGGTGTGCTGAAGCAGGACGCCGCGCAGGCGGCCGCGACCGCGACCACGCCGTAGATGTCCGGCTCGGGCTCTACCGTAAGTATCTGATATCACAGCTAAATTTGTCGAAGTGGCAAGGTCCGAACCTGCCGCCCCGCATGTTGCGTGCGATCCGTCGCGGGCTTGTCAAAGGCCGAGTTGAAGCGCGAGTGCCGCAATGACAATGCGCAGGTTGATTCTGGCCGTCGCGTTCGCCGTGACCGCAAGCGCTGCTGCGGCGGATCCTTTCGATGATGCCGCGGCCGCGCGAAAGCGGCAGGACTATGCGGGTGCCGAGCGAATCCTGCTCCCGCTCGCCGAACGCGGCGACCTGCGCGCCCAGGTGTCGATTGCAAATTTTTATGAGGGCTGGTGGTTCATACCCAAGCGGTACGCCGAATCCGCGACGTGGTATCGCCGCGCGGCCGAACAAGGCTCCGCCGAGGCTCAGCACCGGCTCGGCGACATGTATCTGCGCCGCCAAGGCGTGCCGTTCGATCCGTCGCAGGCCGCCGCCTGGTATCGCCGCGCCGCCGACCAAGGCTATCGTTATGCCCAGTATGCGCTCAGCCGCATGTACGCCGACGGATGGGGCGTGCCGAAGGACAATGTCAGCGCGTATATGTGGCTCAGCGTCGCGATCAGCAGCGGATACTGGGGCGGTGCGCGCAACCGCCCCTCGGGCGGACGTGGTGAGCTGGGTGCGCTGGCCAGATCAATGACGGCGGCTCAACTCGCCGAGGCACGGAAGCTTGCGGGCGAGTGGAAGCGACAACCCGCTCGATAGGATCAAACTCTATTTGGCGGCCTCGTCCTCCGTGCGGGACGGTGCGAAGTATGTTCTTGCGGCCCAGAGCGCCGCGCCGCTTGTGAGGACAACCAGGAGCCCGGCGAGTTGGGGAAACCAGTCTCCATCCGCCACGGTTGGGGCGTCGCCCTTGTACAGCTCCAGGAACAGCCAAAACCCTCCCAGTGAGACGACGACGATCGCCGCTTGAACCAGGATCGATAACCAGTTCCGGCTCATCGTCATCCCCTTGGAGAAGCCGCCTTATCGAATCCTTGGAAGCGCACGTAGGGATATCATGACCCTGGCCATCAGAAGGGCGTTGGAGACGCCTCCTCGCGGCGAGGGCCGGCCGACCGGGAAGGGCTGCGTGATGACTGGCGGGTTGATTGGCGACCCAAGTTCGGGACTTGGCTAACCCATTGATTTTATTATTGGTCGGAGTGGCAGGATTTGAACCTGCGACCCCCTCGTCCCGAACGAGGTGCGCTACCAGGCTGCGCTACACTCCGAAGGCGTGGCTTATAGCGTCGCGCTGACGGCGCCTGCAAGCGAACAGCGCGCGCCGCGCGAACGCGCTTGTCATTCGCGCAGATTGTCGAGCAGCCGCGCGCCGTATTGCGTCTTGCTGAAGCGCGCCGCCTGCGCCTTCAGCTGCTCCGCGCCGATCCAGCCATTGTGGAACGCGATCTCCTCCGGCGCCGCGATGAGCTGGCCCTGCCGGCGCTGCAGCACGCGGATGAACTCGGCCGCCTCGAGCAGCGAGTCGTAGGTTCCGGCGTCGAGCCAGGCAAAGCCGCGCCCGAGCCGCTCGACCGTGCAGCCGGCCCTCGCGCACGTAGAGATTGTTCAGGTCGGTGATCTCGTATTCGCCGCGCGCCGACGGCTTGAGCGTCTTGGCGAGCTCGACCACGCTCTCGTCGTAGAAATAGAGCCCGATCGCCGCCCAGTTCGATTTCGGCTGCTTCGGCTTCTCCTCGATCGAGAGCACGCGGTTGTCGGCGTCGAACTCGATCACGCCGTAGCGCTCCGGATCGTCGACCGCAGTAGCCGAAGATCGTCGCGCCGCTCGTTGCGCGCGCTCGCGCGGCGCAGCACCTCGGCAAGGCCGTGCGCCGTGAATGATGTTGTCGCCGAGGATCAGGCACGACGGATCGCCGCGCACGAAGTCCGCGCCGATGACGAAGGCCTGCGCGAGCCCGTTCGGCTCGGGCTGCGCGGCGTATTCGAGCCGCATGCCCCATTGCGCGCCGTCGCCGAGCAGATGCCTGAACGCGGCCTGATCCTGCGGCGTGGTGATGATCAGGACCTCGCGGATGTCCGGCGAGCATCAGCGCGGACAGCGGATAGTAGATCATCGGCTTGTCGTAGACCGGCAGCAGCTGCTTCGACGTGACGAGCGTCAGCGGATGCAGCCGCGTGCCGGAGCCGCCGGCGAGAATGATGCCCTTACGCGACATGCTGTGCCGTCCCAACCTGCGCCGCGAGCGCGCGCGTGATCCTGTCGGTCTCCTCGGTCCACGGCCGCGCGCGGATGCCGAAGGCGCGCGCGAACAGGCTGCAATCGAGCTCCGAATTGGCCGGCCGCCGCGCCGGCAGTCGGATACTCCGCGGTGGTGATCGGCGTCACGCGCGGCGCGCGGCCGGTGAGCGGCGCCTGCGCCGCCACGATGCGGCTCGCGAAGCCGTGCCACGTCGTCACGCCGGTGCCGGCGAAATGATAGGTGCCCCAGACGTCCTCGCCGCGCGACGAGCCGCGGCGCGATCGACAGGATCGCCTCGGCGAGATCGCGCGTCGAGGTCGGGCAGCCGCGCTGGTCGGCGACGACGCGCAGTTCGTCGCGCGTCGCGGCGAGCCGCAGCATGGTCTTCAGGAAGTTGTGGCCGAACTCGCCGTAGACCCAGGACGTGCGCAGGATCACGTGGCGCGGCGCCGCGGCGCGCACCGCGCGCTCGCCCGCCGCCTTGCTGCGCCCATAGCTGCTGAGCGGGCGCGACCGGATCGGTCTCGACATAGGCCGTCGGCTTGGTGCCGTCGAACACGTAGTCGGTCGAGATGTGGACCAGCGGAATGCCGGCCGCGTGCGCAGGCTTCGCCGAGCACGGCCGGGCCGATTTCGTTGCCCTGCCGCGCGGCTTCGACCTCGGTCTCGGCGAGATCGACCTTGGTGTAGGCCGCGGCGTTCACCACCAGCGCCGGCTCGTGCCGCGCGATCGCGTCGCGCACCGCCGCCGCATCCGCGATGTCGGCCTCGGCGCGCGAGAGCGCGACGAGCGGCACTCCGCGCGCGGCGCTCGCGCGCACCATCTCCTGGCCGAGCTGGCCGTTGGCGCCGAACAGCAGGATCACGCAACGACCCCCAGCCGCTCGCCGCGATAGACGCCGCGAGCGGATGCGCTCCCACCAGCTCCGGTTGGCGAGATACCACTCGACCGTCTTGCGCAGGCCGGACTCGAAGGTCTCGCGCGGCTCCCAGCCGAGTTCGCTGGAGATCTTGCCGGCATCGATGGCGTAGCGCAGGTCGTGGCCCGGCCGGTCGGCGACGAAGCTGATCAGCGTCCTGCGCGCGCCGATCTTCGCGTTCGGCGCGAGCTCGTCCATCAGCGCGCAGATCGTCTCGACCACGTCGAGATTGGTCTTCTCGCTGCGCCCGCCGATGCAATAGGTCTCGCCGACCGCGCCCTCGAGCACCGCCGTCACCAGCGCGCGCGCATGATCCTCGACATAGAGCCAGTCGCGCACATTCGCGCCCTTGCCGTAGACCGGCAGCTTCAGCCCTTCGAGCGCGTTGATGATCATCAGCGGGATCAGCTTTTCGGGGAAATGATACGGCCCGTAATTGTTCGAGCAATTGGTCACGATCACCGGCAGGCCGTAGGTGTGATGCCAGGCGCGCACCAGATGGTCGGACGCCGCCTTGGAGGCCGAGTAGGGCGAGCGCGGGTCGTAGGCGGTGGTCTCGCAGAACAGGCCGTCCTCGCCGAGCGAGCCGAACACCTCGTCGGTCGAGATGTGGTGGAAGCGGAACGCCTGCGCGCGCGTCGGCCGGCAGCGCGCGCCAGTAGCGCAGCGCCTCCTGCAGCAGCGCGAAGGTGCCGACGCACATTGGTCTGGATGAACTCGCCCGGGCCGTCGATCGAGCGGTCGACATGGCTTTCGGCGGCGAGATGCATCACGGCGTCCGGCGCGAAGCTCGTCGAACGCTTCGCGCATCTCGGCGTGATCCGCGATGTCGGCGCGCACGAACGCGATAGCGCGGATCGTTCGACACCGGCGCGAGCGAGTCGAGATTGCCCGCATAGGTGAGCTTGTCGACGACCAGCACGTGATGCGGCGTCTCGCGGATGAGGTGGCGCACGACCGCCGAGCCGATGAAGCCGGCGCCGCCGGTGACGAGAAAGCGCTTAGTCATCATGCGCCTTCATACTTGAAAGGGGACTTGAAGTCGGCGAAGCGGCCGAGCGTCTTGTCCTTGTCGGACAGCACCGCCTCGCCCGGCCGCGACCGGCCAGTCGATCGCCAGCGTCGGATCGTTCCAGATGAGGCCGCTGTCGCTCGCCGGCGCATAGAATTCGTCGACCTTGTAGGCGACCACGGTGTCGGGCTCGAGCGTGCAGAACGCCGTGGGCGAAGCCGCGCGGCACGAAAATCTGCTCGCCGCCCTCGGCCGTCAGAGTCGCGCCGTCCGACTGCCCGTAGGTGGGCGAGCCCACCCGCAAATCGACCGCGACGTCGTATACGCTGCCCTGCAAGACGCGGACAAGCTTGGCCTGCGCGGCGGGCGGAAGCTGGAAATGCAGGCCGCGCACGGTGCCCTTGGCGACCGACAGCGACTGGTTGTCCTGCACGAATTTCGCCGTGATCCCGGCCGCCGCGAACGCCTTCTCGTTATAGGTCTCGATGAAATAGCCGCGCGGGTCGGAAAACCGGCGCGGTTTCAGCACGCATAAGCCCGGGCAGCTTGAGGTTCTTGACGTCCATCGGGGCAATGAACGTGGGAACGCCGCGCCGGTCAAGCGCGCCGCTCAGGTCTCGTTAACGGCGTCGCAGGCTGCGGAAATTGATGTTGAAACTCAATGGCATAACGGACTAGAACGCTGCGCATCCAACCGGGCAGAGGCATGCAGCAGGTTTCGTCATGGGGTCGGCTGCGCCGCGTGCCGCACGAGGTGGCCCGGCCGGCGTTTCTCGACGAGCTGCGCGCCGCCGCATCGGCGCCGAGGGCGGGCCGCGCCTGTGTTTCGGGATGGGCCGCTCCTACGGCGATGTGTGCCTGAACGAGGGCGGGCGGCTGATCGTCACCGACCGGCTCGACCGCATCATAGCTTCGACCGCGAGCGCGGCGTGCTGCGCGCCGAGGCCGGGCTGACGCTCGACCGTCTGCTGCGTGTGACCGTGCCGCACGGCTGGTTCCCGCCGGTCGTGCCGGGCACGAAGTTCGTCACCCTCGGCGGCGCGGTCGCGAACGACGTGCACGGCAAGAACCATGAGCATGCCGGGACCTTCGGGGCGCACGTCAACGCGATCGGCCTGGCGCGCTCCTCCGGCGAGGTGCTGACGCTCTCGCGCGAGGAAAACGCCGAGCTGTTCGCCGCGACGGTCGGCGGGCTCGGCCTCACCGGCGTGATCCTGTGGGTGGAGCTGCAGCTCGACCGCGATCCGCTCGGCGATGTTCGACACCGAAACGCTCGCGCATCGACGACCTCGCCGGCTTCTTCCGCCTGGCCGAGGAAAGCCGCGACTGGCCCTACACGGTCGCGTGGATCGATTGCCTTGCGAAGGGCGGCGCGACCGGGCGCGGGCTGTTCACGCGCGGCCGGCACGCGGAGGCGGGCGGGCTCGACGTGCACAAGCCGCCGCGTCTGGCCGCGCCGTTCGATGCGCCCGGCTTCCTGCTCAACGCGCACACCATCGGCGCTGTTCAACGCGGCTCTATCGCCGCCGCCCTTTCGCGCTCGGCGCAAAGCGCGTGCACTACGATCCATTCCTGTTTCCGCTCGATGCCGTCGCGGGCTGGAACCGGCTTTACGGGCGGCGCGGATTTTTCCAGCACCAGTCGGCGGTGCCGATGGCCGGCGCGTTCGACACCGTGCGCAAGCTGCTCGAGCTCACCGCCGAGTTCGGCGAGGGCTCGTTCCTGCTGGTGCTGAAGCTGTTCGGCGACGAGCCGTCACCCGGCGTGCTGTCGTTTCCGCTGCCGGGCGCGACGCTCGCGCTCGATTTTCCCAACAAAGGCGAGAGCACGCGCCGCCTGCTCGACCGCATGGCCGATGTCGTGCTCGCTGCCGGCGGGCGGCTCTATCCGGCGAAGGACGCCACGATGTCGGGTGCGGCGTTCCGCGCCGGCTATCCGGACTGGCGCAAGGTCGAGGCGCAGCGCGACCCGAACGATCATGTCGGACTTCTGGCGCCGCGTGACCGCGGAGGCCGCATGACGATCCTGATCCTCGGCGCGACCTCGGCGATCGCGCAGGCTTACGCGCGGCGGCGCGCGCAGGGTTGCGATTTCATTCTCGCGGCGCGGCGCGAGGATCGGCTTGCGGCCGTCGCGGCGGACCTGAAGGCGTCGCGGCGCAGCGAGCGCGGAGACGATCGTCGCCGATCTCGCCGCGATGGACCGGATCGAGGAGACGCGCAAACGACTTGCGCGCACGCTTCGGCGCGATCGACGAGGTCGTCGATCGCCTATGGCGTGCTCGGCGAGCAGGCGGCCGCCGAGCAGGATCTTGCGCAGGCGCGCGCGCTGATCGACAGCCAATTTCACCAGCGCGGCGCTCTGGGTCCTCGCGCTGCTCAAGGGCCGCCCGCGAAGGCGCGCCGCTGACCATCGTCGGCATCGGCTCGGTCGCGGGCGACAAGGGCCGCGCCAGCAATTTCATCTACGGCTCCGCCAAGGCGGGCGTTCGACCGCTTCCTCGAAGGCCTGCAGCACAAATATGACGGCTCGGCCGTGCGCATCGTCCGCGTGAAGCCGGGCTTCGTCGATACGCCGATGACCGCCGGCATCGAGAAGGGCGGCCCGCTCTGGGCGACGCCCGACCGGGTCGCGGCCGACATCGAGCGCGCGGTCGCAAAGGGCCGGCGCGTCGTCTACACGCCGTGGTTCTGGTGGCTGATCATGATGATCATCCGCCATCTGCCGTGGTTCGTGTTCCGGCGGCTGAAAATCTGATGGCGCGCGCCGGTCAAGATCGCGCTCACCGGCGCGGCCGGGCTCGTGGGGCAGAACCTGATCCCGCGCCTGAAGGCGCGCGGCTACACCGACATCGTGGCGCTCGACAAGCACAAGGCCAACGTCGCGATCCTGCGCCAGCTGCATCCGGACATCGCGGTGATCGAAGCCGATCTCGCGACGGATCGACGGCTGGCAGGCAGGCCGTCGCCGACGCCGACGTGGTCGTGCTTCTCGCATGCGCAGATCGGCGGACTGGAGCGAGGCGGCCTTCACGGCCAACAACGTGACGGCGACCGCAGCGCGTGATCGAGGCGGTGCGCGCGAAGCGGCCCTATGTGGTGCATCTGTCGTCGTCCGTCGTCGAGTCCGCGGCGGACGACTGGTACGTGCAGAGCAAGGACGCGCAGGAGAAGCTCGTCGTCGAGCTCGGGCTGCCGGTCGTGGTGCTGCGGCCGACCCTGATGTTCGGCTGGTTCGACCGCAAGCATCTCGGCTGGCTCGCGCGCTTCATGCAGAAGGCGCCGGTGTTTCCGATTCCCGGCAGCGGGCGCTATCTGCGCCAGCCGCTCTATGCCGGCGACTTCTGCGACATCATCATGGCCTGCATCGAACGGCGTCCGTCCGGCACCTACAACATCTCCGGCCAGGAGAAGATCGACTACATCGACCTGATCCGCGCCGTGAAGGCGGCGACCGGCGCGCGCGCGCCGATCGTGCGCATTCCCTATTCGCTGTTCTGGGCGCTGCTGCTGGGTCTACGGCCTGTTCGACCGCGATCCGCCGTTCACCACCAGCAGCTCGAGGCGCTGGTGACGCCGGACGTGTTCGAGGTGATCGACTGGCCGGCATCTTCGGCGTGAAGGCGACGCCGCTTGACGCGAGGCGCTCGCCGACACGTTCCGGCATCCGAAACCTATTCGCAGATCGTGCTGGAGTTCTGATGAGCCGCGTCGTCGTCATCGGAGCGGGCGCGATGGGGCTGGCGGCGGCCTACCATGCGCTCAAGCGCGGCCATCAGGTGACCGTGCTCGAAGCCGCGCCCGAGGCCGGCGGCATGGCGGCGCATTTCGATCTCGGCGGCCTGTCGATCGAGCGCTACTACCATTTCGTCTGCAAGGCCGATCGCGCGACCTTCGATCTGCTCGCCGAGCTCGGCATCGGCGACAGGATGCGCTGGGTGCCGACCTCGATGGGCTACTACATCGACGGCAAGCTCCATCGCTTCGGGCGATCCGGTCTCGCTGCTGACAGTTTCCCAGGCTCTCGCTGATCGAGAAGCTGCGCTACGGCGCGATGATGTTCTTCTCGACCAGGCGCAGCGACTGGCGCAGCCTGGAGAACGTGTCGGCCAAGGACTGGATCACGCGCTGGTGCGGCAGCGCGGTCTATCGAACGGCTGTGGGCGCCGCTGTTCCGGCTGAAGTTCTTCGAATATGCCGACAACATCTCCGCCGCCTGGATCTGGACGCGCATCAAGCGCGTCGGCACCTCGCGCAGGTCGCTGTTTCAGGAGGAGCTCGGCTACATCGAGGGCGGCTCGGAAACGCTGGTGCATGCGCTGACGCGCGCGATCGAGGCGCAGGGCGGGGCCTTGCGGCTCAATGCGCCGGTGACGCGCGTCGAGACCGAAGACGGCCGCGTGACCGGCGTGACGGCGGGCGGCGAATTCTTCGCCGCCGACGCCGTCATCAGCACCGTGCCGACGCCTTATGTCAGCCGCATCGTGCCGGACCTGCCGCGAGCGCGCGCGCTACGACGCCATCGCCAACATCGGCGTGGTCTGCGTCGTGTTCCGGCTGAAGCGCTCGGTGACGCCGCATTTCTGGGTGAACATCTGCGATCCGCGCTTCGAGATTCCCGGCATCGTGGAGTTCTCCAACCTGCGCCCGACCGGCGACACGGTGGTGTACATTCCCTACTACATGCCGGTGACGCACGAGAAATTCGCGAAAGACGACGCGTTCTTCCGCGCGGAAGGCTTCGGCTATCTCAAGCTGCTCAATCCGGCGCTGCGCGAGGACGATGTCGATGGCGTTCTATGTCGGGCGCCTGCGCCACGCGCAGCCGGTCTGCCCGCCGGGCTTTGCCGCGATGCTGCCGCCGGTCGAGACCTCGATCGCGGGCCTGCAGATCGCCGATACCTGCTTCTACTATCCGGAAGATCGCGGCATCTCGGAGAGCGTGCGCTTCGGCAGGCTGATGGCGGAGCGCGTGCCGTGAACGCCGAGGAGCGCAACCGCTTCACTGCTGTTCGTGCTCGCGGGCGGCACGGCGGCGCTGGTCAACATCCTGAGCCGCATCGCGCTCAACTGGATCATGCCGTACGAGGTCGCGATCGTCGTCGCCTATCTTTGCGGCATGACCACGGCCTATCTGCTCAACAGGCATTTCGTGTTTGCCGCGTCCGGCCGCGGCGTCGCGGCGGAATACATGCGCTTCGCGCTGGTCAACCTCGCCGCAGTCGCGCAGGTCTGGATCGTCAGCGTCGGCCTCGCGCGCTTCGTCTTTCCGGCCATCGGCTTTGCCTGGCACGCCGAAACGGTCGCGCATGTCATCGGCGTCGCGATCCCGGTGTTCACCAGCTATGTGGGCCACAAGCATTTCTCGTTCGCCGCCAAGTAAGCGTGAACTTCGATGAGCGACGCGCCCGCAGCGAACAGAAGCCACAGCCGTCTCTGGCTGCTGGCGCTACCTGGCGTTCTTTGTCGCGTTGTCGTTCGTCAAGGCGCCGAACGTGCTGCTCGAGCCGCGCTTCTGGGCCGAGGACGGCGCTTTCTACTTCACGGATTTCCTTGCGCTCGATGCCTGGGGCGCGCTGCTCTATGTCGACAAACGGAAACTATCAGTTCCTCACCAATGTCCTCGTGTATCTCGCCACCAAGGTTCCGCTCGCCCACGCACCGGCGGTCACGACGTACGGCGCCTATCTGGTCGAAGCGCTGGTCGTCGGGCTGATCCACGCCGTCGTCTGCAGCTACGGTATCAACCGGTTCGTCGGCTTGCTGCTGGTCGCCGCCTGGGCGCTTGATGCCGGCGAGCTACGAAACCTGGGCGTCGGCGACGAACGTTCAATGGATCTGCTCCGTCTCGATGCTGCTGGTCCTTGTGCTGCCGGGCCGGTCGATCGAGCGACATTTCACGGCGACGCTCGTCTGGACCGCGGTCTGCGGCCTGACCGGCGTCACCTCGTGCATGCTGGCGCCCGGCTATCTGGCGCGCGCCTATCTCGACCGCTCGAAACACTTCGGCGCGCTCGGCGGGCTGCTTGGCCTGTGCGCGCTGCTCCAGCTTGCCGTGCTGCTGCGTTACGGGGTCGTCGACCGCAGCTTCACGTTCGACCCGCGTATTCTGACGTTGCCGATGCTGCTGCAGACGATCTTCGTGCCGCTGTTCGGCGTGGAGTGGGTCGGGGACCTGTCGGCGCCGCTGCGGGACGGTGCGCGGGCGCTGTCCGCCTTCACGTACGTGGCTGGACTTGGCCTGATGCTGTTCGCGGTCGCCGCCGTGCCGAAGGCGCGCACCGCGCGATCGCCTTGCTCATCACCGGCGTGTGGCTTCTGGTCTCGATCATCAACACGTTCGGCGCGCTCGGGTCGCCAGTTGGACCTGATCTCGGGGAAAGGTGGGGCGCGCTATTTTCTGTTCGGCGCGATGTGCTTCTGTCTGCTGCTGGCCCTGGGGACGATGTCGCGCTCGCGGGCTGCCGGCATTTGCCGCAGCGGCGCTGCTCGCCATTGATCGTTGTGGTATCAGCCGCGCAGCTCAGCGAGCCCCTGGACGGCCTATCACACCGAAGGCCCGTCGTGGAAAAAGGAGCTCGCGCGCTGCGGCCGCCGCGCCATGCGAGGTCGCGATCTGGCCGAGCGGATGGAGCGTCAGGCTTCAGAGCGCCAGATAGAAACAGACGGCGACCGCGAATCCGAGCGCAAGGCTGATCCGGTCGCGCAGCGCGAACACGACCGGATCGTCGTGCAGCAGCATGCGGTTGCTCAACAGCCAGATGCGCATCAACCAGAGCGTCAGCAGCGCCGGAATGGCATAGAGCAGGCCGCGGCTGGTGATAGAAGCCGGACGGTGCCGCGTCGTTCGTCATGTAGAGCAGCATGATGACGACCGACACCAGACCGATGCCGACGCCGAATGTCAGCGTGACCGGCCAGTCGTTGCCGTGATAGCCGCGCCCGGCGATCTCGCCGGCGTCGGCGCGCGCGGCGCGCATCACCTCGCCGTGGCGCTTGGACAGCGCGAGCGAGATGAAGAACGAGAGTGCGAACGAGAGCAGCCAGGCCGAATGCGGCGAGCCCCGCGACCTCGGCGCCCATCACGATGCGCAGCGTGAACAGCACGCCGATCACGAACACGTCGAGCAGCGCGATCGCGCTTGAGGCCGAACGAATAGGATAGTGTCAGTGCCAGATAGGCGAGCGAGCGCGGCGGCGAACGGCGGCGACAGCGCCAGGGCGCCGAGCGAGCGCGGCCACGATCATCAGCGGCGCGGCGATCAGGCCGTGGACGATCTTCAGGCTCGCCGCTCGCGAACGGGCGCAGCCGCTTGGTCGCGTGCGCGCGGTCGGCATCGAGATCGGCGAGATCGTTGACGATGTAGGTCGCCGAGGAGAGCAGGCAGAGCAGCGACGAAAGCCGAGCGACCGTCGCCACGATGGCCTTTGGATCGCCGAACGCGTGGCCGACGAACAGCGGCACGAACAGCAGGATGTTCTTCGCCCACTGGTGCACGCGGAAGGCGCGCAGCCAGGCTTGCAGCGGATTGCTCGGCCGGCGCAGCGTCGCGAGCACCGGCACGTTCGGCTGCCGCGATCCTCCGCGCCGTCGCGGCGTCGACATCGCACAGGACGACGCCCGCGCGCGGCGCGAAACACCGGCAGGTCGGCGCTGGCCGTCGCCCGCGTAGATGAAGCCGCTCGGGGAACTTGTCGCGCAGGTACGCGAGCTTGTCTGCGCGCCCTTCAGATTGCGCCGCCCGTCGCTTCCGGCCGCTGACTCGAACAGGCCGAGCTGGCGCGCGACCGTCGTCCGCAATGGACTGATCGGCGGCGGTCACGAGGTGGACCGCGCCGGCCGCGCGCCTTTTCGGCCCGTCACGATGTCGATCAGGTCGGCCCGGTAGGGCAGCGTCGCGGCGATCGGGGCGGCACTGCTCGGCGATATGGCGCTTCATCGCCGCCGGGCCCCGCGCGCAGGTGCAGCACGCTGCCGAGCGCCGCCAGCCGGGTTGCCGAACAGCAACTTGGCGAAGCTCTCGTAGAGCGTGTCGGAGAGCGTCAAGGTTCCGTCGAGATCGACCATCAGGGGGATGCCGATCATCCACCGTCCGAAACACGTGTCACGGCGCCATCCCCTCCCATGCCGGAACCCTAATCGAGCGGGGCCGCCGAAGCCACGCGGAAATGGCGAATTGAGCCGGCCGGAGACCCGAAGTCCGCTAGACGGATGTTGTAATAGAAGGACTTGTAATATGTTGGGAATCAGTTGAACTGATTCGCCGCGGGGGCGCGACCAAGGTATATGAGGTGCCGCAGCGCCGGACGTCGCTTGCCTTGCGTGCGGCACCGGTTGTGCCTGGCGGCACCAAGGGCGTAGTAGCGGCGCGTTGCAGATCGAGGCCGGGGTTGCAGACCCCGCTCGATAAGGGCTCGGCGGCGCCTGCCGCGGGGAAATGGGGACACAATGTCTTTGACGAGCGCGGCCCGTCCCGCGACCCGCGCGGCGCAGACATCCGAGCTGCGCCAGGCGCTGTCGGCATGCTGGCACGCCTTCATCGCGGTCGGCCTGATGAGCGGCCTGATCAACATTCTCTATCTGACCGGCTCGTTCTACATGCTCGAGGTCTACGACCGGGTGCTTCCGAGCCGGAGCGTGCCGACGCTGGTCGCGCTGTCGGTGCTGGCGCTGACGCTGTTCGCCTTCCAGGGCGTGCTCGACGTCATCCGCTCGCGCATCCTGGTGCGCGTCGCGGCGACGCTCGACGAGCGGC
Source organism: uncultured Alphaproteobacteria bacterium (assembly GCA_963839985.1). Taxonomy (GTDB): domain Bacteria; phylum Pseudomonadota; class Alphaproteobacteria; order Rhizobiales; family Xanthobacteraceae; genus PALSA-894. Next base: position 150,481 of record CAWIXG010000006.1, on the reverse strand, counting down.
TGAGCGCGCGGGTCTACGACATCGTGGTGCAGCTCCCGCTGCGCACGCGCGCGCAGGGCGACGGCCTCGCGCCGTTGCGCGACCTCGATCAGATCCGCTCCTTCCTGGTCACCACCGGGCCGCTCGCGCTGTTCGATCTGCCCTGGATGCCGATCTACGTTCTGATCTGCTTCCTGTTCCATCCGTGGATCGGCGTCGCGGCGCTGATCGGCGCGCTGATCCTGACCAGCCTGACGCTGATGTCGGAATTCATGACGCGCCGGCCCGTCGCGCATGGCGGCGATGCATGTCGGCGCGCGCAACAGCCTGGCCGAGGCCGGACGGCGCAATGCCGAGGTGCTGCGCGCGATGGGCATGGCGCCGCGCATGGGCAAGATCTGGGGCGAGGCGAACGCCAAGTATCTCGCGAGCCAGCAGCAAACCTCGGACGTGGCCGGCGGCCTCGGCGCGGTCTCGAAGGTGCTGCGCTTCGCTCTGCAATCGGGCGTGCTCGGCCTTGGCGCCTATCTGGTGATCCAGCAGCAGGCGACCGCCGGCATCATCATCGCGAGCTCGATCATCGTGGCGCGCGCGCTCGCGCCGGTGGAGCTTGCGATCGCGAACTGGCGCGGCTTCGTCTCGGCGCGCCAGAGCTGGAAGCGCCTGTCCGATGTTCTCGCCGGCGATGGACACGAGCGTGGAGCCGATGCCGCTGCCGCCGCCGAAGGCAAACCTCGTGGTCGAGACGGTCACGGCCGGACCGCCCGGCGTGCAGCGCGTCGTCATCCAGGACGTGAATTTCGCCTCGAAGGCCGGGCAGGGCCTCGGCGTCATCGGCCCGAGCGCGTCCGGCAAGTCCTCGCTCGCGCGCGTGATCGTCGGCGTGTGGACGCCGGTGCGCGGCAAGGTGCGCCTCGACGGCGCGGCGCTCGATCAATGGGCGCCGGCCGAGCTCGGCCAGCACATCGGCTACCTGCCGCAGGACGTCGAACTGTTCGCCGGCACGGTGGGGCAGAACATCTCGCGCTTCGAGGAAAATGCGCCGAGCGAGGCGATCATCGCGGCGAGCCAGGCGGCCGGCGTGCACGACATGATCGTGCGGCTCGCCGGAAGGCTACGACACCCAGATCGGCGAGGCCGGCGCGGTGCTCTCGGCCGGCCAGCGCCAGCGCATCGCGCTTGCGCGCGCGCTCTATCGCGATCCGTTCCTGGTCGTGCTGGACGAGCCCAATTCCAACCTCGACGCCGACGGCGACAAGGCGCTGGCGCAGGCGATCCTCAGCGTGCGCAAGCGCGGCGGCATCGTGGTCGTGGTCGCGCACCGGCCGAGCGCGCTCGCGGGCGTCGACCTCGTTCTCGCCATGTTCAACGGCAAGGCTCACGCGATGGGCCCGCGCGATGAGGTTCTGGCCAAGCTGTTCGGCCCGCCGCAGGGCGCGCCCGGCGCGCCTGCGCCGGCTGCGCCCGCCGCCGCGGCCGCGGCGGCCGGCAGGCGGCGGGCTTGCGTCTGGTCGGTGAAGGAGGAGGCACGTCGTCATGAACGCGCAAAAATCCATCCGGCGTCATCTGTTCATCAGCGTGATCGTGATCGTGCTGCTGGTCGGCGGCATCGGCGGCTGGGCCTCGACCAGCGAGTTCGCCGGCGCGGTGATCGCGCAGGGCACGCTGGTCGTCGACACCAACGTCGAAGAAGGTGCAGCACCCGACCGGCGGCGTGGTCGCGGAGCTGAACGTGCGCGACGGCGATCAGGTCAAGCTGGGCGACATCGTCATCAGGCTCGACGACACCCAGACGCGCGCCAACCTGCAGATCGTCGCCAAGGGGCTGGACGAGCTGATGGCGCGCCGCGCGCGCGAGGAGGCGGAGCTCGAAGGCGAGCAAGACCGTCACCTTTCCCGACGAGCTGGTCGCGCGCAAGGACGACCCGGAAGTCGGCCGCATCCTGCGCGGCGAGAGCAAGCTGTTCGAGACGCGGCGCGGCTCGCGCGAAGGCCTGAAGGCGCAGCTCGACCGAGCGCGTCTCGCAGTCGCAGGAGGAGATCACCGGCCTCACCGCGCAGGTCGCCTCCAAGGAGAAGCAGATCGAGTGGATCCAGCAGGAGCTGGAAGGCGTGCGCGATCTGTGGGCCAAGAAGCTCGTGCAGTTCAACCGCGTGACCTCGCTGGAGCGCGAGCAGGCGCGCCTCGAAGGCGAGCGCGGACAGCTCATCGCGTCGATCGCGCAGGCCAAGGGCAAGATCTCCGAGACGAAGATCCAGATCCTGCAGATCGATCAGGACATGCGCACCGAGGTCGGCAAGGACCTCGCCGAAATCCGCGGCAAGACGCGCCGAGCTGATCGAGAAGCGCGTCGCCGCCGAAGACCAGCTCAAGCGCATCGACATCCGCGCGCCGCAGAACGGCATGGTGCATCAGCTCGACGTTCACACCGTCGGCGGCGTCGTCTCGGCGGGGCAGCAGATCATGCTGATCGTGCCCGCCGCCGACAAGCTGATCGTCGAGGCCAAGGTGCAGCCGCAGGACATCGACCAGGTGCGGATCGGTCAGGCGGCGGTGATGCGCTTCTCCAATTTCAACTCGCGCACGACGCCGGAAGTCAACGGCGACGTCAGCGTGGTGTCGGCCGACGTGACGCAGGATCAGCGCACCGGGCATCAGCTACTACACGGTCCGCATTGCGGTTTCGCCGGCCGAGCTCGCGCGGCTGGGCGAGCACAAGCTGCATGCCCGGCATGCCGGTGGAGGTCTTCATCCAGACCACGGTTCGCACCGTCGTGTCTTATTTCGTGCGCCCGTTCCAGGATCAGATCGCGAAGGCGTTCCGCGAAAAGTGATCCATCGGCCGCAGCCTGCGTTGCCGCGCCACGCGCGCCGCGTGGGAGAGCACCCGGCGGCCGGCGACGCCTCCGGCCCGGCCTGATTTTGGTTCGGGAACACCCGCTCCGCGCCGATCGCGCAGCGGTGCCGCGGTCCGGCTAGCCTATTGAATGGCCGAGTAAATCTGTCTAGGAGATCGCTGCCGGGGGACACCGCGCCCTGCCGAGCCGGGGAATGTCGATGAAGGCTGTCATTCTGGCCGGAGGGCTCGGAACCAGGCTCTCGGAAGAGACCAATCTGCGTCCCAAGCCGATGATCGAAATCGGCGGCCGGCCGATCCTCTGGCACATCATGAAGATCTACAACGCCCACGGCATCACGGATTTCATCGTGTGCCTCGGCTACAAGGGCTACGTGATCAAGGAATATTTCGCGAACTACTTCCTGCACATGTCCGATGTCACCTTCGACATGCGCGACAACAGCATGAAGGTGCATCAGGCGAACGCCGAGCCCTGGAAGGTGACGCTGGTCGAGACCGGCGAGGAGACGCAGATCGGCGGCCGCATCAAGCGCATCCTGCCGCATATCGGCGATGACGAGGCGTTCTGCGTGACTTACGGGGACGGCGTCGGCGACGTCGATGTGCGCGCGACGATCGAGCTGCACCGCAAGGAGAAGCGGCTCGCGACCGTCACGGCGACGCAGCCGCCCGGCCGTTTCGGCGCGATCCGCCACGAGGGCACGCGCGTGACCGGCTTCCAGGAAAAGCCGGTGGGCGACGGCGGCTGGATCAATGGCGGCTTCTTCGTCCTTTCGCCCGAGGTCGGCCGCTACATCGACGGGCGACAGCACCGTGTGGGAGCGCGAGCCGATGGAACGCCTCGCGGCGGAAGGCCAGCTCAGCGTTTACTTTCACAGCGGCTTTTGGCATCCCATGGACACCTTGCGCGACCGCCGCTACCTCGAAGAGCTCTGGGCGTCGGGCAAGGCTCCCTGGAAGATCTGGTAGCGACGATGCGTATCCTGATTACCGGCAATATGGGCTATGTCGGCCCGATCCTTGCGCGTCATTTGCGCCGGACCCATCCGGATGCCGAACTGATCGGTTTCGACACGAAGTATTTCGCGCACTGCCTGACGCCTGCGCGCGCCACGCCGGAAACGGTCATCACCGCGCAGCATTTTGGCGACATCCGCGATTTTCCCGCCGACCTGCTCGACGGTGTCGACGCCGTGGTCAATCTGGCGGCGATCTCGAACGATCCGATGGGCAACAAGTTCGAGGCCGTCACCGACGACATCAATTTCAAGGCCGGCATTCGCCTCGCCGCGATGGCGGTGCAGAAGCGGCGTGAAGAACTTCGTGTTCGCCTCGAGCTGCAGCGTATACGGCGCGGCGAGCACCAGCGCGCGTACCGAGCAGGACGAGGTCAACCCGCTCACCGCTTACGCGCGCTCGAAGATCGCGACCGAGCAGGCGCTCGCCGAGATCGATCGCGGCGCGATGACGGTCACCTGTCTGCGGTTCGCGACCGCCTGCGGCATGTCGGACCGGCTGCGGCTCGACCTCGTGCTCAACGACTTCGTCGCCTGCGCGCTCGCGAACGGCGAGATCACGGTGCTCTCCGACGGCACGCCGTGGCGGCCGCTGATCGACGTGCGCGACATGGCGCGCGCGATCGACTGGGCGTCGCGGCGCAAGGCGGAGAACGGCGGCGCGTTCCTGGTCGCCAATGCCGGGTCGGACGTCTGGAATTATCAGGTCAGGGAACTGGCCGAGGCGGTCGCGCGCGCGGTCCCCGGCACCAGGGTCAGCATCAACCTGCAGGCGCCGCCGGACAAGCGCTCCTATCGGGTCGACTTCTCGCGCTTCCACACGCTCGCGCCCGCGCACGTCCCGCAAGTGACGCTCGACCAGTCGATCGCCATGCTGCGCGAGGGGCTGGCGGGAATGGGCTTTGCCGACCGCAACTTCCGCAACTCGCAGCAGATCCGCCTGCGCGTGCTGGAGGATCATATCGCCGCCGGGCGTCTGCTGCCGAGCCTGCGCTGGCAGAACGGACACGCGGGAGCCGCGTCGTGAAGTTTCATGCCACGCCGCTGCAGGACGCCTACACCATCGAGCTCGAGAAGCGCGGCGACGATCGCGGTTTCTTCGCACGCTTCTTCTGCCAGAACGAGTTCGCCGCAGCCGGGCTGGTGACGCAGTTCGTGCAGGTGAACAATTCGCTCAGCGCCAGGAAAGGGACCCTGCGCGGGCTGCACTATCAGCTCGCCCCGGCGGCGGAAGTGAAGGTCGTGCGCTGCATCCGCGGCGCGCTGTTCGACGTCATCGTCGATATCCGGCCGGACTCGCCGACATTCGGCAAATGGTTCGGCGCCGAACTGACGGCCGAAAACCGCCTCATGATGTACGTCCCGCGCGGCTTCGCGCACGCGATCCTGACGCTCGCCGACGACACCGAGGCGCTCTATCTGGTCAGCGATTTCTATTCGCCCGAGAACGAGCGCGGCGTGCGCTGGAACGATCCGCGCTTCGATATCGCCTGGCCGATCGCGCCTGCGGAGATCTCCGAGAAGGACGCGAAATGGCCGGACTTCGACCCGGCGTTCCACGGCATCGAGCGGCTGCGGGGGATGAAGTGAAGATCCTGCTGACGGGCGCAAGCTCGTTCACCGGGAGCTGGTTCGCGCGGGAGCTGGCGGCGGCCGGGCACCACGTCGTGGCGCCGTTGCGCGGGACCGAAGGTTCCTACGGCGGGCTGCGCGCGCGGCGCGTGGATGAGCTGCGCCGGTGCGCCGAGGTCGTGTGGGCAAGCCCGTTCGGCGAAGCGCGCTTCCTCGACCTGATCGCGGCGCAAGGCTTCGACCTCCTGTGCCACCATGCGGCGCGCGTGACCGACTATCGCAGTCGCGGACTTCGACGTGATCGCCGCGCTCGCCGAGAACACCCGCGAGCTTCCGCGCGTGCTGCGCACGATGCGCGAGAAAGGCACGCGCGGCGTCGTGCTGACCGGCAGCGTGTTCGAGGCGGAGGAGGGGGCCGGCAACGCGCCACTGCGTGCATTCTCGCCTTATGGCGTGTCCAAGGGCCTGACCGCCCAGGTCGCGGCCTACTGGTGCGCCGTGCTCGATATCCCGCTCGGCAAGTTCGTCATTCCCAATCCGTTCGGCCCGTTCGAGGAGCCGCGCTTTTGCTCCTTTCTGGTCAAGACCTGGCGCGAGGGAAAGCCTGCCGACGTGCGCACCCCCGATTACGTGCGCGACAACATCCATGTCGATCTGCTGGCGAGGACCTATGCGGCATTCGCCGCCGCGACCGCGACCAGTTCGGGCTTTTCCCGCTCCAATCCGAGCGGCTACGTCGAGACGCAGGGCGAGTTCGCGCAGCGCTTCGCGCGTGAGATCGGGCCGCGCCTGGCGCTCGCGGCCAGCGTTGTGCTCGGCACGCAAACCGACTTCTCCGAGCCGCTGGTGCGTCACAACACCGAGCCGGCCGTCGCTGCGGGCTGGTCGGAGAGCAAAGCGTGGGATGATATCGCCGCGTTCTATCGCGAGACCTGAGCGATGGCGTTCGACGCGAAAGCCGCTGCCAGATATCTCGCCGAGCGCACGCCGTTGCTGCGCAGATGGATGCGCCGGCGCGACAATGCCAGGATCGAGCGGTTCGCCGCGATCATCCGCGCGTCCGGATTGTTCGAGGAGGAATGGTACCCCTCGCGCTATCCGCACACCCGCGGCACCGATCCGGTCATGCATTATCTTCGCCATGGCGCGGCCGAAGGGCTCAATCCCAGTCGTATCTTTTCCACCACGAAATACCTCAAGAATTATCCCGATGTCGTGGCAAGTCGCCTCAATCCATTCGTGCATTACGTTCAACTCGGCCGTTTCGAGGAGCGCGACGGCATGGCCGACGACTACGAGTTGTGGGTCGCGCAATACGACACGCTGAGCGCGGAAGACCTCGCGGTTTTCCGCGCAGCCCTCGCGCGGTTCCCGCGCCGGCCGCTGATCTCGATCCTGATGCCGGTCTACGACACGCCGAACGAATGGCTCACGCGCGCGATCGAATCCGTCATCGCCCAGATCTATCCGGATTGGCAGCTTTGCATCTCCGATAACGCGTCGACCCGTCCGCACGTGCGCGAAACGCTCGAGCGCTACCGGACAAGGGACGCGCGGATAAGCGTCGTCTACCGCGACACCAACGGGCACATTTCAGCCAACACCAACTCGGCGCTGGCGCTGGCGACCGGCGAGTATGTCGCGCTGCTCGATTCCGACGACGAGCTGACGCCGCATGCCTTGTACTGGGTTGCGCGCGAGATCCTCGATCACCCCGGCGCCGACATCATCTACAGCGACGAGGACAAGATCGACGGCGAGGGCAGGCGCTACGAGCCTTATTTCAAGTCCGGCTGGAACCCTGCACTGATCCTGTCCGCCAACTACGTCAGCCATCTCGGGACCTACCGCCGCGGCCTGGTCGAGCAGGTCGGCGGCTTCCGGCTCGGCTTCGAAGGCAGCCAGGATCACGACCTCCTGCTGCGCTGCGCGGATGCGACCACGCCGGAACGGATCAGGCATATCCCGCGTGTGCTGTACCACTGGCGTGCGATCCCGGGCTCGACCGCGTCGGCGGATGCCATCGATGCGAAGCCCTATGCCTGGCATGCGGCCTCGGCGGCGATCGTCGAGCACCTGCAGCGCAACGGGATCGGCGCGAAGGTCGAACCTGCGTTGCGCATCTTCTATCAGGTCGTTTATCCGCCGCCCGCCGTGCGGCCGAAGATCAGCATTCTGATGCCGTCGGCGTGCAACTTGAATCTGCTCCGGCCGTGCATGGAGTCGCTGTTTGCCCGCACCACCTATGCGGACTTCGAAGTGCTGCTGGTGGTGAGCTCGATCCGTCTGGAAAACGCCGCACAGCGCGAGTACCTTGAGCAGCTCAGGACCAATCCGAAGGTGCGCATCCTCGTCTACGAGGACCGGCCGTACAATTTCTCGTGGTTGAATAATTGGGCGGAGGGCCAGTGCAGCGGCGAGGTCCTTTGCTGCATGAACGACGACATCGAGGTCGTCACGCCGGACTGGCTGGAGCAGCTCCTCGCGCGGCTGATGCTCGACAAGGTCGGAGCTGTCGGGCCGATGCTGTACTATCCGGACGACCGGATCCAGCACGCCGGCGTTGTTCTTGGCCTCGGCGGCGTCGCGGGGCATGGCTTCATCCGGCTGCCGCGCGGCTCGGACGGATATTTTGGCCGCGCCGGCCTGGAGCAGGATCTGTCCTGTGTGACTGCGGCCTGCATGCTGATGCGGCGCGATGCGTTCAAGGCGCATTGACGGCTTTAACGAGGACCTGTCGGTCGCCTTCAACGATGTCGACCTGTGCGTCCGCCTGCGCAATGCCGGCTGGCGGGTCATCTGGACCCCGCGGGTCGAACTGATCCACCACGAGTCCGCCACCCTCGGGCGTCACGATTCGCAGGAGCGGCAGGCGCAGTTCAGGCGCGAGGTGAAGCTGATGCGCGATCTGTGGGGCGATCGGCTCGACAGTGACCCGTTCTACAATCCGAACCTGTCGCTCGAGACCACGCGGTTCACGCTCGCGTTTCCGCCGCGCATTTCCAGGTTGCCGGCGCCGTAGCGGCTACAGCCAGTAGACGATGCGCGCGCGGTAGCGTGCGAAGAACGGGATCGCGACCAGCCCGATTGCCAGCGCCATCGCGAAGCACATGCCGTACTCGAACGCGGTCGGCACCTTGCCGAGGATGGGCGAGGAAATGACGCTCAGCAAGGCGGCGAACGGATTGTAGTCGACGACGAAATGATAGTCGGCGAGGATCTGCTTCTTCTGCCAGAAGATCGGCGTCAGGAAGAAGGCGACCTGCACGACGTTCGACACGATCTGCGGGAAGTCGCGGAAGCGCGAGCAGATGGTCGCGAGGAACAGCGCCATCAGCATGCAAGCGACGGTCACGATGATCAGTCCCGGGATTGCCAGCAGCACGACCGGTCCGATGGATTTTCCGAACGCGACGAAGACGAGCGGGATCAGCAGGGCGTTGTGCCCGAGGATCAGTATGTTGCGCACCAGAATGCGGAACAGAAAGCCGATCTTGGGAATGCGCTCCTGGCGGATATAGCCGTCGCTCTGGATGAAGGCCGTGCAGGCGTCGTTGATCATCGACGAAATGAAGCCCCAGACGACGATATTCACCGTCAGGTAGGGCAGGAATTCCTTCAGTTCGGTGTTGAACAGGAGCGCGTACACCGGGCCGATGGCGACCACGAAGATGCCCATCGAGATCGTGATCCAGAGCTGTCCGACGCGCGACCGCCGGTAACGCTGGCGCACGTCGTTGTAGCCGAGCAGCCACCAGAGCTGCCAGCGCTTGATGCTTTCGGACGAGGTCCCACGCGAATGTCGCCCAGCGGGACGGCCGCTGCGGCATCTCCACGCGCTCGAGATCGCTCAGTTGCGCTTCCAGCGGATCGTCCTGGATATCGTGTCATGATCAGGCCGCGACGCTTGCTTCGTAGCGCTCGAGAACCTCATCGATGCGGCCCGATGTCGGCGATCTCGCCCGCGCGCAACACGGCGGCCTTGTCGCAGAAGCTGCGCAGCGTCGCCATGTCATGGATCGCGAGCACCAGGATGCTCGCGCTCTCCGCCATCTTGAGCGTGCGCTCGCGCGCCTTCTTGGAGAACTGGACGTCGCCCGCCGCGACGACCTCGTCGAGCAGCAGAATGTCCGGCTGCACGGCGGTCGAGATCGCGAAGGCGAGCCGCGTGATCATGCCGGCCGAATAGGTGCGGATCGGCAGCGTCAGGAACTCGCCAAGTTCGGAGAATTCCGCGATGTCCGGCGCGCGCTCGCGCGCCTCCGCGATGGTGGCGCCGAGCAACGACGCTGCGCAGGATGATGTTGTCGTAACCGGTCAGTTCGGAGTCGAAGCCGAGCGTGATGTCCACGACCGCGGACACCTTGCCGTCGATGCGCACGGCGCCGGTCGGCGGTTCGTAGACGCCGGACATGACGCGCAGCAGCGTCGATTTGCCCGCGCCGTTCGGCCCGATCAGCCCGAGCCGGTCGCCGGGGCGCAACGACAGGGTAACGTTACGTAACGCCCGCACCACCGTGGTGTGCTTGTGCGCGTTATGTTCGATGCGTCCGCCGATGCGGCGCATGATGTCGGTCCGTATCGAGCGCGTTTGCGCCGTGTAGATGGGGAAGTCGACGCTTACGTCGACAAGATCGATAGCCGGCATCAGGTTCTCCGCGGCGCATGTATTGCCGCGCCGCAACAGCCCGTCAAGGCCAAGGAGGACGTTCGTGCCGGCGGCCGCCGGGACCGTGCGGGAACTCGGGCGGTGTTTCGCGCGGGGAGAAAGTCGCTATGTTCATCAATAGCTTGCGGGAACTATGTTTCGATATGGACGCACGCCGGAATCTGCTATTCGCTGGGGCGGCGCCGCCATCCTAGATGGCAAAACCGGAGACGTGAGGGAGTTCGCAAGGCATCTGCCGCACCCTGGCAGGCCATTGCGAAGCAGATCGCGCAAGAATGATGCATTGCAAGACGGCGCTGCCAACACGCGACGACCGGGGAGTGGGCCGATCGGCAAGGCGTGCACGCGTGCGCCGCGCCGGTTCGGCGCGGACTGGCTGAGCATGCGACATCTTCACGGGCTGATCGGGCGCATCCGGCTCAGGCGGGACCGAAGGCTTATCGCCGCGTCGGGACTGTTCGAGCAGCGATTGGTATCTCACGGCCTATCCTGATGTTGCGGCGGCGGCGGTCAACCCGCTGCTGCACTTCATGCTCAACGGCCCGGGCGACGGCCGCGACCCCAATCCGCTGTTCGATATCAAGTGGTACCTGGCGGTCAATCCCGACGTCACCGCGGCCGGCATCAATCCGCTGGTTCATTTCATCCGCGTGGGAGCGGCCGAGGGGCGCGATCCAAATCCGTTCTTCGATACGAAATGGTATCTCGCATCCAATCCCGGACATCGCCGCGGCCGGCGCCAATGCGCTCGCGCACTTCATCCGCAGCGGCGCGGCGGAAGGGCGCAGCCCCGGCCCGGCGTTCGATACGCGATGGTATCGCGCGACTTATCCGGATGTTGCGGCGACCGGCATCAATCCGCTGGCGCACTACCTGCGCTTCGGCGCGGGCCGAAGGGCGCCTGCCGAATCCGCTGTTCGATGCCAGCGCCGCCATGCCCTCCGCGGGCATCCAGGCGCTGCTCGCAGGCGGCTCCGGATCGGACAATGCGCAGTTCGAGGTTCCGATCGACCGCATTCAGCGCGCCGCGATGTTCGATGAAACGTTCTATCGCGAGCGCAATGCCGAGCGCCTCGGCGGGGCGTCGCCGCTCAAGCATTTCCTGCTGATCGGCGAGGCGGAAGGCGCCCAGCCTTACGCCGATTATTCGCCCGGCAAAGTGCGCGCGACGCTTGCGTGCACGCGCCGTGCAGGTGCGCGGCAATCCGTTCCTGCCGTTCGTGCAGTCGCAGCTCGATGCGTTCCGCGAGCAGGTGGAGCGCAACCGCGCGCTCGGTCGTCCGACCTGGATTTCGCCGGTCGGAATGCTGTTTCCAGCCGGACGGCGCGCGTACGCTGCTCGACGCTGGTTCGCCGCCGTCGGAGCGTCCCGCTTTGCGCTTCCCGATCGACCAGCAAATCCGCCGCGGACTTCGTGATCCCGATCGTGGCGCCGGCCGACGCCCTCAAGAGCCTCAGCATCGCGATCGAAGGTCCGGCCTGCAGAGACGCCGATATCGCTCGCGATCTCCAAAAGCCTCGGAGCAACGCCGCTGGTCGTGCGAGAAGGCCGCGCCCAGGCGAAATCATCCGCGATCCATTGGGACCTCGGCGACGTCCCGCTCGAAAGCGGCCGGCGCTATTTCCTGCACGTCAGCGCCGCGCAGCCGACCGGGCTGGAGATCGCCGGGCGGGCCTTTCATCCGGTCGATGCGGTCCCGCGCGCGCAAGACGATGTGGCGCACGCCGCGATCGTCACCATCGTGTATCGCCAGGCCGAACACATCGAGGCGTTCCTCGAGGCGGTCTACCGGCAAACCTATGCGGGGCCGGTGACGGTCGTCATCGTGGATGACTGCTCGCCGGCCGATGCCTTCGCGGAATTCGAGCAGCGCGTCGAGCGCATGCTCGGCCGCACAGCCCGCCAACGTGGCGATCCGCATCATCCGCAATGCGGAAAATGTCGGCAACTGCCTGTCGCGCAATGCCGGCATCGCGGCGTGTGCCGCCGACATCTACATCGTGATCGACTCCGATTGCCTCATCAACAAGGACTTCGTCAGCGCGCATGTCGCCGAGCACCGGCTGCCGGACACCGATGCGGTCGTCGGCCCCTACAATATCGAGACCAACGGCGAGGACGGGCTCGCCTTGCTGCAGCGGCTGGAGCAGGAGCCAAATCAGGTGCTGCCGCGCTCCACGATGCAGGACGAGCTGCTCGAGACCGCGTTCGTCAACACCGTGACGCGGAACTTCTCGATCAACAAGCGCTGGCTCGACACGCACGGCGATTTCGATCCGATGCTGTCCTATTCGCGCAAGCCGGACTCCGGATACGGCTGGGAGGACGTCGATATCGGCGCGCGGATCTACGCCGCGAAGGGGGCGTCCGCTACACGCCGCAGGCGTTCTCGATCCACATGTCGCATGAAAGCTCGATCGCCGGCCGACGGCAAGGTGAAGGGGTCGGCGCAGAACTTCCACTATCTGGTCGCCAAGCATCCTTTCATCCGCACGGCTGCGCGCCGCTGGTATGTCGACACGGCGGACCGCATCGTGGCGTGGGCCGACGAGATCGGCGCGACGTCGCCCGCGCTCGAATTCCTGCGCAACGATATCCGCGAGCCGAAGCGCGCGATCGCGCCGCTGATCCCTTATCTGCGCAAGCAGAAGCGCCGCTATCGCATCCTCACGCATCGCTGGCACGTCCCGCATCAGTGCGAGATCTACAAGCTGCCGTTCGACTTCACGCTGCTGACCGGAACCGGAACGGGGTTCACCAACGCTTGGGGCTACGACCAGCGGCCGCTTCGCCGCGAATGTCCGCCTGGTCCCGGCCGAGAGCGTGGATCAATCCGCCTTCGACATGGCGATCGTCCATTTCGACGAGAATGTGCTCTGTCCCGATCTGAGCAACGGCGTGCTCGGCGCGGATTGGGGCGATACGTTCCGCTGGTTCATGGAGAACGTCAAGCTGCCGATGGTCGGCGGTGTGCCACGGCACGGTGCCGTTCGTCGGCCAGTATGGGGCCAATGCCGATCCCATCGACCGCTTCGAGCTCTATCAGGCGGACGCGGACGAGCTGCGCAGCGCGCTCGCGGACATCAATGTCGTGGTGAACTCCCATCAGGCCGCCGACGAGTGGCAATTTCGCCGCTCGCGCGTGATCTGGCACGGCCTCGATCCGCAGGAATTCAACGACGGCACGCACGAGCTCGACGTCATCCATCACGGCGTCGACCTGCAGCGGCCGCATTATCGCGGCGCGCATGCGCTTGCGCCAGGCGCTGAAGATCCTCGAAGCCGATGGCCTGAAAATCTCCTCGCACAAGCATGCATCGCCGGCGCCGGTCCCGCGCTCGGACCCGCGCTTTTCCGATTTTGCCTTCCAGAACTGGCTCGATCCACCTCGGCCGGCACAAGGTCTATCTCAACACGACGTTGCGCTCGCCGATGCCGCGCTCGCGCACCGAGGCGATGCTGTGCGGCGTCATTCCGGTCAGCCTCGACAATCACGACGTATCGCGCTTCATCCAGAACGGCGTGAACGGCTTCTACTCGTCGTCGGTCGAGGAGCTGGCCGATTTCTGCAAGACCGTGTGCCGCGATCCGGCGATGCGCGAGAAAATGTCGGGCGCGGCCCGCGACACCGCGATGGACGTCTTCAACCACGACCGCTTCCTGACTGAATGGGTCAAGCTGATCGAAGAGACGCTCGGTAACGGCTGAAAGAAGCCGGCTATCGCTTGCGGAACAGGACCAGGATGCTGGTGATCGACAGGTCGCGAAGATCTTTCGACCGATATGGGGCTGTGAATTCCTCGCGCATCACGTCGGTGACCCAGGGCACGATGTCATCGTATTTTTGATAAAACCTGTTGCCAGCTTCCGCGATCGGAACGCCTCGGCCAATCTCGTCGGCGGCAAGCGTCGTGTAGCGTGCGTCGATCAGCTCGAAGCCGTGCTGGTCGAACAGCGCGAGCCAGTCGGAAAGCCGCAGCCGGTTCTCGGTCTTGACCTTGTCGTAGTCGGCCGGAAGCATGGTCAGAAACCGGAGCGGATCCCAGAAATTGTGGTGATCGCGCAGGTCGACGCCATGGAAGACGTGCGCGCCGCTGCGCAGGAGCTCGGCCATCCGCCGGACAACGGCCTCCGGCTGCATGACGTGCTCGAGCACCGACACCGATGTGATCAGGTCGAACGCATTGCCATCGAGCGGCACATCCTCGAAGGCGACCCGGCTCCACACTTCAAGCCCGTTGACTCCGAATTTCGGCGAGCCGTCGAGCATGGCATCGAGCCTTGAGCCGAACTCCGGATTCACGGTCTGGAGATAGCGTTTCAAATCCGGGCCGAAGGTCCTCAAGTAGTGGCCGTCGACCGCGCCGAGATCGTTCGCGACGAACCGGGTCACGCCCTCGAGCAGCCAGCGCATCGCGACGTAGGGCTTTGCGCCGGACCCGAGCTCGAAGACGGACTGCGGAAACGGAATGCCGTTCCTCTTGAGGAACATTGCGGCCTGATTGAAGTAATCGAAAGCGTTGGTGAAGAAATTGTTGTTGAGATCGGTACTCTGGACGATCAGCCGCAAAAGCTCCCGGTCATCCGCGATGATCCGTTTGGCGATGTCTTGATACAGCGCGCTGCCGGGTCCGAGATCGAGCGCGAGAAGCTCGTAACGGCGGCCGTTGGTGTTGCAGTCGGAGCCGTCGGATGCGGAGAAATAGACATCGTCATTCCAGATCGAGAAGGCCCCGGCGCCGAAATCGCGGATGCGCTGATGCTGGGCGTCGCTCGGACCAAGCAGCTGCTCGTCCTCCGTCACGATCAATCGCCATTGATCGGGCGCCTTGCCGCGCAATTGCTGGATCGCAGCCGGGATGCGGCCGACGAAGGCGTGTCCGCCATTCGGCGTATAAGGACGATCGAGTCCGTACTTTACAAACATCCGGCCTGGGGCTCCGTTTTCGCAGCCGGCTTCCGCGGCCGTTCCGCAGCATCACACGGTCAGCTTTGACTTCTCATTGCCTTGTACAGCGCAGACACGAGTTTGATCTTCGCGGAGCTGGACGGCGGCGAGGAGTCAGGGATTTCCTTTTGCGATTGTTCCCATTCCTCGAGAACCGAAATTCCGGCGAGGATCATCTCCGGCGTCACGATGCCGTCCCCACCGCCCACCGCCTCCTTCTCGGGTTTGGCGGGCTCCTTCGGTTCGATCTTCTTGCGCGCGCCGCCGATCAGGATGGAATAGGTGTTGCCGTTGAAGTTCGGGTCGCTGCCGTCGCTGCTGGAGAAGTAGAGCGTACTTTCCCAGTGCGAGAAGTTCCCGCCGCCGCGATGCTCGATCTCGCTGTGCGCGGCGTGCGGTTTGCGCAGCTGATGCCCGTTCTCGAACAAAAGCAACGGGGAGCGGAAGCTGTGCGCCAGGTCGTCGGCGACGTGCGATAGATCGGAAATGCCGACCGACCACGTTTGGCCGCGTTCGTGGCGGAACGGCGGAAACAGCGGCCGGGTTTCGCCGACGACGACATAGAAGTCGGCCTGCGAGACCGCGGTCTCGCTTTCATCCTGCAGCGCGACGCGCGCCTGCGTTCCGTCCACCGTGGTCGGCCCGGCGAGCTTGCCGTCGCGGAACAGCGAGACCTCGGCGTCGGCGCCGAAGTCCGGCGAGGCCACGATGGTTCCGAACCAGCCGCTTTCATCCGAAGTCCATGGCGGGTTGACCCGCTGATAGACCGCGTCCGGATTGAGTTGCCGCGGCGCGCGGGTGCGCCGGCCGTACTGATCCAGCGCAAGGCCGGTCGGTTGCTCGCGATGGAATACGAAGCTGGCGCAATCGAAAATCGTTCGCGGCGGCGATGTCGAGATCAGCCGGAATCCGTCGCGGCCGTAAAGCTCGACGACGTCCTCGACCGCGGCCCGCTCGTAGGGGTAGGCGTCGAGCCATTCCTTCCAATCGTGCCATCGGCTGATGCCGGGACTGCCGTCCTGGTAGGCGACCCAGCTCTTCAGCCAATGACGCAAGGTTCGCTGGCGCCGGTGCGCGAGGGCGAGCCTTGCTTCGGACCGCGCGATCAATCCGAGCCCGAACACGAAGCCGATCGGGCGCGGAAGATTCTTGTAGGTCCGCTTCAACCGGTCCCAGCGATCGCTGACCTCGTGATAGTCGTTGTAGATGGAAACCTGGAGCTGTCCGCCGACCGCCACCAGGGATTTTACATTTTCCAGCGCTTGATTCATCGCGCCGGTATGGTTAAGCACATTCTCCGCATAGACGATGTCGAAGGTCCCGAGATTCTTCAGGTATTCCTGATCGAGCACCGAGCCGGTCTCGATATGCCAATCGGCGTCGTCGGGGAAATAGCGCCGGCGCAGCTCGCGCGCGCAGGCGACGGCCTGGGAATCCAGATCGAACGAGAAGACCTTGGCGCCACGGCGGCGTGCCGCCAGGCTCAACAGTCCGCCTCCGCTCCCGATATCGAGGAAGGTCTTGCGATCGAGCCGCTCGAGGTGCAGCCGCGCGGAGAGGCTGCGCTCAGCCTGATAGATCTGCGGCACCGTGAGCGCGGTCAGGAAAGACATCCACGTCTTGCCGAACTCCGACTCGCGGCCGTTCAGACCGATCTCGAACGCGTCGCTCATCGTCGTGGACAATGACGGAACTCTCTGCTTTCGTGCCGAAACGGCATGCCGGGTGACCGGAAAACCCATCATAACAAGGGTTGTAACGCTTGCCTATGGTGGCGCCCTGGGCGATGCACAGCTCCGCTCCGGCGCGATGGGGTAAGGCTTCCCCCTTGCCCGGGCACATCTTTTGGGACGCATGACAGTCGGCACCACCCCTGCACCGCGCGCGATACGATGGGACGCCACGCTGGTGGCGACCCTCGCGGCGTTCGCGCTGCTGTTTTGGGGCCTGCGAGCGCTGTACTGGAGCGTGACGTACGAGGAGCCGTTCTCCGACATCGGCGACTATGTGCGGATTGCGCAGAACATCTCCCGGAACTTCTTTTTCGGCGGCAGCGATCAGTACTATTCATTCTGGACGCCGGTGACACCGAGCTTCATCGCGGTCTCGATGCTCCTGGGCGGCGAGCACTACCAGGCGGTCTGCCGTGTCATCGTCCAGTCGACGACGTTTATTGCAACGCTCGCGCTCGCCTATGAGCTGGCAAAGCTGACCGGGCGCCGCTGGCTCGGCTTTGCCTTGCTGTTCATCGTGGCCATCTGCCGCCCCTCGATCTTCTGGAGCCTGAAGCTCGGGACCGAGGCGGTCAGCGAGGCACTTTTGCTGGCGTCGATTGCGCTCGGACTGCGCGCGGTGCGGACCAATTCACCGCTGGCGGGGATTTTCGCCGGGGTTGTCTGCATGCTGCTTGCCTTGAACCGCCCCCAGTTCTTTCCGTCGGTCCTCGTGGCGGCGGGTTTTCTCGCCATCGGAGCGCTCCCGTTTCACTGGCTGGCGAAGCGGGGCGGGGCTGTCGGGCGGTTCGCGCCCTGCCTGGAGCTTCGAAAGACGCCGCCCTGGTTCGATCCGGCGACGCGTTCCAACCGGCGAAGGCTGCTGACCGCCGCGTGCTTCGCGCTCGGCGCGGCAATCGCCTGGTCTCCGTGGCTCGTCAGGAATTATTCGCACTATGGCGCCGTGGTGCCGTTCGGCACGAGCGGATTTGACACCTTCATCTGGGAGTATGCCGGACACCCGATCAAGCCTGGCCGCTACAGCGAGCTTCCCTACGGCGACGGGAAGGTCCTGCGGCCGTCGAACCTGCCCGCCATTCAGCAGCAGTTGCTCAAGCTGCCGAACGATTTCGAACGCGACAAGGAAGTGCGCGCAATCGCAATCGCGTGGCTCGCCGCCAATTGGATGGACTTGCCGCGCCTGATGGTATGGCGGCTGAAGCGGTACGTCACCCAGAATGGGGCGAACTCGCTTACGACGGTGCCGCGCGACCAACTGTTTCCGCGCGGGCCAACCGCCTACGACAACGCGGCCGGCAACATCTCGACGCTCGACAGCGTCCTGATCGACAAGACGCCGTGGGCGGTCGTGTTCGCGCTGTGCGGTTGCCTCCTGCTGCTGTGGCGAAACTGGCTCGCGGGCGGCGTCATTCTCGCCTTGTGGCTCGTGCCCTGGCCGGTCCTGTCGGTTCTCATCAGTTTCGAGCGGACCGTGGAATCGATGATCAGCTTCACGCTTTGGCTCGCGCTCTATTTCGTGGCCGAAGCGGCCGTGCGCCTGTCGCGCACCGTGCGCGTTGCGCCGCAGATCGCGGTGGCCGCGCCAATTCCCGACGCCGAACCCGCGCCGGCGCCTGCGCCCGTGCTCGTGCCCGTGCCCGCAAGCGTCGAAGAACCCGCCGCGCCGGTGCCGGCGCCGACAGCGCAGCCGGCTGCCGACGACCTGCCGGTCAACTATGCGGCGCTTGCCAGCGATCGGATCGAGCAGGATGTGGCTTACGCGGTTCAGATCGCCGAGAACTATCTGAAGATTTTCCATAACAGCGGCATCGGTCTTGCGGGCCTGCGCATGCTCGAACTGGGGCCGGGCATCAATTTCGCACCGCAGCTTGTCATGGCTTCGATGGGCGCGCAGGTCGCGGTCGCCGACCGTTTCCTGGTCAAATGGAATGACGCGTATCACCCGGCGCTTTATCGCGCCTTCAAGGAGCGCTGGGGCGGCAGCCTGCCGGCCATCGACCGCGTGCTCGCCGCCGGCAGTCACACGCCGGCGGCTATCGGCACCCATGAGCAGCCCGCGGAGGCGATGACCGGCGTCGCGAGCGGCAGCGTCGACCTGGTCATCTCCAACGCGGTGCTCGAGCACGTCTATGCGATGCCTGACGTGGCCAAAGAGCTCGCGCGCATCACCCGGCCCGGCGGCCGCAGCATGCATCAGATCGATTTCCGCGATCACCGCGACTTCACGCGGCCGCTCGAATTCCTGACCGTGCCGGATGACGAATTCGCGCGCGAGTTCGAGGCGCTGCATGGCGAACGCGGCAATCGCCTGCGCGCCTCGGAAGTGCAGGCGATCTTCGAGCAAAACGGCTTCAGGCTCATCGATTTCGAGATCAATGATCGTCCGAAGCCGGAGTACTTCGCCGACGTCCTGCCCAGACTGCGGGCGTCGCCGTCGAGATACAGCACGTGGCCGGAAGACGACCTGCGCATCACCAGCGGGCGAATGCTGTTCGAACGCAAGCTTGCGTGACGGATCGCGCCGTCAGCTTGCGAGCGTCAGCGGCTTGTGCGCGACGGTTGCCTCGCGCGTCTCGGAGCGCACCGCGTCCAGATAACCCTCGACCATCCGCTTTTTCGAGAATGTCGCGAGCACGTGACTGCGCGCCGCGGTGCCCATGCGCCGGGCACGCGCGGGCACGCGCAGCAGATCGGTGCAAGCCGTAGAGAGCGCCTCGACGTCGCCGATATTGCAGAGAATGCCGGTCTCGCCGTCCACCACAACGTCCGGTGCGCCGCCCGCGCGCGTCGAGACGACCGGCGTCCCCATCAGTTGCGCCTCAAGCAGCACGTTCGGCATCCCCTCGATGTCGGACGTCAGCACGAACACGTTGGCGAGCTTCATCAGGACGTTTATGTCGGAGCGCCGGCCGAGCAGCTTGACATGCGACTTGAGCCCGAATTCGGCGATCGCTTTCTCCACATCGCCGCGCAGTCCGCCGACACCGGCGATGAACATCCGCGCTTCCGGGATCCGTGCGGCGACGCGTGCGCACACTTCGACGAAGGTCGAGGGGGATTTCTCGGGCGCAAGACGGAACGCGCCGAAGATGACCGGCGTGCGCTCGGTGACCCCGAGCTCCGCGCGGAGGCGTTCGATCTGCGCATCGTCGGGAATCGCGAATGTATGCGGCTCGATCGCGTTCGCCACGGTCACGACGCGGTCGCGCGCAACACCTATCCAGTCCGCGTAGTCATCGTTCGACCCGCGGAAGTTTCCGGTCAGGATGACGCGATCCGACCTGCACAAGGTCTGATACGCCGGAAGGTACCAATCCTTGTACAGATACGGGAGCTTGCTCGGATTGTAATTGCGGAACGACAGGACGATACGCGGGACGTCGGCGAGGTGCGCGGCGTATCCGGTCAGCACGTTGCTCTCGTCGAGTTGCGCGAGCACGACCTTCGGCTTGATCGCATCCAGTGCGCAGATCAGGTTGACGATCTTGGTGCGTCCCGGAACCGCGCTGGAGCGCAGCTTCTCGAAGATCGACGGGTGCTTCGTCGCAAGCTGGATCTGTTCGGCAAGCGTCGTATCGGAGACCTCGACCAGATCAAGCTGCGAGTCCTTCACCATCGGGAGATAGTGCGCATTCTCGCCCTTGAGCGGGTCGATGACGAGAAGCACGACCTTGTATCCCGCATCCTTCAGGCCCTGGGCCAGATAGACCCATTGACGTTCCGCGCCGCCGGGCGGAAGCCCGTGCGTGCAGACCGCGATCGTGTCTCCGGGCTGCAGCGACATCGGCGCGGCATCGGAATGCTCCAGCAGGTCGGCAAACGGGCTTGCGGCGGCTTTGCCGACGAGGCCTTCTTCCAGATAGCGATAAGGCACCATCTCGAGCAGCGGCACCGTCTCCGCCGTCTTGCGAACGAGCCAGTAGGGGCGCTTCTCGCGTCCCGGCACGGTCGCCGAGAAGAAAAAAATCTGCTCGAAGACCGAGTAGCGGCCGTTTGCCCGCGCCACGATGTCGGCGTGCGAGACATGCACCGGAGGAAGCTGGCGCATTCCTTCGAAAGCCAGGAAGGTGTTGGAAACGTCGCGCTCGGGCACCGGGTCGACCGCGCGGAGCAGATCCGAAGCATGGCGTCCGGTTGAATCGGTCGCGAAACGCTTCGAGCCTAGCAGCAGCCGCATCCAGAGCTTGTTGCCGATGGTGGTGGCCCGCTTCGGGAACAGCCGCGCAAAGGCGCGCAGGCGATCGAGCCTGCTCATCTCCTTCAGGCGGATCTCGAACAGCTCGCCGCCGACATAGATCCCGTGGAAGATGACGCTGCGCACGCCAAGCTTCATGAACTTGCGCAGCTCGTCATAGTCGAGGTGCAACGCCGCGTCCGCGTCGGCAAAGAACAGCGCCGCGCCGCGCAGCTGCTGCGCCTCATCCGGCAGCGGATCGACCTCCCAATCGGACAAGCGCACCGGCTTGAGATTGTCCGCGCCCCCCGCCGCCGCGCCTTGTCTTTCGGGCAGATCGAAGATGCGGAACGTGACCTCGAGCGGCACCGAGCGGAGCGGCGCCTGCGCGGTCTCCTCGATCGGACGGTCCGCACGCTGCCGCGTGACGGCGAAAAAGGCCTTTCCCAGCGGCACGGCGTGCAGTTGATGCGAGAGTTGCTGCTGGCGTCCTCTGCCCCCTTCGGTGAGCTGGGGAACCGTCGCAGGATGGTGGCGCAGCCAGGATTCGAGCGCGGCGACGGCCCAGACCTGATAGGCGGCGAAATTCCCGGGCGTACGCTGCCGCGTCAGGAAGCGGTTGACGCCTTCCTCGCCGATGGCGCCGCGCAGCCGGCTTTCGTCGCTCTCGAGCAGCTGCGAGACGATGTTGAGCAGATTGGTGCGTCCCCAATCCGACATCGGCATGCCGAAGCCCTGCTTGGGCAAGTCGACCATTTCGCGCGGCAGATGGCGGTAGGCGACCTCGCGCAGCACGAGCTTGCCGCGTCCCTCACGGACCATCACGGACTCGGGTAGCCGCTCGGCGAAACGCGCGACGTCGACGTTGAGGAACGGCGTGCGAACTTCAAGCGAGTGCCGCATGCTCATGCGGTCGACTTTCGGCAGCACGGCGCCCGGCATGTAATTCTCGACGTCGCTGCGCCGCATCGCCGACAGCAGCGACCCGTCCTCGGCCTCGTTCAGCTCGTTGCGCAGACTTGCCAGATGATCGGCGAAGCCGCGCGGCACGAAGCCGAACAGCTCGGTGAGCTGCGGCTCCGCGGCGACGAGGATGCGCGATCCGAAATAGGCTTCGCCCGGCCGCCAGCCCGGAAGCTCGCCGGCGCGGTGCCGGTCGCGCTCCGTCAGGGTGCTGAAATAGCGTCCGTAGCCGCCGAACATCTCGTCGCCGCCGTCGCCCGAGACCGCGACCGTCACCTGCTCGCGCGCGAAGCGCGAAAGCAGGTAGGTCGGCAGGCAGGAGCTGTCGGCGTTCGGCTCGTCGAGCAGTCCGCCCATCGCGAACAGGAATTCGGACGCATTGGGCGCAAGGATCTGTTCGTGGTGATCGGTGCCGAGATGCTGCGCGAAAGCGCGCGCGATCATGTGCTCGGTCTCGGGAGCGTCCTCGAATCCGATCGAGAAGCTTTTCAGCGGCCGGTCGAGCTTGCGCCGCACCAGCGCGCAGACCGTGGAGGAATCGACGCCGCCGGAGAGGAACGCGCCGAGCGGCACGTCCGAAATCAGCCGTCGCTTCAGGCTTTTCGCGAGAAGATCTTCGAGCTCGTCGGCAAGCTCGCCGAGCGGGCGATCGAAGGAGGCCGCAGCTCCGGGACGGAATTCGAAATAGCGCCCGGTGGTGATCTGTCCGTCGGCGGAAACGCGCAGCCAGTGCGCGGGCGGGAGCTTCTTGACGTTCTGATAGATCGAGCGCGGTGCGCCGATGTACTGGAACGTCAGCAGTTCGGCCATCGCGTCGACGCTCACGGTGCCGTCGAACCCGGGCACCCGTTCGAGCGCCTGCAGCTCCGAGGCGAAAGCGAGACCGCCATTCTTCAATGACATGTAATAAAGCGGCTTCTCGCCGAACGGATCGCGCGCGAGCAGCAGCTCCCCGCTCAGTGTGTCGAACACCGCGAAGGCGAACATGCCGTCGAACTTCGGCAGCGCGTCGGTACCCCAGAGCGCCAGCGACTCGATCAGGACCTCGGTGTCGGTGCGCCCGCGCAGCGTCACGCCCGCCGCCGCAAGCGCAGGCCGCAATTCCTGGAAATTGTACAGTTCGCCGTTGAAGCTGATGAGCCGGCGTCCATCGCCGCTCGCCATCGGCTGGCGGCCGGCGTCCGACGTGTCGATGATGCTGAGACGAAGATGTCCGAGCACGCAGCGTCCGGACGGATCGCTCCAGATTCCCTGCGCATCCGGCCCGCGGTGAGGCATCGTGGAAAGCATTGATTCCACGATCTGGTTCATATAGGCGGAAGGCAATGAATTGCGGGATTGGAACAAGCCTGCAATGCCGCACATGCGGTTTCTTGCTTTCCGTTGTCTGAGGCCAAGGGCGGGTGCTAGTTAGACCAAAACCGGCTTGGTTGGTCAATCGCACGTTGTCATCGACCTGAGTGTCGGCCGGCAGAAAATGATCGATTTTACAATGCCTTGGGAACCGCGCCGGCGGCGGAGTTCCCGGATTTCGGCAAGGAACCGGCGACGTTGCGGGTAAAGCGGACAGCGCCTCGAACAACGCACGATTCGGTTCCCGGGTGTCTTCGCAGGGACGCGCGGGCGGCATCGTCCGGCGCGACGCATGCGCGATGAAGATTTTCATCAGAGCCTTGATCGGGATCGGCTTCGGCATCGGCCTGCTGTGGCTCGCCTTGTCGGAGATCGACGCCGAGCAGGGCCGCCTCCTGATCGGGCGCGCCAGCATCCCCACGATGGTGCTCGCAGTCGCATCCTACTGGATCGCGATCGGTTTCCGCGTCGTGCGCTGGCGCCTGCTGCTGTCCAGCACCAATCTCCTGAGCTTCGGACAAGTCAGCCAGGCGCTGATTATCGGTTATGCCGTGAACAATGTGCTGCCGGCGCGGCTCGGAGAGATTTTCCGTGCGGATTTTCTGCGCCGCCGCTTCGATGTCTCGCGTTCGGCGGCGCTCGGCTCGATCATCGTGGAACGGCTGATGGACGGGATGTCGGTGGTGATCCTGCTCGGCATCGGCCTGACCGCGATCGGGTCGCTGGGGAGCAACAAGGCGCTGGTCGGCGCCGCGATCGCAGGTTGCGCCATCGTGGTGATCGGACTGGCCGCGGTCTACGCCATGATCTTCTGGCATGACCGCCTTCCGCTGCGGCGGCTTCCCTGGCTGGAGAAGCGCGTCGGCACGCTCGTGCAGGGCATGATGGTGGTGCGCGGACCGCTCGTCCTCAAGGCGCTGGTTCTCAGCGCCGTCGTGTGGTTCTTCGAGGCGGCCGCGGTGCATCTGATCATGCGCGGCTTCGGCATCGAGCTCGCGGTTGCCGGGACCTGCCTGACCATCGGCGCGGCGGCATTGAGCACGCTGCTGCCGTCTGCGCCGGGTTATCTCGGCTCGTTGCAGGTGGCGTTCGTGCTGGCGTATTCTGCGCTTGGCGTTGCACCGCTCCTCGGCGTGCTGTCCGCGACCGCGGTTCAGCTGCTGCTGCTCGGCTCGGTCACGCTGGTGGGGCTTGTGATGCTGTTGCTGAGTTATTTCTACGGCGCCGCGGCGTCTGTGAGGCAGCTTGCCGCTCGCGACGAGCAGCGCCCGTACGGCGCCTCGACGCACTGACGTTGTTTAGGGGTTAAGGGGCACCGTTTCGATGTTGCGTACCAGCATCATTATTCCTGCCTATAACGAAGAGGCGACGATCATCGCATTGCTGCGCGAGGTGCGCGCGCAATCGGTCGAAGACGTCGAGTTCGAGGTGATCGTCATCGACGACGGCTCGAAGGACCGCACCGTCGAGCTGCTGGAGCAGAACCCGACGCTCTATGACAGGCTGGTCAAACAGCCGAAGAACGGCGGCAAGGGCGCCGCGGTGCTCGCCGGGCTGCGCGCCGCCACCGGCCAATACATCCTGTTCCAGGACGCCGACCTCGAATACTCGCCCTCCCATTACGAAGCGCTGATGTTTCCCGTGAAGGCCTTCGGCGCCGAGATCGTGATGGGAAGCCGCTTTTCCGGGCCGCAATTTACCCGCGTGCAGTATTTCTCGCACAAGGTCGGCAACCGGCTGCTCACGCTGATCTTCAATGTGCTGTTCAACACCACCTTCACCGACATCTACACGTGCTATCTGCTTTACCGCCGCGATCTGGTTCCGCCCGACGAACTGGTGTCGTTCGGCTGGGAGCAGCACGGGGAGATTTTGTGCCGTGCGGTCCGCCGCGCGAAGGTGATATACGAGGTGCCGGTGAGCTATCACGGTCGCAGCTATGACGAGGGCAAGAAAATCCGCGCCCGCCACGTCATTCCGGTGATCGGAATGATCTTTCGCCGCCGCCTGTTCGGCTAGGAGAATCGAAAATGGATACGATGACGATCGACATCAAGCCCACGACGGCGGAAGAGCGCGCAAGCTGGCCGAACACCATCATCGTCCCGCTGGAAAAGCCGTTCGTCGACGAACGCGGCGCGATCCAGCCGCTGGTCGACGTGTCGATGGAAAGCTGCGTATTGATCTCGTCGAAGAAGGGGACCGTGCGGGCGAACCATTATCATCGCACCGACTGGCACTATTGCTACGTGCTCTCCGGCGAGATCGACTATTACCATCGTCCGACCGGCAGCAAGGACAATCCCGAGAAGGTCACCGTGAAGTCCGGCCAGTTGTTCTGGACGCCGCCGATGGTGGATCACGCGATGGTCTTCACCCAGGATACCGAGTTCCTGACGTTCGGGCGCAATTCGCGTGCGCAGGCGGTCTACGAAGCGGACGTCGTCCGCATTCCGCCGATCAATCCGTAAGGTTTCACGCATCATGAGCGGAGCAGTCCGGCGACGGACCACCTGCCGGCTGTGCGGCAGCGCGAATGTCGCGCTGGCGTTCTCGCTCGCGCCGACGCCGCCCGCGAACGCATTCGTCCCGGGAGACCAGACGGCTGCGCAGCAGGAGAGGTTCCCGCTCGACGTCTTCTTCTGCCGCGACTGCACCCACGTGCAGCTGCTCGATGTCGTGGACCCGCGCCTGCTGTTCGAGCACTACGTCTATGTGTCCGGCACGTCGCCGAGTTTCGTGCGCCACTTCGAGGAGTATTCCGATTACGTCGCCGGGCTTGCCGGTCTGCCGAACGGCGCGCTGGTCGTGGATATCGGCTCGAACGACGGCACGCTGCTGCGCGCATTCCGCGAGCGGCATGGCGCGCGCGTGCTCGGCATCGATCCGGCGCGCAATCTCGCCGAGGCCGCAACCAAAGCCGGTATCGAAACGCTGCCGGAATTCTTCTCCGCCTCGCTCGCCGGCAAGCTCGCGGCCGAGCGCGGCAAGGCTGCGGTCATCACGGCGAACAATGTCTTCGCCCACGTCGATGATCTCGGCGGCGTGGTCGACGGCGTGCGCAGCCTGCTCGCGCCGGACGGCGTGTTCGTGTTCGAGGTGTCGTATCTGCTCGACGTCGTCGGCGACATCCTGTTCGACACGATCTACCACGAGCATCTCGCCTACCACGCGGTGCGCTCCGCTGATTCCGTTCTTCGAGCGCCACGGCATGGAGCTGATCGAGGCAGTGCGGGTGCGGACCCATGGCGGCAGCCTGCGCGGCATCGCGCAGCTGCGCGGCGGGCCGCGCAAGCGCGGCGCCTCGGTCGCGGAGGCGCTCGCGCTGGAGCAGAAGGCGGGCCTCGAGAAGCTGGCGACCTATCAGGCGCTCGCACAGCGCATCAATGCGCTCGGTGCAGGAACTCGGCGCGCTGCTGAAGGATCTGAAACAGCAGGGCAAGTCGATCGCCGGATTCGGCGCGCCCGCCAAGGCGACCACGCTGATGTACCACTTCGGCATCGGTCCGCAGATCGTCGACTTCATCGTGGACGACAGTCCGCTCAAGCAGGGCCTGTTCACGCCCGGCATGCACATCCCGGTGGTGTCCGCGCAGGCCATCGTCGAACGCAAGCCGGATTATCTCGTGATTCTCGCCTGGAACTTCGCTAAGCCCATTATCGAAAAGAACGCCGCATTCAGGGAGCGGGGAGGGCGGTTCATCGTCCCCGTTCCGAAGGTCGAGGTTGTTTAGATGAAGCATTTTCTGGATTCGGATCTCGATCGAGGTCGCGCGCGGGCTGGGCGAAGACGCCCAGGGCTTCTCCGGCAAGACCGTCCTGATGACCGGCGCGCGCGGGTTTCTCGGGCGCCACTTCAGCGAGGTCTTCGCCTATCTGAACGAGCACGTGCTGGCAAAGCCCTGCACCTTCGTCGGCATGGACAACCTGCTCACCGCCGGCGAGGCGGGCGCCAACGTGCAGGAGCGGCCGAATTTCACTTTCATCAAGCAGGACGTCACCAAGGCGATCGACTACGACGGACAGGTTGACTACGTCATCCACGCCGCCGGCATCGCGAGCCCGTTCTACTATCGCGCCTATCCGCTCGAGACCCTGGAGGTCGCGATCACCGGCACCCGCAACGCGCTCGAGCTTGCGACCAGGCAGCACGCGCGCTTCACCTTCTTCTCATCATCGGAAATCTACGGCGACCCGGATCCGGTCCACGTGCCGACCCAGGAAAGCTATCGCGGCAGCGTCTCGTGCCGCGGCCCGCGCGCCTGCTACGACGAGAGCAAGCGCGTCGGCGAGACGCTCTGCTACGTGTTCCACGAAAAGTTCGGTACCGCGACGACCGCGATCCGCCCGTTCAATGTCTACGGGCCCGGCATGCAGGAGATCGACTATCGCGTGCTGCCGAACTTCGCGAGCCGCATCAAGGCGGGCAAGCCGCTCAATCTCTACGGCAGCGGCGTGCAGACGCGCACCTTCTGCTATATCGCCGATGCGCTGGTCGGCTTCCTGCTCACGATCCTGAAAGGCGTGCCGGGCGAAGTCTACAACATCGGCAACCCGACACCGGAAGTCTCGATGCAGGATCTGGTCAAGACGATCGAGCAGGTGCTCGGCCGTCCGGTGCCCTACACGGTGATCGAGTATCCCGACAGCTACCCGGCGGACGAGCCGATGCGGCGCTGCCCGGACATCCGCAAGGCGCGGCTGCAGCTCAAATATGAGCCGCGCGTGACGCTGCCCGACGGGCTGAAGCGCTTCCTCGGCTGGACCGACCAGGTTTACACCGGCCAGGGCTGATGCCCGCGCGTCCGCCTCGCGCTGGTCGGCGCCGGCCGCTGGGGCCGCAACTACATTCGCACCATCGCGTCGCTCGACGGCGTCGAGCTTGTGGCGGTTGCGAGCCGCAACGCCGCGACCGCGGGGCTGGTACCGGCGGGGTGCCGCATCGTCGAAGACTGGCGCGCGTTGATCGACGCGCCCGACGTCGACGGGATCATTGCCGCGACCCCGCCTGACACGCATGCCGATATCCTGATCGCGGCGATCGAGCGCGGGAAGCCGGTGCTGGTCGAGAAGCCCGTGGTGATGTTGCGTCGGGATGCGGCGCGGGTCCGCGAGGCGCTCGGCAAGCGCGCGGCGATCGTGCTGATCGGGCACACGCATCTGTTCCATCCGGCGTTTCGCGCGCTTGTGCCGCGAAGCCGCGTCGCTCGGGCCGGTGCGCTGGGTCAAGTCCTCGGCGGGCAATCACGGACCCTATCGGCGCGATGCGTCGGTGCTGTGGGACTGGGCGCCGCACGATCTGGCAATGTGCCTCGCGCTGCTGCCCGGCGCCGCGCGCGTCGACAAGGCGAAGTGTTGCGAGACGCGCATGATCGACGGCGTTGCGGCGCAGCGCCTCGTGCTCGACCTGGCCTTCGGATCGGTGCCGGCGAACGTGACGGTGAGCACGCTGGATGAGCGCCAGCGCTGTTTCGCCGTCGGCTTCGATAGCTGCACGCTGGTGTTTCGCGATTTCGTCGAGAACAAGCTCGTGCGGTTCGCGCCTGCCGCCGATATCGCGGCGGACCCGGGCATCCCCATCGCGGTCGGCGCCGAGCTTCCGCTCACCCGCGCAGTTCTCGACTTCGCGCAACGCATCCGGACCAGCGATACCGACCGCGGGAGCATCGATCTGGGGCTGGCGGTCGTGGACCTGATCGCCGACGCGGAGGCGCTCCTCGCGTCCGGCTGAGCGGTCAGTCTGCCGCGCGGTTGCCCTGCGCGACCAGAAGCTGCCGATGCCGCGCGCCGCGCAGCTCGGCGATGCAGAACAGCAGCAGCCGCTGCAGCGCCAGCGCCACGCAAAGGATGAAGGCGGCCGACGCTACGACGACGTAGTCCTGGACGTTGACGACCATGCGCTGCGTCTCGGCGACGTTGATCATTCCGTGCAACGTCGTGTAGCCGAACAGCACCAGCACGAGCAGCGCGCCGAACGCATAGATGCGGCGAATGCGCCGGCCGCCCAGGAGCACCAGCAGCAACGCGCCGATGATCGCCGCGGCTACGCCCGCTTTCGGCAGAACCGGAAAGGCGGCCGCAAGCGGGCGCGTCACCGTCACGTAG
Organism: uncultured Alphaproteobacteria bacterium; assembly: GCA_963839985.1. Taxonomy (GTDB): domain Bacteria; phylum Pseudomonadota; class Alphaproteobacteria; order Rhizobiales; family Xanthobacteraceae; genus PALSA-894. Next base: position 121,107 of record CAWIXG010000006.1, on the reverse strand, counting down.
AGCGCGTCCATATCGCCTGCGAGCGCGGCAACGGGCGCGCGCTGGTACGGCAGGACTTCGCATGACCCGATCGGACCGCGGTAGAAGTTCGCCGGGACGCCGGATGCACGCGCCGGGACGACGTTGCCGAGGCTGCAGGGCGGCACCTGCTCGCGGTACATCTCGTAGAGCCATTTGCGCTGCAGGTCGCGATCCGCGCTGTGGCGTGCAAGCACCTTAACTTGCGGAAGAATCTCATAGTAGGTGAAAGCGTAACCCTGGTCCCACAGGGCGATCCCGCGTTCTGCCGCGTAGATCGCATACGGGATCGGATGCGCGAACATCGCTTCCATTGCGAGGTCGCCCTGGACCTCGTTCATCCAGCGCAGGTCTGTCGAGGCGTAACGCTCGCGGACGAATTCCCGGATCGTCCGCGCCGGGCTTTGGTCGCCGAAATCCTCTCTGAGTTCCTTTGTCACCGAACCGTAGATCAGCCAGTTCGGCTGATAGTTGCGCTTGGCCGCGTAATTCGCCGCGTACGGTTCGATCAGCGGCTTCAACCGCTGTTTCAGGACCGGGTACTTCCCGCCGTCGAGCACGATGAGGTGGCCGACATGGGAGAACTGATTGACCCCCTCATACTGCGTCATGCTGAACGTGCCATAGCGCGCCTTGAAAGCCGCCATGTAGCCGAGCAGCGGCACGATGCTCGCAACGAGGAAGACTGCGGCCGTGGCGGCGACCCTGATGCGCATGCCGCGCGCGAACCATGCGGTTGCGGCCAGCGCCATCACGGTCGCGACGATGAGCACGACGGCGGACGGCTTCACCAGGATGTTCATCGTGACGGCGAGCCCGAGCAGCACGGCCAGCCAATACCGGCTCGGCTTCTGCACCAGCCACAGCGCGAGCGCCGCATAGGCGACATAGAGCGCACGCGCGGGGTGCTCGGACATCAGGAAGAATTCGAGCGAGATATTTTTCGCCGTGAACGCGGTGGCGAACAGCGCGACGAGCGACAACAGGTTCTGCCGCAGCACCGTCTTGATCGCGAGCGCCAGCAGGACGCTGCTGCCGACGGCGAGGATGCCGGCGACGATGAGGATGCCGGCCGGGTGGCGGAAGATGGCCAGGCCGGCCGCGACGAACATCGACAACCCCGCGGTGCGGAACTGCGAGAACGGCAGCAGCCAGTTCTCGATGATCGGGGCGTAGTAGCTCGGGGTGTCGGGCGATACGAACGGGACCTCGAGCGCATAGATCCAGAACGCCCGCATGCCGACGGCGGCGCCGACGAGTGCCGCGAAAACGAGCCAGTAGAGCCAGTTCGGCACGACGGTCCGTGCGGTTGCGGCGGCGCGCATCAGCGCGGCAGCAGCGCCTGCTACTCGTCTCGGCAAGTCATGTCCCCGATCGTCCAGTCAATCATCGCCTGCGCCTTTGGCCCCCGCCGGCGCGTTTCACCTTGCCGTGGCCGGAGCGGGCGAACAAGCACCGTCGGTGGAGCAAGCCCGCGGCCGTCGCCAACGCGGCCGGAACTTCGCGCCGGCGCGCCCGCGGCCTTCGACACGACGATCATTCACCCGTTTCCGCTTGCCGCCTCACAACTGTAGACTGCCAAGATCCAATCATCAACCAATTGGTCCGTTCGGCGGTCCTCGCCTGCGTCCGGCCGAAGGGCTTGTGGCAGTTCTGGAATCTCGCGTCGGAGACCCATCCGACAACCAAAATTGGATCGTCAAAAAAGTTTCTCGTCGAACCGGCATATTGCGTGAACCGCGACGCGACTTGCGGCGACAAACTGACAGCGCCGAATGGGATCGATGGCACGCGACCGCGGGTTGCGCCGCACATCGCATCGGCACTGGGGCGAGATGACAGGGGCATTCCCAATTCCAGCAGCGCATTTCGCTTCCGCGACGGATAGCAGCCATTCTGTGTTGAATCCCACGTCGAAGGAGGACTACCAATGCGTAAATTGAGTTCGTTGATGTTCGGCACGGCGATTGCCGCCGTGGCTTTCGCGGCGCCGGCCCATGCGCAAGCGACGCGCACCTGGGTGTCGGGCGTTGGCGACGATGCCAACCCGTGCAGCCGCACCGCGCCGTGCAAGACGTTCCCGGGCGCGATCTCCAAGACCGCCGCGAACGGCGAGATCGACTGCCTCGATCCGGGTGGTTTCGGTCAGGTCACCATCACCAAGTCGATCACCATCGACTGCGGCGGCGTCACCGGCGGCATCCTGTCCTCGCTGGTCAATGGCGTGATCATCAACGCCGGCGTGAACGACCGCATCGTGCTGCGCAACCTGAACATCCAGGGCGTCGGCACCGGCGCGACCGGCGTGCGCTTCCTTGGTGGCCTGCACCTGACGCTCGATACCGTGCGCATCCAGGGCACCACCGGCATTGGCGTCGACGTCAGCAAGAGCGCCAGCGGCAATCTCTACATGCACAACGTCTACATCACCCAGACCGGCACCGCGGTCCGGCTGTTCACCGGCGCCGGCACGCTCAGCGCCACCTTGAACGAGGTGAAGATCGATGCCGTGAACGGCAACGGGCTCGAGGTCGCGAGCGGCAGCACCACCGCTGCCATCACTCACTCGGTGATCTCCAATATCACCGGATCGGCGCTGATGACCAGCGGCGGCGGCGTGATCAATGCGGACTGGAACGTGTTCGCCAAGAACGCGACCGGTGCGAACGCCAGCGTCAGTGGCAGCAGCATCCGCATCTCGAACAACGCCTTCAACGACAACACCACGGCGTTCGCCATCGGCGGCACCGGCACCATCCTGTCGTCGACCACCAATCCGGTGGTCGGCGCCCTCGGTGTCACGCCGAGCGCGGGCGCCGTTACGCTGCGCTAAGCCGAAACGTCACGCGACATCGCCGGACGGGACGAAAGTCCCGTCCGGTTTTTCTTTGCTTCCTCGGCGAGCATCGTGCGGGGGAGTTACTTTAAGTTGTCAACGTAACGCATTCTGTGGAATGGAACTTTGAAAATTCGACGCCCGTAAGCTGCAATGCGGATTGACGGTGGGTCAGCATTGGTGCACCCATCCCCGGCTGGCACGGGGCGAATTATAATCTCACCGACATTGCGGACGCTGTCCCTGCGCGCGTGAAACGACCCCGCGTTGAATCTCTCGCCTCATGGAGGACTGATAGAATGCGTAAGTCGATGTTGTTGATGGGTTCGATTGTTGCGGCTGCCGTTTATGCGGCGCCGGCGAATGCGCAGGCGACGCGCACCTGGGTGTCGGGCGTTGGCGATGACGTCAATCCCTGCAGCCGCACCGCGCCGTGCAAGACGTTCCCGGGCGCGATCTCCAAGACCGCCGCGAACGGCGAGATCGACTGCCTCGATCCGGGTGGTTTCGGCCAGGTGACCATCAACAAGTCGATCACGATCGACTGCGGCGGCGTCACCGGCGGCATCCTGTCGTCGCTGGTCAACGGCGTCATCGTCAATGCCGGCGTGAACGACCGCATCGTGCTGCGCAACCTGAACATCCAGGGCGTCGGCACCGGTGCGACCGGCGTGCGCTTCCTCGCCGGCCTGCACCTCACTCTCGAAAACGTGCGCATCCAGGGCACCACCGGCACCGGCGTTGACGTCAACAAAAGTGCCAGCGGCAATCTCTACATGCACAACGTCTACATCACCCAGACCGGCACCGCGGTCCGGCTGTTCACCGGCGCCGGCACGCTCAACGCCACCTTGAACGACGTGAAGATCGATGCCGTCAACGGCAACGGGCTCGAGGTTGCGAGCGGCAGCACCACCGCCGCCATCACTCACTCGGTGGTCTCCAACGTCACCGGATCGGCGCTGATGACCAGCGGCGGCGGCGTGATCAATGCGGACTGGAACGTGTTCGCCAAGAACGCGACCGGTGCGAACGCCAGCGTCAGCGGCAGCAGCATCCGCATCTCGAACAACGCGTTCAACGACAACACCACGGCGTTCGCCATCGGCGGCACCGGCACCATCCTGTCGTCGACCACCAATCCGGTGGTCGGCCCGCTTGGCGCCACGCCGACCGCGGGTGCGGTTACGCTGAGATAAGTCGAAACGACACGCGACATTGCCGGACGGGACGAAAGTCCCGTCCGTTTTTTTTGTTCAGCGGATGGTCCCGAACAACGCCCTCAAACGGAGCGGGAATCGGCGCCCCGGGAAGATCAACCGCGAGTGCGGTTCAGCGCCGTCAAATCAGACTGCCGGTACGCGCCAGCCGGGCGCTCTCACGGCCGCCGGCCGCGGCCGATGCTTTCATAGGCGAAATCGTGCTTCGCCATCTCGTCCGGCCGATAGACGTTGCGCAGATCGACGATCACGGGCGAGGCCATCTCGCGCTTGAGCCGGTCGAGGTCGAGCGCGCGGAACTGCTCCCATTCGGTCACGATCACCAGCGCGTGCGCGCCTGCGCGCAGGTGTAGGGACCGTCCGCATAGTCGACGTTCTCAAGCACCTTCTTCGCCTGCTCCATCCCGGCCGGATCGTAGGCGCGTACCTTGGCGCCCGCATCCTGCAGCGCGGTCACGATCGCGAGCGAAGGCGCCTCGCGCATGTCGTCGGTATTCGGCTTGAAGGTGAGGCCGAGCACCGCGACGGTCTTGCCGCGCAGATTGCCGCCAAGTGCGGCCGACACCTTGCGCACCATTCCGCGCTTGCGCGCGTCGTTGACGGCGACGACCGTCTCGACGATGCGCAGCGGCGCCGCGTTGTCCTGCGCGGTCTTCATCAGCGCGAGCGTGTCCTTCGGAAAGCAAGAGCCGCCATAGCCCGGCCCGGCGTGGAGGAATTTCGATCCGATGCGGTTATCGAGCCCGATGCCGCGCGCGACCTCCTGCACGTCGGCGCCGACGCTCTCGCACAGGTCCGCGATCTCGTTGATGAAGGTGATCTTGGTCGCGAGGAACGCGTTTGCCGCGTATTTGATGAGCTCCGCGGTGCGGCGGTTGGTGAACAGGATCGGCGCCGCATTGAGATAGAGCGGGCGATAGAGCTCCTGCATCACCTCGCGGGCGCGCTCGTCCTCCATGCCGACCACGATGCGATCCGGATGCTTGAAGTCCTGGATCGCGGCGCCCTCGCGCAGAAATTCCGGGTTCGAGACGACCGCGACGTCGGCATTCGGGTTGGTTTCGCGGATGATGCGCTCGACTTCGTCGCCGGTGCCGACCGGCACGGTGGATTTCGTCACGACGACGGTGAATCCGTTCAGCTCCGGCGCGATCTGGCGCGCCGCCGCATAGACATAGCTCAGGTCCGCGTGCCCGTCGCCGCGGCGCGACGGCGTGCCGACCGCGATGAACACCGCGTCGGCGTCGCGCACCGGCTCCTGCAGCGCGCTCTCGAACGTCGAGCCGTCCCGCCTGCACATTCGCGGTGACCAGCTCGGACAGCCCGGGTTCGAAGATCGGGATGATCCCGCGCGTCAGCGACGCGATCTTGTCGTTGTCGGTATCGACGCAAACGACCTGGTGCCCGAAATCCGCAAAGCAGGCGCCGGAGACGAGCCCGACATAGCCTGCGCCAATCATCGTCACCCGCACGACGAAGTCTCCAATCGCAAAAATACCTTGAAATTCAACCGCCTAGGAGCTGCCGACAGGGCGGCCGAGAAGGCGGCCCTTTAAGCATGTTCGCATCCGGATAGGCAAGCCCGCGGCTGCGCGGGCTCTGTCGGACAGAGCCCTTGACCTGTCAGGACAGGGTTCTTTGCATGGGGTTGTTTTGCAAATTTTTGGGCAGCCCCTCAGGCGGGCTTGCCGGCAGCCTCGTCCTCGGCGGCGGCGCAGATGATGTGGCCGACCGCGATATGGACCTGCTGGATGAACGCCGTCTGGTCGCTCGGCACGCGCACCAGCACGTCGCACAGTTCATGCCCATCGCACCGCCGCTCTGCGCCGGTCAGTCCGATGACGGACAGCTTCCGCTCGCGCGCCTCGCGGCAGGCGGCCACGATGTTCGCCGACCGTCCCGATGTCGAGATCGCCACCAGCACGTCGCCCGCCTGGCCGAGCGCCGCGATCTGGCGGGCGAAAACCTGGTCGAAGCCGAGATCGTTGCCGATCGCGGTCAGGATCGAGGTGTCGGTGGTCAGCGCAATCGCGGGCAGGGCGGGGCGGTTGACGATGAAGCGCACGACCAGCTCGGTCGCGAGATGCTGCGCGTCGGCCGCGCTGCCGCCATTGCCGGCGAACAGGATCTTGTTGCCCCGGCGCAATGCGTCGGTCGCCAGCTCGGTGGCGCGCGCGACCGCTTCGATGAACGACGGATCAGCGAGCGCGCGGTCGAACACGTCGCGCGAAATTTGCAGATCCTTGATCGCCCGGGCAGCGTAGACGGCTCATGGGCTCGGCGGCTCTCCACATCGGCGGTTTTCCGGCTATGGGATTATCCCCTTTTGGGCAGGCATGATAGGGCGGACATGGACCTCGATCTCAGCGGCAAGACCGCCATCGTCACCGGCTCGACGCGCGGCATCGGGCTTGCGACCGCGATCGGGCTGGCCGGCATGGGCGCCGAGGTCGTGGTCAACGGGCGCAGCGAAGCGCCGTGCGGGAGGCGATGGGAAAGCTGCGCCAGGCGGTCCCGTCGGCGCGGGTGCAGGCCGCGCCGTTCGATCTTGCGACCGCGGACGGCTGCGCGGCGCTGACGCGGCAATTTCCCGCGGCCGACATCCTGGTGAACAATCTCGGCATCTACGCGCCGAAGCCGTTCTTCGATCTCGCCGACGAGGATTGGCGCGAGATGTTCGACGTGAACGTGATGAGCGGCGTGCGGCTCACGCGGCACTATCTCAAGGGCATGCTCGATACCAAGGACTGGGGGCGTGTCGTCTTCGTGTCGAGCGAGTCCGGCATCTTCATCCCGAAGGAGATGGTCCACTACGGCTTCTCGAAATCCGCGCAACTCGTCATCGCGCGCGGCGCCGCCGAGATGACCAAGGGCACCAACGTCACGGTGAACTCCGTGCTGCCGGGGCCGACCTGGGTCGAGATGCAGCCGGTGCGGCTCGGCGCGCGCGCGAAAGCGCAGGGCACCACGGTCGAGGATCTGGCGTCGCGCACCTTCACCGAGCGGCGGCCCGCCTCGCTGCTGCAGCGCTATGCGACGCCGGAGGAGATCGCCAACCTGATCTGCTATCTGTGTTCCAAGGCGTCGAGCGCCACCAACGGCGCCGCACTGCGCGCCGATGGCGGCATCGTGACGAATCCGTTTTGATGGTCGGCCATTCGACCAGGGACTGATTGATCCGCATGGCCATCAACGATCCGATTCTTCGTCACCGGAGCGGCCGGCTTCATCGGCTATCATGTGGCGCGGCGGCTGCTGGATCAGGGACGCGCGGTCGTCGGCATCGACAATCTCAATGACTATTACGATCCGGCGTTGAAGCAGGCGCGGCTTGCGGGAGCTTGCGCCGCTGTCCGCCTTCCGCTTCGAGCGATGCGACATCGCGGACCGCGAGCGCCTCGCCGCACTGTTCTCCGCGCACCGTTTCTCGCACGTCATCCATCTCGCCGCGCAGGCCGGCGTGCGGCATTCGCTGATCGAGCCGCACGCTTACGCAGATGCGAATCTGGTCGGCTTCCTCAACGTGCTGGAGGGCTGCCGGCAGGCGAAGACGCGGCACCTCATCTATGCGTCGTCGTCGTCGGTCTACGGCGGCAACAGCGCGACGCCGTTCCGCACCGGCGAGAACGTCGATCATCCGCTCAGCCTGTACGGCGCGACCAAGAAGGCGAACGAACTGATGGCGCACGCTTACGCGCATCTGTTCGGGATACCGGCGACCGGCCTGCGCTTCTTCACCGTGTACGGGCCGTGGGGCCGGCCCGACATGGCGATGTGGCTGTTCACGCAATCGATCCTGCAGGGAAAGCCGATCCGCCTGTTCAACCACGGCAACATGAAGCGCGACTTCACCTATGTGGACGACGTGGCCGAAGCCGTCGCGCGCCTGATCGACCGGCCGGCGCAGCCCGATGCCGGCTGGGACGGCGCCGCGCCGAATCCGGCGACGAGCTTCGCGCCCTGGCGCATCTACAACATCGGCAATCACACCCCGGTCGAAGTGACCGAGGTGGTGCGCCTGCTCGAAGCGGCGCTGGGCAAGAGCGCGATCCGTGAACTCGCGCCGATGCAGCCCGGCGACGTGCCGGAGACGTGCGCCGATGTTGCGGATCTCGAGGCTGCCGTCGGCTTCCGGCCGGAGACGCCGATCGCCGAGGGCGTGCGCCGCTTCGTCGAATGGTATGCGGGCTATGCCGGCCGCAAGTAATGCCCCGCGCCCGGCGGTATTCTTCGACCGCGACGGAACGATCAATGCCGACAAGCGGCTACACCTTCCGGCCGGACGACCTCGTATTCCTGCCCGGCGCGATCGCGGCGGTGAAGCGGGTCAACGATCTCGGCTGGTATGCCTTCCTGGTGACGAACCAATCCGGCGTCGCGCGGGGGCTTTTCGCCGAAGCGGACGTGCAGGCGTTCCACGCGCACATGCAGCAACAGCTGCACGCCGCGGGCGCGCATCTCGACGACATCCGCTATTGCCCGCACCATCCGGACGGCGAGATCGCCGCGTACGCGCGGGTCTGCGACTGCCGCAAGCCGAAGCCCGGGATGATCCTCGACCTGATGCGGTCCTGGCCGGTGCTCGCGCGAAGCGAGCTTCGTCGTCGGGAACTCGGAGAGCGACATGCAGGCCGCGCGGGATGCGGGCCTGCGCGGCATCCGGTATGATGGCGGGAATCTGGACGACGCTGCTCGCGGCCCATCTGCCGCCCAAGACCTGAGACGGAGCCACGCATGACGAACGCGCCGAAGCTTGCCGACCTGCGGGTCAAGCTGTTCACCGACGGCGCCGACAAGAAGCAAATTCTCGACATGGCGGCGAAGCCCTGGATCGCGGGCTTCACCACCAACCCCTCGCTGCTGCGCAAGGCGGGCGTCGACCGACTACGAAGACTTATGCGCGCAGCCTGGTTGCGGCGGTGCCGGACCGGCATATCTCGTTCGAGGTGATTTCCGACGACATTCCCGAAATGGTCGCGCAGGCGCGCCTGATCACGACCTGGGGCAAGAACGTCTACGTCAAGCTGCCGGTGATCAACACCAAAGGCGAGACGCTCTACGAGGCGGTGCGCCAGCTTTCGCGCGCCGGCGTGAAGGTCAACGTCACGGCGATCTTCACCGAGGAGCAGGCGCTGAAAACCATCGAGGCCGTGGCGGGCGGCGCGCCGGCCTGCGTGTCGGTGTTCGCCGGGCGGCTTGCCGATCTCGGCATCGCGTATCAGGGCATCATGAAATCCGCCATCGCGGCGGCGCGCGCGACGCCCAATGCCGAGATCATCTGGGCCTCGACCCGCGAGGTGTTCAACGTGATCGAGGCGGACCAGATGGGGTGCCACATCATCACGGCGCCCGCCGACGTGCTCGTCCAAGCTGCCGGCGATCGGCACCAAGACCGGCGCGCAGCTTTCGCTCGGTGCGGTGGCGGCGTTCCGCGACGATGCGCTTGGCGGCGGGCCTCACCCTCGACGTGACGGCCGCGACGCGCGCGGCCGAATAGCAAAACGCCCCGCAGGGCGGGGCGTTTCACCGGTTGTCGGTCTTGCGCGGCCGCGGCTATTTCGCGGTCAGGCGTTTTTCCAGTTCGTCGATGCGGCGCTGCTGCTGCTGCACCACCGCGACGAGATCGGCGACGATGTTCTGCGTCTTGACCACATGCGGCTTGCCGTCGTTGCGGCCGGCCAGCGCGGGATCGATCGCGTCGACCTCCTCGGCGATCAGCCAATGCTCGGGCACGTCCGGCGTCGACTTGTAGGAGCCGACCTGCGGCCGCATCGCCATCACGTTGGTGAGCGCCACCTCGAGCGGCAGATCCCCCGTGATGTTCTTGACGGTACGCGTCGATGACGAGCAGAGGAGCTGTCCGTTGCCGTCGGTATTCACGCCGGCGCCGCAGTTCAGCAGGCTCGAGACCCGCAGGTTGCCGGTGACCTGGCCGAAATTGTTGTTGGTGTCGAAGTGGAACGCGGGAGTGGTCGCGCTCCGCAGGACCGCCGGGTAGTTGTTGAACGTTCCGAAATAACCCGAGCCCGCCTGTGAATCGACGCGGATAAACGCCAGCCCGTCAGCCTTGTTGTCGGCGAAGATCGCCGCGATGTTCGTCGAGCCGGTCGCCTGCACGTCGAGCTTCGCGCCGGGGCTCGCCTGCCCGATGCCGACGTTGCCGCTCGACGCAATGTCGATGCTGCTGGTAGGCGCGCCCGGACGGATGCGGAATGACAGCCTGCTGCCGCCGGTCAAGTCGCGGACGAAGAAGTTCGCCTCGTTGGCTCCGATATCCCAGGTCTGCGCCGCGAAGCCGCCGCTGTTGTTCTGCTCGAGGCGAATCGCCGGCGTATTGCTCTTCGACATGTGCATGTGCAGCAACGGTGCGGTGGTGTTCAGGCCAATTCGCCCGGTATCGTCGACGAACAGCGCGCCCGTCGGTGCGCCGGCGGTGACGCGGAACGGCTGCTTCCCGCCCGTCACGTCATCGAATGCCAGGTAGCTCGCGCCGCCACTTGCCGTATCATTCGCGGTGATCATCCAGTCGTTGGCCGGAAAACTCCCAACGCTCGTGTCCAGGAACTCGATGCGCAGATTGTTTTCCTTCAACCTGATCGTCGAGAAACCGAAGCTTTCGTTGTTCACGCAGTCGAAGCCGACGCACAGGCTGCCCTGTACGATGAGATCGTCGGGAATGACCTGATCGGCTTTCGCCGCGCCGACGCCGGCAAAGATGGTGCCGCACAGGAGTGCGGCAATGCGCGCGTGAGACTTGATGGGATTTTTCATCGTCATGTCCTCAGCGCGCGCGCTTGGATTCGGTCAGGGTGCGGCTCACGATCGCTCCGCCCTGGATGCGGAACGAGCCGCCCTTCGACACGTCCTTGAGCTGGTAGGGCGATGCCGCGCCCGGCGCACGGCCGTCGTTGCGTCCGCTGCCGAGGATCGTCTCGCCGGCCGTGCCGGTGAGATGGTAATTGTAGATGCCGTCGTAGACGTTGCCGAAGCGCGCCAGATCGATCGCGGGCGCGCCGCCCGGATAGCTGAGGCTCGCATGATATTCGTTCGGGCCGGTGACCCGCAACGTCATGTTGGCGTAGGTCCGCTGCAGCTGGAATGCCACGATGGTGCCGGAGAATTGCTCGGTGGCCAGCAGATCATTCGCAAGGCTGGTGCCAGCAAGTCCGAGCACCAGGCCTGCTGCCAGGCCGAGTGCCGCTGGTTTGATCATTGTGTCGCTCCCTGAAAAACCCCCGGCGCCACCCAGCGCCTCAACCAATAGTCGCGTTCGGTGACTGGTAACCAAGCGTCAAACTAGCCTACCGCGGCTGCGGTGCCAATGGGATCGGCGGCATCGATCTTGCGGGGAAAGCAGCGGTTTGACGCCGTTCGAGCCCAGCAGAGGTGAAAGCCGGAGCGCGATCCAACCCAGACGCGAGACGCGGCAGCCTGGTCCCGAATTGCCGATTCGCGACGCCTGTGATTGGTAGCCGGACGGGACCCGGGAGTTGAGATGGACGCGAAGAAGATTTTGATCATGGGGCTGCCCGGCGCGGGCAAGACCACGCTCGCCAGGGCGCTGATGCCGCGCCTCAATGCCGTGCACTTCAATGCCGACGCGGTCCGCGAGAACATCAGCAAGGATCTCGGGTTTGCGCACGAGGATCGCCTCGAGCATGCGCGCCGGATGGGATGGCTGTGCGATCGGGTCGTGGAGGCCGGAACCTACGCGCTGGCCGATTTCGTCTGCCCGACCGAACAGACGCGCGCGGCTTTCGGCGACGCCTTCGTGGTGTGGGTCGACCGCATCAGGGAAGGCCGCTTTCCGGATACCAACGCGATGTTCCAGCCGCCGGTGCGGTTCGACGTCCGGGTGGAGCCGGAAGGCGCGCCGGAATACTGGGCCGAGAAGGTCTGCGAAAAAATCCTGCCGACCTTCGATCCGAAGGCGCCGACCGCGCTGTTCATCGGCCGCTATCAGCCGTTCCATGCCGGCCACAAGACGCTGATCGAGGAGGGGCTGCGCCGCGTCGGCCAGGTCTGCATCGCGATACGCGACACGCACGGCATCGACGACAAGAACATCTTTTCGTTCCAGGCCGTGAAGGCGCGCATCGAATCCGCGCTGTGGCAGCACCGCGGACGCGTTCTCGTCGTGCCGCTGCCGAACATCACCAACGTCTTCTACGGCCGCGACGTCGGCTACACGGTCGAGCGGCTTGTCCTCGACGAAGCGACGGAATCGATCTCGGCGACCAAGATCCGGCGCGAGCTTGCCGGGCTCGGCTCCTGACGGTCGGGCCTCAGCGCGGTCCGGCGCGCAGAATCCCGGGCAGGTCGCGCCACAGCATCGCGAACGCGCGCAGCGTGCTGCCGCGCCGAGCGCGGCGCCGCCGCGAGGCGGGCGAAGGGTTCGAGCGTCAGCGTCGCGGCCATCACGGCGAATGCGCCGGGCATGCTGAAATGCTTTCGCGCATACAGGATGCGGCTGCGGCAGAAATAGAACGTTCGGCGCGCCGTTGCGCCTTCGGTGGTTCCCTGGCCGCGATGAAATGCCTGCGCGGTCGCGATGTAGACGCTGCTCCATCCGTGCGCCCGCGCGCGTACCGCGAAATCGAGATCTTCGTAGTAGACGAAGAAGCGTTCGTCGAAGCCGCCGAGCGCCTCGAACACGCTGCGGCGGACAAGGAAGAACGCGCCCATGACCTGATCGACCGATGCGCGTCTCGTCGTGCGCCCATTCGGCGACGAAATGCGGCGGGAAGAGACGCTGGCATGCAGCCGGTCGAGGCCGATGCTGTTGCCGACCATCGACCACGCGGTCGGCGCGCGTGCGGTGTTGCGCGCGACCTGTCCGTCCGCATCGAGCAACTGGATGCCGACAATGCCGATCCGTTCGTGTCCGGTCGAGCGCAGATAATCGCACCGGCGCGGCGAAACTGCCCGGCATCAGCCGCGTGTCCGGATTGAGAAACAGCAGGAAGTCCGCAGTCCGATCCGGCGGCGCCCTGATTGCAGGCCGCGCCGAAGCCGCGATTGTCGGTGTTGCGGATGACGTGCAGCGGCACCGCAGCCTCAAGGCCGCTCGGCCGACCCGTCGGTGGAGGCATTGTCGACGACCGTGATGCGGGCCGCGACGCCGTCGTCCGCTACGGCGGCGAACGACTGCAGGCATTCTCGAAGCTGCGCCCCCGAATTCCAGTTGACGATCACCACGTGGACGGAAGCGCGGTCCATCTCTTGCCGTTCCGTTGCTCGCCGCTGCTCTAGCACAGATCGCGGTTTCGCAACGCGAATTGGCATCGCGCGCGCGCTTCGGCTATGCCCTGTCCCGGTCAGATGAGGACCCTTGGTGCCCGACGCATTTCCTGCGCCGGACGGCTTTCGCCTGCTCTCCTCGGAGATCGTCCGGGGCGGCGAGGGCGCGCCCGTGCGCGTCGTCCATCCCGACCCCGGCCTGACGAAAACGTTCGTGCCGGAAGTCGCCGATGCCGGCCGGCTGGTACCAGCTTCGAGCTGCGCATTTGCCGCCCGAAGGCCTCGTCGATGTCGTGGCCCAGTTCACCTTTGCCGACGAAAACGTGCTGTGGCTGCGCCTGCCGGTCGATCGCGCGCAACCACTTCCTCGCGCACTTTCGCCTCGAAGAGCGCGCTGCAGCGCCTCACGCTGGTCGTCGCCGGCTCGGGGCGGCTGAACGCGCCGGCGCTCTGCCGCTTCGCGCGCATCGGGATGGCGCGGTCAGCTCGCAGCCGCGGCGCGGCGCGGCCTCGACATTTTCCGCCGCGACGGCTTCGGCGTCGTGCTGGTCGGGGCTGAACTATCTCTGGCGCCTGACGCGTCCCGGCTCGATCGCGATCTCGCGCGGCTCGGCCGCCGCGAAAGGAGAGGCGCCTTACGAGACCTGGATCCGCATCTTCGACGAGGCGCCCGAGCGCGACCGCGCGCGTCACGCCGAGCGGCTGGCGTCGCTCGCGCAGCGCCCGCTGATCTCGATCCTGTTGGCGGTCCCGTCCGTCGAGGGCGCTGGACGGTCTTCGCGCGCGGCGATCGCGGGGCAGATCTATCCCGACTGGGAACTGGTCGTGGCGGCGCCGGCCGATCGTCAGGGCGAGGTTCGCCGCCGCGCTCGCGGCGCACGGTCTCGATCGCACGCGAAGCTGCGGATCGTGAATGCGGGCGATCGAGCGACCTCAACGCCGCGCTCGCGGTGGCGCAGGGCGAGTTCGTGCTGCCGCTCGCGCCTGCGCTGTCCGCTGCGTCCGCACGCGCTGCTCGAGCTTGCCATGACGATCGGGCGGGTCCCCGCGCGCGGTCGCGATCTACGCCGACGAGGACCGGATCGATGCGGCCGGGCGGCGCAGCGACTGGCGCTTCAAGCCGGCGTGGTCGCCGCATTGGCTGCAGACGACGAACTATCTCGGCCACCTCACGCTGCTGCGCCGCGCGGCGGTCCGCGACATCGGAGGCTGGCGCCCGGAGTCGCCCGAGGCGCAGCACGATCTTGCTGCTGCGTCTGACCCGCGACGCGGAGCCGCGCGCGGTCGTGCATCTCGCCAAGGTGCTGGCGCACGCGAGCGAACCGCTGCGGCCGTCGACGGTCCGGCCCCGCGCCGCGCCGGAACTTCCCGAGCCTGCGCCGCGCGTCTCGCTCATCATTCCGACGCGCGACGGCGCGGACGTGCTCGCGACCTGCATCCGCTCGATCCGCGCGCTCACGCGCTATCCGGACTACGAGATCATCATCGTCGACAACGGCTCGGTGCAGGACGAGACCAGGCGCCTGTTCGCGGAGCTTTCCGCCGATCCGGCGATCAGGATCCTGCCGCGGCCGGAGCCGTTCAACTTCTCGCGCCTGAACAATGCGGCAGCGCGCGAGGCGACCGGCAGCATCCTGGCGCTGATCAACAACGACATCGAGGTGACGCACGAGGACTGGCTTGGCGAAATGGTCGCGCTGGCGATCCAGCACAGACGTCGGCTGCGTCGGCGCGAAGCTGCTCTATCCCGACGGGCGGCTGCAGCACGCCGGCGTGGTGATCGGGCTCGGCGGCGTCGCCGGCCACGCGCACCGCTTCGCGCGCGCGGACGATCCGGGCTATCTGCAGCGCCTGCGCGCGGTCCACGAGGTCAGCGCCGTGACGGCGGCGTGTCTCGTGATCCGGCGCGAGGTGTTCGACGCGGTCGGCGGCCTCGACGAAGGACTGACCGTCGCGTTCAACGACGTCGATTTTTGCCTGAAAGTGCGCGCCGCGGGCTATCGCAATCTGTGGACGCCGTTCGCCGAACTGATCCATCACGAATCCGTCAGCCGCGGCCGCGATCTTCACCCCCGCCAAGGCGAAGCGCTTCGCCGACGAATACGCCACCATGCAGCGCCGCTGGGGCGCGCAGCTCCTGAACGATCCGTATTATTCGCCGCATCTGACCTATGATCGCGAAGACTTTTCGCTGCGGCTGCGCTGAGACCGGTTGATGACCAGCGTCCTCCTCCTCACACGCTACGAACGGCTCGGCGCCAGCAGCCGCGTGCGCTTCCTGCAATTCCTGCCCGACGCTGGAGCGGCGGGGCTTCACCTTCGACGTGCGGCCGCTGCTCGACAACGACTATGTGCGTTCGCTCTATGGCGGTCCGCCGGTCGGCGCGGGGCGCCTGTTCATGTCCTACATGCGGCGCTTCAATGCGCTGCGGCGCCGCCTGCGCTACGACGTGGTGTGGCTGGAGAAGGAAGCGCTGCCCTGGCTGCCGGCGTGGGTCGATATCGCGCGGCTGCAGGGCATGCCGTACGTCGTCGACTACGACGATGCCTGGTTTCACCGCTACGACATGCATTGGACGCGCCCGCTGCTCGGCCACAAGATCGATGCGATCATGCAGGTCGCGCACACGGTCGTCGCCGGCAACGACTACATCGCGCGGCGCGCGCGCGAGGCCGGCGCGCGGCAGGTCGAGATCGTGCCGAGCGCGATCGACCTCGAGCGCTATCGCGATCTGCCCGAGCCGCCGGCACATGAAGGCCTGACCGTCGGCTGGATCGGCATTCCGCTCAACGCGCACTATCTGTCGATCATCGCGCCGGCGCTGCGCGCCGTGCCGTCCGTCAAGCTGCAGGTCGTCGGCGGGGCGGTGCCGGCCGAGCTTGCCGGCATCGCCGGCCGAAAGTTTCGCGTGGACCGAGGACAGCGAGATCGCGCGGATCGCGGCGTTCGACGTCGGCATCATGCCGCTGCACGACACGCCGTGGGAGCGCGGCAAGTGCGCCTACAAGCTGTTGCAGGTGATGGCGGCGGGCAAGCCGGTGATCGCCTCGCCGGTCGGCGCCAACCGGCAGGTGGTGCAGCACGGCGTCAACGGCTTCCTCGCCGAGACGACCGAGCAATGGGCCGACGCGCTGCGCCAGCTCGCCGACCCGGAGCTGCGCCGCCGCATGGGCGAGGAGGCGCGCAAGACCGTGGCCGAGCAGTACGCGAGCGCCGTCGTCGTGCCGCGCCTTGCCGCGATCCTGAGCGAGGCGGCCGCCGCGTGAGCGCCGTTGCATCCTGCGGCGGGCGTCAGTATGGTCCGCCGCGTTCGCCGGCCTCGGCACGCCGTGATGGGGCGTAGCCAAGTGGTAAGGCAGCGGATTTTGATTCCGCCATCCCCTGGTTCGAATCCAGGCGCCCCAGCCAGCGGTCAATCCGTTGACTGGCTGCGCGGTTCGGGCACGAGCGGCGGAGCGTCGTTCTGCTCTCCGGTGCCTCGGCGTGGGAGACTGGCGTGTCATATCGCTGAGACTGCCGGTATCTGGACGCCGCAGCAGGGACCGGTTAGCAACCAACGCCATCCGCACACACCCGAATCCAGATCCGCTAAGGCGCACACATGTCCCTCCTGAAAATCACCGCCGGCCCGTTCACCTTCGGCGCGCGGCTCGAGACCGAGGCGGCGCCGAAGACCTGCGCGGCATTCCTCAAGCACATGCCGTTCAAGAGCCAGGTGGTGCATGTGCGCTGGAGCGGGGAGGGCGTGTGGATCCCGCTCGGCGAGCTCGACTTCGGCGTCGGCTACGAGAACCACACCAGCTATCCGGCGCCGGGGCAGTTCATCCTCTATCCGGGCGGCATCAGCGAGACCGAGATCCTGCTCGCCTATGGCGGCGTGCATTTCGCCAGCAAGATGGGCCAGCTCGCCGGCAACCACTTCATCACGATCACGTCCGGCCTCGAAAACGTCGCGCCGCTCGGCAAGATGACGCTGTGGAAGGGCGCGCAGGATATTCTGTTCGAATTGGCCTGATCTACTTCGAGACGGTCTTCAGCAGGAAATTCAGCGCCGCCGCCGTGAAGGCGTGCATGTTGTCGAGCCGGTCGGGCTTTCCGGTCTCCAGCGTCATCGCCTGCTCGGCGCTGCCCGCGATCGCGATGCAGCTGTGGCCCGGCAGCATCGCCGTAGCGGTTGCCGGTCGGTCCGGTCGCGCCGGTTTCGGCCAGCGCCCAGGTCGAGGAGAAGCGCTCCCGCGCGGTGCGCGCCATCATCAGCGCGTAAGGCTCGGTCGAGGGCCGCATCCCGTCGAGCGCCGCGTCCGGAATGTCGAGCAGCACGCGGCGCGACTGGCGCGTGTAGACGACCGCGCCGCCGAGGAAATAGGCCGAGGCGCCCGGCACCGCGAGCAGCGCCGCCGAGATCAGCCCGCCGGTCGAGGATTCGGCGATCGCGATGGTCTGCTTGCGCGCGGTCAGCACGGCGGAGATTTTCTCGGCGATCGGAGACGAGATCCTTCATCGGTAGTCCTCCGCAACAAGATTTCCCGCGGGCCAAAGCTGCGCCGTGACCCGACTGGCGGCCAGCAGTGATTGCGAGCGTTACGCTTCGTATTTGAAGGAGAGCGACACGCGGGTGCGGAACGCCACGACCTTGCCGTCCTCCACCTTCATGTCCATTTTCATGACCTCGGCGATGCGCAGGTCGCGCAGCGATTTGGACGCGGTCTTCACCGCCTGCCGGCCGGCCTCCTCCCACGACACCGGACTGACGCCGACCACCTCGACGATTTTGTAGACGCCTTCGTTGTCGCTTTTCTTCGCCATGACTTTCCTCCTCGCGCGCGACGGGACGCTACATCTGTCCGTTGCGGCGCTCGATGCTAGCACGCGGGGAGGGCGGCGCGAGGGGGGTCAGCCTCTTCCGTAGGTGTCGTCGAGGCGCTGGATGTCGTCCTCGCCGAGATAGCTGCCGACCTGCACCTCGATCAGCTCGAGCGGGATTTTGCCCGGATTGGCGAGGCGATGCACGCTGCCGATCGGGATGTAGACCGACTCGTTCTCGTGCACGGCGCGCACCTCCTCGCCGACGGTGACTTCGGCGGTGCCCTTCACGACGACCCAGTGCTCGGCGCGATGGAAGTGCTTCTGCAACGAGAGCCGCGCGCCGGGCTTCACCACGATGCGCTTGACCTGATAGCGCGTGCCGCTGTCGACGCCCTGGTAGTAGCCCCATGGCCGGTAGATGCGGCGGTGCTCCACCGCTTCGCGGCGGTTCTGGCTCTTGAGTTCCTCGACCAGCGCCTTGACGTTCTCGGCCTTGTCGCGCGCCGCGACCAGCACGGCGTCGCCGGTCGCGATCACCACGGCGTTGTCGATGCCGATGACGGCGGTGAGCACGCCGTCTTCCGAGCGCACCAGGTTGTTGCGGCTGTCGAGCATGACGACCGGGCCCGACACCGCGTTGCCGGCGGCGTCGTGATCGAGATTGTCCCACACGGCGTCCCAGCTTCCGACGTCCGACCAGCCCATGTCGGCCGGCACGACCGCGGCCAATGACGTGCGCTCCATCACCGCATAGTCGATCGACTTCTTCGGCGCGCGGCCGAACGGCTCGGCGGCAAGCCGCAGGAAATCGAGATCCTGCGTCATCTGTGCGACGGCGGCGCGCGCGGCCTCCGCCATCGCGGGCTCGAAGCGCGTGATCTCGTCGAGCATCACGTCGGCGCGGAACATGAAGTTGCCGCTGTTCCAGAGGTAATGGTCGGCGACGTAGCGCGCCGCGGTCGCGGCATCCGGCTTCTCGACGAAGGCTTCGACCGCGAGCACCGCCGCGCCGTTGAGCTTCGCGCCGGGGCGGATGTAGCCGTATCTGGTCGCAGGCGCGGTCGGACGGATGCCGAAGGTCACGATCCGCCCTTCGCGCGACCGCGGTCGCCGCCGCGCGGCAGGCCGCGAGGAATTCATCCGGCTTGCGCACGACATGATCGGCCGCCAGCACCAGCACCGCCGCCTTCGGATCGCGCCGCGCGGCGAGCGCCGCCGCGACCGCGACCGCGGGTCCGGAATCGCGTCGCGCCGGCTCCAGCACGATGTCGGCCTCGACGCCGATCTCGCGCAGCTGCTCGGCCACGATGAAGCGGAAATCCGCGTTGGTGATCACGATCGGGCGCGCGAACAGCGTCGGGATCGGCGATCGCGCGCGAGCGTCTGCTGGAAGGTCGAGCGCTCGCCGATCAGCGGCACGAACTGCTTCGGCATGCTTTCGCGCGACACCGGCCACAGCCGCGTGCCCGCGCCGCCGCACATCAGGACCGGGATCAGCGATTGCGACTTGGCGGCCATGCGTGCTTCCGCGACCTTTGCGTCACGCCTCGAACGCGTCCCGTCTAGCATTTATCCCTTGATTTTCAATCTTTTGCTCGACCGACGCCCTTGCGCCGATGCGAGCGGCTTGTGACATTCGGCGCGGCCGCAGGGGCATTCGAGATGACGTTTCCGTCCAAGAACGAGCTGACGATCTGCTTCGCCCATGTCGCCTACCGCATGGCCGACCGCTTCGCGGCGCGCAACACCGGCATCCGGCACTTCCAGGTCAATTCGCTGGAAGAGCTGACCGTGCGCATCGCGGACGCCGACGTGGTCAGCGTCTCGATGATGTGGCGCAACAACCTGATCGCGCGCGCGCCGAAGCTCAAATTCATCCAGTCGATCAGCGCCGGCACCGACCAGTATCAGCGCGAGGCGCTGAAGGCGGCGGGCATCCGGCTCGCGAGCGCGCAGGGCGTGAACGCGCGCGCGGTCGCCGAGCACGCGATGTCGCTGATCCTCGCGATGTCGCGCCAGCTTCATTTCGCGCGCGACAATCAGGTCAAGCACCACTGGCGCGGCATGATCTCCGATCTGAGCAAGCGCGAGGACGAGCTCGGCGGCAAGACGCTGCTGGTCGTCGGTCTCGGGCGCATCGGCTCGCATCTTGCGGGCCTTGCGCAAGGCGTTCGGCATGCGGGTGATCGGCACGAAGCGCGATCCGGGCTCGGGCGGCGCGAACGCCGACGACGTGTTCTCGAACGGACGGCTCGGCGAGGTCTTGCCGCTCGCGGATTTCGTCGCGCTCACCTGTCCGCTGACGCCGCAGACCGAGGGACTGATCAACGCGCAGACGCTCGCGCTGATGAAGCCGTCCGCCTTCCTGATCAACGTGGCGCGCGGCAAGGTGGTGGACGAGCCGGCGCTGATCGCGGCGCTCACCGAAGGCCGCATCGCGGGCGCGGGGATCGATTGCACGGTCGAGGAGCCGCTGCCGGACGGCCTCGCCGCTGTGGGATATCCCGAACGTGCTGATCACGCCGCACACCGCGGGCGAGACGCGCAGCTACGAGGACAACGTGATCGACCTGCTGCTGGAAAATCTCGACCGGCTGTGGCGCGGCGAGACCGAGCTGAAGAACGGGATCGTCTGAGGTTCAGGCCTTGGTGAGCTGCATCACGGCGCGATAGGCGAACACCAGCGCGGGCCCGAGCGTGATGCCGGGCCCGACATAGACGCCGCGGAACAGCGACGCCATGTCGTTGCCGACCGCGTAGAGGCCGCCGATCGCGCGCGCCTTCGCTCGTCGAGCACGCGCGCATCGCCGTCGGTCGCGAGCCCGACGCAGGTCCCCATCGTCGAGGGATAGACCGCGACCGCGAAGTAGGGCGGCTCGACGATCGGCCGCAGGCACGGGTTCGGCTTGTTCGCCGGATCGCCGTTGAACTGATTGTATTCGGTGCCGCCCTTGCCGAAGGCTTCATCGACGCCGGTTTCGGCGTAGCGATTGTGCTCCTGCACGGTGCGCAGCAGGTTCTTGCCGTCGACGCCGATGCGCTGCGCCAAGCTCCATCAGGGTCTCGGCGCGCGTCAGATAGCCGTCGGCGATGTAGCGTTCGATCTGCCGGTTCCCGGCGCCCGGATGGACGAGGCCGATCCCGTAGTCGCGGATGAACGAGCGGTCGCAGATCAGCCAGGCCGGCACGCTCGGCGCTGACGGCATTGGCGCGCAGCATCGCCCTCGACGAAGTCGTGATAGCTGTCCGACTCGTTGACGAAGCGGCGGCCGTCGCTGTTCACCGCGATCAGGCCGGGCTTGGCGCGGTCGAGCAGGATGTGCGGGTAGACCGTCTCCTTGTGCAGCGAGCTCGGAAAATAGAAC
Source organism: uncultured Alphaproteobacteria bacterium (assembly GCA_963839985.1). Lineage (GTDB taxonomy): Bacteria > Pseudomonadota > Alphaproteobacteria > Rhizobiales > Xanthobacteraceae > PALSA-894. The sequence goes on along the minus strand of CAWIXG010000006.1, from coordinate 99,621 downwards.
GCCGGGCTGGTGTGCCTTGTCGTCCACCGCCGCGCCGGCCGCGCGCGCCGCCGTAAATCCGTCGCCGCTCGCGCCCGGCGAACGCGTTGGAGTGCGCGACCGGCACGCCCGTGCATGAATTCGGCGCGCAGCTTTTCGCTCGGCGCGAACCCGCCGGTCGCCAGGATCACGCCGCGCCGCGCCCGGATGGTCTGGCGCTTGTCGCCGATATCGACCACCGCGCCTTCGACGCGATCGCTGCCCCTGCACCAGCTCGACCAGCCGCGCATCGAATGCGATCGGCACGTTGCGGGCGCGCAGGCTGTAGAACAGCCGCGCCGACCAGCGCGTTGCCCATCACCAGCCGCGTGCCGCGCCGGTAGCGCAGCCGGTCGGCCGCGTGGCGCAGCAGCAGCCTGGCGGCCGCCGTGAATGCCTTGAGCGAAGCGAACGGCTTCAGCAGCACCGGGATGTCGTCCTTGCCGACCATCATGCCGCCGAGCACCATGAACGGCGCGATCGGCGGCCGCACGCGCGCGAAGTCCTTGCCCGAGCAATCGTCCGTCGAACGGCAGCGGCGCGAGCGCGCGGCCGGCGAGCGCGCGGCCGGGCTGGTTCGAGTGATAGTCCGGATGGCGCGGCGGCGCGCGGAACTTCACCTCGGTGCGCGCTTCCAGATAGTCGAGCGCGGCGGGCCCGGCTTCGAGAAACGCCTCGCGCTGCCCGAGCGCGCGCGGGCCGATCTCGGCCTCGAGAAAGCGCCGCGCGTCGTCGATCGAGTCCGGCACGCCGTCGCGCTTCGCCTGGCTGGAGCCGGGAATCCACACGGTGCCGGCGGAGGTCGAGGTCGTGCCGCCGACCTGATCGGTCTTCTCGCACAGCAGGACATCGAGGTTTTCGTGCGCGGCGATCAGGGCGGCGCACATGCCGCCCATGCCGGCGCCGAACACCAGAACGTCGACCTCGCGGTCCCAGCGCATGGAGTTCAGCTTGCCGGTCCGCCCGCGGGCGAAAACTCGGTGACCAGCTTCCCGCTCGGCGCCGCGTAAGGGCGATTTCGCGCGGCTGATATAGGCGCCGTCGCTCTTGCGCGCCGGTGAGCTTGCCGTCGCGCACCACGAACTTGCCGCGCACCATGGTCGAGACCGGCCAGCCGGTCACCGCGATGCCCTCATAGGGCGTGTAGTCGGAGCCGTGGTGCAGCAGCGTCTGCGAGATCGTCACCTTGCGCTCCGGGTCCCAGATCGCGATGTCGGCGTCGCGAGCCGACCGCGATCGTGCCCTTCTTCGGATAGAGCCCGTAGGTCTTGGCGTGATTGGTCGCGGTGAGCGCGACGAACTCGTTCAGGCGTGATGCGGCCCTTGCTTCACGCCCTCGGAGAACAGGATCGGCAGCCGCGTCTCGACGCCCGGAATGCCGTTCGGCACCCAGCGGAAGCTGGTGCGGCCCTTCGGCGTGAGCTTGCCCTGCGGGTCGTCGTAGCGGAACGGGCAATGGTCGGAGGAGAACAGCGAGAACACGCCCTGCTGCAAGCCCTCCCAGCACGCCTGCTGGCTCGTTCTCGTCGCGCGGCGGCGGCGAGCAGACATATTTCGCGCCCTCCATGTTGAGGCCGTCCATGTCCTTCTCGGTCAGCACGAGATATTGCGGGCAGGTCTCGCCGTAGATCTTCAGGCCGCGCTGCTGCGCGCGGCGGATCTCCTCCATCGCCTCGCCGTTCGAGACGTGCACGATCATGATCGGCACGTCGACCAGCTCGGCGAGCGAGATCGCGCGGTGCGTCGCCTCGCGCTCGACCGGGATCGGCCGCGACGTGCGCGTGGTAATGCGGCGCGGTCTTGCCGGCGCGCTCCAGCCGGTCGGTGAGGAAGCGGATCGCGTCGTAGTTCTCGGCGTGCACCATGACGAGCGCGCCGGTCTCGCGCGCGACGCTCATCACGTTGAGCATCTCCATGTCGGAGAGCGCCAGGCCCTCGTAGGTCATGAACACCTTGAACGAGGTGTAGCCGTCCTCGACCAGCGCCGGCAGTTCCTGGCCGAGCACGCGGTCGGTCGCGTCCGCGATGATGAGATGGAACGAGACGTCGACGTAGCAATTGCCGTCGGCCTTGGCGTGATACTGCTTCACCACCTCGCGCAGGCGACTCGCCCTTCTGCTGCATGGCGAACGGCAGCACCATGGTGTTGCCGCCGAACGCCGCCGAGCGCGTGCCGGACGCGAAATCGTCCGCCATGACGATGCCGGGGCCGGACGGCTGCGCGAGATGCACGTGGCTGTCGATGCCGCCGGGCAGCACGAGCTTGCCGCGTCGCATCGACGATCTCGTTCGCCGTCGCCGAGATTCGTCGCCGAGCGCCGCGATCGCGCCCGCCGCTGATGCCGACGTCGCAGCGGAACGTGTCGGACGCGGTCGCGACCGTGCCGCCGCGGATGATGGTGTCGAATGCCATTCGAGTGCCTCGGTTCAATCGGCCGATACTAGCCAGTCCAGGCCGCAATACGTCACGGCAAAATCTTCGCCTCACGATAGCGCGTCAGGTGATCGAGCAGCATCTGCGCGCTGTCGAGCGTCTCGGTGAATCCGCTGTCCTGCAGCTTGGCGGGGCTCGACGTCACGTCGTAGCCGTGCGCCCAGTGGAAATCCGCGAAAGCCCAGTCGGCGATGTCGTCGAGCCGCGATTCGGCGAGGCCGTGGCGGCGCACGATCGCGTCCCAAACCGGCTGCTTGTCGCGCACCCATTCGTTCATCGCGAACGGCCGCACGCCGCCGGCCGCGATGCCGAAATGCGCGGCGATCTTCGGCCACAGGTCGCGCCAGCGGAAGATGTCGCCGTTGACCACGTTGAACGCCTCGTTGCGGCATGCCGGCGTCGTCGCGATGTGCTTCATCGCGCGCGCGAGCAGGCTCGCATCGGTCATGTCGCGCAGCGCGTCGAACGACGCGGCCGATCCGGGAAAGTCGAACGGCTGCCCAAGCTCGCGGCAGATCGCCGCGTAGGCGCCGATCACCGTCACGGCGTTGCGCGCGCGCTCGGGCGCGAAATCGTAGATGAAGGTCGGACGCGAGGCCGACCACGCCCAGCCGCGCTCGCGGCGGCCAGCAGGTCCTGCTGGTCGTAGTAGAAGTTCGGCACGTCCGGGCGCGGATCGTCCTCGCGCGCGGGCGTGCGGAACGGCCCGAGATGCATGCCGTAGTATTTGGTGCCCTGCACCAGGTGGACATGTTCGAGGCCGGTCGCGACCGGCTCGACGGCATCGAGCACGTTGCGCAGCATCGCGACATTGTCTTCGACGCTCTCGACGCCGGTTTCGCCGTGCTTGGCGCGCGCCGTGTAGAACAGATGCGTCACGCCGCGATGCGCCGCGAGCGCCTTCGCGCAGGCCGCGCGTCGAACAGGTCCGCGGCGATCCAGGTGAGCCGCCCGGCGCTCGCGGCGCGGCGTGCGCGCGAGCGCGAGCACCGACCAGTCGGGATCGGCCAGCAGCGTTTCGATCAGGCGTTTGGAGGCAGCGCCGCCGGCTCCGGCGATCAGGGCGGTCCTGGTCATCGCGCGACCATCCCGCGCCGCCGGCGTGCCGGTCAAGCGGCAGCGATTGCGCGGTCAGGAGGCGCGGCGCGCCTGGCGCGCCGGCGATCGGGATCGCGGCTGCGCCGGCCGCGCCGGCTCCGCCTTGCGCGGCGTCGGCGTCGCGAACTGCAGCGCGGCCGGGTCGGCCCATGCGGAGGCCGGCTTCGGCGGGCTGAACAGGAAGCCCTGCAGCTCGCAATGGCCTTCGGTGCGCAGGAAATCGAACTGCTCGTAGGTCTCCACGCCCTCGACGGTCACCTCGAGGTCGAGCTCGCGCGCCAGCACGAACATCGAGCGCACGATCGCGGCCGCGCGGCGGTGGCTCGGCAGCTCCATCGTGAAGATGCGGTCGATCTTCAGCCGGTCGAAATTGAGCCGCCGCAGATTGCCCATCGAGGTGAAGCCGGCGCCGAAATCGTCCATCGCGACCTGCACGCCGAGCGCGCGCAGCCGCGAGAACATGCTGGCGGTCTGGTCGAAGTCCTTGATCAGCACGTCCTCGGTGACTTCGAGCTCGAGCCGCTTCGGGTCGAGCCCGCTCGTCTTGATGATGTCGCGCACCTGGTCGACCAGCTCGCTGTTGATCTGCACCGGCGAGACGTTGACCGAGACGCGCACGTCGTTCGGCCATTGCTGCGCGGTCTCGATCGCGCGGCGCATCATCAGGTCGGTCAGCGGCGTGATCAGGCCGTTCTCTTCCGCGAGCTTGACGAATTCGGGCGGCGGGATCGCGCCGAACTCCGGATGGAACCAGCGGGCGAGCGTCTCGAAGCCGACGACGCGCATGTCGCGCGCGCCGATCAGCGGCTGGAAATAGGCCTGGATATCGCCGTTCTCGATCGCGCCGCGCAACTGTCCGCCCAGCACCATGCGGCGCTGGCGCTGGTTGCCGAGCGCCTCGGTGTAGTGGCGGCGCGCGCCCGCGTCCTTCGGCCTTGGCGTGATAGAGCGCGAGATCGGCGTTCTTGAGCAGGTCCTCGGCGTTGTCGGCGTCCTCCGGGATAGACCGCGACGCCGATCGAGGCGCCGACGGTCAGGGACTTCTCGCCGACCTCCATCGGGCGGTTGAGCAGGCGGCGCAGCTGCTGGCCGATCAGGCGCGCTTCCGCCGCATCGTTGATATCCTCGCACAGCACGACGAACTCGTCGCCGCCGAGCCGCGCGATCAGCGTGTCGCGCCGGCATTTCGAACTTCAGCTTCTCCGCCGCGATGCGCAGGATCTGGTCGCCGACCGCGTGACCGTGGATGTCGTTGATGTCCTTGAAGTGATCGAGGTCGATCCAGATCACCGCGCAGCACTTGCCGGCGGCGCCGCGCCTTCTCGACGGCCTCGTCGAGCCGCGCGCGCATCAATTCGCGGTTCGGCAGCGAGGTCAGCGGATCGTGGTGCGCCAGGAACGAGACGCGCGCCTGCGTGTGCTTGCGCTCGCCGACGTCGCGGAATTCGAGCAGCCGCGCGGTGCCCTCGCCATGCGGGATCGTGCGCGCCGCGATCTCGACCGCGATCGTGTCGCCGCGCGCGGTTGGTGATGTCGGTATCGAGGCGCAGTTCGCCCTCGCCGAGCAGGCGGTCGATCACGTCGGCATCGGCGATGAACGACGAGATCATCAGGTGCTGCGCGTCGCCGCGCCTCGATCCCGATCAGCCGGCACAGGCTGGTGTTGACCGCGACCGCCTGCATGCCGCTGCACACCGCGACGCCTTCATCGAGCACGTCGAGCAGCGCGTTGAGCCGCCGCACTTCGTTCGCGGCGCGGCGCGCGCGCCGCAGCAGCGCGAAGGCGCCGACGCCGCACAGCGCGACGAGGACGCAGAAAGCGGCAAGCGCGCCGAGCGCCGAGACCGCGAGCAGCGAGGCGATGTCGCCGCCGCCCGCGGCAGCCGCTTGCGACGGCAACCTACAACCATGCCGAGAACGGTGAAACAGCCATGCCAAGGCATGCGACCGCACGCCGGAGGCATGGGCTGCGTCCCGGTCCGACGTTGCGCTCTGATGCGCGGCCCGTTACGCGCCGGCAGTGTCACCGAAGGCCCCTTGCTGGCCGGTTCTGTCCTGCGCCATGAGTTACGCCAACAAGTATCAGAAAGTGTTACTGTTTCCTGCAGAACCCGGCAAAAACCAAAAAAGCTTAAGAGGGTCTGAAGAGCGCGCGGGCCGCCGGCACCGCTGTTGCGGCTGCCGCAGAACAGCCTGTCGGCTGGAATTCGCGGCGCCTGTACCGCGCGGCGGACGAGTATCTAGCTCGATCTCAACTCGATAATTGACGGACGCTGGAGTTTACACTTCCTTACCGCATTTTCCCTAGCATCCGGCGCATCATTTCCAGATCGCGAGGGCAGCACGATGTCCATCGCCATGCGCCTGTTTCGGCCGCTCCGATTGCGGCCCTGAGCCTTTGTGCCAACGCCTACGCCGGAGACCTGTCGGTGGTCGGGACCGGCGACGGCATCGACCTGCTGCGCGCGCTCGGCTCCGCCTACATGAGCCGACCATCCGGAAACCAACGTGATCGTCCCGCCGAGCATCGGTTCGGGCGGCGGCATCGCCGCCGTCAACGCCGAGAAGGAGGTGCTGGCCCGCATCGCGCGCCCGCTCTCCGACAGCGAGAAGGATGCCGGGCTGGTCGCGACGCCGGTGTTCCGGCTGCCGTCGGCCTTCTTCGTGAACCGCGCGGCCGGCGTGACGGGCCTCACCAGCGCGCAGCTCGCCGATGTCTATCGCGGCAAGATCGTCAACTGGAAGGACGTCGGCGGCGCCGACATGCGCATCCGCGTGGTGCGCCGCGAGGACCAGGATTCGACGCTGCTGGTGCTGCGCCAGTCGATGCCGGGCTGGAAGGATCTCGCCATCACCGAGAAGTCGAAGACCGCCGTGACCACGCAGGAAGGCTTCAACACCGTGAAGGAAGTGCGAAGGCGCGATCGGCTTCGGCCCGTTCACGCGTGCGCTCGAGGCGGAGCTTGTCGGTGCTCAAGATCGACGGCCGCTATCCGACCGACCGCGACTATCCGAGCGCCGTGACGCTCTCGTTCGTGCACAAGTCCGCGACCGTCACGCCCGACGCCAAGCGCTTCATCGACTACGCGAAGGCCGCCAAGGCGCAGACGGTTCTTTCCAGCATGGGCGGCGTTCCGGTCGTCGAGTGACGACGCGGGGCTGGGGATCGAGATCTTGCTGCGACTGTCTTCGCTCAGTACCCGGCTGATCATCGCGGTCGTCGCGACGGCGACGGTCGCTTTCGCGGCCTCGTTCGGCCTGACGATCGTGCGGCTCGACCGCGGGCTGGAGCGGCAGGCCGAGCAACTCGGTCGCCTGTCGGAGGAGAAGCTCGGCCAACGGCTCGACGGCGAGGCGCGGCTTGCGGGCGCGCGGCTGGTCGGGCTGTTCGACTCGACCGGGACGCGGCTCGAAAGCATCGCGCAGCGCGCCGATCTCGTGAAGGCGATCTCGTCCGCCAACGTGGTCGCGATCAGCGAATTGCTCGGGCGTGCCGCGCAGGCCGCCGATATCGACGGCATCGTGGTGGTCGACACCAAGCTGCGCGTGTTCGGCGCCGCAAGCGACAAGGTCGATATCGTCGTGGCGAACCGCGAGCTGCAGGAAAGCCCGCTCGCGCAGGACATTCTGCCGATCCTCGCCGACAACGACCGCAAGCATCCGCGCGTCGCTGCGCCGCGCCATCGAGCTGAACGAGGATCTGGCGCAGGCGCTCGGCGCCGAGCGGCCCGGCGCCGATGGCGTTCGTGATCGTCGAGCCGATCTTCGACGACTTCGGCGACGTGTTCGCCGGCCTGATCGCGCATCGCACGCTGCGTCCGCGCGAGGCCGTGCTGGAGGAATTTTCCCGGCTCGAGGGCGCCGGCGTGCTGGTGGTCGCGGGCGACAACTCGATCTCGGTATCGGGCATCAGTGCGGACGTCGGCCAGCGTGACCGACGTCGCCAATTCGTCGATTGCTGCAGACCAGCGACGGCCGCTACTGGTCGCGCTGCGAGGCGCTGTTCGAGTCAATGGCGCACCTGCGCGCTCGCGCCGTCGAGCGAGCTTCACGCGTTGCGCAACGAACTGATCCGCATCGGCGAGGCGGAAGGCCGCTCGCTTGCCGTCTGGCTGATCGCCGCCGCCGTCACCTCGGTCCTGCTGTTCGCCGGCATCATGCTGCTGGTCGGGCAGCGCATCAGCCGCCCGCTGGTGCAGATCACCGAGGCGGTGCGCGCGGTCGCGCGCGGCGACTGGAAATCGGAAGTGACGGGCGTCGAGCGCGTCGACGAGGTCGGCGACATCGCGCGCGCCGTGATCGTGCTGCAGCGCTCGCTGCAGGAGCGCGACCGCCTGCGCTCCGACGTCGCGCATGCCGAAAGCGTGAAGAAGCGCCGCGAGGCGCTGGAAGACGCGATCCGCCGCTTCGACCGCATCATGCGCTCGGTGCTGCTCAGCGTCTCGAACAGCGTGGAGACGATGGACGAGACCGCGCGCGAGCTCGCGCGCGTGTCGGCGGTCGCCGAAGGCGAGGCGGTGGAAGCCGCGTTCGTTTCGGAGAACACCGTGTCGAACGTGTCGACGGTGCGCTCGGCGACCGAGCGCCTGAGCATCGCGATTTCGGAGACGGTCGACGGGGTGCGCCAGGCCGCCGACGTGATCGCGCTGAGCAGCACCGCCGCGCAGTCGGCGTCCGCGAGCGCGGAGGATCTGGCGAAAACCACCGCCGAGATCGATGCCATCATGCGCGTCATCGCGGACATCGCGGCGCAGACCAACGCGCTCGCGCTCAACGCCACCATCCAGGCGACGCGCGCCGCCAGCGGCCGCGGCAACTTCTCGGCCGTGGTCGGCGACATCAAGACGCTGTCGGGGCGCATCGGCAACGCCAACGAGGACATCGCGCGCCGTCTCGGCACCATCCGCGGGGCGACCAGCGATACCGTCGGTTCGGTGCGCTCGATCGTGCAGAAGCTCGACATGGTGCTGCACCAGACCCGCACGATCGCGCTCGCGATGGAGCGCCAGGATGCGGTGACGCGCGAGATCGCCGACAGCATGACGGCGGCGGCGCACGGCACGATCAACGTGTCGTCGAGCGTCGAGCGGCTCAAGGCCACGATCGAGGACGCGCGCGGCGCCTCGATGAAGGTCGTCACCAAGGCGACCGACATGGCCGACGAGGCGCATCGCCTCGACTCGACCGTGAAGTCGTTCCTGCGCGAAGTGACGGCCTAAGACGCGATTTCGAGATCATCGCACAAGCTAACGCGAGCCGCCGCCTGCGTGCGCCGCGGCGCCGCGGCGGGCAGGGGCGGTATCGCGGCCGAGACCGGCTGCGGACGCGCGCGCGCCGCAGGCAGCGGCTGCGACCGCGGCGGCCGGCCGCGGCGACAGCTCGGTGTGCGCGCTCGCCGGCTTGCGCAGCATCGCCATCACGCGATCGATCAGCGAAAGCGGCTGCGCGTTCGGCAGGAACGGATCGGCATAGCAGCGCGCCGAGGCGGCGCGCGACTTGCGCTTGACCGCATCGACCAGCGGCGGCGGCCCGGCGACGTAGACGGTGTCCTCCGGCCCGAGCGAGGGCAGATAGTGCGTCGGCCGGCCCGGCATCACCGGATCGGTCGCGCCGATCTCGGCGGTCGCGATGATTTCGCGCACGCCGTCGTCGATCAGCCAGTCGAGCGAGCGGCGCATGTAGAGCCCCTCGGCGTCGCGGCTGCCCGCGATCACCATCAGGTCGCGATGGCGCTGCTCGCGCCGCGCGGCCGCCGCGAGCGACCAGATCGGCGCCCAGCCGGTGCCGCCGCCGATCAGGATCAGCGGCCCGTGTCCCTCGCGCAGGAAGGCGCCGCCGAACGGCCCGCGCACCTGCACGCGATGGCCGGCGCGGATCGTCGCGCCGATCTGGGTCGACATCAGCCCGCCCGGATAGCGGCGGATATGGAAGACCAGTTCGCCCGGAGCGCTGGTGCCGTCGAAACGCACCGTGGGGCTGAGATCGCGCGCCGGGAAGCCGGAGAACTTGACGCTGAGATATTGCCCCGGCCGCATGTCGATCGGGCTCGTCGAGCGTGACGATCACCTCGACGATGTCCGAGGCGAGCGGCGCAATGCCGGTGACGGTGCCGGAGCGCTTGGCAACCTCCGGCACGTGGTCGAACGCGATCTCGGCGTTGCCGATCGACTTTCGCCTGGCAGGCGAGCACGGTGCCCTTTTCGGCGGTGCCGCGATCGTCGACCCGGCCGCTCACCACCGTGACGCGGCAGGTCTCGCATTGGCCGGAGTTGCAGTCGTGCGGGATCGCGACCCAGCCGGACAGGCCCGCGTCGACCAGCGTCTCGCCACGGTTGGCCTTGACGGTCTTGCCGTTGATGACGAGATCGAAACTCATGCGACTCTACTCACTGCGCCAAACGCCGCGCGGCTATTCCTGGGTGACGACGCGCACCGGGCGCGGATGGCGGGTGTGGCGCGTCTGCACGTGATCGAACGCCGCGACCCACATGTAGATCGGTTTGCCCGGCACGAAGTCCTTGTCGTACTTGCTGCCGGTCTTGAGCTTGCGCGCGATTTCGAGCGTCCAGTAGCCGTCTTTCCAGCGCGCGCCGCCGACCAGGTCGCCGCGGTCGCCTTCGTATTTGCCGGTGATGAGGACGCCCGGCATGACGGTGCCGACCGGGATCTTCGCGTCCTCTTCCTTGCTGTATGGTTGGACTTCGTCCTCGAACATGTTCCAGCGGCCGTTCTCGTCGTCGCTGATGTGCGGATCGAAGCTGATCTTGCCGAGCTGGTCCTGCGTCTTCTTCCAGTCCTTCGGAAGCTTGATGACTTCGACAGGGCCCTGGTAATCCTTCGGCGAGAAGAACTTGTAGTTATACGAATAGATCGCCCTGCCGGGATCGTTCCAGTAACCGCCCTGATAGCGCGCCTTGTAGGCTTGCATCATCTGCGCTCGGATCGTAGGGCGGGCCGATGAACTGATCGTCGACGCGGCCGAGCATGCCGCCGCGCGAGGCCTTCCACTGCCACATGTCGATGAAGCTGCCGTCGCTGGTGAAATGGAAGCCGCGTTCGTTCAGCGGCCGCGGCTTGTCGGAGGGCAGGGGGGATGGGCCGAGATTGGATACGCCCGAGCCGCCGATCGCCGGCTTGTCGGAGAAGATGATCGCGAGCTTGTCCTCGTAGAAATCGACGACGTCCATGCGGCCGGCGCGATCATCCATGACGTGCCAGCCGTCTGCCTTCTTGACCATCGGAATGCGGCGCAGCGAGCGTGTCGGATCGTTCCATTTGAATGCGAAGAACACCTTGTCGCCGTTGTGCACGGCGCGCACCTCGATGGTCGACTCGCCGGGGCCGCCGAAATTCTCGCCCTGCTGTGTGCGGATCGTGACCGGCCGCGCCCTGTTCCACATCGCCTCGTCGAGAATGCCGTCGAGCTTGGGCTCGCCCTCGACCTTGGTGACGATGAGCGTGTCGCGCGTCGCCCAGTCGGTCGCGACGATGCCCGCCGCAACGATGAGGCCGACGGCGGCCGCGATCAGCAGCGGCTTCGGCTTGACCGCTTCGGTCAGCACCAGCCTGGCGGGACGGAAGATGCGGAACACCTGCCACCATCCGCCGAACAGGTAATGCGCGATGGCGTGGATGAAGACGTAGGCGAGGCCGATGAAGGCGACGTAGGAATGGACCGACACGATCCAGCCGCCGAAGCCGAGATAAAGGACGACGCCGGTCACCGTCATGATGACGACGATCAGATAGGCGGCCCAGTGCAGCAGGACGTTGAGGCCGCCGAAGCGCATTTTGCTTTGCGACCGGCATCACCATCACGCGCGTCTTCTTCAGCGCGTTGCGGCTCGCGAGCCCGGCGCGCCAGCACATAGACGAGGTAAGCCGATGCGGCGAAGAACAGCGTCAGGCCGGCGAGGAAATGCCAGGTCCAGATCTCGCCCTGCGGCAGGATCGGGTTGAGCCAATGCGAGACCGGCGCGCTGAGCGCGTCGGCGGCGATCCGGATACCGGTGAACAGGCTGACGAGGAAGGCGATGGCGGTGACCCAATGCAGTGTCAGGGTACCGACATCCGTGCGCGGCGGCTGGTCGCGGCGCTCAATCGTCTCCGAGGTGGGGTCGGTCGGTCTGGAAGGGGGTTGGCTTTTCGTCGTCAGGTCGTCGCGCCCATGAACGATGTCGGCCATTGCGTGCTCCGATGGGTCCCGACAAATCAGCTCGGCTAACGCAACGTGAGCCGATTTGGTAAAATTTTAACCAACTGGTTGCGTGCCTTACCTTGGGTAAGATCGGCGCTTCCGCGCCATCTCTCGTATAAGGCATCGTGAAAATGTGTCGATAGGTATTTTCACGTTTCGTTAACGACGATGTCGCTGCGTTATAGCTTTGTGAGCAAATGTGGGAATTGAGATAAAATGTTGAGAAAATGAACTTTTTTCCTCCCGGCGCCGACTACCATCTGCGAGGGTCTCAACCAGCGATTCCCGGTGGGGTCGCGGCGGATTCGCTTGCAGAGTGAAGGCCTTCGGGGCACATAGGTGGTGTCGGAGAACCTCTCCGGCATGGTCTAGGCCCCTGCACAGGTCAGTGGTATGAGGCCTTTCCAACCCTGATTGAACCCGTTCCCATCCCCCCGCGACTAACCTTGTGAGCCGGTCAACGGCCTAGCGATGCAGACGACCACAGACGAAGCGCTGATCGGACGTATCGCAGCCGGTGACAAGCTCGCGATGCAGGTTTTGTTCGCTCGGCACCATGTGCGTGTCTACCGGTTCGTCCTCAGACTTGTGGGCGATCCGAGCCGGGCAGAAGACCTGATCAGTGAGGTGTTCCTCGACGTCTGGCGTCAAGCCGACCGTTTCGAAGCAAGGTCTCAGGTTTCGACATGGTTGCTGGCGATCGCAAGATACAAGGCCCTCTCGGCCTTGCGAAAGCGACCGGACGAGGAATTGGACGACGAGACTGCACAAGCGATCGAGGATCCCGGTGATGATCCAGAGGTCGCGATGCAAAAGAAGGGTACCAGCGTCGTTCTGCGGCAGTGCCTGACAAAGCTCTCTGCGGAACATCGTGAGATTATCGATCTTGTCTACTACCACGAGAAGTCAGTCGAGGAAGTGTCCAAGATCGTCGGAATACCCGAGAACACAGTGAAGACGCGCATGTTCTATGCGCGGAAGCGGTTAGGGGAACTGCTTAAAGCAGCGGGAGTGGAACGAGGTTGGCCATGAACATGATCAAGAACAAAGCGTCCGAGCGCGAGGAGATCGAAGCTCTCCTGCCGTGGCACGCTGCCGGAACACTGAGCCGCCGTGATGCGCAGAAAGTCGAGCAGGCGCTCGGCCGCGATACGGAGCTGGCCACCCAGTACGAGACGGTCCGTCAGGACCTGGTCGAGACGATCGGCCTCAACGAATCCCTCGGCGCCCCCTCGGCCCGCGCAATGCAGAAGCTGATGGCCGACATCGAGGCCGATGCCTCGACGGCGCGCCGCGTGAAAACGAGCTTCAACCTCGGTGAATGGCTGAGCGACAGGTTGTCGTCGTTCTCGCCGCGCGCCCTGGCATGGTCGGCGACCGCCGCTGCGCTTGCGATCGTTCTGCAGGCCGGCCTGCTCGCCGGCATGTTCGTGAACGAGCGGCAGTCGGATATTCAGCTCGCCTCGGCTCCGGTCGAGAAGGTGATGGGCACCGGCACCTACGCGCTGATCAGCTTCGCCCCGCAGGCGAGCGCTGCCGAGATCACCAAGCTGATGCAGGCCTACAACATGAAGATCGTTGAAGGTCCGAGCGGCGAGATGTTCACGGTGAAGCTGGCGGTAACCGGCATGCCGAAGGAAGATCTTGCCCGTCTGATCAAGCAGCTGCAGGACGAAAAGACCGTCCGCTTCGTCGGTCAGAAATCGGCCGACTAAGAGGCAACGATCAGGCGCAACGAACAGGATTTGCCGGCCGCAAGGGCCGGCAAATCGTTTCGGGCACACCGCGTTTCGCGCGCGCGTTGAACGCCGCGCCGGATGCCGCGACAAACCTTCAAGGCCCGCGTCCATTCGCGCCGGTTGGAGGCTGAACATGTCCGACAAGAACACGCGGCGGTCGATGAAACCCCTCGCAAGCGCCCTGGCGCTGATCGCGGCTGGCGCGCTCTGCCTCTCGCTCATTTCCGAAAGCGCGGCTCAACGCGGTTTCGGCGGGGGAGGCTTCGGCGGGCGCGGGATGAGCGTACCCGGCAATAACGGCGGCGGACGAATGCCCGGCGGCGATGGTCCGCGTTATCCGGGCGGTGGCGGCGGAATGGGGCCGATCCGTCCCGGCGGCGTCATCATGCTTCCCCCCGGCGGATACGGACCTGGGCCGGGTAGCACCGTCGTCGTCGACGACGACGATGACGCGCCGCCAAGGCGTCGGCAGACCAAACAGGCCAAGGTCAAGCAGGCCAAGGTCAAGCAGGCAAAACAGACAAAGAAGCCGGAGAAGAAGGCGCCGAAGCAGATCGCGCAACGCGGCGGCTTCAACCCTCCACCGTCCGACGAGCAGCGGTTCGTGCCGAATGAGGTCCTGCTCAATATCGCCGGCAACCTGTCGGCGCCCGCGTTCAGCGCGCTGGCGCGGCGCCATGGCCTGACGCAGCTCGAGACGCGCGAATTCACGTTGCCGCCGCGCCGGCTGGCCCGCCTGCGCATCAATGACGGGCGTCCGGTCGGCACCGTGATCCGCACGCTGCAACAGGAGGCCAGCATCCTGGCGGCGCAACCGAACTATTATTACTCGCTGGAGCAGGGGGCATCCGCCAGCGCAGGCGACACCGCCGGCCCGCCGCAATACGCGGTGACAAAGATGCGCCTGCCTGAGGCGCACGCGCTTGCGAAGGGGAACAACATCCTTGTCGCCGTGGTCGACACCACAATCGACGCCCAGCATCCCGATCTCGCCGGCACCGTGGCGGCGACGTTCGACGCCATCGGCAAGCCGGACAAGCCGCACTTTCACGGCACCGGCATCGCCGGCGTGATTGCCGCCCATGGCAAGCTGATGGGCGTTGCGCCTTCCGTGAAGGTGCTGGCGATCGCCGCATTCACGTCGCTCGGTTCGAAAGGGTCGAGCATGGCCATTCTCACCGGCCTGGAACACGCCGGGACGTCCAATGCGGACGTTATCAATATGAGCTTCGCAGGCCCGCCCGATCCCGAGATGCAGCTCAAGATCGCCGCCTTGCGCAAAAAGGGCGCCGTGCTGATCGCCGCCGCCGGCAATGCCGGCCCGCAATCCCGGCCGCTCTATCCCGCGGCCTATCCGGACGTGATTGCGGTGACGGCGACCGACGCGGACGACAAGCTGTTCGACAAGGCGAACCGCGGCACGCACATCGCAGTGGCGGCGCCGGGCGTCTCGATCCTCGCGGTGGCGCCGAACGGGAGCTACCAGCTGCAGTCGGGCACGTCATTTTCCGCCGCGCAGGTGAGCGGCGTCGTGGCGCTGCTGCTCGAACGCAACGGACAGCTCGATCCCGACGCGATCCGCCGTATCCTGACATCGACCGCGCGCGATCTCGGCCCCGCCGGGCATGACGATCAGTTCGGCTCTGGTCTGGTCGATGCGTTCGGCGCGGTCTCTTCCGCCGGACTGAAGGCCAGCGAGGTGTCGGCATCGCCCGCCCTGCCGGCGTCGCGATGACCTGAACCTCGCGTCGTTGCGGCGCGACTAACTGTTAGCGAACACACGCGAAGTTCGGTCGGCGCGTCTGCCCCATTCCACCTGCGCGTCGATCCGGCTGGCCCGCCCGGACACCGTCCGGGCGGGCTATTGGTTTGCGGTTCCGGCGCTGCGACGCGCGCCACACGCCCACTGGACGTGCCCGCCGTATTGTGGCTGTAGAAAGCAGCCAGAGGGATTGCGGCGTCGATGAGTGGGGACATCATCCTCGAAACCGAGGATCTGACCAAGGAGTTCGCCGGATTCATTGCGGTGAACGGCGTATCCCTGCGCGTCGCGCGCGGCAGCATCCATGCGCTGATCGGCCCCAACGGCGCCGGCAAGACCACCTGCTTCAACCTGCTGACCAAGTTCCTGCAGCCCACGCGCGGGCGGATCACCTTCAACGGCCGCGACATCACGGCGCTGCCTCCGACCGAGATCGCCCGCCTCGGGCTGGTGCGCTCGTTCCAGATTTCCGCGGTATTTCCCCATCTCACCCTGCGCGAAAACGTCCGCATCGCCTTGCAGCGCAGCCGCGGCGGCTCATTCGATTTCTGGAATTCAAAGGGCGTGCTCGATGCCTATAACGACCGCGCGGTCGCGCTGCTCGCCGATGTCGGGCTTGCCCAATATGCCAATCTGACCGCGGTGGAGCTGCCCTACGGCCGCAAGCGCGCGCTCGAATTGGCGACCACCATTGCGCTCGACCCCGAGATGTTGCTGCTGGACGAGCCGACCGCCGGCATGGGCCACGAGGACATCGACCGTATCACCGCGCTCATCAAGTCGGTCGCCGCCAAGCGCACGGTGTTGATGGTGGAGCACAATCTGAGCGTCGTCTCGCACCTGTCCGATCGCATCACGGTGCTCACCCGCGGCCGTGTCCTCGCCGAAGGCGATTACGAAACCGTCTCGAACAACCCCGAAGTCCGCGAAGCCTATATGGGGGTCGGCCATGCTTGACACGACGCGCAGCGCGCCGCTGCTCGCCGTCGAAGGCCTGCAGGCCTGGTACGGGGAATCGCACATCCTGCATGGTGCGACGTTCGAGGTGCACGCCGGCGAAGTGGTGACGCTGCTCGGCCGCAATGGTGCCGGCAAGACCACGACGCTCAAATCGGTGATGGGCATCGTCGGCCAGCGCAAAGGTTCGGTACGCTTCGAGGGGCGCGAGCTGATTGGACTTGCCTCGAACGTGATCGCGCGTCAGGGCATCGCATTCTGCCCGGAAGAGCGCGGCATCTTCGCGAGCCTCGATGTCGAGGAGAACCTGTTCCTGCCGCCGGAGGTCAAGCCGGGCGGCCTCAAGACCGACAGCGTTTTCGCGCTGTTTCCCAACATCAAGGAGCGGCTGCGCAGCCAGGGAACCAAGCTGTCCGGCGGCGAGCAGCAGATGCTGGCGATCGGCCGCATCCTGCGCACCGGCGCGCGCATGCTGCTGCTCGACGAGCCGACCGAGGGATTGGCGCCGGTCATCATCCAGCAGATCGGCCGCACCATCCGCAGCCTGAAGGAGCAGGGCTTTACCATTCTGCTCGTTGAGCAGAATTTCCGCTTCGCCGCGACCGTTGCCGACCGCTATTACGTCATGGAACACGGCCGGGTGGTCGAGGGGTTCGCCAACTCCGAACTGGACGCAAACCTCGAAAAGCTCCACGACTATCTCGGGGTGTGACTTATCCGCTAAATTACGGCCTGCCCGGCCGGGGAACATCAGAACGTTACGCAGAAGGAATGTCTTGATGAAACATACTCTGGGATTGGCGGCGCTTGCCGTCGCGCTTGCTTCCAGCACCGCGCTGGCGCAGCAGGTCACCGTGAAGATCGGCGTGTTGAGTGACATGTCGAGCCTCTATGCCGACATCGGCGGACCCGGCTCGGTCGCAGCCGCCAAACTCGCGATCGCCGACTTCAATGCCACCAACAAGGACGTGAAGGTCGAGATCGTCAGCGGCGATCACCAGAACAAGGCGGACGTCGGCTCGAGCATCGCCAACCAGTGGCTCGATGTCGAGAAGGTCGACGCGATCGTGGACGTACCGAATTCCGGCGTCGCGCTCGCCGTCAATGAAATCATCCGCGGCAAGAACAAGGTGTTCATCAATTCCGGCGCCGCATCGTCGGATCTGACCGGCGCGAAATGCTCGCCCAACACCGTGCACTGGACGTACGACACCTGGATGCTGGCGAACGGCACCGGCAAGGCGATCGTGAAGACCGGCGGCGACACCTGGTTCTTCCTCACCGCCGACTACGCGTTCGGTCATGCGCTGGAGCGCGACACCTCCGCGGTGGTTGAGAAGAACGGCGGCAAGGTGGTCGGCAAGGTGCGTCATCCGATCAACACCAACGACTTCTCGTCGTTCCTGCTGCAGGCGCAGACCTCGAAGGCGAAGGTGATCGGCCTCGCCAACGCCGGCGGCGACACCATCAACTCGATCAAGGCGGCGGCCGAATTCGGCATCACCAAAGGCGGCCAGAGCCTGGCCGGGCTGCTGGTGTTCGCGAGCGACGTGAACGCGCTCGGTCTGCCGACCGCGCAGGGCCTGACCCTGACCGAGACCTGGTACTGGGACCAGAACGACGCCAACCGCGCCTGGAGCAAGAAGTGGCAGGCCGAGCGCGGCGGCTCGGGCAAGTTCCCGACCATGGTGCAGGCCGGCGTCTACGCCGGCGTGATGCACTATCTCAAGGCGGTCGCCGCGCTCAAGAGCGGCGCGGACGGCAAGGCCGTCGTCGCGAAGATGAAGGAATTGCCGACCGACGATCCGCTGTTCGGCAAGGGCACGATCCGCGCCGACGGCCGCAAGGTCCACGACGCGTATCTCTACGAGGTGAAGAAGCCGGCGGAGAGCAAGCACCCGGGCGACTTCTACAATGTGCGCGCCACGATCCCGGCGGCGGAAGCGTTCCGTCCGCTGAAAGAGGGCAGCTGCCCGCTGGTCAGCGGCTAACTTCGCTTCATCCCTCCCCGCGAAGCGGGGAGGGTGGCCGCGAGCGCAGCGAGCGGTCGGGTGGGGTCTCCTGCGGCCTGGTTTCTCCCCACCCGGCTCCTCACTTCGCGAGGACCCACCCTCCCCCTGCGGGGGAGGGATAAGAGAAGCCCCATGTTCGAAATCTTCGGCATTCCCTCGCAGGCGTTGTTCGGGCAGTTGCTGCTCGGGCTGATCAACGGCTCGTTCTACGCACTGCTGAGCCTCGGGCTTGCGGTGATCTTCGGCATGCTCAACATCATCAATTTCACGCACGGCGCCCAGTACATGCTGGGTGCCTTCGCGGCCTATCTGCTGCTGCAGTACACCGGCATCGGCTACTGGACGGCGCTGGTCGTCGCACCGATCCTCGTGGGCGCTCTCGGCATCGTCATCGAGCGCACCATGCTGCAGTGGCTCTATAAACTCGATCATCTCTACGGATTGCTGCTGACCTTCGGGCTGGCGTTGATCATCGAAGGCCTCGCGCGCAATCAGTACGGCTCCGCGGGCCTGCCTTACGCAATGCCGGATTCGCTGCGGGGCGGCCAAAACCTCGGCTTCATGTTCCTGCCAAACTATCGCGCCTGGGTCGTGGTGGCCTCGCTGGCGGTGTGCCTGACCACGTGGTTCGTGATCGAACGCACGCGCATCGGCGCGTATCTGCGCGCCGCGACAGAGAACCCGACCCTGGTTCGCGCCTTCGGCATCAATGTGCCGCGCATGGTCACGCTCACATACGGCTTCGGCGTCGGTCTTGCTGCGCTGGCCGGCGTGATGGCGGCGCCGATCTACAACGTGAGCCCGCAGATGGGCTCGTCGCTGATCATCGTGGTGTTTGCCGTGGTGGTGATCGGCGGCATGGGCTCGATCATGGGCGCGATCGTTACCGGCTTCGGCCTCGGCATCATCGAGGGGCTGACCAAGGTATTCTTCCCCGAGGCCTCCAACACGGTGATCTTCATCATCATGGCGATCGTACTGCTGGTGCGGCCTGCCGGCTTGTTCGGAAGGACGGCGTGACATGGCGGTCGTGACCGACAGCATGACGGCGAGTGCAAACCCCGCCGCGAGCCGCAGCGAAACGATCGCGTTCCTGATCATGGTCGCGATCCTCATCGTCGCGCCGTTCTTCGTTTACCCGCTGTTCCTGATGCAGGCGCTGTGCTTCGCGCTATTTGCCTGCGCCTTCAATTTGCTGATCGGCTATGTCGGCCTGCTCTCGTTCGGCCATGCGCTTTATTTCGGCTGGGCGAGCTACCTGTCGGCGCATTCTGCCAAGGTATGGGGCTTTCCCCCCGAACTCGCGATCCTGACCGGCACGGCGACCGCCGCCTGCCTCGGCCTCGCGGCGGGCGCGCTCGCGATCCGCCGCCAGGGCATCTATTTCGCCATGATCACCCTCGCGCTTGCGCAGATGATGTTCTTCTTTGCGGTGCAGGCGAAATTCACCGGCGGCGAGGACGGCATTCAATCGGTGCCGCGCGGAATAATGTTCGGTGTCCTCAACCTCGCCGATCAGACCACGATGTACGTGATTGTCGTCGTTATCTTTCTGGCCGGGTTCCTGTTCATCCACCGCGTCATCAACTCGCCCTTCGGCGAGGTGCTGAAGGCGATCCGCGAAAACGAGCCGCGCGCGATCTCGCTCGGTTACAAGACCGACCGCTACAAGCTGGTGGCTTTCGTCCTGTCCGCGACGCTCGCGGGGCTTGCCGGCTCAACCAAGGCGATCGTGCTGCAGATCGCCTCGCTCACCGACGTGGATTGGCCGATGTCGGGCGAGGTGGTGCTGATGACGCTGGTCGGCGGGCTCGGCACCATCTTCGGTCCGGTGGCCGGCGCGTTCGTGATCATCGCAATGCAGAACTTCCTCAATGCGCTGGATCAATGGGTTACCGTCATCCAGGGGATGATTTTCGTGCTCTGCGTGCTGCTGTTCCGGCGCGGCATCGTCGGAGAGATCGCGCATCTGCTCAAGATCAAGCTGTAGCCGCATCACTCCGGCGTCGGCGGCGACCGATGCCAAACGGCAACGGTCGAAGAAATAATCCGGCTCTTGTCCACAGAACCGCAACCCGTCGCCCGACTTTCTGTTGTGGCTTTACCGGTGCGGCGTGAGGATGCGCCGGGGCTGTTTCGTCACATTTGTCTCGCGTTTTGACCGGCTCTGGCCGCTTTGCACGTGCCCGCGTGGGCGCGCGCTGTTGCGTGCTTGTGTAGGGCCTCTGGTTGTCTGGACGGCGATGAGCGGGACAAAGATGTCGATCGACGCGGTACGCAAATGGCACGCGCTCGCCGAGCGCCGCCGCCGCCATTACGTCGAACTCTATCGCAGCGACAAATGGCGCCGCCATTACAGCGAGGAAGCCTTCGCGGCGCTGATGCGCGACGTGATCGCGAACGTCGAATCCTGGAGCAAGGTGCTTGCGGATATGACCGGGTCGGCGACGCCAAAGGCGGCCTGACACGCCGAGGCGCGAGCCGAGGTCCTTCTCGCCGGCTTCGCCTGCGCACCGCTCCCGCGCCGTTGCGTTGTCGTCGCGCCCGGCGGCGCGTTGAGCGTCCCCATGGCGTTGCAACGCGCGCGGGCCTGCTACCGGCCGGGGGCGGTTGGCCCGCCCCGCGAACTGTGGTCAAGTCCCGCCAAACAGCGGGAAGCCCCCCATGAATTTCGTCAATCCCAACCCGTTCACCACCCGCCCCGAGATCGACGGCACGTTCGGCGTCGTGACGTCGACGCATTGGCTCGCCACCGCCGTCGGCATGGGCATCCTGGAGCGTGGCGGCAACGCGTTCGATGCCGCCTGCGCCACCGCCTTCACCCTTCAGGTGGTCGAACCGCACCTCAACGGGCCGGGCGGCGATGTGCCGGTGATCCTCTATGATGTGCGGCGCGGCAAGCCCGAGGTGATCTGCGGGCAGGGGCCTGCACCCGACGGCGCGACGATCGCGCATTATCGCGACCATCTCGGCCTCGATCTGGTGCCCGGCACCGGCCTGCTCGCGGCCTGCATTCCGGGCACCTTCGATACCTGGATGACGCTGCTGCGCGACTACGGCACGATGCGCCTTGCGGACGTGCTGGCGCCCGCGATCGGCTATGCGCGCAACGGCTACCCGCTGGTCGAGCGCATCTGCGCCACCATCGATACCGTGAAAGACCTGTTCAAGGAGCACTGGCCGAGTTCGGCGGCGGTGTATCTGCCGGGCGGCAGCGTGCCCAAGCCCGGCACGATGTTCTCCAATCCGACGATGGCCGCGACCTACGAGCGTATTCTGCGCGAGGCGCAGGCCGGCTCCGGCACCCGCGAGGCGGAGATCGAGCGTGCCCGCAAGGCATGGTCGCAGGGCTTCGTCGCCGAGGCGGTCGACAAGTTCTGCCGCACCAATGAAGTCATGGACACGTCGGGCCGGCGCCATCGCGGCGTGCTGAGCGCCGGCGACATGGCGAAATGGCAGGCGACCGTCGAGGCGCCGATCTCGTACGATTACGGCCGCTACACCGTGCTGAAAGCCGGACCCTGGACGCAGGGTCTGGTGACGCTGCAGCAGCTCGCGCTGTGCAAGCGTTTCGGCTTCGACGGCCTCGACCCGGCGGGGCCGGACTTCATCCACTGGCAGGTCGAATGCGCCAAACTTGCGTTCGCGGACCGCGACACGTTCTACGGCGATCCGAAATTCGTCACCGTGCCGGTCGATGTGCTGCTCTCCGATGCCTACAACGACCAGCGCAGCAAGCTCGTCACCAACGAAGCCTCGCACGAGATCCGGCCGGGCATGATCGCGGGTTTCGGCAAGACGATGGACCTGCGCCTCGCCGACGGCCAGCGCGCCGCGGTCGGCGCCACCGGGGCAGGGGAGCCGACGGTCGGCGACATCCCGTGGACCCACGACGAGAACAAGCTGCCGGACGTCGTCGCCGCGAAAGCGCGTGAGCGCGAGAAGATGGGCGCGGTGCCGGGCGACACGGTGCATTTCGACATCGTCGACCGCGACGGCAACATGGTGTCGTCGACGCCCTCCGGCGGCTGGCTGCATTCCTCGCCGGTCATCCCCGATCTCGGCTTCTGCCTCGGCACCCGTGCGCAGATGTTCTGGCTCGAGGAAGGTCACCCGGCCTCGCTCGCGCCCGGCAAGCGGCCGCGCTCGACGCTGACCCCCACGATGGCGCTGCGCGACGGCGAGCCGTATCTCGCCTGGGGCTCGCCCGGCGGCGACCAGCAGGACCAGTGGATCACGCAGTTCTTCCTGCGCCACGTCCACGCGCGGATGAACCTGCAGGAAGCGATCGACGCGCCGGCCTGGCACACCGAGCATTTCCTCTCCTCGTTCTGGCCGCGCACCGCGCGTCCCGGTGTGGTCGTGGTCGAGAACCGCGTGCCGAAGGCGACCCGCGATGAGCTCGCGCGGCGCGGCCACAAGGTCGAGGTCGGATCCGACTGGTCGGAAGGACGGCTGACGGCGGCCTCGAAAGACGGCAAGCGGCGCAAGGCCGCCGCCAATCCGCGCGGCATGCAAGGCTACGCCGCGGGTCGCTAAGAGCCAGGTTCAAGCCTATTCGAACGGCGCCTGCGGCACTTCGATCGAATCGTGGGTCAGGATCACCGGTTCGGTCAGTGCCGGATTCAGGATGATGTGCGTGAAGCGGTTGAAGTAAAGGTTCAGTCTGTCAGGCGGCATGTCCGGAAAAACCTGACGGAAGAATGCGACCTGCGGCGTGATCGTGACGTGACGGATCGAGCGGAAGCCGAGGCCCACCAGCGTTGCGCCGGCACCCGCATTCGCCACCAGCCATTTCCTGGGATGCGCCTCCTGCTTCGCCTGCAGCGCGCGCAGGATCGGCGTGTCGTGTCTGGCGAAGATCGGACCCGCGCGCTGCACCGGATTGAATGGAATGAACACCAATGCATTCGAGAGCGCGCCGCAGAGCAATAGCGCGTAGCCCCAGACATGTCGCTTGCGGCCGATCCAGCAGGCGGCGAGCAGCAGCGGAATAATCAGCAGATCGTATTTCAGGCCCTTCGGGTTCGCGTCGAACATCACGAACTTCGACAGCATCGCGACGATCACCACCAGCGCCAGCGCGATGACGATGCGCACCAGGCTGGCGACCGCGCCGACGCGCAGCAGCAGAACGAAGGCCACAAGGTGCGCCAGCAATCCCATCGCGAAAGCGAGCCGTTGCGGGGCGCTCGTGTTCCAGAACAGCGGCTTCGCGACGTACGACGGAATCGGCAGCCACCACCACGCGAGGATCATGAGAATGCCGCCACCGAGCACCCCGAGCGCGTATCGCGTCGCCCGATCCTCGTCCGTGCGCGCGAAGATCACGCCGCGCAGGCGGTGATGGTTGACGAAGATCAGCGCGAACAGCAGCGCATAGGAACCGCCGGTGCCGATCTCCACATCGTTCCAGTAGAACGCTTCCCACTTCGAGGTGACGACGTGCGGGAACAGATAAGCGAGCGTCCATGACCACGGTACGATCCCGCCCGGAACGCCATCGCGGTGCCCCGGATACACCGTGTCGGCCATGATCTGGAATGGTCCCCACAGATAGAGCACGGCCAGACCGAAACCGATCGCGCCGCCGGCGAGGCACGCGAGGACATGCGGAACGCGCAAGACGTCGGGACGCAGTGCCATGACGGCGAAGCCGCCGGCGAACAGCAGGGAGGCGATCGTGATGACGTAGAACTCGGAGAGCAAGAACGTGCCGGTGATCCAGACCAGCACCGGAATGCGCAGCCAGGCCGGCATCGGGACCAGGCAGGCGAGCAGCACCCAGGGAAAGAACGCGATGAGCGGTCCGGTCGTCGTCCACCACAACTGCACATATTGCAGCGAGAACAGGCTGAGCGCGAATATCGCCGCCGCACCCCCGGAAAACCGCAGTTCGCGCGCGAGCAGATAATATCCGATCAGGCAGGCGGCAAACAGGATCGCGAACATCAGCGAGAACGCGGGCGCCGCAGGCATCACGAAGAACGCCCACATCTGCGGCTTGAAGACGAGTCCCCAATCCCACAGCGGCAGGCAATTGAAATTGCGCAGGTCCGCCTCGTAGGGCGAGACGTGCTCGATGCGCGCGAAGTCGTTATTGACCGCGATCTGCAGGTAGGGCGTCCAGAGCGCCCATTCGTCGGAGCGCACCAGCTGCGGCGAACCGAACAGGAGGCCGGTGTCGGTGACGCCGACCATCTGCAGCGCCACCGCATAGGAAGATGGCGTGAGCTGGAAAATCGCGTAGAGCGCGGCAACAATCATAACCGCGATGGGAAAGCCGAGATCGAAGGCCCGTGGCCCATCCGGTGCCCGACCCGTGCCGGTATCTCCCATCGCTTCCCCGCGGCCGTATCAGCTCTCGTCGGCGTTCGTCTCTAGCATGATCGGGACGGAGGTTGCCAAGGCGCTGCTTCCTCAGCTTGCAGTGACCAACGCTTCTAGCTAGAGGGGAACGCAGTAGGGCCGGCTTGGGGCGCCCGGGGACAGCGCTGCGGCGCTCGACGCATTGAGTGTGGGCACCGTCTTGATGTTGCGTACCAGTATCATCATTCCCGCCTACAACGAGGAATCGACCATTCTGACGCTTCTGCGCGAGGTGCGTGCGCAATCCGTCGAAGGTGTCGAGTTCGAGGTCATTGTCATCGACGATGGTTCGAAGGATCGCACCGTCGAATTGCTCGAGCAGAATGCGGCGCTCTACGACAAGCTGGTCAAGCAGCCGAAGAACGGCGGCAAGGGTGCCGCGGTGCTCGCCGGACTGCGTGCCGCGACCGGCCAGTACATCCTGTTCCAGGATGCCGATCTCGAATATTCGCCCTCGCACTACGAGGCGCTGATGTTTCCCGTGAAGGCCTTCGGCGCCGAGGTCGTGATGGGAAGCCGGTTTTCCGGACCGAAATACACCCGCGTGCAGTATTTCTCGCACAAGGTTGGAAACCGGCTGATCACCCTGATCTTCAATATCCTGTTCAATACGACGTTTACCGACATTTACACCTGCTACTTGCTCTACCGGCGCGATCTGGTTCGTCCCGACGAACTGGTTTCGTTCGGCTGGGAGCAGCACGGGGAGATTTTGTGCCGCGCGGTGCGCCGCGCCAAGGTGATGTATGAAGTGCCCGTGAGCTATCACGGCCGCAGCTACCAGGAGGGCAAGAAAATCCGGGCGCACCACATCATCCCGGTGATCGGGATGTTCTTCCGCCGCCGATTGTTCGGCTGACAGATGTTGACTGCGGTGACGGCGAAGAACATCAGGACAGCGCCATGAGCGAGGCCGGTTACGAGGGACTCGATCTCGAGATCCTGGCGAGCATGTCCAATTATTACGCGTGGATCATGGACACGTTTGCTCCATACATCACAGGCCGGGTGATCGAGTACGGTGCCGGCAGCGGAAATGTCTCGGAACTGCTTCTCCCGATGGCAAGTGAACTCACGCTGGTGGAGCCTTCCGAGTTTCTCATCGCTCCGCTGCGCGCGCGCTTCGCGGCCTCGCGCCACGTCGTGGTCGTCGGCGAGTCGCTGGAAGGGCAGCTGGCCCGCGCCGCTGACGAAACCTTCGATGCGGTGGTTCTCGTCAACGTGCTCGAGCATATCGCGGACGACCGTGCGGCGCTCGAGGGCATTTTCCGCATTCTCAAGCCCGGCGGTCACCTTCTGGTATTCGTGCCCGCCATGCAATGGCTCATGAGCGAACTGGACCGGCTTCACAGCCACTTCCGCCGGTATCACAAGGCAGATCTCGTCGCCAAGGCACAGACGGCCGGCGGTCATGTCTTGCAATGCCGCTATTTCGATATGTTCGGCGTCGGACCGTGGTTCCTGCTGAACAAGCTGCTTGGCATCACCACGTTCAACCGGCCGATGATTGAGTTTCACGACAAGTACATCGTTCCGGTTTCCCGGAGCGTCGAAAAGATAGTCCCGCCGCCACTCGGGAAGAATCTCATTCTGGTTGCCAGGAAACAGTGAACTGCGCGTGGCCTGACCGCAGGCCGGCAGTATTGGACGGATGGGTGATCTGGTGTGATTATCCCGGCCGGTTCCTGACCGGTTCTTGGCGGCACGCTTCCTGCCTGTCACACCGCAACCCGTTGGCGAGGCTTCGACAGAGATGGTGCAATGACCTGGTCCCTGATCGCGTGCGATTCCTCCGGCGCCTTTGGCATCGCGGTCGCAACCAAGAACTTCGCCGTCGGCTGCCGCGTGCCGTTCATTCAGTCCCGAATTGGCGCGATCGCCACGCAAGCGCTGGTGAATCCGTTCTATGGCGCGCACGGACTGATGTTTCTACAGGACGAAATGCCGCCCGCGGAGATCATCCGGATCCTCACCGAGGGTGACGACGGCCGCGACCATCGGCAGGTTCACATCATGGATCGTCACGGCCGTATCGCGGCGCATACCGGGCCTGCCTGCATCGACTGTTGCGGCCACACGTCGGGCGAGGGCTTCTCGGTCGCCGGCAACATGCTGGCGGGGCCGGCCGTGATCGAGGAAACCGCCAAAGCCTACGTGGCGAACGCCGCATTGCCGTTCCCGCGCCGCCTGATCGCGGCGCTGAAGGCGGGCGAGGCGGCGGGGGGCGACAAGCGCGGCAGGCAGTCCGCCGCGCTCCTCATCTATGGCGAGGAGGAGTGGCCCGATCTCGACCTGCGTGTCGACGATCACCCCGATCCGCTGCCTGAACTGGAGCGGCTGGAGAAGGTGAGCCGCGAGCGCTGGGTGCATTTCGCGAAATTCCTGCCGAACGCGAAAAATCCGTCCGGCGAGTTCGACCGCGCCAAGATCGACGCCGGCATCGCGGCGGCGCTCGCGGCCGAGTTCGACATGATGGCTGCGCCGCTGCTGGCAATCGAGAACCTGCGCGTCGTGTTCCACGGCGACCGCGGGCGCCGCACGGTTGCGGTCGACGGCGTCGACATCACGCTGGCGCGCGGCCGTACACTTGGCCTGGTGGGCGAATCCGGATGCGGCAAGAGCGTCACCTCGCTCGCCGTGATGGGACTCTTGCCGAAACAGAGCGCCGAGGTGACCGGCACGGTGACGTTCGACGGCATCCCGCTGCTCGATCTGCCGGACCGCGCGCTGCGTGACCTGCGCGGCGACCGCGTGGCGATGATCTTCCAGGAGCCGATGACCTCGCTCAATCCGAGCTACTCGATCGGAGAGCAGATCGTCGAAGTGCTGGTGCGCCATCGCGGCCTGAGCGCGCGCGAGGCGCGCGAGAAGGCGATCGCGCTGCTGCGCCGCGCCGGCATTCCCTCGCCGGAGCAGCGCATCGACGATTATCCACACAAGCTCTCCGGCGGCATGCGCCAGCGCGCCATGATCGCGATCGCACTTGCTTGCGATCCCGAACTGCTGATCGCCGACGAGCCGACCACCGCCCTCGATGTCACCATCCAGGCGCAGATCCTCGACCTGATGCGCGACCTCAAGCGCACCAGCGATGCCGCGATCATCCTGATCACGCACGATCTCGGCGTGGTCGCCGAAGTCTGTGACGAGGTCGCCGTGATGTATGCGGGCGAGATCGTCGAGCGCGCTTCGGCCGAAGCCCTGTTCGAAGCGCCGCAGCATCCCTACACGGTCGGGCTGCTGGCCTCGATTCCGCGCCTCGACCTGCGTACCGAGCGGCTTGCCGTGATCGACGGCGTGCTGCCCGACATGACGGCGCCGCCGGCCGGCTGCCGCTTCGCCGATCGCTGCCCGTTCGTGCTCGAGGCATGTCGCGCGGGGCCGCCGCCGGTGGTCGACCTCGGCGGGCGCTGGTCGCGCTGCCTGCGCGCGCCGCTCGAAAGGCTTGCCGCATGAACCTGGTCGAGGCCGAGGGCCTGGTGAAGCATTTCGTGGCGCGGCGCTCGGCATTCGGCCGCCCGCTCAGCCACGTGCAGGCGGTCGACGGCGTCGACTTCACGGTCGAAGCCGGCAAGACGCTGGCGCTGGTCGGCGAATCCGGGTCGGGCAAGTCCACCGTCGGGCGGCTCGTGCTGCGCCTGATCGAACCGACAGCGGGGCGGATGCGGTTCGGCGGAGAGGACGTGTTCGCGCTGAGCGCAGCCGGGGTGCGCGCCTTCCGCCGCCAGGCCCAGCTCGTGTTCCAGGACCCCTACGCGTCGCTCAACCCGCGCATGACGGTTGGCGCCATGCTGGCCGAGCCGCTCGCGCTGCATAACATCGTTCCGGCCGCGCGGCGTCGCGACCGCGTCGCCGAACTGCTCGACATGGTCGGACTGCAGCCGCGCTTCGCGCCACGCTATCCGCACGAATTTTCCGGCGGGCAGCGCCAGCGCATCGTGATCGCGCGCGCGCTTGCGGTCGATCCGAAGCTGATCGTTTGCGACGAGCCGGTCTCCGCGCTCGACGTGTCGATCCGCTCGCAGGTGCTCAACCTGCTGCGCGACCTGCAGCGCCGGCTCGGCCTCGCCTACATCTTCATCTCGCACGATCTCGCGGTGGTGAAGCACATCGCAGACCGCGTGGCCGTCATGTATCTCGGGCGCATTGTCGAGACCGCGCCGACCGACGGGTTGTTCGCGTCGCCGCGCCATCCCTACACGCAGGCGTTGCTCTCGGCGATCCCGGTGCCGCGCCCCGGCGCACGCCGCGAGCGGCGCATCCTGCAGGGCGACGTGCCGAGCCCGATCGATCCGCCGTCCGGCTGTCACCTTCACCTGCGCTGCCCGCACGCGATCGAGCGCTGCAAGGTCGAGCGCCCTGCGCTGATCGCGAGCGGGGATCATGCGACCGCCTGCCACCGCTGGCAGGAGCTGCCGCCGGTTGCGGTGCAGGCCGTGGATGAACGGTCCGCCGCGCTCGGGCGCCTGATCGGCGCGTTCGGGCGGGACGTGCAGGCCGGGCGCGGTGTTGATACAGTCGGCGCCGGGCGTTCGGGCGGCGCGCCCGTGGTTTCGTGAGGGGAGAACGAACATGAAAGTCATGCGTTTCGCGGCAGCTGCCGCTTTCGTCACATTGAGTTGCGCGACCGCGTCCGCGCAGTCGACGCTGCGGATCGGGCTCGCCGAAGACCCGGACGTGCTCGACCCGTCGCTGGCCCGCACCTATGTCGGGCGCATCGTGTTCGCGTCGATCTGCGACAAGCTGTTCGACATCGATGAAAACCTCAAAGTGATCCCGCAGCTCGCGCTTTCCTCGGATGTCTCGGAGGACGGCAAGACGGTGACGATCAAGCTGCGGCCGAACGTGAAATTCCACGACGGCGAAAAGTTCGACGCCGAGGCCGCCAAGTTCTCGCTCGAGCGCCACCTCAACATGACCGGCTCGTTCCGCAAACCCGAGCTGGCCGCGATCGATGCGATCGACATCGTCGACCCGCTCACCATCAAGCTCAACCTGAAAAATCCGTTCTCGCCGTTGATCGCGCAGCTCACCGACCGCGCCGGCATGATGGTGTCGCCCAAGGCCGCGAAGGAAGCCGGCGACCGCTTCGGCCTCAAGCCGGTCTGCGCCGGGCCCTACAAGTTCGTCGAGCGCGTGCAGCAGGACCGGATCGTGGTCGAGAAGTTCGCCGACTACTGGAACAAGGACAATGTCCACATCGACCGCATCACCTACCTGCCGATCGTCGATGCGACGGTGCGTCTCGCCAACCTGAAGTCGGGCGGGCTCGACCTGATCGAGCGCCTTGCCGCGACCGACATGGCGGCGGTGAAGGCCGACAACAAGCTCAAGCTGAACGCGACGCCCGATCTGAGCTACTGGGGCATCACCATCAATGTCGGCAACGGCGACAAGGCCAAGAACCCGCTCGGCCAGCACGCCAAGGTGCGCAAGGCGCTGGAATTGTCGCTCGACCGCGACGCGATCAATCAGGTCGTGTTCAACGGCGAGTTCGTCCCGGGCAATCAATGGATCAGCCCGCAGAATTCCTACTACCAGCAGGGCCTCCCGATTCCGAAGCGCGACGTCGCCAGGGCCAAGGCGCTGATCAAGGAAGCCGGCGTCACGCCGCCGATCGCGGTGGATTTCATGGTGCCGCAGGGTGCCGAGAACAAGGCGATCTCGGAAGTGGTGCAGGCGATGACCGCGGAGGCGGGCTTCGACATGAAGATCCGCGTCACCGAGTTCGCCACCTCGCTGAAGTCTGCCGAGCAGGGCGATTACCAGGCCTTCCTGATCGGCTGGAGCGGCCGCACCGATCCGGATGGCAACGCCTACATCTTCCACAAGACCAAGGCGCCGCAGAATGTCGGCGGCTATTCCAATCCGGAGGTCGACAAGGCGCTGGATGAATTGCGTCTCACGTCCGATCCGGGGAAGCGCAAGGCGATCTACGAGCGCGCGGCGAAGATCCTGAACGAAGAGGGTTCGATCCTCTATCTCTATCACCGCAAGGTGCTGATCGCGCACACGCTGCGCGTCGAGGGCTTCAAGCCGATCCCGGACGGGCTGGTGCGGGTCGTGGGATTGAGGGTGAAATGATGCACGCGGTTCATCCCTCCCCCGCAGGGGGAGGGTGGCCTCGCGCGACGCGCGAGGACGGGTGGGGGGCCGAGACGGGTGAGCCGCCCCCACCCCGGCTCGCTTCGCTCGCCGACCCTCCCCCTGCGGGGGAGGGATAAGAAAAAAGCCATGCTCACCTTCCTCGCCAAGCGCATCCTGCAGCTCATCCCGACGCTGTTCTTCGTGTCGGTGCTGATCTTTTCGCTGCAGCAATTGCTGCCCGGCGACCCGGCGCTGATCATGGCGGGCGAGGATCGCGATCCGGAGGTGATCGAGCAGATCCGCAAGCAGTATCGCCTCGATCAGCCGATCCCCGTGCAATACGTCTACTGGATCAAGGGCGTGCTCTCCGGCGATCTCGGCGAGTCGATGCGCTTCAAGCAGCCGGTGCTCGACCTCGTGCTGCAGAAGCTGCCGGTGACGATGCAGCTCGCCTCGATGGCGCTGGTGATCTCGCTGCTGATCGGGATCTCGGCCGGGATCATCTCGGCGGTGAAGAAGGACACCGCGTGGGATTACGCCGCAAACGTATTCGCGCTGTGGGGCCTGTCGACGCCGAATTTCTGGCTCGGCATCATGATGATCTTCCTCTTCTCGGTGCAGCTCGGCTGGCTGCCGCCCTCGGGCTACGTGCCGCTCACCGAGGACTGGAGGCAGAGCCTCGCCACCACGATCATGCCGGCATTCGTGCTCGGCAACGCCATCGCGGCGGTGCTGATGCGCCATACCCGCAGTGCCATGCTGCAGGCCCTGAACAGCGACTATGTCCGCACCGCGCGTGCGAAAGGGCTCCTCGAGCGCTCGGTCGTGCTCAAGCACGCCATGCGCAACGCGCTCACCCCGGTGATCACGCTTGGCGCGCTCGAGTTCGGCACGCTCCTCTCGGGCGCGGTGCTGACCGAGCAGATCTTCACCATTCCAGGCTTCGGCAAGCTGATCATCGACGCGGTGTTCAACCGCGACTACGCGGTGGTGCAGGGTGTCGTGCTGATCACGGCGACGACCTACATCTCGCTCAATCTTCTGGCCGACATGCTCTACGTGATGGTCAATCCGCGGCTGAGGGCGTGATGGCGGACATCCCGTACGACAGCGCGCTCGCCGCGCGCCGCGCCGACGAGACGGTCGAAAGCCCGATGCGCCGCGCGCTGCGCCGCCTCAGGCGCCGCAAGGGCGCGATCGTCGGCCTCACCGTCATCGTCATCTTCGTGGCGCTCGCCGTGTTCGCGCCGCTGATCGCGCCGTTCGACCCGGCGGCGCAAAGCTGGAGCGCGGTGCGCAAGGCACCCTCGGCGCTCTACTGGTTCGGCAGCGACGACGTCGGCCGCGACGTGCTTTCGCGGGTGATTTTCGGAACGCGTGCGTCGCTGCTTGCCGGCGTGATCTCGGTCGGCATCGCGGTCTCGATCGGCGTGCCGCTCGGGCTCACTGCCGGCTATCTCGGTGGCTGGATCGACGCGCTGCTCTCGCGCATCACCGACGCGATGCTTGCGGTTCCGTTCCTCATCCTGGCGATCGCGCTCGCGGCGTTCCTCGGCCCAAGCCTCGGCAACGCCATGATCGCGATCGGCGTGACCACGACGCCGATCTTCATTCGCCTGACGCGCGGCCAGGTGATGGCGGTGAAGGTCGAGGACTATGTCGAGGCCGCGCGCGCCATCGGCAATCCGCGCTGGCGCATCGCGCTGTTTCACATCCTCCCCAACATCCTGCCGGCACTGCTGGTGCAGGCGACGCTCTCGATCGCCGCCGCGATCATCGCCGAGGCCGCGCTGTCGTTCCTCGGCCTCGGCCAGCAGCCGCCGGCGCCGTCGTGGGGCTCGATGCTCAACTCCGCGCAGCGCTTCCTCACGCAGGCGCCGTGGATGGCGGTCTGGCCGGGCCTTGCCATCTTCCTCACCGTGCTGTCATTCAATCTGCTCGGCGACGGCTTGCGCGACGCGCTCGACCCCAAGGAACGATAGACGCGTGATCCGCGAAAAGCGGAAACCGGTTTGCGGTCGAGGATCACGCGCAAAGGAGAAGACATGGCGACAAGCGGTGAAAGCGAGATCCTCGAATGGCTCGGCGCGCAGAAAAGCGCGATGCTGACCCTGCTTGAGGACATCGTGAACATCGACGGCGGCTCGTACGACAAGGCCGGCGTCGATGCTGTCGCAGCGCGCATCCGCGCGTTCCTCGAAGAGAACGATATCGCCTGCGAGACCATCGCCAATGAGCAATACGGCGACGCCCTGCGCGCGACCGTCGGCGGGCCGTCGAACTCGGCGATCATGCTGCTCGGCCATCGCGACACCGTGTTCCCGAAGGGCGAACCGACGCGCCGTCCGTTCAGGATCGAGAACGGCAACGCCTATGGTCCCGGCGTCGCCGACATGAAGGGCGGTCTGGTGATGAACGCCTTCGTGCTGGCGGCGTTCAGGAAGTTCGGCGGGGCGCCCGCGCCGCTGGTCGGCCTGTTCACCTCCGACGAGGAGATCGGCTCGCCCGCCTGCCGTCCGGTCATCGAGGCCGAAGCGCGGCGCGCGCGTGCCGTCTTCAACTCCGAACCCGGCCGGCCCAGCGGCAACGTCGTCACCGGGCGCAAGGGCGGCGTGTTCATGAAGATGGAGGTCATCGGCAAGGCGGCGCATTCGGGCGGCAACTACGTCGAAGGCATCAGCGCGATCGAAGAGCTCGCGCGCAAGACCATCGCGATGCACGCCATCACCGATCTGACCAGGGGCATCACGGTGAACGTCGGGCTCATCTCCGGCGGGCAGACCGTCAACACCGTTGCGCCGTGGGCGAAATGCGAGATCGACCTGCGTTACGTGACGCCGCCCGACTGCGAGGACGCGATGGGCAAGATCACCCGCATCGTCGAGACGGCGAATGTGCCCGGCACGCGCGCGACCCTCGAGATCGCGGGCGAGTTCAAGCCGTTGGTCGAGGGGCCCGAAAACAGGAAATTATTCGATCTTTATGCGACCTGCGCGAATGACCTTTCCTTCAAAGTGGAAGGCGAGTTCGCCGGCGGCTGCGCGGATTCAGGCTTCACGTCCGGCGTCGGCACGCCGACGCTCTGCGCGGTCGGGCCGGTCGGCGGCAAGGCGCATACGCCGGAGGAATTCATGCTGGTGGATTCGCTTGTGCCGCGCGCGCAGGCGCTGGCGCTGGCGGTTGCCCGGTTGACTTGACCGCCGGCGCTCGCCATTTCTCAGCCTGACCCAAACGCCCCGCCACGCCACCCCTCCGTTCCATCGAGAGCCTCATGACCAGCGCGCTGTTTTCGCCGTACAAGATCAATCAGCTTGAGCTCGCCAACCGCGTCGTGGTGGCGCCGATGTGCCAATACAGCGCGGACGACGGCGTGCCGAGCCCGTGGCACACGACCCATCTCGGCATGCTGGCCAATTCGGGCGCCTCGCTGGTGGTCGTCGAGGCGACGGGCGTGGAACGGCGCGGTCGCATCACGCACGGCTGCACCGGCATCTATTCGGATGCGTGCGAAGATGCATTCCGCACCGTCATCGCGCATTGCAAGCGCATCGGCACCGCCAGGCTCGGCATCCAGCTCGCGCATGCCGGCCGCAAGGCGTCGTCGGCGCGTCCGTGGGAAGGCGGGCTCGGTCTCAAGCCCGGCGAGGACCCGTGGGAGACGATCGGCCCCTCGGCGATCGCGCCCGGTGCCGCATGGCCGACGCCGCGCGCGATGGACGAATCCGACATGGCGCGGGTGCGCGAGGCATTCGTCGACGCCGCGAAGCGCTCGGTGCGCATCGGCTTCGACTCGATCGAGCTGCACATGGCGCACGGCTACCTGATGCACAGCTTCGTCTCGCCGATCTCGAACAAGCGCAACGACGCCTACGGCGGCGCGCTCGAGGGCCGCATGAAATTTCCGCTCGAGGTGCTGCGTGCGGTGCGCGCGGTCATCCCGGCGGAGATGCCGCTCGGCGCGCGCATCTCGAGCACCGACTGGATGGACGGCGGCCTCAGCGGCGACGACTCGGTCGCCTGGGTCGCGGCGATGAAGCAGGCCGGCCTCGACTTCGTCTGCGTGTCGTCCGGCGGCGTGACCGCCGAGGTGCGCACGCCGACCACGCCCGGCTACAACGTTCCGATCGCGGAGCAGATCAGGCGCGAGACCGGGATCGCGACGCGTGCCGTCGGCCTGATCGCGACCGCGCGGCAGGCCGAGGACATTATCGCGAGCGGCAAGGCCGACATGGTCGCGCTCGGCCGCGCGATGCTGGAGGATCCGCACTGGGCCTGGATGGCGGCGAAGGAGCTTGGTGCCGATGTCGCGCGGCCGCTGCAATATCTGCGCGCCGCGCCGAAGATGTGGCCAGGCGCGGCCTATCGCGGCGACGCCGCGTAGCGCACGATCCCGGAAAGGATCATCCTTCCCCAACAGGATATTTGCGGGAAACGGTAGCCACAAAAAGCCTGGCTGCAGGACAACTGCGACAATTTAGTACCGCTTTGACACTGGGGCACCCGACCCCCAGTATGTATAAGCACGTCGCGTTGAAGAAGCAGAGCCGAAGGCTCGCGATCGGGAGGGCGCACGATGAAGTTGGGCACGACAGTATTTGCCGCCGCGCTTGCGGGCGCATTGTTTGCGGGCGGCGCACAGGCGCAGGACACGGTCAAGATCGGATGGGCGATCGCCAAGTCGGGGCCGATGGGTCCGGGCGCCGCCATCACGACGCTGCCCAACTATCAGGTGTGGGTGAAGGACGTGAACGATGCCGGCGGGCTGAACGTCAAAGGCAAGAAGATGAAGATCGAGGTCATCGAGTACGATGACCGCTCCAACTCCGA
This sequence comes from uncultured Alphaproteobacteria bacterium, assembly GCA_963839985.1. Classification (GTDB taxonomy): domain Bacteria; phylum Pseudomonadota; class Alphaproteobacteria; order Rhizobiales; family Xanthobacteraceae; genus PALSA-894. Next base: position 64,121 of record CAWIXG010000006.1, on the reverse strand, counting down.
AGAGATGATCAAGGCGGTGGAGCGCCTCGCGACGCAGGACAAGGTGGACTTCATCCTGCCGCCGTGGAGCACGGCGATGAACCTCGCTGCCGCGCCGATCTTCAACAAATACGGCTACCCGCACCTCGCCGTGACGGCGAACACCAACCGCTCGCCCGAAATGGTGAAGCGCTGGCCCAATCTCACCTTCTGGCTCGGTCTGCCCTCCGAACTGATCGACGGCCTCGTCGGCACGCTCGACGTGTTGCGCAAGGACGGCAAGATCGGCTCCAAGGTCGCGATGGCGGCGGTCGGCGACCAGTTCGGCATCGAACAGTCTTCCGCCGCGCGCGAGGGCTTCAAGAAGGCCGGGTTCGAGGTCGTCTACGACAAGTCCTATCCGTTCGGCAGCCAGGATCTGCAGCCGATCGTCAAGGACGCGCAGGCATCCAATCCCGATATCTTCGTCGCGTTCAGCTATCCGCCGGACACGATCGGCCTGACCGACCAGGCCAAGATCGCGGGCTTCTCGCCGAAGGTCTTCTACGTCGGCGTCGGCACCGCGTTCCCGCTGTTCAAGCAGAAATTCGGCGCGAGCGCCGAGGGCGTGATGGGCGTCGGCGGTTCCAACGCCGACCTGCCGGGCCTCAAGCGCTACATCCAGCACCACAAGGAAATCATGGGCCGCGAGCCCGACCGCTGGGCGAGCCCGATCACCTATGCGAGCCTGCAAGTGCTGCAGCAGGCGATCGAGCGCGTCGGCCTCGACAAGGCCGCCGTGATCAAGGAGATCAACACCGGCTCGTTCGACACCATCATCGGCAACATCAAGCTGGTGGATAATCACTACAAGGGCGTCTGGGCGGTCGGCCAATGGCAGGGCGATAATTTCTACGGAATTGCCCCGAAGCAGGACGGCGCCCGCGCCCCGATCGTGCCGAAGCCGCCGTGGCAGTAAGCATGATCCCTAACAGGCCTGTCCCGGATCTGGTCCGGGATGGATACCGGTTTTCGGCAAGGATCACGCGTCTCTAAAATTGGAAGCGGCGGTATCGGGGGCCAACGCGATATCGCCTTAACCAAGATGCGGTGTTGGGTCGCGCGTTAACGCACGCCGGCCGCACAGTGGAGTAGAACGGGTGGCGATCGAATGACCGCCACTCCGACCCTCTCTCGTGTCGGGGAGAGGGAAAAGTAAACATGTCCCTCCTGATCGATATCGTTCTCGCCGGCGCCGTGCTCGGCGGCATGTATGCGCTCGTCGCGATGGGGCTGACGCTTCAATACGGCGTCGCCCGCATCATGAATCTGTCGCATGGCGAGAGCCTGATCGCGGCCGCGTTCGGCGGGGTGTGGGGATTGACCGCGTTCGCCGTCAGCCCGCTTGTCGCGCTGCTTGTCGCGATCCCGCTCGGCTTCGCGGTCAACTGGCTGCTCTACCAGATCGTGCTCATGCCGCTGGTCAAGCGCGCCAAGAACCGCGCGATGCTCGAGGTCGAACTCGATCCTTGCGACCTTCGGCCTGCTGTTCGTCGTGCAGGGCGTCATGCTGGTCACGTTCGGCGGCCAGTTCAACACCATGAACTATCTTTCGGTGCCGGTGAACGTGCTCGGCTCCACCGTCGCGCTCAATCGGCTGATCGCGCTCGGCTTCGCGGCGATCATCGGCATCGCGCTCTATCTCGCGCTCACCCGCACGCGCTACGGCACCGCGGTCCGCGCCGTCGCGGTCGATCCGGTCGCGGCGCAACTGGTCGCGATCGACGTGCGCAAGGCGTCGGCCTTTGCGTTCGCGCTCGGCGGCGCACTCGCGGCGGCCGGCGGCGTGCTGATCGCGATGTTCACCACCTTCACCGCCACGATGGGCGTGGTCTTCACCATGAAGGCGCTGATCGTCGTCATCATGGGGGGCGTCGGCAACATCGCCGGCGCACTGGTCGCCGGGCTGATGCTGGGTCTTGCCGAAACCGCGGTCGCGCGTCTGGTCGATCCGGGACTCACCATCGCGGTCACCTATGCGCTGTTCCTCGCCGTGCTGCTGTGGCGGCCGACGGGCCTGTTTGGGAGAGCCGCCCGTTGAAGCCCGTATTCGGCTTTTCGCTCGCGGCCGCGATCTTCGCGCTGCTCGTGCTCGTGCCGAAGTTCGCGAGCGGCTATCAGCTCGCGCTCGGCATCAGCCTTCTGTATTTCACCGTGCTCGCGACCGCCTGGGCGCTGTTCTCCGGTCCGACGCATTACATCTCGCTTGCCACCGTCGCGTTCTTCGGCATCGGCGCCTATACGGTCGCGGTGCTCGGCGAAATCTGGCCGTGGCCCGCGGTGCTCGCCGCGGCGGGCGCCATCGGCGTCGTGGTCGCACTGATCGTCGGGCTCTCCACGCTGCGGCTTTCGGGCATCTACTTCGTCATCTTCACGTTCGGCCTGTCCGAGCTGATCCGTCAGATCGTCACCTGGTACGAGATCAACGTCCACCGCTCGGTCGGCCGCTACGTCTTCATGAGCATCACGCAGGAGCAGATCTACTGGCAGCTCGTGGCGCTGGTCGCGCTCGTGCTGCTCGCCGGCTGGCTGATTGGCCGCTCGCGGCTCGGCCTTGCGCTGCGCGTCATCGGCAATGACGAGGTGGTGGCGCGCCATTCCGGCATCGACACGACGCGCGCCAAGCTCGCGATGTTCGCCGTCAGCGCGCTGTTCATGACGCTGACCGGCGCCGTGATGGCGCCGCGCTGGACCTACATCGACCCGGCGATCGCATTCTCGCCGATGCTCTCCTTCGAAGTGGTGATCATGGCGCTGCTCGGCGGCGCCGGCTCGCTGTTCGGCGCGCTGCTCGGCGCGGTGCCGCTGGTGCTGCTGTTCGAGGTGCTGACCGCCAATTTCCCGACGCACTTCTCGATCCTGCTCGGCATCGTGTTCGTGCTGATCGTCTACGTACTGCCGCGCGGCGTCGTCGGGCTGTTCCCGCAGCGCCCGCGCCAGGTTCCGGCCGTCGCCGCGGTTGCGGCCGAGGTGAAGCACGCGCAGGGCGCTCCGCTCGACGTCGCGGGCCTGCGCAAAGCGTTCGGCGGGCTGGTCGCGGTCGACGATCTGTCCTTTTCGGTCAAGCGCGGCGAGTTGATCGGTCTGATCGGCCCAAACGGCTCGGGCAAGACCACGGTGCTGAACCTGATCTCCGGCGCGCTCCCGGCCGACGCGGGTTCGATCCAGTTCAAGGGCCGCGATCTCGCGCGCACCCCGGCATTTCGCATTGCGAAGCTCGGCCTTGCGCGCACCTTCCAGCTCGTGCGCGTGCTCGGGTCGATGACGGTGATCGACAACGTCATGCCGGGCTTTGCCTTCCGCGCCGCGCCGCTGACCGGCGTCAAGGCCGAAGCGGCCGCGATGGCGCTGCTCGCCCGCGTCGGGCTCGGCGACAAGGCCGCGCTGCCCGCGACGCAACTCACTTACATCGACCAGAAGCGGCTCGAGCTTGCGCGCGCGCTGGCGCTCGATCCGGACCTGCTGCTGCTCGACGAATGGCTCGCCGGGCTCAATCCGTCCGAGCTGCCCAGGGCATCGCGCTGATCCGTTCGTTGCGCGAAAGCGGCATCACCATCGTGATGGTCGAGCACGTGATGGACGCGATCCGCTCGCTCTGCGACCGCTGCATCGTCATGAACGTCGGGCGCAAGATCGCCGAGGGCCCGCCGGCGAGCGTGCTCGCCGACAAGGAGGTCGTGCGCGCCTATCTGGGAGGCGGCGATGCTTGAGATCCGCGGCCTTTCGGCGAGTTATGGGAAGCATTCCGCGCTCTCCGGCGTCGAGCTCGACGTGAAGCCGGGCGAGATCGTCGTCATGCTCGGCGCAAACGGCGCCGGCAAGTCGACCTTGCTCAAGTCGATCGCCGGACTGGTGCAGCCGCAAGCGGGTTCGCGCGTCACCTTCGAGGGGCAGGATCTGCTCGCGTTGCCGCCGCACGACATCGTCGAGGCCGGCATTGCACTGGTGCCGGAAGGCCGCGGCATCTTCGCTGAACTGACGGTGCGGGAAAATCTCGAACTCGGCGCCTTTGCGCGCCGGGCGCGTGCCGGCGAAGCGGCCAATCTCGCGCGGATCAAGTCGCTGTTTCCGCGTCTTGCCGAACGCGGTCCGCAGCTTGCCCGCACCATGAGCGGCGGCGAGCAGCAGATGGTCGCGATCGGCCGCGCGCTGATGTCGGCGCCGAAGCTGCTGCTGCTCGACGAGCCCTCGCTCGGCCTTTCGCCGCTGATGTGCGGCGAATTGTTCCAGGCGCTGGTGCGGATCCGGGATTCGGGAGTCGGCATCCTGCTGGTCGAGCAGAACGCCAAGCAGGGATTGAACGTCGCGGACCGCGGCTACCTGATCGAAACCGGCCGCATCGTGGGGCAGGGGAGCGCGGCGCAGCTGCGCGACGATCCGGCGGTGCAGCGCGCGTATTTGGGAATCGGCGAAGCCGCCGCGACGCAGGCGGCCGGCACAGAACCAGGGGATCGACAGGAGTACGCCATGAAACACGTCAGCCTCATGATCGGTGACCGCGAGGTGTTCGCCGCCGATGGCCGCACCTTCGACCGCATCGACCCGTTCACCGGCAGCGTCGCAACGCGGGCGGCGGCCGCCTCGATCGGCGATGCCATCGCAGCCGCCGACGCGGCCGCTGCGGCATTCCCGGCGTGGTCCGCGCTCGGACCGAGCGAGCGGAGGCGGATGCTGCTCAAGGCCGCCGACCTGCTCGACGCGAAGGGGGCGGAATTCTCCGCGCTGATGACCGCCGAATGCGGCGCAATCGGCCCATGGGGGCATTTCAACAGCCATTTCGCCGCGAGCCTGATGCGCGAGGCCGCTTCGATGACCACGCAGGTCGCCGGCGAGGTGATCCCGTCCGACAAGCCGAACAATTTCGCCATGGCGATCCGCCAGCCGGCCGGCGTGGTGCTCGGCATCGCGCCGTGGAACGCGCCGGTGATCCTGGGCGTGCGCGCGATCGCGATGCCGCTTGCCTGCGGCAACACGGTGGTGCTGAAGGCGTCAGAGATGTGCCCCGGCACCCATGCGCTGATCGGCACGATCATGCGCGAAGCCGGCTTGCCGCCGGGCGTGGTCAATGTGGTGACCAATGCGCCGGCGGATGCCTCCAAGGTGGTCGAGACACTGATCTCGCACCCGGCGGTGCGGCGCATCAACTTCACCGGCTCGACCAAGGTCGGCCGTATCATCGCCGAGATGGCGGCGCGGTTCCTCAAGCCGGTGCTGCTCGAACTCGGCGGCAAGGCCCCGATGGTGATCCTCGATGACGCCGATCTCGACGAGGCCGTGAAGGCCGCGGCTTTCGGCTGCTTCGCCAACATGGGCCAGATCTGCATGTCGACCGAACGGCTGATCGTGGACGAGAAGATCGCCGATGCGTTCGTGCAGAAGTTTGCCGCGAAGGCCAAAAGCCTGCCGCACGGCGATCCGCGCGGCCACGTCATCCTCGGCTCGCTGGTGACCAAGGAGGCCGCGGCGCGCAACAAGGAGCTGCTCGACGATGCGGTCGCCAAGGGCGCCACGGTCGCGGCCGGCGGTGAGTTCAACGGGACGGTGGTGAGTGCGACCGTGCTCGACCGCGTCACGCCGGCGATGCGCATCTACTCCGAGGAGTCGTTCGGCCCGGTGAAGCCGGTGATCCGCGTGAAGGATACCGAAGAGGCCATTCGCGTCGCGAACGACACCGAGTACGGCTTGTCGGCCGCGGTGTTCGGCAAGGATATCGCGCGGGCGCTCGGCGTTGCCAGGCGCATCCAGTCCGGCATCTGCCACATCAATGCCTCGACCGTGCACGACGAAGCTCAGATGCCGTTCGGCGGCACCAAGGGCTCGGGCTACGGCCGCTTCGGCGGCAAGGCGGCGATCGACGAGTTCACCGAGCTGCGCTGGATCACGATCCAGACCGGCGCGCATCCGTACCCTTTCTAGGCGATAGCTGGGCGTTATGCTGACGGTCCGCTCGCGGTTGAAAAATGTACTTTGCATGGGGTTGTTTTGCGATTTTTTTTCCGGCGGTCGCCGTCAGCGACGCAGCCATCGCGCGAGGTAGGATTCGACCGCGGGCAACTCGGAATGCGGCCCGCACAGCCCGACATGCCCATCGGGACGCAGCAGGTAGAAAGATGAAGCAGTGATGCCGACGCGATCGAGTTCGGCCTTGTTCGGGTCGAGTGGGATCGTGTGAACGCGGACAATGTCGTCATAGCCCGCCAACGCGGCCGCTGGCCCCGGCCCGAACACGAGAAGGTTGAAGCGCGTGTCATCGAGCGCCTGGAACAGATCGTCGGCCGGACCGTCCGGCTGCTGGTTCAGATGTAACCACGGGAAACGGTCGCCCGCCTTGGGGGCGTCGCGCGGCAATGTGCCGAGGGTTTCCGACAGCGCACTGCCGGGATAGCTGATGCCGATCTGCGAGATGGTGCGGAACGCGCGTCGGCGCACGCTCTCGAACGTCATGGCCAGTGCCGCGACCCGAAAGATGATCTTGGTGCGCAACAACCGGGCCACCCAAGTATCGGCCACGACGAACTGGAACGCACGGTCGGTCGTGTCCAGCAGGTCGTGCGCGACCGGCATGCGTTCCTGCGCGTAGCTGTCGAGCAGCGCGGCATCGGCCCGGCCGGTGACGACCAGCGCGAGCTTCCAGGCCAGATTGTAGGCGTCCTGCAGCCCGGTGTTCATGCCTTGCCCGCCCATCGGGCTGTGCACGTGCGCGGCATCGCCAAGCAGGAAGCAGCGGCGGTCACGGAATGTCTCCGCCGCCCGATGATGGATGCGGTAGGTCGAGAACCAGAGGCACGATGTGAAATCAAGTGAGGCGCCCGCCTGCTCCCGGATCGAAGGCACCACCTGCTCGAACGTCACGTCCTCTCTGCTGCGCAGGTCGGGCGGCAGGATGCCGATGACGCGCCAGCGATCCTCGCCGCGCATCGGGAAAAACAGGTGAAAGCCATCACGGCTGAGATAGACGTTGAGCTCGTTTGGCCGCATCGAGCCGGTGGCCTGCGTGTCGGCGACAAAGAACGTGTGCTCGTAAGGTGCGCCGGGAAAGCCGATGCCGTTCTTGTCGCGCACGGCGCTGCGTGAACCGTCGCATCCCGCAACCCATGCGGCGCCGATATTGCGCTGCGTGCCGTCCGGCTGTTGCAGCGTGACGCCGACGCGATCGGACCGCTGCTCCAGGGAGACAAGCTCCGTTCGCCACTGCACGGCGGCGCCCAGCTCCCTGAGCCTGTCGCCCATGATGTGCTCGTTCTCGTCCTGGCCGAGCATCAGCACGAAGGGATAGGGACTGAGGCCCGCGCCGATATCGCCGACCGGAATGCGTGCGCGCCACAGGCCATTGGCCCACATGCTGGCGCCGGTGCGCGCGCGCGCCGCGCGCCATCGCCTGCTCGGCAATGCCGAGCTTCGCGTAGATCTCGAGCGTGCGCGCATGCACCGCCATCGCGCGCGATTGCTGCGCCGGGCCGGAGTGACGGTCGATGATCTCGAAGCGGATGCCGCGGCGCGCAAGCTGGTTCGCGAGCATCAGCCCCGTCGGGCCGGCGCCGACGATGAGAACGTCAGTGTCCATGATGTCCTCCGCCGCCACGCTTGCGGATTGTTGCCGCACCGTGGCGGCGCTTGCAAAGCCCGGGACCGGCGATTTGACTTTGCGGCGCGCCGCACGCATCTGATCGCCGCCATGCAAAACCTGCGCATCGACGCCGAGCGGCTGTGGGGCGAACTGATGGAGACCGCCGCCATCGGCGGCACGCCGAAGGGCGGCATCTGCCGCCTGACGCTCACCGATCTCGACCGCCAGGTGCGCGAGTGGTTCAAGGCGCGCTGCGAAGCGCTCGGCTGCACCGTGACGGTCGACGATATGGGCGCGATGTTCGCGCGCCGGCCCGGCCAGCGCAACGACATCGCGCCGATCGCGATGGGGAGCCACCTCGATACCCAGCCGACGGGGGGCAAATTCGACGGCGTGCTGGGCGTGCTCGGCGCGCTCGAAGCGCTGCGCACGCTGGTGCAGGCCGGCTACGAGACCTATGCGCCGATCGAGGTGATCAACTGGACCAACGAGGAGGGGTCGCGCTTCGCGCCCGCGATGGTGGCGTCGGGCGTGTTCGCGGGCGCATTCACGCGCGACTGGGCGGTGGCGCGTGAGGACCGCGAAGGGGTCACGTTCGGCGCGGCGCTCGATGCAATCGGTTACCGCGGCGCGCAGCCGTGCGGACAGCATCCGCTGTCGGCGTTCTTCGAGTTGCATATCGAGCAGGGGCCGATCCTCGAAGCCGAGGAGACGGAAGTCGGCATCGTCACCGGCGTGCAGGGCATGCGCTGGTATGAAGTCACGGTCACCGGCGAATCCGCGCACACCGGAGCGACGCCGATGCGGCTGCGCAAGAATGCGCTGCTCGGCGCCGCCCGCCTGGTCGAGCGCATCAACGCGACCGCCGAGCGCCATGACCCGCACGCACTCGGCGCCGTCGGACTGATGGAGGTGCGGCCGAACTCGCGCAACGTGGTGCCCGGCGAAGTCTTCTTCTGTGTCGACTTCCGGCACCCGGACGCCGCGGTCCTCGACCAGCTCGAGGCGGCCTACGACGCATCGCTGACGGAAATCTGCGATCCGCTCGGCCTCAGCGTGTCCTCGACGCGCATCTGGGACCAGCCGCCGGTGCGCTTCGATGCCGGCTGCATTGCGGCGGTACGGCGGGGGGTGGAGCTGTCCGGCTTCTCGTCGCGCGACATCGTTTCCGGCGCTGGGCACGACGCGGCATATGTTTCCCGCGTGGCGCCAACGGCGATGATTTTTGTCCCCTGCCGCGGTGGCGTCAGCCACAACGAGGCGGAGTTTTCCTCCAAGGAACAGTGCGCGGCCGGCGCGCAAGTTTTGTTGCAGGCTGTGCTGGATTATGATCGTGCGCTCGCGGAGCGGCTTCGGCCCAAGGATTAGCGACTAACATTCTAGTTGCGTGCGGCCGGCTCGAAATATCGATGGCGATACCGCGGGGCTTGTATTTCGCCCCGCGTATCAGCCACATTGCGCGCAATTTCCTCATGTGGATTCCCAAATGGTCAGACCGCTTGCCGTTCGCCGCCACAGTGAGATCGTGCAACGCCTGCGTGCCGCCGGCTCGGTCAGCGTCGGCGAGCTTGCCAATACGTTCGGCGTCTCGCACGAGACGATCCGCCGCGATCTCAAGTTGCTGGCCGACCAGGGGCACCTCGACGTGGTGCATGGCGGCGCGGCGCGGCGCGGCATGATGGAGCCCTCAATCTCGGAGCGCGAGGGCGAGAACGCGGAGGGCAAGGGCGCCATCGCCCGGACCGCCGCCGCGATGGTGCGGGAAGGCCAATCAATCCTGGTCGATTCAGGCACCACCACCGAAGCGCTCACCCACGAACTGCTGGGGCGGCCGGGGCTGACCGTGTTCACCAATTCGCTCAATCACGCGCTCACGCTCTGCCGCGTGTCCGGCAACCGCGTGGTCATGCTCGGCGGCGAGATCGACAACAATGACGAAGCGTCCTTCGGCACCGGGACCGCGACCGGCATCGACAGCGTGCGCGCCGACGTCGCGTTCATCGGCGTCGGCGGCTTCGGCGAGGACGGCGGCATGACCGACTACTCGATCGTCGCCGCCGAAACCCGCGGCAAAATGATTCAGGCCGGCCGCGCGTATCTGCTCGCAGACCACACCAAATTCGCCCGGCGCACGCCGTTCCGTGTCCCCAGCATGGACAAGGTCGCCGGCGTGATCGTCGACCGGTATCCTGAGGGCGCGCTTGCAAATGCGTGGGAAAGGTTCGGCTGGCAGATCACCGTTGCGAAATGAAAATTGGTATTTTGTGATATTTTGTTGTTGTGATAAGCAGGCTGGAGCGGGAGCCTGCTGATGAGTCAACCGAATTTCCCTTCCGGCGCCCGCGCCGTCATCATCGGCGGCGGTGTGATCGGATGCTCGGTTGCCTACCACCTTGCCGGGATGGGCTGGCGCGACGTCGTGCTGCTCGAGCAGGGCCGGCTCACCTGCGGCACGACCTGGCATGCCGCGGGGCTGGTCGGGCAATTGCGCGCCCACCAGAACATGACCCGGCTGGTGCAGTACTCGGCGCAACTTTACCAAGCGCTCGAAGCCGAGACCGGGCAGGCGACGGGCTGGAAGCAATGCGGTTCGGTGCTGGTCGCGCGCACGCCGGAGCGCGTCACCCTGTTCAAGCGCATCCATGCGGCCGCGCGCGCGCAGGGCGTGGCCTGTGAGATCATCTCGGCAAAGGAAGCCGGCGAAAAATACCCCGTGATGCGCACCGACGATCTGCTCGGCGCGCTGTGGCTGCCCGAGGACGCCAAGGTCAATCCGGCTGACGTGACGCAGGCGCTGGCGCGCGGTGCGCGCATGAAGGGTGCGCGCATCATCGAGCAGACGCGCGTGACCGCGATCCATCAAAAGGATGGCGTTGCCACCGGCGTCGCGACGTCGCGCGGCGATATCGAAGCCGAAATCGTCATCAACTGCGCCGGCCAGTGGGCCAAGCAGGTTGGACGGCTGTGCGGCGTGACCGTGCCGCTGCATTCGGCCGAGCACATGTACGTCGTCACTGGCCGGATCGAGGGCGTGCATCCGGACTTGCCGGTGCTGCGCGACCCGGACGGCTACATCTACGTCAAGGAGGAGGTCGGCGGATTGCTGGTCGGCGGCTTCGAGCCGGTCGCCAAGCCCTGGGGCATGGACGGTATTCCGGAGCACTTCGAGTTCGGCATGTTGCCGGACGACTGGGACCAGTTCCAGATCCTGATGGAGAATGCGCTGATCCGGCTGCCCGCGCTGGAGAGCGCCGAGATCAAGACTTTCATGAACGGGCCGGAAAGCTTCACGCCCGACAACAATTTCATCATGGGCGAAGCGCCCGAGCTGAAGAACTTCTACGTCGCGGCGGGATTCAACTCGATCGGTATCGCCTCGGGGGGCGGGGCAGGGCGCGCACTCGCCGAATGGATCGTGCAGGGCGAGCCGACGCTCGACCTGTGGCCGGTCGACATCCGCCGCTTTGCGCCCTTCCACAATGACGACCGTATCCTCAAGGCGCGCGTCAGCGAGGTGCTCGGCCTGCATTACATGATGCCGTGGCCGAACCGCGAGCTGGAGTCCGCACGGCCGTTGCGAAAGTCGCCGCTCTACCAGAGGCTTGCGGCGCAACACGCATTGTTCGGTTCAAAAATGGGCTGGGAGCGGCCGAACTTCTTCGCGCCGTCGGCCGAAGAGGCGCGGCTCGATTATTCGTGGGACCGCCAGAACTGGTTTCGCTTTGCGGGCGCAGAGCACAATGCGACGCGGGACGCCGTGACGGTTACGGATTTAACCTCGTTTTCCAAGTACTTGCTGCAAGGCCCTCATGCCGAAAGCGCGCTTCAGCAGCTCTGTGCAAATGACGTTGTGGTGCCCACCGGCACCACGATCTATACCGGATTGCTCAACGCGCGCGGCACTTACGAGAGCGATCTCACGGTTGCCCGCCTCGGTGCGGAGCGCTTCCTGCTGGTGACCGGGACCGCGCAGACGACGCGCGACGCCGACTGGATCGCCCGGCACCTGCCGGCGTCAGGCGCAGCTCTCACCGACGTGACCGCCGATTACGCGGTCATCGCCGTGATGGGGCCGCGTTCACGCGACCTGCTGGCGCGGCTCACCCCGGCCCCGCTCGGCGACGCGTTTCCGTTCGGCGCGATCCGCGACATCGCGATCGCCGGCGTCACGGTTTGGGCCTCGCGCCGCACTTACGTCGGCGAACTCGGCTGGGAGCTTTACGTGCCGGTCGACTGCGCGGGCGCGGTCTACGATGCGCTGATGCAGGCGGGCGCGGAGTTCGGCGCACGCAATGCCGGCTACTACGCCGTCGAGTCGCTGCGGCTCGAGAAGGGTTATCGCGCCTGGGGCCGCGAGCTGACGCCGGACTATAACCCCTACGAGGCGGGCCTGTCGTTCGCCGTCAAGCTCGACAAGGGTGACTTCATCGGCCGGGACGCGCTGCTCGCGGCGCGCGGCAAGCCGCCGGACCGCCGCCTCCTCAGTTTCGTCGCTCAATCGCCCGACACGCCGATCGCGCACGGCGGCGAACTCGTGCTGCGCAACGGCGAGCCGGTCGGCGACGTGACCTCGGCGGCCCACGGCCACACGGTGGGCGGCATCGTGGCGCTCGGCTATGCGGCGACCGGCGGCGCGCGCGTCGACGATGCGTGGCTGTCGGCGCGCTTCGAGCTCGATATCGCGGGCGAACGCGTGCCGGTGCGCGCCAGCCTGAAGGCGCCGTACGATCCGGCCGGCGAGAAGCTGAAGGCCTGAGTTTGGACACCTCCGTCTTCTTCCTCGTCCTGTTCGCGGCTGCGTGCCACGCCGGCTGGAACGCGTTCCTGAAGATCAAGCTCGAGCCGTTCAGCGCCATGGCGTTGATCGCGATCGTGTCGGCGCTCGTGGTGCTGCCGGTGATCCCTTTCCTCGGCGTTCCGCCGGCGGCGGCGTGGCCCTGGCTGATCGCCTCGGTGATCTTCCATCTCGGCTACTTCATCGGCCTCACCGAAGCCTATCGCACCGGCGACATGGGGCAGGTCTATCCGATCGCGCGCGGCTCCGCGCCGCTGATGACCGCGATCGCCGGGACGTTCCTCGTTGGCGAGGCGATCGCGCTGCGCGGCTGGCTCGGCATCCTGATCCTCGTCAGCGGCGTGTTCCTGCTGTCGCTGCGCGGCGGGCGCAACCTGCATTTCGACAAGCGCGCGGTCGCCTTCGCGCTGTTCACCGCAGTGACCATCTGCGGCTATTCGATCGTCGACGGCCTCGGCGCACGTGCCGCCGGCAGCGCGCATGTCTACACCGTGTGGCTGTTCCTGCTCGACGGCCTGATGATGTTGACGCTGGTGCGCCTGCGCCGCGGCGCGCCGGTGTTCGGCGAGTTCGCAACGTTCTGGAAGCAGGGCGCGATCGGCGGCGTCCTGTCGCTCGCCGCATACTGGATCGCGATCTGGGCCATGACGGTCGCGCCGATCGCGCTGGTCGCGGCGCTGCGCGAGACCAGCGTGCTGTTCGCCGCCGCGATCGCCGTGGTGGTGCTGAAGGAGCCGCTGCAGCGCCCGCGCATCATCGCGGCGGTGATGATCGTGGCGGGCTTGGTGTTGATCCGGCTGGGGTGATCGTCGTGCCGCCGCCGCCGATGCGCGGACAAGTTGGAAGGCAGTGTCAGCTCAATGGATAACCCTTTCCGGAGAATCGACGTGTGGTTGCTGGTAATCAACTACTCCAACCGTGCAAGGCTTTCGCGCTTGTGGATTGGAGAGCGCGATGGAGATTGCAGCGTCGATAGGCGATTTCCTCCGCCATTGTGCGGTTGAGCGGCGGTTGTCGGAGAACACGCTTGAGGCCTATGCGTGCGACCTCGCGGATTTCAAAACCTGGCTTGCCACGTCAACGTTAACGGCGGAGATCGGCACCGAGACCCTGAAGGCATATCTCCACGCCATGGTCGCGGAACGCAAGCTCGCCGCCGCGACGGTGCGGCGACGCATTGCGTGCCTTCGTGCATTTTTTCGCCGGGTGGCCGACGTGGGGGCGGTCGTTGACCCTTTCTCGGGCTGGCGGCTAACGCTTCCGCGCCGCAAGCGGCTTCCCCGGGCCCTGTCGCGCGGGGAGGTCACATCGCTTCTGTCGCGATCCGCCGCTTCATTGCGACGTCCGGCCACCATGGAGGATCAGTTGGCGATAGCTGTACGTCTCATGGTCGCGACCGGCCTGAGGGTGGGCGAACTCTGCAAGCTTCACGTCACTGACGTCGCGCCGGATGGGGCATCCCTCCGGATCCACGGCAAGGGGTCGCGGGATCGCGTGGCCTATATTGCGGATGCTGGATTTCGAGCGGAGCTCGCGTCGCTGGTCGATCGGCGCCGACGCGCCGACGGTTCAGCCGCTCCGCTTCTTGTCAACCGGCGGGGCTCCAAGCTCAAGCCGCCATCGATTCGAGTAACACTGCGCCGCGCCGCCGAGTCTGCCGGTTTGGCCCGCCGCATTACTCCGCACATGTTGAGGCATACGGCCGCGACGCTCCTGATTGAGAACGGCGTCGACATTCGCATTGTCCAGCGTCTGCTCGGCCACTCTAGCATCGCGACGACCGAGATTTATACCCACGTCTCGGACGAGACGTTGCGAACGACGCTGGAGCGGGCGAACGTCCTTCAAAGCCTGGCTACAACGTAGCTCGGCGCTTCGCCAGGTGGCAGGCGGCTCGATCCGGAGTGACCATAACCCCGGATTATGCGTTTGCCTTTTGCGCGCAATTGGCGGAGTCGCTGGGCAAGGGCCTTGATCGCGGCAATGCTCAACAGCATCATCGCCGGACATCGAGTCCGACTGGACTTCGCTGATAGCGAGCATGTCTTTTTGGGGACAGCGGGCGGATCGGTCGACGTAGCTGTTCGTCCACCAACCCTATGGCAGACATGCAGAATCCTTCTGCGACCAGGCCTGCGAGCCGGCGAAAGCTATATGAATGGTCATTGGGACATTACCGAAGGCAATCTGGTTACCTTTCTTCGTATAATACAAACACCAAATCCAAGTATTTATTCGCGCTTATACCAGTGGGTCTCGGACTGGCGTGGACCCCTATTTTTCCTTCGGCAGACGATCTTTACAAAAAATGATCGACGCAACTTGTCAAAGCACTATGACGTTGGAAAAGAAGTCTACAGCCGAATGCTCGACGAAAGCGATCAATACTCATGTGCGTTTTTTAGCCTGTGTGCCAACGATGATCTTTCCGAAGCTCAGCAAACAAAGCTCAGTGTCTCCGTGACGCGCCTGCATATTGACCGCCCGCGACTTAGGGTGCTGGACATCGGGTGCGGTTGGGGCGCATTGGCTGCAGAGATCGCGCGGCTGCCGGGTGAGCACCATGTGACCGGAATTACATTGTCGGAAGACCAGCTGATCGGCGCCAATATGAGGCGCGGCAAGCTTCCCGAAAATACGGCTGAACGACTCCATTATGAACTTGCAGACTACCGAGAGTTTCTGTCCCGGACCGGAGAGCAATTCGACCGCATCGTAAGCGTAGGGATGTTTGAGCATTTGGGGCTTGGCCAACATCGTGAATTTTACAAGTCGATCGAAAAGTCGCTATGCAGCGGCGGTCGCGCCCTGATCCATTCGATCATCAGGCCTTCTTCGGGGGCTAATAACGAGTGGATGCAGCGATATATCTTTCCAAGGTCGTTTCTTCCATCTACCAGCGAGTTGATTGCCCCCGCGGAGAAAGCGGGGTTGATACTGGACGCCGTTCATATACATCCTCCATCGGATTACAGAAAGACGCTTGAGGCTTGGTGGCAGCGCTTTGATAGAGCGTGGCCAGACATCACCGCGCAACACCCTGGCAAATACGACGATACCTTCAGGCGTATGTGGCATTTTTATTTATCAGCCACACAAGTGATATTTACCGAGGATTTGATGAACTTTCGAATTGCCCAAATTGAACTCAGGAAGCGGTAACGCTACCGTATTGCCTCCAGAAAGAATTTTATTGATACGAAAGCGAAGGCAAATATCCCCGCCAGCGATCCAAGATAGTTTAGCTGATTGCAATTCCTTCGTCGCGTTCTTGTCCTCGTCACATCGATATTGAATATATCGAATAGCGCAAACAGTGCTGCGTAGAATGGCTTTAACATCACGATTATCAAGCAGGTAATATAGAATAATAGTGACGGTAGATAGGTAGAGCAGGTTATGAACAATTGCCCGGGAACCCTCCAATGAGAGAAATTTGGATCAACAGGAGCATATAATAGGAAAGCCGTGCCCGGGTCGAGCAGGTACCTCATGAATTGCTCTGGGCGCCCGATCTGGATTGCATAAAGACCATTTGAAATGAATTGGACGACGAACATCAGCGCAACGGCGACGAGGATGTCTTGGAGCAGTATCCAGAGCAGCCGTGGCAGCGAGACGGGAACTGTTGGGATTGCCAGCAGTGCGATGCATCGTTTGGTCCACAATAAGGAGATCGCATCACTTAGCACGTTTATTGACAACAAGACAAAGAACGCGCCGGCCTCGCGCAACGAATTCGTGTTCTGACCAAACGGCTCGACGGGGCGGAATGACATCACGAGGATCGTCCCGATGACCCAGTAGATCAGAAGGAGGTGTTCGAGGTAGAGCCCAAAGAATTTCGTTTCTGGAAGAACTCCCTCTTGCTTAAATCCGACATTGGTCCCGATGAATTTGTTGATGAGTTTGAGATATACTCGAGCCATCTCCTTGATCGTAGCTAGCGCTCCGAGCGTCTTGAGACGCTCGAAAAATCGAGGATATCTGTCGCCGTAACGACAGACGCCAACCACGGTCACTCCCATGAGGAGGGCGCTAACGAAGCCGATTAGCGCTGCTACGAGGGACACGAGCCACATAATCCGGGGTTATGCTCCGCAAACTCCCCGCGTCGGCGGGTAGGTGTTCGACCATACGACGATGGATTGTATTGACGGCCGGCCTTAATGCAAGAGTTGTCTGTGGAAATCAGGTTGGACGGGCCACCGACCGCCGCCCGGGCCAGGCTGGAATCACTATTCGTCGGCCATTATCGTAGATTTGCTGCCGGTCTTGCTCGCAGCCGGTGTGGCGAAGCGCATCTGAGCAGCCGTCCACCCTTGAACTAGACAGCTTTGGGGAACGCGTGCCGGAAGGCCGTCGGCCTCGATCACTCGGCGCAGAAGGGCTATAGGGTCACGTACCGATTGAAAGGGATCTATCGAGTGACAAACTCCAAACCCGTCCTCATCGACCATCATCCGGGCCGCTCGTCGCAAACCATCGGGATTGCGCGCGTGCTCGGCACTGACGAGACCTTGATCCATGAGCCGTCGGTCGGCGTGGTGGGCACCAAGGGCGACAGCCAGTGCTACATGGGCGTGATGGCGAAGGTCGACGCGATCCACGCCAGCCTCAAGAGCCGCGTCGGCAAGGGCGCGGGCCAGCTCAAGCTGCGCCTCGTGCAGCCCGAATACACGATCGCGACGTCGGACGGTATCCGCAACGGCACACGCGAGATGCGTTACTCGCTGATCGGCCGCGAGATGACCAATGACTCGCTCTGCGAGCATCTGAGCGCCACCGGCCTTGCCGGCACGATCGCGGTGGTCGCCTGCGACAAGCCACCGGTCGGCACGCTCGCCGCGCTGCTCGAGCACAATCAGCCCGCGATCATCATGTCGGACGGCCCGATCCATCCGGGCATCGATCCCAAGACCGGCGAGGCGCTCGATATCGTCAGCGCCTATCAGGTCGCGGGCCATCCGGACCCCGAGCATCGCCTCCACATCGCCTGTCACGCATGTCCCGGCTACGGCAGCTGCGGCGGCATGTTCACCTACAACACGATGCAGACCTTCATCGGCGTCGTCGGCATGCAGCCGCTGCACATGGTGGCGCCGCCGTCCGACGATCCGCGCCGCGTGAAGGAGTTCCCCGACCAGCTCGTCGGGTATCTCGCGCAGATGATGGCGCAGGGCCTCAAGCCGCGCGACATCGTGGTCCGCGACTCGATCCGCAATGCCGTCATTGTTGCGATGGCGATCGGCGGCTCGACCAACGTCACGCTGCATACCCCGGAGATCGCGCGCGCCGCCGGCTACGGCGACTTCTGGAAAGACGTGATGACGCCGGCGGAGTTCAATCATCTCTCGCAGTACGTCGTGCCGGTGCTCACCGACGCGCGGCCCTACGGCAAGTACTCGATGGTCGACATCGATGGGGTCGGCGGCGTGCAGGTGATCGTGAAGGAGCTGCTCGACGCGGGACTGCTCAACGGCGACGTGATGACCTGCACGGGCGAGACGTTGGCCGAACAGGTGAAGCGCCTCAACACCAAGGCGGTGGACGGCAAGGTGATCTATCCGGTGGCCAAGCCCTACAAGCCGACCGGGGGCTTGCGCGTCCTGGCCGGCAACCTGTCGCCGGATTTCTCGGCGATCCTCAAGCTCGCGGGCGTCGAGGGCGGCCTCGAGAACAAAGGCGTGATGACCAAAGCCCAGATCTACGAGGGCGGCCTGGAGAACAATGTCTTTCGCGGCAAAGCGCGGGTGTTCGAGGGCGAGCAGGGATTGCTCGATGCGCTCGACCAGGATCCCGACAGCTTCCAGAACAACGACATGATCATCGTGCGTTACGAGGGGCCGAGCGGGGCACCGGGCATGCCGGAGATGCTCGACCCGACCTCACGCATCACGACGCTGTGCCGCGAGCGCGGCATCACGGTCGCGCTGATGACCGACGCGCGCTTCTCCGGCGGCTCGGTTGGCCTGGTCATAGGCCACGTCGGCCCCGAGGCCGCGCTCGGCGGCCCGATCGCGCTCGTTCGGGACGGCGACGAGGTCATCGCGGACCTGAACACGAACGAGCTCAACTGCACGCAACTCGCCGATCCGGCCGTGTTCCAGCGGCGCAAGGCCGAGTGGGACAAGGTGGTGGCGGCGAACGGCGGCATCCACCCGCACTGCGGCGTCGCAGATACGCGCCTCCTGCATCGTGCGCGGCTCACCGCCGTTCCGGCGATCCGCGGCGCGGGCCTGCATCCCAACCGCGAGGTGTGGGTGCCCAATCCGCGCGACGCCAAGCCTTCGGGCTTCGTTCCGAACAACAAGCATCGGCCGGGCACGCAGAAGGCGTTCTGAATACCGCTACACCAGCCTCGTCCCGATCTCCCGCCCCGGCACCGAGGCCAGCAGCGCCTGCGTGTAGGGATGCTGCGGCCGGGTGAACACCTGCGCGACCGGCCCGGCCTCGACGATCTCGCCGTCCTTCATCACGCCGACGATGTCGCAGACCTGCAGCGCGACGCGCAGGTCGTGGGTGATGAACACCATCGAGAGGCCGAGCCGCGCGCGCAATTCCGCGAGCAGCTTCAGCACCTGCGCCTGCACCGACACGTCGAGCGCGGACACCGGCTCGTCCGCGATCAGCACATCGGGTTCGAGCGCGAGGGCGCGCGCCAGCCCGATGCGCTGGCGCTGTCCGCCGGAGAATTCGTGCGGATAGCGGTCGGTCGACGCCGGATCGAGACCGACCAGCGCGAACAGGTCCTTCACGCGCCGCAATGCCTGCGCGCGCGGGCGTGCCGTGCACGATCAGCCCCTGCGCCACGAGGTCTCCCGCCTTGCGCCGCGGGTTGAGCGAGGCGAACGGGTCCTGAAACACCATCTGGATGTTGCGCGTCTCCAGCCGCATGTCCTCGCGCGGGAGGGCGACGAGGTCCTTGCCCTTGAGCCGGATCGCGCCGGAATCGGGTTCGATCAGCCGCACGATGCAGCGCGCGAGCGTCGACTTGCCCGAGCCGGATTCGCCGACGATGCCGAGCGTTCCGCCTTTCGGCAACGTGAGCGTCACGTCCTTCACGGCGTGCGTGATGCGCGCGCCGCGCCCGAGAAAGCCGCCGGATTTGTAGGTCTTCGAGACGTGCTCGATGGTGAGGATCGGCTCCGCCGAAATCTCGCGCACCGGCGGCGGCGTCAACGAGGGAACCGCCGCGATCAGCTGGCGCGTGTAGGGATGCTGCGGGCGATGCAGTACGTCGCCGGCCGCCCCCTGTTCCACCACCAGACCGTGCTGCATCACGGCGACGCGGTTCGCGATCTCGGCCACCACGCCGAAGTCGTGCGTGATGAACAGCACGGCGGTGCCCTTGCGCGCCTGCAGGTCGCGGATCAGCGCGAGGATCTGCGCCTGCGTGGTCACGTCGAGCGCGGTGGTCGGCTCATCCGCGATCAGCACGCGCGGATCGAGCGCCATCGCCATCGCGATCATGGCGCGCTGGCGCTGCCCGCCCGAGAGCTCATGCGGATAGGCGCCCGTCGCCTGGCGCGGATCCGGAATACGCACTTCCTCCAGCAGGCCAAGGATGCGCGCCGCGATCTCGGCCTTGGAGAGCTCCGTGTGAATCCGGAACATCTCGCCGATCTGGTCGCCGACCGTGCGCAGCGGGTTGAGCGCGGTCATCGGCTCCTGGAAGATCATCGCGATGCCGGCGCCGCGCACCTTGCGCATCTCGGCTTCGCTTGACCGTGCGAGGTCGCGGCCGTCGAATAGAACCTTGCCGCCGTCGATCGCGACGCCCTGCGGCAGCAGGCGCATCACGGCATTCGCCATCATGGATTTGCCGGAGCCGGACTCGCCGACCACGCAGACGATCTCGTTGGCGTCGAGCGACAGCGTCACGTCCTGCAGCGCGTGCGGCCGGTCGGCGCCGGACGGCAAGCGCACGCTCAAGCCTTCGAGCGACAGAATGGCGCTCATCGGCCCTTCAGCCTGGGGTTCAGCGCATCGTTCAGCCCCTGGCCGACGAGCGAGACCGCGAGCACCGTGACGAGGATCGCGACACCGGGTATCGCCGAGACGTACCACTGCACGCGCAGCACGTCGCGCCCGAGCCCGATCAGGTTGCCCCACGAGGCGATGTTCGGGTCGGAGAGCTTGAGAAAGGCGAGCGCGCTTTCGAGCAGGATCGACACCGCCATCACGACGCTGGCGTAGACGATGATCGGCGGCAGCGCGTTCGGCAGGATCTCGCCGAAGATCAGCTTGGCATCGCGCAGGCCGAGCGTGCGGCCGGCCTGCACGAATTCGCGATTGCGCAACGAGAGGAATTCGGCGCGCGTCAGCCGCGCAGGCGCGGGCCACGACACGATGCCGATTGCGACCGTCACGGTCGTGATGGTCGAGCCGAACACCGCGACCAGCACGAGCAGCAGCAGGAAGTTGGGCAGGATCTGGAACGCCTCGGTGACGCGCATCAGGATGTTGTCGATCCAGCCGCCGTAGTATCCGGCGAACGCGCCGATGCAGATGCCGATGATGACGGCGATGACGGTCGCGACCAGCCCGATCAGCAGCGAGAAGCGCGCGCCGTGGAAAATCTGCGCCGCAATATCGCGCCCCGAGTTGTCGGTGCCGAGCAGGAAGCGCGGGTTCTCGAACGGCCAGATCAGCGGCCGGCCGGCGAGGCTCAGCGGGTCGCGCGGATAGAGCCATCCCGCGCTTGCCGCCATCGCGAGGATCGCGAGCAGCAGCAGCAGACCGATGATCGCAGCGGGGTTGCGGAGATAGAGTTTCAGAAACGCCACGTCACGTCCCCGAGGTGATGCGCGGGTCGAGCCGCGCATAGGCGAGATCGACCGCGAAATTCACCACGATCACGAGCAGTGCCGAGACGAACACGATCCCGAGCAGCGTGTTGAGGTCGCGCTGCACCACGGACTCGTAGGCGAGCCGCCCGAGGCCCGGCAGCGAGAACACGCTTTCGACCACCACCGAGCCGCCGAGCATGGTGCCGGCCTGCAGGCCGATCAGCGTCACCATCGGCAGCAGGGCGTTGCGCAGTACGTGACGCACCACGACGCTGGTTTCGTCGAGGCCTTTGGAGCGCGCAGTGCGCACGAAGTCGAGGTTGAGCACCTCGAGCATCGAGGCGCGCATGATGCGCAGATAGATGGCGAGGAAAATCAGCCCGAGCGTCAGCGACGGCAGCAGCAGGTGGCGCGCGATGTCGAGCGTGCGCGAGAACCCGCTATGCGCGAGCGTGATGTCCTCGAAGCCGCCGGCCGGGAGCCACTGGAGGTAGATCGAGAACACGACGATCGCCATCAGGCCGAACCAGAACGAGGGCGTCGCGTAGAAGATCAGGCCCAGCGTGGAGATCAGCGTGTCCGGCCATTTGTTGACGCGGCGCGCCGCCAGCACGCCGAGCACCAGGCCCATGAAGAACGCAAACGACAGCGCCGACGTCATCAGCAGCAGTGTCGCGGGCAGCCGCTCGACGATCACCGTCGCCACCGGCTTGCCGTAGATCGCCGAGAAGCCGAGGTCGAAGCGCACCAGCCGCCAGAGATAATTGACCAACTGCGCCGCAACCGAGAGGTCGAGCCCGTAGAAGCGGCGCAGCTCCTTTGCGGTGGCGGCGTCACCGCCGCCCATCTGCGCCATCATCGCATCGACAGTGTCGCCCGGCGCGAATTGCAGCAGCAGGAACACGCCGATCAGGATCAGGAACAGCGTGGGGATCGAGGCGGCAAGCCGCCGTCCCGCGAGGCTCAGGATGCGCATGTCACGCGGTCATTCGGCGAGCCACAGGTCGTGCCAGCTCGACGAGCCCCAGCGCGGCGTGTTGGAGTGGTTGCGCGCTTTCGCATTGATCACGGTGACGAAGATCTGCTCGATCGGCGTCCAGATCGGCAGCTCGGTGTTCACGCCGCGCACGAATTCGCCGTAGAGCGTCTTGCGCTTGGCCGCATCGACCTCAGTCGCTGCGTCGTCGATGATCTTGTCGATCTTCGGATCGGTCCAGTCCCACTGGTTGGTCCAGGGCGCGCCTTTCGGCTGGCCGGAGCGGTACCACACCGTGGTCGAGACCGCCGGATCGTTGCGATACTGATGCCATCCGGTCGCCAGATCGAAGGCGTGGTCGTCATAGACCTGCTTGAGGAAGCCGCCGCCATCGTTGCGCACGATGTCGACCTTGATGCCGACATCCGAGAGCGACTGCTGCATGAAGGTCGCGAACAGCGAGATGTCCTCGCCCCATGGGGCCGGCAGGAGCCGCAGTGAGAAGCGCGTGCCGCCCGCGCCGGCCTTGAAGCCGGCTTCGTCGAGCAGTTTTGCGGCAAGCGCCTTGTCGTAAGGGTACTGCGGGCCGTTGTCGGACGGATAGAAGTCGGTCGAGACCGACGGGATCGGTCCGGTGCCGCGCTTGGCGAACTCGCCGAGGAAGTTCTCGATGAAGAACGGGATGTTCAGCGCATGCGCGATCGCGCGGCGTACGCGGATGTCGGCGAGCTCCTTGCGGCGGAAGTTGAACTCGATCGTGTTGGTGCGCGCGTTGCCTTCGTTGCCCTTGGTCGAGACGACGAAACGCTGATCCTTAGACAGCCGCGCCATGTCGGAAATCGTCAGGCCCGAGAACGGGCTGTAGTGGATCTGACCGGCTTCCATCTGCGCGGCCGCGGCCGCGCGATCGGTCACCACGCGCCAGACCACGCGATCGAGATACGGTACGTTCGGCCGCCAGTAGTTCGGGTTGCGGTCGGCGATGATGTACTGGCCGCGCTCGTATTGCACGAACTTGAACGGGCCGGTGCCGACCGGCGCGAGATTGACCGGGTTCTGCCGGATGTCGCCTTTGTCTTCGTAAAGATGCTTCGGCGAGATGTAGCCGAGATCGGGCAGGGCGCGCAGCAGCAGGTTGAGCGGCATCGGCCGCTCGTAGCGGAAGACCGCGGTGTGCGCATCCGGCGTATCGACGGCGGTGAGGAAGAGCTGCAGCGTGGTGCCGTAGTTCAAGATCTTCTTCCACATGTTCATCGCCGTGTAGGCGACGTCGGCAGAGCTGAACGGCTTGCCGTCGTGCCACGTCACGCCCTGGCGCAGCTTGAACGTGATGGTCTTGCCGTCGGGCGCGGCCTCCCAGCTTTCCGCCAGCACGCCGACCGGCTGGCCGTTGGCGTCGAGATCGACCAGCGCCTCCTGGATCTTGCCACCCACGATGTAGACCCCGGTCGAAGCCTGCAGGCTCGGATTGAGCTGCCGCTGCTCGGCGCCGAAGTGAACCGTGAAGACGCCGCCCTTGCGCGGGGTTGCCTGCGCGAAGGCGAGCTCTGGCCGCAGCACGTTTGCCGCGATGGCGGCGCTCGTCATCAGCACGGCGCGGCGGGTAAAGTTCATGACTGGGTCTCCTTCGATGAAGCGGAATGCGAAAGCTATTGCGCGACGAAGCTCACGACGGTCCCATTCGCGGCGCTCGCCGGCACGCTGACCATGCTGCGATGCGCGACGCCGGTTGCGCCGAGCGCCCTGGTGGCCGCGCTGAGATCGCTGGTGCCGATGACAAGCGCCGCGGCGCCTTCGGGCGCGGCGCCGGCGCGCGCCGCGTCGGGATAGCGCTGCGCGAACCGCGCCGCGTCGTAGAACACGAAGTCGGCGCGCTTGCCGCCGGAGTGCACGCGGAACGCGCCATCGGCCGACGACACCGGCTGGTCGATGAGCCGGCTCATGTGGTCGGCGGCGGCCTTCGGGTCGGCGGCCAAAATCTCGATCGCGACGATCCGCGAGGCGCCGTTCGCGTGCGTCTGCAGTTCAGGGATCCACACCGCATTCCGCGTCAGATGCTGGCACGCGAAGATGCGCATGCCGCCGGGACTTTCGCTCAGCGGCCAGCGGAACACGTTGAATTTCGCCTCGCTCTTGCCGCCGTTCGGCAGATCGACCGGGCGGCCGAAGTGCGACGGGTCCGAGCGGCACCAGACCACGGGCCGCGAGATCGGCGGCGCCGGCGGCTGCGTCGTCGGTGGTGAACGCGGTGCGCTCGATGCCCTCGCGATTTTTCAGGAACTCGCGCGTCGGCTTGTTCTGCTCGGTCTCGTGAAGCACGCCGAGCAATTCGAGATAGTCCTCGTCGAACATGATGGTGTAGTTGCCCGAGCCCATCTGCGGCGAATGCGTGCCGCGCGGCGAGAGGGTGAAGCCGAGCTTCTTCCACTGTTCTGCTGCGGCATCGAGGTCGCGCACCGTGATCACGACATGATCGGCACCCAGAATATGCTTCAGCGGCATCGCTACGCTCCTTCACCAGCCGGCTCACCCCGGCGATATTGTTCGCAACCGGCTCCCGGCTCTGCAATCACGGCGCTCTGTTGCAGTGCACACCTTGCGCGGATGAGATAAAAGTTTCAATCCCGCGGGCCGCAAGGGGGCGCGTTTGACGCACTTGTTCGGTCTGCGAGGCGATTGAAGGAATTTCGTTCTGTTCGCATGTCACCCAGCGGAACGCCGCCAAACGCTCAAGGACACCGCCTCGTTCATGACCACATCGCCGAACGCTCCCGTGACCTGGCCGCCCTCGCTATGGGCCGCAACCGCGCCGGCCGGTCCATTGCTGCCGGCGCTCGCGGGCGATCACACCACCGATGTCGTGATCGTCGGCGCGGGATTCACCGGGCTCTCGACTGCGATCTATCTGCTCGAGATGGGCGTTGCGGCGACCGTGATCGAAGCGGCCGAGCCGGGATGGGGTGCGTCCGGACGCAACAACGGGCAGGTGATCCCGACGCTCGCGGGTCATGACCCGTCCGCGATGATGAGGCGGCACGGGGAGGCCGGCGAGCGCTTCAACGCCGTGCTGCGCGACAGCGCCGCCGATCTGTTCGACCTCGTGCGCAAGTATGCGATCCCGGCCGAGGCGGAGCAGGCCGGCTGGGTGCAGCCGGTGCATTCGCCCGGGCGCTTCAAGCTCGCCGAGAAGCGGGTGAAGGAATGGTCCGCGATCGGCGCGCCGGTCGAATTGCTCGATCGTGCCGCGGTGTCCGCGATGCTCGGGTCGGATGCATGGTTCGGCGGCTTCTGGAACCGCACCGGCGGTCACATCAATCCGCTTGCGCTGACGCGCGGACTTGCCGATGTCGCGCTCAAGCTCGGCGCGGTCATCTACGCGCGCTCGCCCGCGATATCTTTCGCCCACGTCAACGGGCGCTGGACGGTGAAGACCGCGAACGGATCGGTGACGGCGCCCGCGTTCGTGCTCGCGACCAATGCCTACACGGGCGAGTTCGCGCCGGAGCTGGCGCCCGACGTCGCGCGCGAAGTCATCCCGGTGCTCTCCTGGCAGATGGCGACCAGGCCGATCGGCGACAATGTCGCAAAGACGATCATCCCGGACCGGCAGGCGATGTCCGACACGCATCGCGAGCTCTATTTCGCGCGCTGGGATGCGCGCAACCGGCTCGTCACGGGTGGCGCGGCGGTGTTTCCGGGCGAGGGCGGCGCCAACCTGCGCAAGCCGGTCGCGGAACGGCTGAAGCGGCTGTGGCCGCAGATCGGCGACGTCGAATTCGACTACGTGTGGTCCGGCTATGTCGGCATGACGCCGGACAATCTGCTGCATCCGCAAGTGCCGGGCTTCCCGCGCATCCATCGGCTCGGGCCGAACGGCTTTGCGTGGGTCGGATGCAACGGACGCGCGGTGGCGCTGTCAATCTCTCTGGGGCGCGAACTTGCGCGCGCCACGCAGAGCACGGCGGTCGAGACGCTCGGCCTGCCGCTGTCGGAGCCGCGGCCGTGGCCGCTGCAGGGCGCCATCCGCAAGGTCGCGCCGTTCGCGCTGCCGCTGTACCGGCGGCTCGACGAGCAGGAGGTTTGACGCGGCAGGGATCCAATTACGCTTTCCTGTAAACAACAGGAAAATAGCGGGACCGTGCTCGCCGGGAGGCGCGATCGTCAGGTCGCGACCGGCTTTCCGTTCGGCATCGCGGCAGCTTCCGCCTCGCGTTCGCGCAAACGGCTGTCGCGCAGCTCGCCGGCAACCTCGAGGATCGGGTAGGCGACCGAGGTCAGGTGCCCGTTGATGCGCTTGAGATCGCGCATCACGTCGAGGTGGATCGCGCTGGTCTCGATCGACTCCGGCCGCCCTTCGCGCAGCCGTGCGAAGTGGCTGTCGGCGGCCGCGAGCTCGGCCGTGCGCGTCGTTGCCTTCTCGGCCAGCAGGCGCCGCGCCAGCACCACGTCGCGCGTCGCGAACACGTTGAAGGCGAGCCGCATGTTGTCCATTACGCGGCCGTGGAAGCGGCGGATCTCGTCGAGACCTTCGGGCGAGAAGGCGTAACGGTTCTTGATCTTCTTCGCCGCCAGTTCCATCAGGTTCTTGTCGACGATGTCGCCGACATGTTCGAGGTTGGTGGTGAAGGTGAGGATCTCGACGTAGCGCTGGCTCTCCTCGTCGGTCATCTCGGATTTGGAGACCTTGACCAGATAAAGCTTGATCGCCTCATGCAACTGGTCGACCACGTTGTCGGATTTCTCGACTTCCTTGACCAGCTTGGGATCGGATTTCTCGAACACCACCAGCGCCTGGCGCATCATGTCGGCGACGCGGTCGCCCATGTTGAGCGTCTCGCGCATCGCGCAGGCGAGCGCCTCGGACGGCGTGTCGATCACGTTGGGATCGAGGTGACGCGGCTTGGCGCTGTCGGGGGCTTCGACCTCGTCCGGAATCATGCGTGTGACGAATGTTGCGACCAGGCCGGCGAACGGAAGCAGCAGCAGTGACGCGATGACGTTGAACGCCGTGTGGAAGTTGAGCACCAGGTGTCCGGCGCTGGCGGTGGCGAGCTTCGACACGGCGAGCGCAGGCCCGAGCAGGAACAGGAACGGGAGCGCGACCGCAAGCCGCATCACCAGGTTTCCGAGCGCCACGCGGCGTCCGGCCGGCGCCGCTCCGATCAGTGCCGAGAACGGCGCGATCGCGCCGCCGACATTGGCGCCGAGCACCATTGCGAAGGCGAGCGGCAGCGGCAGCACGTTGGCGGAGGCCAGAGCCATCACGAACAACACCATGGTGAGGCTCGAATGCATCAGCCAGGTGAGGGCGACGGCGACGAAGAAGCCGAGGATCGGATCGCCCGCGAGCCCGCCGAGCAGGGACGCGAACAGCGTCGAGTGCTCGAGCGGCGCCGCGGCGGTCTTCAGGTGAACGAGCGAGAGCAGCATCAACCCGAAGCCGATGCCGATACGTCCGATTGCTTTCGCCTTGTCGCCGTCCGACAGCGTGAACAGCAGCACGCCGGCGCCGACTGCCACGGTCCAGAGCCACGTCACATCGAATGCGAACACCTGGGCGGTGAGCGTCGTGCCGATATTGGCGCCGAGCATCATCACCAGCGCCATCGGCAGCACGATCAATCCGCGCGCCGCAAACGAGGCGAGCAGCACCGCGGTCGCGGTCGAGCTTTGCAGCAGGCCGGTCACGCCGAAACCGGCGAGAAAGGCGCGTGCATGGGTTTTCGTGGAGGTCGCAACGATGCGGCGCAAGGTAGCGCCGAACGCCCGCGTCATGCCGGTGCGCACCATGCGCACGCCCCAGAGCAGGAGCGCGACACTGCCGAGAAAGGTGGCGAACAGTTCGGTGCCGGACATCTCTGGTGCAAAATCTCCATCGCGCCGACTCGGGCGCAGGATCGCGTGACAGATTTGTGACAATAGACGCAAAATGTGGATTTGAAAGGGAGAATGCGAAAAAACGTTCGCGCGGTGCGGCGTGCGTCGCGCCGGTCAGCTCAGCGTGAGCGTGACACCGCCGAGGTCGATTCCGCTCAGCCTCGTCGTCCAGGTGTCACCGGCCGTCGCCGCCATCGCTTCAGTCAGCGTGCCGGTTGTGACGATCTCGCCGGCGGACAGCGGAACGCTCGGCGCATGCTGCGCGATCTCGCGAACCAGAAAACCGAGCGCCTGCACCGGTCCGCCCAGCACATCGTATCCATGCCCGCGCGCCTTAACCTCGCCGCCGCGCATCAGCGTGATGCCGAAACTTTGCAGTGCGTCGGCGGCCTGCTCGCCTCCGGCCGCGTGGCGCTCGCCGATCAGCAGGGATGCGTGAACGCCATAGGCCGCGACCGCGTCGGCTGCCGTGAACACCCAGCCCGGAAAGATCGAGTGGACGATCTCGAAGCCATGCGCGATCCAGTCGATACAGGCGAAGAGCTCGCTGTCGTCCATCTGCGGATGCGGCGCGCGGGCGAGGCACAGCACGATCTCCGGCTCGATGCGCGGCTCGCTGAGACCGGCGAGCGAGAATATATCGCCCGCCCTGGCGAGCTCATGGACCGTGCGGTCGAACAGGTAATTCCAGATCGGCGCGCCGACGCCGAATCCGGCCCACGCGGCGCGGTTGGTAAAGCCGATCTTGCGTCCGATCGCGCTCTCGCCGCGCGCGGCGCGCATGGTGCGCAGCCGCGCCGCGACCTGGTAGGCTTCCGCGAGGGTGAAATCCGGATAGCGCGTGGAAAACGGCGTCACCTGGCGACCGCTGCCGAGCAGCGCAAAAGCCTCCGCCGCGATGCTCTCGATCCGTTCCGCCGCCACCTTGTGCCTCAGAACGTGTTCAGTCCGTTCACGTGTGTCAGCACGCTGTAGAGCGAATTGGTCGCCGTAATGTACAGCATGTTGCGCTTCGCTCCGCCGAACACGACGTTCGAGCAGATCTCGGGAATTTTCACCTTGCCGATCAGCGTGCCGTCGGTGTCGATGCAGTGCACGCCGTCGTCGGTCGCGGCCCACAGCCGGCCGTCGCGATCGAAGCGCATGCCGTCGAAGCGTCCTGCGGTGCAGTCGGCAAACTCCCGGCCGCCGGACAGCTTGCCGCCGTCACCGACGTCGAACACGCGGATGTGCTTCGGCTGGCCCTTCACGCGGCCGCCGGCGGAGTTGACGATGTAGAGCTTGGTCTCGTCGGCCGAGAAGGCGAGGCCGTTCGGGCGGATGAAATCGTCGGCGACGATCTTGATCTCGCCGCTCTTGCCGTCGACGCGGAAGACATTGTTGCCGATCTCGGGCTCCGCCTTGTTGCCCTCATAGTCCGACATGATCCCGTAGGGCGGATCGGTGAACCAGATCGAATCGTCGGACTTCACCACCACGTCATTGGGGCTGTTCAGCCGCTTGCCCTGATAATTGTCGGCGATCACCGTGATGCGGCCGTCATGCTCGGTGCGCGAGACGCGCCGCCCGCCGTGCTCGCAGGAGACGAGGCGTCCCTGCCGGTCGACCGTGTGCCCGTTGGCGTTGCCGCACGGCGTGCGGAAGACGCTGACCGAGCCGTCGGTCTCGTCGTACCGCATCATGCGGTCGTTCGGGATATCGGAGAACAGGACGTAACGACCGGCGGCGAAATAGACCGGCCCCTCGGTCCAGCGCGCGCCGCTCCACAGCCGCTCGACGTGCGAGGTGCGGTTGACGCAGGAGCGGAAGCGCTCGTCGAAGACCTCGTAATCGCTGGCAGCCATGGGGTTTTGCTCCGCAGGTGAGTGGCGCGGGAAGATAGCGGCTTTGCGTCGCGTGTCATCCCGGGCGAGCGAAGCGAGACCCGGGACCCATCCGGCCGGGCACACCGGCTGCCAAATGGGTCCCGGGTCTCGGCCTGCGGCCTCGCCCGGGATGACATCCTGCGTCATCGCCCGGGATGACAACTTGCTGCGCGCAGCTTCACCGCAAACGATTTTTGTGATACATTTGACCGAATTTGTGATATATTGTGGTAATACGCAACCCTACCTTCGAGGCCCTTATGCCCGTAAAGCCTGCCGTTTCCGACACCGGCGACCCGCTGCTGCTGACCCCCGGCCCGCTGACCACCGGCAGGCGCGTCAAGGAGGTGATGGTGCACGACTGGGGTTCGCGCGACGCGGCATTCCTCAAGATCAACAGCGAGGTGCTCGCGCGGCTGCCTGAGATCGTGAACGGGGTGGGGGATTACGTCACGGTCCCGATGCAGGGTTCGGGCACATTCGCCGTCGAGGCGATGCTCACCACCTTTGTGCCGCCGGGCGGCACCGTGCTGATGCTGATCAACGGCGCCTACGGACACCGGGCAAAGAAGATCCTCGATATCGCGCGGCGCGCGGTCGTGGTGCACGAGACGCCGGAAGACACGCCGCCCGATCTCGCCGCCGTCGAGCGCACGCTCAAAGATACGCCCGCAATCACCCACATCTTCACGGTCCACTGCGAGACCACGTCCGGCGTCCTCAACCCGATCGTCGACATCGGCGCGCTGGCGCAGAAGTACGGCAAGAGCTACCTCGTCAACTCGATGAGCGCGTTCGGCGCGCTGCCGCTCGACGCGCAGGCGATCAAACCGGATGCGATCGCGGCCTCGTCCAACAAGTGCATCGAGGGCGTGCCCGGGCTCGGCTTCGTGATCTGCCGCAAGGCCGCGCTGGAGCAGACCGCCGGCAACGCGACGACGCTGGTGCTCGACCTGCACGACCAGTGGAAGAATTTCGAGAAGACCGGGCAGTACCGTTTCACCCCGCCGATCCACGTGATCGTGTCGTTCCACCAGGCGCTGATGGAATTTTTCGACGAAGGCGGGCAGCCCGGGCGCGGCAGGCGCTACGCGGAGAATTGCAAGGTGCTGATCGACGGCATGCGCGCGCTCGGCTTCGAGCCGCTATTGTCCGACAATCTGCAGGCGCCGATCATCGTCACGTTCCGTATGCCGGCCGATCCGCGCTTCAAGTTCCAGGAGTTCTATGACCGGCTCAAGGCGCGCGGCTACGTCATCTACCCGGGCAAGCTCACCGTGGCGGACTCGTTCCGCATCGGCTGCATCGGGCGGCTTTATCCCGAGCACATGCGCGGCGCGCTGGCGGCGATCCGCGATATCCTGGATGAGCTGGGCGTGACGTCGCTGAAGCCCGCGAAGGCCGCGTAGAGTTCTCCGCTCATTCTCGCGCAAGCGGGAATCCAGGGGCCAAGAACTCGAACGAACTGGGTCCCCTGAGTTCTCAAACGAAGTGCAACACCAAGCTACGGTGTTGCCATGGGCCAGCGATATGACCAGCTTTCGCTTGAAGAACGCTGCCGGGTTGCCGTTTTTCGTGCCGAAGGACGCACGATCAGGCAGATCGCTGCAGATCTGGATCGCTCGCCATCGACGATTGCTCGGGAGCTGAAGCGCAACAGTGGCAAGCAGTCGGGGTACACCCCGTCATGGGCGGCCGACCAGAGCAAGGCGCGGCGCTGGCGCGGGGCCAGGCTGGAGCGGGACAGCGGCTTGCGTGCGCAGGTGCTGGAAGCGCTCGCTGGCGGCTGGTCGCCGGAGCAGACCTGCGCGGCGCTCGAGCGCCGACACGGCCGCCGCGTCATCGGCGTCGAGAGCATCTACCGCTTCGTCCACGCCCAGATCGCCCGCCACAAGGATTACAGCTGGCGCCACTACCTGCCGCGGGGAAAGAGCAAACGGGGCCGGCGCGGCCGCCGGGGTGGCAGTCCCGCGCTGCTGATGACCGGCCGTATCCCGATCTGCGAGCGCCCCGCACAGGCCGCTGACCGCGCCACGCCCGGCCACTGGGAAGCCGACCTCATGCTGTTCTCGAAATACGGGCAGGCGGTCCTCGCCGTGCACGAGCGTTCCTCGCGACTGCTGCTCGCCACCATGCCGAAGGGAAAGGCCGCCGGTCCGATCGCCGACCTCATCGCGCAACTGCTCGGCCCGCTGCCGCAGCCGCTCCGGCGCACCATCACGTTGGACAACGGCACGGAGTTCGCCCGACACCTCGACCTGCATCGAACGCTCGCGCTGCAAACCTTCTTCTGCGACCCCTATTCGCCGTGGCAGAAAGGCGGCGTCGAAAATGCCATCGGCCGCATGCGCCGCATTCTTCCGCGCAAGACAGACCTCGCCGCCGTCTCGAAAAGCCAGCTCGACCGCATTCTCCTCGCCTACAACAACACACCCAGAAAATGCCTTGACTGGCTCACTCCAGCCCAGGCCTTCTGTGCTTATCTGTTGCACTTCGAACGAGAATCCACCTCCCCGCTTTCGCGGGGACGAGCGGAAGGGCGCCTACGCGAGTTTCTCGCGCACGACATCGAGGAACGCCTTGATGATGCGGCTGTCCTTGCGCTTTTCCAGAATACCGAGCTGAGCGTAGGTGTAGATCGTGCTCGGCTGCACGCTGATCTTCACCAGCGACGGGTCCGCGACGAATTCGGCATCCGACACGTAGCTCAGCCCGATGCCGTGGATCACGGCCTCGCGCACGCCTTCGCGGCTGCCGATCTCCATCACGACGTTCGGCGTGACGCCCGCCGCGTTGAGTGCGGCCGTGAACGCGCGCCGTGTGGTCGAACCCTGCTCGCGCACGATCATGCGCTCGCCTTCGAGTTCGCGCAGCTTGATTGAACGGCGGTGCGCCAGCCGATGGTCCTTGCGCGCGAATACCACGATCGGATGTCGCCGGTGCGGAATCAGCAGCACGCGCTCGTCGGGATCCGTATAGGCGAGCACCGCGACGTCGATGCGATAGTCGAGCAACTCGTGCAGCACATCGGCGGTATTGCCGAGCGAGACCGAGAGCTCGATGCCCGGATAGGTGCGCTGAAACGCCGCCAGCATCTCGGTGACGTGGTAGGGACTGACCGCGCCGATCGCGAGGCGGCCGGTGCGCAGCTCGCGCGATTGCTCGAGCCAGGCGAGCGCTTCCTCCTCCTCGAGGAACATCCGTGTGGTGATCGCGAGCAGTTCGCGCCCGGCCGCGGTGAGTTGCGAGCGGCGTCCCTGGCGCATGAAAAGCTCGATGCCGTATTCGGCTTCCAGCGTTGCAACCTGCGCGGTCAGGGTCGGCTGGCTGATGTTGAGCTCGTCGGCGGCGGCATTGAAGCCGCCCGCGCTGGCGACGGCGTGGAATGAGCGCAATGACGTATATCTCATAGATAAATTCTATCAATTGGCCCGAAAAAATCAATTTGTCCTACCGGTCGCCCCCTGACAGCATCCCGCCAACACGTCGGTACGACCGGCGGACAGACGGGGGACGCGATGGCTTGGGCCTACTGGAATCCGGTCAGGATCGGATTCGGACCCGGACAATTCGACAAGGTCGGCGAGCAGATCGCAAAGCGCCCCTGGGCGCTGGTGACCTACGGCATTCCGCATTTCCGCGCGCTCGCCGCCAGGCTCGCTGCCGTCGCGCGCGCCCCCGTCGTGACCATCGACAATATCGACAGCAATCCGGACTTCGTCGAGCTGGTGGACTCTTGCCGCCGCTTCGGCGCGGCCTCGCCGCGGCCCGAAGTCGATCGTCGCGCTCGGCGGCGGCTCGATGATCGATGCCGCCAAAGTGCTCGCCGCGAGCGGCGGCGATTTCGCGCGCGTCAAACGGCACCTGATCGAACGTGCGCCGCTCGATCCCGCGACCTTCCTGCCGATCATCGCCGTCCCCACCACGTCCGGAACGGGCAGCGAAGTCACCTCATGGGCGACGGTGTGGGACGCAACCGGCGGCGCGAAATATTCGCTCGCCCATCCGCGCCTCTATCCCGAAGCGGCCCTGGTCGATCCGGCGCTGACGCTCGCGGCGCCGCGCGCGCTGACGCTCGCGACCGGGCTCGATGCGCTGTCGCACTCGCTCGAAAGCCTGTGGAATGTGAACGCCAATCCGGTCTCGGCGAATTACGCGGTGGAAGCCGCGCGCGAAGTCATGGACGCGCTGCCGCGGCTGCTCGACCGGCTCGACGACCTCGACTTGCGCACGCGGCTCGCGCGCGCGAGCCTGTTCGCGGGCCTCGCGTTCTCCAACACCAAGACCGCGCTCGCGCACAACATCTCCTACGACATCACGCTGCGCCATGGCACCGCGCACGGCATCGCGTGCTCGTTCTGCCTGCCGCAGGTGATGGAGTGGGCGATCGGGGCGACGCCTGCCTGCGACGAGGCGCTGGCGCGCATCTTCGGCGGCGATCTGCGGCAGGGCGTGCAGAAGCTCACACGGTTCATGCACGGCGTCGGCGTCGGCGACGAAACCGTCCGATCACGGCGTCGGGCGCGGCGAATGGGACGATCTGGTCGAGCGGGCGATGGAAGGAGAGCGGGGGCGAAACTTCATCGGTCGCGTCACTGTCACGCAGGCGTGACAAGCAGAACAACAGCCTGCAAATCTGGGAGGATCATCGATGGGGCTACACGCGTCGGAAGTTCATTCATGTAACCGCCGGCGGCCTTGCCGCGTCGGCGCTGTTCGCGCTCGCAGTGCGCGCCCAGGCGGTCGTGCGCGTCGGCCTCATTCCGTCGGAGGATTCGCGCGCGATGCTGGCGGCGAGCAAGCAGCTGCTCGAGATGCTGGAGAAGAACCTCGGCATCAAGGTGCAGGGCTTCGTCGCGTCCGACTACAACGGCGTGATCGAAGCGCTGCGCGCCAATCACCTCGAAGTCGCCTATCTCGGGCCGTTCTCCTATGTGCTCGGCACCACCATCGCGCCGATCGAGGCGTTCGCGCACGGCCGAGACCGCGAAGTCCGGCCGCACCTACTATCACAGCCAGATCATCACGCGAAGTCGACAGCGGCATCAAGACGATCGAGGATCTCAAGGGCCGCACGTTCGCGTTTGTCGATCCGTCTTCGACCTCGGGCCACCTGTTCCCGAAGGCCGGCCTGATCAAGATGGGCATCGACCCCGACAAGTATTTCGGCCGCGTGCTGTTCACCGGCTCGCATGATGCCAACGCGCTCGCGGTCGCCAACAAGCGCGTCGATGCCGCCACCATCGCCGACCGCATCTTCGACGCCGCGGTGCACGAAGAACCTGGTCGAAGCGCGAGGAGATCCACGTCGTGTGGCGCTCCGACCCGATCCCGGAATCGCCGACGGTGTGGCGCAAGAACCTGCCGGACGATCTCAAGGCAGAAGATCAAGACCGCGTTCCTCAACATCAAGGACATCACCTGGGCGGACCAGGGCAAGCTCAACCGCTTCGTCGAGACCAACGACAAGAACTACGACGTCATTCGCGACACCGCGAAGGTGCTCAATCTCGATCTGTCGAAGATGAAGTGAGCGCTCGCAGGCCGCACCGGAGAGGACGGGACGATGATCACGATCGAAGGTCTGAGCAAGTCGTACGGCGGGCGCACGGTGCTCAAGGACATCAACCTCTCGGTGCGAGCCGGCGAATTTCTCGTCGTGCTCGGCCCGAGCGGCGCCGGCAAGTCGACGCTGCTGCGCTGCGTCAACGGCCTCGTGCACGCCGACGCCGGGCGCGATCGTGATCGACGGCAGCGAGTATCGACGCCGGCGCATCCGGGCGAGCGCGAGCGGCGCCGGCCCGATCGCGATGATCTTCCAGCACCATAACCTCGTGCGGCGGCTGACCGTGCTCAAGAACGTGCTGGTCGGCCGCATGGCCGGGCTTTCGTCGCTGCTGTGCCTGCTGCAACTGTTCCCGCGCGACGACGTCGAGATTGCGCTGCGATGCCTCGACACGCGTCGAGCTTGCGCACAAGGCGATGATCGCGCGCCGACCAGCTTTCCGGCGGCGAGCAGCAGCGCGTCGGCATTGCGCGGGCGCTGGCGCAGGAGCCGGCCGTGATCCTGGCCGACGAGCCGGTCGCGAGCCTCGATCCGAAAACCTCGCGCGATCGTGCTCGGCTTCCTCAAGCGCATCTGCAAGGAGACCGACATCGCGGTGATCTGCAACCTGCATCAGGTCGACTACGCGGTCGAATTCGGCGAGCGCATCGTCGGCCTGTCAGGGCGGCACGGTGATTTTCGACGGCGCGCCGTCGGCACTGACCTCCGAGATCGTCCACCGCATCTATCCCGGGCTCGAAGATCCGGGCATCGACCGCGTGCTGCGCAGCCGTCGCGACCGAGCACGCGTGCCGCTCGCCGCTGCGCGCGTCGCGATCGCCGCGGCCTGAAGGAGACAAACGATGTCGATCGCGGGATTGCGAATTCGTCGTCCGTCCGCCGCACGGCCGTCTCGGCTGGTGGGGCGTGGTCGGTTTCGCCGTCGCCGCTGTCGCCGTCCTGTGGTGGACGGCGCGCGGCGCGCAGATCAACGTGGAGAACCTGCTCAACGGTGTGCCCTACATGTGCGGACTTCCTCGCCCGCATGGTGCCGCCGAACTGCGGCGTTCATCGAGAAGCTTGGTCAAGCCGGCGGTCGAAAGCCTGTAGGTCGCGATCTGGGGCACGATCTTCGGCGTCCTGCTCGCGCTGCCGTTCTGCGTTCTTCGCCGCGCGCAATCTCTCGCCGCATCCGGCGATCTTCCACTTCACGCGGCAGGTGCTGAACGTGATGCGCGGCATCAACGAGATCATCCTGGCGCTGATCTTCGTCGCCGCGATCGGCCTCGGCCCGTTCGCCGGCGTGCTCGCGCTCGCCGTGCACGGCGCCGGCATGCTCGGAAAATTCTTCGCCGAGGCGATCGAGGATATCGACGACGGACCGCTCGAGGCGTTCCGCTCGGCCGGCGTCGGCCGCTTCAAGACGATCGTGTTCGGCGTTCTGCCGCAGGTGCTGCCGCCTGGCTCGGAACCATCTTCTACCGGCTCGAAACCAACGTGCGGCAGGCGACCGTTCTCGGCATGGTGGGCGCAGGCGGCATCGGCTTTGAGCTGGTCTCCAGCATGAAGCTGTTCCAGTACCAGGACACCGCCGATTGCATCCTGGTGATCCTCGCGATGGTGCTGGTCACCGACCTCGTCTCGTCGCGGGTTCGCGCCCACATCCGCTGACCGCGATCTGATCGGAGAGAGAATGAATATCCAGCGTACGCCCACGGTTGCGGTCAACGGCCGCGAGTACAAGTTTCCCAAGTCGCCGACCGTGGTCGTCTGCCTCGACGGCTCGGAGCCGGGCTATATCGAGCGCGCGATCGAGGCGGGCCTCGCGCCGAATTTCGCGCGGCTGATGCAAGGACGGCGCCAGCCTCACCGCGCTCTCCGCGATGCCGAGCTTCACCAACCCGAACAACATGTCGATCATCACCGGCCGCCCGCCGGCGGTGCACGGCATCGCCGGCAACTATTTCTACGACCGCGCCGCCGACAAGGAAGTGATGATGAACGACGCGAGCTTCCTGCGCGCGCCGACCATCATGAAGGCATTCCACGACGCGGGCGCCAAGGTCGCGGTCGTCACCGCCAAGGACAAGCTGCGCGCCATGCTCGGCAAGGATCTGGATATGTCCACCGGCCGCGCCATCGCGTTCTCATCCGAGAAGGCCGACAAGGCGACCGTGCAGGACAACGGCATCGGCGACTTGCTCGCGCGCATCGGCAGGCCGCTGCCCGAGGTCTATTCGTCCGATCTCTCCGAGTTCGTCATGGCGGCCGGCGTCTCGATCCTCAAGCGCGAACGCCCCGACCTGATGTATCTCTCGACCACCGACTACGTGCAGCACAAGGCGGCGCCCGGCTCGGATTTTGCGAATTCGTTTTACGCCATGATGGATCGTTACGTCGGCGAGCTCGACGCGGCGGGCGCCGTGCTGGTGCTCACCGCCGATCACGGCATGAACGACAAGCATCTGCCCAACAAGGAGCCGGACGTCATCTACCTGCAGACGCTCGCCGACGAGTGGCTCGGCAAAGGGACCGCGCGCGTCATCCTGCCGATCACCGATCCGTATGTGGTGCATCATGGCGCGCTCGGATCGTGGGCCACGATCTACCTGCCGGACGCGCACGTCGAGGCGGCCATCGCACGCCTGAAAGCGGTCGAAGGCGTCGATGTGGCGATCAGCGCGGCGGAGGCGTGCCAGCGTTTCGAGCTGCCGGCTGACCGCATCGGCGACATCGTGGTGATCTCGACCGTGCACAAGGTGCTCGGCACGGCGCGCGAGAAGCACGATCTCTCCGGACTGACCGAGCCGCTGCGTTCGCATGGCGGACTGACCGAGCAGGTCGTGCCGATGATCGCGAACCGCGCCGTGACGATTCCCGCGGGACACCAGTTGCGCAACTTCGATGTGTTCGATGTGGCGCTGAACAGAGTTGCGGCGTGAGCGTTTCCACCAGTTGTCATCCCGGGCGAGGCCGAAGCCGAGACCCGGGACCCATTCCACCACGCGCGCTGCGGCCGCATGGATCCCGGCTCGCGCGGCCTGCGGCCGCTTGGCCGGGATGACTGAGGAGCGAATATGAACATCCAGACCAAACCCGTCGCCGCCGTCCGTCACGAGGCGATGCGCATCGCCGGCAAGCGCGTCGAGACCGACCAGCAGATCGAAGTGCGCAATCCGTACAACGGCGCAGTGGTCGGCACGATCGCGGCGGCGCGTCCCGAACATGTGCGCGAGGCGTTCGCCAAGGCGAAGGCGTTCAAGCCGAAGCTGACGCGCTACGAGCGCCAGCAGATCCTGCTCAAGACCGCCGACCTGCTCGCCGCCCGCAAGGAGGAGTTCGCCCGCATCATCACGGCGGAGTCCGGCCTGTGCTGGAAGGACTCGCTCTACGAGGCCGGCCGCGCCTACGACGTCTATTCCTTCGCCGGCCAGCTCACCATCAAGGACGATGGCGAGACCTACGCGTGCGATATCTCGCCCCAGGGCAAGCAGCGGAAGATCTTCACGACGCGCCAGCCGCTCGGCGGCGTGATCTCGGCGATCACGCCGTTCAATCACCCGCTCAACATGGTGTCGCACAAGCTCGCGCCCGCGATCGCGACCAACAATCGCGTGGTGCTGAAACCGACCGAACTGACGCCGCTGACCGCATTGGCGCTCGCCGACGTGCTGTACGAAGCCGGCCTGCCGCCCGAAATGCTCTCGGTCGTGACCGGCAATCCGTCCACCATGGGCGACGCGATGATCACCGACCCGGACTGCGATCTGATCACGTTCACCGGCTCGGTGAAGGTCGGCAAATACATCGCCGACAAGGCGGGCTACCGCCGCATCGTGCTGGAGCTCGGCGGCAACGATCCGATCATCGTCATGGAGGACGCCGATCTCGACAAGGCGGCCGAGTTGGCCGTCACCGGCGCGACGAAGAATTCCGGCCAGCGCTGCACCGCGGTGAAGCGCATCCTGGTGGTCGACAAGGTCGCGGACGAATTCTCCAGGCTCGTGCTCGAGAAGGCGAAGAAGCTCAAGGCCGGCGACCCGATGGACCCGTCGACCGACGTCGGCACCGTGATCCACGAGGGTGCGGCGAAATCCTTCGAGCGCCGCGTCAACGACGCCGTCGCGAAGGGCGCGAAGCTGCTGCACGGCAACAACCGGCAGGGCGCGCTCTATCCGCCGACCGTGGTCGACCACGTGCCGCCCGAGGTCGAACTGGTGCACGAGGAGACGTTCGGGCCGGTGATCCCGATCATCCGCTGCCCGAACGACATCGGCGAGGTGATCCGCATCTCCAATTCCACCGCCTACGGGCTTTCCTCGGGCGTGTGCACCAACCGGCTCGACTACATCACCCGCTTCATTAACGAGCTGGAAGTCGGTACGGTGAACGTCTGGGAGGTCCCGGGCTACAGGATCGAGATGTCTCCGTTCGGCGGCATCAAGGATTCCGGGCTCGGCTACAAGGAAGGCGTGGTCGAGGCGATGAAGAGCTTCACCAATGTGAAGACCTATTCGCTGCCCTGGCCGGCTTGAGGCATGATCGCGAAAAAGCCTGTCCCGGACTGATCCGGGATGGGTACCGGTTTTCGGATAAGATCATGCCCAAGAGTTGAAATTGCTTGCCCCTTGCGAGGGGATTGTAGGTTGTCATCGATCCTTCATCGCGCCGTGCCACGCACGGCCGAGAGGGACAGTCAGGGACAGAGGGCATCATGAAGCATTGGATCAAGGGGGCGGCGCTCGGCCTCGCTCTGGCCGCCGCGCTCGCGGCGCCGGCGCTGGCGCAACGCGCGAAAGTCACGATCTACACCTCGCTGGAAAACGACCAGCTCGGGCCGTTCAAGCAGGCGATCGAGGCCGCGGTGCCCGAGGCTGAAGTGGTTTGGGTGCGCGACTCCACCGGCGTCATCACGGCGCGCTTCCTCGCCGAGAAGGACAACCCGCGCGCCGACATGGTGCTCGGCCACGCCGCGACCGCGCTGCTGCTGTTCGAGAAGATGGGGCTGCTGGAAACCTACAAGCCGGCCGGCGTCGATGCGCTCAAGCCCGTCTTCAGGGACTCGAGCGATCCCTACACCTGGACCGGCATGGACGCCTATCTCGGCGTCATCTGCTACAACACCGCCGAAGCCGGCAAGCTCGCCGGCGTGAAGGCGCCGACCGCCTGGAAGGACCTGCTCAACCCCG
The DNA here is from genome assembly GCA_963839985.1 of uncultured Alphaproteobacteria bacterium. Lineage (GTDB taxonomy): Bacteria > Pseudomonadota > Alphaproteobacteria > Rhizobiales > Xanthobacteraceae > PALSA-894. Next base: position 23,497 of record CAWIXG010000006.1, on the reverse strand, counting down.
CCTACAAGGGCAAGCTGGTGATGCCGCATCCGGCCTCGTCCGGCACCGGCTACCTGATGGTCGGCGCCTGGCTGCAGATGTGGGGCGAGGCGGAAGCCTGGAAGTTCATGGACGCGCTGCACGAGAACATCGCGGTCTACACCCATTCGGGCTCGGCGCCCTGCGTGCAGGCCGCGCGCGGCGAACGCGTCGCCGGCATCGCGCTCGACATGCGCGGCGCTTCGGAGAAGAGCAAGGGCGCGCCGCTCGAGGTCATCATCCCGGCCGAAGGCACGGGCTGGGAGATGGAAGCCTCCGCCATCGTGAAGGGCACCAAGAACCTCGCCGCCGCCAAGAAGATCTCCGACTGGGTCGCCACCAAGGCGGCGAACGAGCTGTTCTCCAAGACCTACGCGGTCGTGGCGATGCCCGGCGTCGAGAACTATCCGCCGAACTACCCGAAGACGGCGGAAAAGCTGATGATCAAGAACGACTTCGTGTGGATGGCCGAGAACCGCGAGAAGATCCTGGACGAGTGGACCAAGCGCTACGAGTCCAAGGCCGCGCCGAAGAACTGATGACGAAGTCGTCATCACCGGGCCGCGCCGGAAGGCGCGTGACCCGGTGATCCCGATTGATTGGCACCGGAAGTGCATCTTTAATCGGGATGGCCGGGGACATAAGGGCGTTTACGCCCGTCTTCGACGGGCTATGCCCGGCCATGACGGCGGGTAGGGGCGGGCGTATCATGAACGGGCCAGCGCAGTCGGGAAACGGGGACGGCCCTGCCGCATCCTTCCTGCGCATCCGCGACCTGTCCAAACGCTTCGGCCAGTTCACCGCGCTGAAGGACATCTCGCTCGACGTGAAGCAGGGCGACTTCGTCTGCTTCCTCGGGCCGTCCGGCTGCGGCAAGACCACGCTGCTGCGCGCCATCGCGGGCCTCGATCCGCAGGACGAGGGCACGATCGAGATCGCCGGACGCGACGTGTCGCACCTGCCGCCGGCCGCGCGCGACTTCGGCATCGTGTTCCAGTCCTACGCGCTGTTTCCCAACCTGAGTGTCGCGGCCAACGTCGGCTACGGCCTCGTCAACCAGCGCAAGGCGCGCGTCGCGATCGAGGCGCGCGTCGCCGAACTGCTCGCGCTGGTCGGCCTGCCGGAGCAGGGCAAGAAATATCCGGTGCAACTGTCCGGCGGCCAGCAGCAGCGCGTCGCGCTCGCCCGCGCGCTCGCGACCTCGCCGGGCCTGCTGCTGCTCGACGAGCCGCTCTCCGCGCTCGATGCGCGCGTGCGGCTGCGCCTGCGCGACGAGATCAAGGCGCTGCAGCGCCGGCTCGGCGTCACCACCGTGATGGTGACGCACGACCAGGAAGAAGCGCTCGCGATGGCCGACTGCATCGTGGTGATGAACCAGGGCGTGATCGAGCAGGTCGGCGCGCCGCAGGACATCTACCGCAAGCCGACGACCGCATTCGTGGCGGACTTCGTCGGCACCATGACGTTCCTCGATGCCGAGATCGCCGGGCCGATGTCGCTGCGCGTCGGCACGATCGAGCTCGCCTGTCCGGATGCGGCGCGCTTCCGCGTCGGAGCGCCGGTGCGCATCGGGTTGCGTCCCGAGGAGATCCGCGTGCGCAACATCGACAACACGACGCCGAACAAGATCGCCACCAAGGTCACGACGCTCGATTTCCTCGGCTCGTTCTGCCGCGCGCATCTCAAGCCCGACGCTGCGCCGAACGTCGCGATCCTCGCCGACTTCTCGCTCAACCTGATGCGCGATCTCTCCGTCGCCGAAGGGCAGGCGCTCACCGTCGCGCTGCCGCCGGAATCGCTGCGCGTGTTCGCGAAGGCCACATGAGCGTCGCCGCCATCCCGCCGGCCAGACGCGCGGCCTTCGCGCGCATCTCGCGCGACGAATGGCTGATGCGCATCGGCATCGTGCTCCTCGTCGGCTGGCTGCTGCTGATCATCGCGTTCCCGCTCTGGGCGCTGTTGTCGAAGAGCTTCCAGAACGCGAACGGCCAGTTCGTCGGGCTGGCCAACTACGTGCGCTATTTCTCGACGCCGACGCTCTACGGCTCGATCATCAACAGCGTCGGCGTCGCGATCGTCACCACCGTGATCGTGATCCCGCTCGCCTTCACCTATGCGTATGCGCTGACCCGCAGCCGCATGCCGTTCAAGGGCCTGTTCTACGCCGGTGCGCTGCTGCCGCTGTTCGCGCCGTCGCTGCTCTCGGCGATTTCGCTGATCTACCTGTTCGGCAATCAGGGCCTGCTGAAAGGCCTGCTTGGCGGTGCCTCGATCTACGGCGCGGGCGGCATCGTGCTGGCGCAGGTGTTCTACTGCTTCCCGCATGCGCTGATCATCGCGGTGACCGCGCTCGGGCTCGCCGATGCGCGGCTCTACGAGGTCGCCGAGGCGCTCGGGACGAAGAAGTCGCGCATCTTCCGCACCGTGACCCTGCCGGGCGCGAAATTCGGCCTGATCAACGCGGCCTTCGTGGTGTTCACGCTGGTGGTCACCGATTTCGGCATCGCCAAGGTGATCGGCGGCCAGTTCAACGTGCTGGCGACCGACGCCTACAAGCAGGTGGTCGGCCAGCAGAACTTCGAGATGGGCGCGGTGGTCGGCATGATCCTGCTCGTCCCCGCGGTGCTCGCCTTCGCGATCGACCGCATCGTGCAGCGCCGCCAGGTCGCGCTGCTGTCCGCGCGCGCGGTGCCGCTCGAGCCGAAGGTGAACCGCGCGCGCGACCTGGCGCTGCTCGGCTATTGCGCCGTCGTGGTCGCGGTCCTGATCGGCGTGCTCGGCACGTCGGTGTGGGCCTCGTTCATCACCTACTGGCCGTACAATCTGTCGCTCACCCTGAAGAACTACGACTTCAGCACCTTCGACCAGAGCGGCTGGGCCTCGTACGGCAACTCGGTCGCGATGGCGGCGGCCGCGGCGGTCATCGGCACCGCGATCGTGTTCTCCGGCGCGTATCTGGTCGAGAAGACCAAGCTGATGCCGGGCGGGCGGATGATCGCGCACCTGCTCGCGATGCTGCCGATGGCGGTGCCCGGCCTCGTGCTCGGGCTCGGCTACGTGTTCTTCATCAATGCGAGCTGGAATCCGCTCAACATCCTCTACGGCACCTTGCTCGTGCTGGTGGTCAACTGCGTGGCGCATTTCTACACCGTGGCGCACATCACCGCGCTGACCGCGCTGAAGCAGATCGATCCGGAGTTCGAGTCGGTTTCGGCCTCGCTGAAGGTGCCGTTCTGGCGCACCTTCGGCCGCGTCACCGTGCCGATCTGCATGCCGGCGATCCTCGACATCGCGGTCTACTTCTTCGTCAACGCGCTGACCACGGTGTCGGCGGTGATCTTCCTCTACGGCCCGGCCACCAAGCTCGCCGCGATCGCGATCGTGCACATGGACGAGGCCGGCGCGACCGCAGGCGCCGCCGCGATGGCGACGGTGATCGTTGCGACCGCGCTCGGCGCGAAGCTGCTGCACCTGCTGCTCGACCGCGTCGTGTTCATGCGCCTGCAGGCATGGCGGCGGCGATGAGTGCACCGGATGTCATCCCGGGCGAGGCCGAAGGCCGAGACCCGGGACCCACCTATCCCGGACCACGGCGAGAGTTAGGATACATGGGTCCTGGCTCGGCTCGCCAAAGCGCGTCGTAGACGCGCGAACGCGCTTTTGGCTCGCCGGCCGGGATGACAGGCGAGTGCGGTCATGCCCTACTATGTCTACATTCTGGCAAACGGTCGGCGCGGTACGATCTACATCGGTGTAACCAATGATCTTGTCCGCCGCGTGTATGAGCATCGAACCGACGCCGTTTCCGGATTCACCAGGAAGCATTGCATCCACCGTTTGGTCTATTTTGAAATCCACGACGACATTCGCGAGGCGATCGCGCAAGAGAAGCGGATGAAACGGTGGGCACGGGCGTGGAAGATAGAGCTGATCGAGAAACAGAATGAAGACTGGCACGATCTGTGGCCGACACTGGCTGGCTGGCGTTGAGACGCTGCCTCGCTGTCATCCCGGCCGACCCCGGCCCCGGGCCGGGGGAGAGCCGGGACCCATGAAACACGAGATTGCGTTTCTTGCTGCGCCGTCGCGTCGAAGCGGTCGTCTTTGGGATACATGGGTCCCGGCTCTCGCTTCGCTCGGCCGGGATGACAGCGTCGGCATTGCGCGCAGGATGTCATCCCGGGCGAGGGCCAAAAGCGCGTTTACGCGCGTCTGCGACGCGCTATGGGCCGAGACCCGGGACCCATCTATCGCGGATCGCGGAGCGAGTTGGGGTACATGGATCCCGGTTCTCCCGCGGCTCAAGGCCGGTGTCGGCCGGGATGACACGCTGAGATGACCAACCCGTCCGAATCCGAAAGCGACACCAACCTGTCGCCGCAGCGGCGCGCCTGGGCCGACAAGAACCTCGATCCGGAAGCGCGCACGCTGCTCGCCGAGGACGAAAAATACTTCCTGCGCCAGTCGGTCTCGACGCCGTGCCTCAACGTCATCGTCAAGGCGGAAGGCATCTGGATCGAGGACACGGCCGGCCGCCGTTGCATGGATTTCCACGGCAACAACGTGCACCACATCGGCTACGGCCATCCGCGCCTGAAGCGCGCGATCGCCGACCAGATGGACAGACTGCCGTTCGCGCCGCGCCGCTACACCAACGAGCCGGCCGTCGCGCTGGCGGCGAAGCTTGCCGAGATCGCGCCCGGCAATCTGTCCAAGGTGCTGTTCACCACTGGCGGATCGGACGCGGTCGAGGTCGCGATCAAGATCGCGCGGGTCGCGACCGGGCGCTACAAGACGCTCTCGTTCTGGGATGCGTTTCACGGCGCGGGCTTCGGCTCCGCCGCGGTCGGAGGCGAAGCGCTGTTCCGCTCCGGCGGCGTCGGGCCGCTGATGCCGGGTGCCGAGCATGTCGCGCCCTATGCGGCCTATCGGTGTCCCTATGGCACCTCGACCGTCGGGGCGAGCGCGGACGCCTGCGCGCGGATGATCGAGTATGTGCTGGAGCGGGAAGGCGACATCGCGGCGTTCATCGCCGAGCCGATGCGCGCGGTGCCGCATATACCGCCGCCCGGCTTCTGGCGCCGCGTGCGCGCCGCCTGCGACCGCCACGGCACCTTGCTGATCTTCGACGAGATCCCGACCGGCCTCGGCAAGACCGGCCGCATGTTCGCCTCGCAGCACGACGGCGTCGTGCCGGACATCATGGTGCTCGGCAAGGCGCTTGGCGGCGGCATCTTGCCGATCGCGGCGGTGCTCGCGCGCCCCGAACTCGACGTCGGCGCGGCCTATGCGTTCGGCCACTACACGCACGAGAAAAACCCCGTGACGGCGCGCGCGGCGTTGACCACGATCGAGATCATCGAGGACGAGAACCTGGTCGAGAATGCCGCCAAGATCGGCGCCTTCGCGCTCGCCCGGCTCTACGACATGAAATCGCATCACCCGCTGATCGGCGACGTGCGCGGGCTCGGTTATCTGCTCGGCATCGAGCTGGTCACCTCGCGCGTGACCAAGACGCCGGCGAATACCGCCGCCGAGGCCGTGATGTATCGCGCGCTGGAAAAGGGCCTGTCGTTCAAGACCACCTTCGGCAACGTGCTGACCCTGACGCCGGCCCTCACCACGACCGAAGCCGAGATGGCGCAGGCGCTCGACATTCTCGACGAGGCGATCGGGAGCGTGGCGGCGGAGAAGCCGTGACCGCCGAGGCGCTCACCATTCGGCAGGAGCGGCCCGACCAGCCGGACGTGGCGCGGCTGATCGCGGCGCTCGACGCGCACGCCATCGCGCTCTATCCCGCGGAAAGCAATCATCTGCTCGACATCGGGGCGTTGTGCGCGCCGGCCGTCACGTTCCTGGTCGTGCGCGCAGGCCGCGAAGCGGTCGGCTGCGGCGCGCTGCTGCGCGACCCGCGCGGCTGGGGCGAGCTCAAGCGCATGTATGTGCGGCCGGATCAGCGCGGGCGCGGCATCGGGGCTCGCCTGCTGGCCGAGCTCGCAGCAATCGCGCAGGCAAGCAGCCTGCCGCTGCTGCGGCTCGAGACCGGCATCCACAATACCGAGGCGCTCGGGCTCTACCGCCGCGCGGGCTTTGCCGAGCGCGACGCGTTCGGCGACTATGCGCCGGACCCGCTGAGCGTGTTCATGGAAAAACGCGTATAGGCGCATGATCCCGAAAAGTGGAAGCCGGTTTTCGGATAAGATCATGTGCGGATATAAGGTCCGATCGGATTCGGAGAGGGGCGATGCCGGGCAATCTCAGCTTCAGTGAGCTCAAGAAGGCCGTCGCGGCCGGCACCATCGATACGGTGATCGTCGCGATGGTCGACATGCAGGGGCGCCTGATCGGCAAGCGTTTCCAGGCCGAGTTTTTCGTCGACGGCGCGCACGAGGAGACGCACGGCTGCGACTACCTGCTCGCCGACGACATCGACATGGAGCCGGTGCCGGGCTACGCGGCGGCGAGCTGGGACAAGGGCTACGGCGACTTCGTGATGAAGCCCGACATGACGACCTTGCGCCGGGTGCCCTGGCTTGAGGGCACCGCGCTGGTGCTCGCCGACGTGCTCGATCACCATCACGACGATGTCCCGCATTCGCCGCGCGCGATGCTCAAGGCGCAGGTCGCGCGGCTGAAGAAGCTCAAGATGCGCGCTTACTGCGCCTCCGAGCTCGAGTTCTACCTGTTCGACGAAAGCTATGAGGCGATCCACGCCAAGCGCTATCACGCGCCGAAGACCGCCGGTTACTACATCGAGGACTATCACATCCTGCAGACCACCAAGGAGGAGGGCGTGATGCGCGCCATCCGCCGCGGGCTGCAGGGCGCCGGCATCCCGGTCGAGAACTCGAAAGGCGAGTGGGGGCCCGGGCAGGAGGAAATCAACGTCCGCTATTCCGACGCGCTCGACATGGCGGACAATCACGCCATCCTGAAGAACGGCGTGAAGGAGATCGCGCACGGCCAGGGCAAGGCCGTGACGTTCATGTCGAAGTGGAATTACGGCCTCGCCGGCTCGTCGTCGCACGTGCACACGTCGCTGTGGGACGCGGCCGGCAAGACACCGTTGTTCTTTGCGCCGAAGGCCGAATTCACGATGTCGCCGCTGATGCGCTCCTACGTGGCGGGGCAGCTCGCCTACGCGCGCGACATCACTTATTTTCTGGCGCCCTACATCAATTCCTACAAGCGCTTCCAGGTCGGCACCTTCGCGCCGACCAAGGCGGTGTGGAGCCGCGACAACCGCACCGCGGGTTTCCGCCTGTGCGGGGAGGGCGGCAAGGGCATTCGCATCGAATGCCGCATCGGCGGCGCCGATCTCAATCCCTATCTCGCTTTCGCAGCGCTGATTGCCGCAGGCCTTGCCGGCGTCGCGGAGAAGCTCACGCTCGACGCGCCGTTCGCCGGCGATGCCTATGGCGGCGAGAAACTGCCCGAGGTGCCGAAGACCTTGCGCGAGGCGACCGAGTGCCTCGACCGCTCGAGCATGTTGCGCGCCGCGCTCGGCGACGGGGTGGTCGACCATTACGTCCACACCGCGAAATGGGAGCAATTCGAATACGACCGCCGCATCACCGACTGGGAGCTGATGCGCGGGTTCGAGAGGTACTGATCTTTCTTTCTTTACCTCCCCCTGGAGGGGGGAGGCGTAGGCGGCCTTGCCGCGTTCTTTAGGAGAAGTGCGCCGATGCGACGCATCGGCAGTGTCGCGAAGCGATCCGGGTGGGGGTGACTTTCTGCGCCTCGCCGGTTTACTCACCCCACCCCGGCGCCTGCGGCGCCGACCCTCCCCCTCCAGGGGAGGGTGAAGCAAGACCGGAGCGTCATGCCCGACATCGTCTGCATCTCCCCCGTCGACGGCCGCGAAGTGGTGCGGCGTGCCGCGTCGTCCGCCGCCGAGATCGAGGCCGCGCTCGCGGCGGCGCGCAAGGCGCAGGCGGAGTGGAAGCGCGTGCCGGTCGCGGAGCGCGGCAAAATTCTCTCCAAAGCCGTCGACGCGATGCTGGCGATGCGCGACGAGATCGCGCCCGAGCTTGCCTGGCAGATGGGCCGCCCGGTGCGGTACGGCGGCGGCGAGCTGAACGGCTTCGAGGAACGCGCGCGCGCGATGATCGCGCTGGCCGAGAGTGCGCTCGCGCCCATCGTCCCGGAGCCGCGGCCAGGCTTCAAGCGCTACGTCGCGCGCGAGCCGGTCGGCATCGTGCTGACCGTCGCGCCGTGGAACTACCCGTATCTCACCGCCGTGAACTCGGTGGTGCCCGCACTGATGGCGGGCAACGCCGTGCTGCTGAAGCATGCGGCGCAAACCTTGCTGGTCGGCGATCGCTTCCAGCAGGCGATGGACCGGGCGGGCCTGCCGAAGGGCCTGTTCCGCACGCTCACGCTGTCGCATGACGACACCACGAAGCTGATCGGCTCGGGCGCGGTCGACCAGATCTGCTTCACCGGCTCGGTCGCGGCCGGCAAGACGATCGAACGCGCGGCGGCCGGCACCTTCGCGGGCGTCGGGCTGGAGCTCGGCGGCAAGGATCCGGCCTATGTGCGGCCCGACGTGGACCTGAAGCACGCGGTCGAGAACGTGGTCGACGGCGCCTATTTCAATTCCGGCCAGTGCTGCTGCGGCATCGAGCGCGTCTACGTTCATGCGGATGTCTACGACGCGTTCGTCGATGGCTTCGTCGATCTCACCAGGCAATATGTGCTCGATGATCCACTCGACCAGAAGACCACGCTCGGACCGATGGCGCAGCCGCGCCTCGCCGCGACCGTGCGCGCCCATATCGGCGAAGCGCTGCACAACGGCGCGCGGGCGTTGATCGACACGACGGCGTTTGCGCGCGACAAGGACGGATCGACCTATCTGGCGCCGCAGGTGCTGGTCGACGTCGACCACGCCATGAAGGTGATGATGGACGAGACGTTCGGTCCCGTCGTGGGCATCATGAAGGTGCAGGACGACGCCGAAGCCATCCGCCTGATGAACGACTCGCCCTATGGCCTGACCGCCTCGATCTGGACGAGGGACATCGATGCCGCCGAGCGCATCGGCCGCGAGATCGAGACCGGCACCGTGTATATGAACCGCGCCGACTATCTCGATCCGGGCCTCGCCTGGACCGGCGTGAAGGACACCGGCCGCGGCGCAACGCTGTCGCGCGTCGGCTACGAGTTGCTGACGCGGCCGAAGAGCTATCATTTGAGGGAAGTATAACTCCGCTGTCATCCCGGGCGAGGCCGAAGGCAGAGACCCGGGACCCATGGTCCCACACGCTCGGGAGCCGGCAGTGTTTGGACAGATGGGTCCCGGATAGCCGCTTCGCGGCTTCCGGGATGACAGTGGTGATAGAGGAAGGATTGACGATGGACCTGCGCGGCAACTGGAATTATCCGACCACGGTGCGCTTCGGCGCCGGACGGATCAGCGAACTCGGCGAAGCCGTAAAGGCTGCCGGCATGCACAATCCGCTGTTCGTCACCGATCCGGTCGTCGCCAGCATGCCGATGACCGGCAAGGCGATGGAGACGCTCGCGGCCGCCGGCGTTGCCGGCAAGCTGTTCTCCGACGTGAAGCCCAATCCGGTGGAAGCGAACCTTGTCGCGGGCATCGCGGCGTTCAACGCGGGCGGCCATGACGGCGTGGTGGCATTCGGCGGCGGCTCGGCGCTCGACGCCGGCAAGCTGATCGCGTTCATGAAAGGCCAGACGCGCTCCGTCTTCGACTTCGAGGATGTCGGCGACTGGTGGACGCGCGCCGACGCAAGCGTGATCGCGCCGATCGTCGCGGTGCCGACCACGGCCGGCACCGGCTCGGAGGTCGGCCGGGCGGCAGTCGTGACCAACGAGAAGACGCACACCAAGAAGATCATCTTCCACCCCGCGATGCTGCCGAAGGTGACGATCTGCGATCCGGAGTTGACCGTCGGGATGCCGCCGCACATCACCGCCGGAACCGGGATGGATGCGTTCTCGCATGCATTGGAGGCCTATTGCGTACCGAGCTATCACGCGCTTGCCGACGGCATCGCGGTCGAAGGCGTGCGGCTGGTGAAGGAGAACCTGGTCGCCGCCGTGAAGGACGGCACGAATATCGAGGCGCGCGCCCACATGATGGCGGCCGCCGCCGCCGGCGCGACCGCGTTCCAGAAGGGGCTCGGCGCGATCCACGCGCTCTCGCACCCGGTGGGCGCGCTCTACGATACCCACCACGGGCTCACCAACGCCGTGTTTGTGCCCTACGTGCTCGCCTTCAATCGCAAGGCGATCGAGGACAAGATCAAGCGGCTGGCGGGCTACATCGGGCTGCGCCCGAACTTCCGCGCCTTCATGGACTTCGTGCTCGAGCTGCGCGAGCAGGCCGGCATCCCGCACACGCTCGAAGGTCTCAAGGTCGGCGACGACCGGGTCGACACCATCGTGAAGATGGCGCCCGAAGATCCGACTGCCGGCGGCAATCCGGTGAAGCTCGACCGCCGCGCCGCGCGCACGATCTTCATGCGCGCGCTGCAGGGGCGGGTGTAACTCAGGTGTCATCCCGGGCGAACGCAGCTTGTCATCCCGGGTGAGCGTAGCTTGTCATCCCGGGCGACCCCGGCCTTGAGCCGGGGAGACCCGGGACCCATTTTCCACGAGCGCTTCGGGTGATGGGTCCCGGATAGCCGCTTGGCGGCTTCCGGGATGACCGCTGTGTGTTACTCCGCCGACACCAGCTTCAACCCGACGATCCCGGCGACGATCAGCCCGATGCAGGCAAGCCGCAGCGCGCTCGCCGACTCGCCGAACAGCACGATGCCGAGCAGCGCGGTTCCGATCGTCCCGATGCCGGTCCAGACCGCGTAGGCGGTGCCGAGCGGCAGGGTCTTCAACGCGAGGCCGAGCAGGCCGAGGCTGATCGCCATGCAGGCGAGCGTGAGAGCGGATGGAACAAGGCGCGTGAAACCTTCGGTGTATTTGAGGCCGACGGCCCAGCCGACCTCCGACAGTCCTGCGAAAAACAGAATGATCCAGGCCATGACGTTCTCCGCATATGGAGCAGGGCCGTCCCTGACAGTGTTGGGGGAAATGCACGGTCGTCCGCGCCGATGATAGATAGCACCTGAAACGGGCCGATCAAGGTGAGGCTGTCATCCCGGGTCTCGCTGCGCTCGCCCGGGATGACAGCCGGTGACTACCCATACCGTCTTGCGAGATCGTCGGGCTTCGCACCAAAAAAATACGCCAGTCGCAGCCCCCACATCAGCAGGATCGTGCGCAGCACGCCGCGACGTTCCCAGCGGCGTCCCGACGTGGTCACGCGCGCCGACAGGCAGAGCGGACGCGAGATGCGTTTCAGACGCCGCGCGAGCGCGATGTCCTCCATCAGGGCGATCTCGGGAAAGCCGCCGACCGCGTCGAACGCCTCGCGGGTGACGAACATCGCCTGATCGCCGGTTGCGATTCCGGTGAGGCGTGACCGCAGAGTTCATCGTCGCTGCGATGACGGGAAACAGCGGGTGCGTACCCTCGATCGTGACATCGAAGCGGCCCCAGGCGCGGCCGGACGTCGCGATGCCGTCGCGCACAAGTCGATCCGCGCTATCCGGAAGGCGCGTGTCGGCGTGCAGGAACAGTAAAACGTCGCCGCGCGCCAGCGCCGCGCCGGCGTTCATCTGCACGGCGCGGCCGCGCGCGCTGGTGATGACGAAATCGGCCAGTGGCTTTGCGCGCGCGGCGGTGTCGTCGGCGCTGCCGCCATCGACGACGATGATTTCGGTGCCGCCCGCGCGCAGCGGCGCAAGCGCCTCGAGCGCCGCGACGATCGTCGCGGCTTCGTCGAGCACCGGAACGATGATGGAGAGCGACGGCTCGGCCGTCACTCCGCCGCCTCTTTCAGCGCACCGCCGCAGCTCGAGCCTTGTCCGGCGGTGCAGCCGAAACAATGGCCTGCGACGCGGATCGGGTTGCCGGCGATGTCGTCGTCGCGCAACTCGGACAGATGCATGCGGTCGCGGCCGCCGCGCGCGAGCGGCAGGTCCAGCATCTGGTTGAAGTCGCAGTCGTAGACGTAGCCGCGATAGTCGACCGACAGCAGGCTGCGGCACATCACGCCGTCGAGATTCTCGGTGCGATGCGCATGCGTCAGGGTGTCGAGATAGGCATCGAACGTGCCCTGCGACAACAGGATGGCGCCGAAGCGCTGGATCGGCATGTTGGCGAGCGTGAACAGGCTGTTGAACGTGACGCCGAAGCGCTCGCTCAGCGATCGCTTGTAGTCGGCCTCGAGATCAGCCTGCGGCGGCGGCAGCGCGGCGCCGAGCGGATTGTAGACGAGGTTGAGCGTGAGCCCCGAGCCCTCGCGGCCGTAGCCGAGCGCATTGAGCCTCTGCAAACCACGAATCGAGCCGTCATAGACGCCCTTGCCGCGTTGCTTGTCGACGTTGTCCGGCAGGTAGCACGGCATCGAGGCGACGATCTCGACCTCATTGGCGGCAAGGAATCCGGCAAGGTCTTCCTGCCCGGGCTGCTCCTGGATGGTGAGGTTGTGGCGGTCCATCACCTTGACGCTCATGTCGCGCGCCGTCGTGACGAGACGGCGGAAGTGCGGATTGAGCTCCGGCGCGCCGCCGGTGATGTCGAGCGTGCCGATGCGTCGCCGTTCGAGGAAATCGAGCACGATATCGACGGTCGCGCCGTCCATCTCCTCGGTCCGGCCGGGGCCCGCGTTGACGTGGCAATGCACACAGGACTGGTTGCAGCGATAGCCGACATTGACCTGCAGCGTCTGCACGGCGCCGCGTGCGATCGCCGGGAACGCGATCCGGTCGAGAAGCGGCCATGTGTCGCGCATCAGATGTTCACCACTGTCATCCCGGAAGCCGCGAAGCGCCTATCCGGGATCCATCTCGCCACCATAGCCAAATCCAGAGCGCATCGCAGCATGGGTCCCGGCTCTCGCTGCGCTCGGCCGGGATGACAATTATGTGATTTATTTCGCCGAGGCGGTCGCGACCGGAGCAATGCCGATGCGGCCGAAGCCGGGCAGCTTGACGGCCGGGTAGCGCACGTCGAGGCCAGCGACAAGGCCGAGGACATTGACCTCGACCCCCTCGACCCAGCCGAGCTTGACGCCGAGCAGGCCCCACAGGCTCGCCTCGACCCCGGTGCCGCTGTCGCTCATCCCCGCATAGGGAAACGGGCGGAAATCGCGGCCGATCGCGTTCGGCGGCGTCGTGACGCCGAGTTCCGGCACCGCGCGCAGCACGGTCGCGACGAATGTGTTGCTGTTCGGGCCCGGCCAGATGCGGTAGTCGCCGGCATTCGCGTACTGATAAGTCTTGATCGCCGCCTCGATCCGCGGGATCAGCGCCTCGGCGGCCGCGCCCTTGAAGTCCACCAGGACCTCGCCGTGCTGGCCGAACCAAAGATCCGGCGGCCACCAGTTCAGCCGCACCGGAGTGCCCCAGCCGGCGACGTCGTAGCGGCTCCAGGCGCGATCGTTCTCGTGTTTGATGACGATCCAGCTGTGGACCGCCAGCGCGCCCTTCCAGCCGCGCGTGCGCCCCGACATCACCAGGATACGCGCCTGCGGGTGCGCGGCCGCCTCGCCGAGCCGGCTCGCGACCGTCCGGTCCCACTGGCTCCAGTGCGTCGGGCCGCCGCGCGAGGCGAGCGCGCCGAACGCACCGAGCACGGGAAGGAGGAAGACCGCCAGGAAAGTCCAGCTCAGGACCTTGCGCGAGGGACGGCGGCGGGGAGAAGCCGAAGGGGGCGGGGCGACAGACATCACGGTCGAGTATAAATGGTTTCGGCCCGAACTATGGCAAGGACGTCCGCGAGCAACATGACAAATGCGTAACCCGGTGCTGTTGGAGGTGACCCGCGGCGCCCTGGTGGAAAGCCGCCATCACGGCGCGGTGGCGGTGGTCGATGCCGAGGGCGGCACCGTATTCGCGCTCGGCGACGTCACCCAGGCGGTCTATCCGCGCTCGGCGGTCAAACCGATCCAGGCCCTGCCGCTGATCGAGAGCGGCGCGGCCGACACGTTCGGCTTCGGCGACCAGGAACTTGCGCTCGCCTGCGCCAGTCATGGCGGCGAGCCGCCGCATGTCGAGGTGGCGGCCCGCATGCTGGCGCGCGCCGGGCTCGATGGCAGCGCGCTCGAATGCGGCGCGCACTGGCCCTCCCATCAGTCATCGACCCAGGGGCTGGCGCGCGCCGGCGGCACACCGTCGGCGCTGCACAACAACTGCTCGGGCAAGCATGCGGGCTTCATCTGTGTCGCCTGCGCGGCGGGCGCCGACCATCGCGGCTATGTGGGGGTCGACCACCTGGTGCAGCGGGAGGTGCGCGCCGCCCTGGAGAGCCTCACCGGCACCACGCTTTCGCAAGATGAGTGCGGCATCGACGGCTGCTCGATCCCGACCTTCGCGGTGCCGCTGACGGCGCTCGCGCATGCGTTCGCGCGCTTCGGCACCGGACATCGGCTCGGCGAAAAGCGCGCGCAGGCGGCAAGGCGTCTGCGCGCGGCCTGCGCGGCTCAGCCGTATTACGTCGCCGGCACCGGCCGGTTCTGCACCGAGATCATGACGCTGCTCGGCGCGCGTGTGCTGGTGAAGACCGGCGCGGAAGGGGTGTTCTGCGGCGCATTGCCGGAACAGGGCCTCGGCATCGCGGTGAAGTGCGAGGATGGCGCGACCCGTGCCGCCGAAGTTGCGACGGCCGCGATGATCGCGCGGTTCCTGCCGATGTCCGGCGCGGAGCGGGCAAAGCTCGACCGCTTCGTGCGCAAGGAGCTGCGCAACTGGAACGGCATCGCGGTCGGCGGCATGCGGCCGGCGGATGCTCTCACTGTCATCCCGGGCGACCGAGCGTAGCTGTCATCTCGCCTGTGGCCTCGTCCGGGATGACAGTCACGGCCTGCGGCCTCGTCCGGGATGACGGCTCAGGCTGGCCACTCCGGTGCGTGCGTGCCGGGCGGCACCGACGGACGTGCCCAGTGCGCCGGCGTCGCGTCCAGCGCCGCCGCGTGCCGGACTGCCGTGAGCCTGCCGAAGCCGGATAAGCCGTCGTAGAGCCGGTCGCGTACGTCGTCAGGCTTGGGATCTGGGCAGGCGAGTCCATCCGCGACGCGGCCGAGGCTGCGAAACCAGTGGCCGGTTTGTGCCAGCGACACGCGCACATGCCAGCTTCCACCTTCGCTGACGCGCCGCGACAGCGCCGTCATCGCGCCGAACGCCATCAGGAATCCGGCCGCATGGTCGAGCGCCTGGCACGGCAAGGGTGTTGGCTTGTCGGCCCCGGCGGCTTGCGCCTCCGCATCGTTGATGCCGTTCGCGTTCTGCACCAGCGAGTCGAAGCCGCGGCGCCTGGCCCATGGACCTTCGTGGCCATAGGCGGACAGCGACACGTAGACGATGCCGGGGCGAAGTTGCGCAGCGTGCTCGGCGCCGAAGCCGTTGCCGGCGACCGCGCCGGGACGATAGCCCTGCACGAAAATGTCGGCCGCGCGCGCGAGGCCGGCGAGCGTGTCGCGGCCTTTGGTGTCGCGCAGATCCACATAGGTCGACAGCTTGCCGCGGCCATTGTCGATCACCAGCGGCATCATCTGCGGCAGGTGCTTAGCGGTGACCCACAGCACGTCGGCGCCGTGCGCCGCGAGCGTGCGCCCGCACACCGGCCCGGCGATCACGCGCGTGAGATCGAGCACGCGCACGCCCGACAGCGGCCGGTCGCCGGCGGGCAGCGGCAGAGGCTGCGCCTCGCCGATTTTCTCGATCGTGAATGTCGGGAGCGACGCGACCGCCTGCCCCTGCGGGTGCGCGTCCCATTCGGCGAACGAGCGCGTCATCGTCGCGACCAGTCCGGCTTCGGCGGCGGCCGTCTCGAACGCCTCGGCCTGCCAGCCGTCGAGCGCGCGCTGCACCGCCTCGCGCGCATAGTCGCAGCCGAGCAGCTTCAGCACGCCGTCGCGGTGATGCGGAAAATTGGTGTGCAGCCGTATCCACCGCCCGTCGCCGCAGCGGTAGAGTCCCGCGATCTTGTCCCAGAGCTCCTTCGGCGCGTCACCATCGACGCGCATGTAGCGCTCGCTGCGAAACTCGACCGCGGCGTCACGCATCGCGACGTTGACGCGCTGGCGCCGGCCGGCGCGCAACCGCCACAGCTCGGCGGCGGCAAGCGCGGTTGCCGCAATGCTCGCCTGCGCGGCAGTGCCGACGGCGAAACTGGAGGGAAGCGCCGGCTCGGCGCCGGTCAGCTCGACGGCATCGAGTGCTTCGCCTGGTTGGCGCGCGAGCCGCCACAGCGCTGCGAGCGCTTCTGCCGGATGGATCGTCGGTCCCATGCGCCGACTGTATCGGCGCGCTGCAGGCCGCGCTAGCGCACGCGGTTGCCGTTGATCGCGAGTTGCGCGTAGCGCGCCGCGCCCTCGCGCGCGAGGTCACCGGTCATCGCGCGGCGCTGGTCCATGCCGACGATGGCGCCGTTCTTGGTGGCGGCGATGAGATTGTCGGCGATCACCGCCGAGCCCGCGCCGGGCGACACCGACACCGAGATGCCGACGCCGGCGCTGCGCACGACGTTGCCGGTCACGCTGACGTCGCGCAGATACTGGCCCCAGCCGACCGCGATGCCGGCGGTCGGCGCGTTCTCGATCGTGTTGCCGGTGACCGCGGTGTCGGCCTCGACGCCGATGCCGATGCCGGCGCTGTCGTTCGGATCGGTGCCGGCGGGGCGCTTCGGAACGAGGTTGCGGATCAGGTTGCCCTGCACCACCGCGAGCCGCCCGCCTTCGTTGAAGTTCGTCACCGCAATGCCGATCGCCGCGCCGTCGATGGTGTTGTTGGCGATCACCGCGCCCTCGAAGCCGAACTCCGCGTAGATCGCAACCTCGCCGAGGCCGGTGCAGGTGTTGTTCGTCACCTGGATGTTCGAGGCCGCGTTGCCGCGTACCGCCGAGAACGCCGCGTTGCGGATGCGGTTGCCGCGAACCGTGACATTATGTGCGCGAAACACGTTGATGGCGTTGCCGTTCTGTCCCGAACCGCCGTTCTGCGCCGCCGTGTCCTCGATGCGGTTGTCGAGCACCTGCGTGCCGTCGTCGCCGGGCTGCGAGCGCCAGACCTGGATGCCGTTGTTGCCGGCATTGCGGATGGTGTTGCGCGCGATGGTGAGGCCGCGCGCCTCGACCGAGAAGATCGCGGTCGCGCGTGCGCCAGTGATCGTGTTGCCGGTGACCTCGCCTTCGATCGCGTCGAGCACGATGCCGTTGCGGCCGGGATTGACCACGTCGCAGTCGCGCACCGCGACGTTGCGCCCGGCGGCCAGCTGGATCAGGCCGGCGTCCTCGGGGAGTTTGCGGCCGGTGCCGTCGAAGATGATGCCGGAGAGGAGAACATGGTCGGCGCCGCGCGCGACAATCAGCGGCACGTTGTCGAGCGCCACGATGCGCGTTGCGCCGGGCACGCCGATCAGCCGCGCGCCGGTCGGCAGCACGAGCGCGCGGACCCGGTAGACGCCGGGCGACAGGATCAGCGGCAGCCGGGCGCCCGCGGCACGGTCGATCGCGCGCTGCAGCGCTTCGGTCTGGTCGCCCTCGCTGCTGGTGCGCACGCCGAGGTGAAACGCATCGACGCCGAGGCCGGAAATCGGAACCGAGCCGGAGGCGGCGGGCGCCGCGATGGCTTCGGTCGCCGTGAAGGCGCCGGTTGCGGTCGTGGCGGCGAGAAAATGGCGGCGGTCGATGCTCATGACGCTCCTCCAGAGAGGAGCGGAGAGCTTCAAGAAGCGCGCCCGGAATGCTGTGCCGCGCCGGGACAGCGCATTAACGTAAACGGCGCTGCGCGGCGAGCAGCGCCAGCAAAACGGCCTCTCCGGCGCGCGCCAGCGCGGCGTGCGAGGCGCGCCGCCTGCGTCCGGGCCGCCGCGGATTGCGGCTGACCGGCGGGATGTGGACGAACTGCGCCAGCGTGCCGGATCGGGACGCCTCCAGCGCCCGCCAGTAGACGTAGTTGCAAAGATAGCGCCCGGCGTCGCGCGACAGGCGGGTGGGCGTCCGGCTGGCGCGAGACGCGGCGAGCAGGCGCACGAATGGAGCATTCCCGCGCAGCGGCGCCTTGCCGGGCGCGATCTCGCGCGCCATTGGCCGAAAGCCGGTGACGTCGGGAAACAGGATTGAGCGCGCGTTGCGTGCGCGGGTTTCGATGCGCACGACGTTCGCACGCCCGGCGAGGCCGAACATCAGCACGATGTCTGGCCGGTGTTCGGCAACCAGCTTCGGCAGATCGCGGTCGACCGCCGCATAGCTCGTCTCGAAGATGTGTACGATGCGCTGCACGTCCGCGAACGCCGGCCGCCGCCGCCTGCCGACCGCGCGCGCGAGCGCGGCGCTGGGATTGTACGGCGCGCCGGGGAAGCGCCTGAAGCCGGTGATGAGGATGGTGGTCATCGCCTACACCCCGAGCGCGGCTGCGATCTCGTCCACCGCAAGCGCAGGCGACAGCGTGCCCTCTGCGACCGCTTTCTCGATCGCCGGCACGCGTGTCTTCAGTCTGGCGTCGCTCTTCAGGCGCAGATGGAAGCGGTCTTCCAGCATCGCCCACATCCATTTGACCTGCTGTTCGCGCCGCCGTGCCGCGAACTCAGCCGTAGCGGACAACTGCTGGCGATGCGCCAGCGCCTGGCTCCACAGCGTCTCGATGCCCTCGCCGGTCAGCGCCGAGTAGGTGACGACCGGCGGCGCCCAGGTGGGCGAGCGCGGCGTCAGGATGTGCAGCGCGGCGCGATACTCGCCGGCGGCGGCCTTGGCGCGCTTGACGTTGTCGCCGTCGGCCTTGTTGACGGCGATCATGTCGGCGATCTCGACGACGCCTTTCTTGATGCCCTGCAATTCGTCGCCCGCGCCCGGCAGCATCAGCACGAGGAAGAAGTCGGTCATGTCGGCGACCGCGGTCTCGGACTGCCCGATGCCGACGGTCTCCACCAGCACGACGTCGAACCCTGCCGCCTCGCAGATCAACATGGTCTCGCGCGTCTTGGCGGCGACGCCGCCAAGCGTGCCGGCGGCGGGCGAGGGGCGGATGAAGGCGTTGTCGTCGTTGGCGAGCCGCGCCATCCGCGTCTTGTCGCCGAGGATCGAGCCACCGGTCCGGGCGGACGACGGGTCCACGGCCAGCACCGCCACCTTGTGGCCGCGGGCGGTGAGAAACATGCCGAGCGCATCGATCGTGGTCGACTTGCCGACGCCTGGCGTGCCGGTAATTCCGATCCGCACCGCCTTGCCGGTCTCGGGCAGCAGCTCCTGCACCAGCCGGCGCGCCTGGCCCTGATGATCCGCGCGCTTGCTCTCGATCAGCGTGATCGCGCGCGCGAGCGTGGCGCGATCGCCGGCGCGCAGTCTGGCGGCGAGGGCGGGGATGTCGGTGATCGAAGCGGCCATCGCGCCAATCAAGCAGGAAAAACCGCCACAATCAAAACTGTCATCCCGGGCGAGGCCGAAGGCCGAGACCCGGGACCCATTGCGCAATCTGCGCAGGCCGGAAGATGGATCCCGGCTCTCGCCACGCTCGGCCGGGATGACATCTGAGTGTGCGGTCCCGTCGCTACTGCGTCGCCTCCATCCCCAGCGCCTTGCCGACCGAGGCGTTCCATTCCTTCGCGACCTCGGCGCCGGCGCGCTTGAGCCAGCCTTTGACCACCGTGTCCTGCACCAGTCTCTTGAAGCGCTGCTGGTCGGCGTCCGACACCGGCACCATGATCATGCTGGCGAGCTTGCCGTTCCGGCACGGCTGCTTGCCGACATTGCAGTTGGCCGCGTCCGCGTCGGTCTCCTTCATGATCTGCCAGAACTTGTCCTCGAATGTCCTGAACTCGGCTTCGAGAAACGCCTGCGTCTTCGGATCAAGCTTTTTCCAGGTGTTGAGATTGACGACGTGCACGTTGATCGCCCAGCCGAGCGGAATCGGCATCAGGTATTTGGTCACCTCGATCCAGCCCGCCGAATTGCCGACCGACGTTCCGGTCACGGCACAGTCGACGACCTTGTTCTGCAGCGCGGTGATGACCTCGCGGAACGCGATGTTGACCGGCGCCGCGCCGATGCCTTGCGCGAAGTCCACCATGGTCTTGGTGTAGACCCGCAGCTTCTTGCCCTTGAGATCGTCGAAATTCTTCACCTCGGTCGCGCACCACAGCGCCTGCGGCGGGGCGGTGCCGAAGGCGAGCAGCTTGGCGTTCCACTTCTGCTGCATCAGCCGGTCGACGGTGTTGCGCCACGCGTCGCAGGCCTTGCGCGAATCCTCGAACGTCAGCGCCAGCCCGGAGAGGTCGCAGCCCTCGAATCTCGGATCGTCGCCCGCGACCTTGGCGATGTCGAAGCTGGCGAAGTCGAAGGCGCCGAGCTTGAGCAGCCGCAGCACCGCCTCGTCGGGAATGCCGACCTGATCGTAGGGCGCGGCATCGGCGGTGATCTGGCCCTTCGATGCCGCCGGAATCCATTCGTTCCAGAGCGGCGCCTCGAGCAGCTTGACCTGCGGCGTGGGGCTGTCCTGGATCAGCACCTTGAAATGGTTCCTCGGCAGGTCCTGCGCCTGCGCGGCGACGCCCAGCGCCGCCAGCATCGCGGCGGCCGCAACCAGTTTCACCAATCCCATGTCCCCCTCCATTTGTCGCAGTCGTCAGCTCAGCAGGTTCGGCAGCCACATTGCGATGCCGGGAAACGCGACGATCAAGGCGATCATCACGAACAGCGTGAGAATGAACGGCGCGGTCCCGACAATCACGTCATTGAGGTCGCCGCTTTCGCGGATGCCTTGCACCACGAACAGGTTCATGCCGACCGGCGGGGTCAGCAGCGCCGCCTCCATCAGCAGCACGACGAGGATGCCGTACCAGACCGGATCGTAGCCGGCCTGCACGATGATCGGCGTGGTGATCGGAATGGTCGCGACCATCATCGACAGCGTTTCCATGAACATGCCGAGGATCAGGTAGAACACGATGATCAGCAGCAAGGTGCCGAGCGGCGACAGATCGAGCGACTTCACCAGCGTGCCGATCTGGTTCGGCAGGCCGATCGTGGTGATCACCACGTTGAGGAAATAGGCGCCGATCACGATCGCCATGATCATGCCGGTGGTGCGCGCGGTCCCCTCGAAGATCTCGCCGATGATCTTCATGCTCAGGCTGCGCTCGTAAGCCGCATAGGCGAAGGCGGCGAGAATGCCGAGCGCGGCGGCTTCGGTCGCGGTCGCCCAGCCGATGTAGATCGAGCCGATCACCGCGGCGAGGATGACGAGCGGCGGCAGCAGGCCGGGCAGCGTGCGGATGCGCGCCTCCCAGCTGGTCACGACGGGCGTGCCGCCCCAGGCCGGCCGCCACAGGCAGGCGATCAGCACGGTCGCCATGAACAGGACCGACAGCACGAAGCCCGGAATGAAGCCCGCCAGATAGAGCTTGGGGATCGAGGTATCGGTCATCGCGCCGTAGACGACCATGTTGATCGAGGGCGGAATAAGGATGCCGAGCGTGCCGCCGGCCGCGATCGTTCCGAGGAACAGCGGCTCGTTGTATTTGTGCTTCTTGATCTCGCCGATCGCGACGGTGCCGACCGTGACCGCGGTCGCGACGCTCGACCCCGACGGCGCGCCCCACACCGCGCAGGCGACGACGTTGGAGTGCATCAGGCCGCCGGGCAGCCACGAGACCCATTGGGCGATCGCCGCGTACATGCGCTCGGCCATGCCGGTGCGCAGCATGATCTCGCCCATCAGCACGTAGAACGGCACCGCCACCAGGATGAACGAGGTCGTGGTGGACCAGGTCACCTCGCCGGTGGTCACGATCAGCGAGATCGGCGAGTAGAGCTGGTTCAACACCAGGCCAAGCCAGCCGAGCCCGGCCGCGACCGGAACGGCGAGCACCAGAATGAGCAGCAGGACGAGGATTGCGACCAGCGTCATCGGTCGCCCCGCGCCGCCAGGCCGAGGCTCTCCTTCTCGAACTCCATCTCCTCCTGGATCGAGCGCGCGCCGAGCAGCTCGCGCACGCGGCGCAGGTCGCCTTTGGCGAACGCGAGCATGGCGCGCAACAGATAGACCGAGGCGACGGCGAGGAACACGACAAAGCCCGCGAACCACACAGCCTGCGGCACCGCGAGCGGCGCGGCCAGCGCGGATATCGAGTGCGTATCGGACTCGATCGATTGTTCGAGCACCTTCCAGGCATAGAAGGTGACGAACGCGAGGAAATAGACGAACGCAGCGAGCCCGGTGATGTCGAGCGCCGCACGGATGCGCGCCGGCAAATGAGTGTAGACCGAGTCGATGCGGACATGAATGCGGTGCACCAGCGCGACGGTGCAGCCCCACGAGCTCGACACCGCCAGCGCGTAGCCGGCGAGCTCGTTCGCGCCGCCGATCGTCACGACGAAAATCTGGCGCAGCGCGATGTCGAGCCCGATCACGAAAGCCGACACCGTCAGCAGCAGCCCGCAAATCCAGCCGCTCACGCGCGCGAGCGTGAACGAGTGCGCGACCAGTCGATCCAGCGCTGCTTCCATGGATCTTGCCGATCAGGCGACTTTGGCGGGCTTGCGCGGATCAAGCTCGCGCGGCCGCATCATCGTGTCGACGTTGACCAGCGTCTCCGGCTTGATCAGGCCGAGCGCACCCGCGATCGTCCACCACGTGTGGTCGGCATGACGCACGATGTAGCATTCGGTGCTCAGTCCGATGTGCTGGCCTTCGAACGAATGGCCGAGTGCGATGTGCGCGATCTCTTCCGGCAGCCCGACCGACAGGCAGACATGCGCGCCGTAGACCGAGTGGCGCAGGCACGGGTCGCCGGCGCGCGAAGGGTCCTCGGCCCAGCGCTTGCGGTTCACCGGATCGAATTCATACGGCTTGCCGATGTCGTGGCAGAGCGCGCCGGCGAGCACGATGTCGCGGTCGACCCGGACTTCCGGATGCGACGTCTCGAACTCCTCCACCATCTTCATCGCGAAATGCGCGACCCCGCGCAGGTGGTCGGTCTGGTTGCCGCGCTTGAGCACAAGCACGTTCGGATTGCCTTCGCCCGGCAGGTCGCTGATCCGCTGGTACGACGAGCCGGCGAGCGAGAACGCCCAACCCTCGATCACCTTGGCGCGCAGCTCCGCGTCCTTGATATCCTTGATCTCCGGCAGGTCCTCGACGATCGACGCGCGCAGCGCGTCGGTGATCGGACGCCGTTGGATCGGCGGTGTTCCTCGCATGGGCCCTCCGCAGGAATTTGCCGCGCGATGGTATCGGTTCGCCGGGGCCGGTCAATTCAGACAGCAGGTTGTGCTGCCATGCGCGCAGCGGGCTGCTCGCAGTTGTCATCCCGGGTGAGGCCCTGAAGCGCGTGTACGCGCGTCTGCGACGCGCTGTGGGCCGAGACCCGGACCCACTGCGCCGCTGCGCGGATCGCACGATGGGTCCCGGCTCGCGCGGCCTGTCGGCCGCATGGCCGGGATGACATCTGAGGA
>CAWIXG010000005.1:0-124278 GCA_963839985.1 uncultured Alphaproteobacteria bacterium | reverse complement strand
ACGACACTGCGCAAGGGACGGAGGGATTGGTCTGTCTCGAAGTCAACACGCAGCCCGGAATGACCGAAACTTCGCTGGTGCCGGAGCTTGCGGCGCATGCGGGAATTCCTTTCGCTGAGCTGGTGCAATGGATGATCGAGGACGCCTCGCTCAATCGGTAACGCGGCAAAAGCCGCGGAGCCGGCCTGCGGCTGCAAGCCGCGGGCTGGTGAGCCGTTTGTTGCGCCGCATCACGCTGCCGCTCGCGCACGCGCGCATGCCGCGCTTCACCGGCGCAGTGGCGGGGCTCATGTTCGTTGGTGCCGCCGCCGTCTACGGCGTCGTGAAAGGCGAGCACATCCCGACGATCACCGCCGCCGTGAAGGACACCGCCGACGCCGCCGCGAACGCAATGGGCATGCGCATCGCGGCCGTCTCGCTGTCGGGGCAGCGGCAGGTCAGCCGCGAAGAGATTTTCGCCGCGGCGGGCGTTACCGACCGTTCCTCGCTTCTCTTCCTCGACGTGGCCGACGCCCGCGCCAGGCTCGAAGCGATCCCGTGGATCGCCGAAGCGACCGTGCGCAAGCTCTATCCGGACCGCCTGCAGATTACCGTCACCGAGCGCGAGCCGTTCGCGCTGTGGCAGCAGCAGGGCAAGGTCAAGGTGATCGCGGCCGACGGCACCGTGCTGTCGGAGACGGTCGAGCCGCGGCTCGCCTCGCTTTCCTTCGTGGTCGGCAACGGCGCTGCCGCTCGCGCGCGCGATTTCCTCGCGGTGCTCGACAGGTATCCGACGCTCCGCGATTCCGTGCGCGCCTCGATCTATGTCGCGGAGCGGCGCTGGAATTTGCGGCTGAAGAACGGCATCGACGTGCGCCTGCCCGAGACCAACCTCGAGGGCGCGCTCGCCACTCTGGCGCGGCTCGACCGCGAGAAGAACCTGCTGTCGCGCGATATCACGGCGGTGGACCTGCGCCTCGCCGACCGCCTGACCGTGCGGCTCTCCGACACCGTCGCGCAGGCGCGCGAGGACGCGATCAAGAAAGCCACCAAGAAGAAAGGGGGCGACGCGTGACCGATCTCGCGCACGGCCTTGCTCCCAAGATGAAGCCGATCTCGCGCAAGCGCTCGGCGATCGTATGCGGGCTGGATATCGGCACCAGCAAGATCGTCTGCGTGATCGCGCGCCTGAAGCCGCGCCCGCCGCAGGATGTGCTGCCGCGCCGCACCCATTCGATCGAAGTGCTCGGCATCGGCCATACCCAGTCGCAGGGCATGAAGGGCGGAGCAGTCGCCGACATTGCGGCGGCGGAGGAAATGCTGCGCCACGCGGTCGACGCCGCCGAGCGTGGGGCCGGCGTGCATGTGGATTCGGTCGTGCTGCCGATCACCGCCGGGCGCACGTCGAGCGAGCTCTTCGCCGCGACCGTGCACATGAAGGCGCCGACGGTGAGCAACGCCGACATCGAGCGCGTGCTCTCGGCCGGCAGCCATCATTCGACGCGCGACGGCCGTGCCGTGCTGCATTCGCTCCCGATCGGCTACGCGCTCGACGACCAGCGCGCGATCCGCGATCCGCGCGGCATGGTCGGCCAGCGGCTCGGCGTCGACATGCACGTGGTGTCGACCGATGTCGCGTCGGCGCGCAATCTCTCGCTCCTGGTCGAGCGCTGCCACATCGGCATCGAGGCGATGGTGGCGGCGCCTTACGTGTCGGGCCTGTCCGTGCTCGCCGAGGACGAGGCCGATCTCGGCGCGGCCGTGGTCGATCTCGGCGCCGGCACGACCACCGTTGCGGTGTTTGCCGAAGGCCGCTTCGTCCACGTCGACGGCTTTGCGCTCGGCGGACTGCACGTCACCATGGATATCGCGCGCGGGCTCACCACCACGATCGCGGACGCGGAGCGGCTGAAGACGCTGTTCGGCGCGGCGCTGTCGGGTCCCTCCGACGACCGCGACATGATCTCGCTCTCGACCGCCGACGCCGATCCGCGCGATCCGCCGCGCATGATCCCGCGCGCGCAACTCGTGCGCATCATCCGCCCGCGCGTCGAGGAGATCCTCGAGATGGTGCGCGACAAGCTTGCCTTGTCGCCGTTCGCCGCCGATCCGCGCGGGCGCGTGATCCTCACCGGCGGCGCGAGCCAGATGACCGGCCTCTCCGATCTCGCCGCGCACATCCTCGGACGCCAGGTGCGCATCGGCCGCCCACTCGGGATCGGCGGCCTGAGCGAGGCCACGCGCGGTCCGGCGTTCGCGGCCGCCGCCGGCCTGCTCGTCTATCCGCAATTCGCCTACCTGGAACACTGCGAACCGCGCAGAGCGCGGCAGCTCGTGACCGGGACCGACGGTTACTTCTCGCGGGTCGGACGTTGGCTTCGGGAGAGCTTCTGATGACCCAGATCACGTTCACCATCGTCACGGCCGGAGGCGGACCGGCCATGCAATGCGGCGATACCCGCACGTCCGCACTCTGAAAGAGGCAGCCATGACCATCAATCTCAAGATGCCCGACATCCGGGAGCTCAAGCCAAGGATCACTGTATTCGGTTGCGGCGGCGCCGGCGGCAACGCGGTCAACAACATGATCGCTGCCGGCCTGCAGGGGTGCGACTTCGTCGTCGCCAACACCGACGCGCAGGCGCTCACTCTGTCGAAGGCCGAGCGCATCATCCAGATGGGCATCCAGGTGACCGAAGGCCTCGGTGCCGGATCGCAGCCCGACGTCGGACGCGCCGCCGCCGAAGAGGTGATCGACGAGATCCGCGATCATCTCGCCGGCGCGCACATGGTGTTCGTCACCGCTGGCATGGGCGGCGGCACCGGCACCGGCGCGGCGCCTGTGGTCGCGGCCTGCGCCAAGGAGCAGGGCATTCTCACCGTCGGCGTGGTCACCAAGCCGTTCCAGTTCGAAGGCGCGCGGCGCATGCGCGTCGCCGAGCAGGGCATCATCGATCTGCAGAAGGTGGTCGACACGCTGCTGATCATCCCGAACCAGAACCTGTTCCGGGTGGCCAACGAAAAGACCACCTTCGCCGACGCCTTCGCGATGGCCGACCAGGTGCTCTATTCGGGCGTGGCCTGCATCACCGACCTGATGGTGAAGGAAGGCCTGATCAACCTCGATTTTGCCGACGTGCGCGCGGTGATGCGCGAGATGGGCAAGGCGATGATGGGAACCGGCGAGGCGTCGGGCGAGAAGCGTGCGCTCGCCGCCGCCGAAGCCGCGATCTCCAATCCGCTGATCGACGATTCCACCATGAAGGGCGCGCGCGGCCTCTTGATCTCGATCACCGGCGGCAAGGACCTCGGCCTCTACGAGGTCGACGAGGCCGCGACGCGTATCCGTGAAGAGGTCGACGGCGACGCCAATATCATCGTCGGTGCGACCTTCGACGAAAGCCTCGAAGGCATCATTCGCGTGTCGGTCGTGGCGACCGGCATCGACATCGCCGCGATGGCGCATCACGCAAACCAGCACCGTGCCACCGCGACGGCGGCAACGCCCGCGCCGCAAGCGGTTGCGGCGGCGTCCCGCCTGGCCGAGCTCACGCAGACCCTGCGCGCCAATACGCAGCGCACGGCGGAACGCAACGAACGTCCCGAACGCACCGAGCAGGCGCATCGCGCGGTCGCGCAAGCTCTCGCAACCGCGCCGGCCGAAGCTCCGGCACCGGTTGCCGAAACGCGCGTCGAGCAACCCGTGACCGCGATCGAGGACGTGACCATCCGGCCGATGGCTCCGCCGAAGCCGACGCTGTTCGTCGAGCCGGCCGACCCGGTCTTCGAACCCGCGCCTGCGCTGGCCGAGCCGGAGAAGCCGTTCATTCCGCCCCAGGCGGAGCGTCCGGCGCTGCGTCCGCCGCGCATGCCGCGGATCGACGAGTTGCCGATTCCGGCACAGAACCAGCTCCGCGCCCGCGAAGCCCAGCCGGCGGAACCCGCGCCGCAAAAGCAGCGTGTTTCGCTGCTGCAGCGGCTCGCCTCGGTCGGCCTCGGTCGGCGCGAGGAGGAGGAGGTTCGTGCCGAATCGCGCCCGGTCACCCGCCCGGTTCCGGTCGCGGCCGAGCGCGCCGCTCCGCCGATGCCGAAGGCCCCGCCGATGCCGCCGCTGCAGCGCGCCCCCGAAGCGCGTTCCGAATCAGTGTCGGAGTACGCCAAGCGCCCCCTCGCGCCACGGCCGGCCCCACAAGGCCTCGACCAGCACGGCCGGCAGGCGCCGGTGAGCAACCCGATCGAGGACGATCAACTGGAAATCCCGGCTTTCCTGCGCCGCCAGGCTCACTAGCGTCGCATTTGGACACCTGGACGATCCGACGACGGGCGGCCTCCCAAGGCCGCCCGTCGCGCGTTGAAGCGGTGCCACAATTCTGCATTGATTCACCGCGCCTTTTGCCCGGGCAAAACCGGCCGTGCGGAAGATCACAGGCAATGTGGCGCGGCGCCGGACCGCCGGGGCGAAAATGATGAAGCTTTCGAAGCAGTTACCATCCTGGTCGCGATTGTAACAGTCGGAGAAAAACCGTGAATTGGCCGCAATCTGGGCTGTGTTAAGGTTTTTTCGGAAGGGGCTCTCGGGAAAGAGTCGGTTCGGACAGGGGATTATCCGGACCACCAGAATAACTCCCAGGAGCTTCGTGGTGAGGAGGGGTCCACAGCCGCCGGTTCGTTCGCCGACGGGTTGCGGATACGGGGTTATGAAAGCGGGCAGACAGACAACGCTTGGGGCGCGTGCGACTGTTTCCGGGACCGGCGTTCATACCGGCCGGCCTGCCTCCCTGACGTTCCATCCCGCCGAAGCCAACACCGGCATCGTGTTCATCCGTCTCGACGACCAGGGCCGCCCGGAGCGCGAAATCCGCGCGCATGCCCGCCACGTGACGGCGACCGAGCTTGCGACCGTCCTGGGCGATGATGACTTCGGGCCCTGCGTCTCCACCATCGAACACATCATGGCGACGCTGTGCGGGCTTGGCGTCGATAACGCGCTGATCGAGATCGACGGCGCCGAAGCGCCGATCATGGACGGCAGCGCGGCGGCGTTCGTCGCGGCGGTCGACCAGGCCGGTGTCGTGGCACTGCCGGCGGCACGGCGCTACACCAAGGTTTTGAAGCCGATCCGCGTTCAGAAGGGCGATGCTTTCGGTGAATTGACGCCCTGCGATCGCGGCTTCCACGTCGATGTCACGATCGATTTCAAGCATCCGCTGATCGGCGAGCAGTCGTTCGCGCTGGACGTCGAGCCGACCGCGTTCCGCCGCGAGATCGCTCGTGCGCGCACCTTCGGTTTCATGCGCGACGTCTCCAGGCTGTGGAGCCTGGGCTACGCGCTCGGCTCTTCGCTGGAGAACACCCTGGTGGTCGCCGACGATCGCCTGCTGAACCCGGAAGGCCTGCGCTACGCGGATGAATTCGTGCGCCACAAGGTGCTCGACGCGATCGGCGATCTGTCGCTCGCCGGCGCCCCGCTGCTCGCCTCCTACAAGTCGGTGCGCGGCGGTCACAGGCTCAACCATGCGATCCTGACGGCGCTGATCGCCGATCCGACGGCCTGGACCGTGGTCGAGGCCAAAGATACCCGGGACGTGCGGACGCCGCGTCGCGGACATGCGGATATCGGGGCCGGACTGGCTGTTCCGGCCTACCGTGCCGACCTGTCCTGAGCGGCATTAACCCAAACCCGCCACATTCCCGGCAGAATGTCCGCCTATCGCCTTCGGGCGTGGCGAAATAGCTTTGTTTGGACTAAAGAAGTTTCGGGCAGGGGATGCCCGGGCTTGGACAGGGCGACGGGGACCGATCACGTTCATGTCGATGCGTTTACCGGCTTCGAGGCGTTGGATGCTGGCGGCACGGCTCGCCGCGCTGGCGCTGCTGATTGTTGCGCTGCCGGCCTGTAGTTGGTTCGGCGCCAAGGACGACATCGTTCCCGACGATCCGGCGGACAAGCTCTACAACGAAGGCCTCTATCTGCTGAACAACAAGCGCGACTACAAGCAGGCCGCCAAGAAGTTCGAGGAAGTCGACCGCCAGCACCCGTATTCGGAATGGGCGCGCAAGTCGCTGCTGATGTCGGCCTATGCGCATTACGAGGGGACGCACTACGAGGAACTCGATCTCCGCCGCGAAGCGCTACGTCACGCTGCATCCCGGCAGCCCGGACGCGGCCTACGCGCAGTATTTGATCGGCTCGTCCTACTACGACCAGATCCCCGACACCTCGCGCGACCAGCAGCGCACCCAGAAGGCGATGGAAGCGCTCGACGAGGTGGCGCGGAAATACCCCAACACCGAATACGCCGCCGCCGCCAAGAAAAAGCTCGAAATGGCGCGCGATCAACTCGCCGGCAAGGAGATGGACACGGCGCGCTTCTATCAGAAGCGGCGCGACTACATCGCGGCGATCAACCGCTTCAAGGTGGTCATCACGCAATACCAGACGACGCGGCACGTCGAGGAGGCGCTGATGCGCCTGACCGAGGCCTACATCTCGCTCGGCATCATCAACGAGGCGCAGACCGCGGCCGCGGTGCTCGGGCATAATTTCCCCGACAGTCCCTGGTACAAGGACGCCTATCGCCTGGTGAAGTCCGGCGGGCTCGAGCCCTCGGAAGATCGCGGCTCGTGGATCAGCAAGGCGTTCAAGAAGGTCGGACTGGGCTGATTTCCGTCATTCCGGGGCGCCGCGTTAGCGGGGCGCCCGAAATCCATATCCACAAGACCTGATATGACGCGCGGCTGTTTCAAAGCAGCCGATTTCGTGTTTATGGATTCCGCGGCTCACGCGCCATAGTGCGTCGCAGACGCGATGTAAACGCGCTTCTGGCGCGTGCCCCGGAATGACCGGAGTTCTGGATGCTCTCCCGCCTCTCCATCCGCGACATCGTGCTGATCGAGCGGCTCGACATGGATTACGCGGCCGGGCTGTCGGTGCTGACCGGCGAGACCGGCGCCGGCAAGTCGATCCTGCTCGATGCGTTCGCGCTGGCGCTCGGCAGCCGCGGCGATGCAAGCCTGGTGCGGCAGGGCGCCGAGCAGGGGCAGGTGACGGCGGCCTTCGACGTCGAGGCGGACCATCCGGTCCTTGCGCTCCTCGGCGAAAATGGTGTCGCGGCCGAAGACGGGCTGATCCTGCGCCGCGTGCAACTGGCCGACGGGCGAACGCGCGCCTTCGTCAATGACCAGCCGGTGAGCGTGCAGGTGCTCAGGGCCCTGGGCACGGCGCTGGTCGAGATCCACGGCCAGCACGACGACCGCGCGATGGTCGACGTCGGCTCGCACCGGCAATTGCTCGATGCCTATGCGGGGGTCGAATCGGATGCCATCGGCGTTTCACGCGCCTGGACCGCGCGCCGCGCGGCCGAAGCGGCGGTCAACGCGCATCGCGACCGGGTCGAGCAGGCGCGCCGCGAGGCGGATTACCTGCGCCACGCCGTCGATGAGCTGACCAAGCTCAAGCCCGAAACCGGCGAAGAGAGCTCGCTCGCCGAGCGGCGCAGCGCGATGATGCAGATCGACAAGGTGGCGGAGGATCTGCGCGACGCCCACGAGGCGGTCGCGGGCGAGCGCTCGCCGGTCGCTTCGCTGTCGGCTGCGCTGCGCCGGCTGGAACGCCGCCGTGCGCAATCGCCCGCGCTGATCGACCCCGCGATCAAGGCGATCGATGCCTCGCTCACCGCGCTCGATGAGGCCACAAGCCACCTCGACGCGGCGCTGCGTGCCGCCAATCACGATCCGCGCGAACTCGACCGCATCGAGGAACGGCTGTTTGCGCTGCGTGCCGCCGGGCGCAAGTACAACGTCTCGGTGGACGATCTCGCGGCGCTGAGCGCGAAACATGCCGCCGACCTTGCGGCGATCGACGCCGGCGCGAAGGAGTTGAAGGCGCTCGAGGCGGCGGCGCGAGAGGCCGAGGCCGCATACGCCAAGGCTGCCGCTGCGCTGTCGGCGGCGCGCAGGAAAGCCGCCGCGAAGCTCGACAGGGCGGTGACGGCGGAGCTCAAGCCCTTGAAGCTCGAGCGCGCCCGCTTCTTCACCAGCATCGAGCCCGACTCGCCCGGACCGGACGGCACCGATCACATCGAGTTCTGGGTCGAGACCAACCCGGGCACGCGCCCCGGACCGCTGATGAAGGTCGCGTCGGGCGGCGAACTCGCGCGCTTCCTGCTCGCGCTGAAGGTCGTGCTGGCGGATCGCGGCTCGGCGCCCACGCTGGTGTTCGACGAGATCGATACCGGCGTCGGCGGCGCGGTCGCGGATGCGATCGGGCAGCGGCTCGCGCGCCTCGCCGCGAAGGTGCAGGTGGTGGCGGTCACCCATGCGCCGCAGGTCGCGGCGCGCGCCGACCGGCATTATGTGATCAGCAAGGACACGCTGGCGCGGGGCAAGCGCGTGGCGACCAGCATCACCGAGGTCGCGGCCGAGCGTCGGCGCGAGGAGATCGCGCGCATGCTCGCGGGCGCCGAGATCACCGACGAGGCGCGCAAGGCCGCCGAGCGGCTGATCAAGGCGGCGGGGTGAGCCGTGGCGGCGCGTGACATCTCAAAGGTCGCCGTAGATGGCCTGTCCGAAAAGCAGGCCAAGGCCGAGCACGCGCGGCTGCATGCCGAAATCAGTGAGCACGACAAGCATTACTATCAGGACGATGCGCCGACGGTGACCGACGCCGAGTATGACGCGCTGCGCCGGCGCTACGGCGAGATCGAGCAGCGTTTTCCCGATCTGCGCACGCTGGAAAGCCTCACGCTGAAGGTCGGCGTCGCGCCGACCGGGCGCTTCGCCAAGGTGCGTCACGCGCTGCCGATGCTCTCGCTCGACAACGCATTTTCGGCCGACGACGTGGCGCGCTTCGTCGATCGCATCCGCCGCTTCCTCAAGCTCGCCGAGGATGAGCCGCTGACGTTCACGGCCGAGCCGAAGATCGACGGGCTGTCGATGTCGCTGCGCTACCAGGACGGCAAGCTCGTGACCGCGGCGACGCGCGGCGACGGTACGATCGGCGAGGACGTCACCGCCAATATCAAGACGCTGAAGGACGTGCCGCATCAACTCAAGGGGAAGCGTATCCCGGCGGTGTGCGAGGTACGCGGCGAGGTCTACATGACCAAGCAGGCGTTTCTTGAACTGAACAAGCGCCAGGCCGGAGCGGGCGACACGATCTTCGCCAATC
Organism: uncultured Alphaproteobacteria bacterium; assembly: GCA_963839985.1. Lineage (GTDB taxonomy): Bacteria > Pseudomonadota > Alphaproteobacteria > Rhizobiales > Xanthobacteraceae > PALSA-894. Next base: position 115,130 of record CAWIXG010000005.1, on the reverse strand, counting down.
CGCGCAATTCGGCGGCCGGATCGTTGCGCCAGAAGGATGTGAGCGTGACTGCGTCGCGCCCGCTGCACTTCTTCGCCTATGCGTGGGGCGAGATGAGCGAGATGCCGGCCGACACGCAGTCCGGCATGACGAAGTGGCTGGCGAAGTGCGGCTTTCCGACCAACCCGCTGATGAAGGTCGCGAGGTCGGCGGAGGAATTGTTCGCCTTCCACGAAGAGATCGGGCTGAAGCGCGCCACGCTTGACTACGATATCGACGGCGTCGTCTACAAGGTCGACCGGCTCGACTGGCAGGAGCGGCTGGGCTTCGTCTCGCGCAATCCGCGCTGGGCGATCGCGCACAAGTTCCCGGCCGAGAAGGCGACGACGGTCATACGCGACATCGAGATCCAGATCGGGCGCACCGGCGCGCTGACGCCGGTCGCGAAGCTGGAGCCGGTTACCGTCGGCGGCGTCGTGGTGCAGAACGCGACCCTGCACAATGCCGACGAGATCGCACGGCTCGACGTACGCATCGGTGACACCGTGACGATCCAGCGTGCCGGCGACGTCATCCCGCAGGTGCTCGGGGTGGTGGCGGAGAAGCGGCCGAAGGGCGCGAAGGAATATGCGTTTCCGAAGAAATGTCCGTGCCCGCTGAAGACGCCGGTGGTGCGCGAGATCAATTCGGCCGGCGAGGAGGGCGTGCGCTTCCGCTGCTCGGGGGAGTTCGCCTGTCCGTTCCAGAAGACCGAGCACCTGAAGCACTTCGTGTCGCGGCGCGCCTTCGATATCGACGGCCTTGGCGAGAAGCAGATCGACTATTTCTTCGAGCAGGGCTGGATCAAGGAGCCGGGCGACATCTTCACGCTGGAGGCGCGCAACGCGAAGCTCAAGCTGGAGGAGATCGAAGGCTACGGCGAAACGTCGGTGCGCAACCTGTTCGCCGCGATCCGCGCGCGGCGCGAGATTTCGCTTGAGCGCTTCATCTATTCGCTCGGCATCCGCCACGTCGGCGAGACGACGGCGCGGGCGCTGGCGCGCGGCTACGGCACGTGGGATGCGTTCCACGACGCTGCGGTTACGGTTGCCAAGGGCGACGAGGAGACGCGCGCCGAGATGGATGCGCTCGACCAGATCGGCGACACGGTGATCGATGCGCTGGCGGCCTATTTCAAGGAGCCGCACAATCGCGGCATCGTCGAGCGGCTGACCCGCGAGGTGCGCACCCAGGAAGCCGAGAAGCCCGCGACCAACACCGTCGTCGCCGGCAAGACCGTGGTGTTCACGGGGTCGCTGGAAAAAATGACGCGCGAAGAGGCCAAGGCGATGGCCGAGCGGCTCGGCGCGAAGACCTCGGGTTCGGTGTCGAAGAAGACCGATTACGTGGTGGCCGGGCCGGGCGCGGGCTCCAAGCTCGACAAGGCGCGCGAGGCGGGCGTCACGGTGCTCACCGAGGACGAGTGGTTCGTGCTGGTCGGCAGGAAATAGTCATTTCCGCACCAATGCGAAGAACGCCGCAAGGCCGCAGGCGCACAGCACCAGCACGATCGCTGCCAACGGTAATCCGGTCGCGGCGCCGTCGAGCAGGTGGCCGATCAGCTGCGACGTCACGGCGCCCAGCCCCATCTGCATGAAGCCGGTGATTCCGGCGGCCGCGCCCGCCGCCTGCGGCCGCACCGAGACCACGCCGGCGAGCGCGTTCGGCAGCATGAAGCCGGATGCGAACCCGATGATCATCTGCGGGACCATGATGACTTCGGGTCCGCGCGCCGGCTCGAGCAGCACCCAGACGATACCGACCGCGGCGCCCGCGACCGTGACGGCGACGCCGGCGCGCACCATGACGTCGACGCCGTACTTCGCCGACCAGCGCCCGGCGGCGAAATTCCCCGCCATGTAGGCGAGCGAGATGACCAGGAACCAGATCCCGTACTCGGCCGACGAGCGGTGCATGATGGTGACGACGACGTGCGGGGCGCCGCCGATGAAAGTGAAGAACATTGCCGAGTTGAACGTCGCGACCAGCGCGTAGCCGAGGAACAGGCGGTCGCGCAGCAGGCCGGCCGAGGCGCTGAGGAAGTGCGCGAAGCCTTCGCCCGCCGCCAGCTTGCGGGTCTCGCGCAGCTCGAACACCGCCCACACGAGCACGGCTGCGGCGAAGAGACCGAGGAAGACGAAGATCGCGTGCCAGCCGAGCGCCGTATCGAGCGCTCCGCCGATCAGCGGTGCGATCATGGGAGCGACCACCATCGCCATCGTGACCCAGCCGATCATCGAGGCGGCGCGGTCGCGGTCGTAGAGATCGCGCACGATTGCGCGGCCGATCACGATGCCGGCGGTCGCACCGAACGCCTGCGCGGTGCGCGCGACGATCAGGCCGTCAACCGAGGTGGCGGCGAGGGCCGCGAAGCTCGCCACGACGGTGAGGATCAATCCGGCGAGCATCACGGGGCGGCGGCCGAAGCGGTCGGACAGCGTGCCGAGCACCAGTTGCGAGACCGCCATCCCGAGCAGAAACAGCGAGAGCGTAAGTTGCACGGTGCCGGCGCCCGCGCCGAGCGTGCCGATCAGTCCGGGCATGGCGGGCGCCAGGATATTGAGCGACAGCGGCCCGACCGCCGTAATGGCGATCAGCAGCGCGAGCAGGCGCCACGGGTGCCCGCCGTTGGACTCCGCGACATTGCCCTGGACGGTCTCACGCCCACGATCCGGTTCAGCCACGGAGCGGCCTTGTGGCGGCTTCGAGCCAGGGCCTGGTGTCGGCGGCGACGAGAGGGCCGAGCGTCGCGGCGACCCGCGCGTGATAGCTGTCGAGCCAGGCGATCTCGTCCGCCGCCATCAGCGCGGGTTCGATCAGGCGGGTGTCAATCGGCGCGAGCGTCAGCGTCTCGAACGCGTTGAGCGGCTTCTCGGCGCCCTCGACCGCGGTTTCGGTCACGAGCACCAGGTTCTCGATGCGGATGCCGAAGGCGCCGGTCTTGTAGTAGCCCGGCTCGTTCGACAGGATCATGCCGCGCTTGAGCGCGACCGTGCCGAGCTTGGAGATGCGCGCCGGGCCCTCGTGCACCGAGAGGTAGCTGCCGACGCCATGGCCGGTGCCGTGGTCGAAGTCGAGGCCCGCGCTCCACAGGTGCCGGCGCGCGAACGAGTTGAGCTGCGCGCCGGTGACGCCGTCGGGGAATACCGCGCGCGCGATCGCGATGTGGCCTTGCAGCACGCGGGTGAAGCGGTCGCGCATCTCGGCGGACGGTGCGCCGACCGCAACCGTGCGGGTGATGTCGGTCGTGCCGTCTTCATACTGGGCGCCCGAATCGATCAGGAACAGCTCGCCGGACCCGATCGTCCGGTTGGTGGCACGGGTGACGCGATAGTGCACGATCGCGCCGTTCGGCCCGGCGCCCGAAATGGTCGGGAACGAGACCTCCTTCAAGAGGCCGGTGTCGCGCCGGAACGTCTCCAGCGCGCCGACCGCGTCGATCTCGGTCAGCTTGCCGTTGGGCGCCTCGCGATCGAACCAGGCCAGGAAATCGGCGACCGCGGCGCCGTCGCGCACGTGCGCGGCGCGCGTGCCGGCGATCTCGGTCGCGTTCTTCACCGCCTTGATCTGCGTGATCGGGTCGGCGCCGCGCGCGATCTTGCCGCCCGCGTCCGCGACGAGCCGCACCAGCGCGTCCGCAGCGGTCGCCTGATCGAGCCGTACGATGGCGTTGCTGGCGCCGAGCGCCGACATGTCGGCGGCGAAGGCGCCGGGCTCGCGCACGTCGGCGAGCGCTTCAAGATAGTCGCGCGTCTCGTTCGTCAGCTTGCGGCCATCGATGTAGATCGTGGGCCGCCCCGCGCGCGGCACGTGCGCGAAGGACAGCGGCAGCGGCGTATGCGACACGTCGGCGCCGCGGATGTTGAAGGCCCAGGCGACGTTGTGCGGGTCGGACACGACCAGTGCATCGGCTTTGAGGATGGCGATCTCGGCCTGGATGCGCCCAATCTTCGCCTGCGCGGCCTCGCCGGCGAATGTTCGATCATGCACGGTGACGCGGCCGAGCGGCGGAAGAGGGCGCTCGGTCCAGACGGAGTCGATCGGGTTCGGCTCCGCCGGTGCAAGTGTTGCACCCGCGCCGGCGCACGCCTTGGAGAGCTTCTCGGCCGCGTCCGCGGTGTGCAGCCAGGGATCGTACGAAAAGGTCGTGCCGGCCGGGAGGTTCGCCTCGAGCCACTTGTCGGGCGGGTTGTCGACCAGATGCTCAACCGCAAACAACGTGGTGTCGACCTGGTCGCGCACCTGCAGCAGGTAGCGGCCGTCGACGAAGATCACCGCACGGTCGGCGAGCACGATCGCGGCGCCCGCGGAGCCGGTAAATCCCGTCAGCCAGGTGAGGCGTTCCTCGCAGGGCGGGACATACTCGCTCTGGTGCCGGTCGGCGCGCGGAACGATGAAGCCGTCGAGCCCGCGGCGCTTCAGTTCGGCGCGTAGCGCGGCAAGGCGCGCCGCGCTGGCGTTGCGTTGATTCGCGTCGTCGAATGTCTGGAAGCGGGCTTCGAACATCGCGGCAATCTATGGGGGGCACAGGTCGGCGACAACCGCGCCGCTCACAAAGTTGCGTTGAAAACGACGTTTCGATTCATTTATGTGCAATGCAACATTGTCGCACCCGTGGGGGTGCCGGTTGATCAAGCTTGGTGATCGAAAACTTTCCAATTCGTTACGTGTTCATGCGGTTTTCGCGTGAACCCCATGCGGCCGGATCGCTACCGAAAGGTGACCTCTATCTCTATGTTGCAGTGCAAGAACACAGGGCGCCTAGAGGGGTCCTTCCTGCGTTCCTTCATGATGAGGAGCGACAACTATGACGACCGCAACGTTACGGCTTTCCACCCCGATCGCCGCCGCGCGGAGCCCGCGCAAGAGCCTTCTCACACGCATCTATGTCGCATTTATCGAAGCACGCATGCGTGCGGCGATGCGCGAGATCGCGATGCATCGGCATCTGATCCCCGAGGACGTGCTGAAGAAAGCCGGTTACACCGCGAGCGCATCCGACGACAGCGCCTACCCGTTCACGCGGTAAGAATCAGCGTCACCCACTCGCCGAGCGGAATACGCCGCACGAGCGTCAGCCCGTGCGGCCGGTAGGCGGCGAGCGCCGCCTGTTCCTGCGCAGCCAGCAGACCGGAGAGCACCACATGCGCGCGCCGCGCCAGCAGCGGGCGCATCGGCGCGGCGAGGCGCTTGAGCGGCGCGAGGAGAATATTGGCGAAGACGAGATCGAACGGCGCGCGCGCACGAAAGCGCGGCGCGGCGAGGCCGGCCGCCAGCAGGCAGTGCACCTGCGGCGCGACGCCGTTGAGACGCGCATTGTCGCGCGCGATGCGCACCGCCTCCGGGTCGATGTCGGAGGCGCAGCGCCGGCACGCGCAACGCCTTCGCGGCCGCGATGGCGAGCACGCCGGTGCCGGTGCCGAGGTCGAGAACGCGCCGCGGAGCGGCCCGTTTCGCAATCCAGTCCAGCGCCAGCAGGCAGCCGCGCGTCGTTCCGTGATGGCCGGTGCCGAAGGCAAGCGCCGCCTCGATCTCGATCCCGATCCGCTCTGCCGTTAGGTGAGCCCGGTCATGCGCGCCATGCACCGTGAAACGTCCGGCCGTGACCGGCTTGAGGTCCGCCAGGCTCGCGGCGACCCAGTCCCTGGCGGCAACGCTCTCGAATGTGACCCCGGCCGGACCGCCGGCCGCGCCGATCAGGCGCCGGACAGCCGCCTCGTCGGGCGGCTCCTCGAAATGGATCTCGACGTTCCAATGACCGTCGATTCCCTCGAAGGCCGCGATGGCCGCTTTGGCCAGATCGACATGCTCGGGAAGCGAGTCTGCAAGGCGCTTTGCCGTCGCCTCGTTGCAAACCAGGCGCGCAACCGTGGTATTTCCGGCGCTGTTCATAACCCAAGGCAACTTTTCGAACGCAGTGTGACGCGATCTTCCTTAGGGCCGAATCAAGCCTCATGCTAGATTTGAAGCCTCCGAATCAGGGGCGCGCATGAACGTCATCGTCTTCGCCTCGCGCAAGGGCGGCTCCGGCAAGAGCACCCTGACCGCGCATCTGGCAGCCCATGCCTATCGCCCGTCGCGGCGCTGCATGCTGATCGACTGCGATCCGCAGGGGTCGATCTCGCTCTGGCACAAGCTGCGCGGCACACCCGAGCCGCAGCTGCGCAACGCTGTGCGCGGCGGCATCAAGGACATCGTCGAGCAGGCGAAGGCGGACGGCGTCGAGTGGGCGTTCGTCGACACGGCGCCGAACATGTCCGGTGCGGTCACCGATGCGATCAGCGTGGCGACCTTGGTGGTCATTCCGGTGCGGCTCGCGGTCTTCGATCTGGCGGCCGTGAAAGAGACGATCGATTTCGCCCGGCAATCGAAGAAGCCGTTCGCGCTGGTCATCAATGCGGTGCCGCCGCGGCGCGACAACACCGAGTCGCCTTTCGTCACGCAGGTGCGCGAAGTGCTTGCCGGGCTGAACGTGCCGGTATGGGCGGGGCAGATCACGCACCGCACGATCTACTCGCTCTCGCTCGAATACGGCGAGGGCGCCAAGGAATACGACGCGGATTCTCCGGGCGCGGCGGAAATCTCCAGCCTGTGGAACGCGATCGACCGCTCCGTGAAGGCAATCCACGGCGCCTATGCGGGCGTCGCGATGCACCGGGTGGCAGCCTAGCGCAGTCCGGTGGACACCGGATCGCGGCGGATTGTGCGGCGATCGGTCCGGCTCACCCTCGCGTTTCTCCTCTGCCTGACGATGATCGGCTCGGCCGCCGCGCAGCGCGGCAGCGGAGATCCGGTCGATCTCGCGCTGGTGCTCGCGGTCGACGCCTCGGGCAGCGTCGACCAGGTGCGCTTCGAGCTGCAGAAGCAGGGCTATGTCGCGGCGTTCCGCCATCCGCGCGTGACGGCGGCGATCTCGTCCGGCCCGACGCAATCGATCGCCGTCGTGATGATGCAGTGGACCGGGCCGGCGCTGCAGGTGATCGCGGTGCCGTGGACCAAGGTTTCCGACGCCGCCTCGGCCAACGCGTTTGCCGACAGGATCGCGGCGGCGCCGCGCGCATTGTTCGGCGGCGGCACCTCGATCTCGGGCGCGATCGATACCGGAATGGCGCTGTTGTTCGACAATCCCTACCGCGCGACGCGGCGCGTGATCGACATCTCGGGCGACGGCTCGAACAACCGCGGGCGGCCGGTCAATCAGGCGCGCGACGAGGCGGTGCGGGCGGGCGTCGGCATCAACGGCCTGCCGATCCTGGCGCTGGAGCCCGACCTCGACCGCTATTATGAGCGCAACGTGATCGGCGGGCCGGGCGCGTTCGTGATCGCCGCCAAGGACTTCAACACCTTCGGTGATGCGATCCTGAAAAAGCTGATCGCCGAGATTGCCGGCATCGATCCGGCCGCGATGGCGGAAAGCCGCGAGGCCGGCCTGCGGCCAGCCTCGCAGCAGTGACGCTACCTCAACTGATCTGCGACCTTGTCGAGACCGGCCTGCACGCAAACTTCGTCCTTCTCGCCGCCGGGCGCGCCCGACACACCGACCGCGCCGATGACCTCGTCGCCCGCCTTGACCGGCAGTGCGCCGGCGAGCGCGATCACGTTGGTGAGAAACTGCGGCCCGCGCGTCGGATTGTTGGCGAGATTCTTGGTCCACTCGCCCGACGACGTGCGGAACGTGCGTGAGGTGTAGGCCTTGCGGAACGAGTTCTCCATCGTGTGCGGACCGGCGCCGTCGCCGCGGACCTGGACGAGGATCTCGCCGGCGCGTCCGACGACCGTGACCGACACGGCGAAACCGTTCGCCTTGCAGGTGTCGAGCGCGGTTTGCGCCAACGTCATCGCCATCGCAGCCGGGATGGCCTTCTGGTTCAGCAGTTGCGCACTCGCCGGAACGCTCAGAGCGCAGGCAAGCGGAATGACGGATAGATGAAGCGACGCACGCATATGAGAACCTCCCTGTCTCGCCCCGACCTGGGCTTTGCGGCAGGAACTCTATGTCATCCGGGAGGAGCCGCGACCCCGTTCGGCACGGCGATCAGCAGAATGTGATGGCGCTGCGCCAATCAGGCAGGCGAGGCGGGGATGGCGTTCCGCGCCGCGCGCTTCCGTCGCCGCGCGTTGGCGGCGCGCACTTCGGCGCGCTCCTTGCGCCGCTTCTCGCGGCATTTGTCGCACTGGCAGCCGTGCGGCTTGATGTAGGCGTTGAAGTGGTCCTTGCCGTAGTCGTAGGTGATTTCGTCACCGGCCTCGATGTTCCTGATCGCCTTGATGCGGATGCGGCGATCGCGAATCACCGGGTCGGCGTTGCCGCGACAGGAATGATTGATGTAGCGCGCGACGTTCTTGCGCGCCGAGCCGTCGATGGTCCAGCGGGCGTTCACCTCGAAGAGATACCGATTATCCGGAATCTCGTCGCATTCCTTGTTGGTGAGCAGCGGACCGCGGTACTCGACGATGAAGGTGCCCTTCTTGATCGGTTCGGTCGCGAATACGCCGAGCCCGGTGCGCGAGCGTCCGACGCGGAACGGGTGTCCGTTGAGCTTGTGGCTGGATTTCGAAGTCTTGGATTTGCTGGCGGGCATGCGTCGTTGAATGCGTGGATGATTCCAGTTCACTAGCGCGCGCTCCCGCGCGCGGTCAACAACGCAGGTCAACGCGTTGCACTGCTCCACAGTTTCACGCGCGTGAGTGATTCCCGACAGCGAGGCGCAGGTGTCGCAGCAAGCCTTATTGCTTGGGCAGATAGATGCCGGGCCGCGGCAGCGCGGAGCGCGTCGCGGCGGCGGCCGGAGCGGCTGCGCGCGCCGGCACCGCGGCTTGCGCCGCGGCCGACGCATTGGGAACGCGCGCAGGCGCGGCCGCCTGCGCGGCAGGTGCTGCGGGCGTCGTCCTTGCGACCTTGGTGTCGGCCATGCGTGCGTCAAGCTCCTCGATCGCGGCGAGCGGATCGATCAGCCCCCAGCCGACCTTGTCGTCGCGCTTGTTGGCGCCGAGCCGCGTGGCGCTCGCGGTGAGCACCTCGAGGATGAGTTGCGCGTCGGCTGCGGGATGCTTTTCCAGCAGCAGCGCCGCGACACCGCTGACATGGGCGGCCGCAACCGACGTGCCGGTGGTCAATTGATAGGCGCCGGAGGGCGCCGGCACCATCACGTCGACGCCGGGTGCCGCGATCGCGACCTGCGCGCCGGTGACCGCGCCGCCGTAAAGCCGGTCGTTCTCATCGATCGCCGTCACGCCGATGACGCGCGGATCGGCCGCCGGATAGAGCGGCGGCGATTTCGGCCCCGCATTGCCGACGGCCGCGATCAGGATCGCGCCCTTCTCGGATGCCTTCTTCAGGTGCTGGGCGAGAAACGGATCCTGCGGGCCCGCGAAGCTCATGTTGATGATGCGCGCGCCGTTGGCGAGCGCCCACTCGAGCCCGGCAACGATGCTCTGGGTGGTCGCCTGCGGCGACTGCTGCGTGGCGCCGGTCGAGAACGCATGCACCGCCAGCGTGCGCGCACCCGGCGCGACGCCGATCAGACGATCCTGCGCGACGATCGCGCCGGCCATGCCGGTGCCGTGCAGATGCGGCTCGTCCGGCTTGCCGACCGCATCGAAGCGCTCGGCGATGCTCTTGTTGAGCTCGGGATGGGTACGGTCGATCTCGGAATCGATCACCGCGATCGTCACGCCCTTGCCGGTCGCGATCTTGTGCACCTCGGCGAGCCGCAGCTTGTTCGCGACGTATTGCTGGTTGTCGCTGCTTGCGCCCGACTTCGCCGCCGCGGGCTCGGGCGCTGCGTCCTGGCTCACCTCATAGAGATAGTTCGGCTGCGAGAGGATCCGCTCGGCCTCCATCGCGCGCACCACATCGCGGGTGGTGCGGTTGCCGCCGATGCGGAAGCGGACGAGGGTCGCGCCCGTCAGCGCGGAGCGTTGCGTCGCCACGACGGTGAGATCGTGCCGCCGCGCGATCTCCTCGATCGCCTGGGGCGACATGTCGGTTGCCCATTGGCAGACCATCTCGGCGGCGGCGTAGCGGCTCTCGGCAACCGGCGGCACGCCGGTGAAATTGCGTTCGCCGGGAAGCGGAAAGAACGGCATGCGCGCGCGTACCGCGACCATGTCGGCGCGATGGCTGAAGCGCTGCATCTGCCGCAATTGCGGTGTTGCACCGTTCACGGCGCGCAAGCGCGGATCGCGGTTGGTGAAGCCGCGCCCGCCGAAGCGGTTGGCGCCGACCCCTTGGCGGCTGGCGAACGGACTGCGCCGGCTGCCGAAAGTGCCCTGCCGATTTGAGAAGTTACTCTGGCGGTTGCCGAACCCGCCCTGGCGAAGACCGAATTGCCGGTTTGCCAGACCGCCGTCCCGGTTGCCGCCGAGGCCGCGCGCGCCGCCCTGGACCCCGCCCTGCGTATTGCCGATGCGGTTGCCCGGATTGTTCAAGCCGCGGGCGCCGGGGTTCTGAGCCTGGTTCACGCCTTGCGCGCCGGTATTCGGACCGCCTCTGCCGAATGGGTTGGCGCGCGGATTGATACCCGCAGGACCGGCCGGGTTGTTCGGACCGAGCGCCTGTCCGCGGAAGCCGCGGTTCTGCATCATGCCGCCCGGCATGGCGTTGCGGCGCTGCGGCTGAACCTGTCCCTTGGCCGCAGGCGCAGCTTTGTGCGCGCGATCTTTCTTCTGGTAATTCTGGGCGAGGGCGTCGCCGAAAGATGCTGCGCCGACGACAGCGACGACCAGCGCTGCCGCTATCGCAGCCGCATACCGACCGACCCCAGCCTCACATCTCCGCCGCATCCGTCTTCGCCTCTCGCGCGAAGGCTACGACAACTGGGCCGGCCAACTCCAGTGTCAGAACGGGAACAGGGTGCGCGGCCGCGGCTGGTACGGCTCGTCGTAGGAGTTGCGGTAAATGTAGGCGCGGGGTTGGCCATATTGTGGCTGCGCGTTTTGCGGCTGGCCGTAATAGGGATTGCCGTAAGTGGGCTGCTGGCCGTAGGCGGGGCGGGGCAGTTGTCCATATTGCGGCTGGTAGGGCTGCTGATATTGCGGCTGTTGATATTGCGGCTGCTGATATTGCGGCTGTTGATATTGCGGCTGCTGATATTGCGGCTGGTACTGTGGCTGCTGGTACTGCGGCTGCGCGGAGGCCTGTTCGGCATCGGGGCGGGGCGCGCGGCGGGCCACTGCCGGCGCGCCGGAGGGCGCAACGCCGGTCAGCACCACGGTCGTATTCAGCACGCCCTCCTGCTCGACCAGCGTGAACAGCTTCTCGGCATTCGCCGGCAGCAGCCGCACGCAGCCGTGCGACGCCGGCGAGCCCAGCCGCTTCACGTCGAGGCTGCCGTGAATCGCGTGACCCTTCTGGGTGAAGAAGATCGAGAACGGCATCGGCGCCTCATCCCACTCTTTCGAGTAGTGATCGCGCTCCATGCGGAAGGCCTTGAACTTGCCGTTCGGCGTGTCGTAGCCGGCCTTGCCGGTCGAGACCGGCCATTGGTGGAGCGGCCGCCCGTCGACCGAGACGGTCATCTGCTGGGCCGATTTGTCGATGGTGACCAGCACGGCGGCCTGCGCCGGTGCCGCAACGAGGCTTGCGGCCAGCGCGACGAACAAGAAGCTACGCGACATGAGATCCATTCCCGAATGCAACGCCCTCAATCTGGATACGCTTTATGGCGACATTCGTTGCAATGCGGAATGGATCTCCGTGCCGCATGGCTAATGACGCGAACGTGAAGCTCCCGCCAAAAAGCCGCCGCAGAGCACCCGCAAGTGGTCGTTAACCATCCGTTAACCATACGGCGCCACGTTCGCCTCGCCACAATTCAGGGAACGGGCAGATGGATGTCATCACGCTGGCGTCCCGCAAGGGCGGCGCGGGCAAGAGCACGCTCACCGCGCAGCTTGCCGCCCAGGCGCAGGTCGCGGGCCGGCGGGTGCTCGTCATCGACGCCGATCCGCAGGGCTCGCTCAAGCTCTGGCATTCGCGCCGCGCCGGCGAGGGGCTCAAGCTCGTCACGCCGGAACGCGGGCTGGAGCGCGCGATCGCGTTTGCGATGATCGAGGGCTTCGACACGGTGTTCATCGACACGGCGCCGACCATGTGGGTGGTGGTGCAGGAGGCGATCCGCGCCGCCACGCTGGTGCTGATCCCGGCGCGGCCGGGCTTCTTCGATCTCGATGCGGTGCGCGAAACCGTGAAGACCGCGCGCGAGCGCAACAAGCCTTACGCGGTCGTGATCAATGCCGCCCCGGTGCGGCGCGACGACAAGGACACGTCGCTGGTCGCGCAGTCGCGCGCCTATTTCGATGGCCTCGGCGTCCCGCTATGGGCGGGGCAGATCAGCCAGCGCGCCGGCTTCCAGTCGACGCTCGCGGCGGGCGCGAGCGCGGCCGAAATCGGTCCGCACACCGCGGCCGGCGAGGAGATCGCGGCGCTCTGGCGCGCCGTCGCGCGCAGCCTCGAGGCGATCAACGCCGCGCAGTTCGAGCCGGGGAAACCGGCCAACGAAAGCGCGGCGGCCGTAGGCGGGCAGGCGGCGGCCGCGGGCGGGCGGGCGGCGTAGCGCTATACCTTCGGCTCGATGTCGGCGCGGTCGAACACCGGCACATCTTTCAGTGTCTTGCGCCGCTCGGACACCGGAATGTCCTCGGCACCGTGACGCACGGCTTCCTGGTACTCGTCCAGTCCGTCCACTGTTTCGTTCGCGCCGGAGCCTTCGTCGTGACGTCCGGTGATCTCGCTGCGCGGGCGCGTCGTCACCTCGGGCCGCTCGATTTCATCGTTGTTGAGCTCGTCCTGGTCGCTCGCACCGAAATCGTTCTCGCGGCCCTCCGGCGTCTCAAGTAACGCGCGGTCGGTGTCCGAGACTTCCTTGCCGTTACGCATGGGCGCTGTTCTTGGCATTGTGTCCTCCGCGTTGCTGCAGCAGGAACGGCCAAGGCTCTGATCTGGTTCCCGGAACTAACTGAAGCCCGCGCGTTTCAGGCGCACGATCTCGCGGTCGAGGCCGCCGAGAAATGCGGAGCGGTCCTTCGGCGAGAACGGCTTCGGCCCGCCGGTGATCTCGCCCGCGGAGCGGAGCTGGTCCATCAGGTTGCGCGCCGCGAGCGCCATGCCGATCGAGTCGGCCGTGAACGGCTTGCCGGTCGGCGCGATCACGGCGGCGCCGGCCTTCACGGCGCGCGCCGCAAGCGGCACGTCGGCGGTGACCACGATCACGCCCATAGCGGCGCGCTCGGCAATGTAGTCGTCGGCCTTGTCCATGCCGGCGGCGACCACCGCGCGCTCGATGAACGGCTCGCGCGGGACGGCGATCGGGCTGTTGCTGACCACGACCACCTTCACGCCGTGACGTTCGGCGACGCGATAGATCTCCTGCTTCACCGGGCAGGCGTCGGCATCGACGTAGATCGCGATCGCAGGCGAGGGTGCTTCGGTCATGTCGCCGCACATAAAAAAACTGGCCCGCGCGGACGCGAACCAGTGTGATGAATTCGGTACTGTCGTCTGCGGCCGTGCCGGCCGCGCGCGATCAGGTGACCTTCAGGTTCTCAGCAGACGTCTTGCCGCGATTGCTCACGAGCTCGAAGTCGACCCGCTGGCCTTCATTCAGCGTGCTCAGCCCGGCGCGTTCTACCGCCGAGATGTGCACAAACACGTCCTTGCCGCCATCGGAAGGCTGGATAAAGCCGTAGCCTTTGGTCGGGTTGAACCACTTCACAGTTCCACTAGCCATCAAGTGCTCTCCTCATTGTAACGGCGCAGTCGGCCTCCCTGCACTTTCGCGGCAACAACAAGGTCGTCAGAAAGAACTTAGGGCGTCTCGCGTCGAACGTGCTGCATTACACGCGTTCCACGAAACTGTCTACCACACGTTTTTCCCCGGCCCGGTCGAACTGGATGGTGAGTTTGTTGCCCTCGATATGCGTCACATTCCCGTTACCGAACTTCTGGTGAAATACCCGGTCGCCGGCGGCGAAAACCGAGACGGTTCCGGTGGATTTCGCGACGAGTTCGCCCTCGATGGTGAGCGGCATGCGGCGCTTCGCCGCCGGTTTTGCTGCACTGGGCGGAGGCGGGGCCTCGTCGTCCTGGCCGTAATCTTCGCCCGCATCCTCGAAGCCGCCGCGCCCCTTGCGCGCCTGCGCGCGCTGCCAGCCCGGCGTGGTGTAGTTCGACCCGAAGCTCTGCATCGTGTCGAAGCGCGAGGCGCCGTAGTTCGCGCCGTAATTCCCAAAGCCGCCCTTGGCCTCGGTCACCTCGACATGCGCTTCTGGCAGCTCGTCGAGGAAGCGTGACGGGATGCTCGACGACCACGAGCCGTGGATGCGGCGGTTCGAGGTGAAGAAAATTCGCGCACGGCGCCGCGCGCGGGTCAGGCCGACATGCGCGAGGCGGCGCTCCTCTTCCAGCCCGGCGCGCCCTTGATCGTCGAGTGAGCGCTGGTGCGGCAACAACCCTTCCTCCCAGCCGGGCAGGAAAACGGTGTCGAACTCCAGTCCTTTCGCCGAGTGCAGCGTCATGATCGAAACGGATTCGGCGCCCTCGCCGCGGTCGGTGTCCATCACCAGCGAGATGTGCTCGAGGAAGCCTGCGAGGTTCTCGAACTCTTCCATCGAGCGCACGAGCTCTTTCAGGTTCTCCAGCCGCCCCGCGGCGTCGGCCGAGCGGTCCTTCTGCCACATCTCGGTGTAGCCGGACTCGTCGAGCACGATCTCGGCGAGCTCGGTATGCGGCAGCGTGTCCTTCTGCGCGCGCCAGCGGTCGAATGCGGCGACAAGATCGCGCAACGTGCCGCGCGGCTTTGCCTTCAGCTCCTCGGTCTCGGCGAGCGCGCGCGCCGCCTGCAGCAGCGGCACGCCGGCACGCCGCGCATGCACCTGCAGCGATTGCAGCGTGGCGTCGCCAAGTCCGCGCCGCGGCGTGTTGATGATGCGCTCGAGGGCGAGATCGTCGGCCGGCTGGTTGACCAGGCGCAGATAGGCAAGCGCGTCGCGGATTTCGGCGCGTTCGTAGAACCGGGGTCCGCCGATGACGCGGTAGGGCAGCCCGAGCGTGACGAAGCGATCCTCGAATTCGCGCATCTGGAAGGAGGCGCGCACCAGGATGGCGATCTCGTCGAGCGAATGGCCGCCGCGCTGCAGGTTCTCGATCTGCTCGCCGACGGCGCGGGCCTCCTCCTCCGAATCCCAGGCGCCGGTCACCGCGACCTTCTCGCCGGGCTCATCCTCGGTGCGCAGCGTCTTGCCGAGCCGGCCCTCGTTGTGCGCGATCAGGTGCGAGGCGGCGCCGAGGATGTGCGCGGTCGAGCGGTAGTTGCGCTCGAGCCGGACCACGGTGGCGCCGGGAAAGTCGTGCTCGAAGCGCAGGATGTTGTCGACCTCGGCGCCGCGCCAGCCGTAGATCGACTGGTCGTCGTCGCCGACGCAGCAGATGTTCTTCGAGCCCTGGCCGATCAGGCGCAGCCACAGGTACTGCGCGACGTTGGTGTCCTGATATTCATCGACCAGCACGAACTTGAAGCGCTCCTGGTACTGCCGCAGCACCTCGCCATGCTCGCGGAACAGGCGCAGCATCTCGATCAACAGGTCGCCGAAGTCGGCGGCGTTGAGCGTCTTCAGCCGCGCCTGATAGGCCTTGTAGAGCTCGATGCCGCGTCCGTTGGCGAAGGTTGCGGCTTCGCCCGGCGGGACCTTGTCGGGGGTGAGGCCGCGGTTCTTCCAGCCGTCGATGATCGAGGCGAGCACGCGGCCGGGCCAGCGCTTCTCGTCGATGTTCTCGGCGCCCAGGAGCTGCTTCAGCAGCCGGACCTGATCGTCGACGTCGAGGATGGTGAAGTCCGACTTCAAGCCGACCAGCTCGGCATGGCGGCGCAGGATCTTTACGCCGATCGAGTGGAAGGTGCCGAGCCACGGCATGCCTTCGACCACCTGGCCGACCATCGCGCCGACGCGGATCTTCATCTCGCGCGCGGCTTTGTTGGTAAAGGTGACGGAGAGGATTTCGGACGGACGGGCGCGCCCGAGCGACAGGATGTGCGCGATGCGCGTGGTGAGCACGCGCGTCTTGCCGGTTCCGGCGCCGGCCAGCACCAGCACCGGCCCGTCGAGGGTCTCGACCGCAGCGCGCTGTTCCGGGTTCAACCCCGCCAGGTACGGCGCGGCGACCTGGGCGCGCGCACGCGCCGCGATCCCGCCCGGCGCAGGTCCCGATGTTCCGGCAAGTTGCTCACGCGAAATCTCTGTCACTACGAGCTTTCGGACGAATCTCTGGTGCGCCCTGAAAATGGCATCGCACCCCCGCTTTGGCGAGGGGTGCGGCTGTTCCAATTGCAATGAAACTAGCGCTTCTCCGGCATCGCGATGCTGCGGCCGGCGGCCTCCGGGCGGGGCAGGCGCGCGTGGGCTGCCATCATGCGCGCGAGCGTGCGCATCACGCTCTCGGGAAACGGCGCCACCTTCTTCGCCGTCATGTCGACGTGCAGCGTCATGTTCTCGGATGTCGCCGAAACCCAGCCGTCGGTCGCGTGGAACAGCTGCTGGAAGTAGTGAATGCGTTTCGTGTCGTAGTCGAGCAACTGGAAGGTGACGCGCACCGGATCGCCGTCGTGGATCTCGCGCAAATAGCGCACATGCGCTTCGGCCGTGAAGGTCGAGTGCTTCTGCGTGTTGAGATAGTTCAGGCCGATGCCGAGCAGCTCGTAGGCCTCGTCGACGCAGCGGTCGAACAGCACGTTGTAGTAGGCCATGTTGAGATGGCCGTTGTAGTCGATCCAGGCCGGCTCCACCCGCATGACGGAGGAGACGAAGGGTGCGAAGAACAGCGGCTCGAGGTCGGTGCGGTCCAGCATTCAGATCATCCCGGCGAGCGGATAATGCCATATTCGCCGCAGGATGAAACGGTTTCTTGCGCCTCAGGATCGAAGAAAATCGCGTATCTCCTCAACCAACCGTGTCCAGGCCGGTTCGCCTTCCAGGGGCACATGATTTTGTCCCTCGAGCGCGACGAAGCGTGCGCCCGGAATCCCGGCTGCGAGGCGACGCCCTTCGTCGAAGGGCTGCACCGCATCGTTGCGGCAGTGAAGCACCAGCGTCGGGACTTTCACGAGCGGCAGCAGGTCGGTGACGTCGATCTCGTCGACCGCCTGGCGCAGCCGCGCCGCATTCTCCGGCGAGGTGGTGATGCGCTGCAGGTCGGTGAACCATCGCATCTGCTCTTCCGTGCCGCCGGGAATGAAAAGCGACGTGAACAACTGCCGGAAAGCAGGGTTTTCCTTGCCCCAGCCCTGACGCATCAGCGTGATCAGGGCGTCGGATCCGGCCGCCTCCTGCGCGCCCCGGTTTTTCCGTCCGCGCGCGAACGAGCCGTACAGGATGAGGCGATCGACCCGCTCCGGGTGGCGTACCGCGTAGGCGATCGACATGGCGCATCCCTGCGATATGCCGAGCAGGGAAAACCGTTTGAGGCCCGCGGCTTCGACCACGGTCTCAAGGTCGTTCACGAATGCCGCGAACGAGATGTCCTGCGCATCCCAGTCGGACAATCCGTTGCCGCGCGCGTCGTACCGGATCAGCCGGTGATCGGCCGCGATGGCATGGAGCAACGGTCCGTAGACCGGGCTCTCCCAGTCGTATTCGAGATGATTGAGCCAGTTCGCGGTCTTGAGCAGAGGCGGTCCTTGGCCGACTTCCGCGTAGGCGATGCGCACACCGTCCGCAGCCGTGCAGAAATGCACCTGCTGCCGTGGCGCCGTCGTGACCGTGGGCGAGGGGACGGGTGACGCCGTGCCGGGGGACGCCTGCTCGGTCACGGTGCCGACGAAGCGGATGCCTTTGCGCGCGGCGGTGCGGATCAGTGCCTGCTGCTCGCCGCTGTCGCCGATCGCCTTGCGAACCGCCGTGATGCGGCTGCTGAGCGTCGACTCCGACACGATGCGGCCGCCCCAGACCGCCGCCATGAGGTCGTCCTTGCTGACGACCCGGTCCCGATTCCGAACCAGATACACAAGCAGATCAAAGACTTGCGGCTCGACTTCAACAAGCTGCGGGCCGCGCCGAAGCTCGCGCCGGCCGGCGTCGAGCGAATAGTCGCCGAAAACGAACTGCACGGCCGCCCCACATCCGGATACTGCCGGCTTCTCACGAAATAATCAGGACAATCTAACGAACAAATCAAGTCGCCCGCAAAGTCTTCACGGCGGGTTGCCGGCATCTTCCATCCATGCCGATCGCGATATCGCGGTCGCAGTCGAGATGGAGACCGCCATGACCGCGCAGGACGTCCGCCGCCGACTCGACGGTTCGATCGACGTCGAATTCTACCGCGACCGCGGGCTGGCGGCGCGGCGCGCCGCCATGGCGGGTTTCGTCAAGGGTGCGGGCAAGTCGCTTGCCGCCGCGGCTCTCGTCCTTGTCGCGCTTTATGTCGTCGCGCCGCGCGACGGCACGAGCGAACGCGGCGTGAACACCGCGCAGGCCCGCGCCAGCGTCACGCGCTGATCGATGCGCCGGAGGAAGCGAGCCATGATCCGCGGGAGCGCGAGAACGATGCAGGCGGCGCGCCGCGAGTTGGTGATCGCGCTGCATTGCTCCGGCGCCGGCGCCGCACAATGGCGCCGCCTCGGCGAAAGGCTGGGCAGGACTTACCGATTTGCCGCGCCCGAGCACTACGGCTGCGACAGCGTCGGACCCTGGACCGGTGAGCATGCCTTCGGGCTCGCCGACGAGGCGGCGCGAACCCTCGCGCTGATCGATGACACCGATCGTCCGGTCCACCTGGTCGGCCACTCGTATGGCGGCGGCGTCGCGCTGCATGTCGCGCTCGCACGGCCGGAACGCATCGCAAGTCTCACGCTCTACGAGCCCTCCGCGTTTCATCTGCTCGCGCAACTCGATCACGCCGCGGCGGCATTCGCCGAGATCAAGGCGATCGCCTATGCGGTGGCAACCGGGGTAGTGACCGGCGACTACCGCAGCGCCGCCGCGACATTCGTCGACTACTGGGGCGGGCCGGGCGCGTGGGCTGCGATGCGCCCGTCGGTGCAGGACGCGCTGGTGTGCTGGATGCCGATGGCTCCGCCCGAATTCTCCGCCCTGTTCAAGGAGCCGACCCTCGCGCGCGATTATTCCCGCCTCGACTTCCCCATCCTGATCATCCGCGGTGAACACGCGCCGGCGCCGACGCGGCTCATCGCCGAGGCGTTGCCGTTGCTCGCGCGCGGCGTGCGGCGGGCAGTCATTGCGGGGGCCGGCCACATGGGGCCGCTGACGCATGCAGGCGAGGTGAACGCGCTGATTGCAACGCACATCGCGTCAACACGTGCGCCCGTCAGGGCCGCCGCCTGAACACGAGAAGCCGGCCTGCTTTGATCCCAAGCGGCAAAGCAGCAGCCATTGCCCCTCCGCTTGGAAACCGATGGAGGCCGTCATGGCCCGATTCCTTGCGTTTCTCTACGGCACGGCCGCGTACGCACTTTTCCTCGGCACGTTTCTCTACGCCGTCGCGTTCGTCACCGGTCTGCCGGTACCGAAGACCATCGACACCGGCGCGGTCGAGCCGATCGGGTCGGCGCTCGTCATCAACCTGCTGCTGATGTCGCTGTTCGCGATCCAGCACAGCGTGATGGCCCGCAAGGGCTTCAAGCGCTGGTGGACGCAATTCGTGCCGCCGGCCATCGAGCGCAGCACCTATGTGCTGTTCGCGACGCTGGCGCTGGCGCTGCTGCTGTGGCAATGGCGCCCGATCCCGGCGGTCATCTGGCAGGTGACCGATCCGGCGGCGGCCATGGCGCTCACCGGCTTGTCGCTGTTCGGCTGGCTGATCGTGCTGAGCAGCACGTTCATGATCAATCACTTCGAGCTGTTCGGGCTGCACCAGGTGTTCAACAAGCTGACCGGCCGGCAGATGGGTGACCTGCGCTTCAAAACCCCGCTGTTCTACCGTCTTGTGCGTCACCCGATCTATCTCGGCTTCATCATCGCGTTCTGGGCGGCGCCGGTGATGACGGCGGGCCATATCCTGTTCGCCGCGGTGACAACCGCCTACATCTTCGTCGGCATCATGCTGGAAGAACGCGATCTCGTGGCGGAGTTCGGTGACGAATACCGCGACTATCGGGAACGCGTCGGAATGATTTTCCCGAAGCCTGGCCGCGGATCGTCGCCTGCGGTGGTGAAACGGGAATCGGCGGCCGGCTGAGCTTCGAAGGTGGGCGAGCGATGCGCCGCCGGCTTGCGGCGCATTGCTCATTCCAACCCGGCGCGGCGGAACCCTTCGAGATAGTGATCGCGGTCGGCGTCGTAGCGGATTGGCATGTTGGCGGCTATCCAGGCGAGCGAGATGTTGGGCTGCGCGCGGCGGCACTCGGCCAGGGCGGCGCGCGCGACGTCGCTCTGTCCCGTCATGCCGGCCGCCGCGGTGAGTACGCGGTGCGCGCCGACGAAGTCCGCACGTTCGCGCAGCGCGTCGCGGCATAGCTGGATCGCCGTATCATACTTGCGGCCGAGGAATTGGGCGAAGGCGGCGATCCCCAGGTAGACCGGCGAATACGGACCGCGCGGGCTGAGCCGCAGCGCGCGGTTCGCGGCAGCGTCGGCGTCTTCCCAGCGCCCGCAATAACAGAGCGAGGAGCCGTAATAACCCTGCGCCAGTGCAAAGCTCGGATTGAGTTGCAGCGCCACCTCGAATTCCTTCAGCGAGTCATCGAAACGACGGGCGAACAGGTAGACATGGCCGAGCGCATTGTGCGCCCACGGATCCTCGCTGTCTTGACGGGCCGCCGCCAGCGCGGCGCGTTCGGCAAGCGGCACGGCCGCCGTCATCTCCATCCAGCCCATATGCGCCGTGAATATGTAGCTGGTGGCGAGCACGCCGAGGGCCTGGCCGTAATTGGGATCGATCGCGATCGCCTTCTCCAGCAGGGCTTGCGCCACGAAGTGATCCTGCCGCGTCACGCGCCAGTAATGCGACAACGCGCGCATCACCAGGTCCCATGCGTCCATGCTGTCCGGCGGCTTGCGCTGCGCGCGGAAATTTTCCGCAGCGTAAAGCTGCGGCTCGATCGCGGCCACGATCGCCTCGGTGATCTCGTCCTGCACGGCGAACACGTCGGCGAGAGCGCGGTCGTAGCGCTCGGCCCACAGATGGCTGTTGGTGTTGACGTCGTTGAGCTGTGCGGTGATGCGCACGCGGTCGCCGACCTTGCGCACGCTGCCTTCGAGCACGTAGCGCACGCCGAGGTCGGCGGCGACCTGCTTCAGGTGCACCGACTTGCCCTTGTAGATGAACGACGAGTTGCGCGCGATGACGAAGAACCAGCGCAGCTTCGACAGCGCCGTGATGATGTCCTCGCTGATGCCGTCGGAGAAATATTCCTGCTCGGGATCGCCGCTCATGTTGGTGAACGGAAGCACCGCGATGGCCGGCGGGTCGCCTGGCCAGGGAGCCGCGGGCGGCGTCTCGCGTGGCTTCTCGGCAGCGGGCGCGACGTCAGCCGTTTCGCGCACCTCGCCGACAAAGCGCAGCCCTTTCCGCGGGACCGTGCGAATCAGCCGTTGTTCGCTGCCGCTGTCACCGACCGCGTTGCGCGCCGCATTGATGCGGCTGGTCAGCGTCGATTCCGTCACAATGCGACCATGCCAGACCGCCGCGATCAGATCGTCCTTGCTGACCATGCGTTCGCGGTTCTGCACCAGATAGACCAGCAGATCGAACACCTGCGGCTCGACCGCGATCGCGTCGGAGCCGCGGCGCAGTTCACGCCGGTCGACGTCGAGGACGAGATCTTCGAACAGAAACCGCAAAGCCGATGCCCCGCACAAGCTCGCTATCAGGCAGCATATTCAGGGCGAATCAAGGCCCCCGACGTCGCACATCGCGTGCCTTTGCGGCGCCCGCCACCACTCTGATAGGGTCGGCCCAACAGCGAACTGAGTGGGAACACGATGGCATTGGCGGCGGAAAAGACGGGTGCGCGAAACCAGAAGGCTGTCGAGGCCGCAATCAGTGCGCTTGCGGCGAAGTTCGGCAACCGGCTGGTGACCTCGCAAGCCGTGCGCGAGCAGCATGGCAACAGCCTGACCTGGATCGAGAACCAGCCGCCGGACGCGGTGGTGTTTCCGCAATCGACCGGAGACGTGCAAGACGCGGTGCGCATCTGCGTGCAGCACAAGGTGCCGGTGATTCCGTACGGCACCGGGACCTCGCTTGAGGGCCACATCAACGCCCCGGCCGGCGGCGTGACACTCGATTTCCGCGACATGAACCACATCCTCGCGGTTCATGCCGAGGATCTCGATTGCGTGGTCGAACCCGGCGTCACACGCAAGCAGCTCAACGAATACCTGCGCGACCAGGGGCTGTTCTTCCCGATCGATCCGGGCGCCGACGCCTCGATCGGCGGCATGTCGGCGACGCGCGCTTCCGGCACCAACGCGGTGCGTTACGGGACGATGAAGGACAACGTGCTCGCGCTGAAGGTCGTGCTGGCGAACGGCGAGACGATCTCGACCTCGCGCCGCGCGAAGAAATCCGCCGCCGGCTACGACCTCACGCGCCTGTTCGTCGGCTCGGAAGGCACGCTCGGCGTCATCACCGAGGTCACGGTGCGGCTGCACGGTATTCCGGAGGCGATTTCCGGCGGCATCTGCCCGTTTCCGTCCGTGGAGGCGGCCTGCAACGCCGCGATCGCGACGATCCAGTCCGGCATTCCGGTCGCACGCATCGAACTGTTCGATGAACTGCAGGTCAAGGCGTGCAACGCCTATTCCAAGCTGAGCCTGCCGGAGACGCCGCTGCTGTTCCTCGAATTTCACGGCACCAGCGCCAGCGTCGCCGAACAATCGGAGCGCTTCGGTGAGATCTCGGGCGAGCTCGGCGGCGGCCCGTTCACCTGGACGACCAACACCGAGGAGCGCACGAAGTTGTGGCAGGCACGCCATGACGCGTACTGGGCCGTCGTCGGCATGCGTCCCGGCACCAAGGCGTTTGCGACCGATGTATGCGTCCCGCTGTCGCGGCTCGCCGAATGCGTGCTCGAAACGCAGAAGGACATTGCCGACAGCAAGCTGATCGCGCCGATCGTCGGCCATGTCGGTGACGGCAACTTCCATGTCTCGCCGATGGTCGACATGGACGATCCGGCCGAGGTCTCGGCCGCCAAGGCGTTCGCCGAGCGGCTGGTCGAGCGCGCGCTCGCGATGGAGGGAACCTGTACCGGCGAGCACGGGGTCGGGCAGGGCAAGATGAAGTATCTCAAAGCCGAGCATGGCGAGGCGCTCACGGTGATGCGCGCCATCAAGCACGCGCTCGACCCGGAAGACCTCATGAACCCCGGAAAAATAGTCGCATTTTGATGAAGTTACGGGCGCGCGACATATATTCGCCGCCATAATTGCGCTAGGTTCTGACTCGTTTGGGGCATGAGGGCACGGACGGTCCGCGATGCGGGCCGAAGGGGCTCGGAGCACGCTTTGCAGACAACCCTGCTCGGGATCAGCGTGGCGATCATCCTGGCGCTGGTGGCGGCGCTGGTGGGGCCGCATTTCGTCGACTGGACGCAGCACCGAACCTATTTCGAGGCCGAGGCGGCCAAGCTCGCCGGGCAACCGGTGCGCATCGGCGGCGCGATCGATGTCCGTCTCCTGCCGACGCCTGCGCTCACGCTGGCACAGGTCGAGGTCGGTCCGGCCGCGCAGCCGCAGGTGCGCGTGCGTGAGCTCCATGTCGAACTCGCGCTCGGCGCGCTGGTGCGCGGCGAAGTCCGCGCCTCCGAACTGCGCATCGCGGGGCCCGACGTGTCGCTCGGTCTTGGCGCCAACGGCAAGCTCGACTGGCGCGCGACCAAGCTCGGTTTCGAGCCGGAGCGTTTTCAAATCGATCGGATCGAAATCGAGGACGGGCGCCTGAGCCTGTCGGATGGCGCGAGCGGCACGCAGACCGAGTTGCGGGGCTTCTGGTTCAAGGGCGATGTCCGCTCGCTGCTCGGGCCGGCGAAGGGCGAGGGCGGCTTCATTGCCGGGGGCGAGCGCTACAGCTATCGCGCCGGCGCGAGCCGCGCCGGCGATGATGGGGCCGTCAAGATCAAGCTCGGCATCGAGCCGGCCGATCATCCGCTTGCGATCGAAGCCGAGGGTGCGGTGCGGCTCGATGACAACGCGCCGCGCTTCGAGGGCACGCTCGCGCTCTCGCGCCCCGCCGCAGTCGGGCGCGCCGAGGGACGCGGGACTGTCGCCGTGCCGTGGCGTGCCAGCGCCAAAGTGAAGGCCGCGCCGGCGCAGGCGCTGTTCGAACAGCTCGAGTATCAATACGGTCCGGACGAGCGCGCGATCCGCCTGACCGGCACCGCGGAGCTGCGTTTCGGCAGGAGCCCGAGCTTCGACAGCGTCCTCTCGGCGCGGCAGATCGATATCGACCGCGCGCTCGGGCTGCCCGAGGCGGCCGGCCGTCTCCCGCTCGCGGCGCTGAAAGCCTTCATCGAGCCGCTGACTTCCTCCTATCGTCCGCCGTTTCCGGTGAAGCTCGGCGTCGGCATCGACGCGGTCACGCTCGCGGCCGGCACGCTGCAAACGGTGCGCGGTGATCTGCGGCTCGACGGGGATGAATGGGAGATCGAGACGCTGGAATTTCGCGCGCCGGGTTTTGCGCAGGTGCGTCTCGGCGGGCGCGTCGCGCACACCGCCGAGGGCGTGACGTTCAAAGGCCCGGCTCAAATCGAGGCGAGCAACCCGCGGGTGTTCCTCGCCTGGCTCGAAGGGCGCAGCGAAAGTGCCCAGGCGCAGTCCGGCATGCTGCGCGCGAGCGGCGAGTTCGCGCTCGGCGCGCAACATTTTTCGATCGAGCGGCTGAAGTTCGAATTCGACCGCAAGGCCATCGAGGGACGGCTGGCCTATGCGGGCGCGATCGGCGCCAAGCCGCCGCGCATTGACGCTGAACTCAAGGCCGCCGAGTTCGACGTCGACGGCGTGCTGGCGTTCGCGCGCGCCGCACTCGAGGGCACCGCATTCGAGCGGCCGCGCGCCGGATCGCTCGGGATGGATATCGGCCGCGCGACGCTTGCCGGCATCGACATCAAGGGAATCAGCGGCACGCTCAAGCTCGATCCGGAAGGGTTGACCTTCGACAAGGTGCGCATCGCCGACCTTGCGGACGCGGCATTCAGCGTCAACGGCCGCATCGAGGGCGCGCTGGATGCGCCGCGCGGCACCGTGACGTTCGATGTCGATGCGCGCGGGCTCGATGGCACCGTCGCGGTGCTCGACAAATATTTCCCGCAGGTCGCCGGACCGCTGCGGCAGGCAGCCGGCAAGATCGTTCCGCTGCGGACGCAGGTGACACTCGGCGTCGAGCCGGTCTCGGCGACGCAGCCGACGAGCCAGAGCCGGGTCAAGCTCGCGCTCGACGGCACGGCCGGCGCGCTGCGCGCCAAAGTGAGCGCGGAAGCGACCGGCGATGTCGCCGCACTGGTGCTGCCGGACTATCAGCTCGACGCGCATTTCGCCGCGACCGACGGCACCGCGCTGGTGGCGCTCCTCGGCCTCGATCGCGCCATCGCGGTGGACAAGCGCGCGGGATCGCTGAGCGTGACGATGCGCGGGCGGAGCGGCGCGGACGCGCAGCTCGATGCGCGTCTGACGGCGGGCGGGCTCGCGGCGAGCGCCAAGGGTACGGCCCGGCTGTTCAGCGCGGACGGCGCTGCGGCGGTGCTCGAGCTGACGCTGCAGGCGGCCGACGTCGGTCCGCTGCGCCGCGGCGCCGCGGCGCGCACCGCCGCGCTGTTGCCGGTCGCGTTGCGGGCAAGGCTGAACGCGAGCGCGAATGACGTGGCGCTGGACGGCATCACGGGTGCGATCGGCGGCGCGCCGGTGCGCGGCAGGCTCAAGCTTGCGAACCTGGAGCGTATCGAAGGCCAGATCGATACCGACTCGGCGGACGTGATGGCGCTGCTCGCGCTCGTCTCCGGGATGCCGAGATCGCGCGGCGAGGGCGCCGGATGGAGCGGCGAGCCGTTCGGCGACACCGTGCTCGGCGAACTGTCCGGCCGGGTCGACTTCACCGCGGCGCGCGCGATGCTGACACCCGCACTCACGGCGCGCCAGGTGCGCGGCGCCGTGCGCGTGCGTAACGGCGAGGTTGCGATCGAGAATGTCGAGGGCACGCTCGCGGGCGGGCGGGTGAGCGCGCAACTGGCGCTGCGGCGCGGCGCAGACGGGCTGGAGGCGCGCGGCAGCTTCGCGCTCGCGAATGCCGATGCGAGCGCCGTGCTGCCGGGCGAGGGCAAACCGGCGGTCGCGGGCCGCCTGCGGCTGCAGGCCGAATTCGAGGGCGCGGGCCTGAGCGCGGCGTCGCTGATCGGCTCGCTCAAGGGCACCGGCATGATCACGCTGGAGGACGCGGAGATTTCCGGGCTCGATCCGAAGGCGTTCAATGCTGCGATCCGCGCGGGCGACCAGGCGGCCGCGATCGACGTCGCGAAAATCCGCGACATCGTCGCGACGGTACTCGACGGCGGTGCGCTCCCGATACCGCGGTTCGACGCACCGTTCGCGTTGACGGCCGGACAGGCGCGCCTCGGCCCGATCAAGGCGCAGGGGCAGGGGGCGGATCTCATCGTGACGGCCAGCGCCGACATCGCCGAGGCATCGTTCGACGCGCGCCTTACCCTGAGCGGGCCGTCGATTGCCGATGGAGCGACGACCACGCGGCCCGAGATCCTGGTGCTGCTGCGCGGCCCGGCCGGCGCGCCGAAGCGCACGGTCGACGTCTCGACGCTCGCCGGCTTCCTGATGCTGCGCGCGGTCGAGCGGCAATCACGGCAGATCGATACGATCGAAGCGGAGCGACGCGAAGCCGAACGGCGCGAAGCGGAGCGCAAGGACGTCGAACGCAAAGAAGCCGAACGGAGGGAGGCCGAACGGCGCGAGCGCGAGGCAGCTGCGCGCGCCGCGGCGGTTCCGGCCGCGCTGCCCGCGCCGCAGATCCCGGAGGACGTCGCTCCGCCGCCGATCATGGTGCCGGAACGCCAGACGCGTCCGCGCCCGGCGACACCGCAGGTCCGTCAGCCGCCGGCGGCCGATCGCGCACCACCGCTGCCGCCGCCGCTCCATATCGGGCCGACGCCGGGGGCTGGGAAATCCACGCAGGCGCGTCCGCCCGGCGAGACTGCGGCGAAAAGCGCACCGCCGCAGCCGGTTCCGCCGCCGCGATCGGCGCTCGATATCCTATTCGGCGTGCAGCGGTGACAGCGCAGGCCGCGTCCCACCCGGGGCGCGCCCCTCGGCCTCGCGTGCCCCGGCACTGCCGGCCAGGCCGCGATAGTGATCGAGCACGAACAGCCTAATCGCCGACGACAGGTTGCCCTGCAGGCGGCCTCCATCGATCGAGGCGACGAGCTCGGATAGCGTGAGGTTGCGGGACGTCGCGATATCCTTCAGTCCGGTCCAGAACGCGTCCTCGAGACTGACGCTGGTCTTGTGTCCGGTGATGACGATCGAGCGTTTGACTACTGGCGATTTCATCAGGCGTCTCCCGAATTGATCCTGTGCGCGTCGAGATGCCGGTGCAGCTTCTTGGTACGCTCGTCCTCGAGTTCTCGCTCGGACTTGGAGCGTCCGTGGACGACCCGGTTGGCGGCGGCGCGCGTGGCCTCGTCCCGCTTCCGGTTTTGCTTGCGGAACTTCCGCAGATTGATGATGTCGCCCATCTCAGCCCACTGGAACTTGATCTGTATAGCTCTGTGAAAACCCGGCGGATTGCATGCAATCAAGATGAGTTGTCGCAATTGTGGCGGTATTTTCTTCCGACTTGCAAGACACGGTTAGGTGATGGTCGCGCTTCAACCGCTCGCCGACAATTAATTATGGCGCATAACTTTGGAACCGATAACAAGCTTGGCACCGTATAGGCGAGATATAGCGAATGAACTCCTTGCACAAACGACAGGCTATTTCGAGACTACATTATGTTTGTCAGGATGAAACAACCAATACTCCAGTTTGAAATAACTTTAATCAATGACATCTGCGATAAAGCTGCGTCATTTCACATTGAAACGACGAGAAATCACCCGCTCTGACCCGCGCGCAAGACTGCCTCGGCCCACCCGGTTCCCCTGCGACACGAGGCCGGGACGCTCTATGGTGGAAAACGGCGGCTGTGGTCAGCCCGGCCGCACCATCTTTTCCGGCCGCACCAGCGCGGTGAATTCGGCGTCCGTCACGTAGCCGCCGCCGACCGCCTCCTCGCGCAGCGTGGTGCCGTTGGCGTGGGCGGTCTTGGCGATCTTGGCCGCCTTGTCATAGCCGATCTTCGGCGCCAGCGCGGTAACCAGCATCAGCGAGCGCTCGGTCAGCTCGCGGATGCGCGGCTCGTTCGCCTTGATTCCGGCCACGCAATTGTCGGTGAACGATCGCGCCGCATCAGCCAGAAGGCGCACCGACTGCAGCAGGCAATAGGCGAGCACCGGCTTGTAGACATTGAGCTCGAAGTGCCCCTGCGATCCGGCGACCGCGACCGTCGTCTGGTTGCCGAACACGCGCGTGCACACCATGGTCAGCGCCTCGCTCTGCGTCGGGTTGACCTTGCCCGGCATGATCGAGGAGCCCGGCTCGTTCTCCGGCAGGATCAGTTCGCCGAGCCCCGAGCGCGGGCCGGAGCCGAGAAACCGGATGTCGTTGCCGATCTTGAAAAGCCCGGCCGCGATCGAATCCAGCGCGCCGTGCGCGAACACATAGGCATCGTTCGAGGCAAGCGCCTCGAACTTGTTCGGCGCCGAGGTGAACGGCAGCCGTGTGATCGCGGCGACGCGCCGCGCGAACAGCCGGCCGAACTGCGGCTTGGCGTTGAGCCCGGTGCCGACCGCGGTACCGCCCTGCGCCAGCGGATAGAGCCCTTTCGCAGCGGTGCGCACGCGCGCGATGCCGAGCTTGACCTGCTCGGCGTAGCCGGAGAACTCCTGGCCGAGCGTCAGCGGCGTCGCGTCCTGCGTGTGGGTGCGCCCGATCTTCACGATCCGGGCGAACTCCTTCGCCTTGCCGTCCAGCGCCTTGTGCAGATGCTCGAGCGCCGGCTGGAGCGTGTGCGCGATCTCGGATGCCGCCGCGAGATGCATCGCGGTCGGAAACGAATCGTTCGACGACTGGCTCATGTTGACGTGATCGTTCGGATGCACCGGCGACTTCTCGCCGCGTTTGCCGCCGAGCATCTCGTTGGCGCGGTTCGCGATCACCTCGTTCAGGTTCATGTTGGTCTGCGTGCCCGATCCGGTCTGCCAGACCACCAGCGGGAAGTGGCCATCGAGCTTGCCGTCGATCACCTCCTGCGCGGCCGCCGCGATGGCGCGCGCGCGTTTCGCATCCAGGATGCCGAGCTCGCGGTTCACCTCGGCGGACGCCCGCTTCACCAGCGCCATCGCGCGGATCACCGGCTGCGGCATCCGCTCCTCGCCGATGCGGAAGTTTTCCAGCGAGCGCTGCGTCTGCGCCCCCCAGTAGCGGTCGGCCGCCACCTCGATCGGGCCGAAGGTGTCGGTTTCGGTGCGGGTTTTCGCCATGATGCGTCCTTGGCTGCCACCTTATAATAGGGAGTGCGACGCAACGGTTCGAGGGCATGACACGAGGAATGCGATGAAACGTCCGCCCGCCCCGGTGCCGCGTCCGGGCGCGCTCGGGCCGATCGCGCTCTATCGCGCGCTGCGGGCGAACGCGATCACGGCCTGGCGCGAAGAAGCCTATGAGGATTCCTACATTGTCGGGCGCAACCGGCTTGGCGGCTTCGTGCTGCTGAACGATCCGGAGCTGATCCGTCACGTCCTGGTCGACAACGCGGCGAATTATCCGAAAGACGACCTGCAGCTCGAGAAGCTGATCCCGGCGATCGGGCGAGGCCTGCTCACCGCCGAAGACGAGTCATGGCGGCTGCAGCGCCGCACCGTTGCGCCGCTGTTCCAGCCCGCCGCCGTTGCCTCCTACCTCGCCGCGATGGCGGTTTCGGTCGATGCGCTGCTGACGCGATGGGAGGTTCATGCGGCGTCCGGCGCGACGGTCGATGCGGCGCGCGAGATGACGCGGCTGACCTACGACATCATCTCGCGCACGGTGTTCTCGAACGAGATCGAGACGCCGCCGGACGTGATGGGCGAGGCGATCACCGCCTATTTCGAGGCGCTCGGACGCATCGACCTGTGGGACGTGCTGCCGCTGCCGCGCTGGCTGCCGCGCCCGGCCTTCATCAAGGCGAAGCCGGCGCAGAAGATCTTCCGCGACGAAGTGTTGCGGCTGTTCGAGCGGCGGCGTGCGCGCCTCGCGGCCGGCGCGCCGGTGCCGGACGACCTGGTGACGCGGCTGATCAAGGCGCGCGACCCCGAGACCGGCGCGCCGCTCTCCGACGCGGTGGTGCACGACAATCTCGTCACCTTCATCGGCGCGGGCCACGAGACGACCGCGAACGCGCTGACCTGGACGCTGTTCCTGCTCTCGGCGTTTCCCGAAGCCGATGCGTGCGTCGCCGCGGAGGCGTCGCGGATCGGCGGGACACCGGATGCGGATGCGCTCGCGCGGCTCTCCGGCACGCGCATGATCCTGGACGAGTCGATGCGGCTCTATCCGCCGGTGCCGTTCACCAGCCGCGAGGCGGCCGGGCGCGACATGATCGGCGAGGTCGCGGTCGCGGCCGGCACCCGCATCATCATCGCGCCGTGGGTGCTGCATCGCCACCGCAAGCTGTGGCGCGATGCCGACATGTTCGTGCCGGAGCGGTTCGCGCCCGAGAACCGCGCCGTCATCCCGCGCTTTGCCTACCTGCCGTTCGGCGCCGGCGCGCGCATCTGCGTCGGGATGACGTTCGCGCTGCAGGAGGCGCTGCTCGCGCTTGCGATGATCGCACGCCGCTTCCGGCTGACGCTGATCGAGGGCGCCAACGTGATGCCGTTCGCCCGCATGACGCTCCGGCCGATGCACGGGCTGCCGATGCGGATCGAGGGCAGGCGATAGCCCCGCGCGGCATTATTCACCCGCTCAATACCCGGTATTCGATTTTAAAAGTTCTCCCGCGTTCGGCGATCTGCCTACCGTAGCGACAAGCCGCAATCACTCTCAACCTTGGAGGAAGCGATGTCGTCGCCACTCGATTCAAAGGCCGTGAACATTCCAGGTTGCTCGGTGAATGGCACGTTTCCCGCGGCCGCAAACAACAACGGCACCCTGCACCTGGTGTTTCCCGACACCAACAACAATCTCAACATCACCAGCAACCAGATCTCGAAGATCCTGCAGGCGCGGACCGGCCTCGGCCAATGGAGCGCGCCTGTCGTGTTGGCGACGTTGTTTCCAGGCGCCAACGACCTCGCGTTTCAAACCAAAGGTGCCCCCGCGATCGTCGCCTTCGGCGAGTACAACTACATTTTCTGGGCGGACACCAAGGGGCAACTGGGCGTGGTGCGATGCCTTCCGGACGGGTCGAGGACCGCATGCGCGACGCTGACGTTCCAGCTCAGTCGCGGCCAGGTTGCGATGCTCACCCCGACCGCGACGCTGGTTGCGAGCAATCCGGTCGCCATCGTGACGCCCGACGGCTCGGGAATTTCGCTCCAGTTCCTCGCCCAGGCGCAGGCGTCCTTCAAGCAGAACGGCGTCTCGGTTCACACCGGCAACTCTTTATGGGTCAACTGTCTCCTGTCGCCCGACGACTTTCAGCCGTTCGCGCAATGGGCCGTCAGATATGTGGTGACGCCCATGGACACGACCGGCACGTTGGCGAGCAACTACAAGGCAATCAGCGCCGCCTGGTTCACCCAGGGCGAAGCGGCCTCTCCATCCTCCACGAATGGCAGCTCTCCGCCGGAGGTTCTTCAGACCAAGTACTATCAGGTCGTTGCCGCCTATTCCTCCCATGACAAGAACGCGCTCTGTTACGCGTGGCTGGTCGACATGCGCGGCATGCCCGTCACCGTCACGGAGCCGGACGGCTCCGACAAGCCGGCACCGCAGGTCATCGACCAGACGCCGGTCGCCATCACCGGCATCGGTGGGACGAACAACTCGCTGGCGCGCGGCGTCAACATCATCCGCGATCCAGCCGGTGCGCTGACCGCGTACTATTGCCAGTTCGGCTCGAAGCCGACCGTCACGGCGGCGGTCTTTTCGCCGAACACCGTCGACAAGGCGGGCAGCCAGCGGACCGGCCTGTTCAGCCCGGCGTGGTCGCATGCCCGCCCGGTGGCATCGATCACCAGCAACAGCCGTCCTTGTCCGGTCTTCGTCGGACTGCCGGTCGAGCACGGCAAGACTCCACCGGTGCAGCCGCCGAACGCCGCCAAGCCGGCGCAGGTTTTCAACAACGCCGCCATGCAGCGGCAGGTCCTGTTCGTGTTCTACAGCGCCACGGCCTCGTCGGCACCCCCGTATCAGCTTGAGGTCCAGACCTTTTTCTATGGCACCAGCATTTGCCTGCCGCAGGCGGTGACGCTCAATCCGAAGCAGAGCAACCTCATGGCCGTGTCGCTGGTTGCCGATACCTTCCCGTACCCGGTTCCGGACTCCAGCGACGCCAACACGGGATGGAACGGCAGCAGCCCCTCGGGCACGATCGACTGGACGGGGTGCACGTACGAGTACCTGGTGGGCAACCAGACCGAAACCGAACTGGTGAACGAGGGCTGGGGAGCGGTCGGATTCCAGACGGCCGGCGGCGTTACCAAGGGCGTCGGCGTCGTGTGGGACGCGAGGGGCCGCATCGGCGGCGGAGGCTTCGACGATACCGTGAACACGAGCTTCAATGCGACGGTCCAGAGCGTGTCGTCGAAGGGCGTTGGATTGCCCGGCGACACTCTTGGCATCAGACAGCAAGGTGCCCTGTTTGGCCGAAGCTATCCGACATTGGCGCAGGCGCTGTCTTTCTTCATCGATCGCGACAACAAGCCCGTCTCCAGTGCAGCCGCGCCAGTGCGTTGGTATCTGTATCCGGCCCGCGAGAACGCCGCCGTCCCGGTCAACGCGGACTTTCCGGCGTACTGCTACACGCCGGGCAATCTGCTGTCCTACGCGCCGGCGCAGCTCAACAACCGGATGTCCAACCTGTTCAAGGCGCCGTCGACGAACACGAGCGATTTCAAGATCGGCGGCGAGAACTTCAGCAACTTCTATCTCGACACCAACAAGTCCTATCTCGACCATGTCGTCGACCGGTTCGGCGCGAAGTGTTTCGGCACGGACGGCAAGCAGTCGTATCTGGAATTCACCTTCGGTTCGACGGAGAGCCAAAGGGGGCAGTACCAGGACACGTCGCAGTTCAGCCGCGCCGGCAGCTTCTTCTTCGACGGCGCTCTGTACATCGGTGTGGGCGGTGGCGCCGAGGCATCCTTCCTGGGAATGGGCGAAGCCTTTAGCTGGGATGCGATGATCGGCGCCGAAATGGGCTATACGCTCACGAAGAAAAACTCGACCGCGAAATCGTGGGGGATCAGCCTCAGCAATTTCCTCAACCCGCTCGCGCCTGACGAAGCGTACACGGTGCGGATGTATTTTCTCAAGCCGAGCCGGCTCTGGGGCGCCGAGTTGAAGAACTTCGCGTTCGCAGGCGCCAGTCCGGCGCCGCAGATCGACTTCGCCAACAGCGCGCCGGTCCGCTTCCTGTTCACGGTGCCGTATATCTCGCAGGCGCTGAGCACGCGCCTCTCGACCGCGGCGTTCACGGCGCCGCCTGCTTCGGGGGCTTCGGCCGCGGCTGCGTCTTCCTGAAGCGGTCGAGCCGCACCACCTCGGCGCCGCCCGACGGCTTGTCCGGTTCGGGCGGCGCCGCTCGCCGGACAGGCTGCCGGTCGTCCCGGCACATTGGGTTTGTTCTGCCATACATAACTTATGGTTGTATAATCCAAGCGAAGCTCGCGCGCCGAGCGCGGCCATCGCCCGCCGCCGGCGCGACAGCGCGCGGCGCTCGTAGCGCTCGAGTGCGGATACCTCGTCGAGGGCCATTCGCTCCAGCGCCGCCGCGCGCGCCCGGCGGATTCGCGCGATCGACAGGCAGCATTCCGCGATGATGACGGCGAGTTCGTGCGCCGGCAGGTTGCCGGGATCGCATATCAGTCCGGCGATGCGACGGGTGTCGCCGCTGTCATCCGCGGGCCGGGCTGCCGCGAGACCATGGCGCAGCGCGTTGCGGCTGGCGCGTGCCTTGCCGCGATGCGTGCGCGGCCCGGTGCTGCGCGCGGCGTTCGCCCGGTTGGCGATCAGCCGCGCCGTCACATCGCCTCCTCGCGCAGCACCTCGCCCTCGATCACCTCGAAGCGCCGCAGGGTTTTGCCGAAGCCCGCGACGTGGCGCTCGATGTCGCGCAGTGCGGCGATGAACCGCTGCTCCGCGGCCTGCAGACAGCGATCGAGCTGCTGATAGCCGTCGATCCAGTCCGGAAGGTCGGTCACGATATGGCGGTCGGTCGGATGATGCGACCGGATTTCGGCGATCACCGCCTGCCGGTACTGGTCCGCCCCGCGGCGCTGATCGGCGGTATACTGGTCGATCTCGACGCGCTCCTGCGCGGCGTCGGCCCCGCCCTCCTCCTCGATCTCGGCGTGGGCCCGGCGGGCGATTTCGTCGAGCATATCCGCCTCTTGCGCGTGCTGACTTTCCGCCTCCACCACCATCCTTTCGGCGCGGCGATCGAACGGGTGGCGGAGGAGCGCTGTCCTGATCCTGCGGTAGCGCGCGATCTCCAGGCGGAGATCCGCCAAGTCCTTGATCAGCATCCAGGTGATGAGGTCGCGCGGGGCGATTTCGCCGGCAAAGTGCGCGAGCGTCGCCTCGTAGGTCGCGGCGTCTTCGTTCGGCAGCAGCGCAGGCGGACCCAGCATCGCGCGGATGGTTGCGGGTACGATCTCCTTGGTGGTGGGCAGCATGTGTCGGCTCCAGCAAGACGTTGCAGGAGCGAACTTCG
The DNA here is from genome assembly GCA_963839985.1 of uncultured Alphaproteobacteria bacterium. Taxonomy (GTDB): domain Bacteria; phylum Pseudomonadota; class Alphaproteobacteria; order Rhizobiales; family Xanthobacteraceae; genus PALSA-894. Next base: position 80,197 of record CAWIXG010000005.1, on the reverse strand, counting down.
AGCCATGCCTGATTCAAAAGCCAAGCGGTTTTTTTGCCGCAGGATGCGGCCGCGGCTACTTCTTCCTGAAGCGGTCGAGCCGCACCACTTCGGCGCCGCCCGACGGCTTGTCCGGCTCGGGCGGCTCCGCCGGCTTCCGGGCGGCCTCCTCCGTGTCGACGACCAGCGCGGGCGGGGCCGGCTCGGGCCTGGTCGCGCCGCTCTTCTCGGGCTTCTGGCTCGCCGCACCGGTCGCCGCCGGCGCGTCCTCGGTCAGCTTGCGCTTGAGCCGCGGCCTCGGCGCCTCGGCGGGCGGGTCGGCGACGACCTCCTTCGGGCCGGTCTCTTCCGTCACGGTCTCGAACTGCAGCCCGAACTGCACCGACGGGTCGAAGAAGCCCTTCACGGTGTCGAGCGGCACGTGCAGCTTTTCCGAGATGCCGTTGAACGACAGCGCGACCTCGAAATAGCTGTCGGTCACGATCAGGTCCCAGAACTGGTGCTGCAGCACGACGGTCATCTCTTCCGGATACTGCGCGCGCAGCCGCGTTGACATCTTCACGCCCGGCATGCGCGTGTCGAACGTGACGTAGAAATGGTGCTCGCCGGGCAGGCTGCCGGTCTTGGCCACGTCGCCGAGCACGCGGCGCACCACGGCGCGCAGCGCTTGCTGGGTCAGGAGATCGTAGCGGATGTGATCGACAGGCATCGGGTGACCGGAATCGGTGAAGCGCCGCGGCATTCTACAGGCGCGCAGGCGCGAGACGAGGGGGGCATTCCGTGAAAATGAAGGTGGAGGCTTCTGTTGCCAGGTGCCTCCGAACCCCGCCTGCCGGAGCTTATCCCGTCAGGACTTTAAGTATCGGTCTTACAAACCGCTTACGCGGCCTGTGCAACCGGAGCATAGTTGTCGTTGGCAACTATGGATTGGCCCGTTACGTCGGAGCCATCTCGGGCAAAAGCACGTCTTTTACGCCCTCGTCGATCCTATTTCGGCCCCGCCGAAGCTCACGCGTCTCGCCTGAGCTTGGGTGGAGCCGCCGGGTACTGCCCCCGGGTCCGATAGGTTTATTACGACGCCCGTTTATCGCCATAGCCGGCCCTTGCGGGACGGCACGGTCAATATAGGGGCGGAGCGGTTAAGAAGAAAGGCTTGGCTGGAGGAACCCGGCCGGGCGTCTGTATGCGTGTTTGCCGGGACGCGCGCTTTGCTCTCGTCGCGTTCGCGGCTCGGCGTTGCGCGCAACGCGCTGGTGCCGGTACGGACCGGGCGTTACCACTCGCGCATGACCACATCGCTTCCCGATCCGCCGCCATCTCCCGCCAACCAGAACGCACCCGCCCCACCGCCCTCGCTCTCCGAACTGTTCCGCGCGTTCTTCTCGATGGCGTTGCACGGCTTCGGCGGCGTGCTGCCGTGGGCGCGGCGCGCCATCGTGGACGAGAAGCGCTGGATGACGGCGCAGGAGTTCAACGAGGCGTTCGCGGTGTCGCAATTCCTGCCCGGTGCGAATGTCGTGAACCTCGCGGTGATCTTCGGCGGGCGGCTGCATGGCGCGGCCGGCGCCGCGGTCGCGCTCGCCGGCCTGCTGCTCCCGCCGATGGCGATCGTGCTCACGCTTGGCGCGCTCTACGGCCGCTACGGCGACATCGACGCGCTGCAGCGCGTGCTCGCCGGCGTTGCGGCGGCGGCGGCCGGGCTGATCGGCGCGATCGTGATCAAGATGGCGCAGCCGCTGTTGCGCGACGGCATTCCGGCGCTTGTGATCGCGACGGCGGGCTTCGTCGCGGTCGGCGTGATGCGCTTTCCGCTGCCGTATGTGCTGCTGGTACTCGCGCCGCTGTCGATCGCGTTGGCCTGGTGGGTGCGGCGATGAAGCTCGACACCCTGACAACGCTCGCCGCGCATTTCGCGTTGCTCTCGCTGTTCGCGATCGGCGGCGCCATGGCGGTGGTTCCCGAAATGCACCGCCAGGCGGTCGAGGTGTCCGGCTGGATGACCGACCGCCAGTTCGCCGACCTGTTCGCGATCGGACAGGCCGCGCCAGGACCGAACATCATCGTGGTGACCTTGATCGGCTATCAGGCGGCGGGCATCCCGGGCGCGCTCATCGCGACCTTCGCGATGTGCGGGCCGACCTGCGTGATCACCTATTACGTCAGCCGCACCTTCGACCGCTTCCGCCACGCGCACTGGCGCATCGTGGTGCAGGCGGGCCTGGTCCCGGTCTCGGTCGGACTGTTCGCCGCCGGCGTCTTTGTCATTGCGCGCGCCGCCGACCGGAACCTTGCGGCGGTCGCGATCACGCTCGGCACCGCCGCGGTTGCCTACTGGACGCGCTTCAATCCGTTGTGGATGTTCGCGCTCGCGGGCGTGCTCGGCTATCTCGGCTTCGTGTGAGGAGCTTGAACGAAGGTCTGTCTTGCGTCGCAGACTGCCTTGCGCCTGCTGATCTTTGCCGCAGCGCAACTGCCTGAATTGCCGGCAAACGAAATCCGTCGTTGACCGTGTGCGCTTTTGTCGCTTTTGTTTGCCCTGGGGCGGGGCGATTGTGCTAGGCAGAAGCCAACGCGCGCACGAAGAACGCGTGGGGACAGCCGGCAACGTAAATTGGGAGTGACGCGATGTCCGAAGCGGGCGGGTCTGGCGCAGTGCGCCATGATGCGGGCGGCTTGCCGTATCATCTGCAGGTGGCATTGATATTTTTTGCGCTGGCGCTGATGGGCCCGATCCTCGGCGCGATCCTCGGCAAAGTCGCGCCGGAATTAAAGATCGCCCCAGACGTCGTGCCGGTCAGCAGAAGCCTGTTGCAGGTCGTCGCAGACGGCTTCCGCCAGGGCTGGTTTTCGGTGCCGATGGCGGTCTTCGGCCTCGCGGCCCTGATCCTGCCGCTGCGCAATCCGAAGGACTTCTTCGGCGGTGCGCTGCTGGTCGGGCTCGGCCTGTTCGCGATGTGGGCCGCGAGCGATCTGCCCGGCCTGCGCGGCTTCGCTTTCGGCCCCGGCACCGCGCCACGGCTGTTCGCCTGGGGCCTGATCGCGCTCGGCGTCGCGGTGACCCTCGTCGGCCTGTTCACCGACGGTCCGCCGGAGGAGCCGTTCGCATTCTCCGGGCCGCTCGGCGGCGGCGTGCTGATCGTGGCGCTGATCCCGATCACCTACTACTCGAACCGCATCGGCCACATCGTTCAGGGCGTCCCGCCCGACATCATCGTGGCTTTCGTCGGCGCGGTCGTGGTGCTGCTGCTCGCTTTCCTGCTGCAGCGCGTGGCGCCGCGCGGCCCGCTGTTCATTACCGCCGCGACCTTGATCTTCGCCGTCACGGTGCGGCCGCTCGGGCTGGTGTTCGCGAGCTTCGTGTCGCTCATGGTCTCCGGCTACGCGACGCACGAGATTCGCTGGATCGAGATGACGATCTGGGCGGTGGTGCTGACGGTATTCTGCTCGCTTCTGTTCCCCTGGGGACTGAACCTGCCGCTGCAACTCTGGCCGCGGTTCTGAGGGGGCTGACATGGATCTTTTCGCAAACCTCGCACACGGCTTCGTCATCGCGGCGACGCCGACCAATCTCGGCCTCTGCCTGATCGGCACGCTGGTCGGCACGCTGATCGGCGTGCTGCCCGGCATCGGGCCGCTCGCCACCATCGCGATGCTGCTGCCGATCACGTTCGGGCTGCCGCCGGTCGGCGCGCTGATCATGCTCGCCGGCATCTATTACGGCGCGCAGTATGGCGGCTCGACCACGTCGATCCTGGTCAACATCCCGGGCGAGTCGTCCTCGGTGGTCACCGCGCTCGACGGCCACCAGATGGCGAAGCAGGGCCGCGCCGGCCCGGCGCTGGCCATCGCGGCGATCGGCTCGTTCTTCGCCGGCTGCGTCGCGACCGTCCTGGTCGCGGCGCTCGGCGCGCCGCTCACCGCGCTCGCGCTGCTGTTCGGCCCGGCGGAATATTTCTCGCTGATGGTGCTCGGCCTGGTCTTCGCGGTCGTGCTGGCCAAGGGCTCGGTGCTGAAGGCGATCGCGATGATCCTGTTCGGCCTGCTGCTCTCGATGGTCGGCTCCGACATCGAGACCGGCGCAGTCGCGCATGACGTTCGGCATCCCGGAGCTCGCCGACGGCATCGGCTTCGTCACCGTCGCGATGGGCGTGTTCGGCTTCGCCGAGATCATGCGCAACCTCGAGCAGACCGAGAGCCGCGACATCGTGCAGAGCAAGATCACCGGGCTGATGCCGACCTGGCCGGACTTCAAGGCCGCGGCGCCGGCGATCGGGCGCGGCACCATCCTCGGCTCGATCCTCGGCATCCTGCCGGGCGGCGGCGCCGTGATCGCGTCGTTCGCGGCCTACACGTTCGAGAAGAAGATCTCGAAGGATCCGCAGCGTTCGGCCACGGCGCGATCGAGGGCGTGGCGGCGCCGGAGAGCGCCAACAACGCGGCGGCGCAGACCTCGTTCATCCCGCTGCTGACGCTCGGCATCCCGCCCAACGCCGTGATGGCGCTGATGGTCGGCGCGATGACCATCCACGGCATCGTGCCGGGCCCGCAGGTGATGACCAAGCAGCCGGATCTGTTCTGGGGCCTGATCGCCTCGATGTGGATCGGCAACCTGATGCTGGTGATCATCAACCTGCCGCTGGTCGGGCTGTGGGTGCGCCTGCTGCGCGTGCCCTATCGCCTGCTGTATCCGGCGATCCTGATCTTCTGCTGCATCGGCGTGTACTCGATCAACAACGCGCCGGCCGATGCCATCATGGTCGCGGCCTTCGGGCTGGTCGGCTACTGGTTCGTCAAGCACGACTTCGAGCCGGCACCGATGCTGCTCGGCTTCGTGCTCGGCCCGCTGATGGAAGAGAACCTGCGCCGCGCCATGCTGATCGCGCGCGGCGATGCCGACCGTGTTCATCACGCGGCCGATCTCGGCGTGTGCTGCTTGCGCTCGCGACCCTGCTGCTGGTGATCGCGCTTCTGCCGATGATCCGCAAGAAGCGCGACGAGGTGTTCATCGAGGGAGAGGCGTAGGCCTCAACCCGGCCGCGACGATTCGGTCCCACTCTGTGGCGACGGGCAGCGTGCTAGCTGCCCGTTCGCGATTCTGGGACATCCAAGAAGGAACAATTGCCATGACGTGGTTCACTCGAGCTGCCGGTACGCTGGTAGCGCTGGCGCTGACGGCGGTCACCGCCGCGGCGCAGGATTATCCCGCGCGCGCCGATCACCGTGATCGTGCCGTTCGCGGCCGGCGGCCCGACCGACGTGGTCGCGCGCATCGTCGGCGAGCACATGTCGCGCACGCTCGGCCAGCAGCTCGTGATCGAGAACGTGCTCGGCGCCGGCGGCACCACCGCCTCGACCCGCGCCAAGCGCGCCGCGCCCGACGGCTACACCATCATCATGGGCCACATGGGCACGCACGCGGCCTCGGTCGCGCTCTATCCGAAGCTGCAATACGACCCGCGCACCGACTTCGAGCCGATCGGCATGGCGGCCGGCACGCCGATCCTGATCCTCGCCAAGAAGGATTTCCCCGCGAAGGACCTGAAGGAGTTCGTCACTTACGTGAAGGCGAACGAGACGAAGCTCAACAACGCGCATGCCGGCGTCGGCTCGGTGTCGTTCACCACCTGCCTGCTGCTCAACTCGATCATGGGCGTGAAGCCGACGACGGTGCCGTTCAACGGCACCGGGCCGTCGATGAACGCGCTGGTCGGCGGACAGGTCGACTACATGTGCGACCAGATCGTCAACGCGGTGCCGCAGGTGAAGGGCGGCACGATCAAGGCCTACGCGATCGCGACCGCGGAGCGCAACCCCTCGCTGCCCGACGTGCCGACCACCAAGGAAGCGGGCCTGCCGGCGTTCGAGGCCTCGGCCTGGAACGCGCTGTTCGCCCCGAAGGGCACGCCGAAGCCGGTCATGGACAAGCTCGAGGCGGCGCTCTCCAAGGCGCTCGACGACGAAAGCGTGCGCAAGCGGCTGCTCGAGCTCGGCAGCGACATCCCGACGGCCCGCGACGCGGCGGCGCCGCATTGGGCGCGCTGGTGAAGAGCGAGGTCGACAAGTGGGGCAAGGTGATCAAGGAGGCTGGCGCGGAGGTGAATTGATTTTCCGCGCGGCGTGACTGGAATGAGAGTGGCCCGCCGGCGAGGCGGGCCGTTTTGAGCCCTCCGTCATCTCGTCGTCACTCCACCCTGATCCCCGCCTTCTTCGCCACGCCGTCCCACTTCGCGCTCTGCGCCGCCATGAACGCGCCGAAAGCCTCCGGCGTGCCGAGCGCCAATGTGCTGCCGAGCCGCGCAATCGCGCTGCGCATCTCGTCGGTTGAAAAGCCATCGTTGATTGCGGCGTTGAGCTTCGCGACGATCTCGCGCGGCGTGCCGGCCGGCGCGACCACGCCGTAGAAGGTCGAGACCTCGTAGTCCGCCACGCCGGCCTCGATCATGGTCGGAATGTCGGGCGCGAGCGGCGTGCGCGTGCGGCTGGTGATCGCGAGCGCGCGCACTTTGCCCTCGCGGATCTGCGGCAGCAGGATCGAGATCGCCTCGAAGGTGCAATGCACCTGGCTGCCGAGCACGGCGGTGAGCGCTTCGCCGCCGCTCTTGTAGGGCACGCCGACGAGATCGGTTCCGGTCGACGCCTTGAACAGCTCGGCGGTCAGATGCGGCAGGCCGCCGGCGCCGGTGTGCGAAAAGTTGAACTTGCCCGGATTGGCGTTCGCGTCGGTGACGAGGTCACGCACGCTCGTCCACGGCGCCGACGGATGCACCACGAGGATCTGGTAGCTTTCGGAAATCTTCGCGACCGGCGCAAAGCTCTTCGCCGGATCGTAGCCGGCGCTCGCCGAGACGGCTGGGATCACGGCGAGCACGCTGGTATTGCCGATCAGCAAGGTCGCGCCGTCCGCCGCCGCGCTCGCGACCGCGCGCGCCCCGATTGCGCCGCCCGCGCCGGGGCGGTTCTCGACAATCGCCGGCTGGCCGAGCTTCGGCAGGATCTGCGAGAGAAGCCGCGCCGGAATGTCGGTCGGTCCACCCGAGGCCGACGGCACGATCAGGCGGATCGGCTTGTCCGGAAAGCCTTGCGCGACGGCGCGCGACGCGACTGCGCAAGCCGCTGATGCGCCGAGGAAATGCCTGCGCGTGAGCATCCTGTCCCTCCGTCTGCGGAAGGAACTTGCATGCCCGGCAAGCCGTCCACAAGTACATCTGGCGACTTCGCCGCAGTGCCGCGCGGCGCTATGGTGCGCGACCGAGTCGACCAGAGCCGCGCATGCGCCAGTACCACGACCTGATGGAACGCATCCTCCGCGAAGGGGTGGAGAAGGACGACCGCACCGGTACCGGCACGCGCTCGGTGTTCGGCCACCAGATGCGCTTCGACCTGTCCGACGGCTTTCCGCTGGTCACGACCAAGAAGCTGCACGTGAAGTCGATCATCCACGAGCTGCTCTGGTTCCTGGCGGGCGATACCAACATCAAATACCTGCACGATCACGGCGTGCGCATCTGGGACGAATGGGCCGACGAGCGCGGTGATCTCGGCCCGGTCTACGGACAGCAGTGGCGCTCGTGGCCGACCGACGGACGGTGCGACGATCGACCAGATCGACAAGGTGGTCGAGATGATCCGCAAGAACCCGGACTCGCGCCGGCTGATCGTGACGGCGTGGAATCCGGCCGATGTCGACAAAATGGCGCTGCCGCCTTGCCACTGCCTGTTCCAGTTCTACGTCGCGGACGGGCGGCTCTCCTGCCAGCTCTATCAGCGCTCCGCCGACACGTTCCTCGGCGTGCCGTTCAACATCGCGTCCTACGCGCTGCTCACCTTGATGGTCGCGCAGGTGACGGGCCTCAAGCCGGGCGAATTCATCCACACGCTCGGCGACGCGCATCTCTATCTCAATCATCTCGAGCAGGCGCATCTGCAGCTCTCGCGCGCGCCGAAGCCGCTGCCGGTGATGAAGCTCAATCCGGCCGTGAAGGAGCTGTTCGCATTCCGCTACGAGGACTTCACGCTCGAAGGCTACGAGCCGCATCCGCACATCAAGGCGGAGGTGGCGGTGTGAGCGGGTCGCTCGTGATCCGCCCCGCGCGTCCGGGCGAGGCTGCGCTCGTGCTCCAGTTCCTCAACGAGCTCGCCGCGTACGAGAAGCTCACCCACGAGGTGCACGCGACCGAGGCGATGATCGAGGCCGCGCTGTTCGGGCCGCAGGCGTGCGTCACCTGCGATTTCGCCGAATGGGACGGCGAGACGGTCGGCTTTGCGCTGTGGCTTTTGAATTTCTCCACCTTCAGCGGACGCGCCGGGCTTTTCCTCGAGGACCTGTTCGTGCGGCCGGCGTTCCGCGGCAAGGGCATCGGCAAGGCGCTGATGGCGCATCTCGCGCGCAGATGCGTCGAGAATGGCTGGGCGCGCATGCAATGGGACGTGCTCGACTGGAACACGCCGTCGATCGAGTTCTACAAATCGCTCGGTGCCGTGATGGCGCACGAGTGGATCGGGGTGCCGCTTGTCGCGCTGATGCGCTTGCACACATCTCGCGAAGGCACCCTGATGCAGATCGTCCTGATCGCGGCGGTCGCCGACAATGGCGTGATCGGGCAGGGCGGCACGATGCCGTGGCGGCTGAAATCCGACATGCGCCATTTCCGCGCGCTTACCACCGAGAAGCCGGTGGTGATGGGGCGCAAGACCTGGCTCTCGCTCTCGATCAAGCCGCTGCCGCGACGGACCAACATCGTGGTGACGCGCGACCCGTCGTTCAGCGCGCCGGGCGTTCTGGTCGGCGCCGAGCCTTGAGGCGGCATTGCAGGCGGCGCGCGGCGACGCACTGCGCCGCGGCGCGGACGACATCATGGTCATCGGCGGCGGAGAGATTTACGCGCAGGCGATGCCGTTCGCCGACCGGCTGGAGATCACGCAAATCCATGCGAGCCCTGAGGGGAGGCGCGGTTTCCGGCGATCGATCCGGGCATCTGGGCCGAAAGCGCGCGCGAACGCCATGCCGCCGGGCCGGATGACGATGCGGACTTCGATTTCGTGACCTATCTGAGGCAAAGCCGGCCGAACCCCGGCTGGCTAGCAGCCCTGCCGCGACGCTGCGCCGCAGCAAGCGCGCCTGCGTTGAAAGCCACAAGGGCGTCCCATATAACCCCGGCCGGGACAGCGCCCGCAACCGATGGATTCGCCGGGCCGGAGAGATTTTCATGCCATGGAGTAATCAAGGCGGCGGCCCGTGGGGCTCGGGCGGCTCCAAGGGGCCGTGGGGCCAGGGACCGCAATCGTCCGGGCCGACGCCGCCCGACCTCGAGGAATTGCTGCGCCGCAGCCAGGACAGGCTGAAAAGCGTGCTGCCGGGCGGCAGTCTGGGCGGGCGCGGCATCCTGCTGATCCTGATCGCCGCGCTGGTCGTGTGGGGCTTTTCGGGCTTCTTCAAGGTCGAGCCGGACGAACTCGGCGCGGTGCTGCGCTTCGGCAAGTACACCCGCGACGCCCAGCCCGGGCTGAACTACCATCTGCCTTATCCGGTCGAGACCGTGCTCACCCCGAAGGTCACGCGCGTCAACCGCATCGACATCGGCATGCGGCTGATCGAGGACCCGCGCCGCACCTCGCCGCAGCTCCGCGACATTCCGGAAGAGAGCCTGATGCTGACCGGCGACGAGAACATCGTCGACGTCGACGTCTCGGTGTTCTGGCAGGTCGCGAGCGGCGGTGTGAGCGCGTACCTGTTCAACATCCAGAATCCTGAGGGCACCGTGAAGGCGGTCGCCGAAAGCGCGATGCGCGAGGTGATCGGCCGCTCCGACATCCAGCCGATCCTGACCGGCGCGCGCCAGTCGATCGAAACCTCGGTGCACGACCTGATGCAGAAGGTGCTCGACAGCTATCAGGCCGGCGTCAAGATCTCGCAGGTGCAGATGCAGAAGGTCGATCCGCCGGCGCAGGTGATCGAAAGCTTCCGCGAGGTGCAGGCTGCGCGCGCCGACCTCGTGCGACTGCAGAACGAGGCGGAGACCTACGCCAACCAGAAGGTCCCGGACGCCAGGGGCCAGGCCTCGAAGATCCTGCAGGACGCGGAAGCCTACAAGTCGCAGACGGTCGCGGAAGCGACCGGCCAGGCGTCGCGCTTCGGCAAGGTCTACGAGGAATACAAGAAGGCGCCGCAGGTGACGCGCCAGCGCATCTATCTGGAGACGATGGAGCGCGTGTTCGGCGGCACCGACAAGATCATCCTCGATTCCGGTTCGTCCGGGTCGGGCGGCAACAACAGCGGCGTCGTGCCGATCCTGCCGCTCAACGAAATGACACGGCGTCCGGCGACGGGAGGCACCCAATGAGACTTGGCATTGCTGGAGGCGTGCTCGCCGTCCTCGCCGTGATCGCGGCGATCGTCGGATATTCGTCCCTGTTCACCGTCTACCAGACGCGGCTCGCGCTGGTGGTGCGGCTCGGCGAGCCGGTCAAGATCGTGACCGAGCCGGGGCTGAACTTCAAATTGCCGCTGATCGACAGCGTGATCTACGTCGACAAGCGCATCCTCGACCTGGAGAACGCCGCGCAGGAGGTGATCGCCTCGGACCAGAAGCGGCTCGTGGTCGACGCGTTCGCGCGCTACCGCATCCGCGATGCGCTGTTGTTCTATCAATCGGTCGGCACCATCGACAGCGCGAATTCGCGTCTCTCGACGCTGCTCAACGCCGCGCTGCGCCGCGTGCTCGGCGAGGCGACGCTCACCCACGTGGTGCGCGACGACCGCGCCGCGCTGATGGCGCGGGTGCGCGAACAGCTCGACCGCGAGGCGGCGGCGTTCGGCATCACGGTGGTCGACGTGCGCATTCGCCGCGCCGACCTTCCGTCCGAGAACAGCCAGGCGGTCTACGATCGCATGAAGTCCGAGCGCAAGCGCGAGGCGACCGATTTCCGCGCGCAGGGCTCGCAGCGCGCGGCGGAGATCAGGGCTCGCGCCGACCGCGACGTGACCGTCATCGTCGCCGAGGCGCAGTCGAAGGGCGACACGATGCGCGGCGAGGGCGAGGCCGAGCGCAACAGCATCTTCGCGGAAGCCTTCGGCAAGGACCCGGACTTCTTCGCCTTCTACCGCTCGATGCAGGCCTACGAGGCCGGGCTGCGCCACAGCGACACCCGCATGGTGCTGAAGCCGGACGGCGATTTCTTCCGCTATTTCGCGGATCCGTCCGGCAAGCCGCGCGAAGAGTCGAAAAAATAGGCTAGGATGGGACCGCGCCGCGCCCGCGGCACGGTTCCGGTTGTTCCCGCATGACGGATTTCATCGTCGCGCTCGGCCTCGTGTTCGTGATCGAGGGGCTGATCTTCGCCGTCAGTCCGTCGGCGGCGAAGAACGCGATGGCGCATGTGCTGGAAACCGCCGATGGGCCGCTGCGCGTCGTCGGGATCGCCTCGGCGATCCTCGGTGTCCTGCTCGTGTGGTTCGTGCGCGGTTAGAGCATGGTCCGGAAAAGTGGGTACCGGTTTTCCGAGAAGACCGTGCTCAAACAAAAATTCATATCCCCAGCGCGATCTCGGCCCAGCGCAGGACGGTCCGGCTGTTCAGGAACGCGACCACGCCCGGCTCTATTGTCGCCGGCCGGTCGTGCGGCACCACGGCGGTCGCGACCACCATGTCGCAGCGGTCGTTGAAGGCGATCGATATCGCGGTCTTGCTCGCGGTCTTGCTCGCAGTCTTGCCTGCCGAGTTGTGCAGCGCGTAGGCGCGGCTGCGCCCGTGCATCCGGCCGACCTCGATGTGCCGGCCGGCGCCGAGCGGCGCGGCTTCGCCGACCAGATCGAAGTCGCTCATGCGGTCGAGCTCGGCGTCATCCGACACGCCGGTCACGCAGTTGCAGAAGCCGATCTTGGCACGCAGATACAGGCTTACGTCCGCGCCGCAGTCGGCCGGCTTGCAGTGGAAGGCCTTGCCGCGGCCCCACTGATCGATGGGGAATGGCCAGGCCACTTCGGTCCAGACCGGATGCAGTGCGCCATCGCCCGGATCACTCCGCAGCAGGGCGGCCGCGCCGGCAGCACCAAGGCCGAGCGCGGCGGCGGCGATGATTGCCAGGACCCTGCTCATCGCGATCGCCGGCCGCCGCGGTTCGGCGCCGCCTACATCTTTGCCAGGAACGCGCGCGCGTCCGCCACTTCGCTCCGGCTTGCATCGGCGTCGCCGGCGAGCGCGACGGCCTTGGCGTAGTAGTCGCGCGCCTTGGCGTTGCCGAGCTTTTCGGCGGCCCTGGCGGCGCCGATCACGGCGCCGAGGCGGTTTGCCTCCTTGGCCATCACCGCCTCGTAGGCCGCAAGGGCTTCCTTCGCCATGCCGCGCTCGAGCAGCATGGTCCCGTAGAGCTCGCGCGCCGGAGTCGGCACGCCCGGCGTCACCGGATGCTTTTCGGTGCGGTCCTCGGCATCCGCAGCGCCGCGCATGGCGGTAAGCGCGTCGGCGTGCTTGCCCTCGGCATAGAGCGCCCAGGCGCTCGCGACCTGCCACTGGATATCGACCTGCTCGCTCCAATAGGCATCTTTCGCGGCGCGCAGTTTGTCGCGCAGCTCGGCAAGCCTGGCGATGTCAGCCCTGGCGGCTTCGGCATTGCCGGAGCGGGCCGCGCCGAGTGCGCGGGCGAAATGCGTCATCGCCTGCACATGCGCGAGCGGGCTCGGACGGACTTCAAGCGCTGCCGCCGCCTTCCAGTCACGGCGTTCGACCGCATAGCGCGCCGGCGAAACGGCCAGCGCATACGGGCCGGGCAGGAACGTTTCCGTGAATCCCGCAATCGTCGTCATCTCGTCGAGCACGGCCTTGGCGGCCTTGTCCTGCCCGAGTTGGAGAAACGCGTAGACCTGGTAGTCCATCGCGTGAAGCTGGTCGTGGAAGTCGTTGGATTGTTTCGCGACGCGCTGCGCTTCCCGGTTGGAGTCGATCGATTCCTTCCAGTAACCGACGCGCGTGAAGATATGCGACGGCATGTGTTGCGCGTGGGCGGCGCCCGGCGCGATCTTGGCGTAGAGCCGCGCGGCTTCGAGCCCCTTATCGGCCAGCGCCGGCGTGTCGTAGAGATGGATCAGGTAATGCGCCACGCCCGGATGCCGCGGCTGGCGCTTGAAGATCGGCTCCAGGATGGCGGCGCCCTTGAGCTGGTTCGCATAGGTCTTGTCGTTGGGCGAGGCCGCGACGTTGAGCGTGATGCCGTAGAAGATCTGCGCTTCGTCGTCGTTCGGATAGCGCGCCGCGAGGGCCTCCATCGCCTTCAGATAGGCCTGCACGCGCGCGCCATGCGGGATCTTGTCGTGGTCCGCATACATCACGGCGAGCGCGTCGATGAAGTCGCGCTCGCGCTGGCTCCTGGCGCCGACGCTCTTTCCCTTCGCGATCGCGGCGGCGCCCTCGGCGAGATTTTTCGCGGGCGTCGGAACGTGGGGATTCCACAGCAGGCTGAGCGCGATGCCCCAGTAGGCGATGGCGCATTGCGGATCGGCCTTGAGGGTTTCCTCGAAGATCTCCTTCGAGGACTGGTACCAGAACGAATGCTGATAGCGCATCGCGCGGTCGAAGCGCCGTTGCGCCGTCTCGTTGCACGACGTCTCGAAATGAACGGTGCCGAACTGCTTCTCGATATCGTCTTGCGCGAAGGCGGGCATCGGCAATGCGACGCTCGCCGCGGTGGCGACGGCCGCTGCGAATAGTCTGATCATGTCTCCGACTCGCCATGGCTGCTCCAAATGACGCGCTCCGGTGTGGAAGCGGCATCTCGGACAGGCTAGGAGCCCGCCGGGCGGAAGTCATAAGCGAGAAACGGGATTTCTATGGGAGGCGTGTGCTATCCTCTGAGACGGAGAAACGCATGCAGGATCGGACGGTTACCTTCGGGCGCTATCGTCTTGAGCCAGGGGTCGGACTGATGTCCGGCGCGCGCGAGGTCCATCTCACGCCGAAAGCCCTCGCGCTGCTGTCCTTCATCGCCGAGCGCCCCGGCGACGTGATCACCAAGGACGAATTGTTCGACGCCATCTGGCCCGAAACGACGGTGGGCGACGCCGCGCTCGTCACCTGCATCCAGGAGCTTCGCAAAGCCCTTCGCGACGATGCGCGGCGTCCCCGCTACATCGAGACGCTGCACCGCCGCGGCTACCGGTTCATCGCCAAGGCGGCGTCATCGGCCCGTCCGCTGCCTGCCGCCGACGACAGCGCTCTGCCGCTGCCCGATCGTCCCTCGATCGCGGTGCTGCCGTTCGCCAACATGAGCGGCGATCCGGAGCAGGACTATTTCGCCGATGGCATGTCCGAGGACCTGATCACCGGCCTGTCGCACATCCGCTGGCTGTTCGTCATCGCGCGCAATTCGTCGTTCGTCTACAAGAACCGCGCGGTCGACGTGAAGGACGTTTCGCGCGCGCTCGGCGTGCGCTACGTGCTCGAAGGCAGCGTGCGCCGGGCCGGCAACCGGCTGCGCATCACCGCGCAGCTCGTCGACGCGATCACGCGGCGGCCATCACTGGGCCGAACGCTACGACCGCGAGATCGGCGACATCTTCGCCATGCAGGACGAGATCACCCGCAGCGTCGCGGGAGCGATCGAGCCTCACCTGCTGGCCGCGGAGGGCGTTCGGGCGCTGTCGCGTTCCTCCGACGATCTCGGCGCCTGGGAACTCGTCGCGCGCGCGAAAACGCATTTCGGCCGGCTCACGCGCGCGGACTACGAGCGGGCAATCGAGCCTCTCGAAAAGGCCGTGGCGATCTATCCGGACTACGCGCCGGCGCAAAGTCTTCTGGGATTTTGCCTCGTGTTCGCCTCGCACATGGGCTGGAACGATCGCGCTCGCGGGTTGCTGCGCGGTCACCAGCACGCCGCCCGGGCGATTGCGCTCGATGATCGCGATCCCTGGGGATACAGCGCGCTCGGCTACTGCGCCCTGATGGAAAGGCGCACCGACGAGTCCATCGCGTCTTTTCGCCAAGCGGTTCATCTCAATCCGAATTCGGCCGCCGCGCATTCCCATCTGAGCCGCGGGTTTGCTTTCGCGGGGCGTGATCGCGAGGCCATCGAGCACGGCGAGGAAGCGATCAGACTCAGTCCGCTGGACCCCGAAATGGCGCTGTTCTTTGGGGGGATCGCCGTCGCACATTTCACGGCGGGGCGATTTGCCGAGGCCATTCAGTACTCGATCGAAGCGCAGCGTTTGCGGCCCGGATTCCTCGGCTCGCGGCGCCTGCTTTGCGCGAGCCTGGCCTTGGCCGGCCGCGTCGCCGAAGCCCGCGCTGAGCTGACGACAATTCGACGCGAGCAGCCTGAGCTGTCGATCGCGTGGATCAGGGCAAGCGTTCCCTACCAGACGCCGGAGCTGATGGAGCGCTTCCTGGACGGGATGCGCAAAGCGGGACTGGACGAGGGTTCCGCAGCCAGACGGGATCGACTGCTGACGTCATCGGGTCGACCATGATGTGTCTCGGTGCGGCTGGTGTTGGGGTAGGTCACATCCGCGTGACCGGCGGCGCGACAGCCAGCCCCGTTTCCGCCCCATTCGAACCGCCAAGTACCTAACCGCCAAGTAGCGCACACGTGCGGCCACGACGCTCTTGCGTCCAACCCCGCTCGCGGGGGCACTGTCGCGCGATTCCTTGACCCTTTCGGAGCTTCGACGCCCATGGCCGGCCCCTTCGCTCACCTTGCTGCCTTCCGCCGACCCGCGCTGGCGCTGGTCGCCGCGGCGGCGATCGCATTCCCGCTCGCCGCGCAGGCGCAGGGACGCGGCCCCGACAAGATCGCTGACGTCGCCGAGGCGGTGATCGACGCGGTGGTGAATATCTCGACCTCGCAGACCGTGACGGCGCAGGCGGCCCGTCGCGACCGGGACCCGGGCCGGGACCGGGCCCGAACCCCGAGGCGCGGCCGGGTCCGCAGCTGCCGCCGGGCTCGCCGTTCGAGGAATTCTTCGAGGAGTTCTTCAAGAACCGCCGCGGGCAGGGCGAGAACAAGGGCGGCGGCCAGCCGCGTCGGGTCAACTCGCTCGGCTCCGGCTTCGTGATCGACTCGGCCGGCATCGTGGTCACCAACAATCACGTCATCGCCGACGCCGACGAGATCACCGTGGTGTTCAACAACGGCGAGAAGCTCAAGGCCGAGCTGATCGGCAAGGACTCCAAGACCGATCTCGCGGTGCTGCGCGTGAAGCCCGACAAGCCGCTCAAGGCGGTGAAGTTCGCCAACTCCGAGAAGCTGCGGCTCGGCGAATGGGTGATCGCGATCGGCAACCCGTTCAGCCTCGGCGGCTCGGTCACCGCCGGCATCGTCTCGGCGCGCAACCGCGACATCAACTCGGGTCCCTACGACAACTACATCCAGACCGACGCGGCGATCAACCGCGGCAACTCGGGCGGCCCGCTGTTCAATCTCGACGGCGAGGTCGTCGGCGTGAACACCGCGATCATCTCGCCTTCGGGCGGCTCGATCGGCATCGGCTTCGCGGTGCCGTCGAACACCGCGGTGGCGGTGATCGACCAGCTGCGCGAGTTCAAGGAAGTGCGGCGCGGCTGGCTCGGCGTGCGCATCCAGCAGGTGACCGACGAGATCGCCGACAGCCTCGGCATCAAGCCGACGCGCGGCGCGCTGGTTGCCGGCATCGACGACAAGGGTCCGGCGAAGCCCGCCGGCATTGAGGCGGGCGACGTGATCGTCAAGTTCGACGGCAAGGACATCAAGGAGATGCGCGACCTGCCGAAGATCGTCGGCGATACGCCGATCGGCAAGGACGTGCCGGTGGTGGTGATCCGCAAGGGCAAGGAAGAGACCAAGACGGTGCGGCTCGGCCGGCTCGAGGATACGCCGCAGCAGGCCTCGGTGAAGACCGATGCGCCGGCGCCGGACAAGCCGGTGGTGCAGAAGGCGCTCGGGCTCAACCTCGCCAACATGAGCGACGACCTGCGCAAGAAGTACAAGATCAAGGACGGCGTGAAGGGCGTGGTGATCGTCGAGGTCGACGCCAACTCGCCGGCCGCCGACAAGCGGCTCAATGCCGGCGACGTGATCGTCAAGGTGACCGACGAGGAAGTCGTGAATGCCGGCGACGTGCAGAAGCGCATCGACCAGCTCAAGAAGGACGGCAAGAAGACCGCGCTGCTGCTGGTGGCGAACGCCGAGGGCGACGTGCGCTTCGTGGCGCTCGCGCTGCAGTAGCTGCGCTCCCGTCTCCCGCGGGCTTCGGCCCGCGGTTTTTTTGAAAAACAACCCCATGCAAAGACGTGGGGCTTGGTCGGTCAGTGCAACCGCGCCGCGAGGCGCGGTTTGCTTTTGCGCTGTTGACTCAACAAGGGCCGCCAGCGAGCCTAGGACAAACATGTTACGGGAGGCGACGATGGTGCGGCGATTGATCCTGGCGGCGGCGTGCCTGCTGCTGTCGGTCCAGCTGGGGCTGGCGGACGAGAAGACCCGCGGCAAGATCTCGATCTGGCTCGGCTATCCGGAGACGCTCGACGCCTTCAAGCTCGGCCAGGCCGAGTTCAAGAAGAAGTACCCGAACGTCGAGGTCGAGATCCTCACCTTCGAGCTGCGCGAGTTCGAGGCGAAGCTTGCCGTATCGGTGCCGGCCGGCAGCGGCCCCGACATCCTCGCGCTGCATGACTTCATCTTCCCGCGCTACTACGAAGGCGGATCGCTCGCCGACATGCCGGCCGATCTCGCGAAGGATGTGAACGATCCCAAGATCATCGAACCGGTGTTCCGCGACATCCTCACGCGCGACGGCAAGCCGTGGGGCATGCCGTGGTGGTCCGGCCGCAACGGGCTGTTCTACAACCTCGACCACCTGAAAGCGGCGGGACTCGACGGGCCGCCGAAGACCTATGCGGAGGTCTGGCAATACGCCGAGAAGCTGACGCAGAAGAACGCGGCGGGCGAACTCACCCGCGCCGGCATCTCGCTGCGCCTGACCGGCCCGTCGGGCGGGACGCAGAAGTTCGGCTACTTCTACTACCAGCTCGCCGGCGAGCAGATGTTCGAGCCGGGCAAGAAGCCCGGCACCGTGCGCGTCACCATCGCCAAGAACATCGACGCGGCGGCGCGCGTGCTGCTCGACCATGTCGAGCATCTGCACGGGGCCAAGAAGTCCGACGACTGGGCGCTCAAGCACGACGCGCAGGGCTTCGCCTCGGGCGCGGCCGCGATGTTCATGCGCGAGAGCTGGGTGATCCCGTTCGTCAAGAAGAACGGCCCGGACGTGAAGTTCGGCGTCGTCCCGGTGCCGCGCGACAAGGCGTGGGGCGCCTACAACAATCTGGAGATCCTGTCGGTCAACAAGGACAGCAAGCTGAAGGACGCCGCGTGGGACTTCATCCGCATCCTGCAGGACCCGGCGATCGTCAACAACGTGCTCGACGGCTCCGGCTGGGTGCCGATCCGCAAGGACCGCGACTACGGCAGCGTGCTCGCCAAGGAGCCGCGCTTTGCCGAGATGACCAAGCCGCCGGCCGGCCTCACGCTCTACATCGAGGCGGCGAACACCGCCTATGAGGAAATGACCACGCGCGTCGGCGAGGTGATCCAGGCGGCGTTCCGCGATGCGGCGCTGGCCGGCAACACCGAGGGTGCCAAGCGCGTGATGATGCGCGCGCACGATACCGCGGTGAAGATCCTGAAGGACAACGACCTCTATTCGGAGTAGGCGGGCGACCGCGCATGATCCCGAAAAATGGGGGCCGGTTTTCGGACAAGATCATGCGCGAACCAGAAAAAGTTCGCGGAAATCTTGCCGCGCGGCTGCAGGAATTGCGCAACTCGATCCGTCGCGATCACCTGCTCTGGGTGCTGATCGCGCTCGGGCCGGTGTTCGCGCTGTTCTGCATCATCCGCGTCTATCCGATCCTCGAGACGATCCGGCTCTCGTTCTACCGCTATCATCCGACCCAGCGGAACCGGCCGTTCATCGGCTTCGACAATTACTGGCGCCTGCTCGAGGACGAGGCGTTCCGCACCGCACTGATCAACACGCTGCAGTTCTGCGTGCTGGCGACGGTCATCACGCTGGTGCTGGCATTCGTGATCGCGGTCCTGCTGCGTTCGATCGAGAAGGTCGCGCCGGTCTACGAACTGCTGCTCTACATCCCCGTGGTGACGCCGTGGGTGCCGGCCTCGGTCATCTGGAAATGGATCTTCGATCCGATCCACGGGATCCTGAACTACGGCCTGACCTCCGTCGGATTGCCGAAGCTCGCCTGGCTGCAGGACGAGCACGTCATCCTCTACGCCATCGTGCTGGTGTCGGTGTGGAAGATGCTCGGCTATTTCGTCGTGGTGTACGGCGTCGGCCTGCGCAACATTCCGGACGAACTGCTGGAAGCCTCCGAGCTCGACGGCGCGACGCCGTGGCAGCGGCTGATCTACGTGGTGATCCCGATGATGAAGCCGATCATCCTGTTCACGGTGATCATCGCGACCATCATCTTCTTCAACGTGTTTGCGCCGGTCTATGTGCTCACCGCCTCGGCGCAGGGCGCGCCGGCCTACGACTTCAAGGTGGTGATCGGCGAGATCTACCAGAATGCCTTCGTGTTCTATCGCATGGGCTATGCGGGCGCGCAGTCGGTGGTGCTGCTGCTGTTCGTGCTGACACTGGTATTCATCCAGTTCACGCTGTTCCGCGAGAAGAGGTGATGTTCAAGGAACGGCCCATCGTCATCACGGCCTACGTGGTGTGCAGCGTGATGGCGCTGCTCGCCGTGATCCCGTTCTTCTGGGTGCTGATGACGGCGCTCAAGCCCAACCCCGAGATCAACGCCTGGCCGCCGCACGTCTTTCCGCTGCAGCCGACGCTCGAGCATTTCCAGCGCATCCTCGGCGAGGAAAATTTCCTGCGCTACATCCTCAACTCGCTGATCATCGCGCTCTCGTCGATGACCGCCATCCTGTTCACCTCCTCGCTCGCAGGATTCATCTTCGCCAAGTACAAATTCCCCGGCCGTGGCGTGCTGTTCGCGATCATCCTCGCCACCGCGATCATTCCGCTCGAGGTCTACATCATCCCGCTCTATCTGATGGTGTTCGGCGTCAAGATGATGAACAGCTATCTGTCGCTGGTGTTTCCCTTCGTGATCATGACGTTCGGCGTGTTCTTCATGCGCCAGGTGATCATGTCGATCCCGGACGAGTTGCTGGAAGCCGCGCGGATCGACGGCGCGAATGAGTTCTGGATCTACGTGCGCGTCGTGCTGGCGCTGTCGAAGTCGGGGCTGATGGCGCTCGGCGTGTTCGCGTTCTCGGAAGCCTGGGCGAACTTCATCTGGCCGCTGGTCGTGGTGACGACCAAGGACATGTACACGACCGAACTGGGGCTCGCGACCTATCAGCGCCAGTTCTACATCGAGTACGGGCCGATCTCGGCCGGGGCGGTGATCAGCATCATGCCGATGCTGATTGTGTTCGCGCTGCTGCGCCGGCACATCATGAAGGGCATCGCGACAAGCGGCCTGCGCGGTTGACCTTGCGGCGTTTGCGGTTGACCTTTTTGTGATCGGCGTTGCGGCGGGGCTGTCCGGGCCATACGTCGAAGCCTCGCGTATTTCATGGCACGAGGGACAGATGAAAGCGATGCTTTACGGCAACGTCATTGCGGAGAGCGACGACACCGTTTCGGTGCGCGGCTACGACTATTTCCCGCTCGCCGCGGTGCGTACCGAATGGCTGGAGAAGTCGCCGCGGACCGCGAAGGACTTCGAGTGTCCGCACGGCGTGCAGTTCTACGACGTCGTCATCAACGGCGAGCGTCACGTGCGCAACGCCTGGATCTATGAGCGGCCACAGCCGGCGATCGAGACTGTCACGGACCGCGTCGGGTTCTGGGAAAACGTGAAGGTCGGCTGAGCAATTTTGACCAAGTTTCGCGTCGCAAGCCGGCCTATCCTTCCCGTGATGGTTCGGCCCGCGCCGTAGCAATTCCGCACGCGCGCCGGCCACACTCGCGCGCGTAACGGAGAGGCGGCGTGGCACAATTCTACGGGTGGCGGGTGGTCGGTGCGGCGGCCGCGCTCGCGTTCTTCGGCTGGGGCCTCGGCTTCTACGGCCCGCCGGTCTTTCTGCATGCCGTGCGCGAGACGCGGGGTTTTTCGCTCACCCTGGTGTCGGCGGCGATCACGGTGCATTTCCTGGTCGGCGCGGTCGTGGCGGCGAATGTGCCGGCACTGTACCGGCGCTTCGGCCTGCCGGCGGTGACCAAGGCGGCCGCCGCGGCGCTCGGGGTAGGCGTGTTCGGCTGGGCGATCGCCGCCTCGCCTTGGCAGCTATTCGTTGCCGCGACCGTGAGCGGCGTCGGCTGGGCCGGGATGAGCGGCGTGGCGGTGAACGCGGTGGTCGCGCCGTGGTTTGCGCGCGGGCGGCCCGCAGCGCTCGGCACCGCCTTCAACGGCGCAAGCGTGGCCGGCATGACGCTGTCGCCGCTCTGGGTGACGGCGATCGCGGTCGCGGGTTTTCCGCTCGCCGCGGCGGTCGTCGCGGTGGTGACCATCGTGGTCATGTGGGTGCTTGCGAACCGCTATTTCGCGGTAACGCCGGCCGACATGTCGCTCGCGCCCGACGGCGACACACCCGGCGCGCCGTCGGTGTCGGTGACCTCACCGGACGCAAAACCGCTGCCCGGCGCGGCGCTTTGGCGTGACGTCAAGTTCATCACCCTCGCGGCCGGCGCGGCGCTGACGCTATTCGCGCAAATCGGCCTGATCACGCATCTTTACTCGCTGCTGGTTCCGCCGCTCGGCACGCAATGGTCCGGCATCGTGATGGGCATGGGCGCCGGCGCCGGCATGTGCGGGCGCATTGCGGTCGGCTGGCTGGTGCCGGTCGACGCCGACCGCCGGCTCGTCGCCAGCGTCAGCTACGGGACGCAGATCTTCGGGGTGCTGCTGTTGTTTCTCGCGGCGGGGTCGAACGTGCCGCTGCTGGTTGCCGGCGTGCTGCTGTTCGGGGTCGGCCTCGGCAACGCGACCTCGCTGCCACCGCTGATCGCGCAGGTGGAGTTCGTCAAGGAGGACGTGCCGCGCGTGGTGGCGCTGGTGGTCGCGATCGGGCAGGCCATCTATGCGTTCGCGCCGGCGGCGTTCGGACTGGTGCGCGAGTTCGTGCCGCTGTGGAACGGCGGCGCGGTCTTCGCGTTCGAGGCGCCTGGTACAGGCGGCCTCGATTGCCGCGCTGCTGATCGGCCGTCACGTCGCGATGAAGTCCGCCCGCGCGTAACCCTGCAGGTAAAGCAGCGCGGTGAGGTCGCCGTGGTCGATGCGTGCGTGGGCGGCCTGCGCGACCTTCGGCTTGGCATGGTAGGCGACGCCGAGACCCGCCGCCTCGATCATCGCCAGGTCGTTGGCGCCGTCGCCGGCAGCCAGCGTCTGCGACGCTGCAAGGCCGACGCGATCGCGCAATTCGACCAGGGTGGCGAGCTTGGCCTCGCGGCCGAGGATGGGTTCTTCGACCCGGCCCGCCAGCTTGCCGCCGTCCACGATCAGCGTGTTGCCGCGGTTCTCGTCGAACCCGATCATCGCGGCGACCGGACCGGTGAACAGCGTGAAGCCGCCGGAGACGAGGCAGGTGTGCCCGCCGTTCGCCCGCATGGTGGCGACGAGCACGCGGCTACCCGGCGTCAGGGTGATGCGCGTTGCGATCACCTCGTCGACAATGGCGACCGGCAATCCCTTGAGCAGCGCCACGCGTTCGCGCAGCGCCGGCTCGAACGCGATCTCGCCGCGCATCGCACGCTCGGTGATCGCCGCCACATGCGCTTTCAGCCCGACGTAATCGGCCAGCTCGTCGATGCATTCCTGGCCGATCATGGTGGAAATCCATGTCGGCGACGAACAATGCCTTGCGCCGGCCGGACAGGGGCTGCACCACGACATCGATGGGCGCGCCAGCCAGAGCCGCGCGCAACCGCTCGGCGACCGCTTTGTCGTCGGCGCCGCCCGGGTTAAACGGGATGTCGACGGCGATACCGGGATCGAGCACGCGCGCGTCCTGGGCGGTCGCCAGCACGCCGACCGCGAGCGCGATCGCGGCGGCGTCGAGCGCGGGCCGCGCCGGGTTGCAAATGAGAGTGGCGACGTGAGTCATTGCCGGGCGCTATCCATCGCCGACGAGCTGAACTTCGCCCACCTTCGCCGACTCAAGTGCCTGCAGAAGATGCGGCACCAGAGGTTTGCGATCAGCGAGGCGATTTGTCTTTGCCTGCAGCACGATCACCGCAATTCGCAATGCCGATAGATGCTGCTGAAAGGACAAGTTACGATCGACGGTAACGAAGGCGTCGAACTGCGTCTCCGCCATTGCTAGAAGTTCGCCGTTACGGATGGCCGCCCAACCCAGTTGGCCAGCCGTTTTGACCTCGTGACCGGGGATTTCGCGCAGCAAACGCCAGTCTACGCATTCGTCGAGCAAGACTCTCATGAAACGGATTCGACGAGCCTATCCTTGGCCTGTTCCAGGAAAGCGACGACGTGATCGCGCGTGACCGACGGAAAGCCTTCCCAAAATTCGTTGATCAAGTCGCCGGCCTCAAGATAGTCGAGCAAAGTCTGCACTGGAACGCGCGTGCCGGCGAACACGGGCGTGCCACCCATGACGTCAGGATTGCGGGAAACGACCGGCTGCTGCATTGAAGCAGTGTACTCCCGCACGAGCCTCCGGTGCAAACGACAGCCGCCATGAAAGCCGTCCTCATCGCAGGGCCGACCGCGAGCGGCAAGTCGGGGCTGGCGCTTGCCCTGGCCGAAGCGATCGGCGGCACCGTCATCAATGCCGACTCGATGCAGGTCTACCGCGATCTGCGCGTCATCACGGCGCGGCCGAGCACGGACGAAGAGGCGAGGGTAGCGCATCGCCTCTACGGCCACGTCGACGCGGCGGAGAATTATTCGGTCGGACGCTGGCTCGCCGACGTGCGGCCGGCGCTCGATACGGTGCGTGCCGGCGGCCGCGTGCCGATCTTCACGGGCGGCACCGGTCTTTATTTCAAGGCGCTGACGCAGGGGCTGTCGGCGGTGCCGTCGATTCCGGCCGATATCCGTGACGGCGTGCGTGCGCGCGTCGAAGCCGAGGGGCCCGCCGTGCTGCATGCCGAGCTGTTGCGCCGCGACCCCTCGGCGCAGATCAAGCCGGGCGACCGCACGCGCATCGCCCGCGCGCTCGAAGTGCTGGAGGCGACCGGGCGGCCGCTGTCGGACTGGCATCGCGACGGGCTGCCGCCGCTGATCGCGCCGTCGGATGCCGTGACGGTTTTCCTCGCGCCCGAGCGTGACGACTTGCGCAAACGCATCGACACGCGCTTCGACGGGATGCTGCAATCAGGCGCGCTCGACGAGGTGCGCGCGCTGCGCGGCCGCGCGCTCGATCCGCTGCTGCCGGCGATGAAGGCGCATGGCGTGCCGTGGCTGATCCGGCATTTGAACGGCGAGATCACGCTCGCCGCGGCGGCCGAAGGCGGCAAGAGCGACACGCGCCGCTACACCAAGCGCCAGTTCACCTGGGCGCGGCATCAGCTCCCGGACTGGACCTGGATCGCCCCCGAAGGCGCTCTGGCCGAAACCTTGCGCGCCTTTTCGCGTTCCTTGGGGCGCTGAGAGACGAACGACCACGCAAAGCTTGCGAGCGCAACGCCGAGGCCGACGGCGAGCACCCAGTGCGCCGGGCGCATCGCCATCTCCCAGTCGAGGTTGACCGCGAACACGCGCCACCACATCACGCCGGTGGTCGCGCCGTACCAGCCGGCCTCAGTGACCGCGGTGAGCGCGGATGCGATGACCGCGAGGGCGATCGCCCACGGGTATGTCACGCCGCCGGCGTAGCGGTGGATCAGCCGGTAGCCGAGCAGCCAGAACAGGAAGCCCGCGACCATCACGGACTCGGCAATATCGAGCTTGGTCTGCATCAGGAAGTGAATGATGCCGAGGATCGCGATCGCGTAGATGAGCTTGTGCAGCCGGTTCCAGCGTGCCCCGCCGAGACGGCGGATCATGCCGTCGGTCGACGTCACGGCGAGCGCGATCAGGCCGACCAGCGCGACTAGCCCGATCGTCAGATAGATGCGCAGCACGATTTCGCTCGCGACCTTGGCGAGATCGTATTTCTCCTGCACGAGGTAAAGCGTGAGGTGCAGTATGGCGTAGCAGAACGCCGCGACGCCGAGCGTGCGGCGCATGTTGATCAGCCGCGGCGCGCCGAACAGGCGCCGCGCCGGGGTGATGGCGAGCGACAGGATCACGAGCCAGACCGCATAGTTGCCGGTCGCGTGGATCGCCTCGTTGATCGGGCGCGCCGGATTGAGGTCGCCGCTCCAGGCCCGCCACGCGAGCCACAGCACAGGGATGCATACGCCGGCGAAGGCGACGATCTTCTCGACGCTCCACTTGCCGGATTTCTCGCGCAGGAACGGCATCAGCTCTCCTCAGCCCTTTCGCGCGACGATAGCGCTTTGCACGCGATGCGCGATGCACATCGGCGCACGATCCGGTGAGATGACCGTGATCACGCTGTCTTGCGCATGATCTTTTTCCGAAAACCGGTTCCCACCCGGATCAAGTCCGGGGCAGGCTTTTTCGGGATCATGCGCCCAGCCTGTCCGCGAGTTCCGTGAAGCTCCCGACCGCGTAGTCCACGGGAACGCTCGGCTCGGTTTCACCGTCGCCGGGACCGTGCTCGTTCGGGCGCGCCACGTGCGCGGTCTTCAGCCCGGTCTTCGCCGCCGCGGCGAGGTCGCTCGAGTGCGCCGCGACCATGATGCATTCGCCGGGCGCGCAGTCGAAGGCCTCCGCGGCGCGCAGGTAGACGCGCGGCTTCGGCTTGTAGTCGCCGGCGATCTCGGCGCCGAGGATCGCATCCCAGGGAAAGTCGTTGCGCCGCGCGATGTCGGCCATCAGCGAGATGTTGCCGTTCGACACCGGCGCGATGAGGAATTTCTTGTGCAGCCGCTGCAGGCCCGGGGTCGCGTCGGGCCAGCCGTCGAGCCGGTGCCAGGCGCGGTTGAGATGCGCCATCGTGGGCTCGTCCAGCCCGGCAACCTTGAAGCGCGGCAGGATACGCTCGAGGTTGCGCCGATGCAGGAAGTCCAGCTTGGAGAACGGGATCTTGCCCGAGCGCACCTCTTCCATCGCGGGCTGGTACTCGTCGCGCCAGGCGTCCGCGAAGGCGAGCCAATCGAGCGCGTGGCCCTTCGGCTTGAGCACCGCCTCGCTCTCGCGCGCGATCGAGGTGCGCCAGTCGACCACTGTGCCGAACACGTCGAAGAACAGCGCCTTGACGGAGGAGGGGGCTGGCATGGGTGTTTCCTGATGGTTTTTCCGCGTCGCCTTCCTCTATCATAGCCGACACCGCCATCCGCCCCAATAAAAGTAACCACGAGTACCCCATGGACATCGCGACGCTGCCGTTCGACGCCGACACCATGCTGACGCGTCTGCGCCCATGGGTCGAGATGCGAAAGCCCGACCTTCGATGCCGCGCGCGTGAACGCGATGATGGATCTTGCGGCGCGCGAATGCGCGCTCGTCGGGCGCCGACCATCGAGCGCATCCCCGGGCGGATGGGGTTTGGCGATTGCGTGCGCGCGACATTCTCCTTCGGCCATGCCGACAGTCCCGGCATCCTGATCATGGGGCATCTCGACACGGTGCATCCGGTCGGCACGCTGCGCGTCCTGCCGTGGCGGCGCGAGGGCGAGCGCTGCTACGGGCCCGGCATCCTCGACATGAAGGGCGGCAACGTGATCGCGCTCGAAGCGATCCGGATGCTGCAGCGGCTGGGTGTCGCTCCCGCGCTGCCGGTCACGGTCCTGTTCACCAGCGACGAGGAGGTCGGCAGCCCGTCGACGCGCGAACTGATCGAGGCGGAGGCGGCGCGGCACAGCTACGTGCTGGTGCCGGAACCCGGCCGCGCCGACGGCGGCGTCGTGACCGGCCGCTACGCGATCGCGCGCTTCAATCTCAAGGCCATCGGCCGGCCGAGCCATGCGGGTGCGCGGCTTGCGGAGGGCCGCTCGGCGATCCGCATCATGGCGGACATGATCCCGCAGATCGAAGGGATGACCACCGATGCCTGCACCTTCAGCGTCGGCGTGGTGCACGGCGGCCAGTGGGTGAATTGCGTCGCGAGCGCATGCGAGGGCGAGGCGCTGAGCATGGCGAAGCGGCAGGGCGATCTCGACCGCGGCGTCGAGAGCATGCTGGCGCTGGCCAAAGGCGACGACGAGGCCGGCCGGTTCATCGTGACGCGCGGCGTGACGCGGCCGGTGTGGGAGCCGAACGAGCAGACGCTGGCGATGTACGAGACGGCCCGGCGGCTGGCCAAACAACTCGGCATCGACCTGCCGCACGAAAGCTCCGGCGGCGGGTCGGACGCCAACTTTACCGGCGCGCGCGGGATCGCCTCGCTCGACGGCCTCGGCGTCCGCGGCTCCGGCGCGCATACGCTGCAGGAGCATGTCCTCGTAGACAGCCTGCCGCTGCGGGCGAAGCTGCTGACCGGCTTGCTGATGTCGCTCGCGTGAGCCCGTGGCCTTGCCGGACGGCGACAATTCTGCTTGACGTAGGCGGCGCGGGGCGCCTATAAGCCCGCGCAAGGAAATATCGAGCCGAGCCCATGTCGCGCAACATTCTTATCGTAGGTATCGCACGCATCGCCGGGGGTGGCTGACACCCACCCGTGACCGAAGCGGTGCGTGCAGGGCCCTTCAGGGGCCTTTTTTGTTGCCCGAAACCGAACCAGAGACTGACTGGAGCGAGCCATGAGCAAACAGATGACCGGCGCCGAGATGGTGATCCAGGCCCTGACCGACCAGGGCGTCGAGCACATCTTCGGCTATCCGGGCGGCGCGGTGCTGCCGATCTACGACGCGCTGTTCCAGCAGGAGAAGCTCCGGCACATCCTGGTGCGCCACGAGCAGGGCGCGGTGCACGCGGCCGAAGGCTATGCGCGCTCGACCGGCAAGGTCGGCTGCGTGCTGGTCACCTCCGGCCCGGGCGCCACCAACGCGGTCACCGGCCTCACCGACGCGCTGATGGATTCGATCCCGCTCGTCTGCATCACCGGCCAGGTGCCGACGCACCTGATCGGCACCGACGCGTTCCAGGAATGCGACACGGTCGGCATCACGCGGCCCTGCACCAAGCACAATTATCTGGTGAAGAACGTCGAACGATCTGGCGCGCGTGCTGCACGAGGCGTTCTACATCGCGACGAGCGGCCGGCCCGGGCCCGGTGGTGGTCGACATCCCGAAGGACGTCCAGTTCGCGACCGGCACCTATGTCGGCCCGAAGGCCGTGCAGCATAAGAGCTACAAGCCGAAGGTCAAGGGCGACCTCGACAAGATCAAGGCCGCGGTCGAGCTGATGGCCAACGCCAAGCGGCCGATCTTCTATACCGGCGGCGGCGTCATCAATTCCGGCCCGGAGGCGAGCCAGCTGCTGCGCGAGCTCGCGCGGCTCACCGGCTTTCCGGTCACCTCGACGCTGATGGGGCTCGGCGCCTTTCCGGCCTCCGATCCGCAGTGGCTCGGCATGCTCGGCATGCACGGCACCTACGAAGCCAACTGGCGATGCACGACTGCGACGTGATGATCTGCATCGGCGCGCGCTTCGACGACCGCATCACCGGCCGGCTCGACGCGTTCTCGCCGGGCTCGAGCAAGATCCACGTCGATATCGACCCGTCGTCGATCAACAAGAACGTCAAGGTCGACATCGCCGATCGTCGGCGATTGCGCGCATGTGCTGGAGGACATGATCCGCATCTGGAGCGCGCGAGGCCAAGCAGGCCGACAAGGCCGCGCTCGCCGGCGTGGTGGAAGCAGATCGACGGCTGGCGCGCGCGCAAGTCGCTCGCCTACCGGCAGTCGAACGAGACGATCAAGCCGCAATACGCGATCCAGCGGCTCTACGAGCTGACCAAGGACCGCGACGTCTACATCACCACCGAAGTCGGCCAGCACCAGATGTGGGCGGCGCAGTACTTCAAGTTCGAGGAGCCGAACCGCTGGATGACCTCCGGCGGGCTCGGCACGATGGGCTACGGCCTGCCGGCCGCGATCGGCGTGCAGCTCGCGCATCCGAAGTCGCTGGTGATCGACATCGCCGGCGAAGCCTCGATCCTGATGAACATGCAGGAGATGTCGACGGCGGTGCAGTACCGGCTGCCGATCAAGATCTTCATCCTCAACAACGAGTACATGGGCATGGTGCGCCAGTGGCAGGAGCTGCTGCATGGCGGGCGCTATTCGGAGAGCTACTCGGAAGCGCTGCCGGACTTCGTGAAGCTGGCCGAGGCCTATCGCGGCGTCGGCATCCGCTGCGACAAGCCGGGCGATCTCGATGCACGCGATCAAGGAGATGCTCGACGTCGACAAGCCGGTGATCTTCGACTGCCTGGTCGACCAGAAGGAGAACTGCTTCCCGATGATCCCGTCGGGCAAGGCGCATAACGAGATGCTCCTCGGCGACGTCGCAGGCGACATCGACAAGGCGATCGACGAAGAAGGCAAGGTGCTGGTGTGATGAGCAACGGAGCCGCAAGCGCGAGCCATTATCCGGCTGCAGACCGTCAAGGAGAAGATCGAGCGCCACACGCTCTCGGTGCTGGTCGACAACGAGCCGGGCGTCCTCGCGCGCGTCATCGGCCTGTTCTCCGGCCGCGGCTACAACATCGACAGCCTCACGGTCGCGGAGACCGAGCACGAGAAGCATCTCTCGCGCATCACCATCGTCACCTCCGGCACGCCGATGGTGATCGAGCAGATCAAGCCATCAGCTCGAGCGGCTGGTGCCGGTGCACAAGGTCATCGACCTGACCGACGACCGGCCCGGCGATCGAGCGCGAGCTGGCGCTGGTCAAGGTGCGCGGCAAGGGCGAGCAACCGCGTCGAGGCGCTGCGCCTCGCCGATGCCTTCCGCGCGCGCGTGATCGACGCCACGACCGAGAGCTTCGTCTTCGAGATCACCGGCGCGCAGCGACAAGATCGACCAGTTCATCGACCTGATGCTGCCGCTCGGGCTGGTCGAGGTCTCGCGCACCGGCGTCGTCGGCGATCGCGCGCGGCCCGGAAGGGATGTAGCCCTTCAAGGCCGGGCTTGTCCTGACCCGCCAATGAACCTAGAAGCACGACCACAAAACGAAACGGCCACGGGGCCCAAGGAGTAGGGGAAAAGACCATGCGCGTTTATTACGACCGCGACGCCGACCTGAACCTGATCAAGGGCAAGAAGGTCGCCATCATCGGCTATGGCAGCCAGGGCCATGCCCATGCGCTGAACCTGCGCGACTCGCGGCGTCAAGGACGTCGGCGGTCGCGCTGCGCAAGAGCTCGGCCGGCGTGAAGAAGGCCGAGGCCGAGAAGCTCAAGGTGATGGAAGTCGCCGAGGCCGCCAAATGGGCCGACGTGATGATGATGCTCACCCCCGACGAGCTGCAGGCCGACATCTATCGCGATCACCTCGCACGCCAACATGAAGCAGGGCGCGGCGCTGATGTTCGCGCACGGCCTCAACGTCCATTTCAACCTGATCGAGCCGCGCGCCGACATCGACGTGCTGATGATCGCGCCGAAGGGCCCCGGCCACACCGTGCGCTCCGAATATCAGCGCGGCGGCGGCGTGCCGTGCCTGATCGCGATCCACAAGGACGCCTCGGGCAACGCGCACGACCTCGGCCTGTCCTATGCGTCGGCGATCGGCGGCGGCCGCGCCGGCATCATCGAGACGACCTTCAAGGAAGAATGCGAGACCGACCTGTTCGGCGAGCAGGTCGTGCTGTGCGGCGGCCTCGTCGAGCTGATCAAGGCCGGCTACGAGACGCTGGTCGAGGCCGGCTACGCGCCGGAGATGGCCTATTTCGAGTGCCTGCACGAGGTGAAGCTGATCGTCGACCTGATCTACGAAGGCGGCATCGCCAACATGAACTACTCGATCTCCAACACCGCCGAATACGGCGAATACGTCACCGGCCCGCGCATCATCACCGACGAGACCAAGGCGGAGATGAAGCGCGTGCTCGCCGACATCCAGTCCGGCAAGTTCGCCCGCGACTGGATGCTCGAGAACAAGGTCAACCAGACCTCGTTCAAGGCGACCCGCGCCAAGCTCGCCGAGCATCCGATCGAGCAGGTCGGCGCGAAGCTGCGCGCGATGATGCCGTGGATCAAGGCGAAGGCGCTGGTGGACAAGAGCAAGAATTAGGATTTCTTCCGCCCGTTCCGCCGCGAAGGCGGGGACGAGCGCTGGTCATCCCGGGTTCCCGCTCACGGGCGGCAGGCAAGCTGGACGGGTCCGCATCCGCGGGCCCGTTTGCTTTTGGGAGTTTGTCGGGCATCATGCGCGCGTGGGTTGCGCCCAGGGAGGACAATATGGATGCGCGCGCAGCGATCGACGCCCTGCTCGACCAGGCCTATGACGCCCGGCGGACGCAGGACGCCCACGCGGCCGCAGTGCTCTTTACCGACGACGGTTGCTTCACGGCGAACGGTGCATCGGCGCCGACGAAAAACCGGGCGGAGCAGATCACCGCGCTGGAGGGCGTTTTTGCGGCCTTTGCGCTGGTCGAATTCCGCGAGCACTGCCGCATCATCGATCCGCCGCGGGCGGTGGTGCACTGGCGCGGCAAATTCCGCACGCAGAATGGGCAGGTCGGCGATACCGACGTACTCGACCTGATCGAGGTCCCGGACGGCAAGATCGCCGCGCTGACGAGCTTTTTCGACACCGCCTATGCGGCCGCGCTCGCCGGGGGCGCGCCGGGTTAACCGGCTGCGGCGACTTTTTCGGGCGCGGATTGCTGCGCCCTTGCCACGATACTTTAATTACAGTTTTATGACGGTCGACCGCCGCCCGGCGGGGACAATCACCAAGGTCCGGGCGCGACCTGTTGAGTAAATGCCGCCCGCCGTGACCGCCCTCGCCAGCCGTTTCTATGGAACGGACGGCTTTACCCGCCAGACCGCCTTGCGCGCCGGCGCGCTGGCTGCACTTCATCTTGCGGCGCTGGCGGTCCTGATCGCGACCGAAGGCCAGTTCGTTCCGGCCATCGCGTTCCTGCTGTTCTGGGGTCTGCTCAATTTCCTCCTGCTGGTGCTGGTGCCGCGCCCGATGGTTGCGGCGGCCTTGTCGCTGGCCTTGATCGCCGTGCTCCTCCTGCTGTCGCAGTTCAAGCACGACATCCTGCTCACGACGGTCAACTTCGTCGACCTGATGGTGATCGACGGCGACACGTTCTCGTTCCTGATGCAGATCTTCCCGCGGCTCGGCGCGAAGGTCGCTGTCGCATTCGCCCTGATGGCCGCCGGACTGGTGCTGTTGTGGCGGTTCGATCCGTTCCGGATGAGGCGCCTGACCGCGCTGTTCG
The DNA here is from genome assembly GCA_963839985.1 of uncultured Alphaproteobacteria bacterium. GTDB lineage: Bacteria > Pseudomonadota > Alphaproteobacteria > Rhizobiales > Xanthobacteraceae > PALSA-894. Next base: position 47,851 of record CAWIXG010000005.1, on the reverse strand, counting down.
GCGGGCTGGCGTGCTTCGCGGCGCTGATCGCGCTCGCGCTCGCGGTGCCGAGCGATCCGTGGGACGAGTTCTACGCGGAGAATTACGTCTCCAAGTTCGCGCGCTCCGGCGTCACCGCGGTCGGCGATGTCATGACGCGCGGCATCCTGGACTCCGACGCGACGACGCCCGACCGCCTCGCGACGGCCGTCACGGATGCGACCTGCACGGTGCGCAAGGCTCCGCACATCATCATGGTGTTCGACGAGTCGAGCTTCGACATTCGCGCCATCCCCGGCATGAAGGTCCCGTCCGGCTACGGCGCGCATTTCAAATCGAGCGACGGCAGGCAGCGCAGCCTGATGGTGGAAGGCGCCGGCGGACCCAGCTGGTACACCGAGTACAACGTGCTCACCGGCCTGTCGGCGCGCTCTTATGGGCGCTTCGCCGATTTCGTCACGCGCATCGCGGCCGGGCGGGTCGAGCGCGGACTGCCGCAGACCTTGAAGAAGTGCGGCTACAAGACCTTCACGCTCTATCCGATGTACGGCGCTTTCCTCAGCGCGCGGAATTTCCAGCAGACCGCCGGCATCCAGCAACTTCCTCGATTCGGCGGCGCTCGGCGCCAAATTCCTCGATCCCGACGCGTTCTACTTCGACAAGGCGGCGGAGACGATCGCCAAGGCGCGCGGCAAGGACCCGCTGTTCCTGCTCGTCTATACGGTCGCAGAACCATTTCCCGTGGGACTTCCGCTTCCGTCCCGATCTCACGCCCGATTGGAAGGACCTCGGCAATCGCCCCGACGTCGACGAGTATCTGCGCCGGCAGCACCTGAGCGCGCTCGACTATCAGGCGTTCGAGGCGCGGCTGAAGCGCGACTTCCCCGACGAGTCGTTCCTGATCGTGCGCTTCGGCGATCACCAGCCGGATTTCGCGCGCAACATGATCGATCCCGGACCAGGACGACACCGATGCTGCGCCGGCGCATCGCCGCGGCCGATCCTCGCTACTTCACGACCTACTACGCGATCGACACGATCAACTTCACGCCGCGCGACATCTCGTCCGCCACCGATGCGCTGGATGCACCCTACCTGCCGCTGATCGTGCTGGAAGCGGCCGGCGTGCCGCTCGATGCCTCGTTCGCCGAGCAGAAGCGCATCCTGCAGCGCTGCAACGGATGTGTTCTACCGCTGCCGCGGCGGCGCCGAGGCACGGCGCTTCAACCGCCTGTTGATCGACGCCGGGCTGATCAAGGGGTTATAGCGTCGCAGCCGGCGCGGGGTCGCACTGCCCACACTTGAATCTTCGCCCCAGCCCGCTAGCTTGCCGCGCGGGGCCGCCTGAAAAGCACGAATAGAGGGGACGCATGGCCGCAGGTCCGAGCGCCGCACCCGCGGGCGGCGCAACCGCCGTTTCGCTGGCCGACGTGTCCATCACGTTCCGGCTCGCCGACGGCGGCGCATACACGGCCGTGGAGCGGGCGACGCTCGACGTCGCGGACGGCGAGTTCGTCGCAATCGTCGGGCCCGACCGGCTGCGGCAAGTCGACCTTGCTCAACGTCGCGGCCGGACTGATCGGCCCCTCGCACGGCAGCGCAACCTGCTTCGGCAAGAGCCTGACCGGTCTCAACCGGCAGTCCGGCTACCTGTTCCAGGCCGAGGCGCTGTTTCCCTGGAAGACCGCGCTCGAGAACGTCGCGATCGGGCTGGAGATCGCCGGCACGTCCGACGGCGGACGCCCGCGCGCGGGCCGCGACATGGCTCACCCGCGTCGGCCTCACTGGCTTCGGCGACCGCTATCCGCACATGCTGTCGGGCGGACAGCGCAAGCGCGTCGGTCTGACCCAGGTGCTGATCCGCGATCCGAAGATCCTGCTGATGGACGAGCCGTTCGGCCCGCTCGACGCGCAGACGCGCCAGATCATGGGCAACCTGCTGCTCGACCTGTGGAGCGCGGACCGCAAGGCGGTGATGTTCGTCACCCACGATCTCGAGGAGGCGATCGCGCTGTCCGATCGCGTGGTGATCATGTCGGCCGGGCCGGCCGCGCGCATCATCGGCAACTGGACCGTGCCGCTCGCGCGGCCGCGCGACATCGGCGAGGTGAAGCTCGATCCCGCGTTCCACAAGCTGCATCGCGAGATCTGGGAAGCGCTGAAGGATGAAGTGATGAAGGGCTACGCAGCAGACGGGGGGCGGGTGATCATGTCTCGTTCCAGTCTGCACATGCGATACGCTCGGTGCGCTCCCTCCCCCGTTTGCGGGGGAGGGTTGGGGAGGGGGCATATTTGCTCCGTTCTCGCGCTGAAATCCCCCTCCCTGGCCCTCCCCCGTAAACGGGGGAGGGAATACACCGAGTGCGGGGAGAGACAGACCGGGCGTGGGGCGCGATCATGAGCCGGACCACGCTGCTCTCACTCCAGATCCTCGTCGCGGTCGTGTCGATCGCGGTCTGGCATGTGTTCGCGAAGTATCCGATCTGCGGCATGTCCTATCTGGGCTTCGAGAAGGATTGCGCGACGCTGCTGCCGCCGTTCTTCTTCTCGACCCGGGCGACGTCGCCGCGCGCGTGGTGAAGTGGTTCGTCGATGGGACGATCTGGAAGCATCTGTGGATCACGCTGGTCGAGGCGCTCCTCGCCTTCGTCATCGGTTCGCTCGGCGGCGTCCTGATCGGCTTCTGGTTCGCGCGCAAGCCGACGATCAATGCGGTGTTCGACCCCTACGTGAAGATGATCAACGCGCTGCCGCGCGTCGTCCTGGCACCGATCTTCGCGCTCTGGTTCGGGCTCGGCATCGCCTCGAAGGTCGCGCTCGGCGTCACGCTGGTGTTCTTCATCGTGTTCTTCAACGTCTATCAGGGCGTCAAGGAGGTGAGCCCGACCGTGCTCGCCAACGCGCGCATGCTCGGCATGAGCGAGCGCCAGCTGATGCGCCACGTGTACTGGCCGTCCGCGCTCTCCTGGATGTTCTCCTCGCTGCACACGTCGGTGGGCTTCGCGGTGGTGGGCGCGGTGGTGGGCGAATATCTCGGCTCGGCGGCGGGCCTCGGCTACATCATCCAGCAGGCCGAGGGCGTGTTCGATGTCGCGGGCGTGTTCGCCGGCATGTTCGTGCTCGCGGTGTTCGTGATCGTGATCGACATGGCGGTCACCGCGATCGAGAAGCGGCTGCTGGTCTGGCGGCCGGTCGCCGCAACCGACGCGCGATAGCGCCGCACCGGCACGGCTGATACGCTCCTCCCAACCAACACCGGGGAGGAGTTCATGCGCGCCATCACGCTTGCGGTCGCGTCGGTTTTTGCTGCGGTCATGCCGGCCGCCGCCGACTACATGGTCAAGGAGGTCGGCAGCTTCCATGTCGGCGGACGCACCGAGACGCTGACCGGATTGCCGACCAAGGAAGCCACCTTCAGCGCCGGCATGCCGCCGATCAAGCTCGATCCCAACGGCGAGTTCCTGGTCGAGCAGATGTACGTGCAATACGTCAAGCTCGCGAACCCGAAAGGCAAAGTGCCGCTGCTGCTGTGGCACGGCGGCGGATTGTCGGGCGTGACCTGGGAAACCAAGCCGGACGGCAAGCCCGGCTGGCAGCAGTTCTTCCTCAACGCGGGCTACGACGTGTATGTCTCCGATGCGGTCGAGCGCGGCCGCGCCTCATGGGCGCGCTATCCGGAGATCTTCAAGAGCGAGCCGGTCTTCCGCACCAAGAAGGAAGCGTGGGAGCTGTTCCGCATCGGCCCGAGTTACGAAGTCGGCGGCAAGCGCGAGGCGTTCGAGGGTCAGCAGTTTCCGGTCGACGCGCTGGATGCGTTCATGAAGCAGGGCGTGCCGCGCTGGCTGACCAACGACGCCGCGACGCAGAAGGCCTACGACGAACTGGTGCAGAAGGTCTGTCCCTGCATCATCGTGGTGCACAGCCAGGGCGGAAATTTCGCCTTCAATGCCGCACTCAATGCGCCCGACAAGGTGAAGGCGCTGATCGCGGTCGAGCCGTCCGGCGCGCCCGATCCCGCCAAGGCCGATGCCGCAAAGCTCAAGGGCGTGCCGCACCTCATCGTGTGGGGTGACTACATCGACAAGCACGCGGTGTGGCCGCGCATCGTCGTCAACCCGAACAAGTGGGCCGATGCGATCAAGGCAGCGGGCGGTACAGCCGACACGTTCGACCTGCCGAAGATGGGGATCAAGGGCAACGGTCACATGATGATGATGGACCGCAACAGCGACGACGTCGCGAAGCTGGTGGGGGACTGGATCGCGAAGCAGGGGTTGGTGAACTAGCGATCGCCCATCACACTTCGCTCATGCCCGCGTAAGCGGGCATCCAGGGCAAAGAACTGGGTCCCCGCTTTCGCGGGGACGAGCGGAGAAGGCTCAAGCCTTCCCCATCAGGAACTCGGTGATGAAATCGACCTGCGCCTCGAACATCTGAACGCCGTTCTGGATGGCGCAGCCTTTGGACTTCGCGGCTTCCAGCAGCGGCGTGATCGCCGGCATGGTGATGATGTCGGCGACGAAGCTTGAGGCCGCGATCGCCGACGCATCGACGGGAAGGGGATCGCCGTTCTTCATGCCGGCGGGCGTGGCATTGACGACGAGGTCGAAGCCGGACGGATCGGGCTTGTCGGCGGGCGCAACCTCGTGGCCATGACGGCCGAGCCGCGCGATCAGCGCGTCGCGTTTTTGCCGGTCGAGATCGCACAGCGTCACGCTCGCGCCTTCCATCGTCAGCGCCAGCGCGATGGCCGAGCCGGCGCCGCCGGCGCCGATCTGCAGCGCTCGCTTTCCCTTGGCGTCGAAGCTGTTGCGCTTGAGCGCCGCGATGAAACCGCCGCCGTCGGTCATGTCGCCGCTCCAGCGCCCGTCACTGTCGCGCCGCATCACATTGCAGACCTCGAGCACACGCGCGCGCTCGCTCACCGCGTCGCAATGGCGGAACGCGAATGGCTTGTGCGGCACCGTGATGACGATGCCGTCGAGCGTCGGCAGCTTCTTGGCAAGCTTGAAGAAATCCTCGACGTCGGCGGGCTTGACCTGCAGCGGGATCATCAGCGCGTCATGCCCGCGCGCCGCAAACCCTTGCGTGATCCCGGCCGGCGATTTCACCTGCGCGATCGGGTCGCCGATGGTGACGTGGATGCGCGTCGCGCCGTTGAGTGAAGCGAGCATACGGTCCTCTAACGAAAGCCCTCACCCCGAGGAGCCGCCGAAGGCGGCGTCTCGAAGGGCGAGGGCGTGTACTCCGAGCTTGCGGCCATCCTTCGAGGCCCGCCTTCGCTTACGCTTCGGCGGGCACCTCAGGATGAGGTTCGATAGTCAATACAGCGAATTGTACTTCGCCAGGCTGTCCTTCAGGTCCTTCATGACCACCGCCGGATCGTAGCCGGCCTTCCTGGCGTTCTCGGCCCATTCGGCATAGAGCGGCTCGGCCGCCTTGCGCCATTCGCCGAGCTGCTCCGGCGTGAGTGCGTTGAGCTCGTGGCCGGCCTGCGCCTTGATCTTGTCGCGTCCGCCGGCTTCGAAGTCGGCCCACGGCACCGCGATCCTCTCCGACCAATCCGGCGTGCAGTGATCGTCGATCACCTTCTTCTGCGCGACGGACAGCGCCTCGTACTTGCCCTTGTTGATCACCCAGCCCTGTTCGGTGACGTAGAACGCCGAGTCGACGTGATACTTGGTCACCTTGTCGATGCCGAACAGCACGATCGAGCCCCACGGAAAGGTAATCGCCTCGGCAACGCCCTTCTCGAGCACGTCGCGTGACTCCGGCGCCGAGGCCTGCACGTTCGCGCCGCCGAGCAGCGAGATGAAGCGCGCGATGGTGGCGTTGGCGGGCCGCACTTTCATGCCCCGCACGTCGCCCGGCAGCACGATCTTCTTCTTGCTCGAATGGAACGTACCCGGATCGTGCGCGAAGGTGAGGCAGTAGTGCACGTCCGCCATCTCCTTGGCGGCGTATTTGCGGTACCACGCATCGAGCGCCGCGCTGCCGGCCTTGGCGTTGGCGAACAGGAACGGCAGCTCCATCGCGCCCATCACCGGGAAGCGGCCGGGCTCGTATCCGGGGTTCACATGCGCGACGTCGGCGATGCCGTCGCGCGCCATGTTGTAGTGGTCGAATGCCTTGCCGAGCTGCTGGGCGGGGAAGATCTTCATCTTGATCGTGCCGCCCGAGGCCTTCTCGATCGAGGCGGCCCAGGCTTCCGCGGCCGGGTGCATCGGATGCGACGCCGGCACCCAGTGGGCGAAGCGCCACTCGACCGCCTTGTCCTGTGCGAACGCCGGGCTCGCAACGGCGAGCGCTGCGGCCAGCAGGATTCCCAATCGTCTCATTGCCGTCCTCCCATGATTGATTTTGTTATGGCTTATCACAGTTGTGCGCGGCGCGTCACTCGGCGGCGGCTTTTTTGTCGCGCGCCTCCCAATGCGAATAGGCGAGCGTGTGGTCCTTCTCGCCGCCCACGGCGTCGCGCGCCTCGCCCAACAGCGCCGAGGAAAGGCGGACGAGAGGGCTGTCGACGCCGATCGCGCCCGCCAGACCGGCCGCGATCCCGACGTCCTTCGCTAGCAGGCCGAGCGCGAAGCCGGACGCAAAGGCGCCGGAAATCACCTGCTGCTTCATCACGTTCTCGGTGTTGAAGTTCTTGCCCGTGGACACGTTCATCACGTCGATCATCACCGCCGGGTCGAGGCCGAAGCGCTTGCCCACCAGCACCGCCTCCGACACCGCGATGAAGCCAGTGCCGGCGACGAAGTTATTGAGCGCCTTCATGGCGTGGCCGTTGCCAGGGCCGCCCACCTCGAACAGCCGCGTGCCCATTTTCGAGAGCACCGGCTTTGCGGCGGCGACTGCCGCGGCATCGCCTCCGATCATGATTGCGAGCGAGCCATCGGTCGCGCGCGGCACGCCGCCCGACACAGGCGCATCGACGAAGGCCAGTCCGCGCCGGGCGAGGTCGGCATGCGTGGCGCGCGTGCCGACCGGATCGGCCGAGCTCATGTCGATCACCAGCGCGCCCTTCGGCAGGTTGGCGGCGAGCGCGCCGCCTTCGCTTTCGAGCAGGCAGGCGCGCACCTCCTTGCCGGTCGGCAGCATGGTGACAATCGCGTCTACGCGGCTGCCGAGCTCGGCCAGTGTCGCGGCGGATGTCGCGCCGGCCTCCCCGGCGAATTGCGCGGCCCGCCTGGCGTCGGCGTCATAGGCGACGACCCGGTAGCCGCCTTTCACCAGGTTGGCGGCCATCGGCCGTCCCATGTTGCCGATGCCGATGAAGCCGATGGTTTTGATCTCGCTCATTCCAGTCCCAATCATTCCAGTCCCAGTCATTCCAAGCCCATGTCCTTGAGCACGCCCTGTGCAGTGCGGAATCCTTCGACCGCCTTCGGGATGCCGCAATAGATGATCGAGTGCAGCATCAGCTCGCTCAGCTCTTCCTTGCTGACGCCGTTGGCGATTGCGCCGCGCACGTGCACGGCGATCTCGTGCGGGCGCGCCATCGCGACCAGCATCGCTAGCGTGATCAGGCTGCGCGTCTTGCGGTTGAGCACCGGCCGCGTCCAGGTCTCGCCGAAGCACTTGCGCGTGACGTAGTCCTGCATCGGCCACATGAAGTCGGAAGTGTCGGCGATCTGGTTCTCGGCACCGGCCGGGCCGAACATCGCGCGGCGCACGGCGAGGCCGTCGTCCCAGGCTTTCTCGGATTTCTTCCAGTCCTTGCGCCAATGCGGGCGCGGCTTCTTGCCGGAGATTTTTGCGGGCGGTTTTGTTGCAGCAGTTTTCTTTGACGCTTTGGCCATTGATCCTCCGATGGCGTTGTTTTCTCCGTCATGCCCGGCCTTGTGCCGGGCATCCCGCTTAGTGAGCACCGTGCGTCCCTCATCGGGACGGCCCGGACAAGCCCGGCCATGACGGGTCTCTATGCCGCCGTCGCTTCCACCAGCGGCCGGATGTCGCGCAGCGCCTCGACGTCCCACAGTTGCGTCACCAGCGCCTGCGCGCGTGCATCGCCGAGCACCGGCGCGACATTGTCGATGAACTTCCGCGTCAGCCCCGCGTCATCGAGCGGCACGATGCGCGAGCCGAGCGCCTCGTCGGCCTGGCGCACGAACTTTCCACGGCCAGTGGTGACGGTCACGCGCGCGGGGCGCAGTTTCGGATACAGCCCGTCGATCTCGGGTGGCGCCGTGATGGTGAGCCGTTTGGCGAACTCGCCGAAGGCCGGATCGCGCCGCGTCTCCGCGTTGAAGTGATGCACCTTGATGCCGCGGAAGCGTGCCGCGAGCCCCATCAGGTACGGGAAGCTCAGTTGCGCGCTGGCGTAGTCGTCCCAGCCGGTGTGCGCGTGCTCGGCCGCGATCCGGTAGGTCTCGACATCGACGTGCTCGATCTCGCGTTCGTCGATCTTTTCGTCGTTCATCAGGCCGAACAGCGCCTCGACGGCGGGCTGGATGTGGCGGCAGCAGGCATAAGGCTTGATGTAGCAGTCGGTGATGCCGAACGGCGCGTCGGGCGGCAGTGTAATTGGACGGGCCTTGTCGGAGCGGCCGAAGGCGAAGGCCTGCATGAAGCCGTCGCGTGCTTCGATCACGTTGGGTGGGCCTTGCACGCCGAGCTCGGCGAGCAGGGCTGCCTGGATGCCTTCGCGCGAGGCGTGGCCGGCATGAAGCCGCTTGATGTCGGCGCCGCCGTTGACGAAGGCGAACAGGCCGGCGGCGGCGCTTGCCGCGATGCCGAGCGCGTCGGCGATCTGTTGCGGCGACAGCCCACGCAGCTTGGCGACCGCGACCGCGGCGCCGAACGGGCCGACCGCGCTGGTCGGGTGGAAGCCGCGCTGGCGCAGGTCGGGCGCGCAGGCGCGGGCGAGGCAGATCGCGACCTCGTAACCCGCGACCACCGCCTCGATGATCTGCGCGCCGCTCGCGCCGCGCTCATAGCCGACGCTGAGCGCGGCCGGCACGACGGTGCAGCCGCAATGCGCCGAGCCGACGCGGTAGCCGTCGTCAAGCTCGATGCCATGCGCCGCGGTGCCGCCGAGGAAGGCGGCGTCGAGCAGGTCGTGGCGCTTGGCGCGGCCCGGTACCGGGATGGTGCCGCCCGAGCGCACCGATGCCAGCATGGCCTCGGCATTGCTGGCGACGTCGCCCGGCGCGCCCGCGATCATCACGCCGACCGTGTCGAGCAGGTGCCGCCGCGCGTAGTAGCGCACCTCGTCGTCGAGATCGGCATGGCGCAGGCCGCTCGCGAAGCTGACGATGGTGGCGGTCGCCCCCGCGGCCGGATGCAGCGTGTGGGCTTCGGACGATGTCATGCGGCGTCTGCCTTCTTGATGGTTCGGATCTCTTCCAGCACCGGCAGCAGATAGCCGATGAACTTCTCCGGGTTCTCGCTCATCGGGAAGTGGCCGAGGTCCTTCATGATGGTGGCCTGCGCGCCGGTGCGGCGCGCGACCTCGAGGGTTCCTTCGGTCGTACAGGAGTAGTCGTATTCGCCGGTGAGCAGATAGAGCGGACAGCGCCGCGCGTCGATGTGGTCGAGCTTGTCGGAGATGTCGCCGTCGATCATGTAGAAATAGAGGTCGCCCTTGAACACGCCGGGGCCGCTCTGCATGTAGTGCCACAGCGTCTCCCAGCGGCCTTCATCGGGCGCGGTCGGTGCGACCAGCCCGGACACGATGCCGGCGCAGACTTCGCCGCCGTGCACGTCGGGGCGGTGCAGCCAGCTCGTGTCGTAGTACGGGTCGACCTTGGGCGAGGATTCCAGCCCCACGATGGCGCGGAATTTGTCCGGATGCTCGTGCGCGAGATGCAGCACGATGCGCCCGCCGATCGAGCAGCCCATCACCACCGGCTGCTCGAGCTCGAGCGCGGCCGACACCTCGAGAATCATGCGGACATAATCGCGCGAGGTGAGCCGGTAGTCCTCGTTTTCCCATCCGGCCGGCGGCGATGATTTGCCGTGCCAGGGCATGTCGAACACGATCACGCGGTAGTTTTGTGTGATGCGCGCGTCGTTGAGCAGGCCGCGATACTGGCGGCCGTCGGAGCCGGCGGTGTGCAGGCACAGCAGCGGAATGCCCTGGCCGGCTTCCTCGACGTACAGCCGGTGCGGGCGGCCGAGCAGGTCGAGATGCAGGTAGCGGCCGATTGCCGGCTCGAAGCGCGGGCTCATGCGGCGCCCTTTCCGGCGGCGGCGAGGACACCTTTGAAATAGATGAGGTGCGTCATCAAGGGGTGCAGGTCGCCCTCGATGCGCAACAGCTTCTTCTTCACCAGCGCGAAGATGTCGGTGAAGCCCGGGAGCGGTTGCGGCGACCACAGCTTCTCCCACGAGTTCGCGCGAGGCGCGCAGCGCAAACGAATAGTTCGGCGTGATGAAGGGGCCGGGCCTGATCGCGGTGATACGCCCTTCCGCGACGCTGACGAGGTGGTCGACGTTGTCGATTGCAAGCAGGAAGGTCGTGCTGACGTGCTTGCCGCGACGAACCAGGTTCGCGTCGCCGTTCACGCGCGCGGCGAGGTGATCGAGCATCAACGCCTCCCTATCCGGTTCTTATCAGCGCATCGACCGCGACCACGCCGTCGGTCCGCACGATCAGCGGATTGACCTCGGCTTCGGCGACGGTCGGGTCATTCTGCAACGCCAGCCGCGACAGCGCCACGATTGCTTTGGCCAGCGCATCGAGATCGCCCGCCGGCTTGCCGCGGAAACCTTTCAGCGTCGCGAACGCCTTCACCTCGCCGATCATCGCGTGGGCGCCGGGCAAGTCGACCGGCGCCAGACGGAGGCTGCGGTCGCGATAGATTTCCGTATACACGCCGCCGGCCGCCACCATGATCAGCGGGCCGGCCTCGCGGTCGACGCGATAGCCGATCAGCGCCTCGCCGATCCCGGCGGTCATCGGCGCGACCAGTACGCGGCCCGGCGTGATGCCGGTGCGCGCTTTCACCGTCTCGCGCATGGTTGCGATCGCGGCGACAAGCGCGTCGCCGTCGCGGACGTTGAGCGCGACGCCGCCCGCTTCAGTCTTGTGCGGGATCTCGGCGGAGAGGACCTTGACGGCAACCGGATACGCGAAGGGCAGGGCTGGCGCTTGCGTGATCGTCGCCTCCAGCGCGACCGCGGGCGCATGCGGCACGCCGAGCTTGTCCAGCAACGCATAGGCTTCCAGTTCGTCGAGCACGCGGCCTTCGCCGAGGACCGGCACCGCGACCGCCGGCTTCGGCGCGCGCCGCGCCAGCGCCGCCGCAATGGCATCGGCGCAGGCCTCCGGCGTGCGGAAGCTGGGAACGCCCGCCTCGGCCAGGCGGGCCAGCGCTTCGGGCGCCTCGGGCACGAGAAACGCCGCGATCGGCTTTGCGGCATCCGCGCTGTCGATGACCGGCCGCACCGCCAGCTCCGGCTGGAAGCGCGCCGACGATCCGACCACCGCCAGCACCAGGTCGAACTCGGGCGCGGTGGTGAGGATGTCGAGCGCGCCCTTCATCACCTCGTAGCGCGCGCCCGCGATCGTCAGGTCCACGATGCGCGCCGGCGTCGCCGCGATGCCCTTGGCGGCGAAACGGGCGAACGTCTCGGGGCTCGGCTGCGCGATCTCGACCCCGCGCATGGCGAGCGGATCGACCACCATGGTGGCGCCGCCGGCTGTGGTGGTGAGGACCGCCACGGTGGGAGGGCGCGCGCCGGAAGAGCGGATCGGCGTGCGGCGCACCAGCGGCATCGCCTCGAGCAGCCCTTCGAGGCTTTCGACCCGCGCGATGCCGCAATCGGCCAGGAACGCGCCCGCAACATCGTCCTCGCCCGCCAGCGCGCCGGTGTGCGTGACGGCAAGCTCGCGCGCAGCCGACGAGCGGCCGAGCTTGTAGGCGACGACCGGCTTGCCGCGCGCAGCGGCGCCGAGGGCGAATTCGCGCAGCGCGCTCGAGTTGCGCAGGCTCTCGAGGAACAGCAAATAGCCGTCGATGTCGGGATCGTCCAACGTTGACAGGCAGATCTCGCCGACGGTCAGGTCCACCTCGTTGCCGACCGAGACCAGGCCCGCAAAGCCGACGCCCTTGGCTTTGCCGCGCGACATCAGCGCGCCGATCATGGTGCCGGAGTGCGAACCGACGAAGATGCGGCCGACCGGGATATCCGGCTCCGCGAAGGCGGCGTTGGCAGTCAGCATCACGCCCTCGCGCAGGTTGACCACGCCGAGGCTTGAGGGGCCGATCACGCGGATGCCGGTCTGCGCCGCAACCTCGCGCAGCCGATGCTCGCGCGCGGTGCCTTCCGCGCCGGTCTCGGAAAAGCCCGCCGCCAGGATGGTGGCGACCTTGACGCCGGCCCGGCCGCATTCCGCGACCGCGTCGATCACCGCCTCGGTCGGGAGCAGGATGTAGGCGTGCTCCGGCGCCTCGGGCAGCGCGGAGACGGATGTCCAGGCGCGTTCGCCGAGCACGGTCTCGCGCCGCGGATTGATCGGATAGACGTTGCCGCGGTAGCCCATGGTGCGCAGGAAACGCAACGGGCGGCCGGTGGTCTTTGCCGGATCGTCGGACTGCCCGATCAGCGCGACCGACCGCGGCGACAGCAGGGCCTGCCGCAGCGCGGCGCGATCTTTCGACGTCATGGCATTATTTCCGCGGGGCGAAACGGGAGCCCCGCATATTGCAAATATTCGGGTGCTGCCGAAACCCTCAACCGGGCGCTCCGTAGTTCGTCGCGGATAGCTCACGACAACGTGCGCATTGGAGCAATTCCAATTTTGCGTGTTGGGGCGCTATCGTGGCGCAGCGGCCGTTTTCGGCCCGAGATTCGAGGGGGAGGCAGATGCTGAAAGGCTTTGGAGTTGGACCGATTGCGACCGCGCTGGTCGGGCTCGGCATCGTTGTGTTCGCGAGCCATGTACGCGCGGGCGGCGACAAGGTCGTGTTTCCCGAGGGCTTCGACAAGGGCGTGCTCTACACGACGGTCGATCGCGCCGACAACAAGCAGTACCGCGAGCTCTACACCAGCCAGGCGGCGGTCGACGCCGCCAAGAAGGGCGAGCCGATGCCGGACGGCACGGTGATCACCCTGGTGCAGTACAAGGCCAAGCTCGGCGCCGACGGCAATCCCGAGAAGGACGCGAACGGCCGCTTCATCAAGACCGATATTCTGGCCTACACGGTGATGGAGAAGCGCAAGGGTTGGGGCACCGAGTATCCGGACAATATCCGCAACGGCGAGTGGGAATATCAGGCGTTCACGGCGGCCAAGCAGGCGAACCCGAACGCCAAGCTGACCGCCTGTTTCGAGTGCCACAAGCCGCTGCCGTCGGCGAGCGACTTCCTGTTCTCGTATGGCAAGATGGCGGGGAAGTAGCCGCAGCCGGTACAGTGTCATCCCGGTGAAGCGTCCCGGCGTCAGCCGGGGCGCGCGAGCCGGGACCGACGTAACGCGACACTGGAAATAGCGTCGGCAGCGCCGCGATACGGCGCTTGGCCGGGACGACATCCGTCGTCAGTTCTCAAATTTCCCGAACTCGAAATTTCGCCCCGGTGCGCTGTCGAACAACGCGCGCGTATAGTCGTGCTTGGGCGCCGCGAACACCGCCGCCGTCGTGCCTTCCTCGACGACCTCGCCGTTGTGCATCACGGCGATGCGGTCGCACACCTGCGCGGCGACGCGCAGGTCATGGGTGATGAACAGCACCGCGAGGTTGAAGCGCCGGCGCACGCCGTCGATCAGCTCGAGCACCTGCGCCTGCACCGAGACGTCGAGCGCCGAGACCGGCTCGTCGGCGATCAGGATTTCGGGATCCATCGCGAGCGCGCGCGCGATGCAGATGCGCTGGCGCTGCCCGCCGGAGAACTGGTGCGGGAAGCGCTCCAGCGCGTCCGGATCGAGTCCGACGAGCCGCATCAGCTCGCGTGCACGTTCACGCGCCGCTTGCGGCGCCGTCCCGAAATTCACCGGGCCCTCGACGATCGCGGCGCCGACCGTGCGGCGCGGATTGAGCGATCGATACGGATCCTGGAACACGATCTGCACGCGCTTGCGGTGCGGGCGCAGCGCGCCGGCCGAAAGCTTCGCGACGTCCGCGCCCTCGATCAGGATCGCGCCGGAGCTCGGTTCGATCAGCCGCGCGATGCAGCGCGCCACGGTCGACTTGCCCGAACCCGATTCGCCGACCACGCCGAGCATCTCGCCGCGCCGCACATGCAGGTTCACGTCCCTCGCGGCCTGCACGATGCGGCGCTTCTGGAACAGGCCGCCCGACGCGTAGGTCTTGGTGAGGCCCGCGGTCTGCAGCACGATCGGCGCCGCGGTGATCGGCTCGCGCGCGGGCGGCGACAGGCTCGGCACCGAGCGGATCAGCATGCGGGTATAGTCGTCGCGCGGGCGGCGCAGCACCTGCGCGGTCGTGCCCTGCTCGACCACGCGGCCGTGCTGCATCACCACGACGCGATGCGCGACCTCGGCGACCACGCCGAAATCATGCGTGATGAACAGCACGCCGGTATTGCGCCGCTCGCGCAGCTCCTTGATCAGCTTCAGGATCTGCGCCTGCGTGGTGACATCGAGCGCGGTCGTCGGTTCGTCGGCGATCAGCAGCGCAGGATCGAGCACCAGCGCGGCCGCGATCATGATGCGCTGGCGCTGGCCGCCGGAGAGCTGGTGGGGATAGACGTCGATCATCTGCTCCGGCTCGGGCAGATGCACCGCGCGCATCACGTCGAGCACGCGTTCGCGCTGCTCGCCCTCGGTCAGGTCGGAGTGGATGTCGAGCACTTCGGCGATCTGGTCGCCGACCTTGATGACCGGATTGAGCGCGGTCATCGGCTCCTGGAAGATCATCGCGATGCGGTCGCCGCGGATGCGGCGCATCGCGGACGGCGTCTTGGTCAGGAGTTCATCGCCTTCGAGCAGCACACGCCCTCCGGCGACCGTGAGCTGCGGCGGCAGCAATCCCATGATGGCGTGCGCGGTCACCGATTTGCCCGAGCCGGATTCGCCGACCACGCAGACGATCTCGCCCGGCGCGACCGAGAAGGAGACGCTCTCGACCGCGCTGACCCGATCGGCGCCGGCGGGAAGGCGGACGGTGAGGCCTTCGACCTCGAGGACAGGGCGCGTCATGTCATGCCCGGTGCACGATTGTCAGCCCGGGCGGCTTCGCGCAGCGAAGGAGACCCGGGACCCATGTCTCCCGGGCTTCGCATCATGCCGTCGAACCGGGAAAAGTGGATCCCGGCTCTCCGCTTCGCTTCGGCCGGGATGACAGCGCGAATAAGCATCACACCCGCCGCGCCAGCTTGGGGTCGAGCCGGTCGCGCAATCCGTCGCCGAGCACGTTCACGGCCAGCACGGTGAGCGCGAGGCAGATGCCGGGAAAGAAGATGTTGTGCGGATAGAGGCGGAACAAGCCGCGGCCTTCCGCCATGATGTTGCCCCAGGTCGGCGTGTCCGGCGGAATGCCGATGCCGAGGAAGGAGAGGATCGCCTCGATCAGGATCGCATTGGCGCAGATGAACGTGCCCTGCACGATCAGCACCGGAATGGTGTTCGGCAGCACGTGGCGGATCAGCAGCAGCGGTGTCGGCGTGCCGGCGCAGATCGCGGCCTCGACATACGGCTCCTGGCGTACCGACAGCACGATCGAGCGCACCAGCCGCACGACGCGCGGAATCTCCGGCACGATGATCGCGACGACGACGCTGAACAGGCCGGCGCGAAACAGCGAGACGAGCGCGATCGCGAGCAGGATCGCCGGGATCGCCATCAGCCCGTCCATCAGCCGCATCACGATGGCGTCGAGCCAGCGGATGTAGCCGGAGACCAGCCCGATCATCAGCCCGATCGTGATGCTGATGGCGGCGACCGTCGCGCCGATCACCAGCGAGATGCGCGCGCCGTAGAGCACGCGGCTGTAGATGTCGCGGCCCAGGCTGTCGGTGCCCATGCGGTATTTGAAGGTCGTGCTGGTCCCGTCGCCGTTGCGCACGGTCTGCTCGATGCCGGGCAGGCGGTTGCGGAACGCCGGATTGATCTCGGACGGGCTCTTCGTGCCGAGCAGCGGCGCGGTGATCCCGATCAGCGCCATCAGCAGCAGCACGACGGCACCGAACATGATCCCGCCGCTCAGCCGGCGCGACCGTTTGCGCGCCGTGGCGGGCGCGGCGTCCTCGGCGAGCGGCGCGGGCCCGGCGCTCAATAGCGGATCCTCGGATCGAACAGCGTATAGGTGACGTCCACCGCCAGGTTGATCAGCACGTAGACGAGCGAGAACAGCAGGATCACGGCCTGGATGGTCGGATAGTCGCGGGCGAGCACGGCATCGACGGTCAGCCGTCCGAGGCCCGGAATGGTGAACACGCTCTCGGTCACCACGACGCCGCCGATCAGCAGCGCGATCCCGAGCCCGATGACGGTGACGATCGGCACCGCGGCATTCTTCAGCGCGTGGCGGAACAGCACCTTGCTCTCGACCTGGCCCTTGGCGCGCGCGGTGCGGATGTAGTCCTCGCCGAGCACGTCGAGCACGCTGGTGCGGGTGACGCGCGCGATCAGTGCCACGTAGATCACCGCGAGCGAGATCGACGGCAGGATCAGCCGCAGCAGGAACCCGCCGAAGCCGTCGCCGATGCGCTGATAGCCCTGCACCGGCAGCCAGTTGAGCTTGATGGCGAACAGGTAGATCAGCGAATAGCCGATCACGAACACCGGCACCGAGAAGCCCATCACCGAGAAGCCCATCACGATGCGGTCGACGATCGTGTCGTGCTTGTAGGCGGCGAGCACGCCGAGCGGCACCGCGATGGCGACGGCGAGGATGATGGTCGTGATCGAGAGCGCGAGCGTCGGCTCGATCCGGCTGACGATCAGCTCGGCGACGGTCTTCTTGAAGAAGAAGGACTCGCCGAAATCGCCGCGGAACGCGTTGGTGAGCCAGATGAAGAACTGGGTGACGATCGGCTCGTCGAGCCCGAGCCGGTTGCGGATGGCCGCGATCTGGTCGGCGTTGGCGTTGTCGCCCGCGATGATCGCGGCTGGATCGCCGGGCGTCAGGCGCAGCATCAGGAACACCAGCACCGCCACGATGAACATCACCGGGAGCGTGGCGAGGAGGCGGCGCAGGACATAGCCGAGCATCGGCTGCCTCCGCGAAACGCGTCAGTCGCTCATTTCTTCTCGATGTTCCAGAACACCGGCGCCGGCGCGGTCAGGATGCCGGTGATGTTCTTGCGCGTGCCGATCGGCTGGTAGTACTGACCGAGGTGGATGTGCGTGACGATCTCGCGTTCGCGCACCTGCACGGCCTCGGCGATCGCCTTCTGCTTGGCGACGTCGGTCTCGCGCGCGAAGTCGTCGCGCAGCTTCTCCATCTCGGCGTCGCACGGCCAGCCGAACGAGGCCTTGTCGCAGCTCGCATTGACGAAGCCGGTCATCACCGGATTGAGGATGTCGGCCGACACCCAGGCGGTGAGCATGCCGTGCCACCCGCCCGCATTGGCCGGATCCTTCTTGACGCGGCGCGCGACCACCGTCTGCCAGTCGCTCGACTGCATGTCGACCTTGAAGCCGCCCTTTTCCATCAGCGACTTTGCCACCGGCGCGAGGTTGGTCAGCGCGGCGAGGTCGGTCGAGTGCAGCAGCACGATCGGCGTGCCGTCGTAGTTCGCCTCCTTCAGCAGCGCCTTCGACTTCTCGAAATTCGACTCGAGCAGGCCGTCCATGCCCTGTTCCGACGCCATCGGGCTGCCGCACACGAACATCGCCTTGCAGACCTTGTAGTAGTCCGGATTGCCGATGGTTGCGTCGAGGAAGTCCTTCTGATTGAACGCGTAGAACAGCGCCTGGCGCACCTTCGGATTGTCGAACGGCTTCTGCAGGTGGTTGGGGCGGAAGGTGTACTGCAGGCCGAGCGGATTGTAGTCGATCAGCTTGACGCTGGAATCGCCCTTGATCAGCGGCAACAGGTCGATCGGCGGCTGCTCGTAGTAGTCGATCTCGCCGGCGAGCAGGGCGTTCGCGGCCTGCTGGCTGTCGGAGATCGCCAGCCATTCGACGCGGTCGAGCTTGACGACCTTGCCGCCCGACATGCCGGACGGCGGCTCGGCGCGCGGCTTGTACTTGGCGAACTTGAGATAGACGATCTTGTCGCCCGGCTTCCATTCATCGCGCTTGAGCATGAACGGCCCGGAGCCGATGAACTCCGAAATCTGCGTGTTCGGATCGGTTTCCGCGACGCGCTTCGGCATCATGAACGGGACGTTCGACGACGGCTTGCCGAGGCCGAAGATCAGGAGGCCGGTCGGCGACTTGAGCTTGACCGTGAAGGTTTTCGCGTCGCTCGCGGTCATCGCGTCGATGAAACTCATCAACTTCTGGCCGAGCGCGTCGCGCGCGCCCCAGCGCTTGATCGAGGCGATGCAATCCTCCGCCGTCACCGGCGCGCCGTCGTGCCAGAGCAGTCCGTCGCGCAGCGTGAAGGTGTAGGTGAGCTTGTCCGCGCTCTCGTCGTACTTCTCCACCATCTGCGGCTTGATCGCGCCCTTCTCGTCCATCGCGAAAAGCGTGTCGTAGATCATGTAGCCGTGGTTGCGGGTGATGTAGGCGGTGGTCCAGATCGGATCGACGATCTTGACGTCGGAATGCATGACCGCCTTGAGCACGACCTCGGCGCCGGCCACGGTGGATGACGCGGCGAGCACCGCCAGAGTCGCGCAGATTTTCGACGTCAGGCGCATCGGGAACCTCGTCACTGTTTGATCCATCGGCAATCCGGGAGGAATGCTATCTGGCGCCTTCCCGGCCGCCAAGCCGCTTTGACATGCAGGATTGCGCGGCAAATGGCGTCAGGCACGGCAGATAACGCCTCGGCTTGCCATCATTCCGGCCACGCGGCGAGCCATGAGGAGGGACGCGGCGGGTGTGTCGAATGACCGATGCGGGCTTGAGGTTGCGGTGGACGCTTTGCGGACTGGCGGCGCTCGGCTGCGTCGCGTTCGCCTCGGCCGCGCGCGCGCAGGAGAGCGAGACGATCGACCAGGCGCTCTGCCGCATGATCGAGGCGGCCGCGACGAAGCATCGCATGCCGGTGGATTTCTTCACCCGGCTGATCTGGCAGGAGAGCAGCTTCCGTCCCGGTGCATCGAGCCGCGCGGGCGCGCAGGGCGTCGCACAGTTCATGCCGGGCACGGCGGCCGAGCGCGGACTTGCCGATCCGTTCGATCCCGAGCAGGCGATCCCGAAATCGGCCGAACTGCTCGACGAGCTGCGCGCGCGCTTCGGCAATCTCGGGCTCGCGGCCGCGGCCTACAATGGCGGTCCTGCGCGGGTCGAGGCCTGGCTCGCCGGGCGCGGCGGGCTTCCCGGCGAGACGCGCGAGTATGTCTCGATCATCACCGGACGCGCGGCGGACGACTGGGCGGGCGCGGCGCGCGCCGAGCCGGCACCCGAGCAGCCGTCGCGTTGTCTCGTGCTGGTGGCGGGCTTTCGCCGCGGCGGCGGGCGCCGCGTGATCGAGGCCTGGCATGGTCCGATCGAGGAGTCGCCGATCTCGCCATGGGGCGTGCAGGTGGCCGGCAATTTCTCGAAAGCGGTCGCACTCGCGCAGTATGGGCGCGCACGGGCGCGCCATGCCTCGCTGCTCGGCGACCTCGCACCGATGGTGATCGGGACGCGCATGCGCTCGCGCGGCACGCGGGCGTTCTATCGCGTGCGCATTCCGGCGGCGACGCGCGAAGCGGCGAGCGACATCTGTGGCAAGCTGCGCCGGCAAGGCGGAGCGTGCGTGGTGTTGCGGAGTTAGGAGAGGAAGATGTCATTCCGGGGCCGAGCGAAGCGAGGAGCCCGGAATTCATATTCCCGATTCGTGGTTATGGATTCCGGGCTCGCGGGCTGACGCCCGCGCCCCGGAATGACAAGAAAGTTACGCCAGCTTGACGTTCTTCAGCGGCAATTCCCGCACCGGCTTCCCGATGGCGGCATGGATCGCGTTGAGCACCGCGGGCGTGACCACGCAGATGGTCGGCTCGCCGACGCCGCCCCAGAAATCGTAGGTCGGCACGATCACGGTCTCGACCTTCGGCATCTCGGCCAGACGCATGATCTCGTAGCTGTCGAAGTTGGTGTTGGTGACGCGGCCCTTGTCGATCACCATCTCGCCGTAGAGCGCCGCCGAGAGGCCGTAGGCGACCGAGCCCTCGACCTGCGCGGCGATCTGGCTCGGGTTGACGGCGTGGCCGCAGTTCAACGCGAGCACCATGCGGTGCACCTTCAGCTTGCCCTTGGCGTCGACCGAGACCTCGGCGGTTGCGGCCGAATAGCTGCCGTAACCCATGAACTGCGCGATGCCGCGATGCACGCCTGCAGGGAGCGGCTTGCCCCAGTCGCCCTTCTCGGCGGCGGCATTGAGCACCGCGAGGTGCTTGGGATGCTTGCTCATCAGCGCGCGGCGGAATTCGAGCGAGTCCTTGCCCGCGGCGCGTGCGCATTCCTCGATGAAGCACTCCATGTAGACGCCGTTCTGGTTGGTGTTGACCCCGCGCCAGGGGCCGACCGGAACATGCGTGTTGCGCATCATGTACTCGATCAGCAGGTTCGGCACGGTGTAGCCGAGCTGTGCGTCGCCCGGTTCCTCGAACCAGCCCTGCAGCTGCCGGCGATCCTTCCCGCCGACGATGCCGGCCGGATTGAGCCAGGCGTTGATCGACTGGCCGGACGACTTCACATGCAGGCCGACCAGCTCGCCTTTGTCGTCGAGGCCGGCCGACATCTTGCACATCGAGATCGGGCGGTAGAAATCGTGCGCCTGGTCTTCCTCGCGGCTCCAGACCAGTTTCACCGGCGTGTCGGGGAACTGCTTGGCGATGTCGACCGCCTGGTGCACGTAGTCCTGCGTGCCGCCGCGCCGGCCGAAGCCGCCGCCGAGGTCATGGCGGTGCACCTCGCACTGCGCCAGCGGAATGCCGGAGGATTCCGACAGCGCCGCGAGCGAGGCTTCGAGGTTCTGCGTCGGCACCCAGCACTCGGCCTTGCCGGACGAGAGCTTCACGGTCGCGTTCATCATCTCCATGCAGGCATGCGAGAGGAACGGGGTGGAGTAGGTCGCCTCGACCTTCCTGGCGGCGCCCGCGATTGCCGCCGAGGCATCGCCGTGCCTGCGCTCGCCGTTGTTCTCGGTCGCGGCAAGGCCTTCCTTCAGGTGCTGCGCGATGGTGGCATTCGAGACCTTGGCGTTGTCGCCTTCGTCCCACTTGATCTCGACCGCATCGAGCGCGGTCTTGGCGTGCCACCAGGTGTCGGCGACGACCGCCACCGCGGTATCGCGCACCTTCATGACTTTCCTCACGCCCGGCATCTTCGCCGCCTTGGCGTCGTCGAAGCTCGCCACCTTGGAGCCGAACACCGGCGCGTCCTTGATGGCGGCGTTGAGCATGCCGGGCAGCTTGACGTCGATGGCATAGACCTTCGAGCCGTTGAGCTTGTCGGCGGTGTCGAGCCGCTTCAGCGGCTTGCCGGAGATCTTCCAGCTCTTCGGATCCTTGAGCTTGATGTCCTTCGGATCCGGCGGCGTCATTTTGGCGGCGGCGGCCGCAAGCTTGCCGTAGCTCGTGGTGCGCCTGGAAGCCGCATGCGTGACGATGCCGTCCGACACGGTGACTTCGCCGACCGGCACTTTCCACTGGGCGGCCGCGGCCTGCAGCAGCATCATCCGTGCGGCGGCGCCGCCCTTGCGCACATATTCCTGCGAGATGCGGATGCCGCGCGAGCCGCCGGTGCCCATCTCGCCCCAGGCGCGCTTGCTGGCGAGGTTGCGCGAGGGCGTGATGCCTTCGGTCGAGACCTTCTTCCAGTCGCATTCGAGCTCTTCGGCGACCAGCTGGGCAAGGCCGGTGAGGGTGCCCTGGCCCATTTCCGAACGCGCGATGCGGATGACGCAGCCGTCATCCGGCTTGATCGCGACCCAGATGTTCACTTCCGTGGCGCCGCCTTGCGCGGCAGCTTCCGTGACGAGCGGGGCCTTGAAGCCGAGCGCGAGCCCGCCGCCGGCAAGTGAGGCGGCACCGACCACGAACTTGCGGCGCGAGAGACGCTGGCCGTTTCCGAAGATGATTTTTTTCATGGCTGCTTCCCTTACGAACGGCGCGTTGCGCGATCGGCGGAGCGTCCGCCGGCCGGGTTTCCGGCCGCCTGATGGACGGCCTCGCGGATGCGCTGGTAGGTCCCGCAGCGGCAGATGTTGGTCATCGCCTCGTCGATGTCGGCATCGGTCGGCTTCGGTTTCTTCTTCAGGAGCGCGGCGGCGGCCATGATCTGGCCGGACTGGCAGTAGCCGCATTGCGGCACGTCGACCAAAGCCCAGGCCTTCTGCACCGGATGCGACGAGTTGGCCGAGAGCCCCTCGATGGTGACGATCTTGTCGCTCGCCTTCACGGCCGAGAGCGGCAGCGAGCAGGAGCGCTGCACTTCGCCGTTGATGTGCACCGAGCAGGCGCCGCACTGCGCGACGCCGCAGCCGTATTTGGTGCCGGTGAGGCCGACCTGTTCGCGGATGACCCACAAAAGCGGCGTGTCAGGCTCGGCCTGCACGTCTCGCACTTTGCCGTTGATGTTGAGCTTTGCCATGCGTCCCTCGCCAAGGATTTTCGTGGCGGCGTTGCGATCCATCGATCGCTGCCGCTGTTCTGTCCGAGGGTTGCAAAAGGCCTGAGAGGGCGCCCCCGGCTTGTACGGGCAGCCTAGCGCAGGGCGGGGGCGTTAGCTATGCCAGTTTGGAATGGGTCAATTTTGCCGCGGGGCGTCCAGCGTGGCGAACGGGTGCGCGCTTTCGAACGCACGCGCAGCACGCAGCACCAGGTGATCCTGCCGCGCCGGGCCGACGATCTGCAGCCCGATCGGCAGGCCGTCCGACGTGAAGCCGCACGGCACCGAGGCGGCGGGCTGCTGCGTCAGGTTGAACGGATAGGTGTAGGGGGACCAGGCGATCCAGCGCTCGCCGTAGCTGCCGTCCGGCGGCGTGACGTGACCGGCCTCGATCGCGCCGAGCGGCATCTGCGGGGTCAGCAGCAGGTCGTATTTCTCGTGGAAGCGCTCCATCGCGATGGCGAGGTCCTGACGCGCCGTGAAGGCCGCCAGGTAGTCGGCCAGCGAGTAGCGCGCGCCTTCCTCGGCGAGCTTGAGGAAGCCCGGATCCATCTTCGCCCGGTCGCTTTCGCTCGCCGCCGCGGCGATCATGGCGGAGACTGCGCCCCATAGCGTCATGATCATCTCGTACGGCTCGGCGAAATCGGGGTCGGCCTCCTCGACGATCGCACCGAGATCGCCGAAGGCCTGTGCGGCCTTCTTCGTTGCGGCCTCGATCTGCGGGTCGAGCTTTTGCACATAACCGAGCCGCGGGCTCCAGGCGACGCGCAAGCCGCGCACGCCGTCATCGAGGCCGACGCGGTAGTCCGGCGCAGGCGTATTCCACGCCGTCATGTCGCGGATGTCCGGGCCGCCGATGACGGACAGCATCAGCGCGGCGTCCGCGACGGTGCGGGTCAGCGGGCCGACATGGGCGAGGATGCTGAACGGCGAAGCCGGGTAGGCGGCGACGCGGCCGAAGCTCGGCTTGATGCCGAATACGCCGCTGAACGCGGCCGGGATGCGGATCGAGCCGGCCCCGTCGGTGCCGATATGCAGGTGGCCGAGATTGAGCAGCGCCGCGGCCGCGGCGCCGCCCGACGAGCCGCCCGGCGTGCGGTCGAGCTTCCACGGGTTGCGCGTGATGCCGGTGAGCGGCGAGTGGCACACGCCGATCCAGCCGAATTCGGGCAGCGTGGTCTTGCCGAGGATGACGGCGCCGCTCTCGCGCAGCCGCGCGACCGCCGGCGCGTCGTCGTTGATCGGCGCGGGATCGCTGGTGAGCGAGCCGCGGCGCGAGGGAAAGCCTTTCAGCCAGATGTTGTCCTTCACGGTCGCGCCGAGCCCGTCCGCGAGGCCGGTCGGCTCGCCCTTGTGCCAGCGCGCCTCGGAGGCTTTGGCCGCGGCGAGCGCGCCGTCGCGATCCACGATGATGAAGGCGTTGATGGCGGGCTGGAACCTGTCGATGCGGTCGAGCTGGTCGCGCGTCACCTCGACCGGCGACAGCTCGCGGCGGCGATAGAGGCGGAGCAGCTCGGCGGCGGTGAGCGATTTGATTTGCGTCATGTGGGCATCATTGCATAACCGGCACGGTTGTCATCCGGGCCGAGCGGCCGCAGGCCGCGAGAGCCGGGACCCATTTCTCCGCACACTCGATCGGTTGAAACCGAGGCTCTATGGATCCCGGCTCTCGCCATAGCGCGTCGCAGACGCGCGTAAACGCGCTTATGGCTCGACCGGGATGACAGGCTGTGTTCGCCCATGCATGATGGGTCTCCTCACCGAGACCAGACATGAACCTGCAAAGCAGCAAAGACATCCTGACCGCACTGGTCGGCTTCGACACCGTGAGCCGCAATTCCAACCTCGAGCTGATCGCCTGGGTCGAGCAATATCTCGACAAGCTCGGCGTGACGCACGAGCGGATCTACGATGAGACCGGCAGCAAGTCGAACCTGTGGGCGGTGATCGGGCCGAGGGATGTGCCGGGTTACGTCCTGTCCGGCCACACCGACGTGGTGCCGGTGGACGACCAGAACTGGACGGACTCGCCCTTCCGGCTGACCGAGCGCGACGGCAAGCTGTACGGCCGCGGCTCGACCGACATGAAGGGCTACGTGGCGTGCTGCCTCGCGGCCGTGCCCGACATGCTCAAGGCGCCGCTGAAGAAGCCGCTGCACCTCGCGTTCTCCTACGACGAGGAGGTCGGGTGCTGGGGCGTGCGGCGGATGATTCCGAAGATCGTCGAGGGTGTGGGCAAGCCGATCGCCTGCTTCGTCGGCGAGCCCACCTCGATGGACGTGGTGATCGGCCACAAGGGCAAGCGCTCGTTCAAGGTGACGGTGCGCGGGCGCACCTGCCATTCCTCGCTCGCGCCGCTCGGCGTCAATGCGGTCGAGTATGCGGCGCGCGTGATTGCGAAGATTCGCGATATCTCGGACCGGATGGCCAGGAGCGGCACGCGCGACGAGCTTTACGACGTGCCGTTCACCACCGGCCATACCGGCTATCTGCACGGCGGCACCGCGCTCAACATCGTGCCCGACATCGCAACCTTCGAGTTCGAATTCCGCGTGCTCTCGAGCGACAAGTCCTCGGTGCTGGCGCAGGAGGTGATCGACTACGCCAGGAACGTGCTCGAGCCGGAGATGAAGGCGGTTGCGCCCGAGGCCGGCTTCGAATTCGAGGACCGTTCCGAGTTCGCTGGGCTCGATACGGCGGAAAATGCCGAGGTCACGCTGCTGGCAAAGCAGCTCTCGGGCCGCAACAGCCACAGCAAGGTCGCTTACGGCACCGAGGGCGGATTGTTCTCGCAGGCCGGCATTCCGACCGTCGTCATCGGCCCCGGCTCGATCGATCAGGCGCACAAGGCCGATGAGTTCATCGCGATCTCCGAACTGGAGAAATGCGGCACGTTTCTCGATCGCCTGATCGCACTTTGCGCGCGCTGATGCGCCTCCAGGAGCAAGCATGACCTACGACCTGATCCTGAAAGGCGGGCGCGTCGTCGACCCGTCACAGAACATCGACCGCGTCACCGACGTGGCATTTGCCGGCGGCAAGGTCGCCAAGGTCGGCAATGACCTGACCGGCGCCGGCGAGACGCGCGACGTGAAGGGCTACATCGTCACGCCCGGCCTGATCGACCTGCACACGCATGTCTACTGGGGCGGCACCTCGCTCGGCATCGACGCCGAGGAGTTTTGCCGCACCTCCGGCGTCACCACAGCGATCGACACCGGCAGCGCCGGCCCGGGCAATTTCGCCGGCTTCCGCAAGCACGTGATCGAGCGCAGCGAGGTGCGCATCCTCGCCTACCTGCATGTCTCGTTCGCCGGCATCTTCGCGTTCTCAAAAACCATCATGGTCGGCGAGAGCGAGGAGATGCGGCTGATGGCGCCGATCGAGGCGGTGCAGGTCGCGGACGCGAACCGCGACGTGATCATCGGCATCAAGGTGCGGGTCGGGCGCGGCTCGAGCGGCATCCATGGCGCGGCGCCGCTCGACATCGCGCTGCAGGCCGCAAACGAAGTCGGCATGCCGCTGATGTGCCACATCGACTTCCCGCCGCCGAGCTACGAGGAAGTGGTGCAGAAACTGCGGCCGGGCGACGTGCTGACCCACGCGTTCCGCCCGTTCCCGAACGCGCCGTGCGATCACCAGGGCAGGGTGAAGGATGTCGTTCTCGACGCGCGCGCGCGCGGCGTGAAATTCGACATCGGCCACGGCAAGGGCTCGTTTGCCTTCAAGACCGCCCGCGCGATGCTGGCGAACGGCTTCTATCCCGACACGATCTCGTCCGACGTCCACACGCTGTGCATCGAAGGCCCGGCGTTCGACCAGGTGACGACGCTGTCGAAGTTCCTCTGCATGGGCATGCCGCTCTCCGACGTGATCGCGGCGTCGACCGTGAATGCCGCCATGGCGCTGAAGCGCCCGGAACTGGGGACCTTCAAGCCAGGCAGCGCGGGTGACGCCACGATCCTCACCGTGAAGGACGGTGAATTCGACTATGTCGACGTCACCGGTGAGCACATGACCGGTGAGAAGCGCATCCTCTCGGAGGGCGTCGTGATCGGCGGCCGCTGGTGGCATCCGAACGATTCCGTGAAATTCAAGAAGCTGGAGCAAGCCGCATGAGCGCCGAAGAGAACCTGACGAAACTCGGCCTGAGCCTGCCGAGCATTCCGACGCCGGTTGCCAATTACGTGCCGTGGAAGCGCGACGGCAACACGATCTATCTGTCGGGGCAGGGGCCGCGCCGTCCGGACGGCTCGCATATCAGCGGCAAAGTGGGAAAGGACGTGACCATCGAGCAGGCCTACGAGCACGCCAAGCTGGTCGGGCTCGGGCTGCTCGCGGCCGCGAAGCAGGCGGCGGGCGGCAGCCTCGACAAGGTCGAGGTGCTCAAGGTGCTCGGCATGGTCAACGCGGTGCCGGAGTTCACCGACCAGCCGAAGGTGATCAACGGCTGCTCCGACCTGTTCGTCGCGGTGCTCGGCGAGCGCGGGCGCCATGCGCGCTCGGCCGTTGGAATGGGCTCGCTGCCGAACCAGATCACCGTCGAGGTCGAGGCGGTGATGCGCGTGGTGGACTGATCGCTACGACGGCGCGGCAGGCGCGCCGCGTTCGTTTCGCAGAATGCCGCGTTCGTTTTAGAGGATCCGGACCGGTCCGCCGGCGCAATAATCCGGGTCGGCGGGCTGCACCTGGACGAAGCGCGCGATGCCGATCACGCGCCAGTCCTTGAACGTGATGTAGAGCTGTCGCGTGATGTAGTCCGGCCCCGGCACGGCCTGCCACTGGTCGACGCGCCAGACCTCGCTGCCGTCCGCCTGCACGCTGTCGCGCACCAGCGTGTCGCCGTAAAGGGCGCGCCAGTTGCTGAAGCTCGCACCGACTCCGGACGTGAGGCAGCCATAAAACAATCCGGCCTTGTCGGGGTCGCGGTTCGCCAGCACGTTCCGCTCATGGCGCGCCACGCGGGCAGCGTGACTGTTGTCGTCGCCACAGCCGAAGCACAGGGCGGCGAGCGCCACAACAATCGACTTTCGCATGAGGCTGGATTTTGCGCGGTCGCACGCGGCGGTCAAGCGACCCGGCGGGTTGCGGCATCCTCGCCGTGCTCCCGGATCCGGAGAGCCGCGCAACTTCAGGGCGATGGTGGGCGCACCAGGGCTCGAACCTGGGACCCGCTGATTAAGAGTCAGCTGCTCTACCAACTGAGCTATGCGCCCGGAGACCCAGGAAACACGCCCTGAATTGAGGCGCGTCGTCTAGCAAAGCAGCGTCACCGTGTCCAGCGACGAGGCTTTGCAGAGCACAGGCGCGTGCTTTATGGTCCGCGCCAGTTCGCGGGGCGGCGAAATCAGACACAAGATTGCGGAGAAACGCGCATGAAAACAACATTCGGACGGCTTGTCGCCGCGCTCGGCATCCTGGCGCTCGGCATCCTGGCGCTCAGCGCCGGCGCCGTCACCGCGCAGACCAAGCAGAAGGTCACGATCGCGGTCGGCGGGGCAGGGTGCCTCTGCTACCTGCCGACGGTGCTGGCAAAGCAGCTCGGCGAATACGACAAGGCCGGCCTCGAGATCGAACTGATCGACTTCAAGGGCGGCTCGCAGGCGCTGCAGGCGGTGATCGGCGGCTCCGCCGACGTCGTGTCCGGCTATTACGATCACTGCGTCAACCTCGCCGCCAAGGGCCAGTCGCTGCAGGCCTTCGTGGTCTATGACCGTTATCCCGGCATGGTGCTCGCGGTCTCGCCGGAGGCCAAGGACATCAAGTCGATCAAGGATCTCGCCGGTAAGGCGGTCGGCGTCTCGGCGCCCGGCTCCTCGACCGACTTCTTCCTGAAGTACCTGCTCGCGAAGAACGGCATGGATCCGGCCGGGACCAGCGTTGTCGGCATCGGGCTCGCCGCGACCGCGGTCGCCGCGATGGAGCACGGCAAGGTCAACGCCGCCGTGATGCTCGATCCGGCCGCGACCCTGATGCAGAACAAGTTCAAGGACTTCAAGCTGCTGAGCGACACCCGCACCGCGAAGGATACGCTCGATGTGTTCGGCGGCGAATATCCGGGCGGCGCGCTCTACACCCGCGCCGACTGGATCGCCAAGAATGAGGCGGCGACGCAGAAGATGACCAACGCGATCGTCGCCACATTGAAGTGGATCCACTCGCACACGCCGGAAGAGATCATGGCGAAGATGCCGGAGGAGCTCATCGGGCCGGACAAGGCGCTCTATCTAGCGGCGCTGAAGAACACGATCCCGATGTATTCGCAGACCGGCCTGATGGACCCGAAGGGCGCGCAGGCGGTGCTTGCGGTGTTCAGCCTGTCGGTGCCGGAGATCGCCAAGGCGAACATCGACCTGTCGAAGACCTACACCAACCGCTTCGTCGAGGCGGCCAGCAAGGGCATGTAACGGGTCAAGCGATCACGGCGGCTGATCGCCGCGATCACGAAATTCGGTTGGATTATCCGGCGCGGCGGGACCATGCTCCCGCCGCGTTTGTTTTACGGCCGGTCATGAACATCCTCTCGATCCAGTCGCATGTCGCCTACGGCCATGTCGGCAACGCCGCGGCGACCTTTCCGCTGCAGCGCATCGGCGTGGAGGTGTGGCCGGTGCACACCGTGCAGTTCTCCAACCACACCGGCTATGGCGAGTGGACCGGCCGCGTGTTCGAAGCCGCGCTGATCACCGAACTGGTGAGGGGCATTGCGGCGCGCGGGGTGCTCGGGCAGTGCGACGGCGTGCTGTCGGGCTACATGGGCTCGGCCGAGACCGGCGCGACGATCCTCGATGCGGTCGCGCAGGTGCGCGCCGCCAATCCGCGCGCGGCGTATTGCTGCGACCCGGTGATCGGTGATGTCGGGCGTGGCGTGTTCGTGCGGCCGGGCATTGCGGAATTCATGCGCGAGCAGGCGGTGCGGGCCGCGGATATCGTCACGCCGAACCAGTTCGAGCTCGATCTATTGTCCGGGCAAGGCAGCGCGACGCGCAGCGACGCGCTCGCCGCGATCGATGCCGTGCATGCCCTCGGGCCGAAGGCGATCCTGGTGACCTCGTTGCATACCGACGAGACGCCCGCCGACGCGATCGATCTGGTCGCCTCCGATGCTGCCGGCCGCTTCCGCGTGCGCACGCCGAAGCTGCCGATCGCCGTCAATGGCGCGGGCGATGCCATCGCGGCGCTGTTCTTCGCGCACTACCTGCGCACGGGCTCGGCGGCTGAGGCGCTGTCGCGTGCGGCATCCTCGATCTTCGGACTGCTCCGGCGCACGGCCGATGCCGGTTCGCGCGAAATACTGCTGATTGATGCGCAGGACGAATTCGTCACGCCGAGCCGCGTGTTCGCGGCGGAGACAATTTAGGGAGCCATTGATGCGCCGCCGCTTCGTCACGCTCGACGTGTTCACCAACACGCGCTTTGCCGGCAATCCGCTCGCGGTCGTCCTCGATCCCGACGGGCTGGACACCGCCGCGATGCAGACGATCGCGCGCGAGTTCAATCTGTCCGAAACCGTGTTCGTGTTCCCGCCGGCCGACAAGGCGAACCGCGCGAAAATCCGCATCTTCACGCCCGTGTCCGAACTGCCCTTCGCGGGCCACCCGACCGTCGGGACCGCCGTGCTGCTTGGCCGGATCGAGGGCGGAACGCACGCGCGCGACTTCGTGCTCGAGCTCAATATCGGGCTGGTGCCGTGCACGGTCACGCCTGCGGAACCGGATTGCGGACATGCGCGGTTCGATCTGCCGCGCTTGCCGGAGGATGTCGGCGTCCCCGCCGACGATGCCGCCATCGCGGCGGCGCTCGGGATCGACCTCGCCGATATCGGACTCGACGGGATGAAGGTCGCGCGCTGGTCGGCGGGCGCGCCCTACACGATGGTGCCGGTGCGCAGCCTCGATGCCATCAAGCGCTGCCGGGTCAATTCGGCGCTGTGGGACAAGGCGTTCGGCTTCGACGCGCATGCCGCCGCCTACATGTTCTGCCGCGAATCCGCGATGGCGGACAGTTCGTTTCACACGCGCATGTTCGCGCCGCGCCAGGGCGTTCCCGAGGATCCGGCAACGGGTTCGGCCGCGGCCGCGTTCGCCGGCTATCTGGTATCCGCGGGCGCGCATGGCGACGGCCGGCATTCGCTCGTGATCGAGCAGGGATTCGAAATGGGCCGGCCGAGCCTGATCGAGCTGACCCTGCAGATCGCCGGGGCAAAGCTCACCGGCGCTGCGATTGGCGGCGGCGCGGTTGCGGTGATCGAAGGCACCATCGAGGTTTGACCGCCGAAAGCTTGACGTCCATCGGCGCGCCTGCGACGACGCGCGCGCATGGACGAGATCCCGATCATTCCGCTGACGCGGCTCGATCTGCGCTACGAGCCGGGTGCCTGGGCCTTCGCGGTCGAGCGGCGGGCCGAGATCGACGCGCATTTCGTCAAGTTGCGCAGCGAGAAGCCGCAGATGTGGAACGGCCGCGTGCTGATGATGCGACGCGCCCACATCGCAGACGGCGTGCTGACCGGCGCCTATCTCGAGACCGATTTCGCGAGCTTCATCGCGTGGCGCGACTGGGGCTTCCCCGACACCACGATGTGCAATTGCTTTCCGATGGCGGCGCTGCGATCGGCCGACGGCGCGTTCCTGCTCGGCCGGATGGGACCCCACACCGCGACCGCGGGGCAGGTCTACTTTGCGGCGGGCACGCCGGATCCGGCCGACATCGTCGGCAACAAGGTCGACCTCGAGCTCGGCGTCATCCGCGAGCTCACCGAGGAGACCGGACTGACCCTCGCCGACGTCACGCCGCAGGCCGGCTGGACCGCAACGCCGTTCGGCCAGCGCATCGCGCTGATGAAGATCGTGCAGGCGCGCGAGGATGCGGTCCGGCTGCGCGAGCGCATCCTTGCCGAGCTCGCCCGCCAGCGGGCGCCGGAGCTGTCCGACATCCACATCGTGCGCTCGGCCGGCGATCTCGACGCGCGAATGCCACCCTATGTGCGGGCCTATCTCGCCGCGATACTTGCCAACGGCCTGTGCGCCGCGTGAGAGTGGCAGGATGAAGCTCAGCAAGATGATCAAGCGTTTCCGCGTCGACAAGCCGGACAAGTTCCGCCTGGCGGATGTCGATCCGGCCGATACCTGCGGCCTCGACATCGAGAAGGCCGACGCCAAGGCGCTGCTGGCCGACGGCGTCGAGCGGCTCGCGACCCTGCAGGAGCGGCTTTATGCGCAGGACCGCTGGTCCGTCCTGATCGTGCTGCAGGCGATGGACGCGGCCGGCAAGGACGGCGCGGT
This sequence comes from uncultured Alphaproteobacteria bacterium, assembly GCA_963839985.1. GTDB lineage: Bacteria > Pseudomonadota > Alphaproteobacteria > Rhizobiales > Xanthobacteraceae > PALSA-894. The sequence goes on along the minus strand of CAWIXG010000005.1, from coordinate 15,971 downwards.
CAAGCACGTGATGTCGGGGGTCAACCCGCAGGGCTGCCAGGTGCATGCCTTCAAGCAACCGAGTCGCGAGGAGCTCGATCACGATTTCCTCTGGCGCATCGCCAAGGCGCTGCCCGAGCGCGGACGGATCGGCATCTTCAACCGCTCGCATTATGAAGACGTGCTGGTCGTGCGCGTGCATCCGGAGATCCTCGCGCGCCAGCTGCCGCAGGAACTGACCGGCAAGGACATCTGGGACGAGCGCTTCAAGTCCATCCGCGAGTTCGAACGGCACCTCGCGCGCAACGGCACGCTGGTGCTGAAGTTCTTCCTGCACATCTCCAAGGAGGAGCAGCGCCGGCGCTTCCTCGCGCGGCTGGAGGAGCCGGCAAAGCGCTGGAAGTTCGAGATGGGCGACGTCGCCGAGCGCAAGCTCTGGGACAAATACATGCACGCCTATGAGGATGCGATCCGCCACACCAGCCGGCCGGAAGCGCCCTGGTACGTCGTGCCGGGCGACAACAAGCGCTTCGCGCGGCTGGTCATTGCCGAGGCGATCGTCGATGCGATGGAGGGGCTCGATCTGCAATTCCCGAAGGTCGAGGGCCCGGTGCTGAAGGAATTGCAGAAGGTGCGCCGCGCCTTGCTGGCCGAAGCGCCGAAGCGGGGATGAGCGCCGCGATCCGCCGCTATGCGGAGGCCGATCACGCTGCCGTGCGCGAGCTGTTCATCGCGGTGAACCGCGAACTTGCGCCGCCGGAATTCCGCGCGGCGTTCGAGAGCTATATCGCGCGATCGCTGACCGAGGAGATCGACCGGCTCGCGGACTATTACGCCGGCAAGCAGGGCGCGTTCTTCGTCGCGCATGACGGCGCAAGCTTCGCCGGCATGTTCGGTCTCGAAGGTCTCGGCACGGCTGCGGCGGAGCTGCGCCGCATGTATCTCGACAGAGCGTGTCGCGGCCGCGGGTTCGCACAGGCCATGTTGAGGTACGCGGAGGACACGTGCCGCGCCGCCGGCACGCCGGTTCTGACGCTCAGCACATCCGAGCTGCAGCCGGCCGCGCTCGCGTTCTATCGCAAGTCCGGCTACCGGCTGGTGCGCGAGGAGACCGCGGCCGCGCAGACCAACAAGACGGTCGGCGGCGATATCCGCCGCTACTACTTCGAAAAGACGCTCTGACGGGAAGCCGGCGAAACTCCCATCCGCCGCGGCAAGCGCCGGCAGGATCGCGGCCGAAATGGTCATCCTTGCTGACATATTCGCGTCTTGCATCGTCGCCCGATTGTCCGGTAGAAACCCGCGATCGCATCGCTCCCGCGGTAACGTCCGGTTTACCATTCCGGGCGACCTTGGGGACGCACTGCAGAGGGTTTGAGAATGTCGATTCGTCGCGATGACCGCGCGATCGCTCCGGGGGCCTCGGCCCGGCCGGCTCTCACCCTTATTCTGAACCTCCTTCTTATCAGCCCCTGAGGGCCGGTCGGGCGCATGCGCCTGGGCACTCAGGGGATTTGAAAACCCCCGAGCGCCCATGCGGGCGCATTCGTCAGACAAGCGCCGTCGAGCGCACCGACCGAGAAGGACCAGTTCCATGACCACCACCCAGTCCGAGAAGGACCGCGTCGTCATTTTCGACACGACGTTGCGCGACGGCGAGCAATGCCCCGGCGCCACGATGACCCACGAGGAGAAGATCGAGGTCGCCGAGCTGCTCGACACCATGGGCGTCGACATCATCGAGGCGGGCTTTCCGATCGCCTCGGAGGGAGACTTCTACGCCGTCAACGAGATCGCCAAGCGGGCGAAGAACTCCGTGATCTGCGGGCTCTCGCGCGCGGCCTTCAACGACATCGACCGCTGCGCCGAGGCGATCAAGCCGGCCGAGCGCAAGCGCATCCACACCTTCCTGTCCACCTCGCCGGTGCACATGAAGTGGAAGCTGCAGAAGGAGCCGCACCAGGTGCTCGACATGGTGATCGCGCAGGTGACGCGTGCGCGCAATCATGTCGAGGACGTCGAGTGGAGCGCCGAGGACGGCACGCGCACCGAGTTCGATTTCCTCTGCCGCTGTGTCGAGGCGGCGATCAAGGCCGGCGCGACCACGATCAATATTCCCGACACCGTCGGTTACACGACGCCGGAGGAATATTTCGAAATGTTCCGCAAGGTGCGCGAGGCCGTGCCGAATTCCGACAAGGCGGTGTTCTCGGTGCACTGCCACAACGATCTCGGCATGGCGGTGGCCAACTCGCTCGCCGGCGTGAAGGCGGGCGCGCGCCAGATCGAGTGCACCGTCAACGGTATCGGCGAGCGCGCCGGCAACGCGGCGCTGGAAGAAGTCGTGATGGCGATGAAAGTGCGCAACGACGTGCTGCCGTTCTGGACCGGCATCGACGCCACGATGCTGACCCGCGCCTCCAAGCTGGTCGCGGCCGCGACCTCGTTCCCGGTGCAGTTCAACAAGGCGATCGTCGGGCGCAATGCGTTCGCGCACGAGAGCGGCATCCATCAGGACGGCATGCTGAAGAACGCGCAGACCTACGAGATCATGAGGCCGGAGAGCGTCGGCGTGAAACAGACCACGCTGGTGATGGGCAAGCACTCCGGCCGCCACGCCTTCGTGCACAAGCTCGAGGAGATGGGCTATCATCTGCAGTCGAACCAGATGGAAGACGCGTTCGTGCGCTTCAAGGCGCTGGCCGACCGCAAGAAGCACGTCTACGACGAGGACATCGAGGCGCTGGTCGACGAGGAGATCGCGCATGCGCAGGACCGCATCAAGCTGGTCTCGCTCTCGGTGATTGCCGGAACGCGCGGTCCGCAGCGCGCCACGATGAAGCTCGATGTCGACGGCCGCCAGCAGATCGAGGAGTGCGAAGGCAACGGGCCGGTCGATGCGGTGTTCAACTGCATCAAGGCGATCGTGCCGCACGAGGCGGTGCTGGAGCTCTATCAGGTGCACGCCGTGACCGCGGGCACCGACGCGCAGGCGGAGGTCTCGGTGCGTCTCTCCGAGAACGGCCGTTCGGTGACTGCGAAGGGTGCCGATCCCGACACGCTGGTCGCCTCCGCCAAGGCCTATCTCGGTGCGCTCAACAAGCTGCTGGTGCGCCGCGCGCGCGGCGAGGTGGTGGTGGGGCAGAAGCGGATTCATTCGACGGAAGTCGGGTAGGTCTGGTCGTCCTTATCACTCACACATTGCGTCACGGCCGGGCTTGTCCCGGCCGTCTCGCTTGGGAGGGCAGGGTGGCGCGAACTCTATCGGGATCACCGGGACTTGCCGCTGCGCGGCGGCCCGGTGATGACGAGAGAATTGCGTTTGGCGCGCGGCTTTACAGCTTTCGCGCCTTCTGCGCTTAGTGGATGCAGTGTGCGGAGCAGAACAATGTCGATCGAAGTCTACCTCGCCTACGTCGCCGCCTGCATCCTGATCACGATCATCCCCGGGCCCACCGTCACGCTGATCATCGCCAACAGTCTGACCCATGGCACGCGGGCAGGGTTGCTCAACGTCGCCGGCACGCAGCTCGGTCTGGCGATCATGCTCGGCGTGCTGCTGGTCGGCCTGTCGTCGATCATCGCCACGATGGGCTTCTGGTTCGACTGGGTGCGGATCGCGGGCGCGGTCTATCTGATCTGGCTCGGCTGGAAGCTCTTGCGCGCCAACGCCGGCTTCGGCGAGGTCGGCCGCACGCCAAAGCCGCGCGGCGGATTTTTCCTGCAAGGCTTGCTGGTGTTGATGAGCAATCCGAAGGCGCTGCTCTGGTTCGGCGCGTTCATTCCGCAATTCGTCGATCCGGCCGGAAATTACGTCGCGCAGATCATGCTGCTCGGCGCGACCGCGATGGCGACCGCGGCGCTCACCGATGGCGCGTATGCGATCCTCGGCGGGCGCACCGGACAATTCATGTCGGCAAAGCGCATCCGCCTCGCGTCGCAATTGAGCGGCCTGTTTCTGATCGGCGGCGGTGTCTGGCTGGCCTTCACCCGCGCGCGATAAGCGGCGCACGCCACCCTTTCCATCCGTTATGGTGAATGACCCTGCGGCGTTTACCGAACCGTACGGAACCTTTTTGCCGCTCGGGCTTTTTGTGTTCGAACACGTCTCTCTGTAACGCAAGTTAATCATCGTTGATGGAACGCGCGCGGGCGAACACATTTCGCCCGTACTTTCTTCTTGTTGCGGGCACGTTTGATGCCTAATCGCGCGCCTATCATCGCAAACCCGGATTGGAGAGCTGCATGAAGAAGGCAGTGTTCGCGGGCGCTATCGCGCTCGCGATGATGGGACCGCTGTTGGTTTCGGAAAAAGGTTTTGGGCCGGCATCCGCGTCTGCGCAGGACGTCGTCGTGACCGAGGGCAAGATTGCGCGGCTGCGCTCGGCGCTGCGTCTCAGCGGCGAGCAGCTGCAGCACTGGCGCCCGGTCGAGGCCGCGCTCCGCGCGGCGATCCGCGAGCAGCGCGAAGGCGAGGGCTGGGTGCGCAACGTGCGCAATCGCGTCGGCGAATACGCGGGCGGTGCAATGGCGCTGCAGCGGGCAATGTCGGCGGCCGGTCCGCTGATCGCGAGCCTCGACGAGAAGCAGCGCGAGAACGGCCGCAGCGTGCTGCGCGCGATGGGCGGCGCCGCGCTGTTCTAGGTGGGGTTTTGGTTTTGCGCTTCGCAGCCTCCCGTCACCGGGAGGCTGTTTGCATTTGCCGGATAGTCACCGCGCGTCCGCCGTGCCATTGATTCGGGGTCATGGCGGGTGAAGCGCAAGAGATCGCCGACGAGCCGCGCATTGTCGCGGGGCGCGCCTGCGGCACGTGCAGCCTGTGCTGCAAAGTGGTCGGCGTCGAGGAATTGAACAAACCGATCGGCGCGTGGTGTCCGCACTGCAAGCGGCAGAATGGCTGCGCGATCTATCAGGCACGCCCGCCGAGCTGCCGCACCTTCGTGTGCCAGTGGTTGCTTGCCGACGGGCTCGGTCCCGAATGGAAGCCGGACCGCGCCAAGTTCGCGCTGCTCAAGTCGGACGGCGGGCGGCATCTCACCGCCTTCGTCGATCCGGGCATCCCGGCGCGTGGCGCCGCTCGCCCTATTACGAGACCCTGAAGCAGTGGGCCAAGCTCGGCATTCCGGCCGCCGGCGCGGTGCGGCTGGTCGACGTGATGATCGGCCAGCGCTGCATCGTGGTGTTGCCGGACCGCGACGTCGACATGGGATTGATCGAGCGCGACGAAATGATTCAGCTTCAGCGCACGCCGACCGCGACCGGGGAGAGGATTGACGTGGCCAAGATGCGCCGTCCCGCGCGCGACGACGGCGGAGCCTGACCGCATGGCGGACGCGGCCGCATCCGACGCCGGACACCGGCAGCCCGCCGCCGGCCGCGCCTGCGGCAGCTGCACGCTGTGCTGCAAGCTGATCGCCGTCACGGCGCTGGAAAAGCCGCCCGGCACATGGTGTCCGCATTGCACGCGCGGACAAGGCTGCGGCATCTACCAGACGCGACCCGCCGAATGCCGCACCTTCTACTGCCACTGGATGCTGGAGAAGGGTCTTACGGCGGACTGGAAGCCCGATAAAGCGAAGTTCGCGCTGGTGACCAGCGCCGGCGGGCACATGACGGCCTTTGTCGATCCGGGATTTCCCGGCGCCTGGCGCGCCTCGCCGTATTTCGAGACATTGAAGCGCTGGTCGCTCGAAGGCGCACGGGCAAACCCGCCGCGTATCGTGTCGGTGCGGATCGGCACGCGCGGCATCGTGATCCTGCCCGACCGCGAGATCGACATCGGCGCGGTCGGCCCGAACGACACGATCGCGCTGGAACCGGGTCCCGGCGGGCGCGTCGAGGCGCGCAAGGTCGCGGGTGCCGCGCACGGTTGATGAAAATTGTAGCGATCGCATTCAACTCGTTTTGAGACGCGCCCGGTTACGCCTTCCCGTGTCGAAGGGTGGGCGCGATGCGGTATTCCAGATTCATCCTCGCCGGCGTGATCGCACTCGCGGCAGCCCGCGCGATGGCGGCCGACTGCACGATGGAGCAGCTCACCGTCTCGGCCTACTCGGTGGCCGAGCCGTGCACCGCGCGGTTGAAGCAGCCGCGGCTGACCGACGTGGAGAAATCGCTCGCGCATTTCGTGCGCGGCCGCGGCTACCACCGCACCAAACGGCTCGACGAGGCGCGCGAGGACTATCGCGCCGCCTTCGCGCTCGACTCAAAGAACGAGGAGATCCTGGTCTCGTGGGCGAATGTCGACCTACGCCAAAACCGCATGCGCGACTATGTCGCCCGGCTGCAGCGGGCGCTTGCGCTCAATCCCGACAACGCCCACGTGCTGCGCGCCGTCGGGCAGATGTTCATCAACCTCGGCGACAAGGACCAGGCGATCGAAACCTTCACCCGGGCGCTACGCATCGATCCCGCCGAGCCTTTCGCGCTGTCCTTCCGCGCGCGCCTCTATCGCGAACGGCGCATGATGAAGGAGGCGCTGGCCGACGTGAATGCGCTGGTCGCTGTTCCGCGCAAGACGCTCGACGATTACGGTTTCCTCGACGAGGACGGCGTGATGCGGGACTTCCTCGCCGACGCGCTGCTGTCGCGCGCCTTCATCCGCGAGGACGTCAACGATCTTGACGGCGCGCTGCAGGACTACGACGCCGCGGTGGCGACGGAGCGCTCCGCGAAGGCGCTGTATTTGCGGGCCTGGTTCCTGCGGACCCACCTCAAGCGCCACGAGGACGCGCTGCGCGATGCCGAGGAGGCGGTGCGGCTCGAGCCGGACCACCACGACGCTCAGCTCGGGCTCGGCTATGCGCTGTCCACGTTGAAGCGCTTCGCGGACGCGTTCCATGCCTTCGACCGCGCCGTTGCGCTGGAGCCCGATGACGGCGATTTGCTGCGCATGCGCGCCATGATGCATCGCGAGTTCGGACGGACCGAGGAGGCGGTGGCCGACCTCGAGGCTGCCGTCCTGCGCGACCCGCGCGAGCGGGCGCGCATGGTGCAGGGCCTGCGCCACGCCGGTTACTGGACCTCGCGGCAATCGCCGCAGGGCCTGACGGCCGAACTCCGCGACGCCATCCGCGCCTGCATGATCGACACCACCTGCAACTGAGGGCGACGATGCGTACAATGGTGATATCCGCGTTGCTGTTTTTGGCCGCGAGCCAGCCGGTCCGGGCCGAGGATGCACGCGCGTGCAGGCTGCAGGCATCCGCCGCGCCGGCCGTGACGGCATCGCTGCGCGCCGGTGCGTCGTTTCGTCCGCGCCAGCGCATCCCGATATGTCCGCGCGCGGCCCGTCCATTCACCCCGTCCTGTCTCGACGTCACCGCGGTGCTGACCCAATGACGCGGCTCGCCGTTGTCCTTTTCGCGGGCCTGCTCGGCGCTGCGCCCGCGCTCGCCGCCGATCGCTTCGGGACGGCGGGCTCGTTCCAGAGCTTCGGGTGGGAGCAGTGCGACAAGCCGAGGCCGGAGGACTGCGATCCTGCGCCGGTCGATGTATCGCTCGAGACGGCGGCGCAGGCCGGCGCGCACATCGAGCGGGCGAAAGTGCTGCTCGCATTTCTGCGCATGGACGAAGCGAAGAAGGCCGCGACCGCCGCGGTGCAGGCCGATCCCGCGAGCATCGCCGCGCTGACCTTTCGCGGCCGGCTCGAGCTGTCATTGCGGCATCATGAACTGGCGGAACGCGACATCAACGCCGGGCTGCTGCTCGCCCCGCGCGATCCCGCGTTGCTGGCGACGCGCGCCGAATTGTTGCTCGGTGCCGGCGACGCGCGGCTGGCACTTCGGGACATCAATCTGGCTTTCGAGATCAAGCCGGCCGATTTCGATTCGTTGCGGATCAAGGCGCGCATCTACCGGGAACTTGGCCAGGTCGAGCGTGCCGAAGAGGATCTTGGACGCGCGCTGCGGATCGAGCCGGACGACCGCCGCGCGCGGCTGATGCGCTCGCAAATCCGGCTGCATCTCGGCAAGTTCGAAGGCGCGGTCGAGGATGCCTCGCGCGTGCTGGAGAACCACCCCGACCCCTCGGCGCTGGAGGTGCGGGCGATCGCACATGTCGCGCTCGGCCGGCGCGCCGAGGCGGTCGACGACCTGAGCCAGATCCTCGGGCCGCCCGGCGAGCCGACGCCGGCAACCACCACGCGCCACTACCACGGCTTCCTGATGCAGCGTGCGATGCTGCTGGCGCAGCTCGGCCGCAAGGACGAGATCGCCAAGGATATCGACACGCTGGTGAGCGCGGGCGGCAAGCCGGGCCTGCTGCGCATGCAGGTCCATCTGCGCAAGAACGGATTTCAGGATGTTCCGCTCGATGGGAAGCGCTCCGCGGTATTCGACGAGGCGCTGAAGGCCTGCCTGGTGAACCAGGCCTGCGCGAACGGGCTCAGCCAGCGAAGCTGACATGCGCCGCGCGGCGTAGCGCGGCTGGCGCCGGCACCATACACTCCCGCAAAACAGAGGCCGCAAAACAGAGGCCGCAAAACACAGGCGGCAAAACAAAGACGGGAGGAGCGGATGCGCGCGCACCTTCGGTTCATCGCGGCGGCCTTCGCGGCTGCTTGCCTCATCGGTCCCGCGGTCGCCGACGACTACCCTGCGCGCCCGATCACCTTGATCGTGCCGTACCCGCCCGGCGGCGGCGTCGACACGATCGCGCGGGTGATGGCGCAAAAGCTCGGCCCCGCGCTCGGCCAGCAGATCGTCATCGAGAACCGGCCCGGCGCCGGCGCGGTGATCGGCACGCGCGCCGCCGCGAAGGCTGCGCCCGACGGCTATACGCTGGTGATGCTGGCGACCGGGTTCACGCTGCCGGCCAACGCCGGCTACGAGGCGAAGGATTTCGCGCCGATCGGGACGATCTCGTCGACGCCGATCGTGATCATGTCGAACCCGTCGCTGCCCGCGGTCTCGCTCGCCGAGGTGATCGCGCTGGCCAGGAAAGAGAGCGGCAAGCTCACGGCCGGCACGCCGCCGCCGCCGACCCTGAACTACTTCGCCATCGAGTTGATGAAGGTGATGACCGGCATCGATCTCACGATCGTCACCTACAAGGGGACGGGCCCGCTCACCAACGATCTAGTCGGCGGTCACGTCGCGCTCGGCTTCAACACCATCGCGCCGGCGCTCGGGAACATCCAGGCCGGCAAGCTGCGCGCCATCGCGGTGGCGGCACCGGCGCGGTCGGCCGCGCTGCCCGACGTGCCGACCACGAAAGAGGCCGGCGTGCCCGGCTTCGAGGCCGTACTGTATTACGGGATCGCGGCGCCGGCCGGCACGCCGCGCCCGATCGTCGAACGCATCAACAAGGAGATGCGCGCGATCATCGCGTCGGATGAGATCGGCCGGCGGATCGTCGCCGACGGCGGCGATCCGGCGCCCGCCACGCCGGAGGAATATGCCGCCCAGATCGAACGCGACGAGGCGAAGTGGAGCGAACTGATCAGGAAGATCGGTCTGGTCATCAACAATTAGGAACGCGTGGCATCATGAAGGACATTGTCGGGACCTGGCGTCTGGTGAAGACGCTGGCTCACAACGACGCCGGTGAGCCGATGCACCCGCCTTACGGGGACAAGCCGCGCGGCCTGGTCGTGTTCTATCCGGACAAGCGCATGATGTCGGTGCTGTGCGACGGACGAGGCGAATTGCCGCCGGGCGAGACCGTACGGGAATACAATTCCTATTGCGGCAACTACGACTACGACGGTGCCAACCTGGTGACGCGGGTCGATGCGTCGGCCAGCAAGGACCGCGTCGGCGGCGAGCAGAAGCGTTTCGTGCGCTTCGACGGCGAGCTGATGGTGCTGACGCAGAAGCCGCGGCTGTGGCAGGGCGTGATGCAGCACCGCGAGCTCGTCTGGGAGCGCATCGCGGACGCGCCGGCGAGCTGACTGTGTCCCGCTCATTCCCGCGCACGCGGGAATCCAGGGCAAAGGACTGGGTCCCCGCTTTCGCGGGACGAGCGGATTGAGGTTCAAAAGCCGAAAAGTGTCGTGGGATTGTCGACGAGGATTTTCTGCCGCGCCGGCTCGTCGGCCCAGTCGGCGAGCAGGTTGAACAACTGCACCGAGCCGACTTTGTCGGCAAATGACAAATGCGGATAGTCGCTGCCCCAGATCAGCCGGTCGGGCGCCGCCTCGATCAGCGCGCGCGCCATCGCCGCCGCGTCGGCGAAGGTCGGCGGCGTTGCCATGCGGTAGGTGCCGGTCAGCTTGATCCAGACGCGTCCGTCGCCGTGGCGCAGCAGATCGATGAGCTTGCGGAAGCCCGGCTGCGACGGCCCGGCCTCGGCGCGGAACATGCCCATGTGGGCGAGACTGACGGCGCAGCGCATCCGCGCGAACAGCGGCAGCAGTTCCTCGGTGAGCCAGCCCGGCGCAAGGACGTCGAGATGCCAGCCGAGCTCGGCGCAGCGCGCGTCGAGCCGCTCGATGCGGGGCCGCATCCTCGCGGAGAAGCCCGGCTCCGGCGGCTTCACCGGCGAGACGTTGATGCGCACGCCGCGCACGCCGAGCTTGTCCATCTCGGCGAGGTGGGCGTCGGGCGCGTTCTCGTCGACGTCGACGATGCCGCGGCAGCGCGCGATCCCGACCTCGCCCATCGCGTCGAGCATGCAGGCGTTGTCGCGGCCATAGGCGCTCGGCTGCACGAACACGAAGCGCTCGATGCCGAGATGTTGCGCGAGCAGGAGATAGTCGGCGAGCGGCGCGAGCGGCGGTGCGTAGCGCAGCGTCTCGTTCACGCCACCGTGCGGGTAGCGCTCGGCCGGGCCGAACACGTGGAAATGTGCGTCGCAGGCGTTGGGCGGCGCGCGGAACGCAGGCGGCGGCTCGTTGGCATGCATCATTGGATCGTGATGTTGGCGCGCGCGACCACGCCGCGCCAGATCTCGATTTCACTCGCGATATGCCGGGTCATTTCGGCCGGCGTCGACGTGACGGCAAGCGCCGCCTGCTTCTCGAACGCCTCGCGCAGCCGCGGCTGGGCGCAGGCGCGCACCACCTCGCGGTTGAGCCGCTCGATGACCGGTGCGGGCGTTGCGGCCGGGGCGGCGAGGGCGAACCAATAGGGCACATTGAAGCGCGGCTCGCCCGCCTCGGCGAAGGTCGGTACGTTCGGCAGCAGCGGACTGCGCGTACCCGTGATGGCAAGTCCGAGCAGAGTGCCGCCCTGCACCTGCGACAGGCCGGACGACAGACTGCCGATCGCGATGTCGACGCGGCCGCCGACCATCTCGCCGATCGCCGCCGCGATGCCGCGGAACGGCACGTGCAGCGCCTTGATGCCCGCGGTGTCGAGGAACAATTCCATCGCCATGTGCGCCGACGAACCGGGACCGCCGGACCCGAAAGTCAACTCGCCCGGCTTCTGCTTCCCGAGCGCCACGAGTTCGGCGAGCGTACGCACGCCCAGTCCGGGGCGCGCCATCAGCAGCGCGGGCGAGTCCGCGATGCGGCTGATGAAGGCGAGATCGCGCAGCGGATCGTAGGGGAGCTTGGGATAGATCGCGGGCGAGATCGAGAGCGCGATGTCCGAAAGCAGCAGCGTGTAGCCGTCGGCTTCGGCGCGCGCGACGGCCTGCGTGCCGGTGGTGCTGCCGCCGCCGCCGCGGTTCTCGACCACGACCGGCTGGCCGAGTTGCTCGGTCAGCTCGGTCGCGAGCAGCCGCGCCCCCACGTCGGTGAAAGAGCCGGCCGCGTACGGCACGATGATGCGGATGGCGCGGTCCGGCCAGTTGGCCTGCGCGAAGACAGGCGCCGCAAGCGGCGCCAGCGCGGTGCCGAGGAGCAGCGAGCGGCGATCGATCATGCCGTCACCTGATACTGGATCGGCCGGCCGGCGAGCACGGCGCGGCAATTACCGAGGATCGCGTCGATCTCCAGCATCACGCCCTTGCGCGAGCCGCCCGCGATGTGCGGCGTGAGGATCACGTTCGGCAGGCCCGCCAGGCGATCGGGCGTCGGGCGCGGCTCGATGGTGTGCACGTCGAGGCCGGCGCCGGCGATGGTCCGGTTGACGAGCGCATCGTGCAGCGCGTCTTCGTCCACGATCGGCCCGCGTGCGGTGTTGATGAAGAACGCGGTCGGCTTCATGGCGGCGAAGGTCTCGGCGCCAATCAGCCCGCGGTTCTCCGGAATGTTGGTCGCATGCAGCGAGACGAAATCGGATTCGGCGAGCAGGCGGCCGATCGGTGCGTATTCGACGCCCAGCTTTGCCTCCTGCGCTTCGGGCAGCCGGTTGCGGTTGCAGTAGAGCACGCGCGTGCCGAAGGCGCGCGCCATGCCGGCGGCGAGCGCGCCGACTTCGCCGAGCCCGACGATGCCGAAGGTCTTGCCGAACAGCCCGCCGATATCGGCGATGCCGGCCCAGTTGTAGGCGACGTTGTGATCCGGCTGCACCCGGTCGCGGTCCCAGCGGTCCTTGCGCACCGCATCGTCGGCTTCGATCAGCCGCTTGCCGAGCGCCAGCGCCATGAGGATCGCGTGCTCGGCGGTGAGTTGCAGCGTGGCGCGCGGCACGCATGAGACCAGAATGCCGCGTTGCCGCGCGGCGGCAAGATCGATCGCGTCGGCGCGCGCGCCGATGCGCTGGATCAGCCTGAGCTTCGGATTGGCGTCCATCAGCGCCGCATCGATGCTGCCGCGCCGGAAGATGAGGATTTCGGCATCGCTGCCCTTGCGCAGGTCGAGCTTCGCCGACATCGGAATGAGCGACACGCCGTCGGCCGCGTGCAACCCCTCGCCGAGCGCGAACACCCGCGCGGGTTCCACGTCCTCGGGCATGAAGAACGCGCGCGCCCAGCTTTCCGTGATCTCGCCAGGACCGGAAATCGCGTAGCGGGTCAGGCGAATGACGTGATCGTCGTCGAGAATGGCAATCTGCGCGGGCATGCGGGAATTTTCACATCGAGGAGGGACGAACAGAATAGCACGGCTCGCCTTGAAGTTCTCGGGTCATTCGGGTTTGCTGCGGCCTGCGGCCAGCCGACGCCGCTCACAATTTTTAAGGAAATGCCGTGCCCGATACACTTGCCGATCTGCGCCGCGCCCTCGCCGAAGCCTATCGCATCGTCGCCAATGAAGGCATCCTCGATGCCTTCGGCCACATCAGCGTGCGCCATCCAGGAAATCCGAAGCGCTATTTCCTCTCGCGTTCGCGCGCCCCCGGCCTGGTGCAGGCGGACGACATCCTCGAATACGACCTCGATTCCAACCCGATCGTGCCGCCGGTGACGCGGCCCTATTCGGAGCGCGTGATCCACGGCGAGATCTTCAAGGCGCGGCCGGACGTGAACGCGGTGTGCCATCACCATGCGCCCGCGATCATGCCGTTTGCGATCTCCGGCGTGCCGCTGGTTCCGGTATTCCACCTCGGCGCCGCGATGGGGCAGAGCGCGCCGGTGTGGGACAGCCGTGACGAATTCGGCGACACGAACCTGCTGGTGGTGAAGCCCGAGGAAGGCGCCTCGCTCGCGCGCGCGCTCGGCAAGCATTCGGTCGTGGTGATGCGCCGCCATGGCGCGACGGTGGTCGGCGGCGAGCTGCGCGAGCTCGTGTTCCGTACGCTCTATTCGGCCAAGAACGCCGAGCATCAACTCGCCGCGCATCTGCTCGGCCACGTCTCGCCGCTCACGCCGGGCGAAGCCGAGATGGCGGGACAGCTCAACCTGGCGCCGGGACCGCTGGCGCGCGCGTACGAATACTGGGTGCGGCGATTGGCCGACAAGGAAGGGCGCGGCAAGTCGGATACATCGGTGCGCGCGGCCGAGGCTGCGGCGCGCAGGCCGAATCCCGGCGCCGCCACGCCGGCTAAAGCGACAGCGAAGACAAGCGGGGCGAAGAAGGCGAAACCAAAAGCCAAGGGGAGGACGCGATGACACCGTTCAGGATCGCCGCGGCGCTTGCGCTGATCGCGCTCGGCGCCTCGCCTGCAGCCGCGCAGGACACGCTCAAGATCGCGATCGGGCAGATCAACAATTGGGAGAACCAGGCGCCGACGCTCGGCGAGGAGGCCGGTATCTTCAGGAAGCACAACCTGAAAGTGGAGGCGTTCGGCACGCAGGGTGCCGGCGAGACGATCCAGGCCGTGGTGTCCGGCTCGGCCGATCTCGGCGCGGGTGTCGGGGTCGCGGGCGTGATGCGCGCGTTCTCGCGCGGCGCGCCGGTGCGTGTGTTGCTGCCGGCCTTCACCGGCACCGGCGACCTCTACTGGTACGTGAAGGCGGATTCGCCGATCAAGACCCTGCAGGATACGACCGCGAGCCAGACGATCGCCTATTCGACCAGCGGCTCGAGCTCGCACAATATCGTGGTGGCGTTCGGCCAGGAGCTCGGTGCCAAGGCCAAGGCGACCGCGACCGGCGGACCGCCCGCGACCTTCACCCAGGTGATGACCGGGCAGATCGACGTCGGCTGGTCGGCGCCGCCGTTCGGCATCAAGGAAATCAAGGAAGGCAAGATCCGCATCATCGCGCGCGGCAGCGACATTCCCTCGCTGAAAGGCCAGACCGTGCGCGCCATCATCGTCAACGCGAACGCCCTGAAGGAAAAGCGCGACGCGATCATGCGCTTCGTCAAAGGCTACCGCGAGGCGGTCGACTGGATGTATGCCGATCCGAAAGCGCTGCAGATGTACTCCGAGAAGGTGAAGCAGCCGGTCGATATCCTGGCGGAGTCGCTCAAGGAGTTTCATCCCAAGGCGGCAATGCAGAGCGACCAGATGGCGGACCTCGACGGCGCCGTGAAGGACGCGGTGTCGCTCAAGTTCCTCGACGCGCCGCTCACCAGGGAGCAACTGGCCGAGTTCCTGCAAATCCCGCCGAAGTGACGGAGGCGATCATGCATCTGCGCGCATTGGCGTTCGCGCTGTCGCTCGCGTTCGCGTCGACGCCCGCGTCGGCGCAGGACAGGATCAAGGTCGCGATCGGGCAGATCGATGCCTGGGCGAACCAGATCCCGACGCTCGGCATGCAGGCCGGCATCTTCCAGAAGCACGGTATCGAGCTCGAGAATTTCGGCACGCAGGGCGCGGGTGAGACGCTGCAGGCGGTGATCTCCGGCTCGGCCGACATCGGGATCGGCATCGGCACATCGGGCGCGATGCGCGCCTTCGTGCGCGGCGCGCCGATCCGCGTGATCGCGGCCGCATATGCGGGCACCGGCGATCAATACTGGTACGTCAAGCCGGAGTCGCCGCTCAAGTCGCTGGCCGACGCGACCGACAAGCACACGTTGTCGTATTCGACCAACGGCGCGACCTCGCACGCGATCGCGCTCGCCTTCGGCCGGCAGCTCGGCGTCAAGGCGAAGCCGATCGCGACCGGCGGTCCACCCGCGACCTACACCATGACGATGAGCGGACAGGTCGACATCGGCTGGGGGGTGATGCCGTTCGGCCTGAAGGAGTATCAGGACGGCAAGTTCCGTATCATCGCGCGCGGCAGCGACGTGCCGACCATGCGCAACCAGACCATGCGGGTGCAGGTGGTGAACCTGACTGCGCTGAAGGAGCGCAAGGACGTGATGCTGCGGTTCATGCGCGCTTATCGCGAGACGCTCGACTGGATGTATTCGAATCCGCAGGCGGTGAAGCTCTACGCCGAGAAGATGAAGATGTCGGAGGACCTGATCGTGCTGCAGCGCGACCAGTTCAATCCGAAGGACGCGATGCTGCCGGATCGCCTGTCCGATCTCGACCTGGTGATGGAGGATGCGGTCGCGCTGAAATTCCTCGACAAGCCGATGACCAAAGACGAGCTGACCGAGCTGTTCCAGATCCCGCCGGCGGGGTCGTGACCCCACCCGGCCGGCCTGGCGGCCTGCCACCCTCCCCGAAGACGGGGAGGGATGACCGAGCGCGAGGAGAGACGCGCCGCAAAAGCAACCAACTCCGTCTATCCCTCCCCGTCTTCGGGGAGGGTGGTCGCCGAAGGCGACCGGGTGGGGTGCGGTGACTGAACTTAGTGGTGGTCTTTCAACGCGCGATTGACCA
>CAWIXG010000004.1:0-213323 GCA_963839985.1 uncultured Alphaproteobacteria bacterium | reverse complement strand
TCCGTGCCATGCTGGTCCCCGCTGCGCTTTTCAAAAGATCACTTAAACGTCCTGACCAGATATGCAATCAGGTCCGCGCGGGCCGCCGCGTCCGCGATGCCCGCATAGGGCATGCGATTTCCCGGCACAGTCGCCTGCGGGTCGGCAATGAACGTGTCGATGCTCGCCTGGTCCCAGGTAATGCCGCTGCGCTTGAGCGCGGGCGAAAAGCGAAAGTCCGCGCCCTCCCCCGCCTTGCGTCCGAACACACCGTAAAGGCTCGGGCCGACGCTCTCCTTGTCTTTCTCCAGCACGTGACACGCCGCGCATTCCTCGAAACGCCTGGCGCCGCGCTCCGCGTCTCCGTCGGCCAGCGCAACACCCGTCGCCGCAACCACGGCGGCCGCACACATCGCCGACCGCATCATGCCGCCACCAAAGCGCCGGGATTTTTCACGTATCGCTTGATCGCATCCGCGGTCCAGTACGCCAGCGCGCCCACCGGCCCGGTCGGATTGTACGAGGCGTTGTGCGGGAACACGTTGGCGCCGACGACAAACAGGTTATGGCAGTCCCAGCTCTGCAGGTATTTGTTGACCGCGCTGTCGCGCGGATTGGTGCCCATGATGGTGCCGCCGGTATTGTGCGTCGACTGATACGGCACCACCGTCCAAGGCTGCGTGCGCGCGGTCGCCTGATTGAGCCGCGTCGGGTTCATCGACTTCGCGATGTCGTTGACGACTTTCGCGGCGTGCTCGCCGATGCGGTGCTCGTTGGGTTTGTAGTCGAACGTCATGCGCATCAGCGGCTGGCCGAACGCATTGCGATAGCTCGGATCGAGGTCGAAGCAGTTGTAGCGGTTCGCCATCACGCTTCCGCTTGCCGCGATGGTCATCGCGGTCTGGTACCACTTGGCAGTCGCGGCCTTCCACGCCTTGCCCCATTGCGGCGTGCCGCCGGGTACCGGGCGGTAGCCGATCGGCAGCACGGTGTTGAAGCCGCCCGACACGTTGTAGGCGCCGACGAAATTGTGCGGGCCGCGATCGAAATTCCAGTTGATGTTGAAGTCGTCGATGGTGGCGTTCGAGCCGCCCGCGTTCATGAATGGATTGAAGTGGCGTCCTTCGAAGAACAGCGTCGCGCCGACACCGGTCTGATAGCAGTAGTTCCTGCCGACCACCCCGGTTTGCGCGACCGGATCGTACGGCTGCCCGATGCCCGACAGCAGCATCAGGTGCACATTGTTGATCGCATAGGCGCAGAGCAGCACGACCGAGGCGGGCTGTTCGAATTCCTCGCCGTTCAGGATGTTGGTGTAGCTAACGCCGGTGACTTTCTTGCCGTCGGAATCCTTCAGCACTTTCGTCACCCACGAATGGGTGCGCAGCTCGAAGTTCGGATTTTTCAACGCGATCGGAATCACCGTGATGTGCGGCGAGCCCTTCGCGTTCGCTTCGCAGCCGAAACGCTGGCAATAGCCGCAGTACTGGCAGGCGCCGAACTTCGAGCCGTCCGGGTTGGTGTAGGCGCGCGACGCGTTCGCCGACGGCCGCGGGAACGGGTGATAGCCTGCGTTCTTCGCCGCGGTTGTGAACATCTCGCTCGCAAGGATCGGGGTGAGCGGCGGCAGCGGATAGTCGCGCGCACGCGGCGCTTCGAACGGGTTGCCGCCGGGCTTTATCTCGCCCTTGATGTTGCCCGCCTTGCCGGAGATCGCCGCGGTGTATTCGAACTTGTCGTAATAGGGCTCGAGCTCGTCGTATGTGATGCCCCAGTCCTGGATCGTCATGTCGGCCGGAATGAAGCTCTTGCCGTAGCGCTCCTCGTAGTTGGAGCGCACCTTGAATTCCATGTCGGTCCAGCGCCAGGTGTGCCCGCTCCAGTGCACCGCCGAGCCGCCGACCACCTCGCCCGGCAGGAACGAGCCGAGCCGGCGCATCGGCAGCGCCTCCTGGCCCGGATTGTTGCGCACCGTAATGGTGTCGCGCGCGGTGTTCTGCATCAGGTCGTGACGCACCACGTAGCGCAGCTCGTCGCGGATATTCGGGACCGAATAGTCCTTCTCGGTCGAGCGCATCGATCCGCGCTCCAGCGCGACCACGGTGAGTCCGGCCTCGGCCAGTTCCTTGGAGAGGATCCCGCCGGTCCAGCCCAGCCCGACGACCACGACATGGACGTCCTTGAGTTTCGTGACCATGTCGTTTCCTAGCTGCGCATGTCCTGATCGGAAAACCGATTCCCGCTGTTCCGGAACATGCGGCTCAGCTCATGTCCGAAATGCCGAGCGGCGCATCGGCGGGGAACTTCTTGTCCTTGTATTTCTCGATGTTCTCGCGATGCACCGCGATCGCGCCGGGAAAGCCGATCAGCTTCCAGCCGGCCTTGTTGCGGTTGCCGCCGTAAATCGGGTCGGAGAACATGCCCTCCATCACGGTCTGATAGAGCGTCGACCAGAACACGCGCACCGGAACGCCGCCGTCGAACGCGATCTTCGCGGTCGAGAGGCCGATCAGCACCTCCTCGCGCTGCTCGGCGCCCAGGCGGTCGAATGTCTTGCCGTAGGTCTTGCGGCAATGCGCGTTGGTCGCCTCGATCCCGGCGCGGTAAAGCTGCGCGGGCGTGAGCGGCAGTTGATACCCCTGGCTCGGCGCGCCCTGCTTCCACGGGCCCTGCATGTAGAGCCGGTCGCCTTTGCCCCACGCGCCGGATAGTGCGCGATCGATATAGATATTGATGCCGACGTCGGTGCCTTTCGGCGTGAGATCGTCCGCCGGCACCATGTGGTCGACCAGCGCTTCGACGAACGCGGCCTCATCGAGATTGAGGAATGCATAGCCAGGCGTTGCAGAGCCAAGCGTTGAAGAGCCAGGTGTTGAAGAGCCAGGTGTTGAAGAGCCAGGTGTTGCCGTGGCGGCGGCAGTCTGCGCCTGCGCCTCGGTGACCGTCGTGGGTGCGGTTGCGGCAACACCGCCCGCGACCGCGCCTTTCAGGAAATCGCGGCGGCCGAATCCGTCCGTCATGCGCCCCTCCCCTGTCCCGGTTGTCGGTCCGGATGGCAAAGCGTGCGCCTTTCGGTTTTGCCGGGCAAGACAGATTGGAAGCACTCCAGCCAATCCCGGCGCGCATGGTTCGGCGCGCGCCGAAGCATGCGGTGCAACGCGAAGGCATGGTGTCCCCCGTCAAGGAAGACAGCCAATGACCGTCACGGTATTCATCCGCTATCAGCTCGACCCGTTCCGTCGCGACGCGTTCGAGACCTATGCGAAGAGCTGGATGGACATCATCCCGCGGAACGGCGGCGACCTCGTCGGCTACTGGATGCCGCATGAGGGCACCAACAATATCGCCTTCGCGCTGATCTCGTTTGAAAGCCTCGCCGCCTACGAGGCCTATCGGGCGCGGCTGCGTGCCGACGCTGCGGGACGCGCGAACTTCGCCTTCGCCGAGGAGGGACAATTCATCCTGGCGGAGGAGCGGACGTTCCTGCGCAAGCTCGAGCGGGACTAGCGCGCGGCGTCGATGCCTGCCGTTGGCCGGGAGGCCATTGACCGCTTCCACCGCCCCGTCAGACCGGCATAAGCTGGTCCCACTGCGCGCCCTGTCGGACGGCATGTCCGCGACGCGAGCCGCAGACCGTGGAGGGCGCGTCATGAAACTTCCCCGTCGCACATTCCTGCATCTGGCCGCGGGTGCTGCCGCGTTGCCGGCCGTGTCGCGGATGGCGCGGGCGCAAGCCTATCCGTCGCGCCCGGTGCGCATCATCGTCGGCTTTCCCGCCGGCGGAGCGACCGACATCCAGGCGCGCCTGATGGGTCAGCGGCTGTCGGAGCGCCTCGGCCAGCAATTCATTGTTGAGAACCGCGCCGGCGCCAGCGGCAACATCGGCACTGAGGCGGTCGCGAAGGCAGCCCCGGACGGCTACACGCTGCTGCAGATCGTGACCCCGCACGCGATCAATCCCTCGCTTTACGCCAATCTGAATTTCGACTTCGTGCGGGACATCGCGCCGGTCATCGCCGTCGCGCGGCTGTCATACGTGGTCGTGGTGCATCCCTCGGTCCCGGCCACAACGATCCCCGAGTTCATCGCGTATGCCAACGCCGACCCCGGCAAGGTCAACTACGGGTCGGCCGGCAACGGCACGCCGCAAAACATTGCGTGCGAACTCTTCAAGATGATGACCGGGGTCAATCTGGTCCACGTCCCGTATCGCGGCGGCGCGCCCGCGACCACCGATCTGATCGGCGGCCACCTGCAGGTGATTTTCTGTCCGGTGTCGGAATCGATCGAGCACATCAAGAGCGGCAAGCTGCGTGCGCTGGCGGTGACGACCGCGGCGCGACTGGACGTATTGCCGGGCGTCCCGACGGTGGGCGAGTTCGTGCCAGGTTATGAGGCCAGCGGTTTTGCCGGCATCGGCACGCCCCGAAACACCCCGGCCGACATCGTCGATCTGCTGAACAAGGAGCTCAATGCCGGCCTCGCCGATCCCAAGATCCAGGCCCGGATCGGCGAACTCGGCGCCACCGTCCTTGGGGGCTCGCCTGCGGCATTCGGGGCGATCATCGCGGAAGCCACCGAAAAGTGGGCGAAGGTGATCAAGTTCGCCGGCATCAAGACTGAATAGCGCCGGCCATTACTCGATTTGAAATCCGGCAAGTCGACACCGGCCCTGAGCGACCGCTGCCGGATTGCTTCACATGTTGCCGTGGCCGCGCTTGATCGTCTGGCGGATGACCGGCGCGGTGACCTTGTCCGAGATTTGGATATTCCACACTTCGCTCTCACCCTGCGCGGTGAAGTCGGCGAACAGCTTCGGGATCAGCGCGAGATCGCGGATCTCGTGGCCGCGCAGGCCGAAGCCGCGCGCGATGTTTTCCAGCGCAGGCCGCCCGAACACCGCCAGGCCGTCGTCGATGCCGTCGGCGCGCAGCTTGTGAAATTCCGAGCCATATCCGCCGTCGTTCATCGCGCAGATCAGGATGCGGAATCCCTGGCGCTTGAGCGTCTCGAATTCCTGGATATTGAACAGGAGCCCGCCGTCGCCTTCGAACAGCACGACCTTGCCCTCGCGGCCCTGCCGGCGCGCGGCCGCCGTTCCAAGCGCATACGAGAGGCCGTTGCCGACCGCGCCGAATTCACGCACCGTCGTATAGCGCTCCGCCGGCCGGCCGATCATCTGGGCGGGGAAATACGCCTGATGGCCGCCGCCGACGACGACGTCCCAATCCTTCGGCACGACCGCGTCGATGGCGCGGACCACATCGCGCGGATCCAGCACTCCGGGCTCGAGGTCGAACGGCATCGCATCGGCCGGCTCGGTCGCGATGCGATGCGCGAGCTCTTTCGAGCGGATCGCGGCCGCCGTCGGCTTGCCGGCACCCAGCGTCTTGTCGAGCCCGGCGAGGATCGCCTCGACGCCGACCAGCGCATCCGATCGGACGTAGAGATCGGCGGCCGCTTGACCATCGCGCAGGCCGCGCGGGGCATCATCCAACTGGATCTTGAAAGCCTTGGGAAAGAAAGCCCGGTGGCCGACGTAGTAGGACAGGCTGGTGCCGATCGCGAGCACGACGTCGGCCGACTCGTACATCTCGCGGCCGAGCGACGTGAAGTAGCTGCCGGTGATGCCCAGCCCGAACGGATGGTCGTGGAACAGACCGCGCGCGGGCAGCGTGTTGGAGAGCAACGCGCCGCAGCGATCGGCGAGCTCGATCGCCGCATCGCGCGCGCCGGCCCACAGCACGCCGCGGCCACCGAGGATGATCGGCCGCTTTGCCGTCGCCAGCCGTTCGACCGCCTCGGCCACCACCTCGGGATCGGGGTGCATGCGCCCGACCTTCGGCTGATACATCGCCGAGGTCTCGTAGGGCTGGTTGGCCATGTACTCGGCCTTCTGCAGGTCGTAGGGGACGCCCAGCACCACCGGGCACCGCTCGTACTTGGCGATGTGGAAGGCCTCGCGCACGGCGTCCATCATGCGCGGCAGGCTATGCGCCGCGATGTAACGCGCGCCGGTCGCCGTCACCAAAGGCGCCTGGTCGATGGCCTGGTTGTAGAACTTGGCGTTGATCGGCGACTCGCCGGCGAACACCACCAGCGGCAGGCGGGCGCGAACCGCGGCCGGCAGCGCCGTCATCAACTGGGTCACGCCGGGGCCGCAGGTGACCGACGCAACGGCGATCTTGCCGGTCGCGATGTTGTAGGCTGTCGCCGCCGCGACTGTCGCGTGCTCGTGCCTGACGTGGACGGTCTGCACGCCCGGCAGTCTGGCAAAGGCGGTGCACCAATGCATGTTGCCGTCGCCCATCAGGACGAACTGCGTGTCGACGCCCTCCGCCAGGAACGCGTCCGCGAGGGCTTCGTAGAGCTTGGGCATGGCGCGCTGCCGTTTGAATGATGCGATGGGTCCGGTGCGCAACAACCATGCCCGGCAACGCCCCGTCAATTCGATTGAGCTGAAGGCCTAATCCGGCCGCTCGCGCCCGGCGAGCAGCGCCAGCGCGATATAGCCGAAGATCGCCATGAACTCGAGCAGCGCGATCCAGATGCGCCCGCCGAAGACTTGCGGGAAGAACAGCTCGATCGCCGCCATCGAGATCGCCGAGGTGAGCCACACCACCCCGCCCCATGCCGCCGCGAGCCACAGCCCGACCGCCGCCACGAGGTCGATCACCGCAAAGAAGATCGTCGCCGCCTGCCACGCCATGCCGGCATTCTCGAACGTCGAGCCGGAGCCGTCGCCGACGCCGAGCACCAGCGACCAGTGGTAGATGCCCTTGAGCATCGCGATGCCGGCCATCACGCGCAGGAACAGCACCAGCCGCCGCGTCCACGGCGACATGCGCTGCGCTTTCGGCGCCTCGATCGCGCCGTCGCTCATGCCAGGTCCAGTTCGTTGGCGAGCGCCGCAAAGTGTCGCTCCACCTCGGCATCCGCAACCTCGCGCAAGGTCGCGGGCTGCCAGCGCGGCGCATTGTCCTTGTCGACGATCACGGCACGAACCCCCTCGTAGAAGTCATGGTCATGGACGATGCGCGCGACGATGCGCATCTCGGCCTGCATGCACTGCTCGAACGACCAGTCGCGCCCGCGCCGCACCTGCGCGAGTGCGAGCTTCAGGCTGGTCGGAGACTTGGTTCTTATCGTGGCGGCGGCCGGCGCCCAGTCCGGCGCGCCGTCGAGCGCCGCGAGGATATCCTCCACGCGGTTGCCGGAAAACAGCCGGCGGATCGCGTCGCGCTTGCCGGTCAGCGGCCCGTCGCCGGCCGGCTCGGCGAAGGCCGCAAGCGTCGCATCGACCGGGATGTCGCCGCACAGCGCCTCGGCGAGGTCCGCGAACCGGTCCGATCGGACGTGATGCGTCGCGATCCCGGTCGCGACCGCATCGGCGGTCTTCAGCCGCTCGCCGGTCAGCGCGACCCAGGTGCCGGTCTCGTCCGGCATGCGCGGCAGCACGAACGTCCCGCCGACGTCGGGAAAGAACCCGATCCCGACCTCCGGCATCGCGAAGGCGAAGCGGTCTCCCGCGACGCGATGCGAGCCGTGCACCGATACGCCGAACCCGCCGCCCATCACGATCCCGTCGATCAGCGCGACATACGGCTTGCGATAGCGCCTGATCGCGGTGTTGAGCGTGTATTCCTCGCGGAAGAAGCCGAGCGCCTCCTCCTGCCTGCCGGCGCGGCCGAGATCGTAGAGCGCGCGGATGTCGCCGCCGGCCGAGAAGGCGCGCTCGCCGGCCGCCGTGACGATCACGCGCGTGACGGCGCCATCGTCGGCCCATGCGTCGAGCTGGCGGTGCAGCGCGCGCACCATCGCGTGCGTCACCGCGTTGAGCGCCTTCGGCCGGTTGAGCGTGACGACGCCGGCGGCGCCGCGCCGTTCGAACAGGATGTCGGAATTGTCGGCGGTCATGCGAGGGGGCTGAGCATGATCCCGAAAAGTGGGAAGCGGTTTTCGGACAAGATCATGCTCAAAACGAACTAGAGGATCGCCCAGAGATAGACAAGCGTCGCCGCGCAGCCGAGCGCCGAGCGTCCCGCATGCAGCGTGCCCCACTTCTCGATCAGCGCGCGGGTTTGCGCGTTCGCCGCCTCGGTCGCGGTCGCCTCCAGCACCTTGTTCACCGGAAAGATGACAAACAGCGTGTAGGGCCAGTTGGCGAAAATGAGTGCCGCGCCGAGCAGCCACTGCCATTCCCAGGCGAGCCATGCGGACAACAGCCCGAGCGCGGTCGCGGCGAGCGCAAGGTTGGCCTGCATCGCCTTGCCGCGCGCATAGCTCGGCTTCCACTCGGCCAGCAGCGCGCGATCATCGAGGCTCAGCCGCGCCGGCTGCTCGGCGACCGACACGTAGATCGCCGCCCCGGCAAATGCCGCCGCGGCGACCAGCGCCAGATTCTGCACCAGCATGGCAAGCATGGCGGTCGGCATGACGATCCCTCGGCTTCTCTCGGCCCGCACCTTATAGACCGAACGAGCCGACGTTGACCCTTCCGGGCTCCTAACCGGGCACAACTGAACTTTTGGAACTTTGCGGCGTTGTCCGCCGGGAATTTGGGCTAACCCTGCGGGCGACAAGGGCTTTTTATGGCAAAAGACACAGCGATCCAGCGTGCCCAGAAGCAGCCGCTGGTGCGCCGCTTCTGGATGACCGCGCGCGGGTTCTGGTCCTCGAAGCGAAGCCGCAAGGTCGCCTGGCTGATGACCGGGGTGCTGATCGCGCTGGTCGTCGGACAGCTGGTCTTCCAGTACCAGCTCAACATCTGGAACAAGGCGATCTTCGACGCGCTGGAGAAGAAGGACGGCGCGGCCGTCCTGCATCAGGCGATGCTGTTCGTTCCGCTTGCCGCGGGCAGCATCGCGGTGGCGGTCGCGGTGGTCTATGCGCGCATGCGGATGCAGCGGCGCTGGCGCGCCTGGCTGACCGAGCACACCATGACGCGCTGGCTCGCCAAGGGCCGCTACTACCAGCTCAACCTGATCGAGGGCGACCACAAGAACCCGGAAGCGCGCATCGGCGACGACATCCGCATCGCGACCGAACAGCCGGTCGACTTTGCGGTCGGCATCCTGAGTGCCGTGCTCACCTCCGCGACCTTCATGGGCGTGCTGTGGACAGTCGGCGGCAACCTCACCATCGGGTTTGCGGGCCGCGAGTTCTTCATCCCCGGCTACCTGGTGATCGCGGTGGTGCTCTACTGCGTGATCATCAGCGGCTTCATGACCCTGATCGCGCGCAGCTTCGTGCCGACCGCGGAAAACAAGAACCAGGTCGAGGCCGAATTCCGCGCCGCGCTCACGCGCGTGCGCGAATATGGCGAAAGCATCGCGATCCTCGGCGGCGAAAAGGAAGAGCGCGCCGGGCTCGACGGCCTGCTCAAGCAGGTGATCATCGGATGGTCGCGCATGGCGGCGCAGTACATGCGCACGATGTTCGTCTCGCACGGCAACTTCATCATCGCGTCGGTGATCCCGGTGATCCTGTGCGCGCCGAAATATCTCTCCGGCGAGATGTCGCTCGGCACCGTCATGCAGGCGGCGGCCGCCTTCATCCAGGTGCAGTACGCGTTCAACTGGATCGTCGACAACTATCCGCGGCTGGCCGAATGGGCCGCCTCGGCGCGCCGCGCGTCCAATCTCCTGGTCGCGCTCGACGGACTGAAGCAGATCGAGGAGAGCCAGACCGGCGCGATCAGCCGCACCGAAGGCAAGGACGCGGCGATCCGCCTGAAGGACGTGCAGGTCTCGCTCTCCGACGGCACCGTGGTGGTGGACGATGCCGACGTCACGGTGAAATTCGGCGAGAAGGTGCTGGTGGCGGGCGAGTCCGGCACCGGCAAGAGCACTTTGGTGCGCGCGATCGCCGGACTGTGGCCATGGGGCGAAGGCGAGATCGCGCTCGCGCCCGGCGCCAAGATGTTCCTGATGCCGCAGAAGCCCTACATCCCGCTCGGCACCTTGCGCCGCGCCACCAGCTATCCGCGCCCGCCGGAGGACTTCGACGACAAGGAAATCGCCGAGACTCTCAAGCTCGTCGGCCTCGAGCATCTCACCGAGAAGCTCGACGATGAGGAAGGCAAGTGGGACCGCACGCTCTCGGGCGGCGAGCAGCAGCGCCTCGCCTTCGCGCGGCTGTTCCTGCACAAGCCCGACATCGTGGTGATGGACGAGGCGACCTCCGCGCTCGATCCGGAAAGCCAGGCGATGCTGATGGAGAAGCTCGGTGAGCGCCTGCCCAAAACGGCGATCATCAGCGTCGGCCACCGGCCCGAGCTCGAGGCTTTCCATGAGCGCAAGGTCAACCTGGTGCGCCGCAAGGGCGGCGCGAAGCTGATTTCGAACGAGATCGCCGCGCCGCCGGTCAACATCCTGTCCAATTTGATGCAGCGCTGGCGCGCCCCGCCGGCAGCCTCGCCGGCGACGCCGACCGCGCAGTCCAACAGCGACAAGGGACCGAAGGTCGCCGCATGAGACCGGGCGGCGATCTCCCCGACGAGCGGTGCTGAAGTCTGATTCAACTGCGTTGAATCAAACTCCAGCACGTTCCTTTTGCTTGCGCATGATCTTTTCCGAAAACCGCTGTCCACCCCGCATCAAGTGCGGGACAAGCTTTTTCGGGATCATGCGCTAACGCGCGGCCTCTTGTGCGCGATCGGGAGTGGGCGGCCGGACAAATCCCAGGACCGCACGCAGCGCCGCGCGGTGGAAGGCAAACTCCGCAAGCCCGAACGGGAGGCTGACGGCAATTCCGATCACGATCATCAGCGGCCACAACGCGCCGGCCGAATAGCCTTGCCCCGCGAATATCGCCGCCGCGACGACCATCGGCGCGTAATGCAGCAGGAATATGCCGTAGGACGCATTGCCGAGCGCGAGGGCGAAGCGCGGCCAGCGATCCAGTTTCGTGAACGCGAGAAGAATGGCGCCGAGCCCCAATGCGAGCACGAGCAGCGTGGTGACATGCGGCGTCGGAGGCAGCAGCGGCAGCAGCGCCGTCATCGCGACCGCAAAGGCGAGCAGGTACTCAATTCCGATGACCGACAGCCGGCCGAAGTTGATTGCGCAGATCAGCCCGACCGCGAAGAACAGATTGTACTGTGCGAACGGGATCAGCGCCCCCGGCAAGAGCGGACGCATTCCGGTCATGTACGGATACATGGTCTGGATGACGAGGATCCAGCACAGCGCAAGGATCGTCAGCGTCCGGTCGCTCAGGCGGAACGCAAAGACGGCGGCCGCGAGCGCGTAGAAGAACACTTCGAAGACAAGCGTCCAGAAGACGAGGTAGATGTTGGTCGGATAGCCGGTCTGCGGCCAGAGCAGCGCGGCCGACCAGGAGAATGCGGTCTCCTTGCCGACGAGCAGCACGATCGCGGCGCTCAACGCGTAGGCGGCCCAGAAAGCCGGATAGATGCGCAAGCCCCGGCGCAGCACGAATTCGCCGGTCGGCAGATGCCGGTTCAGCCCGATCACGAAACCCGAGATGAGAAAAAACGTCAGCACGCCGAGCGCGCCGTAGTCGATCTTGAGCAGCGCGGTATGCGGCAGGCCCACGGCCTGCGTCGCGAACAGGCCGCCGTGCTGGACGACGACGAGCAGCGCCGCGATCCCGCGCAGCGCACCGATTCCGGGATAATAGGTATTTTGCGCCATCGCGCCCGACGGCGCCGACAATCCAGTCAAGCAATCCCCCTGCAGCGCTGGTCGGACGCACCATATTGCGCCGGACCGGCACACGCCAGCCGTGCGCCAGTCCGCGTGTCAGGCGCATGCTCCGCCGGATCGGATGCGCACTGCGCGCGCCGCCCGCGCTGCATTGACCCTCTCAAGGGGCGTCGCTAACAAGGCGCTGCACGGATCACGGGTTTGATGGAACAGACCGACGCCAAGACTCCGCCGAACGCACCCGTCCTGCTCCCGATCCAGGCGCTGCGCTGCTTCGCCGTGATGGGCGTGATCCTGTTCCACGTCCAGCACTACTTCGCCAACAAGCTGCGGATGCCGGATCTCCTGCCCCGCTTCGACGTCGGATCGGCCGGCGTCGATCTGTTCTTCGTCATCTCCGGATTCATCATGGTGTATGCGTTCGAGCGCCTGTTCGGCCAGCCGGGCGCCACGCGCATCTTTCTGCTCCGCCGGTTGGCACGCATCGTCCCGATGTACTGGGCCGCCAGCACGGTCTTCCTCGTCTACGTGCTCGCGCAATACGGCAGCATCGCCGCGGCGACCAACGGCGCGGGCGCCGACTTCGTCATCGCGTCCTATCTGTTCATCCCGACGCGGCCGGACGGATGGGCGGTCCCGCTGCTCGGCGTCGGCTGGACGCTGAACTACGAGATGTTCTTCTACGTGGTGTTCGGCCTGCTGATCGCGTTCTCGCGCCGCACCGTCGTGGCGATCATCGCGGCCCTGTTCTGCGGGCTGATCGCGCTCCGCCTGCTCGGGCCGCCGCTGCCCAACCCGCCGCAGAGCTGGTTCAATCCGATCATCATCGAGTTCGTGTTCGGCATGCTGATCGCGCTCGCCCGGCGCGACGGCGTGCGCATCCCCACCTGGGCGGCACGCGCGCTCGTCGCCGTTGGGCTCGCGGTGTTCGCCTGGTCATGGAGCCAGGCGCATTTCTTCGGCCCGGACTCGGTGCTGCGCGTGTTCGCGTGGGGCCTGCCCTCGTTCGCGATCGTCGGCGCGTTCGCGCTGGCGCAACAGCCGGTCAGCACAAATCCGTTCTGGCGCGTCTGCGGATTTCTCGGTGATGCGTCCTACTCGCTCTATCTCTTCCACACGCTCACCCTCGGCGTGCCGGTGATGCTGCTCGGCCGTTTCATCGCGCCGGCCGACGCACCGTGGTTCTATCTCGCGGCGATCGTGGTCGCGGCGATCGTGCCGGCGCTGCTGATCCATCGCTATCTGGAAAAGCCGCTGACCGCCGCGCTGCAGCGCCGGATCGAGCGGCGCGGGCCGCAGCACGCAGCCACCACGGCGCCGGCAACGCAGGCCGCGCCGTGAGCGCGCCCGCGGTGGAGAAAGCGCCTCAAGCCAGGCCCGCCGGCGGCGGCGCGCTGATGTCGATCCAGGCGGCGCGCGGGATCGCGACCTTCATCGTCATCGTGGCGCACGTTCAGCTCTACGTCCGCGACAAGATGGACCTGCCGGACCTAATGCCCTTCTTTGGCGTCGTCGCCGCGGCGGTCGAACTCGTTTTTCATCGTCTCCGGCTTCATCATGGTCTATGCGACCGAGCGGCTGTTCGGCCAGCCGGGCGGCATGCGCATCTTCTTCCTGCGCCGCCTCGCGCGCATTCTGCCGATGTACTGGATCACCACCACCTTCGTGGTGCTCTATCTGATCGCGACCTACGGCAGCCTCGACGCCGGCGGCGCGCCGCTCTCCTACGTGATCGCGTCCTATCTGTTCATCCCGATCACGCGGCCGGACGGCTGGGGCACGCCGGTGCACGGCGTCGCCTGGACGCTGAACTACGAAGTATTTTTCTACGCAGTGTTCGGCTGCTTCGTCTTCCTGTCGCGCCGCCGCATCGTGATCGTGGTCAGCGCGATCTTCATCACGCTGTCGCTGACCTCAATTGCGTTCGGCCCGTTCCCCAATCCGTGGGGGTTCTGGAGCCATCCGCTGATCCTCGAATTCGCACTCGGCATGGGCCTCGCACTGCTTTATCGCGACGGGGTGCGCGTCGGCGCCGGCGCCTACTGGACGCTGCTCGCGGTCGCGACCGCGATCCTGGGCTGGTCGACGTGGCGCGGCGACTTCTTCCCGCCGAGCGCAAACGAGCGCCTGTTCGTCTGGGGCTTCCCCACCTTCCTGATCATCGCCGCGCTGGTGCTCTCGCGCACGCCGGCGCTGACCGGGGCGTTCTGGCGCTTCTGGGGCTTCATCGGCGACACGTCCTACTCGATCTACCTGATCCACCCGCTGGCCATCACGCTGCCGCGCCTGCTGCTGGCGCGTTACATCGCGCCCGCGGATGCGCCGTGGCTCTATGTGGCGCTGATGATGGTGCTCGCCTTCGTGCCGGGCATCCTCGCCTACGTGTACCTGGAAAAGCCGATGCTCGACTATTTCCAGCGCAAGATCGAGGGCGACCGCAACAAGCCGGCGGTGCCGATGGCGGCGACCCCGCCGCCGTAATCGGCTCGGCCGCGGCTGCGCCCAGGGCGCGGGTTTCCATGCTTAAAACGGTTGGCGGGCATGACGGCCGCAGCGCACTTCATTGGTGTATGCCCGCGACAGATCGGGTAGAATTAATTGCCGCCAAAACAACAGAATAATCGCTGCGGTAGCATCTCGGGGGAGACGCACGTGGCCAGCACCGGCAATGCATTCATCGACACGCTCGCCGGCGCGTCGTGGCTCGACGTCGGCGGCGATCGCAACATCACCTATTACATCGACGAAACAGCGTTGACCCACCGTCTCTGGACCGTCGTTGAGACGGTGGTGTGGCAGAGCGCGCTGCAACAATGGGCCAATGTCGCGAATATCACGCCACAACGCGTGTCGTCGCAGGCCGACGCCGATCTCATAGAGACGTGGCAGACGTTTCTGTACATGCAGGAGCACCACGGCGGCAATATTCCCTCCTATCACGACCTTCCGAACGCAAGCGGCCACGCCGTCGGAGAATTCAACACGCAAGGCCGCTTCACGTATTTCTCGCTAGGCGGGCTGGATCTCGGCGGAGAGGGCTTCTCGATTTTCCTGCAAACGATCGGCCATGCGCTCGGTCTGAGGAATACGCTTGGCTTTCCCGGCGGCGGTTACGATCAAGACCTCTATTCGGTCATGTCACCCAACGCGGGCGCCAAGACCAGTTCGGGTTCGACCGATTTCGGCCATGTCGTGACACCCATGGCCTTCGACATCGCGGCGATCCAGTCGATGTACGGCGCCAATACGAGCTATCGCATCGGCTCCGACACCTATGTGCTGCCGGGTAACAACGCCCCCGGCACATCCTGGCAATGCATCTGGGACACCGGCGGGACCGACACGATCCGCTACGACGGCAACTTGAGCGCGACGATCGATCTGCGCGCCGCGACACTCGTCAACGGCAATCCCAATGCCGGGGGATTTATCTCGCAGGCCGCAGGCATCTTCGGCGGGTTCACGATCGCGAACGGCGTGGTGATCGAGAACGCCGTCGGCGGCAAAGGCAATGATACGCTGATCGGCAATTCCGCCGACAACAACCTCGATGGCGGCGGCGGCGAGGACACCGTCAGATTTCTGGGCGCCCGCACCGCCTATACGGTGACCGATCTTGGCGGCAGCGTCAGGGTCACCGGACCGGAGGGCAGCGACACGATTTCGAACGTGGAGAAACTGGCCTTCAGCGACACGATCGTGACGCTGGCGCCCTCCGCTCCGGTCAACCCGCTGTTCGACGCCGCCTTCTATAGTCTCACCAATCCCGACGTCTTCCAGGCCGGCGCCAATGCATTCGACCATTTCACCACGTTCGGCTGGCGCGAGGGACGCGATCCGAATCCCTTCCTCGACACGTCCTGGTATCAAGGTGTCTACAAGGATGCGGCCGGAACCAATCCGCTCGATCACTACCACACGACCGGATGGAAGAAGGGATACGATCCGGGCCCGAACTTCGACACCAGGCTTTATCTGATCCACAACCCCGACGTCGCCGCGGGCGGCGTCGATCCGCTCGAACATTATCTGCGCTACGGCGCGAAGGAAGGCCGCGCGGCCTACGAGGCCATCGGCGAGGCGGTGAACGGCTTCGACGCGCAATACTATCTGCTGCACAATCCCGACGTGGCCGCGGCCGGCGCCAATGCGCTGCAGCACTTCAACACGTTCGGCTGGCACGAGGGACGCAATCCGAATGCGTATTTCGACACCGCCGGCTACCTGTCGCATTATTCGGACGTCGCCGCATCGGGCGTCAACCCGCTGCAGCATTACGAACAGTTCGGCTGGCGCGAGGGCCGCGATCCGTCGACCAGCTTCGACACGCTGAAATATCTCGCGGCCAACGGTGACGTGGCGGTGGCCGGCGTCAATCCGTTCGATCACTTCCTGCAGAACGGCATCTATGAGGGCCGCTCGCCGCAAGGCGACGGACTGTGGCACTGACGGGTTGAGGTGAAGCAGGGCGTACGCGCCCTCCCCTCCGCATCAGTCCGCCCGAGTCTGCCCGCGCACGTCCGACGGCCGCGCGCCATAGCGGCGGCGGAACGCCTCGTTGAAGTAGGACAAATTGTTGAAGCCGGCTTCGGCGGCGATCACGCTGACCTTCAGATGGATCGCGCGCGGACTGAGCAGCACGCGATGCGCGTGCGCAAGCCGGCGCGACAGCAGGAACGCCGTGAACGTCGTGCCCTCCTCCTCGAACAGCCGCCGCACGTAGCGCAGCGGCAGGCGATGGCGCGCGGCGATTTCTGCCAGCGAGATGTCACGCGCCAATCCGGTCTCGATATCCGCCTTGATCGCCTGCAGCCGGGCGGCGCGCATGCCGCGCGCCTGGGTCAGCGCCGTTGCGTCGTGCACCGTTCCGAGCGCCAGCGCGATCAGGTCATGGACATGCGTCACCGCGAGTAGCCGCAGTGCCGGCACCGCAAGCATGCGGGCATTCTCCAGCGCGCCCGCATAGACGGTGAGCAGCTTCAGCGCCTCGGTGTCGCGCGCGATCCGACGCACCGCGCGGTCCTCGACATCAGGCACCAGCGCCGTGATCGCCTTCGCGGGAATGCGGAACGACAGGAAGCGTGACGCCGTGAACTGCATCGCGGCAATCTCGCCGCCCAACGACAGGACGGCATCGCCCTCCCCGACCACGATCTCGCGCCCGCATTGGCTGACGGTGCTCGACCCGGAGAGGCAGACATTGAAGAGGAATTGATCGTCGACGCGGTGACGCGCGGCGCGGCGAGTCCGCCCTTGCGAGGTCGTCACGTCGGCCAGCACCAGACCGGGCAGCGCCTGCATCCGGCCTTCGCCGAAGAACGGCGTGCCAGGCTCCGGCTCGAACTCGAAATCCCAGATCCTGCTGCTGAGCGCGTGCTGGATCGCCGCCATGCGCTCCGGCCCTTCGCCGGCATAGCGAAATGCCGTCGGCCGGGTCGGTGTCGCCGCGTGGTCGATGTCGCACCCCATTCGTCTTAGTCGCGGCCGCGCGGCCCGAGGTTCACGCCCCGCGGCGGATCCGCTTTTGGTCACTTGGCATCAGCGGTTTGTCCCCGTGGCACCAGCACGGCGCCGCTGCGGCCCGACCAACTCCGTGAACCGCGCGGGTTGTCCGCGCCGAACGCGGGCTTGTCCCGCCGAACGGGGAACCGTCATGACCACGACCTCCAGCTTCTCGCTCGCGACCGTCCGGTCCGAATTCATTGCCAACAGCTTTCCGCTGGGCAACCAGACGCTGCCCTCCGTGCAGCACCTGTCGAACGGCGGATTCGTCGTGGCCTATAACAGCCAGATCGGCGGCGACGGCTCGATCTTGCTCGACTTCTACGATTCCAATTCCAATCGCATCAACGCCACGCCACGCGCGACCTATGACTCCCTCGCCACCACCTCGGCATCTGGACAGCCCACGCTGACGCAGCTCGCCGACGGCAATGTGCTTGTCGTCTGGAGCAACCTGGATCCGGCCAATCTCGGGCTGCGGGCCGCGAAGTTCAGCCCGGACGGCGAAAAGATCGGCAGCGAGATCATCATCGGTCACGGTCAGGCCTCAACCCCGCACATCACGGCGCTGAGCGACGGCGGATTCGCGCTGGCTGACGTATACCAAGGCCACATCTATGCGTCGGCCCACGACGCGAACGGACTTTCCTCGGCGGCGTTCGCGCATCTCGATCTGGCCGGGGGCACGGTCTCCGATCCGACCTGCACGGCGCTCTCGAACGGCAACTTCGTCGTTGCATGGAGCTGCTATCCCGGTCCCGGATCCACCATCCAGTTGCACGCGCGCGTTTGCGGTCCGGATGGCACGCCGATCACCGGCGACATGCTGCTCGACGGGGTTGGCCACAATGGCGACCCCTCGATCGCGGCGCTGGGCAACGGGAGCTGGGTTGTCGCCTATGGCGACACCAGCTGGGCGAACGAGAGTGGATCGTCCGGCATCACGCTGAACATCCTGACCTCGCATGGCAGCAGCGCGCTTCCCGGCGGACCGATCCACGTCAACAACCCGAGCCCGCAGGTCGACGGCGACCCGTCGGTGTCGGTGCTCGACAACGGCATGATCCTGGTCACCTGGCACCGGGAGGTCTCACCGAGCAGCTACGACGTCTACGGCCGCATCTTCACGCACACGGGCGAGCCGGTCACGATCGCCGGCATCTTCAACGAATTCCTGATCTCCAGCGCGGCCGGCAACGACACCTACCCTGATGTCACGGCGCTCGATTCCGGCCGCTTCGTCACCGCATGGACCTCTTCGACCGGAAACCTCGGCCAGGACATCGCCGCAGTCGTGAAAGAGCTGATCCGCAGCACCACAGGCAATGGCGCCGACGATACCTACGCCGGCGACGCGCTGCGCGACGTGATCTCGAGTGGCGGCGGCAACGACACGGTCAGTGGCGGCGCTGGCGACGACGTCGTTAATGCCGGCGCAGGCAACGACACGATCATCGAAGGTCAAGGTGCAGACGTGATCGACGGCGGCGCGGGCAACGACACCGTGGTGTTCACGCAGACCTTTGATCGCTACCTGATGTCGGAATTCGGCGACACCATCTACATCTCCGGCCCCGACGGGCAGGATCATGTCGCCAACGTCGAGCATTTTCAGTTCGCCGACGCGACCTTCCATGTCACCGATGACGGCAATCCGCTGTTCGATACGGCCTACTACATGAGCCATAATCACGACGTGTTCTATTCGGGCGTGAATGCGCTCCAGCACTTCAACACGTTCGGCTGGCACGAGGGGCGCGACCCGAATCCGCTGTTCGACACGTCAGGCTATCTCGGCGCCAACAAGGACGTCGCGGCCAGCGGCCAGAACCCGCTCGAGCACTACCACCAGACCGGCTGGCACCAGGGGCGCGATCCGTCGGCATATTTCGACACGACGCTCTACCTGGTGAACAATCCGGACGTGGCGGCGGCCGGCGTCGACCCGCTTGAGCATTACCTCACGCACGGCGCCGCCGAAGGCCGGAACGCCTATGGGGCGATCGGACAGAACATCGTGAGCGGCTTCGATGCCGAGTACTATCTGTTGCACAATCCGGATGTCGCCGCGGCCGGGGTCGATCCGCTGCAGCACTACAACACCTCCGGCTGGCACGAAGGACGCAACCCGAACGCCTGGTTCGACACCTCCGGCTACTTGTCGCACTACTCGGACGTGGCGGCCTCGGGCGCCAACCCGCTGCAGCACTACATGCAGAGCGGCTGGCATGAGGGGCGCGATCCGTCCGCGGGCTTCGACACGCTCGGATATCTGGCGCAGAACAGCGACGTGGCCGCAGCCGGGGCCAATCCGCTGCAGCACTTCCTGAGCAGCGGCATCTATGAAGGCCGCTCCGCGATGGGCGACGGCCTGTGGCACGTGTGACCGACCAGGACTGAAAGGGGCGCGCTGGCGCCCTTTTCACCGCCCGGAAAGCCATGCGCGGCGCCGTGCGACCGCGGCTGCGCTCAATGTGAGCGCCGCGCCTGGGCCCGGACGTCGGACGGTGTCGCGCCGTAGCGCAAACGGAAGGCGCGGTTGAAGTACGAGACGTGCTGAAAACCGCAGTCGAACGCGATCGTGCTGACCGGGCGGTCGGCGAACCTTTGCGTCAGCATCGCGTGCGCGCACGCCAGGCGCTCTGCGACGACGAAGTCGGTCAACGTCGTCCCTTCGGCCTCGAACAGGCGCTGCAGCGAACGGACCGGCAGCCGGTGGCGCGCTGCCAGCACGGCGACCGACAGGTCCTGGCGGACATTTTGCCTGATGTCGCGTTTGATCGCGCGCAGGCGTGCTGCGCGCACGCCGTTCGACCGTGCCATCTCGCTGCCGTCGCGCGTCGGACCGATCGCCATGGCGATCAGGTCGCGCAACTGGCTCGCCGCCTGCGCCCGCAATCCATGCATGTCCGGCGCCTCGAGCTCCTCGACCATGCCGAGATGGTGCCGCAGCAACCGCATCGCCGGCGCCTGCGCCGCAATGCGCTTGCCGAATGTGTCCTCGATGCCATCGACCAGCGGCGAGAGCAGCTTGATCGGAACGCGCAGGCCGCCATGCGGCCCCCCCGCGTGCAACGTGTGCGTCGCGAGGCACGACGCCGATGTGAGGATCGCATCGCCAGCGCCGCACGCCTGGATGCGCCCGCGATAATCGAGCTGCCAGGGGCCGCTCGCGAACGTCAGGATCACGTCGTCATTGTCGCTGAGCTGGCGCGTCTGCACGTAACTCAGCGGCGCGCAGTCCCCGGAGATCACGCCGAGGCCCGGCAACAGCCGCATGGTCGTGCGGCCGACGAAGCCCTCGCGCGACAGCGGCTCAATTTCGGCGCGGCAGAACGTGCGGCCGACGAACTCGCGCCATGCAGGAATGCGCTCGCGCGCGGCGAACTGTTCGGTCGAGAAGCGCAGCACCGGCATCTCGGCCAGCCCCTGGTCGGGAGGGTGCATCGGTTCGACTCCGCCGCAACGGCAGACATGCCGGACATGATTCGCGCGCGGTCTCGCCATCGAACCCGCGAGCGACGCAGCCGCGCGAAAGCGGGAGCATCGCAGTCATTGGTCGCAGCAGATCAACATTAAGTTCAAATACTCACAAAAAACCAAGAATGTCGCGCCAGTGCTAGCGTTTGTCGTTCGCGGCAAACCGCTCTCCCTCCCGCAAACCGACTGACAGACGAACGCGCCGGGCCAAGTCCGTTGCGCCGTGCGCCAGAACAGCCGGGAGACATCACGATGGCCACCACCACATACGACTTCGGCCCGATTACGCCGATCACGCTCGCAAACAACGTCACGACCGCCGGGCAGCAGGGCAAGCCCGCAATCGCCGCCAACGCCGCCGGCCAGTATTTCGGCGCCTGGATCACCGATCCGCTGAGCCCCGACGTGCACGGCCGCCTGTTCAACAGCGGCGGCACGCCGGCGACAGACGAATTCCCGGTCCATCCGCCCGCGGCGTTCTCGCAAAACGAGGTGAGCGTCGCGGCGCTGTTGGATGGCCGCTTTGTCGTGACCTACACCGACAAATTCGCCGATCCGGGCGGCAGCATCCGCGGGCGCTTCTTCAATACCGACGGTTCACCGGGCGGCAGCTTCGACGTCGGCGGCGTCCACGCCGATACCCGCTCCGACGTGACGGCGCTGGCCGACGGCGGGTTCGCGGTGAGCTGGACGCGCCTCGGAGTCGGAAACTACGACATCGTCATGAGCGTCTATAACGCGGACGGCAGTGTCCGCCATGCGTCCGACCACGTGAACGCCAACATGGCGAACACGCATTTCTCCTCGATTGCGGGCCTCGCCGGCGGCGGCTTCGTGGTGGCCTGGGAGCAGCAGGTCGGCGCGGGCGACACCGAAGTCCGCTTCCGCCGTTTCGATGCCAACGGCAACGCGCTCGACGGAAATGTCGCGACCGGCGTTTTGATCGACAATACCGGGACGATCAATCGGGATATCCAGATCGCCGGCTTGCCCGACGGCGGCTTTGTCGTCGCCTATACGGATAGCGGCTGGGGTAACGGCACCGACATCACGGCGCGCATTTTCAACGCCGACGGAACGACGCGCGGTCCGTTTCTCCACGTCAACTCCGCGGCGAACGGCGGATTTCCGGTCGGCGACCAGTCGAGCCCAACGCTCGCCGTGCTGCCGAACGGAATCTTCGTGGTCGGATGGGGCTTCGGCGGCGCGGAGTTCGTGCAGGCCTACAACGCCGCCGGCAATGCGCTCGGCAAGAATACGGCGATCATGTTCGACGGCGCCGACAGCGAGATCGTCGCACTCAATGGCGGGCAGATCGCCAGCATCTGGCAGAGCACCGTCACGGACGGCAGCGGCGATTCGATCCGCTCGGCGAAGCATGAGCTGGCCCGGCTCATCCAGGGCGACGGCAGCGACGAAACCATCACCGGCGTCGGCGACTTTCTGTGGGAAGTCATCGACGGCAAAGGCGGCAACGATGTGCTCGAAGGGCGCGGCGGGCGCGACACCTTGCGCGGCGGAGACGGACTCGATCAGGCCTCCTACAGCACAGCCGCGGCCAGCGTGACCGCAAGCCTCGCCAATCCTGCCGTCAACACTGGCGACGCCGCAGGCGACACCTATCACTCGATCGAAGGGTTGGTCGGCTCGGCGTTCGACGACACCCTCGCGGGTGACGCCAACGCGAACCTGCTGTCGGGCGGCCAGGGCAACGACACCGCGGTGTACGCACAGAGCCTCGATCACTACGCACTGGAGGACTACGGCAACCGTGTCCTCGTCACCGGCGCCGAGGGCACCGATCAGGCCTTCTCGATCGAGCGTTTCCAGTTCGCCGACGGCACCATCACGCATGTCGACGACGGCAACGCGCTGTTCGACCAGCTCTACTATCTCAGCCACAACGTCGACGTTTTCCACGCCGGCGCCGATGCGTTCGGCCACTTCAACGCCAGCGGCCGATACGAAGGGCGCGACCCGAACGCGTTCTTCGACACCTCGGGATATCTCGCGGCGAACAAGGATGTCGCGGCGAGCGGACAGAACCCGCTCGAACACTATCATCAGACCGGCTGGCACGAGGGCCGCGATCCCGGCGCCGATTTCGACACCACGCTCTACCTCATCCACAATCCGGACGTGGCGGCATCAGGTGTCGATCCGCTCGCGCACTTCCTTCAGTTCGGGCGCAGCGAAGGACGGGTGGCCTACCAGGCGATCGGGTCGACCATCATGAACGGCTTCGATGCGCAGTACTACCTGCTGCACAATCCCGACGTGGCGGCCGCCGGCGCCGATGCGCTCGCACACTACAACGCCTTCGGCCGGCACGAGGGGCGCAACCCGAACGCCTGGTTCGACACCGCGGGCTATCTTGCGCACTATTCGGATGTGGCCGCGTCGGGAGCGAACCCGCTGCAGCACTATATGCAGTTCGGCTGGCAGGAGGGGCGCGATCCGTCCGCGCAGTTCGACACGCTCGGCTATCTAGCGGCCAACGGCGATGTGGCGGCGGCCGGCGTCAATCCGCTCGCGCACTTCCTGCAGAGCGGCATCTATGAGGGCCGCGCGGCCGTCAATGACGGGTTGTGGCACACGTGAGGATGCAACACGGAAAGGGGCGCGGCGCCCCTTTCCCCTCAATGCGCCGTCGCCTGCGCGCGCACATCGGTCGGCAGC
The DNA here is from genome assembly GCA_963839985.1 of uncultured Alphaproteobacteria bacterium. GTDB lineage: Bacteria > Pseudomonadota > Alphaproteobacteria > Rhizobiales > Xanthobacteraceae > PALSA-894. The sequence goes on along the minus strand of CAWIXG010000004.1, from coordinate 190,014 downwards.
ATGCCGTAGCGGCGGCGGAACACGCGATAGAAGTAGGAGACGTCGCCGAAGCCGGCCGTGAAGGCGACGACCGCGACCTTCTCGGTGGCGCGCCGGGGATCGGAGAGGATGCGATGCGCGAACGCGAGGCGCTGCGCCAGCACATAGTCGGTGAACGTGGTGCCGTCGCGTTCGAACAGCTTCTGCACCGAACGCGGCGTCACGCGATGGCGCGCCGCGATGGCGGCGATCGAGATGTCGCCGTCCTCGAGATTGAGCGCGATATCCTCCTTGATGCCGCGCAGCCGCGCGGCGGTGACGCCGCGATCGCGCGTCACCTCGGCGCCCTCGCGCGTCGCACCGAGCAACAGCGCGATCAGGTCGTGCACATGGCTCGCCGCGATCCGCTGCACCTCGGGCGTGCCGCCGCAATATTGCATCGCGCGCATGTAGGGCGCGAGCAGCCGCAGCGCGTCGGTATCCGCCGGAATGCGGCGCTGCACCGCGGCGCTGACATCGCCGACCAGCGGCGCGATCGCCTTGGTCGGCACGCGGATGATCGAGGGACGTCCGAAGATCTCCCCGCTGGTGACCTCGGCGTTCCAGCGGATCACCGCGTCGCCCGGCCCGAGCCGGACCTCGCGCCCGAGTTGCGAGCCGGAATAGCTGCCGCTCTCCATCATGACGAGAATGAGGTCGTCGGAGTCGATCAGGTTGCGCGGCTTGGTAAAGCGCAGCCCCTGGGTCGACATCGTCGCGATGCCGAGGCCCGGCAGCGTGCGCAGCGTCGCATCAACGTTGAACGGTCCCTCGCATGTCGGCTCGAATTCCAGCTTGGCGATTGTTTCGCCGTAAGCCTCGCGCCAGGCCGTGACGCGCTCATGCGGCGCAAAGGCATCGGTCGTGAACTGTTGCGTCGCAGCTGGCGCAGCGGTCGATGACATGGTCGCCATTGTGGGTATCCCGTCCGGCAACTCGGAATGTGATTTCAGTCGAGCTTTTGACCGAATTTGTCTCAACGTAACCGATAGACGCTGAATCGATCGAGCATGAATTGGTAACGCGCGTATCGCGGACCGTTTCGCGGCGCTCGCAATCGGCGTGAAACGTCGCGCTGTGTATCGTCTGTGTCGCGCGTCGTGTCGTTGCGCGCGACTGCGTTCGCCGCAAACCACACGATCGTTCGCGCGTGCCCACGCGCGCGTTGCGCTCGGCCACTACTCACCGTGCCCATGAACGCCGCCTCGATGCGGCCAGCCACATGGGAACATCACAATGGCCAACTACACGCATTTCAATGTCGCCAACCTGCCGCCGATGGACTGGATCGACGCCATGGGCCTGGCGTACGGCTACAACGCCTCGCTCGTCACGGTCCTCAATTACGACAACACACTGACCAAGGCGCACGGCGCCTTCGTCATCTTCAACGGCCAGCTGATCGGCGGCGCCATCACGTCGCTGGAGCGCACCAGCGCCGACGGCGCGACGGTCTACGAGAGCATCACCGGCCTTTCATACTCGATCAGCACGTTCCTCAACGCATCGGCGAAGGACCGCATCCCGGGCGTGCTTGGCGGTGCGGACACGCTGAACGGCACCTCGGGCCCCGATGAACTCGACGGATTTGCCGGACCGGATGCGCTCAAGGGCGGTGGCGGCGACGACGTGTACATCGTCGGCGCGGGCGACACCGTGACGGAGAACTTCAACGCCGGCGACCGACACGGTCCGCACCACGCTGAGCCAGTACACGCTCGGCGCCAACGTCGAGAACCTGATCGGCGAGGGCCCAGCACCGATCCACGGCATCGGCAACGGTCTCGACAATACGCTCCTGGGCTACAACGGCTCGACGCTGGAAGGCCGCGACGGCGAAGACCGATCTGTACGGCTACGGCGACTTCAACGCGCTGATCGGCGGCAAGGACAACGACACCTACCATGTCGACAGCGCCAACGACACGATCGTCGAGACGGCCGACGGCAGGCCTACGACACGATCCAGACCAACGTCAGCGGCGTCCATCTCGCCGACTAGGTCGAGAAGCTGAGACCTGTACGGCCAGAAAGGCCTCACCGGCTACGGCAACGACGACATCAACCACATCTACGGCACGAAGTGGCACGACACGATCTATGGCCTCGGCGGCGCGGACTTCCTCCATGACGGCGGCGGCGACGACATCCTGATCGGCGGCAAGGGCGACGACACCTACGTCCCGTCGTCCGACGTGACGATCGTCGAGGCGGCCAACGAAGGCTATGACACGGTCGAGGTCCACTTCGACTTCACGCTGCCGGAAAACGTCGAGTGCCTGGTCTTCACGCAGAACTTCGAGCACACCGGCCACGGCAACGAGCTCGACAACCTCCTGTACGGTGCGGGCAAGAGCGACACGCTCTACGGCCACGACGGCGAGGACTCCTCAACGGCGAGGGCGGCGCCGACACCATGGTCGGCGGCAAGGACGACGACAGCTACGAGGTCGAAAATACCGGAGACGTGGTGGTCGAACTCGCCGGCGAGGGATTCGACGCGGTATTCGCGACGAAGATCGCAAGCTACACGCTGTCGGACAATGTCGAGATGCTCCAATTCCGGGATGCGATCGCGCATATCGGCGTCGGCAATGACGGCGTGAACTGGCTCTTCGGCAACAGCGGCAAGGACACGCTGATCGGGCGCGGCGGCAACGATCATCTCGACGGCGCCGGCGGCGGCGATCAGCTGATCGGCGGCACCGGCGACGACGGGTACATCGTTCGCCCGGGCGACAGCGTGCTCGAGCTGGCGAACGAAGGGATCGACACGATCCACACCGGCATCTCGTTCTACCAGTTGCCGGACAACGTCGAGAACCTCGACATGCAGGGCGACGTCGGCTTCGGCAACGGCGCCGACAACGGCCTGTCGGGCAACTGGGTCCAGCTCTACGGCCTGGGCGGCAACGACACGCATGCACTCCGGCATGGGCGTCAGCCTGCTCGATGGCGGTGAAGGCGACGACACCGCGACGTACAAGTTCGACTTCGAGAAATATGCGGCCGAGGATTTCGGCGATCGGATTGTCGTGGACTGGCAGTACGTCACCCCGGGCACCGACACGCTGGTGAACGTGGAGCATCTCCAGTTCAAGGACGGCACGCTCAACGTCAACGACGGCAACGCGCTGTTCGACACCGTCTACTACATGAGCCACAACCTCGATGTGTGGCACGCCGCCGCGAACGCGCTCGACCACTTCAACACGTCGGGCTGGCATGAGGGCCGCAATCCGAACGCGTTCTTCGACACCACGGGCTATCTCGCGGCCAACAAGGACGTCGCGGCGAGCGGCCAGAATCCGCTCGAGCACTATCACAACACCGGCTGGCACGAAGGCCGCGACCCTTCGGCGAACTTCGACACCAAGCTCTACCTGATCCACAACCAGGATGTGGCGGCGTCGGGCGTCGATCCGCTGGAGCACTTCCTGCAGTTCGGACGTGCCGAGGGCCGCGTCGCCTACCAGGCGATCGGGCAGAACATCGTCAACGGCTTCGATGCCGAGTACTACCTGATGCACAATCCCGACGTGGCCGCGGGCGGCGCCGATCCGCTGCTGCACTTCAACACCTTCGGCTGGCACGAAGGGCGCAATCCGAACGCGTTCTTCGACACCGCGGGCTACCTGTCGCACTACTCGGACGTGGCCGCCTCGGGCGCCAACCCGCTGCAGCACTACGAGCAGTTCGGCTGGCACGAGGGGCGCGATCCGTCGGCCCAGTTCGACACGCTGAAGTACCTCGCGGCCAACAGCGACGTCGCGGCCGCCGGCGTCAACCCGCTCGACCACTTCATGCAGAACGGCATCTACGAGGGCCGTACCGCGATGGGCGACGGCATGTGGCACGTGTGATCTGACGTCCGACGAACTCCGCTCGTCCCGCGAAAGCCGGGACGAGCGCTTTGCCGTGCATCCCCGCCGTCAGGGGAATGAGCGGAGCTTCCGCTAGTTCCCCAGCAGCGCGCGGCTGACGATCAGCCGCATCACCTCGTTGGTGCCCTCGAGGATCTGGTGCACGCGCACGTCGCGCAGCACCCGCTCGATCGGGTGGTCGCGCAGGTAGCCGTAGCCGCCGTGCAGCTGCAGGCAGCCGTTCACCACCTCGAAGCCGGCGTCGGTGGCGAAGCGCTTGGCCTGTGCGGCGAGACGCGTTGCGCCCGGGGCGTGGTTGGTGACGGCGCTGGCCGCGTGATGGACCATCAGCCGCGCCGCCTGCAGCTCGGTCGCGTAGTCGGCGACGCGAAACGCCAGCGCCTGGAAGTCGGCGAGCCGCGTGCCGAACTGCTTGCGCTCGCGCATGTATTCGACCGTGCGGTCGAGGCAGAATTGCGCGCCGCCGATCGAGCAGGCCGCGATGTTGAGCCGGCCGCCGTCGAGCCCGGCCATCGCGATGCGGAAGCCCTGGCCCTCGCTGCCGATCAGGTTTTCCGCCGGCACCCGGCAATCGGTAAACATCACCATCGCGGTCGGCTGCGACTTCCAGCCGAGCTTCTTTTCCTGCGCGCCATACGCAGAGTCCCGGCGTGCCTTTCTCCACCACGATGCAGGAGATGCCGCGCGGCCCCGCCTCGCCGGTACGCACCATGCAGACATAGACGTCGGACACGCCGCCGCCGGAGATGAATGCCTTCGTGCCGTTCAGCACGTAGTGATCGCCGTCACGGATCGCGCGCGTCGTGAGGCTTGCGGCGTCGGAGCCGGAGCCGGGCTCGGTCAGGCAATAGCTCGCGAAATGCTCCATGCTGCAGAGCTTCGGCAGGAACCTCTCGCGCGGCGCCTGCCCGCCATGCGCATCGATCATCCAGGCGGCCATGTTGTGGATCGAGATGTAGGCGGCGGTCGAGGTACAGCCCTGCGCCAGCTCCTCGAAGATGATCGCCGAGTCGAGCCGCGTCAGCGCCGAGCCGCCGACGTCCTCCTTGACGTAGATGCCGCCGAAGCCGAGCGCGGCCGCCTTGCGCAGCGTCTCGACCGGAAACGTGGAGTTCTCGTCCCAGTCCTTCGCCTGCGGCATCATTTCGCTGCGTGCGAACTGCCGCGCGGTATCCTGGATGGCGCGCTGTTCTTCCGAGAGCTCGAAGTCCATGCGCGAGCGATAACGGTGCGGCGGCGGGCCGTCAAACCCGGGCTATTGGCGGGGCAATGAGCCTTGCTAGCCGAACAGCCACGAGCCCGGATTGGCGATCGGGCGGTTCTCGTTGAGCAGCAGCAAACCCTTGATGTTGCGGATGAGCGACCAGATGAACAGCCAGCCGAGCACCAGGAACCCGACCACGAACAGCAGCAGGACAACGCCGACGATGATGTATCCGACGCCGATCCAGAAGGTGCGGATCTGGAAGCGGTAGTGCGAGGCGAGCTCCGGCGTGGCGTTGCCGACCTGGACATGCGCGATGATCACGCCGATCACCCAGGTGATGCCACCGGTCACGTAGCCGGCGAGATAAAGGATGTAGATGATCAGCGCGAGCTGCGGATTGGATACCAGCGGCTGCGGTCCGGGCTGCTGGCCGGGATTGGGGCCGGTGACGCTCATCGATCTGGCTCCGCGTTGAATCGCGCACCGATCGTGCCACGGCGCGCCGGGGCGAACAATTGGGCGCCCGCGATGGTGGCCGCGGCGGGGCAAAACGGCTAGAAAGACGGCAGCACCAGGAGCCGTCATGGCCATCAAATACGGTCGCCCGATCGAATCCCGCCTGCGCCCGGTCGAGACCGAGCCGCGCGCGGCGCCGCTCGAACTCACCACGCGCATGCGGCGCAACCGCAAGTCCGAGTGGACGCGGCGCATGGTGCGCGAGAACGTGCTGACGGCCGACGACCTGATCTGGCCGCTGTTCGTGGTGGACGGCGCGCGCACGCGCGTCGCGGTGGCGTCGATGCCGGGGGTCGAACGCCTCTCGGTGGACGAAGCGGTGCGCGAGGCCGAGCGCGCCGCCACGCTGGATATCCCGTGCCTTGCGCTCTTCCCCTACACCGATCCGGACCTGCGCGACGATGCGGGGAGCGAAGCGCTCAACCCCGAGAACCTGATCTGCCGCGCAGTCCGCGCCATCAAGAAGGAATTTCCCGACATCGGCATCCTGTGCGACGTCGCGCTCGATCCGTACACCAGCCACGGCCACGACGGCCTGCTGCGCGACAGCGAGATCGTCAATGACGAGACGGTCGCGGTGCTGGTCAGGCAGGCGCTGTGCCAGGCGGAAGCCGGCTGCGACATCATCGCGCCGTCCGACATGATGGACGGGCGTGTCGGCGCGATCCGCCAGGCGCTCGATGCGGCCGGCCGCCACGACGTGCAGATCATGGCTTACGCGGCGAAATATGCCTCGGCCTTCTACGGCCCGTTCCGCGACGCGGTCGGCTCGGCCAAGACGCTGAGCGGCGACAAGCGCACCTACCAGATGGACCCGGGCAATTCCGACGAGGCGCTGCGCGAGGTCGAGCTCGACATCGCGGAGGGCGCCGACATGGTGATGGTGAAGCCGGGCATGCCCTATCTCGACATCGTGCGGCGCGTGAAGGACGCCTTCGGCATGCCGACCTTCGCCTATCAGGTGTCGGGCGAGTACGCGATGATCAAGGCGGCGGCGCAGAACGGCTGGCTCGACGGCGAGCGCGCCATGATGGAGAGCCTGATCGCCTTCAAGCGCGCCGGCGCCGACGGCGTGCTCACCTACTTTGCCCCGATGGCGGCCGAGAAGCTCAGGCGCGGCTGAATTACCAAAGTTTCATTTGGCGCACCGGCGAAAAGCCGGATTTGCGCCGTACGGCTTTCGACGGGCGAAGCGATTTTATGGAGCCTGCCATGCGCATCAATCAGCTCGTCCCCGTCTCCACGTCAAAGCCGAAACGACCGCTGCGCGCGCTTCTCTATGCCGCGACGCTGCTGATTGCCGGCGGCGCCATCGGCGCAGTCGTGGTGGGACCGACATTGGGCCAGGGTCCGGGGCGCGATGGTCCGCGCTGGCAGCACGGCTGGAACGACGGTCGGCAGGACGATGCCGCGGACCGCGACCGCGGCCCGCGCGGCTTCGGCATGCGCGAGCGCGATGAGGGCTCACGCATGGGCTGGCGCGACCGCGATGGGCCGCGCAGGAACTGGGGCGGTGGCGAACGCATGGGCGGCGCGCGCGATTTTGGCGGCGGCATGCTGTTCCCGGGCGCGATCGAGCGGCGCGTCAACCGCGTGCTCGGCGCGGTCGACGCCTCGAGCGAGCAGCGCCAGAAGGTGCGCGCGATCATCGAGGCCGCCGGCAACGACCTTTACCCGGTCCGCCAGCAGCGCATCGACAACCGCAAGCAGATCGCCGCGGCGCTGGCGGCGCCCAGCATCGATCGCGGCAAGATCGAGCAGCTGCGCCAGGAGCGATTGAAGCTCGACGACAGCGCCTCGAAGCGCCTGACCGACGCGATCACCGACGCCGCCGAGGTGCTGACCCCGGCGCAGCGTGCCGAGCTCGCCAAGCGGATGGAGCGGCGGCGCGGCTGACGCGGCTTTACAAAACTTTACATTGGCGACAAGCGGCCGAAACGGCGGGCTTCTAGGTTCGGATCATCGAATCCCACCTGAGGAGCCTGCCGTGTCCGACTTAGCCCCGCCCTTCCCGCCGTCCAATACCTCACTGCCGCAGCCTGCCGCAAAGCCGCGCCGGCTGCGTCGTTTCGTCTTCGCCTCCGCGCTGCTCGTCACCGGCGGCGCGATCGGCGCCGTGGTCGCAGGCCCGGTGCTCGGCCAGGGCGGTCCGCCATGGTCGCACGGGCCGTGGTCGCATCATCGCCACATGGGCGGCGACCGCATGTTTTTCCCCGGCCCGATCGAGCGCGGCGTCGAGCGGCTCGGCTGGGTGACCGATGCCTCGAGCGAGCAGAAGCAGAAGATCAACGTGATCGCGCAGAAGGCCGCCGACGATATCTTCGCGCTGCGGGCAAAGCACATCGAAGCGCGCAAGCAGGTAGTCGACACGCTCGCCGCCGCGAGCGTCGACCGCACCAAGCTGGAAGCGCTGCGCGCCGACCAGATGAAGCTCGCCGAGACCGCGACCAGGCGCGTCACCGATGCGGTCGCCGATATCGCCGACGTGCTCACCCCGGCGCAGCGCGCCGACCTCGCGCAACGCGTCGAGCGCTGGCAGCGCTGGTTCCGCGGCTAGCGCACGATCCGAACGCCACTCCCCTGCTCGCAGTCCCCCCGCTAGGAGCAGGGCCTGCGCCGCGAGCGTGACTTGACAGGGCACGCTCGCGGCCTTCCTTCCATCATCCCATGACCGCCCGCATCCTCATCATCGACGACGACGAACGCCTCGCCGCGATGGTCAGCGACTATCTGACCGGCGCGGGCTTTCGCGTGGCGGCAGCCGGCAGCGCGCGCGACGGCGAGCAGCGGCTCAAGCGCGAACAGTTCGACGCGCTGGTGCTCGACCTGATGCTGCCCGACGCCGACGGGCTCGACGTCTGCCGCCGCATCCGCCAGAGCTCCGACGTGCCGATCCTGATGCTGACCGCGCGCGGCGACGCCATGGACCGCGTGGTCGGCCTCGAAATGGGCGCCGACGACTACCTGCCGAAACCGTTCGAGCCGCGCGAACTGCTGGCGCGGCTGCGCGCGATCCTGCGCCGCAAGGCCGCGCCCGCGGCCGACGTGCTGCGCTTCGGCCGGCTCGAGATCGACCGGGCGGGACGGCGCGTGACGATCGACGGCGAGGAGCGCGCGCTCACCTCCTACCAGTTCGCGCTGCTCGACGCGCTCGCCGACCATGCGGGACGCGTGCTGTCGCGCGATGCGCTGATGGACCTCACCCGCGGCGAGACGCTGGAGGCGTTCGACCGCTCGATCGACGTGCACATCTCGCGCATCCGCGCCGCGATCGAGGACGACGTGAAGAAGCCGCGCCGCATCATCACCGTGCGCGGCGCCGGCTATGTCTTCGCCAAAGAGCAAGATCGCTGATGCGGCGGTTGTATCTCCAGATCTACCTCACCATCGTTGCGATCCTGGTGATCGCCACGCTGGCGATCGGCCTGATGGGCCGCTTCGCGTTCGACGAGGCGCGTTTCGACGACATGGTCGCGGTCGCGGGTGAGTTGGCCCTGAACGCGCTGCCGCCGCCGGACGCGCCGCGCGCGCGCCAGCAGGAGGCGATCGAGCGGCTGCATGATATGCTGCGCATCGATCTTGCGCTCTACGCGCCGGACGGCGAGCGGCTCGCGGCGGCCGGGCCGGCGGCTTCCGCCGCTCGACATGAAAGGCCCCGGCCCGCCCGCGCGAATGCATCGCGGGACCTGGCTCGTCCCGCTGAGCGACGGGCGCTTTCTGGTCACCAGCATTCCGCGCGGTCCTTGGCGCCCCGGCCCGTGGGTGCTCGGCGCGCTGCTGGCGATCGCTGCGGCGGTCGCGATCGGCGCCTATCCGCTGGTGCGCCGCCTGACCCGGCGGCTGGAGCGCCTGCGCACCGGCGTCGAGCAGCTCGGCGGCGGCGATCTTGCGGCGCGCGTGAAGGTCGAAGGCAAGGACGAGATCGCGGCGCTCGCGGCGAGCTTCAACCGCGCCGCCGAGCGGATCGACGAGCTCATCCGGGCCCACAAGATGCTGCTGGCGAATGCCTCGCACGAACTGCGCACGCCGCTCACTCGCATCAACATGGCGCTCGCGATGCCGGGCGGCGCGGCCGAGCCGCAACAGCAGGCGCGGATCAAGGCCGACATCGCCGAGCTCGACCAGCTGATCGGCGAGATCCTGCTCGCGAGCCGCCTCGATGCGGTGCGCGCGGGAGATCGCCGCGAAGAGATCGACATCCTGGCGCTGGCGGCCGAAGAGGCGGCGCGCGACGGCATCGCGGTCGAGGGCCGGCCGGCGACGGTGCGCGGCGATCCGACGTTGCTGCGGCGGATGATCCGCAACCTGATCGACAATGCCCGCCGCCATGGCGCGGACGCGGCGCCCGAGATCAGCGTCGGGGTGTCGGCGCCGTGGGTCATGATCGCGGTTCGCGACCATGGACGCGGCATCCCGCAGCACGAGCGGGACGCGATCTTCGCGCCGTTCTACCGCCTCGCCGGCACCTCGGAGAGCGGCCGGGGCAGCGGGCTTGGGCTGGCGCTGGTGCGCCAGATCGCGCGCCATCATGGCGGCGAGGTGCGCTGCGAGGAGGCGCAAGGCGGCGGCAGCCGGTTCGTCGTCGCCCTGCCGGGGCAACTTTCCGCCCGAATCTGAAGGCTCTATCGCGCCAACGCCTTCTGCCCTATCATGGCGGCAGTTGTGTCATCGGACAGTCAACAGCGATGACGGTCTACGAGGAAGACGTCGAGGCTCGGCGCCCGTCAGGGGTGGGCACGAAGGTATTGGTGCTTGCCTGCGCCATTCTGGCGATTCTCGGCTCGTTCTGGGGCATCGTCTGGTTCATCCGGGCCTATGTCGAACCACCCCGCGTGATGATGCCGGCGCCGCTGGTGCTGGCGGCGCGCGAGAGCGTCCCGGCTCCCGCACCCCCGCCCCGCGCCGAGGCGCGAGCGGCCGAGATCCCACCGCCGGTGATTGCAGCGCAGGCCGCGCCCGCTCTACCTGCACCCGCTCTATCTGCGCCCCTCCCGTCGGTGCCGCCGCCTGCTGCCGCGCGCAACGCCGATCCCTCGCCCGCCAATCCCATTGCGGATCGTTTCGGCTCGATGGACCAGTTCGCGCCGTCCGCGGCGCCGCCCGCGCCGGCCCCGCCGCCCGCCGCCGCACCGGTCGAATCCGCACCCGCCGCGCTGGCAGCCACAGCTCCCGATCCGGACGAGGTGGTCGAGGGCTCGGTGCCGGCGATCGACGGCCCGCCTCCGCTGCCGCGCCGCAAGCCGATCGTCACGGCCGCCAAACGCACCGATCCGCCGCTGCCGCGGCCGCGTCCGGAGACGGCCGCGCAGCCGAGCGTGTGGACCGCGGTGCCGACGACCGACGACCGCTTCCCGCAGCAATAATCCGTTAGTCCACCGCCCCCGCATCGATCCGCACCGGCGCGTAGCCGTCGTCGGTGAGCGCGCGGAAGATCTCCTCCGCATGCGCGGCGTCGCGCGTCTCGACCGTGGCGTCGAGCTTGGCGCCCTTGGCCGGCACGTCGAGGAACAGGCGGCGATGCTCGACCTCGAGAATGTTGGCGCCGAGCGCGCCGAAGCGCGTCGCGATCACGCCGAGCACGCCCGGACGGTCCGGGATGGTCAGGCGGAAGGAGACGACGCGGCTCTCGCGCTCCAGTTCGCGGAACATGATCGACGACAGGATGCGCGGGTCGATGTTGCCGCCGCAAAGGATGAGCCCGACGCGGCGGCCCGCGAACCGCTGCGGGTTGGCCAGCAGCGCGGCGAGACCGGCCGCGCCCGCGCCTTCCGCCATGGTCTTCTGGTGCGTCAGGAACGCGTTCACGGCGCGCTCCAGATGCGCTTCCTCGACCAGCAGCACCTCGGATACCAGCTCGCGCACCACCGGCTCGGTGAGGCGGCCGACATTCTTCACCGCGATGCCTTCGGCCAGCGTCGCGCCGCCGACCGGACGGCTCCCGCCCGTGAGCGCGTTCCACATCGCCGGATAGAGCGCGCATTCGACGCCGACGATCTCGATGTTCGGCTTGATCCCCCGCGCCGCAATGGCGTTGCCGGCGATCAGCCCGCCGCCGCCGATCGGGATCACCAGCACGTCGATGTCGGGCGCCTCCTCGAGCATTTCGAGCGCGATGGTGCCCTGCCCGGCGATCACGTGCGGATCGTCGTACGGGTGCACCCAGACGAGCTTGCGCTCCGCGGCGATCTCTTCGGCGCGCACCTGGGCGTCGGCGACGGTTTCGCCGTGCAGCACCACCGCCGCGCCATAGGCTTGGGTCGCCGCCACCTTCACGAACGGCGTCGTCACCGGCATCACGATGGTGGCTGGGATGTCCAGGCGCTTGGCGTGATAGGCGACCGCCTGCGCGTGATTGCCGGCCGACATCGCAATCACGCCGCGCGCGCGTTCGGCCTCATCGAGCGAGGTCAGCTTGGCAAGCGCGCCGCGTTCCTTGAACGAGTTGGTGACCTGCAGGTTCTCGTACTTGACCCACACCTGCGCGCCGGTGAGCTGAGACAGCTTCGGCGCCGGCAGCATCGGCGTGCGCAGCACCTGGGTCCCGATGATGCGCCGCGCGGCCTCGATGTCGGAAAGGGTCACGGTCATTCACACATCCCTCGGCTCGCGCCCGGCAAAGCCGAGCAGCCCGCCCGGCCGCAGCACGAACACCACGATCAGCAGCGAGAACAGCACGATGTCGCGCGCTTCGATATTGAAATAGGCGGACCACCCGGTCTCGATCAGCGCAACGCAAACTCCGCCGAGGAATGCGCCCGGCACCGAGCCGATGCCGCCGACCACCGCCGCGACCAGCGCCTTCAGTCCGAGCATCGCGCCCATCGAGAACGAGACGTTGCCGTAATGCGCCGCGACGATCCAGCCTGAAAGACCGGCAAGCAGGCCGGCGAGCAGAAACGTTGCGGCAAACAGCCGCTCGCCGTTCACGCCGACGAGCGCGGCGGTGGCGGGATCGTCCGCAAAGGCGCGCCAGGCGCGGCCGAAGCGGGTGCGTCCGAGCAGGATCAGCACCGCGCCCGCCGCCGCAAGCCCGATCAGCGCGACGGCGATCTGCATCGGCGTCACCGTCACGGCGAAATCCTCCGCGCTCGCCAGCACCATCGGCTGGTTGAACAGCGGCGGCGCCCAGCGCTCGCGCGATCCCTGCGTCAGGCGCATGAACTCGCTCAGGCTCAGCGCCACCGCGGCGGTCGCGATCAGGATCGGCTGACCGAGCCGATGGCGCGCATGCAGCGGCGCGACCACCGCCTGGCCGATGAGCCAGCTCCAGCCGCCCGCCAGCGCGGCCGCAAGTCCGAGCGCGAGCGCGAGGCCGCCGATCGCATCGCTCAAGCCGAGCGCCGCCGCCGCCGCGACGCCGCCGATCGCCCCATAGGCGCCGAGCACCGCGATCTCGCCGAACGCCAGATTGATCCGCCCGATCAGCCCGTAGATCAGCGAGTAGGCGGTTGCCAGCAGCGCATAAACCGCCGCGAGCGCGAACGCATTGATGAACTGCTGCAAGGCGTAAGCCGCAGCGGCGGACAAACCGGGCGAGCGTTGCGGCGGCACCGCGGTCTCGGCCGGCCCGGCCTGCGCGAGGAAGCGCCGCAGGAAGACGAGCCGGCCCTCGCCGACCGCCAGTCCATCGCTTTCGACCGCGACGAGATCGAGCCGGTCGCGCTCGAAGGTCGTGCCGCCGAACCCGCATGCGAGGCTGTGCGTGCGCGGCTGGGCGCCCGGCTCGCGCGCCGCATACTCGATCCGCACGCCCGCCTTGCCGAGCGCCGCCGCGGCCGCACGCGTCTCGCGCCATTGCGTCCCCTCGGCGTGCAGCACCGGCACGATCGCGCGGCAGAGCCGCAACTGCTCGGAATCCGTCGCGCGCCCGCAGGCCGCCGCAAGCAGCGCCGTCAGCAGGACCGCGAAGCGAAACCCCGGCATGGGCGAACCATACGCCAACCGTGCCCCTGCTGCCGCAATTCCGCTCACAACCCTTGCGACAGAGTAGCGATGACCCAGCGCCACCCTTTGACGGACGCCCCGTGCCGCGCGATGCTGGCGGGCTGAATCAGAGCCACCGGATTCCACCGCCGTGACGGCCCATTCGCGCGACACGCCGCAGTTCTACCTGACCGCGCCCTCGCCGTGCCCCTATCTGCCGGGCAAGGAGGAGCGCAAGGTGTTCACCCATCTGGTCGGCGAGCGCGCCGGCGACCTGAACGATCTGCTGACCCATGGCGGCTTCCGCCGCAGCCAGTCGATCGCCTACCGCCCGGCCTGCGAGGCCTGCCGCGCCTGCGTCTCGGTGCGCGTGGTGGTGGACGATTTCCGTCCGACGCGCAGCATGCGGCGCATCCGCGCCGACAACGCCGACGTCATCGGCGAGATGCGCGTGTCGGTGCCGACCTCGGAGCAGTATTCGGTGTTCCGCGGCTATCTCGACCACCGCCATTTCGACGGCGGCATGGCCGATATGACGGTGCTCGACTACGCCATGATGGTGGAGGACAGCCACGTCGAGACCAAGCTGGTGGAATACCGCACGCACGGCCCGGACAGCCGCATCAACGGCCGCGGCGCCGGCGCGCTGCTCGCCGTCGCGCTGACCGACGTGCTCAGCGACGGCCTCTCGATGGTCTACTCGTTCTACGATCCCGAGCACCGCAGGCGCTCGCTCGGCACCTTCATGATCCTCGACCACATCGCGCGCGCGCGGCGCATGGGCCTCGCCTACGTCTATCTCGGCTACTGGGTGCGCGACTCGCGCAAGATGGACTACAAGGGCCGCTTCCTGCCGCAGGAGCGATTGCTGGCGGACGGGTGGACGCGGTTCGAGAGCTGAGCGGCGCGACATGTGCAGCCCGGCTTGCGCGCAGCGAAAAAAGCCGGGGCCTTTGCCCCTGCGCAGAACCCGGGTTTTGCTAACGCTCAATCCGGGCTACCGCTAATCCTACGGGATCAAATCGTACAGCAGCTTGATATTCAGCACGATCAGGATCGCGGCGATCGCGCCGGTCGCAACCGTGAGCCAGCGCGGCGCGACGAGCTCGCCCATCTTGGCGCGGTCGGCGGTGAACATCACCAGCGGCACGATCGCGAACGGCAGCGCGAGGCCGAGGATCACCTGACTGAGGATCAGCAGCTTCGCGGTCCCCGCCTCGCCGTACCAGATCGTCACGCTCGCCGCCGGAACGATGGCGATCGCGCGTGTGAGCAGCCGCCGCGCCCATGGCGGAAGGCGGATGTCGAGGAAGCCCTCCATCACGATCTGCCCGGCGAGCGTCGCCGTCACGGTCGAATTCAGCCCGCAGCACAGCAGCGCGACCGCAAACAGCGTCGGCGCCATGCCGGAGCCGAGCAGCGGCGCGATCAGCTTGTGCACCTCGCCGAGCTCCGACACGTCGGTCTGCCCGATCTTGTTGAAGGTCGCGGCGGCCAGGATCAGGATCGAGGCGTTGATCAGCAGCGCGAACATCAGCGCCACGGTCGAGTTGACGGTCGCGAGCGTGATCGCCTCGCGCTTCTCCTCGACCGATTCACCGTAGCGCCGCGTCTGCACCACGCCGGAATGCAGGAACAGATTGTGCGGCATCACGGTCGCGCCGATGATGCCGATCGCGAGATAAAGCATCTCGGGATTGCGCACGATGTCGGTGGTCGGCGCGAAGCCGCGGATCACCCCGCCCCATTCCGGGTTGGCGAGCGCGATCTGGATCGCGAAGCATACCGCGATCACGCCGAGCAGCGTCACGATCAGCGCCTCGATCCAGCGGAAGCCGAGATTCTGCAGCCACAGAATGAGAAACACGTCGAGCGCCGTGATGATCACGCCGATCTCGAGCGGGATGCCGAACAGCAGGTTGAGCCCGATCGCGGTGCCGATGACTTCGGCGAGGTCGGTGGCGCAGATCGCGATCTCGCTCACCACCCAGAGCGGCCACGAGGCCCAGCGCGGGTAGGCGTCGCGGCAGGCCTGCGCGAGGTCGCGTCCGGCGCCGATGCCGAGCCGCGCGCACAGCGCCTGCAGCAGGATCGCCATGATGTTCGACATCAGCGCGATGAACAGCAGCGCGTAGCCGAACTTGGAGCCGCCGGCGAGCGAGGTCGCCCAGTTGCCGGGGTCCATGTACCCGACGGCAACCAGATAACCAGGTCCGAGGAATGCGACGAGCTTGCGCCAGAACGAGCCGGTCGGCTGCGTCCTGATCGAGCCGAACACTTCAGCGAGCGAAGGTGTGCCGCGCGGGCGCTTCCAGCCGCTCTGGGCGGGCCCGCTTTCCACTGTCTCAACCGCCATCGCGTCGCCTCCGGGCAGAAGGCGCCACGACCTTCTTCGCCGCCACTATATCCAGTTGCGAATAATTTGCAATTGCAGAACTTTGCCGTGGAGTCCGACCGACGACCATAAAGAAGGCCTCGACAAAGACACAATCTCTAGGAGAGATTACGCATCGTCAATCAAGAGGAGCTGGCCATGGCGGCGCGGGGCGAAGTGTTTCTGATCAATCTCGGCGGAATGGAACTGCCGGAGAAAACGCTCAACGAGATCGAGCGGGACATCAACAAGGTGGTCGAAGCGAAGATCGCCACGGTCGACAAGCTGAAGGGCCAGGCGACCAAGATCCCGCTCGGCGGCATGACGCGCGGCATCTGGATCATGAAGCAGCTCGCCAACAAGCCGATCGGCAAGTAGCCGACCAAGCGCTTCAAATGAGCAAGACGTGCCCCAGCGCGCGCTGCGAAGACGGCGCGCTGCTGCTCGGTACCGTGCGCGAGGACGGTACGATCGCGTTCGCGGCGCAGCCGCGCGTGATCGGCCCGGCCTTCGTCGAGGCGGCGCACGCGGCAGGCGAGCCGGAGAAGCGGTTTCGCTTCGCCGGCGCCTGCCACGCGGCGCAATGCGGCCAGTGGAGCGACGGCAAATGCGGCGTGCCCGACACCGTCGCGAAGCTGCTCGCAGACTTCGAACATCCGCGCGCTGCGCCGGAACATTGCGCGATCCGTGCGACCTGCCGCTGGTTCGCGCAGGATTCCTATGCGGCCTGCGAGGTGTGTCCGCTGGTGACGACCGAGCGCAACGTCGCGTCTACCTGAACTTGTTCGAGCGCGGGAAGCCCTTCGGCGGCAGCCGGCCGGCATCGGCGCGATTGCCGCGCCAGTCGGACAATTCCTTCAGCGTGAGCGAGAACGACCGCCCTGCCCCATCGGTCCAGCTCAAGCCCTCCGCGGCCTTGAACGTCTTCACGTCCGACAGGCCGCCGTCCTTGTAGCGCTGCAGCCGCACGCCGGCGCCGCGCGCCATCTCGGGCAATTGCTCGAGCGGGAAGATCAGCATCTTGCGATTGTCGCCGATGCTCGCGACCTGCTCGCCGTCGACCACCGCCACCGCGCGCGCCTCGTCCGGCGCCTTCACGTTGAGCACCTGCTTGCCCTTGCGCGTGGTACCGAGACATTCGTCCTCGGCGACGATGAAGCCGCGGCCCTGATGGCTGGCGACGAGGAATTTCCGTCCGCCCTGGACCGGGAACATGGTGACGATGTCGTCCTCCTGCTCCATGTCGGCGAACTGGCGCACCGGCTCGCCGTGCCCGCGCCCGCCCGGCAGCTTCGCGGCCTCGATGGTGTAGAAGCGCCCGTTAGTCGAGAACAGCAGGCACTTCGACGTCGTCTCGGCGAAGAACGAAAGCTTGAGCTTGTCGTCCTGCTTGAACGCGACGTTCGACAGATCCTCGAGATGGCCGCGCAGCGCGCGCACCCAGCCTTTCTCCGACACCACGATGGTGACCGGCTCACGGATCACCAGCGCCTCCTCGATCGCCGCCTCGTCGTGCTCCGGCGCGTCGGCGAACACGGTGCGCCGCTTGCCGATCGGCGTCTTGCGCCCGTATTTCTCCTTCAGCTCCTTGATCTGGGCGGCGATCGTCTCCCACTGCTTCGGCTCGGACTTGACCAGCTCGTCGAGCGACTTCTTCTCGACCCGCAGCTCCTTGTCCTCCTTGCGGATCTCGATCTCCTCCAGCTTGCGCAGATTGCGCAGCCGCATGTTGAGGATGGCTTCCGCCTGCACGTCGGTGAGCTTGAATGCCTTCATCAGCACCGGCTTGGGCTCGTCCTCGGTGCGGATGATCTTGATGACGCGGTCGAGATTGAGATACGCGATCAGGTAGCCGCCGAGCACTTCGAGGCGGTGGCTGATCTGCCTGAGGCGATGGTTCGAGCGGCGCAGCAGGACCTCGCGGCGGTGGTCGAGCCATTCGCGCAGCGCCTCGGCGAGCCCGATCACGCGCGGCACCTTGCCCTTCACCAGCACGTTCATGTTGAGCGGAATGCGGCTCTCGAGCTCGGTGAGCTTGAACAGGCTCTCCATCATCAGCGCCGGATCGACCGTCCGCGCGCGCGGTTCGATCACCAGACGGATGTCCTCCGCCGACTCGTCGCGCACGTCGGCCACCAGCGGCAGCTTCTTCTCGTTGATCAACTCGGCGATGCGCTCGACCAGGCGCATCTTCTGCACCAGCCACGGGATCTCGGTGATGACCACGACCCAGGTGCCACGCCCTGAGTTCCTCGTGGACCCATTGTGCGCGCACCCGGAACGAGCCGCGCCCGCTCGCATACGCCTCGGCGATCTCGTGGTGCGGATCGACGATCACGCCGCCGGTCGGGAAATCCGGCCCAGGCACGTATTTCAGCAGCGTTTTGGAGCGCGCGTTCGGATTGTCAATCAGGTGCAGCGCGGCGTCGCACAACTCGGCGACGTTGTGCGGCGGAATGGCGGTCGCCATGCCGACCGCGATCCCGGTCGCGCCGTTCGCCAGCAGGTTGGGGAACGCCGCCGGCAGCACCACCGGCTCTTCGGATTGTCCGTCGTAGTTCGGGCGGAAGTCGGCCGCGTCCTCGTTGATGCCCTCGAGCAGCAGCCGAGCGACCTCGGTCATCCGCGCTTCGGTGTAGCGGTAGGCGGCGGCGTTATCGCCGTCGATGTTGCCGAAATTGCCCTGCCCGTCGACCAGCGGATAGCGCGAGCTGAAGTCCTGCGCGAGCCGCACCAGCGCGTCGTAGATCGCCTGGTCGCCGTGCGGGTGGAAATTGCCCATCACGTCGCCGACGATCTTGGCGGACTTCTTGAACGCGGTGCCGGGATCGAGCCGCAGGAGGTGCATGCCGTACAGGATGCGCCGGTGCACCGGCTTCAGACCGTCGCGCGCATCGGGCAGCGCACGGTGCATGATGGTCGAGAGCGCGTAGGCGAGATAGCGCTCCTCGAGCGCCTCGCGCAGCCCGATTTCCTGCACCTCGCCCCGCTCGGGGGGAATCACTTGTTTGCCCATGGTGACTGGTTAATGCCTGCCGGCGCGATGAACAACCGATGAACGGGTCGGCCACGAAAGCTTCGCAATTCTCCAATTAACTTGACCTATCGCCGGTGAAGACTTGAATGGTCCAGTCGGCACTTCGGAAAGGCAACTAAAGTCGGCGCATCGCGTTGATCGGAGTCTTGGCCGCAAACCAAGGGTCTTGGCCGCAAACCAAGGCGTGCTGTCCGGCGATGCGACGATGACGAGCTTTGCGGGGCGCGACCTTCCCGGACCCTGTAACTGCTAGGAGAGGAGACTTCGAATATGCGTGGAACATTATTGGCGGTGATTGTCGCCGCTGGAATTGGCCTCGTCGGCACCGCCGGCGTATCGGCCGCCCCGATCAGCGGGTCGGGCATCGGCGCCGCTGCCGATGCGGCGAGCCCGGTCGAGACCGTGCAGCACTGGCGTTGGGGCTCCGGCCGTCGCTGGGGCGGCGGCCGTCGCTGGGGCGGCGGTGGCGGTCACTGGCGCTGGGGTAGCCGCGGCTTCCGCCGTTGCCATGGCCCGTACTCGAGCCGTTCATGGCGTTGCTGATCTGATCGGCCAAACCTGATTGATGCAGAGCCGGTCGCGCAAGCGACCGGCTCTTTTTTGTCGGCGCCGGTAAATGTTCTTCGCGCTCAACCGCCGCGTTCATCTCGCAACGCAATATTCACGCACCGACGCCAACGTAAAGCTGGCGTGGTTCAGCCTTATCGGCCTACAATACTTTGAGGAATGTGGGCGGTTCGAGTCGAAACGAATTCCACCACGAGGGAGAAAGACGAAATGCGCAAATTGGTACTGACGCTCGCCGTCGCGCTGACCGCGAGTGCGTTCGCGTTTCATGCGGACGCAGCGCCGTTGAGCGGATCCGGCGTCGGCCAGGCAGCCGACGGCGTGAGCACAGTTGAGAAGACTCAGTTCTTGTATCTGGGTCGCGAGTACTGCTGGTATCCGGACGGCTGGCACGGTCCCGGCTTCTATTGGTGCGGTTACAATTATCGCCGCGGCTACGGCTGGGGTGGCGGACGCGCCTGGGGCGGCGGACGCGGTTGGGGCTGGGGCGGTGGCGGTGGCGGCGGCTGGATGGGCGGCGGCGGCTTCATGGGTGGCGGCATGGGCGGCGGCGGCGGCTTCATGGGCGGCGGTCCGATGGGCTTCGGCGGCGGCGGTGGCGGCGGCTTCATGGGTGGTGGCCCGATGGGCTTCGGCGGCGGCGGCGGCGGTGGCTTCATGGGCGGCGGCGGCTTCATGGGCGGTGGCGGCTTCATGGGCGGTGGCGGTGGCGGCGGCGGTATGGGCAGCGGCTTCAGCGGCATGGCGGTATCCGATGTGCGCGCGAAGCACGGCGTCGTCCTGCTCGGCCGCATGGACAATGGCCTCGGCTTCTATCGCTTCAGCTACAATGGCAGCGACAAGGCCTATGTCGGCGTGATGGCGCAGGAAGTTCAGGGCGTGCAGCCCGGCGCCGTGACGCAGGGCAGCGACGGCTACCTGCGCGTCAACTACGACCAGCTCGGCATCAAGATGCAGAGCTTCGAACAGTGGGTGGTCGGCGGCGAGCACATTCCGACCGTCCGCCATTGACACCTGCGGCATGAGACATTGCGAGGGCGGCCGAAAGGCCGCCCTTTCATTTGTGCGTCCGTGATATCGGCCTCGCCATGACGTCATCCGAATCGATGCCCGAAGTCCGCACCGGCACACGCGCACTGCTGCCAGCCTTCATCGCGGCGATCTTCGTGAGCGCGGCGCTCCTGTTCGCCGTGCAGCCGATGTTCACCAAGATGGTGCTGCCGCGGCTCGGCGGCGCCGCGGCGGTGTGGTCGGTCGCGATGGTGTTCTTCCAGACCACGCTGCTCGCCGGCTATGCCTATGCGCATGCGCTCACGCGCTTCGCCCCCGGACGCACTTCCATCATCGTCCATCTTCTCGTGATGATCGCCGCCTGCTTCGCGCTGCCCCTGCACATCGCAGCCGGCTGGGGCGCGCCGCCCGCGGTCGGCGAAGCATTCTGGCTGCTCGGACTGTTCGCGGCCTCGATCGGCCTGCCCTTCTTCGCGCTCGCGGCGAACGGCCCGCTGCTGCAGGCCTGGTTCGTGCGCACCGGTCATCCGGCGGTGCGCGATCCCTACTTTCTCTACGCCGCGAGCAATGCCGGCAGCTTCCTCGCGCTCATCGCCTACCCGCTCGCGATCGAGCCGTTCGTCACGCTCGGCGGACAGACCACCGCGTGGACCGCCGGCTATTATCTGCTGATCCTGCTGGTCGCCGGCTGCGGCGTGCTGATGCTGCGTTCGCGCGGCGCGGAGCCGGTGCAAGCCGACGCCGCCGCCGGGGACCGCGCAGCGCCGACCTGGCGCGACGCGCTCGCCTGGGCCGGCCTTGCCGCCGTGCCCTCCGGCCTGCTGATCGCCGTCACGGCGCACATCTCAACCGACGTCGCGGCGGTGCCGCTGCTGTGGGTCGCACCGCTCGCGCTCTACCTGCTCACCTTCGTCATCGTGTTCCAGACGCGCCCGCTGATCCCGCACCGCATCGTGCTCGCCGCGCAGCCGTTCCTCATTCTCGCCCTCGTGCTGATATTCCTGATCTTTCCGATCACCGCGACGCTTGCGCTGATCGCGCTGCATCTGGCCGTGCTGTTCGTCTGCGCCATGGTCAGCCACGGCGAACTGGCGCGCCGCCGCCCCGCGCCGCAGCACCTCACCGCCTTCTACATGTGGATCTCGGCCGGCGGCATGATCGGCGGCATCGCGGCCGGGCTGGTCGCGCCGCAGCTGTTCAACTGGGTCGCCGAATATCCGATCCTGATCGTGCTCGCGGTGCTGTGCCGCCCCGGACTGACCCGGCCGGTGCGCGGCAGCGGGCAATATCCGCTGTTCGCCGCGCTGGCGATTGCGGCCGTGCTCGGCGTCGTGTTCAAGACCTACGACGTCGGTTTCGACGCGCGCATGTACCTGCTGTTCGTCGGCACGCTGATCGGCCTCACCGTCTATTTCTGGCGCGCGCCGCTCGCGTTCGCGGCGATCGTCGGCTTCCTGTTCGCCGCCAACGTCTACGTCAACGATCCGGCGAGCGTCTATCGCGTGCGCAATTTCTTCGGCGTGCTCAACGTCGTCGATACCAATGACGGGCGCTTTCGGGTGCTATGGCACGGTACCACCGCGCAAGGCACGCAGCAGGTGCGCGACGATTTCGGCAACCGTCTCACCGGACGGCCCGAGATGATCGCGGAATTTTTCCGCGGCGGCGGCATCGACCAGACGCTCAACGCCGTGCATGACCGCGCCGGCGCGCCGATCTCCTACGCGGTGGTCGGGCTCGGGACCGGCGCGCTCGCCTGCCAGCGGCGGGCCGGCGACACGCTCACCTACTACGAGATCGACCCGGACGTGGTGCGCATCGCAACCGACCCGCGCTACTTCAACTACGTGGCGGAATGCGCGCCCGACGCCCGCATCGTGCTCGGTGACGCACGGCTGCGCCTCGCGGAAGCCGCCGACGCAAGCTACGACCTGATCTTCATCGACGCTTTCATCGGCGCGGCGATCCCGATCCACCTGCTGACCCGCGAGGCGATCGCGCTCTACCTCAGCAAGCTCAAGCCGAACGGCATCGTCGCGATGCACATCTCGAACCGCAATCTCGAGCTGGCCTCGGTCGCCGCCGGCGTCGCCGAAGCCAACGGCCTGGTTGCGCGCGTCTATGACGGCGGCGACGTCGAGAACGACCCGAGCCTGCACCACTGGATCCCACGCATCGCCGTGCTGGCGCGCCGCGATGAGGATTTCGGCGCGCTGGCGCAGTCGGATTTCTGGATGCCGCAGGAGCGCGATCCGCAGCAGCGCATCTGGACTGACGACTATTCCAACATCCTGGGCGCGATCGTGCGCAATCTGCGGGAGAAGGGCTGGTCGCCGGCCGGGCCTGCGGATTGACCTCGCGCCGTCACAGCAAAAAAAGTTACGCCGCCACCCGCAACACCGCGCCGATGAAGCTCGCGCGGGCGTCGTGCATCACCAGGCCGCGCGGCTCGAGCACGTGGCGCTGGAGGAAGAAACCGGTCAGCGCGAAGGCCTGGTTGAGGTCGCCTGTTTCCGGCTCGCCATCCCATTCGGTGCGCAGGAGCGCCGGGAGATGCAGCATGCGGTCCTGCCACGGCTCGCCCGCGACCCGCGACACCGCGCGGCCGGATTTCGGCGAGACGTAGATCAGCTCGGCGGTCGATCCGGTCGCGGCGCATTGATCGAGATCGAGCCCGAACCCGAGCTCGGTCAGCATCTGCAATTCGAAGCGCGCGATCAGCACCGCGGCGACCGCGCGGTCCGCCATATGATCGAGGATCGCATCGAGCGTGTCGTGCACCTCCTCATGCGGGTCGCGTTCCGGGAGCAGCCGGCAGAGCGCCGCGAGGTGCGTCACGCCAAAGGCCGCGTGCGCCGCGATCATCAGCTCGGAGGCGCGCAGCCGCAGGCCCTCGACGGTGTAATGGCCCAGATGCTCGTCGAGCCGTGCACGCCATGTCACGCGCACCGTATTGCCGGGCTGCAGCACCGGGCGCATGCGCGAGCCGGCCCCTCCGCGCACCAGGCCGAGATGGCGACCATGCGCGCGCGTCATCACCTCGGCGATGGCGTTGGCTTCGCCATGCCGGCGTACGCCGAGCACGATGCCGTCGTCGTCCCAGTTCATTTTTTGCCAGGCCGGGCACTCTTCGCCCGCTTCGGCGCCACCATAGCACCGGATTCGTCGTCAGCGACGAAGCAACGGTAATAATCCGGCTGCGTCTGCCTGCGTGCCGCGCAGGCGTCGATCCGGTCGAGCTCGCGCACCTGGTTGTAAGGCAGATACGGCCCGACGTTGAAGCGGATGCTGCCGTCCGCCGATGCGCCGAACCGGTCGATCTCGCCCTTGAGCTGCGGACGCACCGCGAGGATCGCCTCGCGCAGCGCTTCACCTGCGATGAAATTGTCCGGCAACTGGTCGAACGGCCCGTCGAAATAGTTGTTGGCGCGCATGTTGCCCTCGAACGCGCCGACCAGGATCTTCCGGTTAAGCCGGTGGTCCTTGTAGAACGCGAATCCGGTGCGCTTGCCGACCGTAAGGCGCGCGCGCCCGGGTCGTGAGAAAAACTGCTCGGGCACCGTGCCGGCCTCGTTCAGCACGTAGTGGAACAGCTTCAGCTTCCTGTTGAACACCAGGTAGAACTGGATTGCGGACTCATCGAAGACCGGGCCGAGATAAACCTCATCGGGCCCGAGCGCCGGCGGCTTCACGTCGCGCAGGTCGTTGAGCGCGAATGTCACGCTCTTGCCCTGGTAGGTCACGCGGTAGACCAGCGGTTCGGTCTTCTCGACCGTCACGCCGTGCGATGTGTCGAGCACGCGGTACTTGACCTCCGCCTCCTCGAACCACTGCGCGGTGTCCTCGAAATACGCAAACACCACCTTGCCGTCGTCGCGGTTGCTGGCGTCGAGGCGGATGTTGCCGGCATAACGGATGCCGTTGTGGAAGAAGCCGATGTAGTAATAGTTCTCGGTCGGATAGACCTTCACGCGCTCCGGCAGCCTGCTCCACACGAAACCGAACACCGCCATCAGGTCGCCGACGTCGAGCGCGGTCGGGCGTGCCAGTTCCTCGACATAGGACTGATTGGTCTGCAGCGACGGCGCCTCCTGCGCCTGCGCGGCCGAGGCGGCGCAGGCGATCGCGATCGCGATCGTCGCCGCAAGTGCATGGAAGCGTGTCATGGGTTCGGGCCGCTCATTGTCCTCGTCGCCGCCCCGTCTCTTCCGCCAGCAGCGTGATCTTTTTGCGGCGGCCTAATCCTTGGGAAACTCGATCCCCATCGCGCGGTAGCGCTCGGGATCGTCGGCCCACCCCTCGCGCACCTTGACGAACAGAAACAGGTGCACCTTCTGCTCCGCCATCTCGGCGATCTCGCGGCGCGCTTCGGCCCCGATCGCCTTGATGGTCGCCCCGCCCTTGCCGAGCACGATCTTGCGCTGGCTTTCGCGCTCCACGTAGATCGTCTGCTCGATGCGCACGTCGCCGCCGCGCAATTCCTTCCAGCTCTCGGTCTCGACCGTCGCCTGGTAGGGCAACTCCTGATGCAGCCGGTTGAACAGCTTCTCGCGCGTGATCTCGGCCGCAAGCGCGCGCAGCGGCGCATCCGAGATCTGGTCCGCCGGATAGTGCCACGGTCCGGCCGGCGCATGCTCGGCGAGCCAGCGCCGCAGGGCGTCGACGCCATCGCCGCTCAGCGCGGAGAGCATGAAGGTCGCGTCGAACGCAACCTTCGCCCCGATCTTTTGCGCGAGCGTCAGCAGCGCCGGCTTCTCGGCGATGTCGACCTTGTTCAGCACCACCACCTTCGGCTGCCGCACCCCGGCGAGCCTGCCGAGAATCGCGTCCGCTTCCTCGTCCAGGCCCTTCTTGGCGTCGATCAGCAGCACCACGATGTCGGCGTCGCTTGCGCCGCCCCACGCGGTCGTCACCATCGCGCGGTCGAGCCGGCGCTTCGGCGCGAAGATGCCCGGGGTGTCCATCAGCACGAGTTGCGTCGCGCCCTCGATCGCGATGCCGCGCACCAGCGCACGCGTGGTCTGCACCTTGCGGCTGACGATCGAGACCTTGGCGCCGACCAGCGAATTGATCAGCGTGGACTTGCCGGCGTTCGGCGCGCCGATCAGCGCGATGAAGCCGCAGCGGGTTACCTCCTGGGGCGGCGGCGGCGGCGGCGGCGGCGCGTCGTCGGAGGGCTCAGCCATTCGTCGCCTCCACGCCTTCGCGCGTCAGCATCGCGGCGGCGGCGGCCTGCTCGGCGGCGCGCTTCGAGCGCCCGATCCCTTCGGCCGGCGGCTTGTTCGCGACGTCGACGGCGACGCGGAATTCCGGATTGTGGTGCGGGCCGGTGCGTTCCACCTCGCGATAGGCCGGCGTCGGCAGGCCGCGCCCCTGCGCCCATTCCTGCAGCATGGTCTTCGGATCACGCAGCGCGCGCACCGGCTTCATCATGCGCTCATGCCACAGCCGCTCGATCAATGCCGCGGCCGCCGGATAGCCGCCGTCGGTGAACACCGCGCCGACCAGCGCCTCGCACACGTCGGCGAGGATCGCGGTGCGCCGCCGCCCGCCCGAGTTGGATTCGGAGTTGCCGAGGCGGAGCGCCGCGCCGAGATCGATCGCGCGCCCGACCTCCGCGCAGGTGTCGCGCCGCACCAGGTCGGCGAGGCGGCGCGAGAGCTCGCCCTCGTCCGCCTTCGGGAAGGCGCGGTACAGCATGTCCGAGACCGCGAGCCCGAGCACATGGTCGCCGAGAAACTCGAGCCGCTGGTAGCTGCCGCCGCGCCCCTGCTTCGGCGAGGCCGCCGAGATATGGGTGAGCGCGCGGTCGAGGATCGCCTTGTCGGCGAACGCGTAGCCGATCCTCGTTTCGAGTTCGTCGCGCGCCTGGGTGTTTTTCGCCTTGCGGCTCATCGAACGATCGAGAACAACCGGCTCCACCGCACACTCACCGGCCAGCGCCAGACCTTCCAGGCCGCCTCGCCGTCGCCGACCGAGAAGAAGATGATCTCGGCGCGCCCGACGATGTTGTCGATCGGCACGTAGCCGACCTGACTGAGCACGCGGCTGTCGGTCGAGTTGTCGCGGTTGTCGCCCATCATGAAGTAATGGTCGGGCGGCACGGTGTAGACCTGGGTGTTGTCGTAGAACGAGTTGTCGACCAGATCGAGCGTGTAATAGACGACGCCGTTCGGCAGCGTCTCCTTCCAGCGCTTGATCCGCTTGATGCCCGGGCCGTCTTCGGTGCCGACGAAATCCTCGGCGCGCTCGCGCTTGATCGGCTCGCCGTTGATGTTGAGCACGCCATCCATCATCTGGATGCGATCGCCGGGAAGCCCGATCACGCGCTTGATGTAATCGGTGGAATCGTCGCGCGGCAGGCGGAACACCACGACGTCGCCGCGCTGCGGGCCTTTGCCGAGGATCGGATCGCGCCCGGAAAACAACGGCGGCGAGAACGGGAAGGAATAGCGGCTGTAACCGTACGTGTATTTCGACACGAACAGGTAGTCGCCGATCAGCAACGTCGCCATCATCGAGCCGGACGGAATGTTGAACGGCTGGAACAGGAAGGTGCGGATCACGACCGCGATGATCAGGGCGTGGATGACCACGCGTACGGTTTCGGCGAATCCGCCTTCTTTCCGCTTTTGCTCGGCTGTCGACACGCGCATCGGCCTCTGGGCTTTCGTCAGGTGGCGCCCCCACCCCTAGTTGGCCGTTGTAGCGGTTGGAGACAAGCCGCGCAACGAACCGCGCGGCATCACGCGGATTTGTGCCGATCCTGTCAAGCCATTGTATCCGTGAATGATTTCGGCATCGCGCAGAAACAGCGAGGCCCGCCTCACCCGATTCCCGGGTAGGTGTGTTGCTTCAGCAGGCGGGCCAGATGCGCCGTATTCGAGGCGAGCATTGCGGTCGTCTCGGCCACCACCTTGGGGGTACGCATCAGGTCCTTGTACTCCTTGTCGCCCTGCGCCTCCCCGACCCAGTAGGTCACGGCGCCCGGCGGCGAGGTGAATCCCACCTCGGTCAGCGCCTGCGTCAGCTCCGCGGCGCAATGGTGCGCGCCGTCCTCGTTGCCGACCACCACCACGACCCCGACCTTGCCGTAGGATGGCATGCGGCTTTTCTCGTCGGTCTCGGTGAGGAATGCGTCCATCCGCTCCATCACGCGCTTGGCGACGCTCGAGGGCTGGCCGAGCCAGATCGGCGTCGCCATGATCAGGATGTCGGCGTTGATCACGCGCTGGCGCAGCGCCGGCCAGTCGTCGCCCTTGCCTTCGTCGGAGCTCACGCCCGGCTTGATGTTGTGGTCGACCGCGCGCACCACCGCGCCCTTCGCGCCATGTTTCTCCAGCTCCGCCATGAGCTGCTTCAGCAGCACGTCGGTCGAGGACTTTTCCCTGGTCCTGGAGCTCTTGAGCGAGCAATTGAAGGCGAGAACCTTCAGCGGCGGCTGTTGCTTTGTTTTTGCCATGATGCCTTCAAAAACGAAGGCGACGGCAATGAGTTCCGGCGGATTGTTGAATCCGTTTGAGAAATCTCAGCCCGGCGTCCCCGCCGGCACCGCCGAGATCACCACGAACGCCTGCGCCAGCGGGTATTCGTCCGTGATGGTGAGATCGATTCGCGCCTCCATCCCGGCCGGCGTGATCTTGGCGAGCCGCGCGGCGGCGCCCCCGGTGAGCCTCATCGTGGGCCTGCCCGACGGCAGGTTGACCACGCCCATGTCACGCCACCACACCCCGCCACGCAGCCCGGTGCCGAGCGCCTTTGCGCAGGCCTCCTTGGCGGCGAAGCGCTTCGCATAGGTCTCGACGCTCTTGGCGCGCCGCTCCGCGCGCTTGCGTTCGGCCTCGGTGAAGATGCGCCCGAGGAAGCGCTCGCCGTGCCGCTCGATCACCTTCTCGATGCGGCGGATGTCGGTGATGTCGGAGCCGATGCCGAGGATCATGCCGCGCTCATGGCGCCGCGCGGCGCGCGAAGCCACGCTCCATCGCGACTCGCATGGCTTTGATGGTCCCCGACAGCCCGCCGAAGATCGCCTCGCCGATCAGGAAATGCCCGATGTTGAGCTCGACGATCTGCGGCAGCGCCGCGACCGTCTCGGCGGTGGCGAGGTCGAGGCCGTGCCCGGCGTGGACCTCGAGGCCGAGCGCTTTCGCGCGCGCCGCACCGGCCTTGATCCGCGCAAACTCCATGGCGGCCATCGTCGCGTGCCCGTCGATCACCGCCTCGCACCACGCCCCGGTATGGATCTCGACCACCGGCGCGCCGACCTCGGCCGCCGTCTCGATCTGCTTCTCGTCGGCACCGATGAACAGCGAGACGCGGATGCCGGCCGCCTTCAGTTCGGCGATCACCGGCACGAGCTGGTTGTGCTGGCGCACCACGTCGAGCCCGCCCTCGGTGGTCACTTCCTGGCGCCGCTCCGGCACGATGCAGGCGGCGTGCGGGCGCGCCTTGAGTGCGATGTCGACCATCTCGCGTGTCGCCGCCATTTCGAAGTTGAGCGGCCTGGTCAGCTGCGCCTTCAGCCGGGTGATGTCGTCGTCGCGGATGTGGCGGCGGTCCTCGCGCAGATGCGCCGTGATGCCGTCCGCACCCGCCTCGACCGCCACCAGCGCGGCTTGCACCGGGTCGGGATGCTTGCCGCCGCGCGCGTTGCGGATGGTCGCGACGTGATCGATGTTGACGCCGAGGCGCAGCTGGTTTGCCGACATCCTACGATTTAAACACGAGATACCGCCGCGCCGTCAAATGCATTGTTTCGATGACCGCCATCACGACGCGGCGCGGTTTTCACGCGTTCACCCGCTCGACCCGCGCCACCACGGGCTTGGCCCTGAGCTGGGCAATGATCGCGTTGAGGTGCTTGAGGTCGTAGACCTCGAGGTCGATCAGCAGCTCGGTGAAGTCCGGCGCGTCGCGGGTCATGCGCACATTGTCGATGTTGCCGTCGTGCTCGGCGATCACCTGCGCGACCTGGGCGAGCGAGCCCGGCTCGTTGCGCGAATTCACCTTGATGCGGGCCGGGAAGCGCTGCGGGCTCTGCTCCTCGATGTCCCAGCGCACGTCGAGCCAGCGCTCCGGCGTGTCGTCGAACTCCTTCAGCGCCGGCGACTGGATCGGATAGATGGTGATCCCCTCGCCCGGCGTCATGATGCCGACAATGCGGTCGCCCGGCACCGCGCCGCCGTCCGGCGCGAAGCTCACAGGCTGTTCGGCGCCGATGCCCCGGATCGGGATCGCGTCCTCGGCATCCTTGCCGTCGGGCACCCGAAAGATCAGCGACCTCGCCTTGCGCAGCCCGAACCAGCCGCTCTCCGCCTTGGGCATGGCGGTGCGCACGACGCGCTCTTCCTTGTAGTCGGGATACATTGCGCGCGCGACGTCGGAGGCGCGCATCTCGCTGCGCCCGACCGCGGCCATCACCTCCTCGACCGAGGCGCGCGCGA
Organism: uncultured Alphaproteobacteria bacterium; assembly: GCA_963839985.1. Taxonomy (GTDB): domain Bacteria; phylum Pseudomonadota; class Alphaproteobacteria; order Rhizobiales; family Xanthobacteraceae; genus PALSA-894. The sequence continues at coordinate 160,034 of CAWIXG010000004.1, read as the reverse complement.
GGCGCGGCAGCGCGCCCTGCAGCTTCTCGTCGGAGTAGTCCTTCTTGGCCCGCCGGAACAGCCGCTCGACCATCTGGCGGCCGAAGCCGACATATTGCGTGCGCACCGCGACCCGCGTCGCACGGCGGATGGCGGCGCGCGCCTTGCCGGTGACGACGACCGCTTCCCATGCGGCCGGCGGCGCGCTCTGCGATTTCGAGGTGGCGATCTCGACCTCGTCGCCGTTCGAGAGCTCGGAGACGAGCGGCGCGATCTTGCCGTTGATCTTGGCGCCGACCGCGCTGTTGCCGACGTCGGTATGCACCGCGTAGGCGAAGTCGATCGCGGTCGCCTTGCGCGGCAGTGCGATCAGCCGTCCTTTCGGCGTGAAGCAGAACACCTGGTCGTGGAACAGCTCGAGCTTGGTGTGCTCGAGGAATTCTTCCGAGTTCACGCCCTCGGACAGGAGTTCGATGGTATGACGCAGCCACGCATAGGCATTGCTCTCGCGCGACAGCATGTCGGAGGGCGAGCCGTGCCCGTCCTTGTAGAGCGCGTGCGCCGCGATGCCGTATTCGGCGATCTCGTGCATCCCGCGGGTGCGGATCTGCAATTCGACGCGCTGCTTGCCGGGGCCGATCACCGTGGTGTGGATCGAGCGGTAGTCGTTCTGCTTCGGCGTCGAGATGTAGTCCTTGAAGCGCGTCGGGATCATCTGCCACGTCGTGTGCACGACGCCGAGCGCCTGGTAGCAGTCTTCGGTCTTGTCGACGAGCACGCGGTAGCCGACGAGATCGGACAATTGCTCGAAGCCGATCGCCTTGCGCTCCATCTTGCGCCAGGTCGAGTACGGCAGCTTCTGCCGTCCCGAGACGTTTGCGTCGATGCCGCGGTCGGCGAGCTTGCGGGTGAGCTGCCGTTCGATCTCGGTCACGACGGTCTGGCTGCGCTCGGCGAGCGCAGCGAGCCGCCCGCTGATCACCTGATAGGCTTCCGGATTGAGCTCGCGGAACGCCAGGTTCTCGAGCTCCTCGCGCATCTCGTGCATGCCCATGCGGCCGGCGAGCGGCGCATAGATATCGATCGTCTCCTCGGCGGTGCGCCGGCGCGCCTCGGACGGCATGAAGTCGAGCGTGCGCATGTTATGCAGCCGGTCGGCGAGCTTGATCAGCAGCACGCGCACGTCGGCGGCGATCGCGAGCAGCAGCTTGCGCAGGTTCTCAGCCTGCTTCGCCTCGCGCGTCACGAGATCGAGCTTCTTCAGCTTGGTGAGCCCGTCGACCAGCGCGCCGATTTCGGGGCCGAAGATCTGGTCGATCTCGGCGCGGGTCGAGGCGGTGTCCTCGATCGTGTCGTGCAGCAGCGCCGCCACGATCGTGGCGTCGTCGAGTTTGAGGTCGGTCAGGATCGCGGCGACTTCGAGGGGATGCGAGAAGTACGGATCGCCCGAGGCGCGCGTCTGTGACCCATGCGCCTTCATGGCGTAGACGTAAGCGCGGTCGAGCAGGTCTTCGTTGGCGTTCGGATTGTAGGCCTTGACCCGGTCGGTCAGGTCGTACTGCCGCATCATCTGCGGACGGCGCGCCTTCTTCGGCTCCTCGACCTCGGCCGGCGCGATCGGCGGCGCAGCCTCCACCCGGCGCGCCGGCGGCTGGTTCTGCATGCGCGGCAGATCGGTCTGGCGGGCCATGCGCGTCCTCGGGCACGCCGCGACGACCGGCGGCAGTGCTGCATCGAGAGTATCGCGGGATTTCACGGCGTCGGCAACGCGATTGCGCAAGGCTGATGCCGCCGGGGCGAAACGCGGCGCGCGCCGCGTTCGGCGCCGCCGCAAGCGAACGTCACCGTGCGCCCCAAAACAAAACGGCCCGGGCTGAGCCGGGCCGTCAAACCATTCCGCGATAGCGCCGCCGCTCACATATCGTCGTCGCCGATTTCGCTCTCCGGCTCCGGCTTCTCTTCCGGCGGCGCGAGGCCTTCGAGGCCCTTGAGCAGCTCTTCCTCGGTCATGCGGTCGGTGGTGACTTCCTTGTCGTCGGCGTCGACGCTCGCACCTTCCGAGCCGATCAGCGGCACCGTGTCCATCTCGGGCTCGTCGACCTCGACGTACTTCTGCAGGGTATGGATCAGGTCTTCCTTGAGGTCGCCGGGCGAGATGGTCTCGTCGGCGATCTCGCGCAGCGCCACCACCGGGTTCTTGTCGTTGTCGCGGTCGATGGTGATCGGCGCGCCGGACGACACCATGCGGGCGCGGTGACTCGCGAGAAGCACGAGATCAAAACGATTTTCAACCTTATCGATGCAATCTTCCACGGTGACGCGGGCCATCGGCTCGGCACTCCTATATGGATTTGTGTGCGAATTTAGCGGTTAGGTATTCCGCTCGCGCAAAAAGCGCAAGGGAAACTTCGCTTTTGGCTTGGCGGCGTTGGCCCCCTCTGTTACGCAAGCCGTGCGGAAATTGCGTCGGCCCCCCTCGAATCATTGCCTTTTCGATTGCGAGAACCGGCCTTTTCCCTCGACGGCACGGATTTGCCGGTGACGGCGACCATTTCGAGAACGCGCTTGGCGGGCGAGGCCCGCTGCATTCATTAACGAGAGAGCGAAGATGCCCGTACCTTCCGAGAAGATCGCGCTGTTCATTGACGGCGCCAACCTCTACGCCACGGCCAAGACGCTCGGTTTCGACATCGACTACAAGCGGCTGCTGCGCGAGTTCCAGTCACGCGGCTACCTGTTGCGCGCGTTCTATTACACCGCCGTGATCGAGGATCAGGAGTATTCCTCGATCCGCCCGCTGATCGATTGGCTCGACTACAACGGCTACACCGTCGTCACCAAGGCGACGAAGGAATTCGTCGACCAGTCCGGCCGCCGCAAGGTAAAGGGCAACATGGATATCGAGCTTGCGGTCAACGCGATGGAGATCGCGCCGCATGTCGATCACATCGTGCTGTTCTCCGGCGACGGCGATTTCCGCTCGCTGGTCGAGGCGATCCAGCGCAAGGGCGTGCGCGTGACCGTGGTGTCCACGATCTCGACTCAGCCGCCGATGGTCGCCGACGAGCTGCGCCGCCAGTGCGACATCTTCCTCGATATCGTCGAGCTGCAAAGCAAGATCGGGCGCGATCCGTCGGAGCGCCCGGCGCGCGCGCCGCGCGACGACCGCGGTGAGCGCGGCGAACGCGGTGCCGAACGCCACACGCCGCAATTCCTGCAGCGCCCTGCCGCGCCGCAACGGGCGGGCGCCGCGGATGAGTTCGACGACGAAGAATAGCGCCGGGGCCGACCCCGCCGCGGCCGAGCCGCCGCGCGACTGTCCGCGCTGCCCGCGCCTCGTCGCGTTCCGCACGGAATGGCGCAAGCGCGAGCCGGACTGGTTCAACGCGCCGGTCCATTCGTTCGGGCCGCTCGATGCGCGCCTTCTCATCGTCGGCCTTGCGCCGGGAGTGCGCGGCGCCAACCGCACCGGACGGCCCTTCACCGGCGATTACGCCGGCGACCTGCTCTATGCCACCCTGAAGGAATACGGCTTCTCGCGCGGCACGTTCGACGCGCGGGTGGACGACGGGCTGACGCTGATCGACGCGCGCATCACCAACGCAGTGCATTGCGTGCCGCCGGACAACAAGCCGACGCCGGCCGAGATCAACACCTGCCGCGAGGCCTACCTCGCACGCCGCATCCCGGCGATGGCACCGCTGCGCGCGATCGTGGCGCTCGGGCGCATCGCGCATGAATTGACGTTGCGTGCGCTGGGACAGCGGCTCGCGACCGCGCCGTTTGCGCACGGCGCCAGGCACATGATCGGCGGCCTCGCGCTTTTCGACAGCTATCATTGCTCGCGCTACAACACGAACACGGGCGTGCTGACCACCGACATGTTCCGTGCGGTGTTTGCCGGTGTGCGATCTTATCTCGACGAAGCGTGATCGTTGCGCGCGACCTTGCCGCCGAACCGGCGCCCGCTTCGCCGGATCATGCGCGAAGCCAGTTCACGACCTCTTCGGCGCTCCGGTCCGGCGGAAACACCGGATAGAACACTTTCGTGATCACGCCGTCGTCGATCACCCACGCCATGCGGCGGATCAGCGTCATGCCGTCGACCGAGAAGACCGGCAGGTCGAGGGCGTGCGTCAACGCAAGCGTCTCGTCCGACAGGATCGCAAACGGCAGGTGCAGCCGCGCGCCCGCCTCGCGCTGGTAGTCGGTGGTCTGCGTCGACAGCCCGTAGAGCTGCTGCACGCCGAGGCGCTTGAGGTCCGCGAAGTGGTCGCGAAAGCCGCAGGATTGCGGCGTGCAGCCGCGCGCGCCCGGGATCGCGTCCCAGCCGGTCGGCGTCGCCTGCCCGGGGCGCCCGGTGCGCGGATAGATGTAGACCACCGTGCGGCCGGCGAGCCGCGCCAGACTGACCGCCGCGCCGTCGGTCGCCGGGAGCGCGATGTCGGGCAGTCGCGCACCGCTCAGGTGACGCGCCGCGCCATCGTCGTGCGGCGCCGGCAGGTCATCGGGGAGCACGGTCGGGTCGTGGTTTATCGCCATCGTGTTCCTTCTGCTATGTCAGGGTGTTATCAGGCATTCGGGGTGTAGGAGATGAATTCGAGCAGCGACCCGTCCGGATCGCGGAAATAAACGCTTGTCCCGGTCCCCCTCGCCCCTGCCCGTTCCACCGGCCCGAGCTCGACCGCGACGCCGCAATCGCGCAAAATGCGCCGCCGCATCCGCGATCGGGCCCGCCCACACGAAGCACAGATCGCTGTTCCCCGGCCGTACCGGATCGCGCGCGACCGGGACCGGATCGACGCCCGGGCCATGCAGATTGAGCTGCTGATCACCGAACCGGTAAGCGAAACCGCTGCCGCGCGCGACCACCTCGGCCCCCATCACCCGGGCGTAGAAGTCGTTGGAGCGCTTCCAGTCGGAGACATGCACGACACAGTGATCGAGTGTGACCTTAGGCCCCATGAAATTCCTCACCTTTTTCCGGTTCCGGGTTGCAACAAGTTTGGGAACTCGGGGTTCTATTGCTGAGGGCGGCCTGCGACGCCACGACCCGCCGGCCCGATTGTCACAAGGAAACCACGCCATGAACAGACGCCAAAGCCTCACGTTGCTCGGCTCCGCCGCCCTCGCGGGCTTCGCCCCCTCTTTTGCACTCGCTCAAGCTCAGCCCGCCGCCGACGGTCCGTTCAAGGTCCCACCGCTCGGCTATCCCAACGAGGCGCTCGAGCCGCACATCGACGCGCAGACCATGATGATCCACCACGACCGGCATCACGCCGCCTACGTCAACGCCTGCAACCAGTTCGCCAAGCAGGTGCCCGAACTCGGCAGCACCCCGATCGAGAAGACGCTGGTCGATGCCGCCTACATCCCGCTGCAGATCCAGACCCAGGTGAAGAACAATCTCGGCGGCCATTGGAATCACACCTTCTTCTGGGACCTGATGACGCCGGGCGGCGCCAAGGAGCCCTCGGGCGAGCTCAAGGCCGCGATCGAAAGCTCGTGGAAGGACGTTGCCGACTTCCAGGAGAAGTTCGCCGCCGCCGGGGCCGCGCGCTTCGGCTCCGGCTGGGCCTGGCTCATCTTGAACAAGGACAAGAAGATCGAGCTGATCACGACCGCCAACCAGGACACGCCGGTCGCGCTCGGCGCGAAGGCGATCATCGGCGTCGACGTCTGGGAGCACGCCTATTACCTCAAGTACCAGAACCGCCGGCCGGAGTATCTCAAGGCCTGGTGGAACGTGGTGAACTGGGACAAGGCCGCGGCGAATTTCAAGAAGGCGCAAGCGTAGCTTCTCGTCCCCTCATGCTGGAGTTCTTTGCATGGGGTTGTTTTTCAGAATTTTTCCGGCAGCCCCCCTCGCCAGCCTGAGGGCTCAACGACAACGGCCCGCTGCGCGATGCAGCGGGCCGCCGGGTCCTTCGATGCGAGGCCGCTCAACCTTGCGGGGGGACACTATCGAACGTCCCGCAACGCCGGACCATCGGTGCGCGTGAGAAGAGCTAGCCCGCGCGCCCGATCAGTCGATCCAGGCGATGTCGGTCACCTTGCCGCTCACGCCCGTGACCTTGCCGGCCGAGGTCGCCTTGCCGCTCTTCAGATCGACCGAATAGAGCGTATCGCCGACCATCAGCCACGCGTCGTTCTTGTCGCCCGCCGAGGCGACGATGTTGAACGCGACCGGGCCGCTGAGCTGCACGCCGAGCATGCCGACGGTGTTGAGGATGCCGTCGTTCGGCGGTGCCTGGCTCAGCAGGTGACCGGCTTCGTCGATGTCGTAGAGCGCGGTCGCGCCCGGCTTCGGATTGAGCGAGTTGGTGTACGCGCCGGCGACGACCTTCGCGGGCTTGCCGGCCATCGCGTCGCCGTCCTTGTACTTGAGCGTGCCGTCGACGGTGGTCTTTCCGTCGTCGACATTGATGCGCAGGTTCGCGCCGTCGGACGTGATCACACGCAGGCGATCGGCCGCCGGGTTGAAGTCGACGACCGTGATGGTGCCCTTCAGCCCCTCGGAGATCTTGCTCTTCATCGTGGCGGTGCCGGTCTTGGCGTCGACCGTGTAGATGCCGCCGTCGGCGGTCACCGCGTACAGCGCGCCGTCGGCCGGCCGCACGTCGATCCCGACCACGTTGGTCGCGCCCTTGATGTCGACCTTGCCAGTCGCCTTCTTGGCTGCCGGATCGACCATCACCAGCGTCTTGCCGTCGACCAGCGCGACGATCGAGGCCGCATTGGCGGCGCTCGCCAGCAACGGGGCAGCAAGGATCGTGCTGGCAAGCGCCAGCGCCTTGATTGCGGATGTCATCGAAGTTCTCCTGTTTGCCGATTGCAGGCATCGCCTGCGGCAAGGTTGGTCTTTGAGAGACCGGCGGTCCCCGTTCACGCTGCGAGATACGCGGCTCGGCGGAGGCGGTTGCAGGAACCGGTGCGGCGACATTGCCGCAGGAGATAACGACTTCGTGAGGCCGCTTTGCGCGGACCTCAGCCCTTCTGCCGCAGCAGGCGGCCCTTTTCGCGATCCCAATCGCGCTTCTTCTCGGTCTCGCGCTTGTCGTGCAGCTTCTTGCCCTTGGCGAGCGCGAGCTCGACCTTGGCGCGGCCCTTCTCGTTGAAATAGAGCTTGAGCGGCACCAGCGTCATGCCCTCGCGCTCGACCGCGCCGATCAGCTTGCTGATCTGGCGCTTGTGCAGCAGCAGCTTGCGCGGACGCTTCGGCGCATGATTGAAGCGCCCGGCCTGCAGGTATTCGGTGATGTTGGAATTGATCAACCAGATCTCGCCGGCCCGCGTGTCGGCGTAGGACTCGGCGATCGCCGCCCGGCCCGAGCGCAGCGACTTCACCTCGCTGCCGGTAAGCGCGATGCCGGCCTCGAACTTCTCGCCGATCGCGTAGTTGAAGCGCGCCTTGCGGTTTTCGGCGACGATCTTGAAGCGTTGCTCCTTCGCCGCCGCCATCAGCTCACGATTTCCCGAAACAGGACGCCGAGAACTTCTGTAGCGGCGCCGTGACGCCGGCAAGCGGCACCTGCTGCGACTTGTCGCCGACCGTGATGGTCAGCGGCCCCTTGCCGTTGAGCATCGGCATGAACTCGGCGCGGAAGATGCCGAGCGCCCGGGAGTCGATGTTGGTCTCGTAGCGGAACGCCGGCTGGTTGGTGGCATTATCGAGCCCCATGTCGCCGCGCACGCTGTATTTGCGTCCGCCGTTGGTCAGCCCCATGACCACGACCGGCTTGCCGCTCGGGGCTCCGATGCCGGTCGAATAGAGGCCGATCTCCTCGGAGTTGCGCAGGCAGGCGACGATTAGCAGGCGCGGGCCGTCCTTTTCCGCCGTGTAGCTCAGGATCGCGCGCTTCGGCTTGCTGGTATCGACCGCCCAGCCGGCCTCCTGCGCCGAGGCCGATACGGCGCCAACCAGAAGCGCGAGCGTTGCGGCGAACAGTGTCCTGCTTCTCATCGTTCCAAACCATTGTGACGGCCGTCGCGCCGGCCCGCGGCACGACTCATGCGGCAGTGTTTAGTGACGGCGTTTGGCGTGGGCAAGACGGCATCGCGCCGCCGGTTGGCCCGCCCGGGCCGGCAAAATCAGGTCGTTCGAGCCCCGCGCCTGATCCCGGAGGTGGATACCGGTTTTGGGATCAGATCATGCGCGACAAGGCCTAGTTGATCAGCCCGGCATGGACCATGGCCTCGCGCACCGCGGCGCGCGCTTGTTCGGACGCGGGAACCATCGGCAGGCGCACCTCGTCCGAACACTTGCCGATCAGCGACATGGCGTATTTGACCGGCGCCGGGCTCGTCTCGCAGAACAGGTTGATGTGCAGCAGGTGCAGCTTGTCCTGCAGCTTGACGGCGGAGGCGTAATCGCCGCGCCCGCACGCCGCCTGGAATTCCGAGCACAGCCGCGGCGCGACGTTCGACGTCACCGAGATGCAGCCATGGCCGCCATGCGCGTTGAAACCAAGCGCCGTGATGTCCTCGCCGGAGAGCTGGTTGAAGTCCGGCCCGCAGGCCGCGCGCTGCTGCGTCACCCGCGCCATGTTGGCGGTCGCGTCCTTCACGCCGGCGATGTTCTTGAGCTGGTAGAGCCGCGCCATGGTCTCCACCGACATGTCGACCACCGAACGGGGCGGAATGTTGTAGATCAGGATCGGGATGCCGATCGCGTCGTTGATCGCCTTGAAGTGCTGGTACATGCCTTCTTGCGTCGGCTTGTTGTAGTACGGCGTGACCACCAGCACGGCGTCGGCGCCGGTCTTCTCGGCGTGCTGGGCAAGCTCCACCGCCTCGTGGGTCGAGTTGGAGCCCGCGCCCGCGACCACCGGAACCCGGCCGTCGGCCTGATCGACGCACCACTCGACCACCTGCTTGTGCTCATCGTGGGAGAGCGTCGGGCTCTCGCCGGTGGTGCCGACCGGCACCAGCCCGTTGGTGCCCTCGGCGATCTGCCAGTCAACCAGGTTGCGGAAGGCCTGCTCGTCGACGGCGCCATTCTTGAAGGGCGTGACCAGCGCGGTGAAAGACCCGCGGAAACTCGTCTTGGCGCTCATGCCATGCTCCTTGAACCCGCCGACAGCCTCGGTTGAGTGAAACTATCGTCAGAAAACCCGCCGCGGAAGTGAAAATGCCTGATATCAGCCATTAATTCGCCGACAGGCAGCCGCCCGGCCAGGCCTTTGGCCGGGTTCCCGCCGCCCTCGCCCCGCTTTCGCCGTGGTTCGCCGCCAAATACGTATCGCGGGTTGGCATTGCGCCAACGGGCGGGTTAGCACTTCCTAAACGGGATTCGGCCGAAAAGACTGGTTCGCGCATCCTTGTGCGCCAAGGTCATTTTCTTCGGGTGCGGCTCGAACGGCCGCTAGGGACGACGGGATGAATTTCACGCGCAGCCGCTCGCGGCGCCTTCTCGAATGCTCGCTTGCGGCGCTCGTTGCGGGCGTCCTGTTTACGCCCGCGCTGGCGGCCACGCCGGCCGAGACAAAGGCCGCGGCGGCAGCCAAGGTTGCCAAGTCCAAATCCGAAAAGCCCAAGCCGGAAAAGTCCAAGGTTGCAAAGCCCAAGCCGGCCAAGAGCGCAATCAAGAGCGCAGCCAAGCCCGCAACGACGCCAGCCAAGCCGTCGAAGGCTGCCACTAAGGGCGCTGCGCACACGACCGCAACATCGATCCCGCTACCGCGCACGCGCCCGCATTTTGCGGTCGCGTCGGCGACCTCCAGTCCGACTTTCAATCTAGCGCCAACGCGCGTGCTCGGGACCTCGAGCTTCGCGCCGGCCGGCTCGGCCGCGATCCTGCCCGCCGCCCCGGGTACCGGCTATCTTGCGCCGCCGTCCGCACCGCCGGCGCGCCTGGCGTCGGTGATGCCGACCGCACCGCTCGCCGCCGCGGAAAGCACATCGACCCCCGCAGCCGACATCGCGCTGGTCAAGCAGGCGATCGACCTCGCGCGGCGCGGCAAGACCAGCGAGGCGAGCACGGTCCAGAAGGGCATCGGCGATCCGCTTGCGCGCAAGGTGGTCGAATGGGCGATCCTGCGCAGCGAAGAGAACGATGCGGGCTTCGACCGCTTCGCGGCATTCAGCAGCGACAATCCGAGCTGGCCGAACGCCACCATGATGCGCCGCCGCGCCGAAAGCGCGCTGTGGGACGAGCGGCGTCCGGCCGCGACCGTGATCTCTTTCTTCCGCATGCAGAAGCCGACGACCGCGAAGGGCAAGTTCGCGCTCGCCCGCGCGCTGAAGGCGCAAGGCGACGAGGACGGCGCGGCGCAGCTTGCGCGCGCGGCTTGGCGCGAGGACACCTGCTCGCGCGATGTCGAGCGCATCGTGATGGAAACCTTCGGCGACGCGATCACCCGCGCCGACCACAAGGCGCGCATGGACCGCCGGTTCTACGATGACGATCCGGACGCCGGCATGCGGATGGCGAGCCTGCTCGGCGGCAATGACCTGCTGATCGGCAAGGCGCGTAAGGCGGTAGTGGACAAAGCCTCGAACGCCGGCGCCCTGCTCGAGGCCGTCCCCGCAACCGCGCGCGGCGACACCGGCTATATCTTCCACAAGGCGCAGTGGCTGCGCCGCGAGGACAAGACGATCGAGGCCGCGCAGCTGCTGCAGTCGGCGCCGCGAAACGCCTCGCAGCAGCATAACCTCGACGAGTGGTGGGTCGAGCGCCGCCTCGTCGCGCGCAAGCTGCTCGATCTCAACGAATACCAGGCGGCCTACCACGTGGCGCGCGATGCGCTGCCGCCGCTGAAGGAAAACCTGCGCGCCGAGCACGAGTTCACCGCCGGCTGGATCGCACTGCGCTTTGTCGAGAACCCAAGCGCCGCAGCCCAGCATTTCGCACGCGTCGGGCACGGCACCACCAACCCGATCACGCTCGCGCGCGGCGAATACTGGCAGGCCCGGGCATTTGAAGCCGCCGGGCGCACCGCCGAGGCGCGCGCGCACTATCAGGCCGCCGCACAGTATCCGACCGCCTATTACGGACAGATCTCGCGCGCACGCCTCGGTCTCGGCGAGCTTGCGCTGCGCCGCCCGCCGGATGGGGGGCATCGCTCCGCGCTGATGGGCCTCGAGGTCGTGCGTGCGGTGCAGGTCCTCTATCAGATCGACGCGCGCGATCTGGTGATTTCGTTCGTCTCCGACCTGGCCGACAAGGCGGTGGACGCCGGCGCCCTGGTCGTCGTCGCCGAGATCGCCAAGCGCAACAACGACGCGCGCGCGATGCTCCTGCTCGGCAAGGCCGCGCTCAATCGCGGCTTTGCCTTCGACGTCTACGCCTTCCCGACCAACGGCATTCCGGAATTCCGCATGGTCGGCCCGAACGTCGACAAGAGCGTCGTGTTCGCGATCGCGCGGCAGGAAAGTGCGTTCAATCCGCGCGCGGTGTCGAGCGCCAATGCGCTCGGCCTGATGCAGGTGCTGCCCGGCACCGGCAAGCAGATCGCAAAGAAGTTCGGCTTCGCGTTCGACCGCAACCGCATGCTGTCGGATGCGGCCTACAATGCGCAGATGGGCGCGGCCGAGCTCGGCGACGTGCTCGAGGCTTATCGCGGCTCCTACATCCTCTCCTTCGTGGCCTACAATGCCGGGCGCGGGCGGGTGAAGCAGTGGATCGAGAGATACGGCGATCCGCGCGATCCCAATGTCGACCCGATCGACTGGGTCGAGCGCATCCCCTTCTCGGAGACGCGCAACTACGTGCAGCGCGTGCTGGAGAACATGCAGGTCTATCGCGCCCAGCTCGGCATCGGCACGCGGCTGATGATCGAGGCCGACCTGCGCCGCGGCGCCGCCACCAACTGATTGCAGCGGCGCGCACCGCCGTCCGGCGCGGATTCGGTCCGGGACAGGCTTTTTTTCCGATCATGCTCTAAGCTCCCCGCCCGGGAGATTTCGATGTCCGACGCAGCCCTCGCCGATACCGCCGATCAGGCCGGCTTCGACAGCCTGTTCATCACCGCGCAGGACGGGCTGCGGCTGCACGTGCGCCGCTACGGGACGTCCGCGGCGCGCCGCCTGCCCGTCCTCTGCCTCCCCGGCCTGACCCGCAACGGCGCGGACTTCCACGAGCTCGCGCTGGCGCTCGGCGCCACCGAGCCGCGGCTCGTCTTCACGATCGATTCGCGCGGGCGCGGACGGTCGGACCACGACCCCAACCCGGATAACTATTCATTTGCCGTGGAGCTTGCCGACGTGCTCGCCGTCCTGGCGGCGCTGGAGATCGGGCGGGCGGTCGTTCTCGGCACCTCGCGCGGCGGCATCCTCGCGATGCTGCTCGGCGCCCAGCGGCCCGGCGCGCTTGCCGGCGTGATCCTCAACGACATCGGGCCCGTGATCGACACCAAGGGGCTGGTGCGGCTCAAGGGCTATGTCGGCAAGATGCCGACGCCGCGCAGCTTCGCCGAAGGCGCCGAAGTGCTGCGCCGGCTCGGCGACGCACAGTTCACCGCGATGACCATGGACGACTGGATCGCGCAGGCGCGGCGGACCTGGACGCAGACCGACAAGGGGCTCGTCCTCGACTACGACCCGGCGATCGCCAAGACACTCGAATTGATCAACGCCGAGCATCCGGTGCCGCCGATCTGGGGCGCCTTCGATTCGCTCGCCCGCGTGCCGCTGATGGTGGTGCGCGGCGGCAACTCCGACATACTCTCCGCCGCCACCATCGATGCCATGCGCACTCGCCGGCTCGACATCGACGTGCTGGACGTGCCGGACCAGGGTCACGCGCCGCTGCTCGCCGAGACCGACACGATCGCGCGCATCGCGGCCTTCGTCACGCTGTGCGACGTCTCGGCTCACGGGTTCTAGACTAGAGCGTAGCCGTCACGCGGGAAGCGTGCCCGGCTTTTGCAGCCAGAATTCATACATCGCGATGAACGTGTCCGGGTTGTCCTGCTCGAACGCATGCCAATGCGCGAGGTTGGTCTGCGCCGGATCGTCGGGGAAGCGCTCCGCGTATTGCCGCATCGCTCCCGGTTCCATCTCGAAGCCGAGGAACGCGAGATTGTTCGTGGCGAGGAATTCGGCGAGTTCGGGGATCGTCGAGGTGTGCTCCTCAACATGGAAGAGGAGATCGCGGCAGTCACTCGTGCTGAAGAAATCGATGATCGTCATCACGCTGCGTATCGGCTCGTCCTGCGGCATCGCCATGATGTCCTGTCGGCACTGGCGGATGTCGGCGGCGCTGCCGCTGTAGCCTTTTGCCGCAATGTACCGGCGACACGCCTCGATGTGGCGCCGCGCGAGCGTGCTGTAGAGCGCCACGCGCATGATCCCGCCCGGACGCAGGACCGACAACAGCACGCGCCAGCCGGCGTAGCCGTCGGAGATGTGGTGCAGCACACCCGACGAGTTGATGATGTCGAAGGTCCGGCCGAGGCTTGCCAGTTCGAGGATGTCCGCCTGGCCGAACGCAATATCCGTCAGGCCGATTTTCGCTGTCTGGCGCTTCGCATAGCCCAGGCTGGTCAGGCTGAGATCGATGGCCGTTATCTCGGCGTTGCTGAACGACTGCGCAACGCTCGCGACCTGTTGGCCCGCGCCGCAGCCGGCGATCAGATAGTCGAGCTTCGGTTTGCCGAGGGCACGGAATGGCGCAAGCGGAAAGCGCTCGCGCAGATAATGATCGAGGGTCTTCGGCGTGCCGATCTGCGCTATCTTGGTCCAGCGCGGATACGGGTTCACCTCGTACTGGGCCCGGACCGCTTGCGAGCCCGCATCCTCGATCGCCGTCAGGCGCGGGATCTCGGCGCGATGACGCGCTTCTTCGGCCGGCTCCTCGACCTGCTGCAGCAGGATGGCGCGAACCGCATCCGGCCAATCGCGCTGCGCCAGCGCGGCGGCAAACGGCAGCGTGTGCAGCGGCCGACAGGCTGCAAGCGCGACGACGGATAGCGGTGAAATCGGCGCGCCGGAGTCGATCGCAGCGCTCACCTGGTTCTGCAGCCGCTCGACTGCTCCGGCTTCGGCTGGCGACGAGGCGAAAACGTATTCATTGATGAAACACTGCCGCGCGAGCGCGCTGTAGAAGGCCAGCGCCGCGGCGGTATCGCCGGTATGCCCGGCGAGCTGCAGCAACGTCGCGCGTGCGGCGGTCAGCAAGCGCTCCAGCCCGACATCGAAGCTCTGCACCGATTCGAGCAATGCCCGCAGCAGCCGGTTTTCGGCGATCGCTACAACGCCGGAGGCGCCGAACAGCGCTTCGCCGGTGCAGAGGTCAGGCCATGCGGCTTCGACCCGCGCCAGACAGTCGGCCACCGCCGGATCGCGCTTGATCAGGCTCGTGGCCACAACGGTGAGCGGGCGCGGGCTGCCCCACGGCTCCTCGATGGCCCGGATGAGCTCGCCGCGGTAGTCCGCCGCAAACGGCGCGGCGCGCGGATCGCGCAGGCAGAGGAAGAACATCGCCCGGGTTTCCGGCGTCTCATGGCGATCATGGACCTGCCGGGTCGCCCGCAATGCGCGCTCGAGCTCGCCCAGTCCGACCAGCGCCTTGGCGAGATTGAGCGAGGCTTGCGCGAGCTCCGGCTTGAGTGCCAGGGCGCGCTCGAAGCAGGCCGCCGCTTCCGACAGCGCGCCGCGCACCAGCAGCACGCCGCCGAGATTGTTGTGCGCCTCCGCGTGGCGCGGATCGCGCGCGAGCGCGTCGCGGTAGCACTGGATCGCCTCGTCCTGGCGGCCCTGGGCGTCGAGCACGCTGCCGAGATTGACGTAGGCCGCGGCGAGATCCGGCTTGAGGGCGATCGCGCGCCGGTGCTGCTCGGCGGCCTGCGCCGTGTCTCCCTGCGCCATCAGCACGGTGCCGAGATTGTTGTGCGCCTCGGCGTAGTCGGGCCTCGCCGCGAGCGCCCGCTGGTAGTTCGTGACGGCATCCTCAAGCCGTCCGAGTGCCGCCAGCGTATTGGCGATGTTGTAATGGGCTTCCGGCAAACCCGGCCGCAGCGCCAACGCGCGCTGATAGGCGGCAATCGCGTCCGCGTGCTTGCCCTGCCCGGCCAGCGCGTTGCCGAGGTTCATGTGCGCCTCGGCGTACTCGGGCTTGAGCGCGATCGCCTTGCGGTTATGCGCGGCGGCTTCCTCGAGCCGGCCCAGCGCTCCGTAGGCAAGGCCGATATTGTAGTGGAAGTCCGGCACGCGCTCGTCGAGCGCCAGCGCCTTCCCGATCAGGTCGATTGCGACATCGCTGCGGCCGGCCTGGTGCGCCAGAACGCCGAACAGGTGCAGCGCGTCGATGTGCCCGGGGTCGGCCGCGAGCGCCTGGCGGTAGTGCTGCTCGGCCTCCTGCACCCGCCCGCCCTGATGCGCGCGCAACGCGGCCGCGAACTCGGTCGCGGCCTGGGCGGCGCGAAAGCCGTCGCGCTGTTGCGGCTTCTTGGTCATCGGGGTCCTGCATCGCGCACTGGCGGCGGATGTCCCTAGACCATACCCGGCCCCTCGCGCCAGCCTCCAGCCTGAAGAGACGGTCGCGCCGGACCTCGAACGGCATGGCGCACAAACGAAAACCCCCGGCTTGCGCCGGGGGTTTCCTTTGACTTGCGTCGCTCTCAGCCGATCACGGCCAGAAGTTACGCTGCCAGCGCATCATGCCGGACCACACTTCCTCCGACCCGACGTTGTAGAGGCCAGCCGCACGGCCGCCGCCACCGCCGAAGTTCATCAGCACGCCGCGAGCCAGCGCAGGGTTGGCCGCTTCATGCTTCTGCTCGAGCTTGGCGTAGACGACTTCCACGCCGATATCGAGGTTCGGAACCGGGTTCCAGATGGTCCGCGTGCCGATGCCCCACACGTTGAAGTCGGGGTTACAGCCGAGAACCGAGCCGGTGAGGAAGTTCGGCGTCGCGCCCGCGAAGGTGCGAACCGGACCGACCGGCGACGAGCAGAAGATGTTCGTCGCGTTGGCATTGTAGTCCACCGCCGTGAAGGCGCCGAACACGGACGAACGCAGAGCCGGCGTCCAGTAGTGCTGGAGAGCCGCAGCGATCGTCCACACCGTGGTCAGCTCGAGGCCGCTCGCGCCCGGCGCACCGGTCGAGAGGGTCACAGGGCCGATCGTGTTGGCGAACACCGCATCGAGCGGCCAGCCGGTCGCGACGCTCGCGCCGTTGAACCGGTCGAAGTTGGAGTACTGGCCGTTCTGGTTGAAGCCGGTGTAGGACACGGCACCGACCGTGTACGCACCTTCGATCCAGAACTGGTCACCCTTCGCCCACGGCAGGTTGATCACGATGCCGGCCATGATGGCGTAGCCCCACTTGTCTGCAGGGGCGAAGCCAGTGTAGCCGCCAGGTCCAAGCACCGCGTTGGCCGTGGTGTTGTTGCCGTAGTAGCCCGCGCGAACCTGGTGCAGAGCGCCGGCGACCTGCGCCGAACCCCAAGCCTGATCGACACGGAGCGAGCCGACGATGTCCGGAACGGACGCCGCAGCGTAGTCGCCGATGGGCGGACCGTTGCCGCCAGCCGCACGGCCGGTGTAACCGGTCGTCGCCTGGAACTGCGGGCCCGGAAGCGCGCCGATCG
Source organism: uncultured Alphaproteobacteria bacterium (assembly GCA_963839985.1). Lineage (GTDB taxonomy): Bacteria > Pseudomonadota > Alphaproteobacteria > Rhizobiales > Xanthobacteraceae > PALSA-894. The sequence goes on along the minus strand of CAWIXG010000004.1, from coordinate 143,522 downwards.
TGAGCGCGTCGGTACCGGCATCCCACACCGCCGAGCGACGGAGCGTGCCGTCTTCGAGCGAGAGGGTGGCAGTGAAGCCGTTGCCGAACGTGGCGGTGTAAGCCAACACGTTCATGCCGGCAGCGCCGGTCGACGACGGACCACCGATGTAACCGGTGTAGTAGAGAGCGTTCGCATAGAAGTCGAAGTAGGACTGCGAACGGCCGAAGGTGAAGCCGGCGAACTGGATGAACGTGCGCTCGACGTAGTAGGTGCCGATGCCGTCTTCGTTCGTGGTCCACTGGAAGCCGGCGCGGTTGTAGGCGCGCAGGGTGCCGTACTCGGTCTGGGTACGGATGTCGAACGACATCACGAAGCGCGAACGCCACTGGACGTCAGCGTTGTCCATGCGGTTGTTACGGCCCGAACCACCCGAGTAGTAGTGGGTGTGGCTGGCGCCGGCATTGAAGTCGACTTCGCCGCGGACCCAACCGCCGATCTTGATGCAAGTGTCGGTTCCGGGAATGTAGAAGAACCCGGCTCCGTAGATGCTGCAAACCTTCACGTATTCGACCGGTTTGGCCTTTACGGGAAGATCGGCAGCCTGTGCTCCAGCGACCGCAACGAGACCTGCTGCGGAACCGAGGAGAAGGCTTTTCACCATCTTCATCGTGACCTCCAAGTTTTTGCTTCTCGTGGGAGGGTTCCGCTCGTCAGATGCCGAAGCATCCTGGAAGGTCCCCTTCAGTTCCCCGCGAAACCACCCGGTCCTTTATTTCTCATCACTGCGATGCGAACTTCAGAACCTGGACGGGGCGACCTGGGGATGCCCCCCTCCGTCGCGTGTCCAACCTTAATGATGAGGGTTGCACACACAACGGAAAAACCTCCGAGTCACAGGCTTGGAAATGTCTTTTCAGGCGGGTGTTGCACAAAAGGCACTTGGGATTCGAGGCCCGTGTTAACCATGAAATCGCCGTACTCAGGCGACGGCGGGCGAAATAGCTTTATCAAGCAATTACAATATCTTGTAGAAAGTTCCTAAAGGCGAAAAATCACCCGCCGCAGACGTCGGAACGGCTGTCCGAGTCCCCGCTTGTTCACGAGTTCGGACGCCGGATCGCGACGCGGCGCAAGCGGCGCATCCGGTCCGGATTCGAGGACCGCGAGGCGCTTTCCAGAGAATCGCTTCCGAATCCTTTGAAGCTTGGCGGAGAGGATGGGATTCGAACCCATGATACGGATTTCTCCGTATAACGGTTTAGCAAACCGCCGCCTTCAGCCACTCGGCCACCTCTCCGGCAGCCGCCGGTATGCCCAGCGCCGCCAGCCTTGGCAAGCGTTCCCCAGCAAACGGCCTAGTGCGTGGTGAGCCAGTCGCGCGCGGCGCGCTGGGCCGCGGCGATTTCCGCCGCCGACATTTCGCCGGCGATCTCGCGCCGCAGGCGGGTCGCATCCGTATTGCCGCGCATCGCCGCCAGGTTGAACCACTTGTGCGCCAGCACGAGATCGAGCTGAACCGCACGCCCGGCCGCGTACATCATGCCGAGCTCGTAGAAGACTTCTCCGCTCGCGTTGACCGGTGTCATGGCGGCGACATCGATATCGGCGGCAACATCCAGAAAGGACATGACGGCTCTCCCCTGATCCCTGCGCGCTCCGTTTTGTTGCGAGAGCTGCGCTTCCCGTCCGCATCATTTCCCCAGATGCCGACAGCGCGACTATCGGGGGTGGATTTGAAGAGACGCTTAAGCCACGCGATGAATCGAAGATGAATCCGGACGCGCCGCATCCGTGCGGAAAATCGCAGAAGTGCCCGGATGGCGGGGCTTATCGCAGTGCGCTAAACCGCCGGTAACCGTACCGGTTGGGCTTGCGATAACCACGCGGCGATTGTGCCGCCGCCTGCGATGGCGCGCCGGCGTGCGCGCCAAGGCCCTTGCCTGCCTTCTCTCCGCCCAAGATACTGTGCAACAACACCCGCGGTGGAAGCACGCACGGAGCCAGACATGAGACGATATCTTTTCGCAGCCGCTGCACTCCTGATCCTCGCACCATCGCAGGGCGCGCTCGCAGCCGATCCGAACGGGGTATGGCTGACGCAGACCGGCACCTCGCGCATCCGCGTCGCGGATTGCAGCGGCGCGCTGTGCGGCACCATCATCTGGCTGCAGGAGCCGAACGACGCCGAGACCAAGAAGCCGAAGACCGACAAGAACAACTCCGATGCCGCAAAGCGCAGCCGCCCGCTGATCGGCACGCAGATCGTGCTGGGCATGAAGCCGGCCGGTGACGGCAAATGGACGGGACAGGTCTATAACGCCGAGGACGGCAAGACCTATTCGGGTAATCTCACCTATTCGGGCGGCAACTCGCTGCAGCTGCAGGGTTGCGCGCTCGGCGGCCTGGTTTGCAAGAGCCAGACCTGGACCAAGGTCAACTGACAGCTGCGACAGGGGCAAGACATGATCGCGCGCATACTGAGCTTGGCCGTGGCGGCCACGCTGGTCGTGGGGACGGCGACGATCCCGACCGGCGCATTCGCCGAAATGCTGCAGAAGCAGGAGCCGACGAAGGAAAAGAAGAAAGAGACGACCAAGAAGGACACGGCCAAGAAGGAGCTGACGCCGCAGCAGCAGAAGATGAAGGACTGCGCCGGCAAGTGGGGCGACGAGAAAAAGGCCAAGAAGGTGAGCGGACGCAAGGCCTACAACGAGTTCATGAGCGGCTGCCTCAAGAGCTAGCCTCCGCGGCTCTCGCAAAAAAACAAAACCCCACGCCGCGGCGTGGGGTTTTTTTGTTGCGCCCTTCGACCGAGGGCGTCGGCGAGAAATGTCCGGCTCATCTCCGGCCGGCAAGTGTGCCGTCCGGTACGATGCGGGCTTTCACCCGTCTCGAGTCTTTGCGAACACGCTCGTAAAGGATGAACCTCGGGTTTCGCCGACGCCCTCCGTCGTCGACTAGGGCCGGCGATGCCATCCAGACCAACACTGCGCTGATCGGCATTCGGCCTCGCCGGCCTTTGCGACGCGCGCTCGGCATCAGTTACCGATCGCGTCGTTGCTCAGAAGAGAAGAACTACTTCTTCTTCTTCTTCGCCTTCTTGGCCTTCTTTGCCTTCTTTGCTTTCTTCGCCATGCTGCCCTCCAAGCAGTTAAGTGGTTGGCGATATCGCTGTGATGCGCACCCGAAGCGGCGTGCATCACGCTGCAATTTGTACAGCAGCAACCAAGAAACTCCGAATCCCGTTAACAAAAAATGAGCAGAGGCGGCGCAGGCGACCCGCGTTGCTCACGCCACCACGATGCTATTCATCGCGCGCGCGTTTTTTTCGCGCGAACACTTCGCACACATGCGGTGTTTCTTGGCGTTACGCAGAAGTGCGCATGGCACAAGGGTTTTTGTGACGCCGCAATTTGCGCGTCGACGCACGACGCAAGCACGTGTCAAGGAATTTCTTTCGTCGCGCTGCGCGTTGCCATGACCTCGACGCCCCAATTCCGCCTGTTGAAAATTTTTTTCACAGGAGCGTCGTGAAAGCGTGCGCGAGACACGAAATCTTGATCGCACTCGCGCGAATTGGTGCACCGGGTGATTCGCGTCTGCCGCGGCCGCAGCCTTCGGCGAGCGTGCCGCGCCACCGTTTCGCGGCTCGCGCAACACGCTTTGCGATCGCTTTCGGTCGGATCGCCGCGATGCAGCGGCACGACGCCCTCGCCGGTGCGCCGCCGGCCATCGCGCGATGCACGTCGGCGCGCCGCACGTGCGATCTCGACTTCATCGCCACGCGCCGGACGTCGCGTGCGGGGGCGCGAGCGCGGCGCGCGAGGCACGAACCAATAGAATACGTGAAGGTTTGCGGCATCTCCGGAGCCGGGCGACCGCTTTCTCTCGCCTGAAGCGACGCGCCGGCTCGCCGCCGCGATCGAGCGGGACGAAAACCGGACGCCGCGCGCGATGCTGCTGCGGACCGGCGGCCGGCGAACTGATCTGCGAACACATGCGAGACTCAGGCGTGACGGGCCTCAGATCCCGAGCTTAGCCTTGAGCAGGTCGTTCACCGCCTGAGGATTGGCCTTGCCACCCGAGCCTTTCATCACCTGGCCGACGAACCAGCCCGCCAGTTGCGGCTTCGCCTTCGCCTGCGCCACCTTGTCCGGGTTCGCCGCGATGATCTCGTCGATCACTTTCTCGATCGCGGCGGTGTCGGTGACCTGCTTCATGCCGCGCGCCTCCACGATCGCGCGCGGATCGCCGCCTTCGGTCCAGACGATCTCGAACAGGTCCTTGGCGATCTTGCCCGAGATCGATCCGTCCTTGATCAGATCGAGGACCGCGCCAAGTTGCGCGGCCGTAACCGGCGACGACGCGATATCCCCGCCTTCCTTGTTCAGCCGGCCGGCCAGCTCATTGATCACCCAGTTCGCCGCGAGCTTCGGATCGCGGCCGCCGGCGACCTGCTCGAAGAAGTCGGCGGTCGCGCGCTCGGCCACCAGCACGTCGGCGTCGTACGCGGACAGGCCCGCCTCGCGCATGAAGCGCGCCTTCTTCTCGTCCGGCAGTTCCGGCAGCTTCGCCTTCAGCGCATCGACCTCGTCCTGCGTCAGTTCGAGCGGCAGCAAATCCGGATCGGGGAAATAGCGGTAGTCGTGCGCTTCTTCCTTGGAGCGCATCGAACGCGTCTCGCGCCGCCCCGGATCGTACAGCCGCGTCTCCTGGTCGATGGTGCCGCCATCCTCGATGATCTCGATCTGGCGGCGCGCTTCATGCTCGATCGCGTCCCCGATGAAGCTGATCGAGTTCATGTTCTTGATCTCGCAGCGCGTGCCGAGCGGCGCGCCCGGCTTGCGCACCGAGACGTTGACGTCGGCGCGCAGCGAGCCCTTCTCCATGTCGCCGTCGCAGGTGCCGAGATAGCGCAGGATCGAGCGCAGCTTCGACACATAGGCCTTGGCCTGCTCGGACGAGCGGATGTCCGGCTTCGAGACGATCTCCATCAAGGCGACGCCGGAGCGGTTGAGATCGACGTAGGACATCGTCGGGTGACGGTCGTGCAGCGACTTGCCGGCGTCCTGCTCGAGATGGACGCGCTCGATGCCGACCGTGAAGCTGCCGTCCGGCAGGTCGACGGTCACTTCGCCCTCGCCCACCACCGGCTGCTTGTATTGGCTGATCTGGTAGCCCTGCGGCAGATCCGGATAGAAATAGTTCTTCCGGTCGAATACGGATTTCAGGTTGATCCGCGCCTTCAGCCCGAGCCCGGTGCGCACCGCCTGGCGCACGCACTCGGCATTGATCACCGGCAGCATGCCCGGCATCGCGGCATCGACCAGCGACACGTGATCGTTCGGCGCGCCGCCGAACTCGGTCGAGGCGCCGGAGAACAGCTTCGCGTTGGAGGCGACCTGCGCATGCACCTCCAGGCCGATCACGACTTCCCAGTCGCCGGTTGCGCCCTTGATCAGCTTCGCCTTCGCGCTGTCCATGCTTTTGCCGTCAAATCTGACGCGGTCGGCCACATAAATTGCCGGAACCGCAGTGCAACATCAGCCGTTGAGGTTCCGGATTAGCGGAGGAGATCATGGCTGACAACAACCGACCTGACGAACCTTCGCGCGGGGGTCCGGAAAAACCTGCCGGCGGAAACATCGGTTTGATACTTGGCGGCGTGCTGGCGATGGCCGCCATGATGTTCATCCTGACCGGCGGCCAGCTTGGCGGGGTCAAGGAAATCAAAGGCGACGCCGACCTGCCGCCGGTCGCCTCGCCGGCGGCGCCCGCGAAGAAGTAGATCTAGAGGGCGATGGCCGGGACCTGGAGCCAGGATCCCAACGCCTGCTCCACGACATCGAACGTGTCGCTGTATTCGTGGAATTCGATGATCTGTCCGTTGCTGACGCGGATGAAGTTGATCAGCCGTATGCTCAGCGTGCGTCCGGTCGCGCGTTGCACGAACGAGGTGCGCGAGAGCACCGCGGCGCGTTCGCCCTCGACGATCAGCAATTCATGCTCGTAGCGCTTCAGCTCGTACTGTTGGCCGATCGCCGCCAGCACCTCGAGCACCTGCGCCCGGCCCCGCCGCGGCCCCTCGAACGGAAAGACGCGCGCCGGTCCGTGAATGCACCAATCGATGTCCTCATGAATCAATGAGGCGACGCGGTCGATGTCGCCGTCCACATAGGCTCTGCGAAGCTCGATGACCGTTTCGCGTGTATCCATGACGCCCGTCCCTCGCCGCGGGCAGTCAACGCCCGAAACGCGCGACTGTCCACACGCTCAGCGCAGCATCTCCGCGGCGATTGCCGCCCACTCGTCGTCCAGCGCACCGGTCGCGACCGGCTTTCCCGCAGCCCGATACCAGTAGCCGGCGTTGGGCAGATCGCCCTCGACCCGGTGCAGATAGGCGTGCACCCACGCCGCCTCGCGGCTCTCATCGTCCTGCACGATCTTGTGTGCCGTGTCCCAGTCGCCCTTGGCGGCCCACCACAGGCCTTCGAGCGGACCGGTGATGTCGCCGGGTGGCGCGGCCGCAGCCAGGCCCGTCCTGAAGCGATCGAACCTCGTCAGCTCCTCACCCTGAGGGAGCGACGTCACCACCACCGCTCCGCCTGGAACGAGCCGGCCGCGTCCTCGATCTTTTGCCCGAGCGCGAACAGCGTTTCCTCGTCGAACGGCTTGCCGATCAGTTGCAACCCGAGCGGCAGGCCCTGGCGGTCGAGCCCCGCCGGCACCGCGATGCCCGGCAGTCCCGCCATGTTCACCGTGACGGTGAACACGTCGTTGAGATACATCTCGACCGGATCGGCGCCGCCCTGCTCGCCGATGCCGAACGCCGCCGAGGGCGTCGCCGGCGTCAGCATCGCGTCGATGCCGCGCGCGAAGCAGTCTTCGAAATCGCGCTTGATCAGCGTGCGCACCTTCTGCGCGCGCGTGTAGTAGGCGTCGTAGTAACCGGCCGACAGCACATAGGTGCCGATCATCACGCGGCGGCGCACTTCCTTGCCGAACCCTTCGGCGCGGGTCTTCTCGTAAAGATCGAGCACGTCGCGCCCGCCCACGCGCAGCCCGTAGCGCACGCCGTCATAGCGCGCGAGATTGGACGAGGCTTCCGCCGGCGCGACGATGTAGTAGGCCGCCAGCGCGTAGCGGGTGTGCGGCAATGACACGTCCACGATCTCGGCGCCGGCGTCCTTCAGCCACGCGACGCCCTGGCTCCACAGCGTCTCGATCTCGCCCGGCATGCCGTCGAGGCGATACTCCTTCGGGATGCCGATCTTCATGCCCTTGACCGGCCGCCCGAGCGCGGCCTCGTAGTCGGGCACCGGCAGATCGACCGAGGTCGTGTCCTTCGGATCATGTCCCGCCATCGAACGCAGCAGCAGCGCGGTGTCGCGCACGGTGCGGGCGATCGGACCGGCCTGATCGAGCGAGGAGGCGAACGCCACGATGCCCCAGCGCGAGCAGCGTCCGTAGGTCGGCTTCAGGCCGACCGTCCCGGTGAATGCCGCGGGCTGGCGGATCGAGCCGCCGGTGTCGGTCGCGGTCGCGCCGAGGCAAAGCCGTGCCGCGACCGCTGCCGCCGAGCCGCCGGACGAGCCGCCCGGCACCAGATGCGCGCCCTCGATGTCTCCGGAGGCAGCGGCGCCGACGTTGGAACCCTTGCGCCGCCACGGGTTCACCACCGGGCCGAAGCACGAGGTCTCGTTCGACGAGCCCATCGCGAATTCGTCGTTGTTGAGCTTGCCGAGCATCACGGCGCCGTCGCGCCACAGGTTCGCCGTGACGGTGAACTCGTAGGTCGGCGTGAAATCGTCGAGGATCCGCGAGCACGCGGTGGTGCGCACGCCCTTGGTGCAGAACAGATCCTTGATGCCGAGCGGAATGCCTTCGAGCGGCCCGCCCTCGCCTTTGGCGAGCCGCGCATCGGACGCGCGCGCCATCTCGCGCGCATGCTCCGGCGTCTCCTTCACGAAAGCATTGAGCGCGCGCGCCGCCTCGACCGCGCCGATATGCGCGTCGGCCAGTTCAACAGCTGCGATCTCTTTCTTGCGCAGGCGATCGCGCGCTTGCGCAAGCGTCAGCGAGGTCAGCTCGGTCATATGTCGTGTTCGCGCATGATCTTGTCCGAAAACCGGATGCCACGTTTCGCGATCATGCGCTGTCCGGGCTGTCGCAAACGAAGTTGTTTTTCGGTTCGGTTTTCTTCTTCGCCAATTCAGAAGGCGCCACCTGCCGGATCAGGATCGTGCCGTCCGGCTGCTCCTCGCGGTAAAGCTCGCCCGGTTGCGGCAGGCCCAGGTTGCGCAGGTCTTCCGCGGTGTGCCCGGACGGCATCTGCCCGAGCGAAATGATGTCGATCAGCGACCAGATGCGCTCGCGCTCGCCTTCCTGACAGGCCCAGCACATGGCTATTCCACCACTTTCGGCACGAGGAAGAAGTGGTCCTCGGTTGCCGGCGCGTTCTTGACGATGTCGTCCGCGATGCCGCCGTCGGTGACCGCGTCGTCGCGCTTCTTCATCGCCATCGGCGTCACCGAGGTCATCGGCTCAACGCCAGCGACGTCTGCTTCCTGCAGCTGCTCGACGAACGCCAGCATCGCGTTGAGCTCGCCCTGCAGGTGCTCAATCTCGTCATCCTTGACTGCGATGCGCGCAAGATGCGCGATGCGGCGGACCGTGGCGGTATCGACGGACATGCGGGACGTTCTCCTGCGGATAGGGATTAGCAGAGGTCTCCGCGCGGCGCCAACCTGCCCGACCTCCCGCCGGCTTGCACGCGCGCACGCATCTCCTTGCGCCGCGGCCCACCCTGCCCGGTTGTCCCGCCTGCGCGCCCCCCAATATAAGGAACGACGAGAGAAAGGCCGTATCATGGACGCCCCGAACCCTTCCGCCTCCCCGACTTTCGCCAACACCACGCCGCTGCGCGTCGGCGCGGTCGCCCTGAAGGCACGCGACCTGTCGCGCCTGGCCGATTTCTACACTGACGCGATCGGGCTTGCGGTCATCGATCGCGACAGCAAGACCGTCCGGCTCGGCGCCGGGGGCGTGCCCTTCTTCCACCTCGAAGCCGCACCCGGCGCGCTGCCGGACGATCCGCGCAGTGCCGGGCTCTTCCACACCGCGTTCCTGCACCCCACGCGCCAGGATCTGGCCCGCTGGCTGGTGCACGCGGCGCGCAACCGCGTGCAGCTCACCGGCGCATCCGACCACGCGGTGAGCGAAGCGATTTATCTCGATGATCCGGAAGGAAACGGCATCGAGGTCTATCGCGACCGCAAGCCCGAGGAATGGCGCTGGAGCGGCGGCCGGATCCAGATGGCCACGGATCGGCTCGATCTCGACAACCTCGCGGCCGACAGCGGCAACGCCGCCCACGCGGGCGCGCCGGCCGGACTGCGCATCGGCCACATTCATCTGCGGGTCGGCGATCTCGCGGCGACGCAGGTTTTCTATTGCGACGCCGTCGGCCTCGATCCGACCGCGGGGCGCGGCGGCGCGCTGTTCATGTCATCCGGCCACTATCACCATCACGTCGGCAGCAATGTCTGGCAGTCGGCCGGCGCCGGAACGCGCGACGACGATCGCGCCGGGCTGTCATGGTTTGCGCTCGAGGCTGCCGATGCGGCGCAGCGCGATGCCGTCGTCAATCGGCTGAAAAGCGCGGACCGGCCGGTGACCGACAGCTCGGAAGGCCCCGAAACCCGCGATCCATTCGGAACCAGGGTCCGATTCACAAGTTAGCCCTACGACAGGACGCGGGCACCTCCGGCCGGCAATCGAGGAGGAAATATGGAACGGCTCTTTTTCGTTTGCCCCAATACGCGGCGTACGATCGACGTGGGTGTGACGACCGAGATCGGAACCTTGCTGCGCATCAAATCCGAAACGCTGCGCGCGCGCTGCCGCGCCTGCGGTCAGCTGCATGAGTGGAAGGTCCGCGAGGCGGCGCTGGCGAAAGCCGCGTAAGCGCGACGACGCGTAAGCGCGGCGGCGGGACTCAGCGCGCGAGTTTCGTCATCGCCGCGGCCGCACCGAATACCGTCAGCATCACCAGCGCCAGCACCCCGCCGATGACCACCGGAACCGCATCCGTGGTGCGAGCCGGAACCAGGGTCAGGGCCTGCGTGCGGCTCTTCGCGAAAACCGGGCCCGGCTGCGCCGCGAGCGCATCCCGCACGCGCTCGATCTCGGCGATATCAGTCATCAACTGATCGGGCGTCATCGGCTGCGCTGCAGCCGGCGGCTTCGCGACGAACAGCGGCACGACGAAAGGTTCAGCCTTCGGCATTGCGGGTTCGGCGTTTGGGTTTTCCGCCCAGGCATTCACCCACTCGCCGTGCCCGGTCTCCTGATCGCACCCCATGGCCGCCTCCCGCGAGAGAACAACCTTGTGGTACGCGAAGCGAGGAACTCGCGCGACGTTTATCCTTTGTAAACGTTAACGCGGCGACGGCTCGAAAACCTGATAACGCGAAGCGCCGCGCATCCGCGCCTCGTGAGCGTGAACCGCGCGTTGCTAAAGCGAAAACGGCTTCCCCTTCTCCGGCACGATCACCTTGGTCGGCGCGCCCTTCATCTCGGCGACGAACCCATCCGCGCTCGGCTCGATGATCGGGAACGAGCCGTAGTGGCACGGGATCGCGGTCTCGCATTTGATGAAGCGCTTGACCGCCAGCGCCGCGGTCTTCGGGCTCATGGTGAAGCGGTCCCCGATCGGCACCATCGCGACCTTCGGCGCGTGGATCTCGGCGAGCAGCGCCATGTCGGAGAAGATGTCGGTGTCGCCGAGATGCCAGACCGTCGGCTCGCCGGTCGCCTTGACGATCACGCCGCACGGATTGCCGAGGTAGACCGGCATGCCGTCCGCGATGTCGCCCGAGGAGTGGTCCGCACGCACCATCGTCACCGAGAAGCCGCCGAGGTCGGTCGTGCCGCCGGTGTTCATCGGATTGAATTTCTCCAAGCCCTTGGCGGCGAGCCACATGCACAAATCGTAGTTGGTGCTGACCGTCGCGCCATTCTGCCCAGCGATGTCGAGCGTGTCGCCGACGTGATCGGCGTGCCCGTGGGTGAGCACGATGTGACTCACCCCCTTGATGGCGGCCGCCTTGTCGGAGACGAAGGCCGGATTGCCGGTGAAAAAAGGATCGATCAGGATCGCCGTGCCGGCGAAATCGAGCCGGAATGCCGAGTGGCCGTACCAGGTGATCTGCATGATGTCCTCTTGGTGTGGGGGGCGGGCGCAGCATAATCGGGGCATTCTCCGGATCAATCGCGCATGCTAGGGCCTTGCGCATGCCGGTCATGCCGCTCATCGAGATTGCGCCCCGCCTGCCCGCACGCGGCGCGCTGATCGGCTTCGACCTCGGCACCAAGACCATCGGCGTTGCGGTGAGCGACCCGGAGCGGCGCCTCGCCACCGGCGTCACCACGGTGATCCGCAAGGCGTTCACCGCGGACGCCCGGTCGCTGCTCGCGCTCGCCGCCGAGCGCAACGCGGCCGGCTTCGTGCTCGGGCTGCCGATCAACATGGACGGCTCGGAAGGCCCGCGCGCGCAGTCGACGCGGGCGTTCGCGCGCAATTTCGAAAAGCTCACCGCGCTGCCGGTCGGCCTGTGGGACGAACGGCTTTCGACCGCCGCGGTCGAGCGTGACCTCATCGCGGCGAATGCGAGCCGCGCGCAGCGCGCCAGGGTGATCGACGAGCACGCCGCGATCTTCATCCTGCAGGGCGCGCTCGATCGCCTCGCGCGGCTGCCGCGCACCGGCGCCTGACATGTCCGCCGTCTTCGCCGCGCTGGTGCCGGTCTTCCTCCTGATCGTGATGGGCTTCCTGCTGCGCCGCTGGCTCATCTCGCAGGACGCGCACTGGGTCGGGCTCGAGCAGCTGCTCTATTACGTCATGTTCCCGGCGCTGCTGATCGGCACCATGGCGCGCGCCGATCTCACCAAGGTCCCGGTGCTTGCGGTCGGCTTCGCCATGTTCGCCGCGGTGCTGCTGATGGCCGCGCTCTGTTTCGCGCTGAAGCCCGCATTGACGCAATTCCTGAAGGCCGACGGCCCCGCCTTCACGTCGCTGTTCCAGGGCGCGACGCGCTGGCAGACGTTCGTCGCGCTTCCCGTCGCCGGAAACCTGTTCGGCGACCTCGGTCTTGCGCTTGCGTCGGTCGCCATGGTGGCGATGACCCCGGTGCTGAACGTGCTCTGCGTGTCGGTGCTGGTACGCCATGCCTCGCGCGGCGCGGCCGACTGGCGCAGCGTGCTGCTCGCGATCGTGCGCAATCCGCTGATCTGGGCCTGCGTCGCCGGCGCGGCGCTCAATCCAGTGAACGGCTTCATTCCGCAGCCGGTTCATGCCGTCATCGACGCGCTCAGCCGTTCATCGCTGGCGCTCGGCCTGCTCATCGTCGGCGCCGGCCTGCGCCTCGAGGAAATGACTCGGCTGCGGCCCCTCACCCTGCCGACCTGCGCACTCAAGCTCGTCGTGATGCCGGCGATCGCGCTCGGCATCGCGCTGGCGCTCGGGCTGTCCGGCGCGAACCTCGCGGTCATCGCATGCTGTACCGCGGTGCCGGCTGCGTCGAATTCCTACGTGCTCGCGCGTCAGCTCGGCGGCGACGCGCCGCTGATGGCGCAGATCATCACGGTCGAGACGATGCTCGCCGCCATCACGATGCCGATCGCGATCGCATTCGTGACATGAAAAAACGGCGAGCCTTTCGGCCCGCCGTTTTCCTGGAAGACGCGCTGCGAAATTATTGGCCGTTGCAGGGCCGGCGCCGGCCGTAGCCTTCATCGGTGGTGCAGCCGTAGCCGCGGTAGCCATAGCCGTAATAGCCGGGCGCCGGATAGGCCGGCTCATAGGCATACGGCTCGGCGTAGACCGGTGCGTCGTAGACGTAGCCCGGCGCATAACCGTACCCGTAGCCATAAGGCTGCGCCGCGACCGCCGCGCCGACCAGTGCGCCGGTGGCAAGCCCGAAGGCGAGACCCGGACCGATACCGCGGCCCCCGCGCCAGCGAATCTCGGTGGTGGCGGGAGACGTCGCCGTCGTCAGGGCGGAATTCCCGATCGGAAGCGGGCCGGCCGACGCGGAGACCGCAGTGCCGAGCGCCATTGCGCCGGCAAGGCCGAGCGCCATCAGCTGATGTTGAATCGTCATGGTGTGCTCCTGCTGCCTGCCCTGTGGGCGGCATTCGACAGCACAACGCGCACCGGGACGGCTAGGTTCCGTGCCCTCAGGCGGCCGGCAGGGCGCGGTCCAGCAGGGTTGCGACCTCGCCCGCGGTCAGATCGGCGGTGCCGAAGCTGCCGCCGCGCGGCGCCGCGAGCCGCGTGCGCGCAAACGCCTCCGCGGCGGCAGGCGCGCCTTGGGCCAGTGCCGCCGCGGCCGCCAGCATCGCCAGCCGCTCGACCGCGGCGCGCGCCTTCGCCTCGCCGTCGGACGCGGGGAGGGTTTGTCCGATGAAAGCCGCCGCCTCCGTCGCGCCCGGCAATCCGCCGCAGGCCTGCACCAGGCCGGCCAGAACCGCGCGCGAGGCCTCGCCCTCGCGCGAGAGCGCGCGCAGCACATCGAGGCACATCACGTTGCCGGAGCCTTCCCAGATCGCGTTGACCGGCGCCTCGCGATAGAGCCGCGCCAGCATCGTGTCCTCTACGTAGCCGTTGCCGCCGAGGCACTCCATCGCCTCGTAGATGAAGCCCGGAGCGGTCTTGCAGATCCAGTATTTCACCGCCGGCGTCAGCAGCCGCACGCGCGCCGCCTCGGCGGCGTCGCCGGCGGCCGAATCCAGCGACCGGCACAGCCGCATCGTCAGCGCGGTCGCGCCTTCCACATCCAGCGCCATGTCGGCGATGAGCGTGCGCATCATCGGCTGGTCGGCGAGCTTCCTCTGAAACACGGTTCTGTGGCGCGCGTGATGCAGCGCCTGCGCCAGCGCCATGCGCATCATGCCGGCCGACGAGATCACGCAATCGACGCGGGTGAGCTGCACCATCTCGATGATGGTGCGCACGCCGCGCCCCTCCTCGCCGACGCGCCACGCGAAAGCTTCGGTGAACTCGACTTCCGACGACGCATTCGAGCGGTTGCCGAGTTTGTCCTTCAGCCGCTGGAAGCGCAGCGCATTGACCGATCCGTCGGGGCGGAAGCGCGGCATCAGGAAACAGGTGAGCCCGCCTGCCGCCTGCGCCAACACCAGGAACGCGTCGCACATCGGCGCCGACATGAACCATTTATGGCCGGTGATGCTGTAACCCTCGGCCGCCGGCGTCGCCGTGGTGGTGTTGGCGCGCACATCGGTGCCGCCCTGTTTCTCGGTCATCCCCATGCCGAGCGTGATGCCGTCCTTCTCCCACCACGGAATGAAGCGCGGGTCATAGCTGCGCGAGACGATCTTGCCGATCAGCGTCGCGAGCAGCGCCGGCTCGGCGGCGAGCGCGCCGACCGCTGCGCGCGTCATGGTGATCGGACACATGTGTCCGTTCTCGACCTGCGCCACCATGTAGTAGCGCGCCGCACGCGCGACTTCCGACGGGGCGGCGGCACGCTGTCCCTGCGCATCCCAGGTCGACGCATGCAGCCCGTCGCCGAAGCTCTCGTACATGAAGCCGTGATAGGCGGGGTGAAACTCGACCTCGTCGCGGCGGAAACCCTTGGTGTCGAAGGTTCGCAGCTTCGGCGTGTTCTCGTTGGCGGCGCGTGCCGCCTCGAACATCGCGGCGGTGCCCCAGCGCTTGCCGAACTCCGAAAGCGCCGCCGCCTCGCCGCCCGCCCCGTTCGCCGCGACCGCCTCGACGAGCGCACGGTCGCTCGCGAACAGATCGCCGTTCTCGAACGGCGGCGACTGGTTGACGATATCGTGTGTGTCGAAGCGAGGCTGCAGAGTCATAGGATCTCCAGGAGTCTCACAGGCGACGAACCTATCCCTGCTCGCCTGTGCGCAACCACCGCGGCTTGCGATCCGACGGTCAATTCGACTTTTGCGACTTGAGTTTTCTTAGTACGTTCTTGGCGTCTTCATAGCCCGCGTCGGCAGCTTTCTGATACCACAACGTGGCTTGCTGCAAATCCTTCGGGACGCCGTTGCCTTCTTCATAAAGGCCGCCAAGCTTGAACATGGCTCCCGCTTCACCCCGCACGGCGGACTTCTCGTACCATTTGCGAGCTTCGGCAAAATTCTGCGTCACGCCCAACCCGAACTTGTAAAGCACGCCCATATTCATCATCGCGGTGCGGTTTCCCAGCGACTCGGCCTTTTCGTACCACTTGCGCGCTTCGGCATAGTCTCGCGATACGCCATCGCCGTTGTGATAAAGAACCCCGAGAGAGTTCATCGCGTCGCTGTGCCCGAGGGCGGCCGACTTTTCGAACCAGCCGCGAGCTGCAGCATGGTTCTGCGCGGCGCCGTGCCCTCGCGCATTCAGGTGTCCAAGCGCATAGGATGCGTTGGAGTCACCGCGCGCCGCTGCCTTCTCGTACCAGCGCCGCGCCTCAAGGTAGTCACGAGTAACGCCCTGTCCATCGCGATACAGGTTGCCGAGGCTCGTCATCGCCAACACAAGGTCAGAATCTGCGGCTTTCTGATACCATTTGCGCGCCTCCTCGTAGTCTCGGGTAACGCCGCGGCCCTCTGAATACAGGTTGCCCAGATTCACCATCGCGGGTGCACTGTTCTTGGCGGCAGCTGACCGATAAAGCTCGGCCGCCTTTGTGAAGTCTTCCCGCGCATGCGCGACGCGTCCGGCCTGATAAATGAAGCGGACCACGCTCGGATAGCGCCGCATCGCGTCGCCGCAGGGGCCGGCCGCCGCCTTTGCGTCAAGCTTGCGGAATTCGACTCCGAAGATGCCGTTCGGCCTTGTGGCGTCGAGAGGGGAGGCTGCCAAGCGATCGCATTCTGTCACGAGATTGCGGTGTTCCTCCTCCACGGCGAGCTTCTTCACGGCTTCAGCCTCCGCTTTCTTGCGTGCTGCGTCCTCGACGGCGAATCTCTTTTTCGCCTCCTCCGCGGCCCTTTTTTGCGCGGCCTCCTCGACGACTTTTCTGGCGGCGGCAGCCTGATCGTCCGCCTTTTTCCGAATGGCGTCTTCGGCGGCCTTCTTGCGGCTCGCTTCCTCTTCGGCTGCTCTGCGTGAAGCCTCTTCGGCAACTCTCCTCTTCGCCGTCTCCTCCTCGGCGAGCTGCCGAGCTTTCGCCTCCGCCTCGTCTTCAGCTGCGCGCCTGGCCGCTTCCTGTTCTTCGGCCAAGCGCCGCGCTGCTTCGGCCGCGGCTCTCCGCCTGGCAGCGTCTGTCTGCGCCTTGATCCGCGCAGCCTCCTCCGCGGCTCGCTGCTTCGCGGCGGCTTCGACCGCCTCCTGAATTGTGCTGGACTCTTCGACCTTCTTCTTGACCGCCTCCTCCACAGCTCTTTTCGCTGCCGCTTCTTCCCACACGCGTTGTCTTGATTCGGCTTCCTCGGCCCTGCGCGCCGCGACCTGCTCGGCTTTCTTTGTCGCCTCGATCTCGTCGGCCTTCTTTTTCGCGACTACGGCACGTTCGGCGTTCGATCGCTGAACCCAGGACGAGCCGCCGATCCAGATTCCCAGCACCAGGCCGGCCGCCACAAGCCCAACGAGGCTCCCGACAGCTGCGGTCTTCCACTGTGTCGGCGCGCGTGACCGCAAAATCGCACGCACTGCAGCGACCAGTTCGCCGGCATCGCGGCCGAAACTCTCGTGCGCGACGCCATGCTTCTGGTAGAGAACGAGATCGCGCAAATCGGCGGGCAGGTCCTCGGATCGGGGCAAAGACGGCAGCTTTCCTTCTCGCCCGACCAACACTGGAACGACGACGATGTCCCGCTTCAGTGCTGCCGTAATCTCGTCTCGGACATAGTCGCGGCCGCCCCCAACCATGTGTCCGGCCAACAAATCCATCCAGCGCGCGCCGATGATGGCAATCAGGACGTCGCATTGCGCTAGCGCCTGATCGAGTTCGCGGTCAAAGCGCTGGCCCGCCAGCAAGTTGTCCACGTCCATAAAGACGTTGCGCGCACCGAACTTGCGCGCGAGCCGGTCGCGAATAGTGCGCGCGTCACCCGGCGCGTCGTCGCGCCGATAGCTTATGAAAATCCTTCCACTCAAGCGGTCCTGCCCCTGGTGCCCAATACAACTCTAGCGCAAGCCCCGGCGGGCGTCACGGAGCGGAAGACACGGTCTCGTGTTGAAAAAGGACGTCGAAAAGCTTGGGAAGCGGCGCATGGCGGGTTGTAGCGGCCAGCGCGCCACTCGCTTTTTGCGCGGGTATTGGCTAGATTATCGCTACGGGAACGACGGCGCGGCCGATCCAGCACGGGGCATTCTCATGACATGGGGCAAGCTTTGGGGCCTTTTCAGCCTAAAGGCTCTTCTTCTCGCGTGTTTCCTGACACCGGTGACGACGACGACCGTGGGCATCACGGCGGCCCACGCGCAGATCCAGATCTTCATTCCGGGACTGAATTTCCGCGTCCACGGCGGCCGCCGCTACGGCCGTTCGCGCGGCTATTACCGGTCGGCGCGCAGACACGGGCGGCGCGGCGGACAACCACAGCAGCAGCAGGCCGCACCGGCGGCGGTCGCGCCCAGCACGTCCACGGCGAGCAGCCCGGCACCGGTCTCGTCCAGCCGCGGCTACAAGACGTCGACCGACTAAAGGTCCGGCATCCATTCCGGGTCACGTCCGGGACAGGCTGCCCCAGGCATCACGCCTCAGCGGCGCCGCGGCCGCGCCGCCGGGCGGTCGAGCCGGTCCACTGCCGCCCTGGCGTCGCGCGAGATTTCCGGATCGTCGGACTTCGCGGCCTCGGCATACCAGCGCGCGGCCTCGAGCGGATCGCGGTTAATGCCGTCGCCCTCCTCGTACATCATCGCGAGATTGAACTGCGCGAGACGATGGTCCTGGCGCGCCGCCTTGTAGAACCAGTCGGCCGCGGCCTGCGTGTTCTTCGGCACGCCGTTTCCGGTCAGATAAAGGTGGCCGAGATTGAAGCGCGCTTTTGCCAGGCCTGCTTCCGCCGCCTTGCGATACCAGTCGGCGGCTTTTTCGGTGTCTTTCTTGCCGCCCTGCCCGGTCTCGTAGAGACGGCCCATGATGAACTGGCATTCGACACATCCCTCGCGCGCCAGCGGCTCGGCGAGTTCGAACGCGACGCCAAAGTTTCTCTGCTGGAAGGCTGCAACGGCTTCGCCTTCGGTCGGGCGCCGCGGCTCCGGCCGCACCGCCTGGCGTTGCGGCGGTTCGGTCGCCTGGCGCTGGGCCGGCTCACCCGACGGCTGGGCCGCCTGGGCGGCGACGCCGGGCAGCGAATCGTCGGCCGGTGGCCTTGAAGCGTCGGCGGCGCTGTCCGGGGTTATGCCGGGCGGTGCCGCGCTGCTTGGCGCTGCGGCCGTCTCGTAGACCGGGGCGGCCGAAGCCGGCGCGCTTTGCGCGGCCGGCGCGGCGCTTACCGGCATACGGACCGGCGCACCGCTTGGCGCGCTTGCGACCTGGGATTGGGATTCGGGGACGGTGCGCGGGAGCTCCCTTGCCGGGGTCCCCCCCGACCGTCCTGCAGACGTTTCGGGGGGTGCCTCAAAAGGGTTCTTTTTCGCTGTCCCCCGCCGGGATCGCGTTCGACGGGGCTTTCGGCGTTGCGGCGGCGGACCCGGTGGACGGCGGCGGCGCAGCGCCCGCCGGACACGGCTTGTAGAACGATCCGTCCTGCAGAAATCCGCACTCGGCCTGCTTCGTCGGTAGGCTGCCCGGCTTCACGACCGCGGGCTCCACCAGCGTGGGGGCCAACCCGCCCGGCCGCAGCAGAAAGAAATACGCCGCGCCGACCACAACCGCGGCGCCCACCCCCACCAACGTGCTCTTGAGCACGAACGGGATCGCGGACTTGTCGGGGTCGTCCTCCAGCGCGGGCGCCTGCGCCGATGCGACCGCGGGCGAGACGGTGAACGGCAAGGCGCTGACCAGGCGCGTCGCCTTGCGCACGATCGAGGCGGCATCGGTCGAGGTCGACGTCGCGCCGAGCGCGGCCTTGAAGTCCGCGAAGGTCGGGTAGCGGTCGTCCGCCTTTTTCGACAGCGCGCGCATCAGCGCCCGCTCGACGGCCGGCTCGATGGTGGAGATGCGGCGAGACGGCCGATCCGGCGTCTGGTTGATGTGCAATTGCCCGAGCTCGTAGTCGGTCGTGGCCGAGAACGGCACCGCGCCGGTGAGCATTTCGTAGAGCACGATCGCCAGGCTGTACTGGTCGGAGCGCGCGTCGACGTCCTGTCCCCTCACCTGCTCGGGCGACATGTACTCGGGCGTGCCGAACGCGCTGCCCGCGCGCGTCATGCGCTGCGATCCCTGCACGCGCGCGATGCCGAAATCCATGATCTTCAACACGCCGTTGGCGGTGATCATCAGGTTTGCCGGCTTGATGTCGCGATGAACGATTCCCATGCTTTGCGCATAGGCAAGACCGTCCGCCGCCTGGCCGATGATCGCGAGCGCCTCCTCGCAGGAGAACGGCGCGCCGCGATCCTTCTGCAGCGTCTCGAGCGTGCGCCCGCGCACCAGCTCCATGATCATGTAGAGATTGCCGCCCTCGGCGAGCAGCGAATAGAGCGTCGTGATGTTCGCGTGCGAGAGCTTGGCCAAGTTGTTGGCTTCGATGCGGAAGCGCTCGACGAAGGACTTGTCGTTCACCAGCTCGGGGCGCAGCGATTTGATCGCGACGTCGCGGTCGAGCATCGTGTCGCGCGCGGCGTGCACCTGCCCGATCCCGCCCTCGCCGAGCAGCTCGACGATCTCGTATTGGCCAACCCTGCGGATCATAGCGGCCTCTCAAAGGCTGGAATCTGCCGCGTCGCGGTCTCCTGCGCGGCGATCGGCCGGGTCAGGCCGGCCGGCGCCGGCGCCGGCTCGCGCTCCGCCGCCGCGTCGAGCACGCGAAACACGCCGACCGAGACATTGTCGTGGCCGCCCGCGAGCAGCGCGGCGCGGACCAGTTTCTGGCAGGCTTCATGCGGCGCATGCTGCGCGGCGATCTCAGCGATCTTGTCGTCGCGCACCAGGCCGTGCAGCCCGTCGGTGCACAGGATCAGCACGTCCCCGAGCGCCAGCACGATGCCCTCGGACAGCTCCGGCACGATCGCCGGCGCAGTCCCCATTGCCTGCAGCAGGACGTTGCTGTTCTCGCTGACCCTCGCTTCGTCCTCGGTCATCGCGCCGTCCTTGACCAGCTTGCGCACCAGGGTCTGGTCCTCGGTCAATTGCGTCAGCCCGCCTGCCCGCAGCAGGTAGGCGCGGCTGTCGCCGACATGGGCGAACCACGCGACACCGTCGCGCACGCCGAGCGCCGTGCAGGTCGTGCCCATGCCGGCGCGTTCGGGATGGGCCTTGGCGTCTTCGAAGATGGTCTTGTTGGCGGCGGCAAATGCGGTCTGCAGCCGGTCCCGGATCGGCCCCTGCAGATCGTAGAAGATCCGCCGCACGACCTCCTCGGCGAGCGCACTGGCGAAATCGCCGGCCGCGTGCCCGCCCATGCCGTCGGCGACGAGCAGGAAGCTGTCGCGGTCCGGCTCGCCCGGCCGGTCCGCCTGCAGCACGAAGCGCACCCGGTCCTCGTTGTGCGAGCGCACGATCCCGACATTGGTCTCCATTGCTCCGCTCAGCCGCAGGCCGGGCGCAGCGGAAACGGGTGCCGGGTCGGATGCGTTCATCGGACTAAAGGTTACCCGTCATTGCCCATCTGGGTGCGCAACAGCTTGCGTCCGTGGCGGATGCGGACCGCGTAGGTGACGACCGCATTGTCACGGGCGAGAAACGTCACGATCCCGATGACCCTGCCGTCGGAATCGAACACCGGACCGCCGCTGTTGCCGCCGCTGGTCTGGATGCTGGTTTCGATGGTGTCGCCCTCGCTGCCCTCGATGCGCCGCGTCCCCTGCTGCTGCGTCGGGATCCCGATCTTGCGCACGATCCCTTCGGTCACCGTCGGCACCGGAACGACGTCGAGGCGCTTGCGCCCGGTCCGGTCGCTCTCCGAGGTCATGTAGGTGAACATCGACAGGCCGGGATAGCCGAGCGCCGCCACCTTGGCGCCGACCTTCACGCCGTCGTCCTGCGCGAGCTCGAGCGGGGCCAGCGGCTCGGGGCTGCTCACCTTGATCAGCGCGACATCTTCCTCGGTCGAGGTGCGCACCAGCTCGGCATTGATGCTGAGCGGGCTGTTCGGGAAGCGCACGGTCAGGCTTTCGTTCTTGCCGTAGAACGTCTTCTTGAATTCCCTCTGCGCGATGTCGGGAAGCTCGCGGATGCGGCCGCGGCGCGGCAGCACCGTGCCGAACAGATAGCCGTCGTCGTCCTCCGGCAGCCACTTCTTCAGTTTCAGGTCGGAGAGGTTGACCTGCTGCTGCACCACGTCCTTGGTCCGCGGATCCTGCGAGAGCAGAAACACGCGCTGGGTCTTGAGATAGCTGGTCGGCGAAACCTCCTCGAGCCAGCTCGCGCCGACGTGGCGGTTGGTCAGGATGAACCCTTGCGCGTTCACCACGAAGCCGCTGCCGTTGCCGCCGCCGCGCACCTCGTAGTTGCGGTGCTCCTCGTCCTCGGTGGTCAGCCAGGGGACGATCATGTCGCCGTATTTGAGGTAGGCGGGAAGCCGCACGTCCTTCTCGCGCCACGCCTTGTGATAGATCGGGCGCCCCGTCTCCTTGTCGTAGAGCCGCCACTGGAATTGAATCCACACGGTGGAATTGCCGTACTTGCCGGCGATGTCGCCCGGCGACATGCCCATCTGCTGCGTCACGGTATTGATCTGCTGGGTCGCGGCCTGGGTTGCGGCCTGCGTCGCAGCCACGGCGCGGCTCGCCTGCTGCTCGGATTCCTGACGCAACTGCCACACCACGACGCCGCCGACGATCAGCAGGAACGCGATCACGGCCGCCATCGCGCCCATCCAGCGCTGGCCGGTTCGCTTGCGCTCGTTCGTGAGCATCATCATGACGGTGTTCTTGCCGACGCCCGCCTTCACCGGCTGTGCCGTCAGCTGCGCGGTCTGCTGCGTGCTGGTGTCGGTCATCGCCGTGGTCGCGACCGCGCGTGTCGCCGTCGTGTCGATCGCGTTCATCGCGCGCGTGCGCGCCTGGATGCTCGCCGGGCGCGGCTGAACGTCGAAGCTGAACTTCGGCCCGCCGCGGCCGAACTCAACCGTGTCTTCGGGGAGGAGCTCGACCTCGCCCGAAATGCGCTCGCCATTCACGAACGTGCCGTTGCTGCTCTGCAGGTCCTCGATCGCGAACGACAGCGGCTCGGCAGTCTTGACCCGGAGCACCGCGTGCCTGCGGCTCACGACATCGTCGCGCGGCGCATCGAAGGTGACGGTCGAGCCGGCTTCGCGTCCGAACGTGATCTCGGCCGTGTCCGACAGCGCGAACGGGTCGATCCGGTTGGCTTTCGCGCCGGCAACGTGCCGGATGATGATTTGCGTATTGGGCTTGTCGGCCATCGTACCCCCCTGGCAGACGGACATAACGTTCGATCAACCGCAGTCCGCCGCAAAAAGCGGGCCGATGCGCGATCAAACCTGCGCCAACTTTACGCCACGGAAATGACGCTCCGCAATAGTGCGACGGAGGTATAACTATCGCCGCGTGCGGACTTCATGCGATTTGGTTGATTTCCGCGGCCCTTTACGCTGATGGAACTTTGACCTGTGGAGGAGGCCAGTCCGCGCTTGCCGCGGCGAAGCGATTCCCCCTATAGGGGTCGCTTTAATGAACATCGTCCCGAAGACCTCGTTCGTCCTCAGCCGCCGTCACCTGCTGGGGATCGAAGGCCTTTCGGCCGACGAGATCGGCGGGCTGCTCGATCTCGCCGAAGAGTTCGTCGATCTCAACCGCCAGATCGAGAAGAAAACCTCGGCGCTGCGCGGGCGCACGATCATCAACCTGTTCTTCGAAGCCTCGACCCGCACGCAGGCCTCGTTCGAGCTCGCCGGCAAGCGGCTCGGCGCCGACGTGATGAACATGGCGGTCGGCAACTCGTCCCTGAAGAAGGGCGAGACGCTGATCGACACCGCGATGACCTTGAACGCGATGCATCCCGACATCCTGGTGGTGCGGCATCATTCATCGGGTGCGGTCGCGTTGCTCGCCCAGAAGGTCGACGGCTCGGTGATCAACGCCGGCGACGGCGCGCACGAGCATCCGACCCAGGCGCTGCTCGACGCGCTCACCATCCGCCGCAACAAGGGCGACATCGCCAACCTCACCGTCACGATCTGCGGCGACATCCTGCATTCGCGCGTCGCGCGCTCGAACATCATCCTGCTCAATACGCTCGGCGCGCGCGTGCGCGTGGTCGCGCCCTCGACCTTGCTGCCGCCCGGCATCGAGCGCTTCGGCGTCGAGGTCTCGCGCGACATGCGCGAGGGACTGAAAGGCGCCGACATCGTGATGATGCTGCGGCTGCAGCGCGAGCGGATGAACGGCTCGTTCGTGCCCTCGACGCAGGAATATTTCCACTACTACGGCCTCGACCGGAAGAAGCTCTCCTACGCAAAGCCCGACGCGCTGGTGATGCATCCCGGCCCGATGAACCGCGGCGTCGAGATCGACTCGAGCGTGGCCGACGGCGCGCAGTCGCTGATCCGCGAGCAGGTCGAAATGGGGGTCGCGGTGCGCATGGCGGTGCTCGAAGCGCTCTCCCGCAACCTGCCGAACGCGTGATGCTGTCAGACCGCCGCCCGATCCTGCTCGCCAACGCCCGGATCGTCGATCCGTCGCGCGACATGGACTTTTCCGGCGATCTGCTGATCGCCGACGGCGTGATCCGTGACGCCAAGCGCGGCATCCACGCGGCCGGCGTGCCGGAAGGCACCGAGGTCGTCGATTGCGGCGGGCGCCTGGTCGCGCCCGGCCTCGTCGACATGCGCGCCTTCATCGGCGAGCCGGGCGCCGAGTACCGCGAGACGCTCGCCTCGGCGAGCCAGGCGGCGGCCGCCGGCGGCGTCACCACCATCGTGTGCCAGCCCGATACCGATCCGGTGATCGACGACCCGGCGATCGTCGATTTCGTGATGCGCCGCGCGCGCGATACCGCGATCGTGCACGTGCAGCCGATGGCCGCGCTCACCAAGGGCCTCCAAGGCCGCGAGCTCGCCGAGCTCGGTTTGCTGAAAGCCGCCGGCGCGGTCGCGTTCACCGACGGCGCCAAAAGCGTGGTCAACGCGCAGGTGATGCGCCGCGCGCTCGTCTATGCGGGCGATTTCGACGCGCTGGTGGTGCATCACACCGAAGACCCGGACTTGATCGGCGACGGCGTGATGAACGAAGGCGAGTTCGCCGCGCGCCTCGGCCTGTTCGGCATTCCGAAAGCGGCCGAGACGATCATGCTCGAACGCGACATCCGTCTCGTCGCGCTGTCGCGCGCGCGCTATCACGCAGCCTCGATCACCTGCGCGGAGTTGCTCGCCGTGCTGCGCCGCGCCAAGGAGGCCGGCCTGCCGGTGAGCGCCGCCGCGTCGGTCAATCACCTCACCTTGAACGAGATCGACATCGGCGCCTATCGCACCTTCTTCAAGGTGTCGCCGCCGCTGCGCCGCGACGAGGACCGCATCGCGCTGATCGAGGCGCTGGGCGAGGGCCTGCTCGACGTCGTGATGTCGGACCACAATCCGCAGGACGTCGAGACCAAGCGCCTTCCGTTCGCCGAGGCGGCGCCCGGTGCGATCGGTCTCGAGACCATGCTCGCCGCCGCGCTGCGCCTCGTGCACAACGGGCAGATGACGCTTGGCGCGCTGCTCAAGGCGATGTCGACGCGTCCGGCCGAACTGCTCGGCCTGCAGGCCGGCACGCTCAAGCCCGGCAGCGTCGCCGACGTGATCGTCGCCGACATCGACGAGCCCTGGGTGCTCGATCCGGACAAGCTGCGATCGAAGTGCAAGAACACGCCGTTCGACGAAGCGCGCCTGCAGGGCCGGGTCCTGCGCACCATCGTTGCCGGCCGCACGGTGTTTGAATACGCTGCGGCGTGATGCCAAACGCCCTGCCCCTGTATCTCGCGGCGCTCGCGGTCGGCTACCTGCTCGGGTCGATTCCGTTCGGCCTGCTGGTCACCCGTCTGGCCGGCGCGCCCGACATCCGCGCCATCGGCTCCGGCAATATCGGCGCCACCAACGTGCTGCGCACCGGCCGCATCGGCCTCGCCGCCGCGACGCTCATCGCCGACGTGCTGAAAGGCACGATCGCGGTGCTGCTGACCGCGTGGCTGTGGGGCCGGGACGCCGGCCTTGCCGCCGGGCTGGGCGCCTTCATCGGCCACCTCTGGCCGGTCTGGCTGAAGTTCAAGGGCGGCAAGGGCGTCGCGACCTTCCTCGGCGTATTGCTTGCGGTCGCGTGGCAAGGCGTCATTCTCTTCGGCGTGCTATGGCTCGCGGTCGCGGGCGCGACACGCTACTCCTCGCTCGCCTCGCTGATCGCCTGCGCGTCGATCCCGCCGTTTTTCTGGTTCTGGGGCGCACACGCCGAAGCGCTGGTATTTCTTCTGCTCACGGTCCTGACGTTCATCATGCATCGCGGCAACATCGCGCGGCTCGCGCAGGGCACCGAGGGCAAGATCGGCAAGAAAGCCGCCGCAGGCGGCGGTTGAGTTGCCGCAGCTCACCGATAACGAACGCCTCGATTGGCTGCGGCTGATCCGCTCGGAGAACGTCGGGCCGGTCACTTTCAAGAACCTGCTGCGTCATTTCGGCAGCGCAGCCGCCGCGCTCGACGCGCTGCCCGGACTGGCAAGACGCGGCGGGGCCGCGCGCGCCGTGCGCATCTGCGCGCGCGACGAGGCGGAACGCGAGATCGAGACAGCCGCGCAGCGCGGCCTGCATCTCCTCGCGAGCTGCGAGGACGCCTATCCGCGGCGCCTTGCCGAGATCGACGACGCGCCACCGGTGATCGCCGTACGCGGCCAGCTCGGCGCGCTCGCGCGCCCGATGATCGCGCTGGTCGGCGCGCGCAATGCCTCCGCGGCCGGACTGAAATTCGCCGAGCGCCTCGCACGCGACCTTGGCGAAGCCGGCTTCGTCATCGCATCCGGGCTGGCGCGCGGCGTCGACGCGGCGGCGCATCGCGCGAGCATCGGCACCGGTACGGTCGCGGTTCTCGCCGGCGGGCAGGATCGCCCCTATCCGGACGAGAACATTCCCCTGCTTGACGCGCTCACCGCCGACGGCGCCGCGGTCTCCGAAATGCCGCTCGGGTGGACACCGCGGGCGCAGGATTTCCCGCGCCGCAACCGGATCATCTCCGGGGTGTCGCTCGGCGTGGTCATTATCGAGGCGGCAAAGCGCTCCGGCTCGCTGATCACGGCACGTTTCGCGCTCGAACAGGGGCGCGAGGTGTTCGCGGTGCCGGGTTCTCCGGTCGACCCGCGCGCGGAAGGCACTAACGGGCTACTGAAACAGGGCGCGACCCTGGTCACGGAGGCGGCCGACGTCCTCGCGGTGGTCGAGCCGATCGCGGGCGCTTTCCGCGAGCCGGCCGCGCCGCGCGATGAACCGGACCCGCCGGGCGAACCTGATGCCGGAACGCGCGCCCGCATCGTGGAGCTGCTCGGCCCAACCCCGGTCGGGATCGATGACCTGGTTCGGCTTGCCGGGACGACGCCCGCCGTCGTCCGCACCTTATTATTGGAGCTGGAGCTGGCCGGACGGATCGAGCGCCACCGCGGCGGGACGGTGTCGCTGATCTAGCCGTCTCAGGCGCTCGCCTCCCCGGTCCGCGGCCCGCTCGTCAGCAGCACGCGGCACAGGATCATGGGCGCGAGCTGAGCCAGCGCATTCCCGCTGCGCATCGCGCCCCAATAGGTCTGCAGCCGGCGATGCAACGGGTCGAGCCGATAGTAGGCCTTGTCGATGAAGTCGGCGGCGGTGAAGTGATTGCTGGCGATCCGGCGGACCTCCGCGTCGGGCCGGTAGGCGAGCCCGGTGTCGAGATAAAAACGGTTATGGCGCGCGACCTCGGCCGGCGTCATGGAGAGCTGGCCTTCGTGCCGAACGCCGAGCTTCGCCCAGAACTCGAGCCACCGGTCGGACTGGATCCGCCCGCCGAACGGCACCAGGAAGTGCGGCTCCAGCAGCTGATTGCGGCTCGGGTAGATGTGCAGCGACACGCCGCCCGGTTTCAGCACGCGCGCGCATTCGCGCATCATCCCATCGAGCGCGTAGCAATGCTCGACCACGGTCAGCGACAGCACGAGATCGAAGCTTGCCGTCTCGTAAGGCAGGCGCACCTCCTCGTCGGTGATGCGGGTGTCTGCCGGGTTGCTACGCGTGCGTTCAAGGAAGGAGAATAGGTGCGCATCCTCCGGTTTGCGCGGCTTGGCGGTATCGAAAAGGTCGAAGCCGTGGGCGTCGAAGCCGCGCTCGCGGAACTGATAGACGTGCTCGCCGCTGCCGCAGCCGAAGTCGAGCACGCGCGCGCCGGATTCGAGCCACCAGCCGCTGCGTGCCAGCCCCTCCAGGATCCCGTCGACCTGATCGTAACCGTTCGGATGCAGACGCCTGAGCATGCCGCTACCGTCGCATGAGGCTGCCGACGAGGGCAATTTCACGCTGGGGAAACGCGCGATCGGCTGTCTGCAACGCATGATGATGTCGCGCCGCGACGACCTATATCAATGCGCGAAACGTGTCGCGCTACATCACCTGACGGTTGCAGTGCCGCACGGTGTTGCGGCGCCCCTTTTGGGCTGCGGAATTTAACCTCGCCCGCCATCCCGATTTGACAGCGACCGCCCGCTTCCCCATGTTCCGGCCGACTCTGGTGGCCCAATGCGCCCCCAGCGATCCATGTAAAAGCCGAATTTGCTAGGGATTTCATGAACATCGTCGTTGTCGAGTTGCCCGCCAAGGCGAAGACGATCAACAAATACCTCGGCCCCGGCTACGAGGTTCTGGCCTCGTTCGGCCACGTGCGCGACCTCCCGGCCAAGAACGGATCGGTCGATCCTGACGCCGACTTCAAGATGATCTGGGAGATCGACGCCAAGGCGCAGAAGCGCCTGTCCGACATTGCCAAGGCGGTGAAGGGTTCCGACAAGCTGATCCTCGCCACCGACCCCGACCGCGAGGGCGAGGCGATCTCCTGGCACGTGCTTGAGGTGCTGAAGGAAAAGGGTGCGCTGAACGGTCAGAAGATCGAGCGCGTGGTGTTCAACGCGATCACCAAGCAGTCGGTCGCCGAGGCGATGAAGCACCCGCGCGAGATCGACGCCGCGCTGGTCGATGCCTACCTGGCGCGCCGCGCCCTCGATTACCTCGTCGGCTTCACGCTCTCGCCGGTGCTGTGGCGCAAGCTCCCGGGCGCCCGCTCGGCCGGGCGGGTGCAGTCGGTCGCGCTGCGGCTGGTCGCCGACCGCGAGCTCGAGATCGAGAAGTTCGTCGCGCGCGAATACTGGTCGCTGGTCGCCACGTTGGCGACACCGCGCAACGACACCTTCGAGGCTCGTCTGGTCGGCGCCGACGGCAAGAAGATCCAGCGCCTCGACATCGGCGCCGGCGCCGAGGCCGAAGCATTCAAACGCGATCTTGAGACCGCGCAGTTCAGCGTCACCTCGGTCGAGGCCAAGCCCGCCAAGCGCAATCCCCCGCCCCCGTTCACCACCTCGACCATGCAGCAGGAGGCGAGCCGCAAGCTCGGCTTTGCGCCCGCGCACACCATGCGCGTCGCGCAGCGCCTCTATGAGGGCATCGACATCGGCGGCGAGACCGTCGGTCTCATTACCTATATGCGGACCGACGGCGTGTTCATGGCGCCGGAGGCGATCAGCGCGATCCGCAGCAACATCGCGGCGAACTACGGCAAGGACTATCTTCCGGACGCGCCGCGCATGTACCAGAGCAAGCAGAAGAACGCGCAGGAAGCGCACGAAGCCGTGCGCCCGACCGACGCGGCGCAGCGCCCGCGCGACGTCGCCAAGTTCCTCGATAGCGATCAGGCCAAGCTCTACGAACTGGTCTGGCTGCGCGCGATGGCGAGCCAGATGGAATCCGCCGAGCTGGAGCGCACCACGGTCGACATCCTCGCCAAGGTCGGCGGCCGCAATCTGGACCTGCGCGCGACCGGCACGGTGATCAAGTTCGACGGCTTCCTCACGCTCTATCAGGAGGGCGAGGACGACGCGCAGGACGACGACGAGAGCAAGCGCCTGCCCGCGATGAGCCAGGGCGAGGCGCTCGCCCGGCGCGCGATCGCCGCCACGCAGCATTTCACCGAGCCGCCGCCGCGCTACTCGGAGGCGTCGCTGGTCAAGCGCATGGAAGAGCTCGGCATCGGCCGGCCTTCGACCTACGCGTCGATCCTGCAGGTGCTCAAGGACCGCAACTACGTGCGGCTGGAAAAGAAGCGCCTCTACGCCGAGGACAAGGGCCGCGTCGTCGTCGTATTCCTCGAGAACTTCTTCGCCCGTTACGTCGAATACGAATTCACCGCCGGCCTCGAAGAAGATCTCGACCGCATCGCCAACAGCGAGGTCGCGTGGCGCGAGGTGCTGCGCGATTTCTGGCGCGACTTCATCGGCGCGGTGGACAGCATCAAGGACGTGCGCGTCCGCGAAGTGCTCGACGTGCTCGACGAGATCCTGGCGCCGCATCTGTTCCCGGCCAACAAGGACGGGACCGAGCCGCGCGTCTGTCCGACCTGCGGCAACGGGCGACTGGGCCTGAAGCTCGGCCGCTTCGGCGCCTTCGTCGGCTGCTCGAACTATCCGGAGTGCCGCTTCACCCGTCAGCTCGCCGCCAATGGCGCGGCAAGTGCCGACAAGGTGCTCGGCAAGGACCCGGAGACCGGCCTCGACGTCGCGATCAAGACGGGCCGCTTCGGCACCTATCTGCAGCTCGGCGAAGCCTCCAAGGACAAGGAGGAGAAGCCCAAGCGCGCCGGCATCCCGAAGGGATGGTCGCTTGACGACATCACGCTCGAAGGCGCGCTCAAGCTGTTGTCGCTGCCGCGCGAAATCGGCAAGAGCCCGGACGACGGCGAGCCGATTTTGGCCGGCATCGGGCGCTTCGGCCCTTACGTGCAGCACGGCAAGACCTACGCAAATCTCGACTCGAGCGAGGACGTGCTGACCATCGGGCTCAACCGCGCCGTCACGCTGATCGCCGAAAAGCGCGCCAATCCGGGCAAAGGCCGCCGCTTCGGAGCCGATCCCGGCCGTTCGCTCGGCGATCATCCGCAGCGCGGCGGCGCGATCCTGGTCAAAAAGGGCCGTTACGGGCCTTACGTCGCCAATAACGGCATCAACGCCACGATCCCGGACGACAAGAATCCGGAAGAGATCACGCTCGACGAGGCCGTGACCCTGATCGAGGCGCGTGCCGAGAAGACCGGGGCCAAGCCGGCGCCGCGCCGCAAGGGGCCGCGCAAGGCGGACGCGCGCGTGGCCAAGCCTGCGGCGGGTGCCGAGAAGAAGCCCGCGAAGGCTGCAAAGCCCAAGAAGAAGGCAGCCGGCAAGCCTGCAAAAAAGCCGCTGACCGCCGCCGAATAGCGTGAACCTTCATTCTCACGGGCTGGCGGTCGCGCCGGTCCGGGCCTAATTTCGCCCTGTCTTGAAAAAACCTCCCAAAGCTCCCCGGGGGCCCCGCTCTCTTCCGTCCCGCGAAGAGCTCGTCGCCTTCATCGGCACGCACAGGGGCAAGGCCGGCGTGCGCGAGATTGCGCGCGCCTTCGGCCTGAAGAACGACGCGCGCGCGGCGCTCAAGGGAATGCTGCGCGACCTCGGCGGCGAGGGAAAAGTCGAGCGGCGCCGCAACAGACTGCATCACGCCGGCACCCTGCCCGCCGTCGTGCTTGCCGACGTCACCGAGCGTGACCAGGACGGCGAGTTGATCGCGGTTCCAACCGAATGGGACGCGCAGGCGCATGGCACCGCACCGCGCATCCGGCTGCACATCCCGCGCAAGGCGCGCCCCGCCGAAATCCCAGGCGTCGGCGACCGCGTGCTGACGCGCACGGAGGAGACCGGCGAGGACGGCGATGCGATCCGTCATTCCGGGCGCGTCATCAAGGTTCTGGATCGGGCGCGGCAGCGCCAGGTCGGCGTATTTCGCGCCCTGCCGAACGGCGCCGGACGGCTCGTGCCGGTCGACAAGAAGCAGGCCGGACGCGAGATCGACATCCAGAGCGGCTTCACGATGGACGCGCAGGACGGCGACCTGGTGGCGGTCGAGCTGATCAAGCAGGGCCGCTTCGGACTGCCGACCGCACGCATCAAGGAGCGGCTCGGCTCGATCAAGGGCGAGCGCGCCGTGAGCCTGATCGCGATCCATGCGCACGAGATTCCGCATGTGTTTCGAAGCGAGGCGCTGGCCGAGGCCGAAGCGGCACGCCCGGCCGGGCTTGCCGGCGGGCGCGAGGACTGGCGCAAAACGCCGCTCGTCACCATCGATCCGATCGACGCGAAGGATCACGACGACGCGGTGGTCGCACAAGCCGACACCGATGCGACCAACGCCGGCGGCTTTCTCGTCACCGTCGCGATCGCCGACGTCGCGCACTACGTGACGCCCGGCTCGGCGCTCGATCGCGAAGCGCTCCTTCGCGGTAACTCGGTCTATTTCCCCGACCGGGTCGTGCCGATGCTGCCCGAGCGCATCTCGAACGACCTGTGCTCGCTGCGCCCGAACGAGGATCGCGCAGCGCTCGCGGTGCGCATGGTGCTCGGCGCTGACGGGCGCAAGCGCAGCCATACGTTCCATCGCGTGCTGATGCGCTCGGCCGCCAAGCTGCATTACGCGCAGGCGCAGGATGCCGCCGAAGGCCGCGCCGACGAGACCACCAGCCCCCTGCTCGACCGCGTGATCAAGCCGCTCTATGCCGCCTATGAGGCCGTGAAACACGAGCGCGCCGAGCGCCAGCCGCTCGATCTCGACCTGCCCGAACGCAAGATCCTGCTCAAGGCCGACGGCACCGTCGATCGCGTCGTGACCCCGCCGCGGCTCGACGCGCACCGGCTGATCGAGGAGTTCATGATCCTCGCCAACGTGGCGGCGGCCGAGACGCTCGAGCAGGCGCGCGTGCCGCTGATCTATCGCGTGCACGACGAGCCGTCGCCCGAGAAGATCGAGGCGCTGCGCGAATTCCTCGCCACGCTCGACATTCGCCTGGCCAAAGGCCAGGCGATGCGGCCGGGCGACTTCAACAAGATCCTAGCGCGGGTGCGCGGCGGCGAGCACGAGCAGCTGGTCAACGAGGTGGTGCTGCGCTCACAGGCGCAGGCCGAATACGCGGCGGACAACTACGGTCATTACGGACTGAACCTGCGCCGCTACGCGCATTTCACCTCGCCGATCCGCCGCTATGCCGACCTTGTAGTGCACCGCGCGCTGATCCGCGCGCAGAGCTTCGGCCCGGACGGGCTTGCGGCCAACGCTGACATCAAGACCCTGAACGAGGTCGCGGCGCGCATCTCGGCGGCGGAACGGCGCGCCATGAAGGCGGAGCGCGAGACCGTGGACAGGTTGATCGCGAACTTCCTCGCCGACCGCATCGGCGCGAGCTTCGCGGGACGCATCAGCGGGGTGACGCGGGCCGGCCTGTTCGTGAAGCTGAACGAGACCGGCGCCGACGGCTTCATCCCGGCGCGCACCGTCGGCGACGACTACTACCGCTACCATGAGGCGCGCCACGCGCTGATCGGCGACCACACCGGCGAAAGCTACCGGCTCGGCGACACCGTGACGGTGAAGCTGGTCGAGGCCGCTCCGGTTGCGGGCGCGTTGCGATTCGAGCTTATCTCCGAAGGGCGCTACGAGAAGGTGGCCAAGCGCGAACCGCACCGCGGGAAGCGTAGCGGGCGGCCGGCACCGACATCGAAGCACAAGCGAAAAAGAAACTATGACTGACCTCGCCGAACGCCTCACCAAGGTCGAGCGCGACCAGACCCACCCGAACCTGAAGCCGCGCGACGCCGCGACCCTGATCATCGTCGACCGCTCCGGCACGCAGCCGAAAGTGCTGCTCGGCAAGCGGCACGCGGGGCTGAAATTCATGGCCGGCAAGCTGGTGTTTCCGGGCGGCCGCATGGAGCCGGGCGACAAGAGGATGCCGGTCGCAAGCGACCTCGATCCCAACGCCGGCACGCGGCTGATGCGCAATGTCCGCCGCCCCAGTCTCGGCAAGGCGCGCGCGTTGGCGCTCGCGGCGATCCGCGAGACTTTCGAGGAGACCGGCCTGCTGCTCGGCCAGCGCGTGGACAGCGTGCCGCCGGTTCCGGACGGTCCGTGGCAGGCATTCGCCGACGCGAAGGTCCTGCCCGACCTCGCGCAGCTTCATTTCATCGTGCGCGCGATCACGCCGCCGCGCCGGCCGCGCCGCTTCGATGCGCGCTTCTTCGCTGTCGATGTCGGCGCGATCGCGCACCGCATCGAGGGCAAGGTCGGACCCGACAGCGAGCTGGTCGAGCTGGTATGGCTGCCGATCGCGGAGGCGAAGAAGCACGATCTGCCGACCATCACCCAGGTTGCGCTCGACGAACTGGAGGCGCGGGTGGCAAAAGGCTTCGGCCATGACCTGCCGTCACCGTTCTACCGTATGCTCCATAAGCGTTTCGTGCGCGCGGAGCTGTGACGTTTCGTGACAAGTCGAGAGAATGTTCCCGATCTCAACATTTGAAAGCTCTGCGACAGGAATTCGCAATTCACATTCGTGATTGAGCAAATTATCGGCTGGCCAATTCCGAAATCCACGCGCATAATTTTCACATCGTCGGCATGCGGGGCGGCAACCGCCGGCGAGACAGAACGATTCTGCTCCCGCCTGAGGAGCGTCCCGTGGTCAGCGCCACACCATTTCCCGACCAGCCTGCGGTGCTGTGCACGCGCTGCCGGATGCCGATGCTGCGCGGCGCCGCGCGGCCGATCATGTTCACCAGCGGGCTGAGCGACGTAGCGTTCACCTGCGAGGCCTGCGGCACCGAAACCACCCGCACTGTTAACCGCGACGGGACCATGCGGAGCCCGGCAAAGAGCGCCTAAAGCGTGCGTTTTCCTTGACATTTCGGCCGCCCGATTTAGGGTCCGGCCGAATTCGAGGATCAGAGGTTCCCATGGCCAAATCGACCACCATCAAGGTGAAGCTCGTGTCGAGCGCCGACACCGGCTTCTACTACGTGACCAAGAAGAATTCGCGCACCATGACCGACAAGCTGGTCATGAAGAAGTACGATCCGGTCGCCAAGAAGCACGTCGAGTTCCGCGAGGCGAAGATCAAGTAGCGCGATCGCCAGGATGTTTGCCGGGGGCGTCCACACGGGCGCTCTTTGCATTTTCGCCGCCGGGTTCATAATCCGCGCCGGTCCGGAGAAAGCCCCATGCGCGCGCTGTTTCGCCTGCTTCCCCTGCTCGCCGTGCTGTTCGCAGTGCCGGCGCTGGCCGATGGTCCGCATCGCCTCGTGCTGCAGATCAGCGACAACGACCCCGACAAGATGAACGCCGTGCTCAACGTGGCGGCGAACGTCTCGAAGTACTATTCGGACAAGGGCGAAGAGGTCGAGATCCAGATCGTGGCGTTCAACGCCGGCCTGCACATGCTGCGCGAGGACACCTCGCCGGTGAAGCCGCGCCTGTCGGGTTTCGGCAAGAGCATGCCGAATGTCAGCTTCAAGGCCTGCCAGAATACCATCGACGCGATGGGCAAGCGCGAGAACAAGGAGATCCCGATCGTCGCCGGCGCCGAGCACGTGCCGGCCGGCGTGGTGACCTTGATCGAGCTCGGCGAAAAAGGCTGGACCATCGTCCGGCCGTGACGTCGTCACGTCACTCTGCCCGGCTCTGTGAAACGAGCCCGGATTGCAAGCAATCCGGGCTCGAGACTATGCGATCGGGCGATCGAAACAAGGTGGCCGGCCGAGGGCGGTGCCTTTGAGGAGGCCACTCACACCGCCCCCGGACCGGCCGAACCCCACGAACGTCAGGAGATGCGGCGGACCTGAGCATTCCGTAGGGCATTCAAAGCGATATGGAACGAAGTTCGTGCGGCCCTCTGGGTCGCGGCGCCGCTCCAGCGCGTGTCTTGAAGCTAGTTGAACCGGAGCGGAAAGCAACGCTTCGGAGCCTCCCAAGGTGGGGAGATTCGCCGGTAGTGTAAAGCGTTAGGGTTTACCCGGAACTTGTCATCCCGGGAGCGCCGAAGGCGCTATCGGGAAATATTGCGCCGCCGATCGCTGGGCTGAGAGATGGATCCCGGCTCTCGCCATATAGCGCGTCGCAGACGCGCTATGGCTCGGCCGGCATGACAGCCGAGAGGACTGGAAGCCTACGCGGCGTCCGCCACCACCCGGTTGCGCCCGTCGCGCTTGGCCCGGTAGAGCGCCTGATCCGCGCGCTTCAGGATCGTGGCGCCGGTATCCTGCTCGTGGCCAAGCGCCGCGAGCCCGATCGAGAGCGTCACGTCGATCGCCTTGGCGCCCTGCTCGATCGCGAACGGCTCGCCCGCGATGCGGCGGCGGATGCGCTCCGCCACCAGGGCTGCGACCGCCATGTCGGTCTCCGGCATCACGATCACGAACTCCTCGCCGCCGTAGCGGCAGGCGAGATCAATCCCGCGGATCGACTTCTTCACCCGCACGGCGAACTCGCGCAGCACGTCGTCGCCGGCGTCGTGGCCGTGGGTATCGTTGATCGACTTGAAATAGTCGATGTCGAGCACGAGCAGCGTGAGCGGCTTGCCGCGCCCGGCGGCCTGCTCCACCAGGGTCGACAGGTGGCTTTCCATGTAGCGGCGATTGTACAGGCCGGTCAGGCCATCGGTGATCGCCATCTCCATCGACTGCTGGACGTTGTCGCGCAGCCGCGCGGTGTAGCGGCGGCGGCGTATCTGCGTGCGCACGCGGGCGAGCAGCTCGTTCTTGTCGACCGGGCGCACCAGGTAGTCGTTCACGCCGATCTCGAGCCCGCGCAGAAGCCGCGCGTTGTCCTCGGCCTCCGCGATCATCAGGATCGGCACGCCGCGGGTGCGGTCGAGCGAGCGCACCTGGCTGCACAGCCGCAATCCGTCGAACGAGTTCGAGCCCGAGCGACACGATCATGCACTCGTAGTCGGCTTCCGCCGCGTGGAACAGCGCTTCCTGCGGGTTCGGCTCGACGTCGACGGTGTGCTCGGTGGTGAGGATGCCGGCGAGGCGCTCATAGGAGCCGCGCTTGTCGTCGACCAGCAGCACGCGTCCCTTCAAGCCGGTCTCGGTGACGGCGGCAAACTCCGGATCGTTGATGCCGATCTCGCGCGAGGTGACGGCACGCATGCGCAATTCGTCCGCCGCCATCTTCAGCCGCACCAGCGAGCGCACGCGCGCGAGCAGCGCGATGTCGGACACCGGCTTGGTGAGGAAATCGTCGGCGCCGGCCTCGAGCCCGCGCACACGGTCGGACGGCTGGTCGAGCGCCGTCACCATCACCACCGGAATGTGGTGGGTCGCCGGATTGGCCTTGAGCCGGCGGCAGGTCTCAAACCCGTCCATATCCGGCATCATCACGTCGAGCAGCACGATATCGCATTGCGCGCGGTCGCAGATCGCGAGCGCTTCGGCGCCCGACATCGCGGTCGTCACGTCGAAATATTCGGCGGTCAGCCGCGCCTCGAGCAGCTTCACGTTCGCCGGGATGTCGTCGACAACGAGAATACGCGCGGTCATCGATGTCCTCAGGCCGTTCCGAGAAAATGCCGCACCGTCTCGATGAACTTGCCCACCGAGATCGGCTTCGACAGATACGCCTCGCAGCCGCCCTCGCGGATGCGCTCTTCATCGCCCTTCATGGCGAACGCCGTGACGGCGACCACCGGGATTGCCTTCAGCTCGGGGTCGTCCTTCAGCCACTTGGTCACTTCCAGGCCGGACACTTCGGGCAGCTGGATATCCATGATGATCAGATCGGGACGGTGCTTGCGGGCAAGCTCGAGCGCCTCGATCCCGTTGCGGGTCCCGACGGTCGCATAGCCGTGCGCTTCCAACAGGTCATGGAAGAGCTTCATGTTGAGCTCGTTGTCCTCCACGATCAGGACGGTCTTGGCCAT
Source organism: uncultured Alphaproteobacteria bacterium (assembly GCA_963839985.1). Lineage (GTDB taxonomy): Bacteria > Pseudomonadota > Alphaproteobacteria > Rhizobiales > Xanthobacteraceae > PALSA-894. The sequence continues at coordinate 106,480 of CAWIXG010000004.1, read as the reverse complement.
CTCGGCCCCTCCGGCGTCATCATAGCGCCGTGAGCCTGCCGCCCGACAGGCGCCCCCACGGATGCGCAGAATCTTAGTAAAACCCTAGCGGGGATCCGTTACGGAAAGGCAAACGGCAATGCCGAAAGGCGGTTCTAACCAGCGGGAATTTGGGGAAAATCTGGCGATTCAGGCACTTTCGTTCCTGGCGCAGGACCCCGAACGGCTCGGCCGCTTCCTCAGCCTCGCCGGCATCGGTCCGGACATGATTCGCGCCGCCGCCGCCGACCCGAGCTTTCTTGCCGGCGTGCTCGACCATGTCGCCGGGGACGAGGAGCTGCTGCTTGCGGTCGCCGAACATGCCGGCGTGAAGCCGGACGCGGTGATGCGCGCGCATGCGGCGCTCAGCGGGCGGGTTGAGCGGGATGTGCCGTGAACCAGGGTCTGCCCGGGCAGCGCCCTTGACTCCGCCCGGGCCCAAAGGTTCCCGCCGGCCGAACAAATAATTCGATTGGCCGGTCCGTCCGTGGCGCCGATAGTGCCGCCGGCGCAGCATGAGCACCGCGATGGATGACGGTTTGAGGCGCGACCGCGACCTGTTTGAAAGCGAACGCAGCTTCCGGCTCCTGGTCGAGGGCGTCGCCGACTATGCCCTCTACATGCTCGATCCCGGCGGCATCGTCACGAACTGGAACATCGGCGGTCAGCGCATCAAGGGCTACTCGCCGCAGGAAATCGTCGGCCAGCATTTCTCGCGCTTCTACACGCCGGCCGACCAGGCGTCCGGGAAGCCGGCGCGCGCGCTCAAGATCGCGCGCGACCAGGGACGCTACGAAGAAGAAGGATGGCGCGTCCGCAAGGACGGGACATTTTTCTGGGCCAGCGTGGTCATCGATGCGATCACCGAGGACGGGCAGCTCATCGGTTTTGCCAAGATCACCCGTGACATCACCGAACGCCGTAACAATCAGGTTCAGCTCGAGAAGATGCAGCGGCAGCTCGCCGAGTCGCAAAAGCTCGACGCCCTCGGCCAGCTCACCGGAGGCGTGGCGCACGACTTCAACAACCTGCTGATGATCATCAACGGCAATCTGCACACGCTGCGGCTCGCCGCGCGCGGCAATGCGCGGGCCGAGCGGGCGGTTCTGGCGATCGACTCGGCCTCGAAGCGGGGCGCCGCACTGACCAGCCAGTTGCTCACCTTCGCGCGCCGGCAAAACGTGCATCCCGAGCCGATCAGTCTTCCCGAGCGAATGTCCGCGGTGCGCGAGGTGCTGGAAACCGGCGTTGGCGGCGCGGTGTCGCTGACGGTTGATTTCGCCGACGGCCTGTGGCCGGTCACGGTCGACGTGACGGAATTTGAGACCGCCCTGGTCAATCTGGTGATCAACTCCCGCGACGCGATGCCGGGCGGCGGCAGCATCCGCATCTACGCCGAGAACAGGCAATTGGCGGAGGAGCCCCACATCGGCGACTACGTCGCGATCATGGTGGAAGATTCCGGCATGGGCATTCCGAAGGACATCCTGACGAAAGTCTTCGACCCCTTCTTCACCACCAAGCCGGTCGGAAAGGGGACGGGTCTCGGCCTGTCCCAGGTTCACGGCTTTGCCCATCAGGCCGGCGGACTGGTGACCGTCGGCAGCGAACTCGGCAACGGCACGACCGTCACGATCCTGCTTCCCCGCGGCGGCTTCCCCGCCGAGGAGGACCGCGACGACATCGCGGGCGGGAGCGGGACCATCCTGCTGGTGGAGGATAATCCGGACGTCGCCGCGGCCAGCACGGAGTTGCTCGAACAGCTCGGGTATGCGGTCAGGTGGGCATCGAATGCCGAGGCCGCGCTGTCGGAGCTCGAGAAAAACGGGATCGATCTCCTGTTCAGCGATATCGTCATGCCGGGAAGCATGAACGGGCTGGAGCTCGCCCGCGTCGTCAAGCAGAAGCATCCGCAGATGCCGGTCCTGCTGGCGACCGGTTATGCCGATACCGTGCACTCGGGCAATTTCCCGATCCTCAAGAAGCCCTACCAGATCCACGACCTCAGCGAGGCGATCGCGAAGGTCAGCAAATAAAGCCCGCGCATCGATCGGGGCGAAGGCCGCCTACCTCGTGCTATCACCCACGCCATGAGCTTCGAGCCGGAAGCAGTCCGCGCGTTCGAGCATGCCGGCTGGCAACGCGCGGCCGCGCGTTATACCGACACGTTTGCGCACGCGACCGCGCCCTTCATCGCGCCGCTTCTCGCGGCGGCCGGGGTGTCGGCCGGCCAGCGCGTGCTCGACGTCGCATGCGGGCCCGGCCACCTCGCCGCGGCAGCGGCGGCGCGCGGTGCGGCGGCGCGAGGCCTCGACTTCTCCGCCGCCATGGTCGCGCTGGCGCGCAGCACCTATCCCGCGATCGCGGTGAGCGAAGGCGACGCCGAGGATCTGCCGTACGACGACGGCACCTTCGATGCCGTGGTCTCGGGCTTCGGCATGCATCACGTTCCGCGCCCCGAGGCAGCGCTCGCCGCGTGCCGGCGCGTGCTCGCGCCGGGCGGACGCGTCGCCTTCACGGTATGGGCGACGCCCGCCGACAACATTGCGTGGTCGCTGGTGTTCGACGCGCTCACACGCCACGGCGATCTCGCGGCGGCACATGCGCCGCCGCCGGGAGGTTCATTGAACCAGCCGGAACATTGTCTCCGGCTGCTCGACGCGGCGGGCTTGCGCGACAGCACCGCCACGATCGTCCGCGCGACGTGGCCGCTGCCGGATGCGTCTGCGCTTCTCGCGGCCCTCTCGGCGGGGACGGTGCGGATGGCGGCGCTGATCGCCGCGCAGCAACCGGCGGCACGTCCCGCCATCATTGCCGCCATCGCGCGCGAAGCCGAGCGCTTCCGCCGCGGCGATCATCTCGCGATACCGGTCGCGGCCGTGCTCGCGCACGGGCGCAGGGCGGCCTGACACGCGGGCTCGCGGCTGGAACGGCCCGGCGAAGCCGGGTGGCTCGCAAGCAAGACGCGAGCGTACTGCGATAACACCCGCACTGTGGAACCGAGCCGCCACTGATGACGCGGCCGCAGCGCTCATGGTATGCATCGCGACGGCAAAGTTACACGCGATGCGAGCGTGAATTCGCGATGGAATTCTTGTCCGGGCGGCTTCAAAGTCCGGGCTGACAGTATGCGGGACATAAAGTGGCGGCACCTTCATCCCGCTCGATCTACATCATCAATCCGGCCTGCTCGGCGCCAAATTACTACAGCGCCGAAGCGTTCACCGATGCGCAAGGCGGCTGGACGCAGGTTGCGGATCTCGCGATTGCAACGGTCGCGGCTTTCGTGCCGGCCGGGTGGGACATTCGGCTGACCGACGAGTTGCTCGCCCCGGTCGATTTCGACAGCGCCGCCGATTTCATCGCGATCACCGGCAAGGCGTCGCAGCGCACGCGCATGATCGAGCTCGCGACCGCCTTCCGCCGCCGCGGGCGTACCGTGCTGATCGGCGGCCCGTTCGCCTCGCTCTCCCCCGAGGAGATGCGCCCCCACGCCGACATCCTGGTGACCGGCGAACTGGAGGAGATCGCGCCGCAGCTTTTCGCCGATCTCGGCCGCGGACAATGGGCCGACCGCTACGACGGCGGCTGGGCCGACATCCGGCTCTCTCCGGTGCCGCGCTGGGATCTCTACCCCAACAGCCGTGCGCTGACCGGGTGCCTGCAGACCACGCGCGGTTGTCCGTTCAACTGCGAGTTCTGCGACGTCATCCAGTACCAGGGACGCAAGCAGCGGCACAAAACCATCGACCAGGTCGTCACCGAGCTCGCCGCGCTGCATGCGCACGGCTTCCGTGAAGTCTTCATCGCCGACGACAATTTCACCGTCCACCGCCGCTGGGCGCACGACGTGCTCGACGCGCTGATCGCCTTCAATGCCGCGCACGCCGACGATCCGGTGCGCTTCATGACGCAGGCCTCGCTCGATGTCGCGCGCGAGGACGATCTGCTCGAGCGCTGCCGCGAAGCCGGCATCGGCACGCTGTTCATCGGCGTCGAAACCATGAACGCCGCGAGCCTGCGCGAGGCCGGCAAGCTGCAGAACCTGCTGATGCCGGTGCACGAAGCGATCTCGCGCATCGTCGCGAAGGGCGTCGCGGTGCAGGCCGGCGTCATCGTCGGCTTCGACCATGACGGACCGGGGATATTCGCCGAGCTGCTCGACTTCTTCCAGGAGACACCGGTCCCGCATCTCGGGCTCGGCGTGCTGACCGCTCCGCCCGCGACCCATCTGTTCCGCCGCTTGACGCGCGAGGGGCGCATCGTCGGCGATATCGACGACACCTCGGTGCTCAACCCGTTCATCACCAACATCCGCCCGGCGCAGATGTCGCGCGAGGCGCTGCTGGCCGGCGCGAAGAGCCTGTGCACGGAGCTGTACAGTCCCGCCCGCTACCAGCAGCGCATGCTGAACCTGATCCGCGAGTTCGGCGGCGAGGCGCGGGCTCCCGTCGCCGGCAAGGCGCGCGGACGCGACAATCGCGGCCTCGCCTTCGCGATGCTGCGCCGGATCGCGGCGCGCGGCCGCGCCGAGGCCGCCATGGTCGACGCGGTGATCCGTGCGGCGAGCCGCAAGCCGGCGGTGATGCCGCAGGTCATGGGCTTCCTGTTGCGCTACGAGCAGGTGCGCCACCTGCTCGATCTCGCCGAACCGGCAGCGGCGGCCTGATGCAGTCCGGTGCGCCGGGCACCCGTGCCGGCGATCTCATCCCGGCGCGGCTGACGCGCTGGGCCGCCGAACGCGCCGATCACCGTGCGCTGCTGTTCCTCGAAGACGGCGTGACCGAGACCGGCAGTCTGACATTCGCGCAATTGCACCGTGCCGCCCTCACAGTCGCGGGCACCCTGCAGCGCCTGAACGCCGCCGGGCGCCCGGTGCTGATCCTGTCGCGCTCCGGGCTCGATTTCGCCGTCGCGTTCTTCGGTTGCGTCTATGCGGGCGCGATCGCAGTGCCGTGCGGTGCGGGACCGCGCAAGCGCGGCCTCGCGCGCATCCTCGCGATCGCAGCCGATGCGGGTCCGGTCGCCGCGATCGGCGACGCGCAGGTCGCGGAGCTGCTTGACGCGGTGGCGGCGCGCGGCATTGCGCCGGTGCGGACCGACGCGCGCGATGGCGCGCCGGCACGTCCGGCGGCAGTGTCCGCCGACGATCCCGCGCTGCTGCAATACACCTCGGGCTCGACCGCGTCGCCGAAGGGCGTCGTCGTCACGCACCGCAATCTTGCCGCCAACCTGGAGATGATCACGGCTTTCGTTGGCATCAACGAGCGCAGCGTCTATCTGACCTGGCTGCCGCTGTTTCACGACATGGGCCTGATCGGCAGCCTGCTGCACGCGGTCCATTGCGGCATCGCGTGCATCCTGATGCCGCCGCTCGCATTCTTCCTCTGGCCCGAACGCTGGCTGGCGGCGATCGGGCGCTACGGCGCGACGATCACCGGCGGCCCCAACTTCGCCTACGAATACTGCGTGCGCCGCTTCCCGCAGATGAACCTGTCCGGTATCGACCTCGGCGGCTGGGAGGTCGCCTTTTGCGGCGGCGAACGCGTGCGCGCGCCGACGCTGCGGCGCTTCGCCGAGCTCTTCGCCGCCGCGGGCTTTCGCGCCGAGGCGATGTCGCCCTGCTACGGGCTCGCGGAGGCAACACTGCTGGTCAGCGGCGCCGCGCGCGGCGGCGTCAGGACGGCGCGCCACGCCGGCGGCACCGAGGCGGTGAGTTGCGGGCCCCCCGCTCCGGGTGTCGCGCTGATGATCGCCGATCCGCAGTCCGCGCAGCCGCTCGCCGACCGCACGATCGGTGAAATCTGGGTTGGCGGCGACCACGTCTGCGGCGGCTACTGGAATAAGCCTGACGCCACGGCCGAGACCTTCGTGCGCCGCGACGACGCGCGCTTCCTGCGCAGCGGCGATCTCGGCTGGATCGAAAACGGCGAGCTTCATGTCGCCGGCCGTCTCAAGGACCTGATCGTCTGCCGCGGGATGAATATCCACCCCGAAGACATCGAGACGACTGCGGCGCACTGTCATCCGGCGCTGGCGGGAAGCAACGCGGCGTTCTCGATCGAGGCCGGAAACGAGGAACAGGTCGTCCTGGTGCAGGAACTGCCGCGCGCCGTGCCCGACGATCTCGACCCGGTGAGTGTCATCGCAACGATCGCGAAGGCGATCGGGAGCGAGCACGGGCTGCACCCCTACGACATCGTGCTGGTGCGGGCAGGTGCCGTGCCGCGAACGACCAGCGGGAAGGTGCAGCGCCGGCGCTGCGGCGAGCTCTACCGCGATGGACGATTTGCGGCTGACGCGTATGCGGCGCTGCGCCCGTTCAGTGCGGATCGAGCACCCGCCGGCTAAGCGTCAGGACCTCGTCCGCGAGCACGTCCCTGAACGGCGGCGTGAAATGATAGAGGTCTGGCATGATCGCCTTCGCTCCGTAACCGGCGACCAGATCGGCCAGACGCAGCAACGGGAAACCAAGATCGCCGCAGACCCGTTCCAATTCCTTCGGGAAGTTGGCGGGGAACGCCACCGGGCGGCCGTCGGGCATGTACATGTTCGGCGCGATGACGATCGCGACATGCTTCGCCTGCAGCCGCTCGCGAATCTCCTTGATCGTGCCGGTGACCTCGTCGGCGCTTTGCATCGCGCCGCGTGCATGCGCGACGATCTCGCGCGCCACCGCCTGATCGACATCGATGCGCGGAAGCGCGGCGAGCAATTGCGCTGCAGTCTCGCGCCGCACCGCCTCGTCGCGCTGGATCAGGCCATGCTGGTACCAGCGGTTCGCGATGCGCGTCTCATCCGGACCGAGGGCGGCGATCGGCCGGACGATCCGATGGACAATCGCGCGCCGCATGATCAGGAACGAACCGCAGACGACATCGATCGCCTGGGTGAATTCCAGCATCACGACATCGGCCGCGGATGCCGCGCCCGGCAGGACGATCTCCGCGTCGCGCGGCGCCGCGTATGGGTGAAAGGCGTCGGGAATCTCCACCCGGGCAAAGTCGAAGTCGATCAGCTGCAGGGCTTCGCGCGGCGTGAATGTCAGGAACGGCGCCCGCCGCAGGCTGTGCGCCAAGCCGCGGTTCTCCAGGTTTTCGATCGCCCCGTGAAGATGGCAGGTGCCGAACGCAAGCACGCGCGGGGTCGGCGCGCCGCGGTAAAGGCCGTAGACACGTCCGTTCGTGTTCGGATCGCTTCCGTCTTTGGTTGAAAACAGCAGTGCGCCGTTCCAATGCGAATAGCGGCCGCCCCCTTCGCGCACGATCGCGTCATGCCCGGCGTGGCGCGGTGCCAGCGGCAGATCGTTCTCGGCGAGACGCAAGCGTGACGCCACCGGCGCGTCGCTGCTGTCGCTCGGCCACGCGAATTCGGCCGGCAGGTTCGCGACCCAGCAAAACCCGGCCCGGTGCTGAAATGGCGGACGGAGCCGAGCCTGAGACTGCGGGGCAAAGTGCGACATCGGCAGGTCCCGGACGACGCGTCAGCCGCAGCGGATCGCGCCGGCGCGATCCGCGCCGGTCGCATATTTCTGGTCGAGCCTGCCGCAAATACAATCGATCATGTCCGTGAGGCCCGTGAACGCCGTGTACTCCTCGACGTCGAACACGATACCGAACCGGGTCTCCGTCGCAATCAGGATGCGGACATGCGCGGCGCTGTCCCAGTCCGCGATCTCCTGGATCGCGGTGGTCTCGGTGATCCCGATCGAATCATCCTCAAGCTCGGTCCGGACGATCGACTGAAGCTGAAGCAGGACGTCTTGGCGCTGCACACCGGTACCTCGAGCGAACGCCTACCGGTCACACTGCACGCGAGTCCAAGTCAAGCGTTCCGCGCGCAAGCCTCAGTTATCCCCATCGAGCGGCGTCGCCTGGAACTTGCCGGGAGGCTGCCGCCGCCGTGCTAAGGTCGAGACACGATGCCGGGATTCTGCCGCGACTGCCTCGCCGGGGTGGACAGCGCGCCACGCTGCGCGGCCTGCGGCTCGCCGCGCGCGATCCGTCACGCGCAGCTCAACGCGCTGTCGATCGCGCATGTCGACTGCGACGCGTTCTACGCCACGATCGAGAAGCGCGACGATCCCTCGCTCAACGACAAGCCGCTGATCATCGGCGGCGGCAAGCGCGGCGTGGTCTCGACCGCGTGTTACCTGGCGCGCACCTACGGCATCCATTCGGCGATGCCGATGTTCAAGGCGCGCGCGCTCTGCCCGCACGCGACCGTCATCTCGCCGAACATGCAGAAATACGTCGGCGTCGGGCGCGAGGTGCGCAAGCTGATGTTCGACCTGACCCCGCAGGTCGAGCCGCTCTCGATCGACGAGGCGTTCATGGACCTGACCGGCACCGAGCGCCTGCACGGCATGTCCCCTGCCCGCTCGCTCGCGCGCTTCGCCAAACGCGTCGAAGCCGAGATCGGCATCACGGTGTCGATCGGGCTGTCGGCCAACAAGTTCCTCGCCAAGATCGCATCCGACCTGGACAAGCCGCGCGGCTTTGCGGTGCTCGGCAAGGATGAGGCGGTCGCGTTCCTGGCGGCCAAGCCGGTCGGCTTCATCTGGGGCGTCGGCAAGGCGAGCGCCGCGCGGCTGCAGCGCGACGGCTTCACCAAGGTCGCGGACCTGCAGCGCGCCGACGAGAGCGACCTGATGAAGCGCTACGGCGTCGAGGGACGCCGGCTGTGGCGGCTGTCGCGCGGCATCGACGAACGCATAGTCAATCCGGAGCGCGAGACCAAGAGCGTCTCGGCCGAAACGACTTTCGGCGAGGACATCGCCTCCTACAAGCCGCTGGAAAAAATCCTCTGGTCGCTCTCCGAGCGCGTCTCGGCACGGCTGAAATCGAGCGCCATCGCGGGCTCGACCGTCACCCTGAAGCTGAAGACCGCCGATTTCCGCATCCGCACCCGCGCCCGCTCGCTCGGCGAGCCGACGCAACTGGCCGCACGCATCTTCGCGGCAGCGAAGGACCTGCTCGCGCGCGAGACCGACGGAACCCGCTTCCGCCTGATCGGCGTCGGGCTGTCGAACCTCGACGTCGCCGAGAAGGCCGACGCCGCCGACCTGATCGACCTGCAGGCGCAGCGCACCGCGGATGCCGAGCACGCCATCGACAAGGTGCGCGCGAAGTTCGGCAAGGCCGCGGTGGTGAAGGGACTGGTGTTCGACGGCGCGATCAAGGAGGAAGAAGAGGACGAGGACGCCTAGACCGGATCGGGCGCAGCGTATTCGGCCTCGCTTCGCGGCGGTACACGAGCAGCACAAGTCTTCGACGGCACGGCCAAGAATTACAGCGCGCCAATACTGTTGTTGTGCACTCCCGGCACTCGACAAATCTGCAAGCTGTATCTGCTTCAGATGCCAGCGTGATCCCGCCTAGACTGTCGTAATCCCGTTTCGAATCGTTCTTGTAACTGGCTCAAGCTATTGTTCGCTAAATCGATTTTGTCTCATAGCCGAACACTATTTTGCGGAACCGGAAGCGCGCAAGCGGCGTTGGGCATCCACTTCAGGCAGCGGAGAATGTCCAATGCGAAAGCTTGTGATTACTGCAACCGCGGTAGCGCTCGCCGCGCCGGCGTTCGCGCAGAGCGGCTTCTACATCGTGCAGGACACGGCGACGAGGAAATGCACCATCGTCAACGAGCGTCCGACGGTGAGCACGACGACGGTCGTCAGCCCCGGTGGCGTCACCTACACGACCCGCACCGAGGCGGAAGCCGGCATGAAGACCGTCAAGGTCTGCACGTCGGACTAGACAAAAACACTCCAGACAAAAAATGAAAACATCCAGAGGAGAGCAGCCATGCCGGTCATCATCTTGTGGGCGATCCCCGCCATGTTCGTGCTCGGCGGCGTCACGTACCTGATCGTGAAGTGACGGATCGGGGCCCGCATGCGGGCCCCTTTTTATCGAGGACGCCAACCATGGCCGACCAGAAGAGCCTGCGTTTCATCGGATTCGGCTTCAGTGCCGTCACCGCCACGGTGGTGTTGGTCGCCGCTCTCGTTGTCGTTGACGCTACGCGCTCGACATCCGGCCAGCCGGCGGTCGTCGCCGCGGCGAGCCGATAGCACGAACGCTCCACCCGCACGGCGTCGCGCGTGGCGCGGCGCCCACCAAATTCACACGCCGGATCGGGATCCGCCGCGCATGATGCTGCTCAGAACGCTGCTCGCGTACACATGTATGATCGGCGTTCTTTGCGCTGGCCTGATCGGCGGCGTGACATGGCTGGTGCAACCTGGCGCGGCGGTCCCGCATGAAGCTTATGTCGCACCGATTCCGCCGCGCATCGCCGACAGCATCGAACGCAAGAAGCCGATCCTGGTGAAGGCCGAGCCCGAGCCGGCAAAACCGGTGGAGCCCGCGCAGCCGGCGATGCAGGAGCAGAACGCCTCGCTGGCTCCCGCACCCGCGTTCAGGATCCGCGAGCTCACACCGCAAACGAAACATCCGCGCAAGCCGCGCGAGCGCGCCATCGCACAGGACGCGCGTGCGGCGCTGGCTCCGTCCGTGTCGACGGTGACGACGGCGCGGTCCGATTTTCCGTACTGACGCGGACCACAATCATCCCTCGTGTTCCTCCTTAAACACTTGTTCAGACTGGAGAAAATCTACTTTGCGGCGGAACGGCGCGCGCCGCGGTGGATTACCCGTTCGACTTCACCGCCGGAGGAGATGTCATGAGAACATTGGCGATAGGATTGGCCGCAGCGCTCGGATTGGCGTCGCCGGTGAGCGCGGATACGCTTTCGACCCGCCTGCAACTCGCGCAGGCGACACCCGGCACCGCCGGCGCCCAGTCGGGCGGCTCGCAATCAGGCGGTTCGCAATCAGGCGCCACCACGCAGCAATCGGGCAGCGGTTCGGCGACGCAAAGCCGGAGCGGCGGCGGTCGCTCGGGTGGAGACGGCCAATCCGCGCAAGGCACCGCCGGAACCGCAGGCACGGCCGGCGCGACGCGTGAAGGCCGGCGCGACGGCGCGTCCGCCCGCACCAGCATCCGCGCCAATGTGCGCATCGGCGGCCGCGACAGCGTGCGCACGCGCACCACCACGCGCTTTGCCTACCGCGCGCGCATCGGCGGCTCGGACGACGTCGTGATCCGGCGCAAGAAGGCGCACCGCACCGTCTACAGTGAGCCGAACAGCGCCTATATCAAGCGCAAGAAGGTGCGCCGCACCGTCTACAGCGAGCCGAGCACCGTCTACGTCAAGCGCAAGAAGGTGCGCCGCTACACCACCTATGACGATGGCCCGTCAACCACGGTCGTGCATCGGCGTCGTCCCGGCATCGCGGTCGGCGTCGGTGTGTCCACCCACAGCAGCGTGCGCGAACGCAGCGTGCGCGGCGGCTCCGACGTGAACGTTCGCGGCTCCGTCACGACGCGCTCGTCCGGTGGTGCGAATACCAACGCGCAGTCGACCACGTCCGGTCAGACCGGCACCGCGGGCGCGCAGGGTCGTGCAAGCGGCGCGTCGGGCGGCATGCAGACGCGCGGTGCGTCGGGCGGCGCAGAATTGTCAAGCGGCGCGTCAAGCGGCGCGGCTGGCGGCACCTCGGGCGGCCGGCAGTAGCAGACACGGCATTGCGAATGGCGGGCGCGGTCTCGGCCGCGCCCGTCCGGCGTCAGGGCGGCCGGCCGTCGGTACAGGCGGTTTGCGATGTCTCTTCGCCACAGTCCGGACAGCGAAAGGTCCGGGTTTCGCGACCGGGTTCGCCCGGCACGATGCGTGAGATCGTCATTCCGCCTCCGCAACGCGGACAACTCGGAGCAGTAATCGTGCTGTCGTGTTCAACCGGCCGCTTCATTGGCCTCACGCCCCGTTCCACTGCCGCAAGCATGCATCCTGTAGCGGCTACAGGAGCAAGAGCGTTCACATGACACCGACGGTCCAGGACGAGAAATTCCCGATCGGCACGCTCGCCGCGCGGAGCGGCGTCAGCGTCGAGACAATCCGCTACTACGAGCGCATCAAGCTTCTGGCGCCGCCCTCGCGCACGCGCAGTGGCCGGCGTCTGTACGACCACGGCGACCTGCGCGTGGTTTCCTTCATCCGCCGCGCGCGCGAGCTCGGCTTTTCGCTCGACGAGGTTCGCGCGCTGCTGCAGCTCGCCGGACAGAACGCGTCCTGCCGCGACGTGCAGCAGATCGCGCTGCCGCGGCTTGACGACATCCGCGCCAAGCTGCGCGACCTGAACAGAATGGAGCAGGTGCTCACCTCCACGCTGTCGCGGTGTTCGGGCGAGGATGTGCCGGAATGCGCGATCCTCGACGTGCTCGGCGCCGAGCCGGCGCGGCCTGCCTGACCGGTGCACATCCCGCTGCCGCGTGGAACTTCCGGGCTGGACCTCGCGTTCCCTGTCCCCGACGGCCACGACGGCTGGCCGTCCGCGACCTTTCGCATCGGATCGCGCGTGAGCATCAGCATCGGCATCAGGACGGAGCGGCACCCCGCCATCGAGTGGCTTGCGCGCATCGGATATGCGGCGCGCGGCACCGTCTTCATCATCCTTGGATACTTCACGGCGCTGGCCGCGCTCGGTGCGCACCGGCCGATGGACACCAAGGACGCGCTCCGCACCCTGCTGGGCCAGCCGTTCGGCAGCGTCCTGCTGCTCCTGGTCGCGGCCGGCCTCCTGTGTTTCGCGTGCTGGCGCGCCGCGCAGTCGCTGCTCGATGTCGATGCCTGCGGCCATGATCTCAAGGGCACGTGGCGCCGCGTGATCTACGGCGCCGCGGGCTTGTTCTATGTCGGCTTTGCGGCGGTCGCGGCCTCTATGATCTTCGGCTACGCGCGCGCCAGCACCGACCAGCAGGTGCGCGACTGGACCGCGTGGCTGCTCGGCAAACCCGCCGGCCAGTGGATCGTCGCGGCCGCCGGCCTCGCGATCATCGCGGGCGGCCTGGGCAGCGCCTTCGCCGGGCTGCGCGCGGAATTCAGGGCGCGCCTCGACCTGTCGAGGCGGCCGCGCTGGCTGGTCACTCTTCTCGGCACCGCGGGCTATCTGGCGCGCGCCTTCGTTCTCGTGATTATCGGCGTGTTTCTCGTTTTCGCGGCGCTCGATTCGAACTCGAACGAAACGGCCGGCATCGCCGGCGCGCTGCGCGCTATCCAGCGCCAGGCCTACGGGACCGTCCTGATCGGCTGCACCGCCGCCGGCTTCCTCGCGTTCGGACTGTTCGGGCTCTCGCAATCCGCATTCCGGCGCATCGCGACGAGGTGCTCATGGCCGCACATCTAAAGCCCCGCGCGCCCGCCGCCGCGGCGGATCAGGACAAGGCCGCGGCCACACAGCCGGACGTCCGCAAAGCGCTGCCGCTGCATGCGGGTGCCAGGCTGAGCGCGCGCGTCGCGCTCGCCATCGCGCTGGTCGCGGCCGCGCTGTGGACGGCGGCGGATTTCCTCCCCGCGCTGATCTGGGCGGCGATCCTGGCGATCGCGCTGTGGCCGATCTATGCGCGCTTCGCGCGCGCGGTGTCGGGTGCGCCGTCGACGCTCGCATCGCTGCTGTTCACCACCCTCACCGGGCTGGTGCTGATCTTTCCGGTCGCGCTCGCCACCTGGCAGATCGCGCAGCAGAGCGATTTCCTGTTCACATGGATCAAGCAGGCGGGCGACAACGGGATTCAGGTCCCCGATTGGGTCGCGCGCCTGCCGGTCGTGGCGGAAGCGCTGCAGCAATGGTGGCGCCAGAACCTGGCGGACCCGAAGGCGGCGGCAGCCTGGCTGCAGAGCATCAACGCCGACAAGGCGGCCGAGTTCTTCAAGACGTTCGGCGGCCAATTGATCAGCCGCGCGGTGATGTTCTTCGTCGCGCTGCTCGCGCTGTTCGTGCTGCTGCGCGACGGGCGGCAGATCGCGCGAAGCACGCTCGAAACCGCCGACCGCGTCTTCGGCGATCCGGGCGAGGGTCTCGCCGGCAAGATGGCCGAGGCGATCCGCGCAACCGTGAACGGCACGGTCGTCGTCGCCATCGCGGAAGGCGCGCTGATCGGAATCGCCTATGTGCTCGCCGGCGTGCCGAACCCGCTGCTGTTCACCGTCCTCACCGCGGCGTTCGCGATGCTGCCGTTCGGCGCGTGGGCAGCCTTCACGGCCGCCGCCGTGACGCTTGTCGTCAGCGGCGGCGAGGGATGGGTCGCGGCCGCGGTTTTCGGCTGGGGCGCCCTGGTGATGCTCGCGGGCGACAATTTCGTCTGGCCGGCACTGGTCGGCGGCGCGGCGCGACTGCCGTTCCTGTTCGCGTTCGTCGGCATCTTCGGCGGCGTTGCGACCTTCGGGCTGCTCGGGCTGTTCCTCGGGCCGGTCATCATGGCGGCGCTGCTCACGGTGTGGCGCGAGTGGGTGATGTCGCGCGCGCCGCCGCGCGACACTTGACCGCGGCACGCAGTCGAACAGTCGACGGGAATCATGCGGGAACACGGAGTCGTCGCTCCACGTTAGAGCGGCGGAGGCCCGCCATGACGGTCAATGTTCCCTCGTTCTTTGCCGGCATCGCAACGGTTCTGCTTTTGCTCGTGCTCGGCTTCGGCGGCGGCGTGATGATGTCAGGCGTCATCACCGACAAGCCACGCGAGGCGAACAAGATCGAGAAATGGGCGGCGGAGAGCCCGCGAGCCCCGGCCGAGGCGAAGCCGCCCGTCATCACGGCCACGCCGGTTCCAGTCGCTCCGCCGCCGGTCGCCTCGCCGCAACCGGTCGTCAGCGCGGAACCGGCTGCGCCGCAGCCCGCAATCCAGCCGGCCGCCGCCTCGCCTGCTCCGCCGCCACCTGATCCGGCTCAGCCGATGGCTCCGGCTCAGCCGGTGGCGCAGCCGCAGCCCGTTCCGGCCGCAACGGCCTCGCCGATGCCGGACGCCAGGCCCGCATTGCGCGAGCGGCCGGCCGCACTCAGTACGGCCCCCGCGACGTCGGACGAGACCGCGAAACTGAAGAAGGCAAAGCACGACGAGAAACGCAACGCGCAGCGCGAGCGGCGCAACAAGCAGACCGCCGAACGTCAGCGACGTCCGCAGGCCGAAGCCGCCGAGGAGGTGCGCGTGATCGAGCGGCGGCCGCAGCAGCAGCAGATCGACGACGACGATGACGACGACCGCGCCCTGCCGTTCTTTCGCGGACGAGAACGTGAATATCCTCGCCCGCGGCCGTTGTTCCGCCTGTTCGGCGATGATGAATGAGCGCTGACGGCGGCGTCCGCGATCGGGCCGTAGCGCAATCGCCGGATCGCCCAGGCGCCATAGCTCTGATCGCCGACGTCGATGGTGGCGCGCAACTTCTGATCGAAGTCGAGCTGCGCCCAGGCGAGCCACGCTTCCGGGACCGTGTGGCAGGACACCGCGACATCGTCGTAGCGCAGGACGGCCGGCTGGCGCGGCTCGATGCAAATCCAATCGTCGTTCATTGGAACTCCCCGTTACTGACTCAACGGACGCGATTGAGCGCGACAAGTCCGACCAAAACGCGGCTGCGAACGTGATTTCAATGTGGCGCGGATTTGTGCGCGCGGGAACCTCGCTCACATCGTCGGATTGGCGTAGGCGCCGCCGAGCGCGTGCGCGCCGTAGGCCGCGCCCGCGATGTCGAAGTTGAACGAGAAGTGCTGGCTGATCGCGATCACGTCGCGCAGATGCCGCTGCAGCGGATCGCGCTTGTAGAGGCCCTGCGCGCCGTAGCAGGACCACAGCGTCTCCACCGCCTCGCGCGACTGGCCGACCGCGAACGCCGAGTGCGCGCGGAAGCGCAGCTTGGTCTCGAGGTCCGGGACTTCGCCGCGCGCCGCATAGGCGTCGAACGCGAGCGCCGACTGGCGCAGCAGATGGCGCGCGGAATCGATCAGGCTGCGCGCGCGCGCGACCTTGATCTGCACCGCCTGGAAGTCCGCGACTCTTGCGCCGGTATAGGTCCCTGCCCGCTTCGCCATCGAGCCGAGAAAGATCTCGTAGGCGCCTTCCGCGGCGCCGAGCGCGGCCGGCGCCAGCGGATGGCTCGAGGCGGCGACGATCGGGATGCCGAACAGCGCGCCCTTGTTGATGGCGCGCGCCCGGATGGTCGAAGCCGCCGCGGCAATCGCTGCAGCGCGAGCGCGCGGCGCTCCGGCACGAACACGTCGGTCGCGGCGACGTCCTTGCTTCCCGTCGCGCCCATGCCCATCGCGTCCCAGGTGTCGATGATCCGGTAGTCGGATTTGCGGCACGACGCAGAGCCGCGAATCGACCGGCCTGTCGCCGTCGAACACCGTGGCGGCGAGCATGTTCCAGTCGGAATTGTCGACGCCCGAGGAGAACGGCCAGCGCCCGCTGACGATGAAGCCGCCCGTCGACCTTGCGCGCGCGCCCGGCCGCGAGCGCGATCGAGGACGCGATCAGCGTGTCGGGGTTTGCGTCCCAGACCTCGTGCTGCGTCTGCGGATCGTAGTAGCCGAGGATCCAGTGATGGCAGCCGAGATTGCCGACGTTCCAGGCGGTGGACGGACAGCCGCGCGCGATCTCGGCCACGATGTCGACCAGCGCGACGAACGGAAGCTCCATCCCGCCGAACGCCTTCGGCTGGTGGAAGCGAAACGAGCCCGGTCTCGTGCAGCAGCTGCTCGTTCTCGCGCGTGAGCACGCGCGCGTCTTCGGAGGCCTGCGCGCGCTCGCGCAGCTCGGGAACGATCGCGCGCGCCCGGCGCATCGCCTCGTCGTAGGAGACGGCGGAGAAATCGCGGCGCGGCTGCGGCAGCGTGCCGACGAAATGTGCCGCGTCGTTCATGGAGGGTCTCCGCGAGTGGACAAGCACGGAGATTGTAGCCTCGGCTTGAGCGTCGCGAAAGCCGAGTCCACGATGCTCAGCTCGCCGTCCCGGATTTCGCTGCGCTAGATCCGGCTACACGAGCGCCTTAGCCAAGGTCCGCGTTACTTGCACGCCTTCACGGGCTTGATCTCGAGCGAGCTCATCTCGCCGTCGATGACGAAGTCGCCGTAGTCGAGCTTGAGCGCGCGCGAGATGCCGTTCTCGTACATCTCGAAGGAGATCGCGTAGATCGGCGTCTGCTCGCCCGGCTCGGCGTCGGCCTTCTTCTCGAGCTTGTCGAAATAGCTGATCGTGACCGGCCAGCGCGCCATCCCGGCGAGCACGTCCTTGCCGGCGGCCGCGTCCTCGGGCTTCTTGTCCGGCTCGATCGTCTTCCCGATCACCGAGAGCGACTGGTAGATCTTCTCGCCGGATTCCGAGCCGTCATAGACCGCGATCTCGAGCAGGTTCTTGCCGGCGCGCGCCGCCTCGATCAGCAGCCGCATGTGCTCGGTCGGAAACACCACCGTGCCGGCATCGAACTTCTTGTCGCCCGGCTTGGTCAGCTTCACCGCGACCTTGTCCTTGGCCGCGGTCGGCGCGCCCGTCGACTTCGCGAGAGCTGCTTGCTGTCCATGTAGTTCTGCGACTTGAAGCGGAAGCTCTTGCCGTCGCCCTCCTCCCAGGTCGTGGTGCGCAGGTCGCTGAGCGCGACCTTGCCCTCGCCATTGTCGAGCTCGGTCACCTGGCGGAATTGCAGCGCATAGCCCTCGCAGGCGCTGCCGGAGAAATCGTAGACGATGCGGCCGCGCGCGCCTTCGAGCAGGCGCTTGCCGCGCGAGGACGTCAGCTTGAGATCGTAGATCGCCACGTGCGGGGCGAATTTGACCGATCCGGCCGGCGCCTTGCGCCGTGGCGGCGCTGCGGGGCGAGCGAGGCCGGCGGCAATTGCGACCAAACCAAGGCGGAAAATCCGCGAACGGGCGCAGCGGCAAGCATTCGGTTCTCCTGAAAAACCCCGGCGGAACATAGTCGGGTGCGCGCCTGCGCCGCAACTCGGTTTGAATGCGGATCGGCTTGCGCCCGCGCGGCGGTTCAGCCAAGAGTTCGCCGCCGAATGGGTGGAGGCGATAGATGGCGGGAACGGTCGAAAAGAAGCTTGCGGACCTTGGGATCAGTGCTCGGCACGCCGGCGGCGCCGGTCGCGAACTACGTCGGCTTCGTGCGCACCGGCAACCTGCTGGTCGTCTCCGGCCAGCTCTGCTTCGACGGCGAGGGCAAGCTGGTCGCGGCCGGCAAGCTCGGCGGCGCGGTCTCGATCGAGGACGGGCAGAAGGCGGCGCGCGCCTGCGCGATCAACCTGCTGGCGCAGATCAAGGTCGCGCTCGGCGATCTCGACAAGGTGCAGCGCGTGGTGCGGCTCGGCGGCTTCATCAATGCGACGCCGGATTTCCTCGAGACGCCCGAAGGTGATGAACGGCGCCTCCGACCTGATGGTCACGGCGTTCGGCGACCGCGGCCGCCATGCCCGCACCACCATCGGCGTCGCGGTGCTGCCGCTCGATGCCGCGGTCGAGGTCGAAGGCATGTTCGAGGTCTCGTGATCCGTCCGATGGCTCTCCATGCCCGGCCTTGACTGGCTGACCGCGCAGCCGGTCGCGCATCGCGGCCTGCACGACGAATGCGGCCGGCGTGATCGAGAACACCGCGTCGGCCTTCCGCGCGGCGATCGAGGGCGGCTTCGCGATCGAGACCGACCTGCAGATCACCGCCGACGGCGAAGCCATGGTGCATCATGACTTCGCGCTCGGCCGCCTGACGCTCGGCTCGCGCCAGCTCGCCGCGATGACGGCGGCGGGCCTGAAGGACGTGCCGTTCAAGGCCACCGCCGACCGCATGATGACGCTCGGCGAGCTGTGCGATCTCGTCGCCGGGCGCGTGCCGCTGGTGATCGAGCTGAAGAGCCGCTTCGACGGCGACCTGCGCGCTGGTCGCAGCGCGCCGCCGAGGTGCTGAAGACCTACGCCGGCCCGGTCGGCGCTGATGTCGTTCGATCCGGCCCCGATCGCGGCGCTGCGCGAGATCGCGCCCGGCCTGCCGCGCGGCATCGTGGCGGAGCGCCACTACGAGGACTCCGAGTGGCACGAGCTCTCGACGCCAGCCAGAAGCGCTCGCTCGCGTTCCTGCACCCACGCGCCTGCGCACGCGGCCGCATTTCGTCGCCTATCACGTGACGGACCTGCCCTCGCCCGGCCCGTGGATTGCGCGCAACATCTTCGGCCTGCCGCTGCTCACCTGGACGGTGCGCAGCGACGCGGACCGGGCCCGCGCCAGACGCTGGGCCGACCAGATGATTTTCGAGGGCTTCCGGCCGTAAACTGGCACTGCGATGAGCGAGCGAACTGCGCATCCGCGTCGTGCCGGCCATCGCCGACGTCCCGGCGGCCGCGTGGGACGCCTGCGCCAATCCGGCTGAATCGACTGTCTGAAGTTTGCCCCGTACAACCCGTTCATCTCGCACGCTTTTCTGCACGCGCTGGAAGCCTCCGGCTCGGCCACGGCGCGCACCGGCTGGCAGCCGCAGCACCTCGTCGCCGAGACCGGCGGCGCGCGTCGTCGGCGTCGTGCCCTGCTATCTGAAATCGCACTCGCGCGGCGAATACGTGTTCGATCGCCGGCTGGGCCGAGGCCTATGAGCGCGCCGGCGGCAGCTACTACCCCAAGCTGCAGGTGTCGGTGCCGTTCACGCCCGCGACCGGGCGGCGCCTGCTGGTCGCGCCGGGCGAGAGCGCCGATACGGTCCGCGCAGGCGCTGGCGGCGGGCCTGATCGAACTGTGCGCGCATGCGCGAGGCCTCCTCGGTGCACGTCACCTTCGCGCCGGAGAGCCGAATGGGACCTGCTCGGCGCGCACGGCTTCCTCCAGCGCACCGACCAGCAATTCCATTGGGAGAACGGCGGCTACGCGACGTTCGACGATTTCCTCGGCGCGCTCGCGGCGCGCAAGCGCAAGGCGATCCGGCGCGAGCGCGCGGCGCGCTGGAGAACGGCATCGAGGTGCGACTGGCTGACCGGAAGCGACCTCACCGAAGACGCCTGGGACGCGTTCTTCGCGTTCTACATGGAGACCGGCTCGCGCAAATGGGGCCGGCCCTATCTGACGCGCGCAATTCTACTCGCTGATCGGCGAGACCATGGCCGACAAGGTGCTGCTGGTGATGGCCAAGCGCGCCGGGCGCTACATCGCCGGCGCGATCAACTTCATCGGCGGCGACACGCTCTACGGCCGCCACTGGGGCGCGGTCGAGCACCACCCGTTCCTGCATTTCGAGCTGTGCTACTATCAGGCGATCGATTTCGCGATCCGCAACAAGCTCAAGCGGGTCGAGGCCGGCGCGCAGGGCGAGCACAAGCTGGCGCGCGGCTACATGCCGGTGACGACCTATTCGGCGCACTACATCGCCGATCCGGGCGCTGCGCCGCGCGATCGCGGACTATCTCAAGCGCGAGCGCGCCTATGTGGAGGCGGCCGGCGCGGAGCTCTGCCGCGATGGGGCCGTTCCGCAAGGATCTGGTGTTCGAGCAGACATGAGCTGCGGGGAGACACGCATGCCGGCCTACGACCCGAACAACATCTTCGCGAAAATCCTGCGCGGCGAATTGCCGTGTCACAAGGTCTACGAGGACGACAAGGCGCTCGCCTTCCTCGACATCATGCCGCGCGCGCCCGGCCACACGCTGGTGCTGCCGAAGGCGCCGGCGCGCAACCTGCTCGACGTCGAGCCGGCCGACCTCGCCGCATGTGGCGCAGGTCGCGCAGAAGATCGCCAAGGCGCAGATGAAGGTGTTCGGCGCCGACGGCA
Organism: uncultured Alphaproteobacteria bacterium; assembly: GCA_963839985.1. GTDB lineage: Bacteria > Pseudomonadota > Alphaproteobacteria > Rhizobiales > Xanthobacteraceae > PALSA-894. Next base: position 85,820 of record CAWIXG010000004.1, on the reverse strand, counting down.
TCACGCGTGCAGCAGTTCAACGAGAGCGCCGGCGGACAGGTGGTGTTTCACCTGCACGTGCACGTCATCCCGCGCCACGACGGCGTGCCGATGAAGCCGCCCGCGAGCATCAAGGAAGAGCCGTCGGTGCTCTCCGATCAGGCGCTGAAGCTGGCGGCGGCGCTGAAGACATGACCGGATCGCGCAAAGGCTCTGCATGATGCGCCGGCTGGGACTTGTTGTCGTCCTGCTTGCCGGCGGGCTGGTCGCAACGCCGGCCCAGGCGCAATGCGCCATCGGCGCCACCACCGTCCCGTTCGGCAACGTCGACCTTCTGTCCGGCACGACCGCGACCGCGACCGGAACAGTCTCGGTCAATTGTCCCGGCGGTTTCGGAAGTTTTCCCTACATCTGGCTGTGCACCTCGATCGGTACCGGGACGAACAGCGTCAGTGTGAACAATCGAACCATGAAGAGTGGCGCGAACACGCTCGGCTATCAGCTCTATACCGACAGCGCGATGACCACCGTCTACACGTATGCGCCGTCCAACCAGTATTCCGCGCCGTACAACAATTCCACCGGCGGGACATCCAACACCCCGGTCTATGCCAAGATCCTGAGCGGGCAGACCTCGCCGCCGGGCAGCTACACCGACACCTACTCGACCACCGTGCAGGCGCAAGTCAGCGGGAACGTCGCCACGACGCTTCCGGGCAACTGCGGCGGCGGCGCGGCCGCCCTCTCGGTCACCGTGACGGCGACGGTGGTGGCGAATGCGAGCGTCTCCACGACGGCAATGAATTTCGGATCGACATCCACGCTGGCATCCAACATCGACGCCACCGCAACGCTCACCATGCAGGCGACAAACACGACCCCCTATTCGATCGGCCTCGGCAACGGCCTCAATGCGTCGGGGAGCCAGAGGCGCGCGCGGCTCGGCGCGGCATCCAGCTTCATCAACTACAACCTCTACACCGACGCGGCGCGAACCCAGGCCTGGTCGACGACATCGTCGGCCGGGAGCTGCAGCGGCGGCGCCGGCAGCTGCGTGCTGGGGACCGGAAACGGGACGAACCAGAACATCACGGTCTACGGCCGCGTCCCTTCGCAGTCGGTCCCGGCAACCGGCACCTTCAACGACACGGTCGTGGTGACCGTCACGTTCTAGCTAGCGGCACGCGACCGGCGAAATCAGCACCTGCTCGCCCGGCCGCGGCGTAAACGCAAAATCCGCGCTGCAGGTCCCGTCGAGAAATTCAATCGTCGCGTGGTTGGCGCCGGCGAGGTCCTTGATGAAGGCCTGTCCGTCATACCCGACGACAAATTCGGAACCCGCGCCGGTTCGGCCGATCGAGCCCGCGGGCACGAAACTGCCGTCCGTCCGCACGAACGCCACGAGCGCCGAATTGGTGTCGCTGCGGACGCTGAAATTGACCAGCACACCCGACCGGTCGGCCGGGGCGACGATGTCGCGCGTGCTCTCGATCGCGGCATCGACCGGCAGGTTGGACGGATCGATCGTGATCTTGTTCTTCTGATACGAGCGCAGCGTCGGCACGAGCAGCATGCCGCGCGCATCCGTCACCCCGGCCGGGCGATTGTCGTGCCGCACTTCCAGACCGCGTGCCCCGGTCTTGATCACCGCAAAGCCGTCGTCGATCCAGTTCGACAGGAACACGCCGCCGCCCATCGTGGCGATCGATCCGCGCAACTCGATCAGCCCGCGGCTGTTGTCGCGATCCTGGCTGGCGCCGACCTGAACGGTGCCGTAGCTCGAGCGGTAGGACGCCGCGGCTTCGCGATACGGCGAGGCCCCTTCGGCGTCGCGCACGCGCCAGCCATAGCTGCCGGGCTGCGGGCCGAGCGGCTTGCCGATATCGGCGCTGACGGTCGTGCGGCCCTGGCCGGTGGAGACGTTCGACGCGGCCGATACCGAAGCGCTCAGCGGCATCGTGAAGCCGACGAAGACGCCGGTATTGCGGCTCGTCCCGAAATCGTGAAACACATTGGCATAGAACGACGCGTCGCCCGGGAGCGAGCGCGCGTACGATCCGGACACGATGTTCGACAGGTGGCCGGCGGCGTCCAGCAGGTGAACGTAGCTCGCGCTCATGCTCGCGCGCGAGTCGAAGGGAAGCGGCGCACTGACGGTGACCCGGTCGAGCGCGACGGCGGGCCGCGCGTTGCCGTAGAGCGCCAGGGACGTCGCCGGCGTGGTGCTGAGCGGAAGAAAGCCGGGATAACCGGCCGGCAGATAGGTGCCGTAGATGGTCTGCAGCGCCGGAATGTCCTGCAGCCGCGCGGTGGCGGACGCGAGATCGTCATAGGTCCCGAAGGTGCGCTGCGAACTGGCCGTGACGCTGAGGCCGAACACCCGCGTCTCATAGGAGGCGTAGCTCTGCAATCCCTTGTGTCCCGAACCCGAACTTCCCGAAATCGCGACGGCGGCGACGCCGACGCTGCCGGTCTTGACCACGGCGCCGAGCCCGCCGTTGACGACACCCGCACCGCCTTCGATGTGGCCCTCCACGGTCGCCCAGTCGAAGATGCCGCGCCGCAACGTCGCCGAGCCGATCGGCGCCCGGACATAGCTATCCGCACCCGAGCCGAACGAGAGGCGCGGAAGTCCCGCATCCAGCGACCAGGACGACAGCCCCGGCGCCAGCAGGCTGGGCGAGGCATAAAACGGCATGGTTGTCCGGGTCTCGTGGCCGGACGAATCCCGCAACACCAGCTGGGCGTTGCCGGCGCCGGATACGAGCGGGACATTGCTGAGGCTGAACGGTCCGGCGCCCACGTCCTGCGAGAATGTCTTGAGGTTGTTGACGTAGACATCGACGGTCGAGGGCACCGCCGCGGTCCCGCCGAGGGTCGGCAGCGGCATGGTGATGAGGTCCGGTCGCAGCGCGAAATTGCTTTGTGCCTGCACACCGCCGAACCGGATCGGCCGCGACCACGCCGGACCGCCATTGATGGCGTCGCCTGCCCGGTAGGTGATCATCCGCTCCTGGTCGGAATAGCGAAACGAAGTGTCCAGCCGGATCATGGTCGTCGGCTGGTTCACCGCCGAGCGCAGGATCGCGGACTGCTCGAAGGTCCCGTAGGGCGAGAAGGCGCGGCCTTCCAGCGACAGCGAGCTGCCGCTGAAGACGTACGGGCGCAGCGTGCGCAGGCTGTCGGTGGTGCTGAGCAGATCGTAATTGAGAACGGCGCCCCACCCGGCTTGCGCCCGGATCGCACGCTCGCCGCCTCCGCTCAGGTCGAAGGTGCGGCCCTGCCGCAGCGCATTGTCGACCGTGATGCGAAGCTGCTGGGTCCGCTCCTCGTACGCATAGGTCAGGCCCGGGATATCGTCGAGCATGACGATGTCCGCGGGAAATTTCCGCGCGCCGACGCGCAGGCCCAGTTCCTCCAACTCGTTTTTGGTCGCTCCGAGGCGGTTGCCGTCGAACAGCACGAAGCTTCCGATGATGTTGGCTGGAATGCCATTGATGACGACGTCGAGCTGGAGGTTTTTCTGCTCTACAGCCGCGCGCAAGCGCCCGGCGCCGAAACCGGTGCCGAGTAACCCTGCCAAGACGAGGACGACGAACGCTCTACCGACGGCCGGACAACAGAGCCATCGCATTGATGGGCCCCTTGTCGGTTTCGGCCGTAATCGACACGGAGCCGCCGGCGCCAAAGCCGCGCGCGTGGTTCGGCGCGACCCAGCTCATCGACGATCGTCCCAGCGCGTAGCCAATCAAGCCGCTTCCGAACGAGATCGTGGTGCCCGCCGTATCGCGCAGGCGCAGCGACGCGATGCGCAGCCGCTCGTCCCCGCTGTTGGTGGCGACAACGACGAGCTTGTCTGCCTCGTACTTCAGCGTCCAGGCGACGCTCGGCACGTTCACCTGCGGGCCGCGGAAGAAAACCGGAATCGAATGCCGGAGCAGGAGATTGATCGCGCGCGTCTGTTGCCGCCGCACGTTCGGCAGCTGGTCGACGATCACGCGGTAGCTTTCCTCGCCGCGCACCGGCTGCCGCGACACGCGAACCACCCGCACGACATAGTCGGCGCCGGGCGACATCGTCACGCTCGGCGGCGAAGCGACGACGTCGGTGGTCGGCTCCAGGGTTTCCTTGCCGTCGGCCTGCGACCAGCGCAGGACGCGCGTCTGCACGACGACGTTGCCGTCTTCGTCATTGCGCAGCGTGAGCGAGCCTGCCGCGGCGGGCGCATTCAGCTCAAGAACGACCGGCTCGACGCGCAATTGCGCCGCCGCCGCCTCGCCGGCGCCGCCGAGCAAGCCGGCAGCCAATATCGCGATCGCTTGTTTGGGATGCATTCTGCTGGCGTTTCGTTCGGTGCCGCGCGACCGGCGGTCCAGGGCAACTGCGCAACGCAAGGCAACGCTGAACTGACCGGGGCCGGTTAATAGGTAATCGTCATCGTCACGGTGTCGGTATAGGTACCCGTCGGCGGCGCGGTCCCGGTCGAGGGGACGCGACCGTAGATATTGACGCTTTGTGCCGAACCGCTGCCCGTGCCGAGGAAACACGAGTTCGTCGTGGTACAGGCGCTGCTACTCGCGGCCGTCGTCCAAGCGTTGGTGCGCCCGGCATCGATATAGAGGCCGTAGCTGAGGAAGTTCGTCGTGCCCTGCTTCATGCGCCGGGTGCCGGAGAAGTTGGCGCCGTTGTCCATGCCGATCGAGTATGGGCTGCCATTGGTGCAGGTCACCGACACTGTCGTCGCGGCATCGACATTGGCAGAGACCAGGGTGGTGCCGGGGACGCTGGCGCCGAAATCCAGTGTCGCGGCGTTGATGGTGCAGGATGCCGTGATGGTGATTTGAACGGTCAGATTTGACGTAGCGGTACCGGCTTGCGCGATCGCCGACATCGTCAGGCTGGCGCAGACCGCCGCGGCCAGTTTTCCCATATTTATCAGCGCTGACCGCAGCCGTGCGCGGGCCGTCATTGGAAGTCGCTGCGCGGACCGGGAGGTACAAGTCATGATGGAACTTCTACGGTCTCATGGCTAACAAGACGTTAAACAGGGCGTCAATTTACTTAGAGGAATGTGGGAAAATCTGAGTTATTCCGATCTCAAGAGATACGTATAAATACATATCACCTAGTATCTCGCGGCAGCAGCATCCTCGGACAGCTGCGTCAGATGCGGATTTGCTTGAATGGAACTTTAGGGTATCCGCCAAATCGGCGTGTATTGGCGCCCGTCTACACCTTATGATCATGCGGGCGCGTGCGTCCTGCACGAACAGGCCGCAATACATCGCCGTCAGGTGCGGGGATCGTGCGAACGGGATCGCTGATTCAATTGCGGCCGGTGCGCACCGTCATCACGACGACGCGATCTGCGGATCAGCCTGCCCGCATCAATTGCGCCCGGGTCAGCCGGTCGAGGTCGGCGAGCCGCTTGTAGTTGGCCGCGAGTTCGAGGTGGATGCGCGCGATCGGGCGCCCGCTGCGTGCAGCCTCGCGCCGGCCGGCGCGCAGCACGCGCGCCGCCTTGGAACGAAGGTGCTGGAAGCGAAGGATCATGCGCGCCTCGGAGAGTCACGGAATCGGTGACACACCGAGTTCCGCACGCACGTGGTTAACGATCCGCTAACGGGCGCGGCTCCGGCCCGGCGGATCACTGCAGCGTAACGCCGGCGGCCTTGATCACGCCGCCCCAGCGCGCGATCTCCTCCCGCATGTAGATCGCCGTGCGCTCGACCGGGCCGCCGAACACCTCGGCCGAGAGCTTCTTCAGCCGCTCCTGCAGTTCCGGCTGGCGCAGCGCCTCGTTCACGTCGGCATTGATCTTCTCGACGATCGGCTTCGGCGTTCCGGGCGGCGCCACGATGGCGTACCACGCGACCGCCTCGAAGCCGGGCAGCGTCTCGGCGAGCGTCGGCACATCGGGCAGCGACGGCATGCGGCTTGCGGCCGCGACCGCGAGCAGCTTCAGCTTGCCGGCCTCGACCAGCGGCAGCGAGACGCCGAGATTGTCGAACATCAGGTCGGTGTCGCCGGCGAGCAGGCCCTGCAGCGCCGGCGCCGAGCCGCGATACGGGATGTGGCGCAGCTTCACCCTGGCCATCAATTGGAACAGCTCGGCGGTGAGATGCGAGGTCGCGCCGTTGCCTTGCGTCGCGGCGGTGACCGTATCGGGATTGCGCCGCATATGCTCGATCAGCTCGGCCACGCTGGCGGCCTTGACCTTGTCCGGATTGACGATCAGCGCGTTCGGCACATGCGCCATCACGATGATCGGCTCGAACTTGGCCGGATCGAAGCCGAGCTTCGGATAGAGGTTCTGATTGATCACCAGCGGCGGCGGCGGCGACGACATCAGCGTGTAGCCGTCGGGCGCCGCGCGATAGACGAATTCGGCGCCGATATTGCCGGCCGCGCCGGTGCGGTTCTCGATCACCACCGGCTGGCCCCATTTGCGCGACAGCCAGTCGCCGACCAGCCGCGGCACGGCGTCGGCCGTGCCGCCGGCCGGGAACGGCACGACGATCTTCACCGGCCGGTCCGGGATAGTCCTGCGCCAGCGCGGGCGACGCCACGAGAGCGAGCGCGAGCGCGCCGATGCGAACGAAAGCCTGCATGCTCTCAATCCTCTGCTGTCGGACAGCAGCGGTTCGTGGGATGATACACCAATGGCACAGCTTCATGTCGCGATCGTCGGAGGCGGCATCGGCGGCCTGTTCGCCGCCAATGCGCTGATCGCGCAGGGCTTGAGCGTCTCGGTCTACGAGCAGGCGCCGGCGCTCGGCGAGATCGGCGCCGGCGTGTTCCTGACGCCGAACAGCGTGCGCCATCTGCAGCGCGTCGGCCTCGAGCCCGCCGTCGAGAAATGCGGCGCGCGGGTCGGCACGGACTCGCACTATTTCCGCCACGACGGCACGCCGATCGCGCCGGTGCAGGTGACCGACTCCGCCGGCTGGAACGCGACCTTCGGCATGCACCGCGCCGACCTCGTCGACTTCCTCGCCGCCGCGCTGCCGGCCGGCATCGTCCACACCGGCCACCGCTGCCGTCGGCTTCGACGCAGGACGGCGACGGCGCGCGCGTGACGCTTCGCCAACGGCGCCACGGCGCGAGGCCGACGTCGTCGATCGCGCGCCGACGGCATCCACTCCGAGCTGCGGCCTCACGTGTTTCCGCCGTCGAGGCCGGTCTTCCACGGCACCGATCGCCTATCGCGGCCTGGTGCCGCGCGAGCGCCTGCCGCGACTGGCCGATCGACCGCTGGCAGATGTGGGCTCGGCCCGGCAAAGCACTTCCTCGTCTTCCCGGTGCGCGCACGGCACGATGGTCAACTACGTCGGCTTCGTGCCGGCCGACGAGGAGATGAAGGAGTCGTGGTCGGCGCCCGGCGACCCCGACGTGCTGCGCGCGCGAGTTCGCCGGCTGGGACCCGCGCATCGGCGAGCTGCTGCGCGCAGGTGCAGACCGACGTTCCGCTGGGCGCTGTACGACCGCGAGCCGCTGCCGACCTGGACCAAGGGGCGGCTCACGCTGCTCGGCGACGCCGCGCATCCGATGCTGCCGCATCTCGGCCAGGGCGCCAACCAGTCGATCGAGGACGGCATGGCGCTCGCGACGATCCTGGCGCGCGCCGACCGCGCGACCGCGCCGGCCGGCGCTGCTCGCCTACGAGCGGCTGCGCCGCGAGCGGGTCGCGAGGTGCAGCGCGGCGCGCGCGCAGAACGGCCTGCGCTACGACTCGGCCTATTCGGATCTCGGCGTGCGCGACGCCGAGATCGCCGCGCACGCGGCGTTCCGCAAGCGGCTCTACGATCACGACGTGGTGCCGGACGCGCTGGCGGCCGCGGCGCTGCTGCTGCCGCGCGAAAAGGCGGCTCCTTAATTCAATTGCTCCCTATTCACCGTAACCGTCCACAGGCGGAATCAAGGCAAACCCGCACCACACTTTCGCGCTACGCATGCCGCCGGGTGAACCGAGGGGAGCGGCTCATGCGAAAAGCGCAAACCGCGCAGCTGGTCTGCGACAAATGCTGCGCACCGATGGATTTGCTCGAGGGCGTCCCGGTGCTGCAGTCGCTGGTCGATCACGCCATTTTCGAATGCGAATGGTGCGGTCACATCGTGCTGGTGCGGCGCCACGATCCGCCGAGCAGTCCGTGCTGGATCGGCGGCATTCCCGAGGACTGCCCGGTGTCCTATGCGGCGCGTTAGCGCATGATCCCGAAAAGTGGATACCGGTTTTCGGAAAAGATCATGCGCAAACAAAAGGAAAGCCGCTGGAGTCAGATTCTGACGCAGTTGAATCAAACTTCAGTGCCTCTCAGCGCCGCCACAGCAATCGGGAGAGCCACGAGCGCCGCCGCGGCACCGGCGGCAGCCGGCCGGTTCCCAGCCGCGCGACGAGCTCGGACGCGGGGATGGTCAGTGCCGAGTAATCCGCGGCGAATCCGAGGTTGCGATACAGCGAGATCGCGGTCTCGTTGAACGACCACACCACCAGATCGACGCGGGTAACCTCCTTGTCCGCCGCCCATTCGGCAGCCGCCCCAATCAGCGCGCGCGCAACGCCGCGCCGGCGCAGCGCAGGCTCGGTCGTCACGTTGTAGACGAACATCGTTCGGTATGTCCGAAGACCGTAGTAGCTATCGGACTGCCTGATCGAGACGAATATCGATCCGGCCACAGCACCTTCCAATTCGGCGACCAGCATCAGCACGTTTTCGTCGTCCAGATAGTGCTTGAAATGCGCAAGCGGGAAATCCTTCTCGCCCATCGCACGGAACATCTCCGGCATGCTCGCAGCATGCGCATTCGAGGTGATCGCGTAGTGGCCACGGATCAGGGCAAAATCGCCCGTGCCGGCACGGCGGATCACGCAGCCACCGTCAACCTCAGCCTGCGGCATCAAGGCACTCCCGGCTCATCCGCCAAACACCAACGCCCCGACCACCAGCGCGATCTCGCCGACGATCACGCCGGCGAGCACCGAGCGGCGGATCAGCACGAAGGCCGAGAAAGCCGACCAGCACCGCGGCCAGCCGCACCGGCGTCGGCACGGTCGCGAGCACGCCCGGCGCGAAGATCGTGAGCTTGGCGATGACGCCGGCGAGGATCGCGGTCGCGACCGCCCTCACCCACACCAGGATCTCGGCGCCCTCGTCGAGCCCGCGCGCGAAGACGACGCCGAGCCAGCGCCACACCTCGTTCGGCAGGAAGCCGACGACGACCAGCGCCAGCCAGGCGGCGAGTTCTCCCGACAGCGCGCTCATCGCAGCGCCTCGCGCACGCGATGCAGCGCATAGGCGGCGGTGCCGGCCGCGACGCCGCTCCACATCAGGTCGAGCCCGATCTGCCACCAGGCGAACAGCGGGCCGAGGATCAGGCCGAAGCGCGAGCGCGAGGCGGTCGACCAGCATGTCGGCGTTGCGCAAGCGTCGACATCAGGAAGGCGAGCGGCGTGAGGAACAGGAGCGCCGCGCTCATCAGCGGCGGCAGCGCGGCGGCGAGATAGAAGCCGGTGACGGTCGCGAGTCGTCGCCGTGATGCCGTAGCCGGTGCCGAGCCCGTTGCAGAACGCGATGCGGTTCTCGCGCGGCACTTTCGGCAGCAGCCGCATCGCCTCGACCCACAGGCTCACCGCGGTGAAATGCGCCGGCAGCAGCAGCTTCCAGGCGCGCGTGTCCGGCCGCTTGATCATCGGCAGCATCGCGACGACCATCGGCAGCAGCCGCACCGCCGACAGCCCGACCGCGACCGCGACCTCGATCAGGCTCGCGCCGGCGCCGAGCGCCGAGATCAGGATCACCTGCGCGGGACCGGCCCACACCAGCAGCGTGGCAGACGACGGTCCAGGCGAGCGCGAAGCCGAAATCATGCGCCGAGCGCGCCGATGCCGATGTAGGTGCCGAACAGCACGTAGCTGAACACCGAGGTCCAGGTCGCCACGAAGCCCGCGCGGATAGGCGGCAAGCGTCGATGTCGGCGGGCCGGACGAGCGACATGCCGTCCTGTCCCACAGGGGCACGAGCCGCGCAATCGGCGCGCCGCGCGGGTCGTGCATGCGCCAGGAGGCGTCATGACAACGCTCGCCGCATTGGCGACAATGCGGCGTCAGGAGAGACGCATGACCGACGACTTTCCCGGCCATCGCGGCCGCGATCAAGACGCACGCTCGAAAGCCAGGGCTTCACGAAACTGGTCGGCGCCGAGGTGGTGTCGGTCGAGCCCGGCGTGGTCGTGATGGCGCTCGACCGCCGTCCCGAGGTGCTGCAGCAGAACGGCCTGTTCCACGGCGGCGTGCTCGCCTATCTGGTCGACAACGCCACCACTGCGGCGGCCGGCACGATGATCGACCGCGCCAAGCGCTCGGTCATCACCGCCGAATACAAGATCAACCTGGTCGCGCCCTCGCGCGGCGACCGCCTCACCTGCCGCGCCGAGGTGGTCAAGCCGGGCCGCTCGCTCACCGTGGTGGAGGCGAAGGTTTTCTGCCGCATCGACGGCGCGGAAAAGCTGGTCGCGGTCGCGCTCGCGACCATCGCCAATCTGGATATCAAGAGCTGACACACCGCCGCGCGACGCGCGGGCACGGCGTACCTTTGCCCCCCTGCAACGAGATGTTACGCGAGGTCCGCCGCCAAAATCGCGATCGGATACGACAGCAGGATCATGTCGTCCTTCCGCTTCGTCTTCATGCCGAGCCCGTCGTCGGCGAGCGAGTCCGCAAACATCTGCCGGATCACCGGCATGTCGCCGGGCGCCGGGAACGAGGTCGCGAGCAGGCCGTTCGAGTTCGCCGCGCACGTCGTAGAACGTCTCGCGCGGCGCCGGCAGGCCCGCATCCGCGAACAGACCGCGCAACTCGCCGAGCGGCAAGGTGCGGGCGTGCGAGGGATCGCGCAGCTTCTCCATCCGGTTGAGCGCATCGGCGCGGGCGGGATCGTCCGACGCCACCATGTCGGCGACCACGACGCGGCCGGGTCGCGCACGCGCGCCATTTCGCGCAGGACGACCAGCGGATCGACGAAATGGTGGAACGCGAAGCGCGACACCACGACCGAGAACGAGCGGTCGGGAAACGGCAGCGTCGTCACGTTGCCGGTGTGCCAATCGACATTGGCAAGCGACAGCGCGGCCGCGTGCTCGCGCGCCTTCTCGATCATCGCCGGCGTGATGTCGATGCCGGCCGCGCGGCGGCAGGTTTTCGCGAAGGCCGCGACCACCAGCCCTGGCCCGCAGGCGACGTCGAGCACGGTGTCGTCGGCGCGTCGCGCCGGAGAAGTCCACCAGCAGCCTGAGCGCGTCCTCGTCGCGCATCGCGGTGGAGTTGGCGAACGGCGTTGCCTGCCGGGTGAACTGATCGACGACGATGTCGGTGTGCGAGGTCATGGGCGCGCTCCGCGACTGCCCTTATAGCAGCTTCAGGCGCGCGCGCGCCGCATCGCGGCGATGCGCGAGACCAGCAGCTTGTCGATGCGGCGGCCGTCGAGATCGACCACCTCGAAGCGCCAGCCCTGGATGTCGACGGTCTCGCACACCTCCGGCAGGTGGCCGGTCTCGGCCAGCACCAGCCCGGCGACGGTGTGGAAGCTGCCGCGTCCGGCGGCAGCCTGAGATGCAGCCGCTCGGCCAGTTCGTCCGCCGGCACCGAGCCGGACACGAGGAACGAGCCGTCGGCGCGCTCGACGATGCCGGGCTCGCTCTGCCCTTCCGCCGGAAGCTCGCCGACGATCGACTCCAGAATGTCCGCCGCGGTGATCACGCCTTCGAAATTGCCGTACTCGTCGTGCACCAGCCCGATATGCACCGCGGTCTCGCGGAACAGCTCGACCACGTCGAGCGCATCCATGCTGTCCGGCACGATCGGCGCCGGGCGCACCATGCGCGCGGATATCGTCGAGCCCGAACCCGGCGCCCTTGCCGAGCAAATCCTTCGCCTGCACGACGCCGATCACGCCGTCCACCTCGCCGTCATAGACCGGCAGCCGCGTGTGCTTGCTCGCCACCATGCGGCGGCGGATCATCTCGGCATCGTCGCCGATGTCGATCATGTCGACCTCGTGGCGCGGCGTCATCACGGCGCGCACCGGCCGGTCGCCGAGGCGGAGCACCGCGCTGATCATCGCGCGCTCCTGCGGCTCGAGCACGCCCGCGCCCTCGGCTTCCGCCACCAGGGTCCTGATCTCCTCCTCGGTGACGCGGCTCGGCGCCGGGCCGCCGCCGCCGAACAGCGAGAGCACGGCTTTGCCGGAGAACGACAGCAGCCACACCGCGGGTGCGGCGATGCGCGCCAGCACACGTCATCGCGGGCGCGACCTTGCAGGCGATGCGCTCCGGATCGCGCAACGCGATCTGCTTCGGCACCAGCTCGCCGACGATGAGCGAGAAATAGGTGATCACCGTCACCACCAGCGCCGAAGCCGAGATAGTCGGCGGCCGCGACGCCGAGGCCCCATCTCGATCAGCCAGTCCGACGAGGCGCCGCCCGAGCGTCGCGCCCGAATAGGCGCCGGCCAGGATGCCGACCAGCGTGATGCCGATCTGCACCGTGGAGAGGAAGCGCCCCGGATCGGAGGCGAGCGCCAGCGCGCGATGCGAGCCGGTCACGCGCTGCTCGATCAGCATCTTGAGCCGCGCCGGGCGCGCCGACACGATCGCGAGCTCCGACATCGCGAGCAGACCGTTGAGCACGATCAGCGCGGCAACGATCGCAAGTTCGGCGAACATCATGGGCGTCGGACGCGAATGTCCATCATCAAACGGCGGCCCCGCGGGACGTTCCCGCGGGGCTGCACCAACTTCGCGACTGCCTAGACCTTCAGCGGCACCTTCGGCACCGAGCCGCGGCCGGCCGGCGGCGTGCCGCCTTTCGGTCCCGGCGGGCCGCGGCTTGCGCGGCGACGGAACGGCGCTTCGCGCGGTTCTTGCGCGGCTCGGGCAGCTTCTCCTGCTTCGGCGTCACCGGCCCTTCCGGATACTCGAAGCCGAGCGTGTCGCGCCCGACCTCGTCCTTCTTGACGACGACGCGGACGTGGCCGCCGCTCTTGAGCCGGCCGAACAGCACGTCGTCGGCGAGCGGCTTCTTGATGTATTCCTGGATCACGCGCGCCATCGGCCGCGCGCCCATCTGCTCGTCGTAGCCGTGCTCGATCAGCCACTTCGAGGCCTCTTCGGAGAGCTCGATCGTGACGTTGCGGTCGGCGAGCTGCGCCTCGAGCTGCATCACGAACTTCTCGACCACCTTCGAGATCACCTCCTGCGAGAGGTGCGCGAACGTGATGGTCGCGTCGAGCCGGTTGCGGAATTCCGGCGCGAACATGCGGTTGATCGCCTCGACGTCGTCGCCCTCGCGCTTGGTGCGCGTGAAGCCGTAGGCCGACTTCGCGAGATCCGCCGCGCCCGCGTTCGTGGTCATGATCAGGATCACGTTGCGGAAAGTCGACCTGCTTGCCGTTGTGGTCGGTCAGCTTGCCGTGATCCATGATCTGCAGCAGCACGTTGAACAGGTCCGGATGCGCCTTCTCGATCTCGTCGAGCAGCAGCACGCAGTGCGGATGCTGGTCGACGCCGTCGGTGAGCAGCCCGCCCTGGTCGAAGCCGACATAGCCGGGAGGCGCGCCGATCAGGCGCGAGACCGTGTGGCGCTCCATGTATTCCGACATGTCGAAGCGGATCAGCTCGACGCCGAGCAGCGCGGCGAGCTGCTTTGCCACCTCGGTCTTGCCGACGCCGGTCGGCCCGGAGAACAGGTAGCAGCCGATCGGCTTCTCGGGCTCGCGCAGGCCCGCACGCGCGAGCTTGATCGAGGACGACAGCGAGCTGATCGCCTTGTCCTGCCCGTAGACCACGCGCTTGAGCGTGTCTTCCAGATGCGCCAGCACCTCGGCGTCGTCCTTCGACACCGTCTTCGGCGGGATGCGCGCCATCGTGGCGATGGTGGTCTCGACCTCCTTGATGCCGATGGTCTTCTTGCGCCGGCTCTCGGGCAGCAGCATCTGCGCCGCGCCGGACTCGTCGATCACGTCGATCGCCTTGTCGGGCAGCTTGCGGTCATGGATGTAGCGCGCCGAGAGCTCGACCGCGGCCTTGATCGCCTCGTTGGTGTACTTCAGGCGGTGATAGTCCTCGAAATAGGGCTTGAGGCCCTTCAGGATCTCGATCGCGTCCGGGATGGTCGGCTCGTTCACGTCGATCTTCTGGAACCGGCGCACCAGCGCGCGGTCCTTCTCGAAGTACTGGCGGTATTCCTTGTAGGTGGTCGAGCCGATGCAGCGCAGCGTGCCGCCCGCGAGCGCGGGCTTGAGCAGGTTCGAGGCATCCATCGCGCCGCCCGAGGTGGCGCCCGCGCCGATCACGGTGTGGATCTCGTCGATGAACATGATCGCGCCGGGCGTCGCCTCGAGCTCCTTGATCACCTGCTTCAGGCGTTCCTCGAAGTCGCCGCGATAGCGCGTGCCGGCGAGCAGCGTGCCCATGTCGAGCGCGAACACGGTGGCGTTGCGCAGCACGTCCGGCACCTCGCCGTTGACGATGCGGCGCGCCAGCCCCTCGGCGATCGCCGTCTTGCCGACGCCGGCATCGCCGACGAACAGCGGATTGTTCTTCTGGCGGCGGCACAGCACCTGGATGGTGCGGCTGATCTCGATGTCGCGCCCGATCAGCGGATCGATCTTGCCCTCGCGCGCCTTCTTGTTGAGGTTGACGCAATAGGCCTCGAGCGCATCGCCCTTCTTCTTGTTCTCGTCGCCGGTCTTGGCGTCGGTGTCCTCGTCGACGCCGCGCACCGGCTTGCTCTCCGACAGCCCTGCCCGCTTGGCGATGCCGTGGCTGATGTAGTTGACCGCGTCGTAGCGCGTCATGTCCTGCTCCTGCAGGAAATACGCGGCGTGGCTCTCGCGCTCGGCGAAGATCGCGACCAGCACGTTGGCGCCGGTCACTTCCTCGCGGCCGGACGACTGCACGTGGATCACGGCGCGCTGGATCACGCGCTGGAAGCCGGCGGTCGGCTTGGAATCCTCCGAGCCCTCGGTCACCAGGTTGTCGAGCTCGGACTCGATGTAGCCGACCAGGCTGCGCTTGAGCTTGTCGAGATCGACATTGCAGGCGCGCATCACGGCGGCCGCGTCCTGGTCCTCGATCAGCGCGAGCAGCAGATGTTCGAGCGTGGCGTATTCGTGGTGCCGCTCGTTCGCATGCGCGAGCGCGCGGTGCAGGGAGCCTTCGAGACTGCGGGAAAAAGTTGGCATTACGATCTCATTGTCCGTTGCTTTGACGTTGTCGTGTTCATTCCTGCCGCTGCTGCGGCAGCCCCCGCGTTCGCCGTCCCACCTAATATAGTCACTTCTTTTCCATCACGCACTGCAGAGGATGCTGATGTTTGCGCGCAAAGTCCATCACCTGCGTCACTTTTGTTTCGGCCACCTCGTAGGTGAAAATACCGCACTCGCCGATGCCGTGATGGTGCACATGCAACATGATTTGCGTCGCGGCTTCGCGGTCCTTGTTGAAGAAGCGCTCCAGCACGTGCACGACGAATTCCATCGGCGTGTAGTCGTCGTTCAGGATGAGCACGCGATAGAGGCTCGGCTTCTTGGTCTGCGGCTTGGTGCGCGTGATGACCGCGTTGCCCGGCGCGCCCTCGCCGCCGCCGCTTGCGCCGCTCGTCGTCGGCCGCGCGCGGACGCGGGTCGCGCGATCGGTGCTCGCCCAGGCTTTCTCGCCGACCTTCTGGCCAACGCGTCATGGATTCCCCAAACAGTCGCACGTCCGCGCGGAGCCGGCGAATGATGCCGGAAATCCCTCGCCGTCGAAACGGCGAACGCACTCCCTGGCCGAACCGGCGGCAGGACCCCCGCGCCCGAACGATTCATAGTTTACAGAATCTGACCGGATGGGAGCAAACGCCGTGCCGGCTGCGGCTCCGGGTGATGTGATCGCTAGCCGGAAGCTCAAATATGTCGCAGTTCGCGCGGCCCGCAAGGTGACGCCTCCGGTCCGACTTTCTACGCTCGCAGATTCATACTCTGTCAGACATATTGGCAACTTTGGAACCGGATCGAGGCAGCCGGAAACCGATAGGTAAAGGCTCGCAGGCAAGGTTGGCGCGTACCACCGGACTTCGCGTGCCCGCATGTCAAGACTCGCTCCCGTGCATCCTGCGCTGCGCCGCGCTCGCGCGCGACCTGTGCGCCCGCTACGCGATCGACCGCGCGCGCGTTCCGCGCCGACCGCGGCGGCAACGTCACGCTGATCTTCGCACTCGCCATCATCCCGATCTTCGGCGCCGTGGCGGTCGCGGTCGACTACAGCCGCGGCAATTCGGCGCGCACCGCGATGCAGGCGGTGCTCGATGCCACCACCCTGATGATCTCCAAGGAAGCGCTCGACCTGAAGAACAGCCAGGTCCAGCAGAAGGCGAAGACCTACTTCAACGCGCAATTCACCCGCACCGACGTCAGGAACCTGAAGCTCACGTTCGATCTGGTGACCAACGGCCCCGGCGACTTCACGGTCGTCGGCGAAGCCACCGCCAAGATGGACACGTCGATGGCGCAGATCATCGGCTACAAGAAGATGGATCTGCGCACGACCAGCTCAGGTGCGCTGGGGCTTCAAGGCGCTCGAGCTCGCGCTCGCGCTCGACAATACCGGCTCGATGGCCTCCAAGAACAAGATGGTCGAGCTGAAGGCGGCGGTGAAGCTGCTGCTCGCGACCCTGAAGAAGAATTCCAAGGTGCCGGGCGACACCAAGATCGCGATCATCCCGTTCAGCACGGTGGTCAATGTCGGCACCGAAAATGCCGACGCCCCCTGGATCGCCTACGACAGCAAGATCACCAAGGCGAACTGGGGCGGCTGCGTCGCCGATCGCGACAAGCCGAACGACGTGAAGGACACGGCGCCGACCGGCGGCGGCTCGCTGTTCCCGGTCGCCGACTGCGGCGGCGCTCGCCAAGGCGCTGCCGCTGACCACCGACTGGACCGCGCTGGAGTCGATGGTCGACACCATGACGCCCGCCGGGCATGACCAATGTGACGATCGGCATGATGTGGGGCTGGCATGCGCTCACCCCGGGCGAGCCGTTCACCCAGGGCGCAGACGGACCGGCCCGACGTCGAGAAGGTGATGATCCTGCTGACCGACGGGCTCAACACCGCGAACCGCTTCACCACCAATCCGACGCAGATCGACAACCGCACCGCGGAAGTCTGCGACAACATCAAGAAGGCGAAGATCAAGCTGTTCACCGTGCGGGTGATCGAAGGCAACCTGAGCCTGCTGCAGAGCTGCGCCAGCGCGTCGAACATGTTCTACGACGTGCAGGTCGCAAGCCAGCTCACGGCCGTCTTCGCGTCGATCGCCGCCTCGCTCTCCGGCGCGCGGCTCTCGAAATAGCGATGCACCCAAAAGCAAACCTGCGTGGTTAACGAGACCTCACCTCGACGGGTCGAAAAAGCAGCAAATGCTGCAACGGAACAGCAAAAGCCTTCGTGGCAAACTCAAATCAAATTCGAGACAGAGTTTCAAACCAGGATCGCTCCCATGTCGCTCTCCCGCTTCCTGAAAGACCGCCGCGGCGGCGTCACGCCGATGTTCGCGCTGGCGATCGTGCCGGTGGTCGGCTTCGTCGGCGCCTCGATCGACTACAGCCGCGCCAATTCGATCAAGGTCGGCATGCAGTCCGCGCTCGACGCGACCGCGCTCGCGATGGCGAAGCTCGCCCCGACGCTGACGCCGGCCGACCTGCAGACCAAATCGACCGCGTATTTCAACGCGATGTTCAATCATGCCGACGCCAAGAGCATGACGATCACGCCGACCTACACCACGTCGGGCGGCTCGCAGCTCACCGTCGCGGCCTCGGCCTCGATGGACACGGCGTTCATGAAGCTGATGGGTTACTCGAACCTCGGCATCAAGAGCTCGTCCACGGTGAAGTGGGGCAACAACCGCCTGCGCGTCGCGCTCGCGCTCGACAACACCGGCTCGATGACGACGACGGCAAGATCGGCGCGCTCAAGACCGCGACGAAAAACCTGCTCGACCAGCTCAAGGCCGCCGCGACGCAACAACGGCGACGTCTATGTGTCGATCGTTCCGTTCAACAAGAACGTGAAGGTCGACACCTCGAACTACAATCGACGCAGCTGGCTCGACTGGGAAGACTGGGACGACGACAACGGCCACGACTCGTCGAGCACGACCTGCACCACGCAGAAGAGCGGCAAGAACGGCAAGTCGAAGAAGAAGTGCACCACCACGACCACGTGGGTCCCGGACAATCACAACACCTGGAACGGCTGCATCACCGACCGCGACAAGGACTATGACGTCAGCGGCTCCGCGCCCACGAGCAGCTGCCGCGACCAAATTCCCGGCCGAGCAGTACGACGACTGCCCGGTCGCGGTGAAGGGCCTGAGCTACGACTGGACCAGCATGACCACGCTGGTGAACTCGATGACGGCCGAACGGCACCACCAACCAGACCATCGGTCTGGTGTGGGCGTGGATGTCGCTCACCGGCGGCGGCCCGTTCACGGTGCCGGCGATGGACTCGAACTACAAGTACCAGCAGACCATCGTGCTGATGAGCGACGGCCTCAACACCGAGAACCGCTGGGACGGCAACGGCTCGACGCAGTCCACCGCAGGTCGACGCGCGCATGAGCCTCGCCTGCACCAATGCGAAGGCCGCCGGCCTCACGATCTACACCATTCACGTGAACACGGACGGCGATCCGACCTCGACGGTGCTGAAGAACTGCGCCAGCAGCCCGAGCAACTTCTTCACCGTGACCTCGTCGGGCCAGCTCAACACGGTGTTCAACCAGATCGGCACCCAGCTCTCGCAGCTGCGCATCTCGAAGTAACCGGCAGCACAAGCCAAGGTCAAGAGGCCGGCCCATGTGGCCGGCCTTTTCGTTGGTTCCGGATGATTCCAATGAGAGTCAAACAAGCGCTTAAAACCCTAGCGTTTCCGGAACATGAATCGAAAGGCGGGCATGATGACGTGACGGCACCATTCTCATTGCCAGGTGTCGCTCATGCGTTTCCGCAGCTTCATCCAGGACCGCCGTGGCGGCGGTCGCGCCGATGTTCGCGCTCGCGATCATTCCGGTCATCGGCCTCGTCGGCATGGCGGTCGACTACAGCCGCGCGAATTCCATCAAGGCCGCGCTGCAGGCGTCGCTCGACGCGACCGCGCTCGCGATGGCGCGCCTGGCGCCGACGCTGACCGCCGAGCAGCTGCAGGAGAAGACCAGCGCCTACTTCACGGCGCAGTTCAACCGGCCGGAGGCGAAGAACGTCAGCGTCACGACCGACCTACACGACGACCGACGGATCGACCCTGACGCGTCACGGCGAAGCGGCAGCGTCGACACCACGTTCACGCGCGTCATGGGCTATAGCCTCGCTCAGCGTCGGCTCGTCGTCGACCATCAAATGGGGCAATCAGCGCCTGCGCGTCGCGCTCGTGCTCGACACCACCGGCTCGATGGCGAGCGCCGGCAAGATCGACGCGATGAAGACCGCGACCAAGAACCTGATCGACCAGCTCAAGGACGCCGCGACCACCAACGGCGACGTCTACGTGTCGATCGTTCCGTTCAGCCGGGACGTCAATGCCGGCTCCGGCAACTCGACCGCGGACTGGATCGACTGGACCGCACTGGGAAGACGAGCCGCCTTACGTCAAGACCAACAAGCCGAGCAACTGGGACCAGATCGGGCCGGGCTCGACGTGCCCGTTCTCGAACAACAATCACGGCTTCCGCTGCATGAGCGGACCCGACAACGGCTCGTCGCAACGCGTCCAATATCCCCAACAGCGGCACCTACAAGGGCTACATCTGCCCGAGCATCGACAACGGCGGCAAGATCACCGCGCAAGGCTCGGTCCACTACAACGGCTGCTACGACAGCCAGCCGACCACGACGACGTCGCAGAACACGGTGTGCAGCGGCTCTGAGCTGCAGTTGCGGCAGCACGCCGAATTGCTCCTGCACCGGCTAGCGGCAGCAGCAAGGTCTGCAAGCAGACCGTGACCGTCGACCGGCGCGCCCTACACGCACGCCTGGATCAAGAACGCGCGCACGACCTGGAACGGCTGCGTGGCCGACCGCGGCAACTCGACGTACGCCGCACGCGCAGAACTACGACCAGAAGATCGTCGCGCCGGTCTGCCGGCACGCGCAGCCTCGTACTTCCCGGCGCAGCAATACGACTACTGCTCGCCGGAGGTGAAAGGCGCTGAGCTACAGCTGGACCGCGATGAAGACGCTGGTCGACGGCCTCTATCCGGCCGGCAGCACCAATCAGCCGATCGGCCTGGTGTGGGGCTGGCAGTCGCTGGTCGGCGGCGGCCCGTTCGGACGATGCCCGCCAAGGACCCGAACTACACCTACCAGCGAAGTGATCATCCTGCTGTCGGACGGCCTGAACACGCAGGACCGCTGGTACGGCAACGGATCGGACACCTCGACATCGGTCGACGGCCGCATGTGGGTCACCGGCGGCGCCGGCACCTGCAAGAACATCAAGGACACCGGCGTCACGATCTACGCCATCCAGGTCAACACCGGCGGCGATCCGCTTTCGACGCTGCTGCAGAACTGCGCGACCGACTCAGAGCAAGTTCGTGATGCTGACCACCGCGAACCAGATCGTCACGCACGTTCCAGCAGATCGGCACGCAGCTCTCGCAACTGCGCATCGCGAAGTAAGGCGCCGATCTCGCGCAAACAAAAAGCCCGGCCAAACGGCCGGGCTAAGTCGTGAGGAAAGTTGATCTGCGCTGCGCGATCGCGCGCGCGCGCGCGAATTACTTCGCCGGCGCGACCTTCGCGATCATGCCTTCGAGCGGCTTGTAGGTCTCTTTCGCGAGATCGGTATGGTGATCTTCTCCGGGCGCAGCCGCAGCCAGGCGTGCCGGCCGTCGATGCACGACGTGCCCGCCGCTGTAGCGGTCGGCGAACGCCTGCTCGGCGCGCTCCAGCTCCGGGCACCGGCTCGCCGGTGCGCGGCACCTCGCCCACCACCTCGACCGACCCGCGCAGCTCCACACCGCGCAGCTGCCGTAGTCCTCGTGCCCGGCGTCGACGACGGCGGCGATGCGCGGGTCGGCCATCAGGTCGGTCCAGCGCTGGCTGCGCGACAGCGACGTCAGCCACAGCGCGCCGCCGCCGTCCCAGACGTACCAGAGCGGCGTGGCGTGCGGGCCGTTCGTGCCGTCCGTCGCGACCCGGACGGTGCGCTGGTCGTCCAGGAACGCGTCACCTCGTCCGGGGTCATCGCGATCTTGCGGGAGCGGCGCTGCTGCTTCGGTGCGGTCACCCCGTCACGCTAGAACAGCCGCGTCAGTACAGACGCGCGGTGGCCAGCCGCGCGCCCTCGGCGAGCGCCCGGAACTTCTCCCACACGACCGTCGGGTGCACCTCGGGGTGGAACGACGCGCGCGAGGAGAAGCCGCAGTCGGCGCCCGCGATCACGTTCTCCCGCCCGACGATCCCGGCGTAGAGCTCGATGCGTGTCGGCGATCAGCTCCGGGTGCTCGACGTAGTTGCGTCGCGTGCCCGAGCAGGCCCGGGCATGAGGATCTTGCCCTCGGGCAGCGTGACGTCCCGCCAGATCTTCCACTCGTGCTGGTGGCGCGGGTTCGCCGACCTCGAACGAGTACGCCCCGGCGTTGACCTTCAGCATGAGCGGCGCGATGTCGCGGAAGGCCAGGTCGTGGATGCGCGGGCCGTGGTTGAGGCCGTAGCAGGTGTGCAGGCGGATCTTCTCGGCCGGGATGCCGCGCAGCGCGTGGTTGAGGATCTCGACGTGCGACTCGGCGTCGCGGCGGCGCTGCTCGGGCGTCGTCGCCGGGTTCTCCGACAGGTACTCGATCAGCCACGGGTCGTCGACCTGCAGCAGGAACCCGGCGTCGACGATCGCCGAGGTACTCCTCGCGCAGCGCCTCGGCCACCGCGGACAGGTAGTCGGTGTAGGTGCGCGTAGTACTCGTTGCGGCCGAAGCCGCTGGGGCTGGTCGAGGGCAGGAACGCCTCGGTGACCGAGCCGTCCGGCTGGTCGGCGATCGCGGCGCGCAGGTTCGCGATGTCGGTCTGCGAGCTGCTCGTGCCCGTCGTAGGAGATCGGGCCGGTGCAGACCATGGTCGTCATCGGGCTGACCTGGTCCTTGTACTTGCCCAGGTAGTCCGCGTAGTACTCGGGGAACGCGTCGATCTCGACCTGCCACGACGGCGGCATCAGCCGCTCGCCCGCGCCGGGCTCGAAGCCGCCGAGCCGGTCCTTGACGTAGGTCAGGAAGCTGACCTTGCCCAGCTCGCCGTCGGTGACGACGTCGATGCCCGCAGCGGACCTGCTCGGCCACCACGTCGCCGACCGCGGACGTGACGCGCTTGGCGAAGCCGTCCGCGTCGTAGGGGCGGCCGTGCTCGCTGCTCCCGCATCACCTCGAGCAGGTCGTGCGGCCGGCCCAGGCTGCCGACGTGGGTGGTCAGGATCCGCTCGGTGCTGCGCTGCATGGTTCCGGGACGGTAGGAGCGCGCGTGCCGCCACGACCATGGCGTCGTTCCGCCACCGCGAACCGGCAGGATTCCCGGCGTGCACACCCCCACCGCAGCACTGGAGCACGCGCTCGACACCGCCGGCGTCTACGCCGGTGCTCGCGCTCGACCCGGCCGTCGTCGTCGAGCGCTACCGCGACGATGCGCGACGCGTTCGGGCCGGCGCGGCTGCTGTACGCGGTGAAGGCCTGCCCGGAACCGGCCGTGCTGCGCGCGCTGGCGGGCGAGGGCGCCGGGTTCGACGTCGCGAGCCACGCCGAGATCGAGCTGTGCCTCGCGGCGGGGGCCGACCCGTCGTCGCTGTGCCACGGCAACCCGGTCCGCGGGCCCGGCGACGCCGCCCGCGCCCACGCCGCCGGGGTGCGTCGCTTCGTCACCGACTCGGCCGAGGACGTCGACGTGCTCGCCGCCGAGGCGCCGGGTGCGCGGGTGTTCGTCCGGCTCCTGGTGGCCGACACCGGGTCCGCGACGCCGTTCTTCGGCAAGTTCGGCGCGCTGCCGGACGAGGCGGTGCGGCTGCTGGAGCGCGCGGCGGCGGCCGGGCTGGACGCGGCCGGGGTGACGTTCCACGCCGGGCTCCCAGCAGACCCGTCCGGAGACCTACGCCGACGCCGTCAGCACCGCGCTGGACGTCGCCGGGCGGGCCGGGATCGCGCGCCCGGAGCTGGACCTCGGCGGCGGCTGGCCGGTGCCCTACCGGGAGCCGGTGCCCGACCCCGGCGAGTTCGTCGCCGCGGTGCGCGGCGCCGTCGACGCCGCCGTGGCCCGCGGGACCGTGGCGGGCGCCGACGTGTTGCTGGAGCCCGGACGTGCGCTCGTCGCGGAGGCCGGCGTGCTGCGGGCACGGGTGCTGCGGGTGTCCCGGCGGCCCGGTGTCGACCACCGCCGCTGGGTGTACCTCGACGTCGGGCCGCTACCAGGGCCTCGCCGAGACCGAGGGCGAGGCGATCGGCTACCCGCTGCGCATGCCGGACCGGACGCGGCCCGGCCGGACCGGTCGTGCTCGCCGGCCCGACCTGCGACGGCGACGACGTGATCTACCGCCGCACGCCGTGCGCGCTTCCCCTGGACCTGCGGGCGGGCGACGTCGTCGACCTGCTGTGCGCGGGGGCCTACACCTCGAGCTACGCCTCGGTCGGGTTCAACGGGTTCGGGCCGTTGCCGGTCGTCCTCGCCGCTGCGCCCGAGGTGCGGGGGTGTCGCCGGACGGGATCCGGCTTCACTGATCGCCGGGTGAGGGGACACGTCCGACGGGGAGGTTACGGTTTCGGGCGTGTCACCGTCTCCTTCCGTCCCGATTACCGAGGGTCACCCCGCGCAGGTCGCGGGGGGCCACCCGCTCAGCCGTCCAGCCGCCGTCCGAGGCCGACGGGGAGGGCCCTGCCGCTGTCCTCCCATCCCGTGGGCCGGCACGTGCTGGCCGAGCTCGGCGGCATCGATCCGGAACGCCTGGACGACACGGCGCTGCTGCGGGCCGCGCTGAGTGACTCGCTGGTCGGCGCCGGGGCGCAGGTCCGCCAGATCGTGACCGAACGGTTCAGCCCGCAGGGCGCGACGGTGGTGGCGGTGCTCGCCGAGTCGCACGCGTCCGTGCACACCTGGCCGGAGCTCGGCGGCATGCACGTCGACGTGTTCACCTGCGGCGACGCCGCGGACCCGGTCGCGGCGGTGCACGCGCTCGCCCGGCGGGTCGGCGCGACGGAGACGCGAGCTGCAGGTCGTCGACCGCGGCCGGCGTGCCGCGCGGGGTCACCGAGCCGATCTCCGAGGGCCTGACCCGGCAGTGGCACCTCGGCGACCGTCCACCACGGCGCGGAC
The DNA here is from genome assembly GCA_963839985.1 of uncultured Alphaproteobacteria bacterium. Classification (GTDB taxonomy): domain Bacteria; phylum Pseudomonadota; class Alphaproteobacteria; order Rhizobiales; family Xanthobacteraceae; genus PALSA-894. Next base: position 61,455 of record CAWIXG010000004.1, on the reverse strand, counting down.
ACCGGCTTCCAGCACGTCGTCGTCGCGGACACCGCGCACGGCGTCACGCCTGTTCTGCGACGACGAGCGGCAGAGCACCGAGCACACCCAGCTCACCTACCACGAGGCACTCGTCTGGCCGGGTGCGCTGCTCGCCCGATGTCTGGACCGCGTGCTGATCATCGGCTCCAGCGAGGGCGTGGCCAGCGAGATGGCCGTCGCAGGCCGGCGCCACGCACGTCGACCACGTCGACATCGACACCGAGTGCGTCCGGATCTGCGCGGAGTACCTGCCCTACGGCTACACGCCCTCGTCGCTGGCCGCGGCCGAGCGCGGCGACGGCCCGGTGCGCGTGACCTACACCGACGGCACGGCAGTTCGTCGCTGGACTCCGACGAGCACTGGGACCTGTGATCGTCGACCTCCCGGACGAGAGGCCCGACGACCCGGAGGCCCAGATCAACCGCCTCTACGAGCAGGAGTTCGTGCAGGCCTGCGCGGACCGGCTCACCGACGGCGGCGTCGTCGTGTTCCAGGCCGGGAGCCCGGCCGTCTGGCGCGACGCGACGCTGCGCTCGGCCTGGACCCGGTTCGACGCCGTGTTCGGTGCCACCGGTGGGCGCGCGGTCTACGTGGGGTGCGAGGAGCACGAGTGGTCGTTCCTCGCCGGCGTCCGGACAGACCCGGGTGACCCGGGCGAGGTCGCGGCCGCCCGGCTGGCCGCGAAGCCCGCCCGCCCGGAGACGATCGACGAGACCAGCCTGCGGCACCGGCTCGTCGCGCCGCTGTCGCTGCGCCGGCTCACCGCCTGACGACGCCGGTGCTCGCCCGGGTGTCGGCTGCCGTCGCAGCGCTGCTCGCGGTGGCGGCGGTGCCTGCGCTGGTCGCCGTCCGGCTCGGCGCCGATGCGGTCGCGGTGTTCTCTGCGGCCTGGTCGGTCGCGGTGGTGCTGGGGACGGCCACGACCGCTGTCGTGTGGTGGACGGTCCGTGTCCCCGACCCCGGACCCGGCGACGACGACCGGCGGCGCGCCCTGGAACGGGCGCTCCCCTGACCGTCCCGGTCGTGGTGGTCGTGCTCGTCGCGTCCCCCTGGATCCTGGACGCGTTCGGGCGGCACGCGCGCGACACCGGCGTCGGCTCGCTCGTGCTGCTGGCGCTGGCGACCGTGCCGTACGCGTGGTCGCGGTCGTGGCCCGGGCGGCCGCGGTCCGCGGGCGGACCGTCGCGACGACCGGTCCACCCTGGTGGCGCTCGTGATCGCGCCGCGGCCGGATGGGTGCTGACGCCGGCCGTCGGCGTGCTGGGCGCGGCGTTCGGCTGGCTGCTCGGACAGCCGCTGGTGGCGGCGTCGTGCTCGTCAGGTCCCGCTCGATGATCACTCGGCCTTCCGGTGGCGTAACCGGCGGACGGACCCCTCGTTGAACCGGTGATCGACTCACCGCCGCAGGAGGTCCGCGTCCGTGCGCCGTCCCCGTCCCGCCCAGTGGCTCGCCGTGGCCGCCATGACGCTGGCTCGCGTCCGCCGGGACGGGTGCGCTCGCGCCCGCCCAGGCCGAGGCGCCGACGACGCTGGCCACGTCGGCGTCGTCGCGGAACCTGGACACGGCCACCGAGTCGGTCGGGCGCTACGTCGCACTCGGTGACTCCTACGCGGCCGGGCCGCTGATCCCGCTGCAGACCGGGCAGCCCGCCGGGTGCCTGCGCTCGGACCACAACTACCCGTCGGTGCTCGCGACGTCCGCGGGCACCGACGTCGTCGACGTCAGCTGCAGCGGCGCGAAGACCGACGACTTCACCGCGCCGCAGCCCGTCAGCCGGGCCCGAACCCGCCGCAGTTCGACGCGCTGGACGGTCCGAGCTGGTCACGCTCACCATCGGCGGCAACGACATCGGCTTCGCCGACATCATCCAGCGTGCGCGACGGTCTCGTCGACGAACCTGGCGGGCGCGGCCTGCGGACTCTTCTCGAGGGGCGGCGAGGACGAGCTGACCGGCCGGATCGACGGCACCGCCTCGAAGGTCGCCGACGCGCTCGACGAGATCAGGGAGCGGTCGCCCGGCGCGCGGGTCGCCGTCGTCGGGTACCCGGCGATCCTGCCGGACACCGGCCCCGGGTGTTTCCCGGTCGTCCCGTTCAGCGCGGGGGACATCGCGTACCTGCGGGAGTCGAGAAGAAGCTCAACGCGATGCTCGCCGGCGAAGCCCGCGACGCGGGCGTCGACTTCGTCGACACCTACACCCCGACGGTCGGCCACGACGTGTGCCAGCTGCCGCCGCGCAAGTGGGTCGAGGGCCTGGTGCCGACCTCCCCGGCCGCGCCGGTGCACCCGAACGCCCAGGGCGAGCGGGCGATGGCCGCCGCGCTCGGCGAGGTCGTCGGGGTTCCGGTGGCGCCGCCCGCCGGGGGCTGACGCGGCGGCTTCCGCGGGTGGGCCGTGCCAGACTCACGGCCGTGCGGACCCGGTGGGCGGAGCTGCGGACGTGGGCGGCGTCCGTCGATCCCGGCCTGACCCGGCTGCACCTCGCCTCGGTGGCGACCGCGTCGATGATCGTCGCGGCCGCGCTGATGAGCGTGTTGCGCACCGCCACCGGGCAGCCGGTCACGGTCGTGATGTTCGCCGTGGTGCTGGCGATGATCAGCAACCTGGCGGTGAACGAGCCGCAGCTGGGCCGGCGGCGGGTGACCACCGCGCTGATGGTGTTCCCGGCCGCGGGGGCCGCCACCCTGAGCACGCTGCTGGCTCCGCACCGGATCGTCGCCGACGTCGTGTTCGTGCTGGTCATGATCGTGGCGGTGGGGATCCGGCGGTACGGCCCCCGCGGGATGGCGCTCGGCATGGCCGCGTTCATGCCGTACTTCTTCGTGCTGTTCCTGCAGGCCGGGATCGCCGAGCTGCCGTATCTGCTGATCGGCGTCGTGGTCGGCATCGGGTCGACGTTCGCGCTCCGCTGCCTCGTGTTCACCGCACCGCCGGAGCGGGTGGTGGACCGGCTGGTCCGGGCGTTCGAGGCGCGCCTGCACGGGCTCACGCTGTCGGTGCTCGAGGTGCTGGAGTCCGAGGGGGCGTCGCCGTCCCTGGACGAGGTGCGCGAGCGCCAGGCGCGGCTGAACGAGACGGCGCTGCTCGTCGCGGACCGTCTGGACGACATCGACGCCGACGGCCGGCCGGACCCTCCGCGATGGGGGAGGAGGACGGGGCCGACGGGCCGGACGGGCTGCGGCAGTGGGTCATCGACTCCGAGCTGGCCGCGGAACGCCTCGCGGTGGCGACCCGCCGGATGGTCGGCCACGGCGACACGCCCGACGCCGACGACCGGACGGCGCTGGCCGACGGCGTCCGGGCGCTGGTCGCGGCCACCGCGGTCGGTACGCCGCATGCGATGGCCGCGAGCCTGTTCGACGCGGCGCGCACGGCGGTCGACGGGCTCGTGCAACGCTCCGGCGGGGTGGACGCCGCGGCGCGCATCCAGCGCATCGCGTTCGCGGTGCTCCGGCTCTCCGACGCCGTGGAGACGACGGTGGCCCAGGTCCGCGACCGGCTCGGAGAGCGCCGGCCGCCCGCCGCGGACCCCGCGGACTCGGCGGACGACGACAAGACCGAGGACGGGACCGAGCACGGGAAGCACGAGACCGACCGCTCGCCCGGGCGGCACGAGCGCACCGACGAGGGACCCGGCCGGCACGAGGCGCACCCCGGAGCGGCCGGACCGGCGTCCACGGACACACCGGAGAAGTCCGACGACGACGACTCCCACGACTCCGACGATTCCGATGAGCCCGCCGACGTGGCGAGCGGTCCCGGTCTCTACACCCGCCAGGCCGTCCAGGTCGGCGTCGCCACCAGCCTCGCGATCGTCGGCGGCGAGCTCATCTCCCCGTCCCGCTGGTACTGGGCGGTGATCGCCGCGTTCGTCGTGTTCGCCGGCACCACCAGCCGCGGCGACGTGCTCAGCCGCGGCTGGCAGCGCGTCGTCGGCACGATCGGCGGCGTGGTCGCCGGCATGGTGCTCGCGCTCCTCGTCGGCGGGCAGCCGTTGCCCGCGCTGGTCCTGCTGTTCGCCTGCATGTTCCTCGCGCTGTACCTGGTGCGGATCTCGCAGGCGCTGATGGCGTTCTGGATCACCGCGGTGCTCGCGCTGCTGTACGGCCTGATCGGGCAGTTCAGCGTGGAGACGCTGGTGCTGCGGATCGAGGAGACCGCCGTCGGCGCGGCGCTGGGCATCCTCGCCGCGTTCCTGGTGCTGCCGAGCGCACCCGGGAGGCGTTCGGGGAGGCGCTCGACGACGCGCTGGCCGACGCCGCCGACGGGCGTGGCCGGCGCCGTCGACCGGGTCTCGGCGGCTCCGGCGAGGAAGCCCGCTGGAGAGGTCGGCCGAGCAGCTGGACGCCCGCTGGGGACCGTGCCGACCGGGCCGCCCGCTGGAGCACCCGGTCGCCCGGCGTCCGCTGCGCCGCGGGTTCCGGCGCGCCGTGGCGTCGTGGCGGGGATCGACCAGCTACATCCGCGAACTTCTTGCCGTGACGTCCGGACGCTGCACGACCCGGCGTCGACCCCCACGCTCGACCCGGCCGCCGCCGGGTGCGCGACAACGTCGACGGGCTGCGGCGGATCCTGTTGCGCGGCTACGGCCCCGGCGGGCTTCGGCGTCCCGACGACGGCGAGCCGGAGCCGGCGTCGAGTCCGCCGAGGATCTGATCGACGCGGCGGAGGCGGCCGCGTCGGACGGGCCGACCCGTGACCGGCCGGCCCTGCTCGCCGTCGCCCGCATGCTGCGACCGGATCGACCAGCTCGGCGGGGGACTGGCCCGGGAGCTCACCGGCGGGACGTGGTCGGAGCCGGACCCGGACGAACCGGCCCCGGCGGGCGGCGCGCCGGGCCGGGTGGGACGGGCCACTCCCGGGACGGAGGCAGCGCGCGCTGACGTAGGCTCCGCCGGTGATCACCGTGTCGACCACGGACGGTGTCGGGCTGATCGAGCTGGACCGTCCGGAACGCCGCAACGCCCTGGACGTCGCGACCTGCCGTGCACTCGTCGAGGCCACCGGGCAGGTCCGGGCGGACGGCGCCCGCGCCGTCGTGCTGACCGGGTCCGGTACCAGCTTCTGCTCCGGGCCGACTTCGGCGAGGTCTACACCGACGGCTTCCGCGAGGCCCTCTACGCGGCCCTGCACGCCGTCGCCGACCTCCCGATGCCGGTGCTGGCCGCGGTGAACGGCCCGGCGATCGGCGCCGGCACCCAGCTCGCGATCGCGGCCGACCTGCGGATGGCGGCGCCGTCCGCGGTGTTCGGGCTGCCGACGGCGCGGCTCGGGCTGGCCGTGGACCCGTGGACGATCCAGCGGCTCGTCCAGGTCGGGGGCGGCGGGCACGGCGCGCAGCCTGCTGCTGGCCTGCGCGCAGCTGGACGCGCCGACCGCGCACGCGCGCGGCCTCGCCGACTCGCTGGGCGAGCGGGCCGACGCGTTCGCGCTCGCCGCCGACATCGCGACGATGGCGCCGCTCACACTGGCCTACAACAAGTCCGTCGGTGAACGCGTTCGGCCGCGCGGAGGACACGGACGGCGCGGTCGCGGCGCTGACCGTCGAGTTCGAGCGGTGCTGGGCCAGCGAGGACATCCAGGAGGGCCGCACGCGCCCGCGCCGAGAAGCGCTCGCCGGAGTTCACCGGCCGTTAGCGGTTTCTACGTCACGTAGAAACGTGGCGTACGATGGCTGTACGTGCCGAGTCTCGGGGAGTTGGAACGTGCCGTCATGGGCGTGCTGTGGGAGGCCCGGCACGACCTGACCGCGCGCGAGGTGCAGGACGCGCTCGCCGACCGGCGAGCTCGCGACGACCACCGTGCTGACCGTGCTCGGCCGCCTGGAGCGCAAGCAGCTGGTCCGCCGCGCCGGGACGGGCGCGCGCACCACTACCGCCCGATGGCCAGCCGTGAGGACCACGTCGCCGAGCTGATGAGCGACGCGCTCGACGGCGCCTCGGACCGCGGCGCGGCGCTGGCCCGCTTCCTCGGTCGATGTCCGCCGAGGAGCGCAGAACCTGCGCGACCTGCTCGACTGACGTCCTGCGAGCATGATGCAGCGATGGAGCTGACGGCGCCGGCCTGCTGGTGCTCGGCGTCGCGCTCGCCGAGCCGGTCAGCCGCGCGCTGGCCGCGGCCGCGCTGGCCGCTCCCGCGATCCGGTCGGCGCGCTGCTGCTGTGGCAGGCCATCGGGCTCGCCGGCGGTATCTCGCTGGTCGGCGCGGGGCTGGCGTTCGGTCTCGCCCCGCTCGGGACGACCGGGCTGCGGGCGGCGCCGCGGTGCCGACGCTGGCCGCCGGCCGGCTGCCCGGAGCTCGGGGTCCGTGCACCTGCTGGCGCTCCTGGTCGCGCCGTGGTGCTCGCGCGCGGCTGCTCGCCGTCCTGGTCACGACCACGGTGCGCACGCTGCGCACCCGGCGCCGGCACCGCGACCTGCTCGACGTGCTCGCCACGCCGTGGCCCGCCTCGCCGGGTACCCGGGTGCTCGACCACCCGGTTCCGGTCGCCTACTGCCTGCCCGGCCGGCGCTCGCGGCTGGTCGTCGTCCGCCGGCGTGCTGGACCGGCTGGACACGGCCGGGGTCCGCGCCGTGCTCGCCCACGAGCGGGCCCACCTGCGCGAACGGCACGACCTGGTCGTCCTCCCGTTCGTCGCGTGGGGCGCGACCGCGCCGTTCGTGCACGGCATGGTCTGCGCGCAGGTCGCGGTCGCCAGGCTGATCGAGATGCGGGCCGACGACGTCGGCCGCGACCGCTGCGACGGCGCGGAGCTCGTGCAGGGCACTCAAGACGGTCGGCGGGTCCGCCCCGGCCGCGGCGCTGAGCTCGTTCACCGACGCCCTGGACGCCCGGATCGCGCGGATCACCGCGCCGCCGTCCCCGCCGTCGACGGCGCTGCGGCTGCTCGTCCGCGCCGGCTCGGTCGTCCTGATCGCCGCGCCGCTGGTCGCGCTGCTGCTGCCCTGATCACCGCGCCGACGTCGGGCCGCCGGGCGCGTGAACACGGTGCAGCGCCGGGTCAGCTCCCGGCGGACGTCGCCGAACCGGGCCGACAGCGCCTGCTCGATCCGGTCCAGCTGTCGGCCGGCAGGCACAGCCCGCGGGCGGCCCGGGCCGGTGCGCCGCCGCCGTGCCAGCTCAGCACGAGCGTGCCGCCCGGGCGCAGCACGCGGCGCAGCTCGTCGGCCCGGCGTCGAGGTCCGGCCAGATCGCGACCGTGTTCACGGACACGACGACGTCGGCGGATCCGCCCGGCAGACCCGTCGCGGCGGCCGACCCCGCGGTGACCCGACGCGCCCGCGGGCGATCGGCCGGGCCAGTGCCCGCACGGCCATCGTGCGCATCTCCTCGGACGGGTCGATCGCCGCGCACCGTGCCCGCCGGGCCGGCCTGGCGAGGGTCGCGAGCAGGGCGCCCGGCCCGCACCCGACCTCCACGACGTCCGATCGCGGCCGGTCCACCACGGAGCGCGTCCCCGAGCACTTCGGCGACCTCCCGCTGCTCGCCGCGGTTGGGACGCGCATGACCGTTCCGCCGAGCCGTCCGGCACGGCCGCGGGGCAGCGCGGCGACGGCGTTCGGCATCTCGCCGGTGGTCCAGCACCTCTCGTCCGGCATGCCGGCCATGCTGGGCGACGGGGTGCGGTCCGCGTCAACCTCGTTGTCTCACCACGGGACCGTCCGGCCCTGGTAGTCGAGGTACTCGAGGCCGGGCCGCTCGCGCTTCGCGAGCAGGACGTCCACCAGCTTCGGGATGCTCTCGTCGATCGTCAGGCGGGCACCCGGCCGCCCAGTGCGGTCCGCACCCAGCCCGGTGCCATCAGCGCGAACGCGCGGCGCGCGTGCCCGCCTGCCGCGGCGGCGACGCTGCGCAGGAACAATGTTCAGGGCGGCCTTGCGTGCCGCGGTACACCTCGCGCAGGCCGGTCGTGTTGTTCGGTGATGCTGCCCTGGCTCGGACGACATGGCGCCGATCAGGCCGGCCGGCGTCACGAGGTCGCTGCAGCGTCCTCGACGACGCGGATCGGGCTCACGCGGCGTCGGTGACCATGACGGTCACGAAGTCCTCGGCTCGACACCCGGCCGATCGGGGTGTTCTCGGCCAGCGTGGTGCCCGCGTTCACGAACAGGATCTCGAACAGCCTGCCGGACAGGCTTCCCCGCAGGTCCGCGAGCTGGGCGGGGTCGTCGATGTCCAGGACCTCGATGCCGACCCGGCCCGGATGGGCGTCGGCGAGATCATGGAGCTCGGTGCGGGTCGTGCCGCCGCGGACCGTGCCGACGACGTTCCATCCCTTCCGCCAGGAACTCGGCGGCCATGGCGTGGCCGAGCCCCCGGGACGCTCCGATGATCAGGATCGTCGGGATCGCTCCGTGGGTTCGTCATGACGACGACGCTACGATCCGGAGTGCACTCCAGATCAAGTCGTCCGGGTCCGGGCGGGAGGGACGGTCGCGTCGTGTCCATCACCGAGAGGTCCCCGAAGTACGTGCCCGCGCCCGAGTCGGTCTCGCGATCGCCGAGGCCGCACGGTGGAGCGGCGTCACCGTCGACACGCTGCGGTACTACGAGCGGGCGGGCCTGATGCCCTCCCCGCCCGCCCGCACCGGCGGTGGCACCCGCCGCTACCACGACGCGGACCTCGACTGGATCCGTGTGATCACCAAGCTGCGGGCGACCGGGATGTCGATCGAGCTGATCCGTCGCTACGCGGAGCTGGTGCGCGCGGGGGAGGGCAACGAGGCCCAGCGCCTGGATCTGCTCCAGGCGCACCGCACCGCGGTCCTGGATCAGCTCGAGACGCTCACCGAGAACCTGCGACTGATCGACCGCAAGATCGACAAGTATCGCGGCCGGGTCGCCGACGGCGATGCCGACCGGCTGTGGTCCGTGCCGCGGAGTCCTGACACCCCGGCGCGTGAACACCGTGTGACGGCGTCCGCGCGAGCGCGCGCCCACCCGATCGCGCGGGCGTAGCGTGGTCGTCGTGGTCACGCCGTCACACCTACCGAACTTCCCCGCACCGTCGGCGCGCTTCGCGCAGTCCGGCCACCAGCTGCGGGGCGTCAAGATCGAGATCCGCGACAACCTGCTGGCGGCCCTGCGCGAGGGCCGCGACCCCTGGCCCGGCATCGTCGGGTTCGAAGACACCGTCCTCCCGCAGCTCGAGCGGGCCCTGATCGCCGGCCACGACGTCGTCCTGCTCGGCGAGCGCGGCCAGGGCAAGACCCGCCTGCTGCGCTCGCTGGGCAACCTGCTCGACGAGTGGGCCCCGGTCATCGAGGGCTCCGAGATCGGCGAGCACCCCTACGAGCCGATCATCCCGGCGTCGGTCCGCCGCGCCGAGCGAGCTCGGCGACGCAGCTGCCGGTCGCCTGGGTGCACCGCTCCGAGCGCTACACCGAGAAGCTCGCCACCCCGGACACCGCCGTCGCCGACCTGATCGGCGACGTCGACCCGGTCAAGGTCGCGCGAGGGACGGTCCCTCGGCGACCCGGAGACCATCCACTTCGGACTGGTCCCGCGGGCGCACCGCGGGATCATCGCGATCAACGAGCTGCCCGACCTGGCCGAGCGGATCCAGGTCGCGCTGCTCAACGTGATGGAGGAGCGCGACATCCAGGTCCGCGGCTACACCATGCGGCTGCCGCTGGACGTGCTGCTCGTCGCGAGCGCGAACCCGGAGGACTACACGAACCGCGGCCGGATCATCACCCCGCTCAAGGACCGGTTCGGCGCCGAGGTCCGCACGCACTACCCGCTGGAGCTGGCGCCCGAGGTGGCGCTCGTGCAGCAGGAGGCCGACCTGTCCGCGCGAGGTCCCGCGGCACCTGATCGAGGTCGTCGCCCGGTTCACCCGGCACCTGCGCGAGTCGTCGGCGGTCGACCAGAGCTCCGGCGTGTCCGCCCGGTTCGCCGTGGCCGCCGCCGAGACGGTCGCCGCGGCGGCGCTGCGCCGGGCCGCGATCACCGGGGAGGACCGTGGCGTTCGCGCGCCCGGTCGACCTGGAGTCGGTCCCGCCGGTGCTGCGCGGCAAGCTGGAGTTCGCCTCCGGCGAGGAGGGCCGCGAGGACGAGGTGCTGGAGCACCTGCTGCGCCGGGCCACCGCCGACACCGCGCGGTTCGCGCTGCGCGGCGTCGACCTCGACGAGCTGACCGAGCAGGTCGGCACGCACCCGGTGAAGACCGGCGAGCGGATCCCGGCCAAGGACGTCGTCGCGGCGCTGCCGAAGGTCGGCCGCGGTGACCGAGATCGCGGCAACGCTCGGCGCGTCCGGCACCGAGGACCCGGGCCCGATGGCCTCGGCCGCCGAGCTGGCGCTGGAGTACCTGTTCCTCACCCGCAAGCTGGCCAAGGACGAGTCCGACGACGGGGACACGGTGTCGTATGGCTGATCGGCCGCGCGCGGCGACGCGCCGGCAGCGGCGCGTACGCCTACGGCCCGTACACCGGCGGCCCGGACCCGCTCGCCCCGCCGTACGACATCCGCGAGGCGATGGACCAGATCGGCCGCGACGTCATGGAGGGCTCCTCGCCGCGCCAGGCGCTGCAGGAGCTGCTCCGGCGCGGCATGGACGGACCGCACCGGGCTCGACGAGCTGACCCGCCAGGTCTGGGAACGCCGCCGGGACCTGCAGCGCGACAACCGCCTCGACGGCACGCTCCAGCAGGTCCGCGAGCTGCTGGAGCGCGCGCATGGAGGCCGAGCGGGAGGCCCTGCGCGACGAGGACTCCGACGACGCCCGGTTCCGCGAGATGCAGCTCGACGCGCTGCCGAACGACACCGGCGGCCAGGTCCGGGAGCTGAACGAGTACGACTGGCGGTCCGCGGACGCCCGCGAGGCCTACGAGGAGATCCGCGACCTGCTCGGCCGGGAGATGCTCGACCAGCGCTTCGAGGGCATGAAGCAGGCGATGGAGAACGCGACGCAGGAGGACGTCGACGGCATCCGGGAGATGCTCGACGACCTCAACGACCTGCTCGCGAACGCACGCGGCAGGGCAGGACACGTCCCAGCAGTTCGGTGAGTTCATGGGCAAGCACGGGGACCACTTCCCGGAGAACCCGCAGAACACCGAGGAACTGATCGACCTGCTCGCGGCCCGGTCCGCGGCCGCCCAGCGGATGATGAACTCGATGTCCGCCGAGCAGCGGGCCGAGCTGATGGAGCTGGCCCAGCAGGCGTTCGGGGACCCCCGGCTCGCGCAGTCGCTGCAGCAGCTCGACGCCCAGCTGCAGGGCCTGCGTCCCGGCGAGGACTGGGACGGCCAGGGCCGGTTCCGCGGCGAGAACCCGATGGGGATGGGCGAGGCCACCCGGGCGATGGAGGAGCTCGGCCAGCTCGACAACCTGGCCGAGCAGCTCGCCCAGAGCTACCCGGGCGCGCGGATGGAGGACATCGACCTCGACGCGCTCACCGAGATGCTCGGCGAGCAGGCCGCGGCCGACGCGCGCACGCTGGCCGAGCTGGAGCGCGAGCTGCAGCGCCAGGGCCTGTTCGAGCGGGCCGCGGACGGTTCGCTGCTGCTCTCGCCGAAGGCGTTGCGCACGCTCGGGCAGTCCGTGCTGCGCGACGTCGCCGACCGGATCGGCGGCCGGCAGGGCGAGCGGGAGACCCGCAGGGCCGGCGCGGCCGGCGAGGCGAACGGGGCGACCCGGCCGTGGGAGTTCGGCGACACCGAGGCGTGGTCGGTGCCGCGGACGCTGCTCAACGCCCAGCTCCGCCGGGCCGGCGGCGACGACCGGGCGCTCGACGTCGCGCGACGTCGAGATCGTGGAGACCGAGCAGCGCACCCGCGCCGCGGTGGCGCTGCTGGTGGACACGTCCTGGTCGATGGTGGCCGAGGGCCGCTGGGTGCCGATGAAGCGCACCGCGCTGGCGCTGCACCAGCTGATCTCCACCCGGTTCCGCGGCGACGACCTGTCGCTGATCACGTTCGGGCGGCACGCGCAGACCGTCGAGCTCGGGCAGCTGGTCGGCCTGGAGGGCGTCTACATGCAGGGCACGAACCTGCACCACGCCCTGCTGCTGGCCCAGCAGCGCCTGGCCCGCCAGCCGGACGCGATGCCGGTGGTGCTCGTCGTGACCGACGGCGAGCCGACGGCGCACCTGGAGCGCGACGGGGAGGCGTACTTCGACTACCCGCCCGCCCCGCACACGATCCGGGCCACGATCGACGGCATCGACCGGCTGACCGGGATGGACGCGCAGTTCACGTTCTTCGTGCTCGGCGACGACCCGGGCCTGGCCGCAGTTCATGGACCGGGTCGCCCGCCGCTGCGGCGGCCGGGTGGTGAACCCGAGCCTGGACGGTCTGGGCGCCGAGGTGGTGTCGGACTACCTGCGCAAACGGCAGCGCTGACGCCGCCGGACCGGGCACGCTCGCCCGACCCGCTCGACGTGCGACGCCGGTCACCGTCACGGAGGTGCGTCTGCGCCCAGGCGGCGAGCGTCGTCGGGGTGGTCGTCGTGGCGTCCCGTGGGTTCTCGGCGACGAACCCGTCGGACAGGCCCTCCCACATCCCGGCCACGGCGTCCACGTGCGCGGGGGAGAGCCCGCCGCGCCCAGACCGGCGCGGAACGTCGTCGCCGGCGATCCGGACCGCCTCGACCGGACGGCCCAGCGCGGCGCCGAGCTGCGTGCGCGGCCCCGGCGAACGTGAGGGCCTCCGGGCCGTGGACGGCCTGCACCCGCTGCGCCCGGCGGGCCCGGCCAGCAGCCGTGCGGCCGCCACGTCACCGATGTCGCGCGGGTCGACCCACGCAAGCGGCAGGTCCAGCGGCCACGGCGTCGGCAGCGAGCCGCCCCGCAGGTCGTCGGCCTGCATCAGCAGGTTCGTGAAGAAGTACCCGCAGCGCAGGTGCAGCACGTCCGCGCCGGTGGCGTCCAGCGCCTCCTCGGTGCGGCCCAGCCCGTCGATGTCGCCCGCGCCGGACGCGCAGCTCCGCGCCGACGCTGCTCTGGAACACGGTGAACCCGATCCCGTTCGCCGTGACGGCGCCCGCGACGGCGCCTCGGCGGCCCGCGCCTGGCTCTCCAACGGATCGGCGTCCGGCGGCGCGGGCGGGTTCACCCAGAACAGCCGGTCCGCCCCGCGGGTCGCCTCCCGCACGGCGGCCGCGTCGGTCTGGTCGGCCGTCACCGTCTCCACCGCGTCCCGCCACCGCGGGTCGAGCCGCGCCGGGTCCCGCAGCAGCGCGACCGGCCGGACGCCGGCCTGGACCAGCAGTTGCAGGACCCGGGACCCCACGTTCCCGGTCGGTGTCGTCACGACGATCCGCACGATGTCCTCCTCGCCTCGGGTGCGGTTCGGGCGGGAGTGTGCCGGGAGGCACCGACAGTTCCGGGCGCTCCGGTCGACAGTCGCGGCAAGTTGTCGTGCCGTTCTGGCATGATGCGCGGTGTGACGGACGATCTCGACGCGGTCCTCGACGCCGTCGGCCCCCGCCTGCGCGCCCGGCGCCGCTCCCGCGGCCTCACGCTCGCCGAGGTCTCCGGGACGACCGGCATCTCGGAGAGCACGCTGTCCCGGCTGGAGAGCGGCGGACGGCGGGCGACGCTGGAGCTGCTGCTCCCGCTGGCCCGGCACGTACGGCGTCCCGCTGGACGACCTCGTCGGCGCCCCCAGACCGGCGACCCGCGGGTGCACCTGCGCCCGGTCCAGCGCGGCGGGCGGACGTTCGTGCCGCTCACCCGGCGCCCCGGCGGGATGCAGGCCTACAAGATGATCATCCCGCCGCGCCGGGGCGGTCCGCGGAGTCGACGGAGCCGGATCCGCAGAGCCACGAGGGCTACGAGTGGCTGTACGTGATGGGCGGGCGGCTGCGCCTCGTGCTCGGCGACCGCGACCTCGTGCTCACGCCGGGCGAGGCGGCCGAGTTCGACACGCACGTCCCGCACTGGATGGGCGTCCCCGACGACGCGACCGACCCGGTCGAGCTCCTGATCCTGTTCGGACGCCAGGGGGAGCGGGCGCACGTCGCGGGCGCGGGGGCGCGGGCTCCGGCGAGGAGTGAGTCCACCCCCGCTCGCGACGGCGGACGGCGCGGCGCACGATCGGGGACGTGCTGCGCCGCCTGCGGATCGACCCGTTCCTGGTGCTCCTGCTGCTCACCGTCGGGATCGCCGTCGTCGTCCCGGCGCGGGGCGCGGCCGCCGGGCGTCGTGGACGTGGCGACGACGGTCGCGATCGGCCTGCTGTTCTTCCTCTACGGCGCCCGGCTGTCCACCGGCCGAGGTCGCTCGGCGGCCTGCGGCACTGGCGCCTGCACACGACCGTGCTGGTGGCGACGTTCGTGCTGTTCCCGCTGCTCGGGCTCGCCGCGGGCCTGCTCCCGGCCTGGCTGCTGCCCGCGCCGCTGGCCGCCGGGGTGCTGTTCCTGTGCTGCCTGCCGTCGACCGTGCAGTCGTCGATCGCGTTCACGTCGCTGGCCGGCGGCAACGTGCCGGCCGCCGTCGTCGCCGCGTCGGTGTCGAACGTGCTCGGCGTCGTCCTGACGCCGCTGCTGGCCGCGCTGCTGCTGTCCACGGCGGGCGGCTTCTCCGCGTCCACGCTCGCCGACATCGCGCTGCGCCTGCTCGCCCCGTTCGTCGCCGGGCAGCTGGCGCGGCCGCTGATCGGCGGCTGGGTGCAGCGGCACCGGCGGGCGCTGCACGTGGTCGACCGCGGCTCGATCCTGCTGGTCGTCTACTCCGCGTTCGGCGCCGGCGTCGTGGCCGGGACCTGGGGCGAGCTCACCCCGGCCGCGATCGCCGGGCTGGTCGCGGTGGACGCCGTGCTGCTCGGCCGTCGTCCTCGCGGTCACCGCGCTCGGCGCGCGGCTGCTCGGCTTCGACCGCGCCGGACCGGACCACGATCCTGTTCTGCGGCTCGAAGAAGAGCCTGGCCAGCGGGCTGCCGATGGCCGGGGTGCTGTTCGCCGGGCACGCCGTCGGCGCTGGTCGTGCTGCCGGTGATGCTGTTCCACCAGATCCAGCTGATGGTGTGCGCGACGATCGCCGGCCGGCTGGCCCGCCGCCGCGCGGCGTCGCGCGGCCGAGCCGGTGACGGCATCCTGAGCACCGTGGACACGGCCTGCTCGCTGTGCGGCGCCCGGCCCGAGGGATCGACGCTCACCTGGGTCCGGGAGCGCGACGAGCGCGGCCGCGACCGGTGGCTGTGCCCGGACTGCGCGCGGGCGCACGTGCGCGACATCGAGGCCCGGCTGTCCACCGACTGGTGGTGATCAGACCGGACGTCCGCGCCGCCACACCGGCCGTGACGGCGAGGTCGTCGTCCAGCACGACGAGATCCGCGCGGGCCCCGGGACGCAGGACACCGACGTCGTCGAGCCCGAGCGTCGCGGCAGGCGTCGTCGCGGTGGCGGCCACGGCCCGCACCAGGCCGCTCCCGCGGACCGCGGCGAGGGTCCGGAACAGCACGTCCGACGTCGCCGTCGACCCGGCCAGCGTGTCCGTTCCGGCCAGCCGGGCGACCCCGCCGCGGACCGTCACCGCGAGCGGGCCGAGCCGGTGCCCGCCGTCCGGCATCCCGGCCGCCGACGTCGCGTCGGTGACCGCCGCGACCCGGCCCGGCGCGGCCGCGAGCACGAGATCGACGACGGCCGGGTGCAGGTGCACGCCGTCGCCGATGATCTCGACGACGACGCGCGGGTCGACGAGCAGCGCCGCAGCCGGTCCGGGACGGCGGTGGTCCAGCGGCGCCATCGCGTTGAACAGGTGCGTGCCGACGCGCGCCCCCGCCGCGATCGCGTCCCGGACCGTGTCGTGGTCGGCGTCCGTGTGCCCGACCGCCGCCAGCGCACCGGACCCGGCGATCCGGCGGACGGCGTCGAGGGCCCCGGCCCGCTCCGGCGCGAGCGTCACCATCGCGACCGTGCCGCGGTCCAGCAGCCGGTCCAGCTCGGCCGGGTCCGGGTCGCGCAGCAGCGACGGGTCGTGCGCCCCGCACCGGCCCGGCGCCAGCCACGGGCCCTCCAGGTGCAGCCCGGCCAGCTCGCCGTCGTCGACGAGCCCGGACAGCGCGGCGACGGACCGCTCCAGCGCCGGCGGGGTGTCGGTGACCAGGCTCGCCAGCATCGTCGTCGTGCCGTGCGCGCGGTGGAACGCCACCGCGCGCAGCGCCTGCTCCGGATCGCCGTCCGGGTAGGACGCGCCGCCCCCGCCGTGCTGGTGCAGGTCCACGAACCCGGGCACGACGACGGCGCCGGACACCCGCGGCGCGCGCGGCGGCGGCCCGGTCCCCACGGCGTCCACCCGGCCGTCCGACACGGCGACCCACCCGGGTCCGGGCGCGACGTCGGCCGCCCCGGTGACGAGCGTCGCTGCGGCGACCAGGTCACCGGCCGGGGAGGCGCTGTGCACCCCGCGACGGTAGGCGCCCCGCATACCCTGATCGCGATCAGGACGGGCGGGACGAACCGGAGGACCGCGGACCGATGCGCGCGTTCGGCAGGTCGAGGGACGCGCGGTGAGCGCGCCCGGCGTCCCGGTCGCGGACCGGTTGCGGCGCATCGCCTCCGTGCGGCTCGCACGGCCATTGTCCGCCAGACCTCCGATCCGGCGCGGTCGGCCTCGGTGGCCCAGCGGCTCGGCACGCTCGCGGCGATCACCGGCACGGCCGCCGTCGACGCGCTCGCCGACGCCCTGTCCGGTGGCGCCCCGATGCCGCCCGCCGTCGCGGACCGGCTGACGCGCGGCCTCGGACCGCCCGACGGGTACGCTCGACCCGGACACCGACTTCGCGCGGGGCGTCGCGACGATCGAGCACTGCTCGTGGCGGACACCCGACCGGCCGGTCTACGACCCGGACGTCGCCCGCCGGATCGCGGAGTCCTCGACCGCGGTGTGCCGCTGCATCTCCGGGGACTGGCGCGACTTCCTGGACCGCCTCGGGCCGAACGCGCGGCCGCTGACCGACGCGATCCGCGCGATGCGCGAGACCGGGGTGCGGTTCGTCGCCGGGACCGACGCGGGCATGCCGGGCTCCGCGTTCGACGACTACGCCGGCATGCTCCAGTTCTTCGCCGCGACCGGATTCGGGGCGGGCGAGATCCTGGACATGGCGACGGCGCACGCCGCGGACGCGCTGGGACTCGGGCACGTGACCGGGCGGCTGCGCGCCGGGATGTCCGCGGACGTGCTGGGCGTCGACGGCGACCCGGCCGACGGCCCGTCGGTGCTGCGGTCGCCGCCGCGGCTCGTGCCGCCCGCGGCCGTGACGTGCTCGGCGAGTGCTGACCGCCGCGCCCACCCGACGCGTAGGTTGACGGGCATGCGCACCTGGTCCTCTGTCGACGTCCCCCGGCTCGACGGCGCGCGGCCCGCCGCTGCGCCTGTACGACACCGCGACCGGCGAGGTCCGGCCGACCGCCCCGGGCCCGACCGCGCCACGATGTACGTCTGCGGGATCACCCCCTACGACGCCACCCACCTCGGCCACGCCGCCACCTACCTGGCGTTCGACCTGGTCAACCGGCTGTGGCGCGACCTCGGGCACGACGTGCACTACGTGCAGAACGTCACCGACATCGACGACCCGCTGCTCGAGCGCGCCGCCCGCGACCAGGACGACTGGGTGGTCCTCGGCATGCGCGAGACGGCGCTGTTCCGCGAGGACATGGAGGCGCTGCGGGTCCTGCCGCCGCGGCACTACATCGGCGCGGTCGAGGCGATCGGCGGAGATCGCCGAGCTGGTCGCCAAGCTGCTCGCGTCCGGGCGCCGCCTACCGCGTCGACGACCCGGAGTACCCGGACGTCTACTACGACGTCGCCGCCACCGGGCGCTTCGGCTACGAGTCCAACTACGACGAGCGAGACGATGGTCCCGCTGTCCCGCGAGCGCGGCGGCGACCCGGACCGGCCCGGCAAGCGCGACCCGCTGGACCCGCTGCTGTGGCGGATGGCGCGCGCCGGGCGAGCCGTCCTGGGAGTCCGACCTCGGGCGCGGGCCGCCCCGGCTGGCACGTCGAGTGCGCCGCGATCGCGCTGAACCGGCTCGGCACGCAGATCGACCTCAACGGCGGCGGCTCCGACCTGATCTTCCCGCACCACGAGTGCGGCGCCGCGCACGCCGAGGCGCTCACCGGCGAGCACCCGTTCGCCCGGCACTACGTGCACGCCGGGATGATCGGCCTCGACGGCGAGAAGATGTCCAAGTCCCGCGGCAACCTCGTGTTCGTCTCCAAGCTGCGGGCGCAGCGGCGTCGACCCGAACGCCATCCGGCTGGCCCTGCTCGCCGGGCACTACCGCAGCGACCGCTCCTGGACCGACGAGCTGCTCGCCGCACGGCGCGAGGCACGGCTCGCCCGCTGGCGGGAGGCGCGTCGACGCTGGACGCGCGGCCCGGCCGCCGACGAGCTGGTGCCGCGGCTGCGCGCAGCACCTCGCCGACGACCTGGACACCCCCGGCGCGCTCGCCGCCGTCGACGCGTGGGTCGACGGAGGCGCTCGACCCGGCGTCACGACGACCGCGTTCGGGCCCGGCACCGCACGCGAGGCCGTGGACGCGCTCCTGGGTATCGCGGTCTGATGGCGCAGAACGTGCTCGGCGGTGACCTGGAGACCTGCGGCACCGACCCGCTCACCGGCTTCTACCGCAACGGCTGCTGCGACACCGGCGGCGAGGACGCCGGCGTGCACACGGTGTGCGCCCGGGTCACCGCCGAGTTCCTGGACTTCTCGCGCGGCAGGGCAACGACCTGTCCACGCCGCGCCCGGAGTTCGGCTTCGCCGGGCTCGCGCCGGGGGACCGGTGGTGCCTGTGCGCGAGCCGCTGGGTCGAGGCGCTGCGCGCGGGCGTCGCGCCGCCGGTCGTGCTGGAGGCGACGCACGCCAGGACGCTGGAGTGGGTGGACCTCGAGGACCTGCGCTCGCACGCGGTCACCTGAGCGGCCCGGTCAGCCGGCCCGGGTGCGGGTCGGGCGGCGAGCAGCGCGGGTACGCCGGCGGCCAGCAGCGCCGCGGGCACGACGAACCCGGCGACCGGGTCCGCGTGGTACACGGGCGTGATCCCGACCGGCGCGAGCGACCCGCCGCCGAAGCGCAGTGCCTGCACCACCGACATCGCGCCGCCCGTGTTCGCCGCCCCGGCCTCGCCCAGGACCAGCGCGTTGACCCCGACGAGCACGAGCTGGCTGGACACGCCCGCCAGCGTCCACAGCGCCACGACGACGGCGAGCACCGGCACGATCCCGACGCCGGCGATCAGCACCGCACCGGACAGCGCCCCGGCCAGCACGCACCGGCGGGCGCCCACCCGGTCGACCGCGCCCCCGATCAGGCGAGCGGTGACGATCCCGGCCACGCCGAGCCCGGTGAGCACCAGCCCGCGGGCGCCGGGGCTGAGGGCGAACGCGTCCTCGAGCCGCAGCGCCAGCAGGAAGTTCAGCCCGGCCAGGCAGCCCCAGCCCAGGGCGGCGACCAGCCCGGCGCGCACGACGACCGGCCGCCAGGCCGACCGCAGGGACGGCCGCTCACCGCGCGGACACCGGTGTCGGGGGCAGCCCGGCGAGGCCGAGCAGCAGCGCGACGACCCCGACCCCGGCGAACGCCAGCCGGAAGTCGACCTCCGCGGCCAGCCCGCCGACCAGCGGCGCGGACGTCTGACCGGCCGCCTGGAACGACCCGACGCTGGCGACGCTGATGCCGAGCATGGGCGACCCGTATTGCTCGCTGGTCAACGTCGCGTCGGCGGCCGACGGCGCGCCGCTGTTGCTGATCTCGAAGCTCGCGATCCACACGCAAAACTTCTCGCCGACGCGCGTGCGTCGCTGATGATCGACGAGCGGAAAGAAGGCGATCCGCTGCAAGGCGCGCGCGTGATGTTGATGGGCCGCTTTGATGCCGACGGACGATGCTGACGCGCGGCGGCGCTATCTCGCACGCCAACCGGAAGCAGAGATGTTTGCCGGCTTCGCCGACTTCGCGATCTACCGCATGCAGATCGAGCGCGCGCATCTTGTCGCCGGCTTCGGCCGCATCGTCGATCTTTCGCCTGCCGACATCCTCACCGATCTCGCGGGCGCTGACGCTTGCTTGCGGCGGAGGAGGGCGCCACCGCGCACATGAATGAGGACCACGCCGACGCCTGCCGCCTCTACGCGACGAAGCTGCTCGGTGCGCCAGACGGCGAATGGCGCTGCGCCGGCTGCGATCCGGAAGGCATCGAGTTGCAGCTTGGACGCTCTGCGCTGCGGCTGCCGTTTGCGCAGCGTGTCACAACGCCGGGCGAGTTGCGCAAAACCCTGGTCGATCTCGCCGCAAAGGCTCGCGCGATCCTAAGTTGCCCACCGTCGCCCACGGATAGACGACGGCGGCAGCGTCGCGTCACAATCGGCGCAACCAGAAAATCTCGGGGGAGGATGAGGAAGCCTCTTCAGCAGCTCTATTGTTCACGTTGCTCGCAGCGCCCTGCGCGCGAGCCGAAGACATCGTGCTGCGCGGCATGGGCTCGTTCCATGTCGGCGGCCGCGTCGCCGAGGTCAGGGGCAAGCCGGTGCGCGACGATCCAGCGCCAGCCCGGCGGCCCGACCACCAAGTTCGATCCGAACGGCCAGTACATGGTCGAGCAGATGTACGTGCAGTATTTCCTGCCGAAGAACCGCAAGGGAAATTTCCGCTGCTGATGTGGCATGGCGGCGGACTGACCGGCGTCACCTACGAGACCGACGCCCGACGGCCGCGAAGGCTGGCTCAACATGTTCATCCGCTAGGGCTGGGACGTCTACAATTCCGACGCGGTCGAGCGCGGCCGC
Source organism: uncultured Alphaproteobacteria bacterium (assembly GCA_963839985.1). Taxonomy (GTDB): domain Bacteria; phylum Pseudomonadota; class Alphaproteobacteria; order Rhizobiales; family Xanthobacteraceae; genus PALSA-894. The sequence goes on along the minus strand of CAWIXG010000004.1, from coordinate 40,691 downwards.
TCCGGCTTCGCGCCGCCGGACGTCTGGCCGGCGGAGCCGACCTTCCTGCCCTATCAGGATCCGTTCGAGCGCTTCCGCATCGGCGACGGCGCCGGCTCGTGGAATGCCGATCCGGCGAAGCGCAAGGTCATCCCCGGCAACCAGTTCCCGGTCGAGGCCTACGAGAATTACATGAAGCAGTCGGTGCCGCGCTGGCTCTCGACCGACGAGCGCGATCATCGCCGCCTATGTCGCGCTGGTCGACAAGATCTGCCCCTGCGTGATGCTGGCGCACAGCCAGGGCGGCGCCTTCGGCTTCAAGGTCGCCGAGCAGCGGCCGGACAAGATCAAGGCGATCGTCGCGGTCGAATCCGCGACCGCCGGCATCATCGCCAATGCGCCGAAGCTGAAGGACGTGCCGGTGCTGATGCTGTTCGGCGATTACGTCGACCAGCATCCGCGCTGGGCCGCATTCAAGAAGATCGACATCGCCTATGCCGACGCCGTCAGGGCCGCGGGCGGAACCGTCGACTGGGTCAACCTCCCGGAGATCGGCATCAAGGGCAATTCCCACATGCTGATGCAGGACAAGAACAACGCCCAGATCGCCGCGTGATCCAGAAATGGCTGGTCGACAAGGGTCTGTCGGATTGAGGTGCACTGCGACCCAAACTTTTCCGCGTAACTGCACGTCGCGCGGTCATGCCGGCTGCGCATGCGCCTATGCAGCCGCAATTCACGGCTTGGCATTTACGCCGCTGTACAACTATGGTCCGCGCCGCTTGGCAGGGGCGCTATAATCGGCCTGCCAATTGGCACGCCGAGATCGGCAGTGGACGTCCGGCGCCGAGGGACCGCCGCGTTCGGGAGGATTTCGTGCAAGAGACGGGCGTGAGGAACGGTGCCTATGGCGCCGACAAATTCGGCTTCACCGGATTCGGCGACGTTCACTGGAATCTGGCCGAGCCCGCGCTCTATGAGCACGCTGTCGCCGCCAAGGGAAGGCCACGATCGTCGCCGGCGGCGCGCTCTGCGCCGAGACCGGCCACCACACCGGCCGCTCGCCGAAAGACAAGCACACCGTCGTCGACGACCTGACACGCGAACAGCGTCTGGTGGGACGGCAACCGCAAGCTCTCGCAAAGAACATTTCGAAGCTCTGCTCGAAGATTTCATCGCGCACGCCAAAGGCAAGAAACTGTTCGCGCAGGATCTCTATGGCGGCGCCGATCCGAAATACCGCATCAAGACCCGCGTCTTCACCGAATATCGCCTGGCATTCGCTGTTCATCCGCACGCTGCTGATCCGCCCGCGAGGCCGCCGAGCTCGCGAGCTTCGTGCCCGATCTGACCATCCTCGATTTGCCGTCGTTCAAGCCCGACCCGAAGCGCCACGGCGGCCGCGAAGGCTCCGACACGATGGTCGCGATCGACTTCACGCGCAAGATCGTGCTGATCTGCGGCTCGTCCTACGCCGGCGAGATGAAGAAGTCGGTGTTCACGACGCTCAACTTCTATCTGCCGGCGCAGGGCGTGATGCCGATGCATTGCTCGGCCAATGTCGTCGAACGACGGCAAGGAGAGCGCGCTGTTCTTCGGCCTCTCCGGCACCGGCAAGACGACGCTGTCGGCCGATCCGAACCGCACGCTGATCGGCGACGACGAGACCGGCTGGGGCCCGGACGGCATCTTCAATTTCGAGGGCGGCTGCTACGCCAAGACGATCAACCTGTCGCGCGAGAACGAGCCGGAGATCTACGACGCGACCAACAGCTTCGGCGCCATGCTCGAGAACGTCGCGTTCGATCCGGACACGCGCGTTCCCGATTACACGGATGAGTCGAAGACCGAGAACACGCGCTCGGCCTATCCGCTCGACTTCGATCCCGAACGCGTCGCGCAGCGGCCGCGCCGGGCATCCGAAGAACATCATCTTGCTCACCGCCGACGCCTTCGGCGTGATGCCGCCGATCGCGAAGCTGACGCCGACGCAGGCGATGTATCACTTCCTCTCCGGCTACACCGCCAAGGTCGCGGGCACCGAGAAGGGTCTCGTCGGCGTTGTGCCGGAGTTCTCGACCTGCTTCGGCTCGCCGTTCCTGCCGCGCCATCCGTCGGTTTATGCCGACCTGCTGCAGGAATACATCGCCAAGCACAACGTCGATTGCTGGCTCGTCAACTCCGGCTGGACCGGCGGCAAATACGGCGTCGGCCATCGCATGCCGATCAAGGCGACGCGCACGCTGCTCACCGCCGCGCTCAACGGCTCGCTCAAGAACGCCGACTTCCGCACCGATCCGTATTTCGGTTTCGCGGTGCCGACGTCGGTGCCGGGCGTCGAGCCGCATCTGCTCAATCCGCAGTCAGACCTGGAAGGACAAGGCCGAGTTCGACAAGACCGCGCGCGACCTCGTGCGCATGTTCCAGGAGAACTTCGTCAAGTTCGAGAAGCACGTGCAGCCGGCCGTGCGCGCCGCCGCACCCGAGGTCCGCATCGCCGCGGAGTAAGTTCTCGACATTCGGAATCAAAAGGGCGGCCTGCGGGCCGCCCTTTTTGTTTGCGTGGTTGCGGACGATTTAGCGGGCCAACTGCCCGGTGGCGGTGCCCTTCATCCGCTCGATCAGCTCGAGGCTCGGATAGGAATCCGCCGGCATTCCGTATTTGAGCTGCAGCTTGCGCACCGCGCCGCGCGTCGCGGCGCCGAGCTTGCCGTCGATGCGTCCGATATCCATGCCCTGCTTGGTGATCAGCGTTTGCAGCTCGGTCAGCTGCGGCGACGTCAGCGGCGTCACCACAGCCCGGCCACGCCCGACCGGCGGCGCGCCGTCGAGCCGCGTGGCGAAATAGGCCACCGTCGTCGAATAGACGATCGCCGAATTCCAGCCGAGGAAGGACTTGAAGTTGTCGGATAGGCGAGGAAGGCCGGCCCGTTGCGGCCCATCGGCAGCACGAGCGAGGCGTTGCAGTCGCATCGGCAGGCAGCTTGCCGCTGCGGCAGCGTCACGCCCCAGCCGACCCACTTGCGAACGCGGGTGCTTCACCTCGAGGTCGGCTTCCTCCCACGGCATGTTCGTCGGGAACGCGCACCTCCTGCAGCCACGGCTCGCCGCGCTTCCAGCCGAAGCTCGACAGGAAATTGGCGGCGGAGGCGAGCGTGTCGGGAACGCTCTTGACGAGATCGCGCCGGCCGTCGCCGTCGTAGTCGACGGAGTGCTTGTAGTAATCGGACGCCGTGAACTGCATGGCGCCGAGCTCGCCGGCCCAGTCGCCGCCGTTCATCTCGGTAATTGGAAGATCGCCGCGCTCGAGAATGCGCAGCGCGTCGAACAATTGCGGGCGGAAATATTCGGTGCGGCGGCAGTCGTAAGCCAGCGTCGCAATCGCGCGCAGGATGTTGTGCTTGCCGGTGTTGGTGCCGAAGTCGCTCTCGAGGCCCCAGAAGGCGACGAGGACCGGGGCCGGGACGCCGTATTCCTTTTCGACCTTGGCGAGGATCGCCTGGTGACGCTTGAGCATGATCGTCGCATTGCGCATGCGTTGCTCGCCGACCATGCGGTCGGAGAACTGCAGGAAGCTCTGCTGGAAGACGCCCTGATTGCGGTCGCGCCGGATGATCTCCGGATCGAATTGCATGAACGGCACCGCGTCGGCGATCACCTTGGCCGAGATGCCTTTCGACGCTGCATCTTTCTTGAACTCTTCAAGCCACGCTTCGAAGGTGCCGGTGGTGCGGCAATTCGCGGGAGCGGAGGCCGTCGCCGAAGGCGAGGTGTTGGCCAATGTCGGCGCCGCGAGTGTGAGCGCGAGAGCGAGCGAAGCGGTGATTGCCGAAGTCGTCATCGCCATGAAACGGATCGTGGACCGCATTGTTGTGCGCCTGTGTTGTGGTTTGCACGCAAGGTGCCACGCCCTCAGGCTGCTTCAAGTTAGATCGGATTAATGCGTTAAGAAGCGGCGCGTCGAGCAAAGACGCCGGCCAGCGATAAAGTTAACGGGTGAAGTAAACGCCGCCGCTGATGTCGAGCACAGGCTGGCGCAGATCATTGGCCGGCGCGGAGGTCGCTTGCATTGGCGCGGGCACCGGAGGATGCACCGGCATGACGCGGAGTTCCGAAAGCTTTGCGCGCGTATCGGGCGAGAATTGGCCGTAGTTCGAAACCGGGGTGAAGTTCGCGGCCTGTTCCTTTGCTCCGGCGCTGCCGTTGAAGGCAACGAGGCCTTTCGGCGTTGCGACGATATCGCCGGGGCGCAATGTCGGATCATTGGCGGCATCGATTTTTGCCACACCCCAAGGCGTCTTGCCGTTGCAAGTGCAATCCGCCGAGAGCTTCTGGCGATAGACGAATGCGTTGTCGAGATCGGCATAACGGCTGCCATCACCCGCCACCGCGGTGTCGATGTTGTTGCCAGAGAAGACCTTGGTCTTCGCCGCAGGGCAGAACGAATTGCACAGCTCGGCCGGGTTGGCGTTTCTCTGCAACGGGAAATGCGCGCCATCGCAGGTGCGCACGCAATAGGAGGCGTAGCCGACGCCGGGCTCGCTGCGGATGTTGCCGCGGTCGCCGGTGAGGCGCTCGACGAGGCTTTCGATCGGGGCGGTGAAGGCTTGCACAGGGGGTGGGCTGGAGCGGCGGCCGCCAAAAAGCGCTTCGAACAGACCCTGCGCATGAGCGCGCGGCGTCATCACCAACGCCAGCGCGAGTGCCGCTCCGAGGATTGCCAGTGCCTGTCTGCCATTGCTGAACACTTGGAAAAATCCCGTGGTTCGGCTTATCGGCAATTCAACGCCCCGTTGCGGCGAAGGTTGCACGCCGCCACGGCTGTGGTTTCATCGGCGTAAACCAAGGGGAGTAACGACATGGCCGGCAACGTGCGCTTTCTCAATCCGAAGACCCTGGCCCCGCCGCCGGGGTACTCCTACGTGGTCGAGGCAACCGGCCCGTCCCGCACCATCTACGTCGCCGGGCAGCTCGGCCTCGACCTCGAGAACAAGCTCGTCGGCAGCGATTTCCGCTCGCAGGCGACACGGGCGATGGAGAATTTGCGGGCGGCGCTCAAGGCGGTGGGTGCGACGCTTCAACGATGTCGTCAAGATCAACAATTATCTGACCGACATGAAGGACCTCGGCACCTTCCGCGAGGTGCGCGACAAATTCTTCAACACCAAAGCGCCGCCGGCGAGCACGACAGTGGCCATCTCCACCTTTGCCCGTCCTGGCGCCGTGTTCGAGATCGAGGCCATCGCGGTGCTGCCGGCGAAGAAATCCGCCGCAAAACCGTCGAAGGGCGCGAAGAAGAAATCGAAGCGCCGCTAGTGCGCCTCGTCCCAGTTGTGCGGCGGCGCGCGCGTCGACCTGCAGCGGCACCGAGAGCGACACCGCCGGCATCGGCGCGTTCTCCATCACGCGCTTGACCACCGGCAGCGTCTTCTTCGACCTCGCCCTCCGGCACCTCGAAGATCAGCTCGTCGTGCACCTGCAGCAGCATCTGCGCGTTGAGCTTCGCTTCGCTCAAGCGCCGGCTCGATGCGCACCATGGCGCGGCGGATGATGTCGGCGGCGGTGCCCTGCAGCCGCGCGTTGATCGCGGCGCGCTCGTTGAAGGCGCGCAGCGACGGAGTTCGCTGCCGTGATGTCGGGGTAGTGGCACTTGCGCCCGAACAGCGTCAGCACATAGCCGTTCTTCTTGGCGAACGCCTTGGTCTCTTCCATGTAGTCGCGGATGCCGGGGAAGCGCTCGAAGTATTTCTTGATGTAGGCGCCGGCCTCCTCGCGCGCGATGCGCGAGCTGGTTGGCGAGGCCGAACGCCGAGATGCCGTAGATGATGCCGAAGTTGATCGCCTTGGCGCGGCGGCGCACTTCGCCCGGCATGTCCTTGCACCGGCACGCCGAACATTTCCGACGCCGTCATGGCGTGAATGTCGAGGCCGTCGCGGAACGCCTTCCGCAGCGCCGGCACGTCGGCGATCTCGGCGAGCAGCCGCAGCTCGATCTGCGAATAGTCGGCGGAGACGAGCTTGTTGCCCGGCTCGGCGATGAAGGCGCGGCGGATCTTGCGGCCTTCCTCGGTGCGGATCGGGATGTTCTGCAGGTTCGGCTCCGACGACGACAGCCGGCCGGTGGTGGTCGCGGCGAGCGCGTAGCTCGTGTGGACGCGGTTGCGTCTCGGGATTGACGTAGTCCGGCAGCGCGTCGGTGTAGGTCGAGCGCAGCTTCGACACCTGCCGCCAGTCGAGGATCTTCCGCGGCAGCTCGTGGCCCTGCTCGGCCAGCTCCTCGAGCGCGCGCGCGCCGGTCGCCCATTGCCCGGTCTTGGTCTTGGTGCCGCCGGGCAAGCCCATCTTGCCGAACAGGATGTCGCCGAGCTGCTTCGGGCTGCCGGGATTGAGCGGCTCGCCGGCGAGCTTGTTGATCTCGTCTTCGAGCCGCGCCTGCTTCTGCGCGAACTCGCCGGACAGCCGCGACAGCACCTGCCGGTCGATGGAGATGCCGCGGCGCTCCATGCGCGCCAGCACCGGCACCAGCGGCCGCTCCAGCGTCTCGTAGACGGTCGTGACATGCTCGGCGGCCAGGCGCGCCTTCAGCGCCTTCCACAGCCGCAGCGTGACGTCGGCGTCTTCGGCGGCGTATTCGGCGGCCTTCTCGATCGACGACGCTAGTCGAACGTCACCGGCGTCTTGCCGGTGCCGGCGACGTCCTCGAAGCGGATCGTCTGGTGGCCGAGCCAGCGTTCGGCGAGATCGTCCATGCCGTGGCTGCCGCGCCCGGCGTCGAGCACGTAGGACATCAGCATGGTGTCGTCGTAGGGCGCGATCTCGATGCCGCGCCGCGCGAAAATCTGCCAGTCGTATTTGAGGTTCTGGCCGACCTTGAGCACGCCGGGTCTTCCAGCACCGCTTGATGCGCCGTCAGCGCGTCCTTTCCGGAGATCTGGTCCGGCGCAGAGCTTCGCTCGCCGAACAGCCCGTCGTCGCCCTGCCGTCGCCCTCGCGATGGCCGATCGGCACGTAGCAGGCTTCGTTCGGCGCGACCGCGAGCGAGAAGCCGCACAGCTGCGCGCCGCATCGGATCGATGCCGGTGGTCTCGGTGTTCGATCGCGACCACGCCGTGTCCTTGGCGCGCAGCGATCCAGGCTTTCAGCCGGTCGAGCGTGCGCGACGGTTTCGTATTTGCGACGGTCGATCTTGTTGGCGCGCAGCTGCGCGGCGCGCTTGGCGGCGAGCGTGACGGCGTGCGAGTGCGCCGTTCGTCCGCTTGCGCGCGGCGGGCGGCGGCGCGAACAGATCGCCGCTGCCGCTTGCGGGCTGCTGGCGCCGGCGCTGTGCCGGCGATGCGGCGGCGGCGATCGCGCTTGACATCAGCTTCGCGTCCGCCTCGATCTCGCTCGCCTCGATGCCGGACTTTCTCCGCGACGCGCCGCGTCAGCGTGTGAACTCCATCGCCTTGAGGAAGGCGATCAGGTTCTTGTAGTCCGGCTCGTGCACCGCGAGATCGTCGACCGGCACCTCGAGCGGCACGTTGCTGGTCGAGCGTGACGAGCTTCTTGGAGATGCGCGCCAGCTCGGCATTGTCGATCAGCGTCTGGCGGCGCTTGTCCTGCTTGATCTCGCCGGCGCGCTCGAGCAGCGTTTCGAGATCGCCGTATTCGCCGATGAGCTGCGCCGCGGTCTTGACGCCGATGCCCGGCACGCCCGGCACGTTGTCGGTGGAGTCGCCGATCAGCGCCTGCACCTCGATGACCTTCTCCGGCGGCACGCCGAACTTCTCGATCACCTCGGCGCGGCCGATCGCGCTTGTCCTTCATCGTGTCGTACATGGTCACGCAGTCGTTCGACGAGCTGCATCAGGTCCTTGTCGGACGACACGATCGTGGCGGTCGCGCTCCGCCTCGCAGGCGAGGCGCGCGTAGGTCGCGATCATGTCGTCGGCCTCGAAGCCGGCCTGCTCGAGGCAGGGAATGTCGAAGGCGCTGCACCGCCTCGCGGATCAGCGGGAATTGCGGAATGAGATCGTCCGGCGGCGTCCGGCCGGTGCGCCTTGTACTCGGGATAGATCTCGGTGCGGAAGGTCTTCTCCGACTTGTCGAACACGACGGCGAGATGGGTCGGCTTCTCGTCCGGCTTCATGTCGCTGAGCAGCTTCCACAGCATGTTGCAGAAGCCGAGCACGGCGTTGATCTGCAACCCGTCCGACTTGCGGGTCAGCGGCGGCAGCGCGTGATAGGCGCGGAAGATGTAGCCCGAGCCGTCGACCAGGAAGACATGGTCGCCTTTCTTCAGCGGACGGGCGATGCGGCTGGCGGATTGCGCCGCGGGTGCCGGCGCGGCTTTTGCGGACGTGGATTTTGCATGCGGCTGGCATGGCCCGAATGTGGGCCGTCAGCCGCTGCTTAATCAATGCGCCGGAACGCGCGCTGTGAATCATTCCGCCGGCTGCAGCGCAGCGGCTTCGCGGCTTGCGCGTCAGCCGCACGCAGGCCGGGCGCACGAACAGGAAGCTGAGCGGCGTGCCGCGCACCGCCCAGTACCAGCACAGCGCGCCGACGACGCCGCGGCGGTGACGATCAGCGAGATCGTGCCGAGTCGGTGATGATGCCGGTCTTGAGCAGCACCGTGCGGGTCGCCGCCATCGGCAGGAAGAAGGCGAGATAGATGACGATCGAGTTCTCGCCGCAATAGCGCAGCGGCTCGAACACAGCGGCTCTTCGACAGCAGCGCCGCGACGCGATCGACCGCGGCCGGCGCCGATCAGGCCGAGCGCCAGCGAGACGAACGGCAGTTCGGCGTAGCCGGCGAACACCAGCGCGCCGTTGACGAGCGCCCACAGCGCCGAGCACGGCCAGCGCGCTGCATCGGCTTGTCCTGCACCGCCTGCGGCGAAGCGCGAAGATGTGCGGCGCGAGATGTAGCCGGTGTAGAAATAGACGAAGCGGCCGGCGAACTCGTCGATCACGGTCCAGCCGGTGTGGATCGGCGCGATCTCGAGCGCCGCGCGACGAGCCAGATCAGCGAGCGACGGCACGCTGCGCGTCAGCTTGGTGACGACGAAGAAGATCGGCAGCAGATAGATGAACCACAGCGTGCCGAACGGCTCGATGAAGCTTCGAGATAGATCGTCGCCGACGCCTGCGGCAGCCCATCTCGGCGGCGAAGCCCGGCGCCTTGAAGGCGAACTGGATCGTCACCCACAGCACATAGAAATAGGCGAAGTGGACGACCTTCCGGTCGAGATAGTGCGCCAGTCGCGGTCGATGACGCGCGCGAGGAACAGGCCGGAGATCAGGAAGAAGTCCGGCATGCGGAACGGCCTCGCGAACGCGACGACGCAGTGCATCCAGCCTTCGCGGCCGGCGGCCTGCTCGACGCCGAGCGTCGAGTGCATCATCACCACCATGATGATGCAGAAGCCCTTGGCGTAATCGACCCAGTCGACGCCGGCCTGCGTGCGTCATGCGTCGCTGATCCTCATCCGTGTCGCTGCATTATCGCGCCAGACGCTGGTTTCGTCGCCGTTTACGGGATCGCATGAAACGATGGCGTCAAAGCCTCGCCAGCGCAACGGCCTCTGCTAAGAGGCGCCATCCGGCGGGGGCCGGGATTCGTTAACCATCCGGTACGGACTCGCGATGCGCGTCGCGATGATCGGCACCGGCTATGTCGGCCTCGTTTCGGGGGCCTGCTTTGCCGATTTCGGCCACGACGTCACCTGCGTCGACAAGGACGCCGGCAAGATCGCGGCGCTGCACGCGCGGCGAGATGCCGATCTACGAGCCGGGCCTGACGATCTGGTCGCCGCGCAACGTCGCGGCAGGGCGGCTGCTTTCACGACCGATCTGCAAGGCGCCGGTCGCGGAGGCCGATGCGGTGTTCATCGCGGTCGGCACGCCGTCGCGCCGCGGCGACGGCCACGCCGATCTGTCCTACGTCTACGCCGCGGCGCGCGAGATCGCCGCGCGCGCTCGACGGCTTCACCGTCGTCGTCACCAAATCGACGGTGCCGGTCGGCACCGGCGACGAGGTCGAGCGCATCATCCGCGAGGCGCGCCCGGACGCCGACTTCGCGGTCGTCTCCAACCCCGAATTCCTGCGCGAAGGCGCGGCGATCCAGGACTTCAAGCATCCCGACCGCATCGTCGTCGGCACCGAGGACGAGCGCGCGCACGAGGTGATGGCGCGAGCTCTACCGGCCGCTGTATCTCAACCAGCCGCCGATCCTGTTCACCGGCCGCCGCACCGCCGAGCTGATCAAATACGCCGCCAACGCGTTCCTCGCGACCAAGATCACCTTCATCAACGAGATCGCCGATCTCTGCGAGCAGGTCGGCGCCGACGTGCAGGAGGTCGCGCGCGGCATCGGCCTCGACAACCGCATCGGCTCCAAGTTCCTGCACGCCGGCCCGGGCTATGGCGGCTCGTGCTTTCCCAAGGACACGCTGGCGCTGATCAAGACCGCGCAGGACTACGACGCGCCGCTGCGCATCGTCGAGACGGTGGTCGCGGTCAACGACACGCGCAAGCGCGCGATGGCGCGCAAGGTCGTCGCCGCGCTCGGCGGCGACGATCGCGCGGCAAGACCGATCGCGGTGCTCGGCCTGACCTTCAAGCCGAACACCGACGACATGCGCGATGCGCCGTCGATCCCGCTGATCACGGCGCTGCAGGACATGGGCGCGACAGGTGCGCGCCTACGATCCCGCGGGCATGGAGCAGGCGAAGAAGGTGCTGACCGGCGTCACCTATTGCGACGGACGCCTATGACTGCGCCGAAGGGCGCCGACGCGCTGGTGATCGTCACCGAGTGGGAGCAGTTCCGCGCGCTCGATCTCGACGCGGCTCAAGGCAGGCGATGGCGAAGCCGGTCGTCGTCGATCTGCGCAACGTCTACCGGCCGGACGAGATGGCGCGGCACGGCTTCATCTACGAGAGCGTCGGCCGGCCGGCGAGCGCTCGGTGAGCGCGTGCGCGCCTTCGACACATCGCTTCCCGATCGACGAGGCGCTGCCGCAGCTGACCGCGGCACTGCGCGAAGACGCAGTGCCGCAGTGCTGGTCGCGCCGCCAGGCGCGGGCAAGACCACGCGCGTGCCGCTCGTCCTGCTGGATGAGCCGTGGGCGGCGAACAAGAAAATCCTGGTGCTGGAGCCGCGACGGCTTGCGGCGCGCGCCGCAGCCGAGCGCATGGCGGCGACGCTTGAGCGAGCAAGTCGGCGAGCACCGTCGGGTTACGCGTTCGCTTCGGCTCTAAAGTCTCGCGCAGACGCGCATCGAAGTCGTCACCGAAGGCGTGTTCACGCGACTGATGCTCGACGATCCGTCGCTCGATGGCGTCGCGGCCGTGGTGTTCGACGAATTTCATGAGCGCTCGCTCGATGCCGATCTTGGTCTGGCGCTGGCGCGAGACGCGCAGCAAGGGCTGCGAGAAGATTTAAAGTTGCTGGTGATGTCGGCGACGCTGGATGGCGCGCGCGTCGCGAGGCTGCTCGGTGGGGCACCAGTGATCGAAAGCGAAGGCCGCGCCTTTCCGGTGGAAACGCGTTACATCGGACGCGATGCAAACACCCGCATCGACCCGCAGATGGCGGACGCCATCGCGCGGGCGTTGCGGGCTGATCGCGGGCTCGATCCTCGCGTTCCTGCCGGGCGCAGCCGAGATCCGCCGCACCGCGTCGATGCTCGCGGAGCGCAACCTCGGCAATGGCGTCGATGTGGTGGCGTTGTTCGGCGCGCTTGATGCAAGAGAGCAAGAGCGTGCAATCGATCCAGCGCCGCCGGGACGGCGCAAGGTCGTGCTCGCGACGTCGATTGCAGAAACCTCATTGACCATCGAAGGCGTTAACATCGTTGTCGACAGCGGGTTGGCGCGTGTGCCGCGGTACGAGCCGGATGTCGGCCTCACGCGGCTCGAGACGGTGCGCGTTTCGCGCGCTGCGGCCGATCAGCGCCGCGGCCGCGCCGGGCGCACCGCGCCAGGTGTTTGTTACCGTTTGTGGGACGAGCCGCAGACGGGCGCGCTCGAGCCTTACGCCAAGCCGGAGATTCTTGCCGCCGATCTGTCTCGGCTGGTTCTCGATCTCGCGCAGTGGGGCGCGCGCGACGCCTCGTCGCTCGCTTTCCTGGATCCGCCGCCGCAGGCGGCCTGGAACGAAGCGAAGGCTCTGCTCACCGAGCTTGGCGCCATCGAGGAGCAAGGCGCGCATCACGCGAGGAAGGCCAAAAGCTGCGCGCGTCTGCCGTTGCCACCACGCTTGGCGCGCATGGTCGTCGATGCCGGGCGAGAAGGCGCCGCGCGAACGCGCAGCTGAGATCGCGGCGCTGCTGACCGAGCGCGGACTTGGCGGCGACGATGCCGACCTGCGGCACCGGCTCGACCAATTCCGCCGCGACCATTCGCGCCGCGCCGAAGATGCGCGCGGTATGGTGTCCCGTTGGGTGGACGCGGCGGATGCAGGCAGGGAAACAGGAGAGGTTTCACCGGGCACTTTGTTGGCGCTTGCTTATCCCGATCGCATCGCGCGCAACCGTGGTGACGGATCCTTCGTCCTCGCTAATGGCCGTGGCGGCAACGTCGACCCCGCATCACCGCTCGCGCGCGAACCTTATCTGGCTGTGGCGGAGCTGACCGGGACCGCGGCACGCGGCCGTATTGTTCTGGCTGCCCCGATTACGTTGGCGGAAATCGAACGACGCTTCGCCGACAAGATCGAGACGCGTGACGAGGTCACCTTCGACGCACCAAGCGCGAGTTTGCGCGCACGCCGCAACACGCGGCTTGGCTCGCTGGTGCTGCAACAGCAGCAAATGGCGGTGACCCCGGCTGCGGACACCGCGCAAATGCTGGCGAAAGGAATTGTCACGAGTCGGCCTTCACCGCGCTGCCGTGGAGCAAGGCGCTGAATGCAATGGCGCAACCGCGTGTTGTTTCTTCGCCGCGCCGAGGGCGAGGAATGGCCCGATTTGTCCGACGAAGCGCTTGCGCGGAACGTGGCGGAATGGCTCGAGCCGTTGCTCTCCGACAAGGCGTCGCTTCAGTCAGGTTCAGCACGGACGAGCTGGCTAACGCCATCATGGCGCTCATTGCCCTATCAACTTCGCCGGCGGCTCGACGAAGAAGCGCCGACGCATTTCACCGCGCCGTCCGGCTCGAACGTTGCGATCGACTATGAAGCGGAGGAAGGACCGAAACTTTCAATCCGCGTGCAGGAGCTGTTCGGTCTAGGACAACATCCGGCGATCGCCAGAGGGCGCGTGCCGCTCGTCATCGAATTGCTTTCGCCGGCGCACCGGCCTGTGCAGGTGACGCGCGACCTTCCGGGCTTCTGGCGCGGCTCCTACCGCGACGTGAAGGCCGAGATGAAGGGCCGCTATCCGCGGCATCCCTGGCCTGACGATCCGACGAATGCGCCGGCGACCCGGCGCGCCAAATCGCGCGGTACTTGATCGAAACGCGGCTGTAGTGCTTTCGCGTCCGCGGCCGCTGCGCTATGTCCTCGGTGCGCACCGTTGCGCCTTCCGAGGTTTTAATGTTCCCAAAGCCGCAAGCGGCGCTTTCGCCCAACACTTACGCCTACGAGTCCTCGCCGCTGGTGAAGCCGACCGGCTTCCGCGAATACGACGCGCGCTGGCTGCTGGAAAAAGAAATCAACCTGATGGGCGTGCAGGCGCTCGGCATGGGCCTCGGCACGCTGATCCACGAGCTGGGCGTGAAGCCGGAGATCGTCACCGGCCATGATTTCCGCGGCTATTCGGCGTCGGTGAAGATGGCGCTGATCTCCGGCCTGATGGCGGCCGGCATGCAAGGTGCACGACATCGGCCTTGGCGTGACGCCGATGGCCTATTTCGCGCAGTTCGATCTCGACGTGCCCTGCGTCGCGATGGTGACCGCCTCGCATAACGACAACGGCTGGACCGGCGTGAAGATGGGCGCCAACCGCCCGCTCACCTTCGGGCCCGACGAGATGACGCGGCTGAAGGACATCGTGCTCAACGCGCGCTTCAATCTGCAGCGGCGGCGGCTCGTATCATTTCGTCGAGAACTTCCCGCGAGCGCTACATCGCCGACCTCACCAAGCGGCCGAAGCTCAAGCGCAAGCTCAAGGTGGTCTGCGCCTGCGGCAACGGCACCGCCGGCGCCTTCGCGCCGCAGGTGCTGGAGGCGCTCGGCTGCGAGGTGATCCCGCTCGATTGCGAGCTCGACCACACCTTCCCGAACTACAACCCGAACCCCGAAGACATGAAGATGCTGCACGCCATGCGCGACGCGGTGCTGCGCGAACAAGGCCGACGTCGGGCTCGGCTTCGACGGCGACGGCGACCGCTGCGGCGTGGTCGACAACAAGGGCGACGAGATCTTCGCCGACAAGGTCGGCGTGATGCTGGCGCGCGACATGTCGGCGCTGCACAAGGGCGCGACCTTCGTCGTCGACGTGAAGTCGACCGGCCTGTTCGCCACCGATCCGGTGCTGCAGGCGAACGGCGCCAAGACCGACTACTGGAAGACCGGCCATTCCTACATCAAGCGCCGCGTCAACGAGATCGGCGCGCTCGCCGGCTTCGAGAAGTCCGGCCACTTCTTCTTCAACAAGCCGTATCGGCCGCGGCTACGACGACGGGCTGATCTTCGGCGCTCGCCGTCTGCGACATGCTCGACCGCAACCCCGGCAAGACGATGGCCGACCTCAAGAACGCGCTGCCGAAGACCTGGGGCTCGCCGACCATGTCGCCGCACTGCGACGACGAGAAGAAATACGGCATCGTCGACGCGGTGGTGAAGCATTTCGAGGCGGCGCAGGCGAAGGGCGAGAAGGTCGCCGGCCAGGCGATCCGCGATCTCGTCACCGTCAACGGCGTGCGCGTCACGGTCGAGGACGGCACCTGGGGCCTGGTGCGCGCCTCGTCGAACAAGCCGGAGCTGGTGGTGGTGGTCGAGAGCCCGGTGTCGGAAGCGCGCATGCGCGACATGTTCAAGGCGGTCGACGGCGTGCTGCGCACGCATCCCGAAGTCGGCGAGTACAACCAGACGATCTAGGCCGGGCGTTCACTCTTGGTCTCGCCGAGCGCTTGCGCGACACGCGCAAGGACTCGTCCCATTCGCCGAATTTCGTCTGCCGGAACAGCCTTGCGGTCGGATACCACGGGCTGTCGTCGCGGTTGCAGCAGCCAGCGGAAATCCGGTGAATATTGCAGCAGCAGCCAGACCGGCTTGCCGAGCGCGCCGGCGAGATGCGCCACCGCCGTATCGACGCAGACGACGAGATCGGCGCAGGCGATGATCGCCGCGGTATCGCTGAAATCGTGCAACCTCGGTACCAAGATGATTGATCTGCGGGTGAGCGGCGAGCAGCGCGTCGTCCCCGTCACGCAAGTCGCGCTGTATGGAAAGCCATTCGGCGTCGCCCGCACTCGCGATCAGCGGCAGCCACTGCGCTAGCGGAATGGACCGCAGGCGATCGTGCTTGTTCGTCGCGCTGCCCGCCCAGGAAAACGCGATGCGTCTCTTTTCCGTCGGCGGTAGACGTTCGCGCCATCGCTGTACCCGATCAGGTGGCGCACGGAGATAGGGGATCGCGGGCCGGAATGGTCGTCGAGCGACGTCTTGAGCGCCAGCGGCAAGCTCATGATCGGGCAGTGGAGATCGAACGGCGGCAAAGCGTCACCGCGCGCCATCACGCCGGTGGCGCTTTCGATGCCTGACATTAAAGAGTGGAGTGCTGGCTGCACCTCAAGAATGACTTTGGCGCCTTGCGCCGCCAGCAGCGGCACATAGCGCGCGAACTGGATGGTGTCGCCGACAGCCTTGCTCGGCGTGAACGAAAAGCGTTTTCCGGCAAGCGGCTCGCTGCCGAGCCATAGCGGTACCTGGAAATGCCGTTGCAGATGCTTTTGCGCATCGGTCCGCCAACGATGTTCATATTTTTCGAAACCGCGTTCGAAGTCTCCGAGCAGAAGCCGCGTCAGCGCTTCATTCCAGTGAGCGTCGTTGTAGTCGGGCGCGAGCGAAATCGCTTTGGCCATCGCCGCCAGGATTCCTCGTATCGCCCGAGCTCGTGCAACATGTTGGCGCGGTTGTACAAAGCCTTGACGTTCTGCGGTTCGAGCGCGAGCGCGCGATCGAACGCTGCCAGCGCTTCGTGCGGCCGGTTTAGGTGGAACAAGCTCGTTCCGCGATTGAGCAGGGCGGAGACATAGCCAGGGCGTGCATCCAGAGCGCGCTTGAAATAAACGAGCGCTTCTTCGTGCTGCCGAGCTTTTGCAGGATCAGCCCGTAATTGGACTTTGCTTCCGCCGCGCTCGGCTTTGCCTTCATCGCCGCACCCATGAAGCGCAAGGCTTCGGGCAGATCGCCGCGCGCCATACAGATGGCGCCCAGCTGATGCAGCGCGCGCCACTCTTTCGGCTGCGTCTGTAGGATGTTCAGATAGTGCCGTTCCGCCTCGGCCGCGTGTCCGCGCTCTTCAAGATCAAAGGCAAGCGCAAGCGGATCGAATTTCTTCGGTGCGCTGCTGCCTGAAAACATGCGTCCGGCGATCCGTGCGAATCGCGAGGACTATAGCGGGCTTCAGAATTTCTTGCGGAAACGGTGCGCGGGATAGACGCCGAGGATCTTCAGCGTCTTTGGCTGCGACACGAATTCGAGCTCTTCGAGCGCGAACTCCAGCGCCGCGGTCCTTCGGATGCCCGTCGACGTCGGCATAGAATTGCGTCGCCGAAGAAGCTGCCCTCGATCATGTAGCTCTCGAGCTTCGTCATGTTGACGCCGTTGGTGGCGAATCCGCCGAGCGCCTTGTAGAGCGCGGCCGGCATGTTGCGCACCTGGAAAACAAAAGTCGTGATCGACCGCCGCTTGCCGTTGCGGCTTGCCCATTTCGGCTTGCGCGAGAGCACGACGAAGCGCGTGGTGTTGTGCGCGCTCGTCCTCGACGTTCTTCTTCAAGATCTTCAAGCCGTAAATCTTTGCCGCCAGCGAGGTCGCGAGCGACGCGCGGGTGATGTCGCCGGCCTCCGCGACTTCGCGTGCCGAGCCGGCGGTGTCGGCGGCGACGACGGCCTTCACGCCGAGCTTGCGGATGATTTTGCGGCACTGGCCGAGCGCGTGGATGTGGCTTTCGACCGTCTTGATCGTCTTCGAGCGTCGCGCCGTTCGGCGCCATGAGCTGGTGCTGCACCGGCAGAAACCACTCGGCGACGATGTGCAGGCCGGAGTCCGGCATCAGATGATGGATGTCGGCGACGCGGCCGGCGACCGAGTTGTCGATCGGGATCATGGCGAGATCGGCGCGGCCGGAGCGCACGGCCGCGAAGGCGTCCTCGAATGTCGCGCAGGGCAGCGGCTTGTGGCGCGGGATAAGCCTGGCTGCACGCGATGTGCGAGTTCGCGCCGGGCTCACCCTGGAATGCGATCGTCTTTGGCATGCGTCCCCTCGCGCAAGCGTGTCGCGCAGCACCAATGTGAAGTCAACGCCGGTGCGGACTGAGCAGCTCGCGGGCGCGTTCGAGATCGTCCGGCGTATCGACCCCGAGCGGCACGCTGCCGACAATGGCAACGTCGATGCGCATGCCGGCGTCGAGCGCTCGCAATTGCTCGAGCCGCTCGCGCTGCTCGTTCGCCGACGGCGGCAGTTTGACGAACCGCTCCAGCGCCGCGCGGCGATACGCATAGAGACCGATGTGATGATAATGCGGCCCGGCGCCGGTCGGCGCGGTCGCACGGGTGAAGATTTCGCGCGCGCATGCTGCTTCGGGCCGAGCGGCTTGCCGATGACCTTCACGACATTGGGGTTGGTCTTTTCTTCCTCGCGCGCGATTGCCGCCGCCAAGGTGGCGATATCGACGGCGGAATCTTCGAGGGGCGCCGAGCGCTGCGCGCAGGTCATTGGGATCGAGCGTCGGCAAATCGCCCTGCACGTTGATCACAATCTCGGCTCGGCGCTTCGGGATCGACTGCCTGCAACGCTTCGAAGATCCGGTCGGAACCGGATGGGTGATCGGAGCGCGTCATCACCGCGCGGCCGCCGGCTTTTTCCACCGCTGCGGCGACGACATCGGAATCCGTCGCGACCCAGGCGTCGCCGATTTCGGCGGCTGCGGCGCGGCGCCACACGTGCACGATCATCGGTTCGCCGGCGATGTCGAGGAGCGGCTTGCCCGGCAGGCGCGTCGCGGCCATGCGCGCCGGGATTAAGATAAGTGTGTTCCGACCGTAGGCATTCCGGGGCTTATACGGGTTGCCAGAAGCGCCGCAAACCGGCTATCTCTCCCGCGCCTCCATCCAGCCGCACGAGTCCTTGCCGCGATGAACTCCTTCGAACTCAACAAGATTATGGGCGCGGTGCTGGCCACCTGCCTGGTCCTGCTCGGATTGAACATCACGGCCGGCGCGATCTTCGCTCCGCACAAGCCGGAAAAGCCGGGCTTCGACATCGCCGTGCAGGAAGCGCCATCCACAGCCGGCGGCGGCCCGGCCGCGCCATCGCAGCCGATCGAAGTGCTGCTCGCTTCGTCCTCGACGGAAAAGGGCGCCGCCGCTGCGAAGAAATGTCAGGCCTGCCACACCTTCGAGAAGGGCGGCCCCAACCGCGTCGGCCCGAATCTCTATGGCGTCGTCGCCCGCGCCAAGGCTGGCGTTCCGGGTTTCAATTTCTCTGCCGCGATGAAGAGCAAAGGCGGCAACTGGACGATCCAGGAACTGAATGCGTTCTTGCTCAGTCCAAAAGGCTATATTCCCGGCACCAACATGGCTTTCGCCGGGCTCGGCCGCGATAGCGAGCGCGCCGACGTCGTCAACTATCTCAATTCGCTTGCCGACAGTCCGGCGCCATTGCCGAAGGCAGCCGACGCAGGCGCTGCTGCCGGTGGCGCCGCGGCACCGGCGCCGTCCGCTGGCGGAACGCCGCAAGGTGGCAATCCACCTGCGAGCGGCACGTCTCAGCCGGCGAACTCGGGTGCGCAGCCCAACGCCCAACCGGGTCAAGCGCCGCGCCCACGCTGACGTTGCGATGAACAGGATTTGATGCAAACGGCCGGGTCATGCCCGGCCGTTTCGTTTTACGCTTCGCGTCACGAACCAAAAACCGACATAATGCTTTCGGAAGCGACGCTTGCCCATTAATGCGTCTGAGAGCCGTATGACGATCACCCGCCGATCCGTTCTCCAAAATGCAGCGGCCGTGCTGGCAGCACCGGCCTTCGCCGGCGTGCCGGTCGCGTCCGCGCAGGCGCAGCAACCGGAGTGGAAGCACGGCCTCTCATTGTTCGGCGATCTCAAATATCCCGCCGGCTTCAAGCAATATGAATACGTCAATCCAACGGCGCCGAAGGGCGGCATCCTGCGGCAGGTCGCATTCGGTTCTTTCGACAACTTCAATCGCGTCGTCGCCGGCGTGAAAGGCAGCTACGCGGTTGGCGTCACGCTGATTTATGAATCGCTGATGGCGAGTGCCTCGGACGAAGTTTCGACCGAATACGGCCTGCTTGCCGAATCCGTCAGCCACCCGCCGGATTTCTCGACCGTGACCTACCGCCTGCGCGCCAATGCGCGCTGGCACGACGGCAAGCCGGTAACGCCCGACGATGTCATCTATCTCGATGGACGTGTTCAAGAAGCACAGCCCGCAACTCGGCGCTTACTATCGTCACGTCGTGAAATTCGAGAAGACCGGCGAGCGCGACGTCACATTTACCTTCGACGGGCCGGGCAATCGCGAGCTGCCGCTGATCGTCGGCCAACTCCCCGTAATTCCGCGGCACTGGTGGGAAGGCACGGATGCGTCGGGCAAAAAGCGCGACGTAACCGCAACAACACTGGAGCCGCCGCTTGGCAGCGGCCCGTACCGCATCAAAGGCTTCTCGCCGGGCCGTTCGCTCGCTCTCGAGCGCGTCAAGGACTACTGGGGCGGCGCCCTGAACGTGAATGTCGGGCGCTACAACTTCGACGAGATCCGTTTCGAATATTTCCGCGATCAAACCGTCGCGCTGGAGGCTTTCAAGGCCGACCAGATCGATTGGCGCGCCGAGAACAGCGCAAAGAATTGGGCGACGGCTTACGATTTTCCGGCGGTGACCGAGAAGCGGGTGCTGCGCGAAGAATTTCCGATCCGCAACATGGGCGTGATGCAGGCCTTCGTGCTCAATTCGCGCCGCGACAAGTTCAAGGATGCGCGCGTGCGCCGCGCGATGAACTTCGCGCTCGATTTCGAGGAGATGAACAAGCAGATCTTCTTCGGGCAGTACAAGCGCATCGCCAGTTTCTTCGAGGGGACGGAGCTTGCATCCTCCGGCCTGCCGCAGGGGCAGGAGTTGGCTATCCTCGAAGCCGTGCGTGACAAAGTCCCGGCCGATCTCTTCACCAAGCCTTACACAAATCCGGTGAACGGCAACCCGGAGAACGTTCGCAACAATCTGCGCGAGGCAACGCGGCTGTTGCGCGAGGCTGGCTACGAAGTCCGTAATCAGAAGCTCGTCGAGGCGAAATCCGGCGAGCCTTTCGTCGTCGAGTTTCTCGCCGAGGATCCGTCGAGTCGAGCGGATTCTTCTGTTCTACAAGCCGTCGCTCGAGCGGCTTGGCATCGACCGTCAACGTCCGCATCATCGACAGCGCGCAATTTGAGAATCGCGTGCGCAGCTGGGACTTCGACATCGTCGTCAATTCCTGGGGCCAGTCGCTGTCGCCTGGCAACGAGCAGCGCGGCTATTGGAGCACGCAAGCCGCCGATCAGCCCGGCTCGCAAAATCTCGCGGGCATTAAAAACCCGGCTGTCGATGCCATGATCGAGCGCGTGATCTTCGCCAAAGACCGCGAGGAGCTTGTCGCCGCGACCAAGGCGCTCGACCGCGTGCTGCTGTGGAATTTTCATGTCGTGCCGCAGTGGACCTACGGCTTCTCGCGCACCGCGCGGTGGGATCGCTTCGGCCGGCCGCAGCTTCTGCCCAGATACGGCTCGTCGGGTTTCCCGGACATCTGGTGGTGGGACGCGGAGAAGGCGGCGAAGGTGCCGCAGCGCCTGTGACCTTGCTCACGCGGCGTCAGGGTTTGGTGCTTGCCGGCGGCGCCGCACTCGCCGCATCGCTGCCGCTGTTCGCACGCGCCCAGGAAGCGGAAAGCCACGGCATCTCGGCCTTCGGCGACCTGATTTACCCCGCCGACTTCAAGCATTTCGCCTACGTCGACCCGAACGCGCCGAAGGGCGGGCTGTTCTCGCAGGTCGGCTCGACGCGGCAGTACAACCAGAACTTTCTCACCTTCAATTCGCTCAACAGCTACATCCTGCGCGGCGATGCGGCGCAGGGCATGGAGATGACCTTCGCCACGCTGATGGCGCGCTCCGGCGACGAGCCCGACGCGATGTACGGTTTCGCCGCGCAGTCGGTGCGGATTTCCGACGACGGCCTGACTTATCGTTTCAGGCTCCGGCCCCAGGCGCGCTTCCACGACGGCTCGAAGATCACAGCGCAGGACGTTGCGTTCACGCTCGCAACGCTGAAGGAAAAAGGGCACCCGATCATCACGCAGCTTCTGCGCGACATGAAGGGCGCCGAGGCGCGAGAGCGACGACATTGTCGTCGTTCGCTTTGCCGAGAAGCGCGGGCGCGACGTGCCACTGTTCGTCGCCGGGCTGCCGATCTTCTCGCGCGCGTACTACAGCAAGCGGCCATTCGAGGAATCGACGCTCGAGATTCCGCTCGGCAGCGGCGCCTATAAAGTCGGCCGCTTCGAAGCCGGGCGCTTCATCGAGTATGAGCGCGTGCGCGACTGGTGGGGCGACGACCTTCCAGTGTCGGTCGGCCAGAACAATTTCGATGTCCTGCGTTACGAGTTCTACCGCGACCGCGATGTCGCCTTCGAGGGCTTCTCAGGCAAGAACTATCTCTTCCGCGAGGAGTTCACGTCACGCACTGGGCGACGCGTTACGATTTCCCCGCGATCAAGGACGGCCGCGTCAAGCAGGACATCCTGCGCGACGACACGCCGTCCGGCGCGCAGGGCTGGTTCATCAATACCCGGCGCACGAAGTTCAAGGACCGCCGCGTGCGCGAGGCGCTGATCAACGCCTTTGACTTCGAATGGACCAACAAGTCCATCATGTACGGCTCCTACGACGCGCACGCATTCGGTGTTTCAGAATTCGACGATGATGGCGCAGGGCAAGCCGGGTGCCGGAGGAGCTCGCGCTGCTCGAGCCGTTCCGCGGCAAGGTGCCGGACGAAGTCTTCGGCGAGCCCTACGTGCCGCCGGTGACCGACGCATCGGGCAACGACCGCAAGTGGCTGCGCGAGGCGACGCGGCTGCTCAACGAGGCCGGCTGCCCGATCAAGGACGGCAAGCGCATGTCGCCGTCCGGCGAGCCGTTGACGGTCGAGTTCCTGATCGACGAGCCGACCTTCCAGCCGCACCACATGCCCTACATCAAGAATCTGAACGTGCTCGGCATCGATGCGACGTTGCGCGTCGTCGATCCAGTGCAGTTCCGCGCGCGCGTCGACGACTTCGATTTCGACATCACCGTGCAGCGCTTCTCGTTCTCGGAGACGCCGGGCGATTCGCTGCGCACCTATTTCGTCGTCGCAGTCTGCGACGACCAAGGGCTCGCAGAATCTCGCCGGCATCGCCGATCCGGCGGTGGATTCGCTGATTGAAACGATCATCGCCGCTGACACGCGGCCTGCTCTGATCACCGCCTGCCGCGCGCTCGATCGCGTCATCCGCGCCGGACGCTACTGGATCCCGCACTGGTACAAAGCGTCGCACTGGATCGCTTACTGGGATGTGTTCGGACGCCCACCGAACAAGCCGCGCTACGCGCGCGGCGCTCCGGCGACCTGGTGGTACGACGCGACAAAGGCAGCAAAACTCGAGCAAAGAGGCGTAGGCTCGCCGGATGGCCGCCTACATCATCCGCCGTCTGTTGTTCATGGTGCCGACGCTGCTCGGCATCCTGCTGGTGTCCTTCGTCGTCGTGCAGTTCGCGCCGGGCGGGCCGGTCGAGCGCGTGATCGCGCAGCTCACCGGCTCCGACACCGGCGCCACCTCGCGCATCTCCGGCTCGCAGGGCGATTTCGGCTCGCGCGGCGTGCAGGGCGGCTCGCAGGTCGATGCGCTCGAATTCGAAATACCGCGGCGCGCAGGGCCTCGATCCCGAATTCATCAAGAAGCCTGGAGAAGCAGTTCGGCTTCGACAAGCCGGCGCATGAGCGCTTCTTCATGATGCTGAAGAACTTCGCGACGCTTCGATTTCGGCAAGAGCTATTTCCGCGACGTCAGCGTGCTCCAGCTGATCAAGGAGAAGCTGCCGGTTTCGATGTCGCTCGGCATCTGGATGACGCTGCTGACCTATCTGATCTCGATCCCGCTCGGCATCCGCAAGGCGATGAGGACGGCTCCCGCTTCGACGTCTGGACGTCAGGGCGTGATCATCGTCGGCTACGCGATTCCGGGTTTCCTGTTCGCTATCCTGCTGATCATCCTGTTCGCCGGCGGTTCGTTCTTCGACTGGTTCCCGTTGCGCGGGCTGACCTCGGAGAACTGGTCGCAGTTGCCGTGGTGGCAGAAGATCATCGATTACTTCTGGCATCTGACGCTGCCGATTTTGGCGATGGCGCTGTCCGCCTTCGCGACGATGACGCTGCTGACCAAGAACTCGTTCCTCGACGAGATCCGCAAGCAATATGTGCTCACCGCGCGCGCGAAGGGCTGCACGCAAAACCAGGTGCTTTACGGCCACGTCTTCCGCAACGCGATGCTCATCGTCATCGCCGGATTTCCGTCGCGCTTTCGTGCACGCCTTCTTCACCGGCGCGCTGCTGATCGAGACGATCTTCTCGCTCGACGGGCTTGGCTTGCTCGGCTTCGAAAGCGTGCTCAACCGCGACTATCCGGTGGTCTTCGCGACGCTGTTCATCTTCTCGCTCGTCGGCCTGGTCGTGAACCTGATCTCCGACCTGACCTATACGTGGGTCGATCCGCGCATCGACTTCGAGACGCGGGAGGTCTGAGTGGACGCGCACGTAGCGGCAAGCGCGCCGGACACGACGGCGGTGACGCCGATGGGCTTGGCGGCGCCGCCCGAGCGGCGCCGCGTGACGCTCTCGCCGATCAACCGGCGGCGCTGGGAGAACTTCAAGGCCAACCGGCGCGGCTACTGGTCGCCTTCTGGATCTTCCTGGTTCTGTTCGTCCTGTCGCTGTTCGCGGAGTTCATCGCCAACGACAAGCCGTTCTTCATCCGCTACGACAGCAAGTTCTATTTCCCGGCGGTCGTGAATTATCCCGAGACGGCGTTCGGCGGCGACTTCGAAACCGCGGCCGACTACCGCGATCCGTTCCTGCAGAAGCTGATCGCGGAGAAAGGCGGCACGATGCTGTGGCCGCTGATCCGCTACTCCTATTCGACGCACAATCTCGATCTGCCGACGCCGGCGCCCTCGAAGCCGACATGGATGCTGACCGAGCAGCAGTGCAAATCCGTCGTCGAGCGGAAAGGCCTGCGCGGCTGCCGCGACCTCGAATACAACTGGCTCGGCACCGACGATCAGGGCCGCGACGTGGTGGCGCGGCTGATCTACGGCTTCCGTATCTCGGTGCTGTTCGGGCTGATTCTGACGATCGTGTCGTCGGTCATCGGCGTCGCGGCCGGAGCGCGTGCAGGGCTATTTCGGCGGCTGGACCGATCTGCTGTTCCAGCGCTTCATCGAAATCTGGACGTCGATCCCGTCGCTTTATCTGCTGCTGATCATCTCGTCCGTGCTGGTGCCGGGCTTCTTCGTGTTGCTCGGAATCCTGCTGCTGTTCTCGTGGGTGTCGCTGGTCGGCCTGGTGCGCGCCGAATTTCTGCGCGGCCGCAATTTCGAATACATCCAGGCGGCGCGCGCGCTCGGCGTGTCGAACACGGTCATCATGTTCCGCCATCTGCTGCCGAACGCGATGGTGGCGACGATGACGTTCCTGCCGTTCATCCTGTCGTCGTCGGTGATGACGCTGACCGCGCTCGACTTCCTCGGCTTCGGCCTGCCGCCGGGCTCGCCGTCGCTCGGCGAAATGCTGTCGCAGGGCAAGGCCAACGTGCAGGCGCCGTGGCTCGGCCTCACCGGCTTCTTCGCCGTCGCCATCATGCTGTCGCTGCTGATCTTCATCGGCGAGGCGGTGCGCGACGCCTTCGATCCGCGCAAGACATTCAGGTGAGCAGCATGGCCGACATCCCCGAAACTCTGCTCGAAGTGCGCGATCTCTCCGTCGCCTTTCACGTCAGCGCGGCCGTGAGGTCCTGGCGGTCGACCGCATCTCCTTCGATGTGCTCAAGGGCGAAACGATGGCGCTGGTCGGCGAATCCGGCTCCGGCAAATCGGTCACGGCGCTGTCGGTGATGAAGCTGCTGCCCTATCCGGCGGCGAGCCATCCGTCCGGCACAGTGCACGTTCAAGGGACAGGAACTGCTGCACCGCTCCGAGCAGCGAGATGCGCAAGGTGCGCGGCAACGACATCACGATCATCTTCCAGGAGCCGATGACCTCGCTCAATCCGCTGCACACGATCGAGCAGCAGATCGGCGAGATTTTGCTGCTGCATCGCGGCCTGACAGGCGCGGCGGCGCGCGCGCGCACGCTCGAACTGCTGACGCAGGTCGGCATCCCCGATCCGGAAACGCGGCTCGGCAGCTATCCGCATCAGCTTTCCGGCGGCCAGCGCCAGCGCGTGATGATCGCGATGGCGCTCGCGAACGAGCCGGATCTGCTGATCGCCGACGAGCCGACGACGGCGCTCGACGTCACCGTGCAGGCGCAAATCCTCAAGCTGCTGAAGGACATTCAGGCGCGCCTCGGCATGTCGATTCTGTTCATCACCCATGACCTCGGCATCGTGCGCAAGCTCGCCGACCGCGTCTGCGTCATGAGCAAAGGCAAGATCGTCGAGCAGGGTCCGGTCGAGCGCGTGTTCACCGCGCCGGAGCATCCCTACACGCAGGGCGCTGCATCGCCGCCGAGCCGAAGCCGGATCCGGCGCCGCCGCAAGCCGGATGCGCCGATCGTCGTCAAGACCGACGACCTGAAAGTCTGGTTTCCGATCAAGCGCGGCGTGCTGCGCAAGACCGTCGGCCACATCAAGGCGGTCGACGGCGTCAGCATCGAAGTGCGCAAGGGCGAGACGCTTGGCGTCGTCGGCGAATCCGGATCGGGCAAGACGACGCTCGGGCTCGCGATCCTGCGGCTGATCTCGCTCGCAAGGGCCGGTGCGTGTTCATGGGCAATGCAGCTGCAGGGCCTGAAGTTCAAGGAGATGCGGCCGTTCCGCCGCGACATGCAGATCGTGTTTCAGGATCCGTATGGCTCGCTCGTCGCCGCGCATGTCGGTTGTCCGACATCATCGAGGAAGGGCTGGGGGTGCATCACCCGAAGCTGGCGCGCCGATGAGCGCGAGCAGCGCGTCATCCGCGCGCTCACCGACGTCGGGCTCGATCCGGCGACGCGCTTTCGCTATCCGCACGAATTCTCCGGCGGCCAGCGCCAGCGCATCGCGGTCGCGCGCGCCATCGTGCTGGAGCCGACCTTCATCGTGCTCGACGAGCCGACCAGCGCGCTCGACATGCTGATCCAGGCGCAGATCGTCGATCTGCTGCGCGACCTGCAGAAGCGCCGCGATCTGACCTACATGTTCATCTCGCACGACCTGCAGGGTGGTGGCGGCGCTGGCGAGCCATCTGTCGTCATGCGCAACGGCAAGGTCGTCGAGGAAGGTCCGGCGGCGCGAGCTGTTCAAGAATCCGAAGAGCGATTACACGCGCGCGCTGTTTGCCGCCGCGTTCAAGCTGGAGACCGCCCCGGAAGGCGTGGTTGCGCAGTAACTAGAGCCGTTTCACGCTTGTCACTTCGCTACCGGCGGCAGCGATGCGCTTCACTGCTTCTTTCACCGGCTCGCTTGCCACCGTCATGTGATGAGCGTTGGCGTGGATCAGCGTTTTCTTGTCGCGCGCGATGGCGACGTGACCCTTCCAAAACACCAGATCGCCGCGCTTGAGCTTTGACAGCTTGATCGGCTTGCCGAGCTGCTTTTCCTGCATGTCGCTGTCGCGCGGGCACTTGAATGCCAGCTGCTTGCAAACGCAACCTGCACCAGTCCCGAGCAGTCGATGCCGATATCCGTCTTGCCACCCCAGAGATACGGCGCGTCAAGAAAGCGTTCTGCCACGGCGACGAAATCCTTCTCCTTGTCACGCATCTTGCCGACGTGCCGAGCCGGGATGAAAAGCCCCGTGCTCGTCACCGCAAATGGCGCCTGTTCATGAATCGACGTCGACGCGCGAGCCCATTGGCAGTGACGCGAGCGGATGATGTTTGATGTCGGCGACCGGGTAGCCAATCGTGCGCAAGGCGATCACTTTGTGCGTGCGCGGCAGGTCGACTTTGCCGAGCGCATTCTCGGACATCCAGCCGACATAGCCGTCGCTTTCGAGCTGGACCCAGGACCAGCCTTCGCCGTCGCTGTCGATAGACCGTAACGCGCTCGCCCATCAGTGCTTCAGTTTCCAGCGGTGCGTCGTGAGCCGGTTTGCGGCGCAACGCCGTGTGCGCCTCGAAGACCTCGACGCATTTCGCCTTTCGCCCCGGCTGTTGACGGCGCCGTCGGGACGGAATGGGTTGAGCCGCGGGTCGACTTTCGCCATCAGGCGTAACGCGCGGAGAGCAGCGCGTAGAGCGCGCGTGCGGCCTGGCATTCGCCGCCCTCCGGCCGTCCGGGCTTCGCGGACGGCGTCCAGGCAAAGATGTCGAGATGCAGCCAGGACTTCGCCTTCGACACAAAACGCCGCAGGAACAGCGCTGCCGTGATCGAGCCGGCAAAGCCGCCGGACGAGACGTTGTTCATGTCGGCGATCTTGGAATCGAGCAGGTCGTCGTAGGGCCGCCACAGCGGCAGCCGCCACAGCGGATCGTTCTCGGCGGTCGCGTGCCTGAGCAACTCCGCGGCAAGCGCCTCGTCGTCGGTATAGAACGGCGGCAGCTCGGGTCCGAGCGCAACGCGCGCCGCGCCGGTCAAGCGTCGCCATGTCGATGATCAGCTCCGGCGCCTCCTCGTCGGCGAGCGCCAGCGCATCGGCGAGGATCAGGCGGCCTTCGGCGTCGGTGTTGCCGATCTCGACCGTGATGCCCTTGCGCGAGCGGTAGACGTCGCGCGGGCGGAAAGCATTGCCGGAGATCGCGTTCTCCACCGCCGGAATGAGCACGCGCAGCCGCACCTTGAGCTTGCGCGTCCATGATCATGTGCGCGAGCGCGAGGACGTTGGCCGCGCCGCCCATGTCCTTCTTCATGATCAGCATGCCGGCGTCGGGCTTGATGTCGAGCCCGCCGGTGTCGAAGCACACGCCCTTGCCGACGAGCGTGACCTTCGGATGCTTCGGATTGCCCCAGGTGAAGTCGATCAGCCGCGGCGCGCGTTCCGGCGATCGCCGCGGCGCCGACGGCGTGGATCAGCGGAAAATTCTTCGCCAGCAGCTCGTCGCCGACTGATGCTGCGGAAGGAGGCTTCGTAGGTTTTCGCCAGCCGGCGGGCGGCGGATTCCAGCTCCGCCGGCCCCATGTCGTTCGACGGCGTGTTGATCAGGTCGCGCGCCAGCGCAGCGCCTTCGGCGATGCGCTCGAGCTCGCCGCCGTCGACGCCATCCGGCAACACCAGTTGCACCTTGCGCTCGCGCGCCTTGCGGTAGCGCGTGAAGCCGTAGCTGCCGAGCGCGAAGGCGAGGGCGGCGAGGCGGAGATCATGCGGCTTGTTGGCGAAACGGTAGGTGCCGGGCGGCAACTGCGCCGCGAGCTTGCCGGGCAGGAACAGATCCTTCGACAGCGCGGCGGCCGGTTCGATGCCGAACAGGATGCCGGCAACCTTCCCGCCGGTGCCGGGCCAGGCCAGCATTTGGCCCGGCTTCGCCTCGAAGCCGGCTGCCGTTGCAAAGGCTCGCAGCCGTGAATCGAGCTTCTTGCCGACCGCGTCGAGCGTGTCGGTGCCCGCGAACCAGACCGGGATGGCGCTCGTGCTGCGCGAGACGAAAGCGGGGTGCATATGTCGCCCTTGAGACCAGAAAGCCCTGCTACCACGGCGCAAAGCAGCCGAGAAGGCGGCCTTAACCAGTCGTTAGGGTTAACGTTTTATTGCTGCCGAATGCGCTCGAACCTGTCCGCCGCGCGCCTTTTGGCCTGCGCCGCAACCGCCGCCGTGCTGGCGCTCGGGTTGGGCGGCTGCAAGACGACGAGCGACGACATCACCTCATCGATCGGCCGCGGCGAGACCGACCAGCGCCGCGCCGCCGACAAGTGGGGCGAGCGCTACCGCGACGACCCGACGAATCCGCAGGCGGCTGTCGAATACGCCACGGCGCTGCGCGCCACCGGCCAGCGCGCGCAGGCGGTCGCCATTCTCGAGCAGGCGTCGATCCAGAACCCGCAGAACATGGCCGTGCTCGGCGCTTACGGCCGCGCGCTCGCCGACACCGGCAATTATCAGCAGGCGCTCGACGTACTGTCGCGCGCACACACGCCTGAACGTCCAGATCCGCGTATTCTTTCCGCCACCGGGGCGGTGCTCGACCAGATGGGCAAACATTCCGACGCGCAGCGCTATTACGCCAGCGCACTGAAAATGACGCCGAACGATCCCAGCATCCTGACCAATCTCGGACTGTCCTACGCATTGTCGAAGGACCTCAAGCGCGCCGAGGTGACATTGCGGCGCGCAGTCGTCAGTCCCGGCGCCGATCCCAAGGCGCAACAAAACCTCGCCCTCGTGGTCGGCCTGCAAGGCCGCACCGCCGAAGCTGAGGATATCGCGCGCACCGGCCTGCCCCCGGTGGAGGCAGAAGCAAGCGTCACCGACCTTCGCCAGATGCTTGAAGAGCGGCGCACCGAGCGCACGGTGGAAGCCCGCGAAAAACCGGCTCCGGTCAGGCGCAAGCCGTTGCCGCCGCCGGCCAGGATCACGCGCAGCAGCCAGACCTAAGCTCGTTGCGGTGCGGCTATGCCGCCGCGGATTGCCATCTTGTTGCCGTCACGATCCTTGATTAGGAGTTGTTCACACGGTTCCTGGTGGTGCATGGCTACGCCTTTTCGATTGAACGCTCTTCTTTCCGCGACGGGACTGGCGATTTTGTTCGCGCAGGTGGCGATCATCCCGCTCGTGCTGTTGCCGCAATCGCCACTGTTCGCGGGTGCCGCGGTCTTGCTGCTGGCGCTGACGACGCCGTTCAACAACGCGCTGATGCACGAGGCCATCCATGGCCGGCTCGCGCGCAACCCGGCTGTGAACGACGCGCTCGGCCGATCGCTGGCGATCTTTTCCGGCGTCACGTTCGACATCATCCGTTTCGGCCACATGACGCATCACCGCTTTAACCGGCACGCGCTCGATCGGCCGGACGTTATGGAGCCCAACCAGAATCGTGCAGTCGCGTTCCTGCAATATTACTTCGGTTTGCTTGGCGGGCTTTATCTCCGGGAGATGGCCGTTTCGATTGCAATGTTTCTGCCGCGGCGGCTGATCGAATGGGCTGTCGATCGCGCGCTTGCGAAGGATGCCGAAACCGTCGTGCTGTTACGCAGCGCGGTGCGTCGCATGCTCAGTCGGCGCCTGACACGCATTCGCGTCGACACTGTCATCGCGATCACGGTCTTTGCCGGCGCGTTCTATCTCTACGGCGCAGCATGGCCTTGGCTTGCGGCAGCGATCGCCATGCGTGGCGTTATCGTCTCGATGCAGGACAACCTGCCGCACTACGGCACGCCGGCCATTATCGGAGCTGCGGCGCATAACTCCCGCACCTCGGCATGGGCGCGCGCCTTCATGCTCAACCAAAATTTTCATGATGTGCACCACCGGCAGCCCGAGTTGCCCTGGAACGCGTTGCCGCAGGCGTTCGCGCTAACGGGCGCGAATTACGGCACTGGATATTTCTCGCTCGCGGCGAAGCAGTTGCGCGGGCCGTGGCGGCCCGCCGCAGGGATTACTGAATCCCCATCACCTTGATGATGGCCGGGCCGAGAATCACGACGAACAGCACCGGCAGGAAGAACAGGATCATCGGCACCGTCAGTTTCGGCGGCAAGCCGGCGGCCTTTTTCTCCGCTTCCGACATGCGCATGTCGCGGTTTTCCTGCGCCATCACGCGCAGCGTCGAGCCGAGCGGCGTTCCGTAACGCTCGGCTTGCTGCAACGCCATGCAGACCGATTTCACGCCGTCGATGTCGGTGCGCTTGGCGAGGTTCTCGTAGGCCTGCCGGCGCTCCTGCAAGTACGACAGCTCGGCGGTCGTCAACGTCAGCTCCTCGGCGAGCGGGATCGACTGCGAGCCGATTTCTTCGCTGACTTTCTTGAACGCCGCCTCGATCGACATGCCGGATTCGACGCAGATCAGCAGCAGATCGAGTGAATCCGGGAAACGCGCGCTTGATCGACTGCTGGCGGCGCTGGATTTTGCTCTTGAGGAAGTACCACGGCGCCTGCATGCCGGCATAGGCACCGATGATGCACAAACCGAGCTTGACCATCGTCGGCTGATCGAGATCGACGACGACGAAAATGTAAAACGCCACGCCGCCGAGGCCGACGAACGGCATCAGCATCCGGAAGAACAAGTACGTGATGTAAGGCGCATGACCGCGATAGCCTGCCTGCACAAGCTTCAGCCGCGCTTCCTCCTGACCCACCCATTTGGTCAGATTGAAGTTGTCGACGATCTTCTGCATGTACTGCTTGGGCGATTGCCGCAGACTTACCTTCTCGCCGCGCGCGAGGCGCTCGCGCTCGCGTTGCCGGATTTTCTCGCGCTCGAGCGCGACAGATTTCATCCGCTTTTGCAGCGAGTCTCCGGCGAGCAAAGGCATCGCCAGCGTCAGCACGGTCGCGATTGCCGCGACTCCGGCAAACAGCATCGACAGCGTGCGCGGGTTGATCGAGTCGGAGATGAGTTCGAGCATCGTCCGGCCCTAGAAGTCGAAGTTGATCATCTTGCGCATGACGAGAACGCCGAGCGTCATCCACACAAGTGAACCGGCAAGCATCATGCGGCCGAACGGTTCGGTCCAAAGCAGCGAGATGTATTGCGGGCTCGTGACGTAAACGAGGCCCATCACCGCGATCGGCAAAGCGCCGATGATGCCGGCGGAGGCTTTCGCCTCCATCGACATCGCCTGGATCTTCGCTTTCATTTTCTTGCGGTCGCGCAAAACGCGCGAGAGGTTGCCCAGTGCTTCGGCGAGGTTGCCGCCGGCTTTTTGCTGAATGAGATAACGATGCCGAAGAAGTTCGCTTCCGGCACCGGCATGCGCTCGAACAGCTTCGCGCAGGCTTCGCCCAGCGGCATGCCGATCGCTTGCGTTTCCACGATGGTCTTGAATTCGGCGCGCAACGGCTCGGGCGACTCGGCGCTGATCATCTTCAGGCAGTCGAGCAGCGGCAGGCCGGCTTTGACACCGCGAACAATGATGTCGACGGCGTCCGGAAACGCGTTGAGAAATTTGTTTTCCCGCCGTTTCTTCATGAACGACAGAGCCAGCGCGGCGCGCCGAAAGCGCCAGCAAACGCGACCGCAAGCGCCGGCGAGAGGCCGAGGTCTGTCAGCCAGAAAATCATGAAGAGAACGGCACCGATGACGCCCGAAACTGATGAGGAAGCCGCGTTTCGACCAGGTCAAACCGGCCTGCGCGATCCGGATGGACAGCGGCAGTTCTTCGCTCTTGCGGCGCTCGTCGAGTTCCTTCAGCGTGCTCTCGACGACATCCCGGCGCGATTTCTGGCCCGCGCGACGTGCGCGGATGGCCGCTGGCTCCGTTCGCGCGACGCTCGCCTTGCGCTGTTCGACCTTCTTTTCCCCGGAGATGGTCGGATAGATGAATACCCAAGCGACGCCGCCGATGGCGACGCTGACGAGGAAGAAATGCAATCGTCTGCAGGGCGGTTCATTACGCAGCCACGGCGTTCGGCTGCGTCGAGCGCTGCCGCGAGCCGCTTCTCCTCGCCGTAGTAGCGCGCGCGATCCCAGAAACGCGGCCGGCCGATGCCGGTCGAGCGGTGGCGGCCGATGATGTGGCCGTTCTCGTCCTCGCCCTTGATCTCGTAGAGGAACAGGTCTTGCGTGATGATGACGTCGCCTTCGAGGCCCATCACCTCGGTGATGTGCGTGATGCGGCGCGAGCCGTCGCGCAGGCGTGCCGCCTGGATCACGACGTCGACGGAAGCGCAGATCATTTCGCGGATGGTTCGCGAGGGCAGCGAGAAGCCGCCCATCGTGATCATCGATTCGCATACGCGAGAGCGCCTCGCGCGGATTGTTGGCGTGCAGCGTGCCCATCGAGCCGTCGTGGCCGGTGTTCATGGCCTGCAACAAGTCGAACGCTTCGGGTCCGCGGACTTCGCCGACGATGATCCGCTCAGGGCGCATACGCAGGCAGTTGCTCGACCAGGTCGCGCATCGTGACCTGGCCTTCGCCTTCGAGGTTCGGCGGGCGGGTTTCGAGGCGCACGACGTGCGGCTGCTGCAACTGAAGTTCGGCCGCGTCCTCGCAGGTGATGATGCGCTCGTCGTTTTCGATGAACTGCGTCAGACAGTTGAGCAGCGTCGTTTTGCCGGAGCCGGTGCCGCCGGAGACGATGCATGTTGACGCGGCTTTTTCCGACGATCTCGAGGATCGTCGCGCCTTCCAGCGTGATCGTGCCGAACTTGACGAGCTGGGCGAGCGTCAGCTTGTCCTTCTTGAACTTACGAATGGTCAGTGCAGGGCCATCGATCGCCAGCGGCGGCACGATGACGTTGACGCGCGAGCCGTCCGGCAAGCGCGCGTCGCAGATCGGCGACGATTCGTCGACGCGGCGGCCGATCTGGCTGACGATGCGCTGGCAGATGTTGAGCAGCTGCTGGTTGTCGCGGAAGCGGATGCCGGTCTTCTGAATCTTGCCCGCGACTTCGATGTAAACCGTACCGGAGCCATTGACCATGATGTCGGCGATGTCGTCGCGCGACAGCAGCGGTTCGAGCGGGCCCAAGCCGAGGACGTCGTTGCAGATGTCGTCGAGCAGTTCTTCCTGCTCGGCGATCGACATCACGATGTTCTTGATCGCGATGATCTCGTTGACGATGTCGCGGATTTCCTCGCGCGCGGAATCGGCGTCGAGGCGCGCGAGCTGGGCAAGGTCGATCGCCTCGATCAAGCGCGCCGAAGATCGTGCCCTTGGTTTCGTAATAGTCCTTGGAGCGGCGGCTATCCGTCGCCGGCATCGGCGTGGTGGTTGCCTGCGGCTTGCCCGGAACGGGCGCACCAACCATTGGCGCGCCAAGCCCATCGGACGGAAACGGCGTCAGTCGGCTGCCGCCTGTTGATGCCGGAGTCGGCGCGGCCGCAGGCGCGCTGCTCGGCGCGGCCATAGCTGGCGCGGCCGGCGCCGGAGCGCGGGTTTCACCCGTAGTGCTGCGCTTTCCGAACACGCCTTAACCCCTCAGCCTTGCTTCTTCTTGAACCTGCTCAACAACGGCGACAGCAGGCTCGCACGTGCACGCTTGACCTCGGCACGGCCGGTAAGAACGGACGCCAAGCCCTTGAACATCTCGGCTGTCTTATGAGCCGGTGACACTTCTGCGATCATCTGCCCGTTGTTGGCGGCGGTGCCGAACAGCTGCGGATCGAACGGGATCACCGCGAGCGGCTCATCCTCGAGCGCCTTGGCGAAATTCGGCAGGTTTGATCTCTGGCCGTTTCGGCACACCGACCTGGTTGAGGCAGTAGTAGGGGCGGTGATCGTTCGGCCGCGACCCGCGCAGCAGGTCCATCATGTTCTTGGCATTGCGCAGGTTGGCCAGGTCCGGGCCCGGCGACGATGAGGATCTCGTCGGCGCTGATCATCAGCCGCCTTGTCCAGCCGGTCCATTGATGCGGCACATCGAGCATGATGCAGGGAACACTGGAACGCAGCGCGTCCAGGATTGAATCGAAAGCCTCGGCGCCGAAGTCATAAACCCGGTCAAGTGTCGCGGGCGCCGCCAGAAGGCTGAGGTGATCGGTGCATTTCGAGAGCAGCCGGTCGACGAATGCGCTGTCGACGCGGTCGGGCGAGAACACCGCGTCGGCGATGCCCTGCGGCGGATCCTGATTGTAATCGAGGCCGGCCGTGCCGAACGCGAGATCGAGATCGGTGACGACGGAATCGAGTGAAAGGTCGCGCGCCATCGCCCAGGCGACGTTATGCGTGACCGTCGAGGCACCGACGCCGCCTTTGGCGCCGACGACGGCGATGATGCGGCCGACCGGCTTGGCATCGGGCGCCGAGAACAATCCGCAGATCGAGCGGACGACATCGAGTGTGCCGATCGGCGCGATCAGATAGTCGCTGACGCCGCGCCGCGTCAGTTCGCGGTAGAGCGTGACGTCGTTGACGCCGCCGACCACGACGACGCGGGTACCGGCGTCGCAAACCTCGGCAAGCTGATCGAGGCTGTGCAGAATGTCGTCGCCACGGCTTTCGGTCTCGAGCAGGATGACGTTCGGCGTCGGCGAAGTGCGATAGGCCTCCACGGCGGCGGCGCGCGCCGCCCATCTGGATCTTGAGATGTGCCTTGCCGAGCCGGCGATCCTCGCCCGCGGATTGCACGGCAGCTGCGGTCTCGACGGTCTCGCAGAACGCCTGCACTGAAACGCGCGGTGCCGGCGCGATATGTTCCTCGCTGGCGGCGACTTCGGTGGGCGCCGCCGCCGCGACGTCGGCGACTTGATGTGCGTGTTTGATCATTTCCCGAGATCGCTGATTTTGCCGTTGTCGTAGCGGTCGTAGGTGCCCGCCGGGTTTTCGCCCTTGCGGTATTTGTCGATGACGACGGAGCGGCGGGCGCTGTAGGCCGGGCCTTCGCCGCGCGGCTGCACCAAGTCGGATTTGTTTTCGACCATCGCGGCAAGATTGCGCTGCGTCGCGCAGCCGAGATTGTAATATTGCGGATTGTCGGTGTAGGCCGGGTCACTCGCCGGGCCGAGATCTGCGGGCCACTGCCCGCAGGGGCCGACTTCCGCAACGATCTTGGAATAGCTGAGGCGGATACTCGCGACGGCGCTCTCGCGCGGCTCGTAGCCGCGCACGCGGACGCCATGCCGCGGCACGCCACTTTGCGCGAAAATCGAATGGATTTCGCGCATCGAATCGTCGGCTGCCATTTTGGCATCGCCTGCGGCGGGCACGTCGACGACAATCCCGCCAGTGCCTTCGCGCCGCCAGATTTGCGCAAACGCAAGCACGTCGGCGCGTTGCGCCGGATTGAGACCGCCGCGGTTGCGCCCGATGAAGACCTCGATGGTGCGGTCGCCCTCCTTGAGAACGATCGGGTGGCGTTCGCGGTAATCGTTCGGCGGATAGCGCTTGGCTTCGCGCTGCGTGTAGCAACCGGCGAGCATGACGCCCATTCCGGCGATTAAATTTGAATCGTCGATGCCATACATAAATCCTTTTCGAACCACAGATGAACGCGGATAAACACGGATGAAATGCTTCTTACCTGCTTCATCTGCGTCCATCCGCGGTTCATCTCCCACTCATCTGCTCGTTATGCACGCCTTCCACCTGCGCCACCTTCACGATTTCCTCGGCCGTGGTCGTGCCGTTGAGCACCTTCAGCTGGCCGTCCAGCAGCAGGCTCTTCATGCCGCTGGCGAGGGCGGCCTTGCGGATCTTGTTGGTCGGGGCGCGCTCGAACGCGAGGTTGCGGATCTCGTTGTTCATGTGCATCATCTCGAAGATGCCGATGCGGCCGCGGAAGCCGGTGCCGGTGCAGTAGTCGCAGCCGCGCGGCTTGTAGAGCGTCTTGTCCTTCAGGTCGTCCGCGCGTGATGCCGGCGAGCTTCAGCCACATCGGGTCGGGCTCGCGGTCCGGCTGCTTGCACTTGGGGCAGAGCACGCGGATCAGCCGCTGGGCCATGCACCGCCTGGATCGACGACGCCACGAGGAACGGCTTCACGCCCATGTCGATCAGACGCGTGATCGCGCCGGGCGCGTCGTTGGTGTGCAGCGTGCTGAACACCAAGTGACCGGTGAGCGCCGCCTGGATCGCGACCTCGGCCGCTTCCAGGTCGCGAATTTCGCCGACCAGGATGATGTTGGGCGCCTGACGCAGCATCGCGCGGAGGATCTTCGCGAACGTCAGGCCGATCGTCGTCGCTTCACCTGGCACTGGTTGATGCCGGCGAAGTTGTATTCGACCGGGTCTTCGGCCGTGATGATCTTGCGGTCGGGGCGGTTCAGCTCGTTCAGCGCGCCGTACAGCGTCGTCGTCTTGCCCGAGCCGGTCGGGCCGGTCACCAGGAAGATGCCGTTCGGGCCGCTTGATGATCTTCTGGAACGTCTTGTAGTCGTCTTCCTCGAAGCCCGAGGTTCTGAATGCCGATGCGGACGCTGTCGGGCCGCAGAATACGCAGCACGACCGATTCGCCGTGATACGCCGGCAGCGTGCTGACGCGGAAGTCGATGTTGCGGCTTGTCGACCGTCAGCTTGATGCGGCCGTCCTGCGGCAGGCGCTTCTCGGCGATGTCGATGCCCGCCATGATCTTGATGCGGCGAGATCAGCGGGCCCTTCATGCGCAGCGGGATGCGGTCGCGCTCGACGCATTCGCCGTCGATGCGGTAGCGCACGCGGACGCGGTCCTTCATCGGCTCGATGTGAATATCGCTCGCCCGGTTGCGGACGGCCTCGGCGATCATCGCCTGCACCAGCTTGATGATCGGCGCCTGCGTCGGGTCGTTCGGCGTCGTCCTCGCCCATGCCCGTCGACGTCGATCGATTTGTCGATCGAGCGGTCGAGCGACTTGTCCAGCGACTTGTCCAGCGACTTGTCCAGCGAGTCGCGCAGGCGGTCGATCGTCTTGTCCATCGTCTTGTCGATGGTGTTGGCCGCCGTCGTGTTGAACAGCTCGTCGAGGATCGCTCTTGATGCGGCCCGCGGCGGCGAGGCACCGTGCGGATTTCCTTGCTGCAGGCGGAAGCGCAGGATGTCGAGCATCTCCAGGTCGAGCGGGTCGTGGATCGCGACGCGCAGCCTGCCGTTCTCCATGCCCAGCGGCAGGATCAGGTACTTGCGCATCAGATCGTCGGGGATCAGCGTTGACGGCTTCGGCGGGATGCCGCTCTTGTCGAGGTCGACGTACTCCATGTTGTGCTGCGCGGCCAGCGCCTTGTAGACGTTGCGCCTCGCTGGCACAGCTTGAGGTCGACCAGCGCTTCGCCGATGCGCAGGTTCTTGGCCTTGGCGTGGTCGAGGGCCTGCTGACCTCCTGGCGGCTTGATCGCGCCCCACTCGACCAGAATCTCGCCCAGCTTCTTCTGTGCTTTGCCATGGTGAAGTCCTTGCGCGCGGAATGCTATGGAGCGGTACTCGTATGAGTAATACTCTCCCCAACCGCCTGAGTTCGCTGGCGAACGCCGTCAACAACACAGCCGAAGTTTACCCGCAACGCCGCGAATGATCCAAGCCAATTCCGCATTCAGACATGCCGGCGCCGACGCGTCAAAAGCGAGGGAATTGCGGCCAAAAGCAACCCCGTGGGCTCCGGGACAGCGGTCACGCCGCCGGCAGATCGCCCGGCGCTGAACGCCGCGCCTTGCCGGCAGTAGTTGCGGTCGATGATGAAGTAGTCATCCGCGTCGATGTTCCCGCTGTAATTGAAATCGCCGTTGGCGTAGCCGAGCAGCAGGTGCGTGCCGCTCGAAGCCGGCGTCGATGCGGAAGTAATCGTCGCCGTCGATGTTGCCGCTGAGGTTCGCGTCGCCGTCGTAGGTGTACATGACCAGCACGTCGCGACGCGACGACTGATACGCCGCCGAAGGTCGTCTTGCTGACCGGCCGGCGGTCGCGACGGCGAGCGTGGTCAGGCCGGTCGACTGCGGAGCGTCGCTCATCGAAGTGACGATGCCGCTGCCGTTCCACGCGCCGCCGTTGCGGCCGGACTTCACCTGCCCGCTGGTGCCGGTGTAGTTCGTACCGTTCCATGCACCGGCGGATGCGTTGGTGAGAACCATTCGGTTGTCGGCGAGATCGAGATTTCCCGTCAATGACAGTGACACAACCGACACGCTCTGTCCGCCGCCCGGCATCGATGCCGTCAATCCGCCCCCGATCTCCAACACGCTCGCGCCGCCGGTGATGCTGCCGTTGAATGTCACATTCCCGGCCGTGTTGATCACGCCGCTAGCGGTCGAGTGAATATCTCCGTTCACTGTCACATCGATCAGGTTGATGCGTCCGTTGTTGATCGCGCCCATTGCGCCAATGCCCAGATTCACCGTGCTTTCAATGACGTGGATTTTGCCTGCGGCAGCATTGGTCAATGCGCCAGTGAAACCGAGAAAGCGCCCCCGGTGATGGAGATGGTGCCGGCATTGTTGCTACCGACACCAGTGCTGAACGATCCCCGGCGGATTGGATTTTCGCGCCGGCGAGAACGTTCGTTACCTGAGTGACGTTGATGTTCATGCCGGGATTGATGTTGAATGTCGATCCGAATATACCGCCCCCGCCGACGGTAAGCCCGCCCGCCACCGTCAAATTCAGGGTCCCGGAGCTCAGCGTGGTCGTTCCGTTGCTGACCAGGCTCCCGGTGCTAAAGGTCCCGCCCGTGAGAACCAAGCTCCGGCCGGCATCTACGGTGGTCGTGCCCGACGCCGCGACTGATTGCCCGAGACAAGAACGAGATCGCGGGGGAATCCGTCTTCATTGAACAACCCGCCGACGCCAATGCTCAGGTTTCCCTGAAACCCAGGCTCCCCGAGGAGAGTAGCACATCGCCATCCACGTGCTTGGTCAGTGTGCCGAGCTGGACCATGCCCCCGTCAATCCTTAGCTTGGCGTACGCGCCGATCGACGTAGTCTTTGTCGCGGGTTGGGAAAGAGACGCACCACTTTAACGCGCAACTCGCTGATTTTGAGGAGACCGCTCGTGCTGATGACAAGGTCCATGACGGCGGCGGTGGCACATTTGAGGATTTCCACCGTAGCGTCCGTGATCCGCATCGGTCCACCAACGTTCAGCGAACTGCCAGCGCCGGCAATCTCGAGCCTCCCAGTGTCGAAGCCGACTTCTGCAACGACCAGCACGTCGTCGGTATTGGTCGTAACTACAGAAAAGTCAGCACTGACTGAAATTTAATTGTGGACTTGACCTCCAACCCCCCGTGACTCGTAAGTTGGACTTGAGCATCATTCGAGGCGGTTAGGTTGTTGCCATTTAGCTGGAGTGAGCCTCCGAAGGTTTGCAGCACGCCACCGTCTATAACCATCTCGCTGTTAGCTCGGACGGTTCCACCGTTCAGGGTGATTGAGCCGGGGCCGTTCAGCGTGAACACCCCCGCCCCAGTCTCAAGCGATCCGCTGTTAATGGTGATGTCGCGGGCGGTTGCAAAGGCACCCACCAGCAAGAGAGTTGCGTGGTCGGATACGGCGACCGGCGTGTTAGAACCAGAAAGCGCACTGTCGCTGCTCACCGAGAGCGTGCCCGCATTAATAGTAGTATGGCCAGTGTATGTATTCGCCGGCCAGGATTGCCACGCCCGAGAGCCTCGTTTGTTGATCCCGGCCGAGCCGGTCAGCGCGGTGCCGATGGTTGCGGTCTGGCCACCGGCGACAGTGATCGCACCGCTTGAGAGCACAAGCTCCCGCCACTGAGTGTGTAGCTGTTTCCAAAGGTCAGTGACTCCGCCGTATCGCCGTTGGCAAGGGTC
>CAWIXG010000003.1:0-101071 GCA_963839985.1 uncultured Alphaproteobacteria bacterium | reverse complement strand
AACGGCAGGCGAGCGCGATCACCACCGCGTTGTCGCCGGAGAGCAGGATGTTGATCCAGATGATCTGACCGACGGCGACCCAGAACGCCGGCTGCATCATGTCGGTTACGAGATAATCCATTCGCTCCTGCCCGGTTTTGCCGCGATCGTTGCGCGGCTTGTCCCCATCGCCCGTCAGCCCACTTTATCGTCACGCCGCCGCTGCTGACCAGTCCTGTAACCGGTCAGCGCCGCAATTCGAGCGCGACGGTGCGCCGCAGCTTATTCGCGGAGCACGATCTGTTCCGAAAACCGGGATCCGGTTTTCGGGATCCTGCTCATGCTTTAGCCGACGATCTCGTTGCCGGAAAAGAACTGCGCGATCTCCTGCGCGGCCGTCTCCGGGGCGTCGACCCGTGCACCGTGTTCTCGCCGATCGAGAGCGCGTGCGTCTTGCGGATGGTTCCATCCGCCGCCTTCTTCGGATCGGTCGCGCCCATCACGTCGCGATACTTCGCGATCGCGCCCTCGCCTTCCAGCACCTGCACGACGACCGGGCCCGAGGTCATGAAATCGACCAGCTCGCCGAAGAACGGGCGCTCGCGGTGCACGCCGTAGAAGGTTTCGGCCTGTTCGCGCGTGATGCGCACGCGCTTCTGCGCCAGGATGCGCAGTCCGGCCTTTTCGATGATCGCGTTCACGGCGCCGGTCAGGTTCCGCTTGGTCGCATCGGGCTTGATGATCGAGAAGGTGCGCTCGACCGCCATCGGTCAATCCTCATTGTTTTGGAGAGAAGGATGCAGAAGTCGGCGGCTTATAACGGCCGCGCGGTGCAGCGGCAAGGCTGAACAGCCGTTAACGCGTCCCGACACATTGTATCATGAACCCAAGGACTTGTGGGCGCGACTACCATTGCGAATGGAGCAATCCAACAAACACTCAGAGGAGACCATCATGATCCGCAAGTCCATGCTCGCGCTCGCCGCCATTGCCACCGTCGGCGCCGCCGCGCTCGCCCCGACCTCCGCCTCGGCGTGGGGCTTCAAACATCACCACGGCTGGGGCCATGGCTTCGGCTTCGGCGGCTTCTACGGCCCGGGCTACGTCACCTACGCGCCGGACTGCTACATGGTGAAGCGCATCAACCGCTTCGGCGAAGTCCGCTTCGTCCGCGTCTGCTCGTAATCCGAACGACGCGTTTGTTTGCCGGAGACCCGGCCCTGCAAGGGGCCGGGTTCTTCGCATTCCGGGCCGTTTCGGCCCATGATCTCGTCCGAAAAACCCGCGCATCGGTCCCGCGTTAACCGGCGTTCCGCCTTTTGCCGCGCCATGGCGCCGCCGCAATTGACTTCCAATCCGCCCGGCGGTTGATAGCGGCGGCACGTTGACGCACAATGCGTGAACGTCGCGTGCCGCGGGGTGGTGCCGTGCCGAAACTCCAGTCTTGCCTGCTGTTGGCGTTTGCCGTCGCGCTGGGCGGATGCTCGTCGATGGACATGAGCTCGATCCAGCTCGGCAACCTCAATCCGTTCACCGGCGAGGATGCGCTGCGGCAATCGAGCTTCGATTATTTCTACAAGAAGGACACGGTGTCCTTCGCGCCGGCAAGCGGCACCGACCTGGTCGGCCCGGATGGGCGCTGCGCCTACGCGGCCGCTCCCGCGGTTGCGGGCGCACCGATGGCGACGCCGGCCCCCGCCGACGAGCCGCCGCCCGAATCCCCGATCAATCCGCGCAGCAATCAGGCGCTCTACTTCACCGCCGGCCCGGAGAGCGGACGCGTCGCGTCGGGTCCTGCCGCCGGGCTGCCGCCGGAACTGCGCGGCCCCGAGCGGCATCTCGCTTGCGATGACCGAATGCCAAGTGGTGAGCGTCGCGGGCTATACCGACCGCGTCGACGTGAGCGCGAACGAGCACGGCGAGCGTCTCGTCACCCTGACCTATCTCGGCGGCGCCCGGCCCGGCATCTACCGCTTCAGGGGCGGGCGGCTTGTCTCGATGGAGCGCGTCGCTGAACCGCCGGTGGCGAAGAAGCCGCAGCGCGCGACC
Organism: uncultured Alphaproteobacteria bacterium; assembly: GCA_963839985.1. Taxonomy (GTDB): domain Bacteria; phylum Pseudomonadota; class Alphaproteobacteria; order Rhizobiales; family Xanthobacteraceae; genus PALSA-894. Next base: position 99,043 of record CAWIXG010000003.1, on the reverse strand, counting down.
AAGACGGCGAAAAGCAAACAGGCGCGATGAGCCCCAGTACGGGTCGCCCGGCGATCCGGACTTCGAGCAGCGGCGGCTCGCGGCACGTGCGCGGCTCGACGCGATCGACGACGCGGGTAAAAGCGATCCGTACCGGCGCGCCTGGTTCGAGGCGGTGTACGCAAGCGCCGGCCGCGATGCGGCGCAGATTCCATGGGCCGATCTCGGCCCCCATCCATTGCTGTCGTCCTGGCTCGCGCAGCGACCGCCACCCGCGCCCGGCGCGCGCGCGATCGATATCGGCTGCGGGCTCGGCGACAATGCGGCAGCGATCGCCGCGCAAGGCTGGCGCACCACCGCGTTCGACCTGTCGCCGCGCGCGATCGGCTGGGCGCAGTCGCGCTTTGCCGCCGTGGATTTCCGCGCCGCCGACCTGTTCCAGCCGCCGCCGGAGTGGCACGGCGCGTTCGATCTCGTGCACGAGTGCTACACGTTGCAGGCACTGCCCGACGCACCGCGCGCGGAAGCGATCGAACGGATCGCAACGTTCGTGGGCGTCGGCGGATGGCTCGTTTTGATCGCGCGCGCCCGCACCGGTTCCGGTCCCGCCGCCGGCCCGCCCTGGCCGCTCACGCGCGAGGAGGTAACCAGCGTCACCGCGCATGGTCTCGCCGCGCAGGCGGTCGAGCAGCTGGCCGATCCGGCCGACGGCAAGCCGCACTGGCGCGCGGTATTCAGGCGCAGCTAACCCATTTGTCATCATCACGAACCTGCGAGCGCCGCTGCCGGACATGGCGTTGCCGCAATGCGCGTGAGATCATCACGCATGATCGCACAACCCTCTCGCCTCGCGCGGCGGCTGCTCATCGCACTGCTGGCCGGCGGCATTGCCATCACCTGTCTCGATCCGTCGTTCGCGCAGCCGCGACGGGTCGCCGCGTCCACGCAAGGCGACGCGGCCGCCAAGGAGCAGGCAAGCGACGCCAAGCGCCTGCCGGCCGACGTCACCACCGACCAGGCGGTCGAGCTCACCGCACGCACGCTGCGCTTCAAGGCAACCGCGGGCACGATCCCGATCAACACCGGCGAAGGGAAATTGCAGGCCGAAATCGCCTTCATCGCATATCAGCTGCCCGATACCCCGGCGCGTCCCCTCACCTTCGTGTTCAACGGCGGCCCCGGCGCATCGTCGGCTTACCTGCAGCTCGGCGCGCTCGGGCCGTGGCGCCTGCCGCTCGACGGCGTGGTGCCGTCGTCGTCACCCGCGATCGTTCCCAACAACGAGACCTGGCTCGACTTCACCGACCTGGTGTTCGTCGACCCGGTCGGCACCGGCTACAGCCGCTTCATCAACACCGCCGACGAGGTGCGCAAGCAGTTCTGGTCGGTCGACGGCGATATCGACGTGCTTGCGACCTTCATGCGCAAATGGGTCGAGAAGAACGGCCGCCAGGCGTCGAAGAAATTCATCGCGGGCGAGAGCTATGGCGGCTTCCGCGCGCCCAAGCTCGCCGGCAAGCTCAATGAACAGGGCGTGGGCGTCTCGGGCCTCGTGATGGTGTCGCCGGTGATCGATTTCGGCTGGCGCGGCAACGGTCGGCAGTCGCCGCTCGGCTGGGTGGCGCGGCTGCCCTCGATGGCGGCGGCGGCGCGCGAGGCGACCGCACCGTTCGACCGCGAGGCGCTGCGCGCGGCCGAGCGCTATGCGGCGGGCGACTACCTGCAGGATCTCCTGCGCGGCGAGCGCGACACGCAAGCGATCGGGCGCATGAGCACGCGCGTCGCGGAGCTGACCGGGCTTGATCCCGCGCTGGTGCGCCGGCTCGCGGGCCGCATCGACACGCGCACCTTCATCCGCGAACGGCTGCGCGACAGCGGCAAGATCGCCAGCATGTACGACGCCACCGTCACCGCGATCGACCCCGATCCGAACGCGTCGTCGTCGCACTACGAGGACCCGATTCTCCACGGCACACGCGCGCCGCTCTCGACCGCGATGACCGACCTCTACACGCGCGTGCTGAACTGGCGCGTCGAGGAGCCGTATCAGTTGCTCAACGGCCGGGTCAGCTCGCGCTGGGACTGGGACGGCGCGCGCAGCAAGCACGAGATCGTCGGCGAATTGCGTTCGGCGCTGGCGGACGATCCGCGCGTGCGCATCCTGGTGACGCACGGTGCCGCCGATCTGGTCACGCCCTATTTCGAGAGCCAGATGATCCTCGATCAGTTGCCGGCCTTCGCGACACCCGAGCGGCTCAAGCTCGCGGTCTACGGCGGCGGTCACATGTTCTACAGCCGCGATGCCTCGCGCAGGGCTTTCCGCGAGGATGCGCGCGCGCTCTACCGGGCGGTGGAGGAAGCGGGCGCGCCGCCGCCGCGCGGGTGAGGCTGCGCTACGGCTCGTCCTGCGCCGGCCGCGCGGCAGGAGGGCTCGGCATCGGCACGATCCGATGGTCCGGCGGCAGATTCTCCGGCTGATAATCCGGCCGCGCGCCGATCCGATCCAGCACCGACTGATGCACGAAGGCGCCGGGCGGGATCGCGCGCGGTTCGGCGTTGGGAATGTATTGACCGAGGAAAGAGCGGCGCGCGCTCCACTCCTTGTACTTGTCGGCTTTCGGCAGCCACTCCAGCGCCTGCCACACCGCATTCATCGAGTTGTGCGGTTCCGGATCGACAGCGGGGGCGACATAGCTGAAGGGACTGTTTTTCCGCTGCACCCCCCATGCCAGCTGATTGACGTTCGCGGCATCGACCGCCAGACCGGCTTCTTGCGCTTCGCCGATCATCCAGAGCAAGGGGTGCTTCGAGAGCCCGCTTTCCTTCTCGGGGTAGCCTCCGCCGATGTCGGAGTGAACGCCGGAAAACCACACCTGCTGGCTATCCTGCGGCTCCGCATTGTTGGTCTCGCTGAAGCGGTTGTGCATGAAGGCCTGACCGTCCTGCCACGGCTCGAGCCGAAACATCCTGCGCCGTTCATCGATCGCGCTGGCCTGGCGAAACACCTTGACGCTCGGATTGCGCCGGGTGAACGCGAGCTGCTGCAGGCTGAACGTATAGAACCGGTCCGGCCGCGGGACGATCACGCTCGCGACCGTATCCCACACCCCGAGAAACCTGATCGTCGCCCACCGCGTCGACGCGATGCGCGCGAACTGCGACGCCTGATCGTCACGCGACTTCGGACCCGGTTGTGCTCCCGCGTCACCGCGCTGGGCGGCGGCGCTGCCTGCCGCCAGTTCCTCCTGCTCGACGATGCTCGCGCTCGCCTGCTTGTAGGCCGTCAGCCCGGCGTCCGCGAGATTGCTCTGCTGCGGGGCGAGGATGCCGATCTTGTGGATCAAGCCGGCGAGGACGCGCACCGTGTAGGCCCCGCGGCTGAATCCGAACAGGTAGATATCGTCGCCCTCCTGGTAGTTCTGGATCAGAAACCGGTAGGCGGACAGGACATTGTCATCGAGGCCGTAACCGGTGGCGAGGCCGAGCACCATCACGGTGTTTTGCCGAAACCTGGTCCATGGATTGGGCCGCGCGAGCGTACCGACGCCGGGATCGTAGAACACGATCTGCGCGGCCGCCTTGCCGGTTTTCCTCAGGCAGCGGTAGAGCTTGAGCACATTCGAGATGTTCTCGCTGATCTCGTTGCCGGTGCCGTCACAGCAGACGACGATGTTCTTCTTCTCGCGTGTCTCCACGGCGGCTCCATCGGCTTGCCCGAACCAGTGCGCGCCATCCTAGGTAGTTGCGCTGCCGGTTGGCTAGTCGCCGCGCCGGCGCATGCGCGGGCCCCCCGCGGCCCGTTGCGGCACCGTCAACTTGAGATAGAATTCCGGCTATCGGCCATCACGACTGCATGGAGGCGCGCATGCCGCTGGCACCCGGATTCGTCCTGCAGGAGGCGCTCGACCTGCTGCAATTCTGCGCCATCGTCGAGGACGGCGTCAGCGATCCAATCCCGCCGAATCCGCCGGCGAACTGGGCGCGCCTGTTCACCTCGCCGGTGATCCCGCCGTTCGACAACGTGTGGGAGCTGTGGAAGCGCGACGACGGCGTGTTCGCAGTCTCGATCCGCGGCACCGTGTTCCAGGCCGGCAGCATCGCCGAGGACGTGCTCGCACTGATGATCAGCGCCACCGGCACGATCAGGGTCGGCGCCACGCAATTCCCCTATGCGTTCGCGGCCGATCCGAAGGCCGGCGTGCATCTCGGCTTTGCGGTCGCGACGCTGCTGGTCGCCGAGCTGCCGCTCATCGGCATCCTCGACGTGCTGAAGCTCAACGGGGTCGGCCCGGGCGCGCAGGTGTTCGTCACCGGCCACAGCCAGGGCGCCGCGATGGCGACATTGCTGCGCTCCTATCTGCAATATTCGGCCAACGCCCTGCCCGGCGTTTCCTACAAGACATATGTCTATGCGCAGCCGAAACCGGGCAACGACCACTACGCGGCCGATTTCGAGAACCGCTTTTCCAATCCGGGATACGGCTTCCGCGTCACCAACTCGCTCGACTGGGTGCCGCAGGTGCCGTTCACGCTCGAATTCCTCGGCGACGTCAACGAGCCGAACCCGCTCAGCGTGCTGACGCAGCCGGAATTCTTCATCAAGGTCGCGCGATCGATCCCGGTGCGCGGGATTTCGCTGCTGGTGCAGGACGCGAGCCACTCGATCGTCACGCGCCAGGTCGAGCGCGTCCGGCCGGCGCTGCAGGAACTGATGACCGCGAAGGCCGGGCCGGCCGCAGTCGTGTTCGACGGCGCGATCGACGTGCCGCTGATGCTCACGTTCAACTTCCTCAACGCGGGGACGAATTTCTCGCTGATGGGCACGCCGTGCGCCGGCAACGAGTGCGCGGACTCGTTCTGGGAGCACCACGCCTACATCTACTATGGCCTGCTGCAGGCGCAGGGCGTGGTGTAGCCGCTACGCCATCGCGGCTTCGTAGGCCGCGCTCGCGGTCAGCCAGTCATCTTCGGCTTGCGCCAGCACGTCCGCCGCCTCGGCGCGCGCCTTGGAGAGTGCGGTCGCCCGCCCCGGATCGCGCGCGAACAGGCCGCCGGCAAGCTCCGCATCGATTGCGGCGATCTCGGCGGTGGCGCGCGCGACCGACGTCTCGGCCGCCTCGATGCGGCGCTTCAGCGGCTTGAGCTCTTCGCGCTTTTCCGCCGCGGCGCGGCGCTGATCGGTGCGCGAGACCTTGTCGGTTTCCTCGCGCGCTTCGCGCTTGCCCTCCCGCCCGAGCACGTCACGGCGGTAGTCGTCGAGATCGCCGTCGTAGGGCGCGACCGTGCCCTCCCCCACCAGCCAGAGCCGGTCGGCGCAGGCCTCGATCAGGTAGCGGTCATGCGAGATCAGGATCGCGGCGCCGGGAAATTCGTTGATCGCCCCGACCAGCGCTGCGCGGCTGTCGATGTCGAGGTGGTTGGTCGGCTCGTCGAGGATGACGAGATGCGGGCCGGCGAAAGTCGCAAGCCCGAGCAGCACGCGCGCCTTCTCGCCACCCGAGAGGTTTTCCACCGCCGTGTCGGCGCGTTCGCCGGAGAAGCCGATGCCGCCGGCACGCGCCCTCACCTTCGCTTCGGGCGCATCCGGCATCAGCGCCCGCACGTGGTCATAGACGCTGCGTTCCGGGGTCAACTCGTCGAGCTGGTGCTGCGCGAAGTAGGCGACATCCATGCGTTCGGCGCGCGTCACGATGCCGCTCTCGGGCGCAAGCCGCGCGGCGAGCAGCTTGGCGAGCGTCGACTTGCCGTTGCCGTTCGGCCCGAGCAGCGCGATGCGGTCGTCCGGGTCGATGCGCAGCGACAGCCGCCGCAGCACCGGCTTGCCGACCTCGTAGCCGACCGCGACCCTCTCCAGCGCGACGATCGGCGGCGAGAGCTGCTTTGCGGGCGGCGGAAAAATGATCGGCCGCACCTCGTCGTTCGCCACCGCGGCGATCGGCTCCATCCTGGCGAGGCGCTTGGCGCGCGATTGCGCCTGGCGCGCCTTGGTGGCCTTGGCCTTGAAGCGGTCGATGAAGGCCTGCAGCTTCTCGCGCTCGAGCTGCTGCTTCTTCGCCGCCTTGGCGTCGAGCGCGAGGCGTTCGGCGCGCTGGCGCGCGAAGGCGGTGTAGCCGCCGCGATAGAGCGTGAGCTTGCCGCCGTCGAGGTGCATGATCCAGTCGACGGCATCGTCGAGCAGGTCGCGGTCATGGCTGATGACGATCACGGTGCGCGGATAGCGCGCGAGATGATCGGTCAGCCACAGCGTGCCTTCGAGGTCGAGATAGTTGGTCGGCTCGTCGAGCAGCAACAGGTCCGGTTCGGCGAACAGCACCGCGGCGAGCGCGACGCGCATGCGCCAGCCGCCGGAGAAATCCGAGCACGGGCGCTGCTGCGCGGCCTCATCGAAGCCGAGCCCGGCGAGGATTTCGGCGGCGCGCGCGGGCGCCGCATGCGCGCCGATGTCGGCAAGCCGCGTCTGGATCTCGGCAATGCGGTGCGGGTCGTGCGCGGTCTCGGCCTCGGTGAGCAGCGCGGCGCGCTCGCTGTCGGCTGCCAGCACCACGTCGATCAGCCTCTCGCGCCCGCCCGGCGCTTCCTGCGCGAGCCGCCCGATGCGCGCGCGTGCCGGCAGCTCGATCGATCCGTGCTCGAGCGCCAGCTCGTGCATGATCGCGCGGAACAGCGTGGTCTTGCCGATGCCGTTGCGCCCGATCAGGCCTACGCGCGCGCCGTCCGGAACGCGCACCGAGGCGCCGTCGAGCAGCAGCCTTCCGGCGACGCGGATCGAGATATCATCGAGCACGAGCATGCCGCGTTCATATAGGCCGCGCCGCGAGAAGCAAGCGCGACAGCGCGGCCTCTTGCGCGGCCGCGCCGCGGGGACGATCCTTGCAGCGCAGGCGCGCCGAAGGCAGCGACAGGAGGATCACCATGTGCGTTCCCGGATGCGGCGAGGCCGTCCATCGCGCCCTCTCGCGGCGCGGCTTCTTCCGCGGCGCCGCCGCGGCGGGCGCCGGGTTTGCCGCGACCGCTGCGACGCCGGCGCTGGCGCAGCGCAGCTTCAGCTCGGTGGTCGACCTCACGCACATCATGTCCCCCGAGTTTCCGACCTTCTTCGGCGTTCCGGGGATCGAGATGGAGAAGCGGTACGACTTCAAGAAGGACGGCTTCAATCTCAACTGGTGGAAGATCGTCGAGCACGCCGGCACGCATATGGATGCGCCGATCCACTTCTCGGAGAACGGCGCCACCGTGGAGAAGATCGCCGCCGACCAACTGGTCGCGCCGCTCGCCGTGGTCGACGTCTCGGCCAAGGCCGCGCAGAACGCCGACTACGCGCTGACCAGGCAGGATCTCGCCGAGTGGGAGTCGAAAAACGGGCGCCTGCCGGAGCGCTGCTGTGTGGCGATGAATTCCGGCTGGCAGCAGCACGTCACCAACGCGGCCAAGTTCATCGGCAAGGACGCGGGCGGCGTGATGCATTTCCCCGGCATCCATCCGGCGGCAACCGAATGGCTCGTCAAGGAGCGCAGCGTCGTCGGCCTCGCGGTCGATACGCTCTCGCTCGACCCCGGCAACTCGAAGGACTTCAAGACGCACTATACGTGGCTGCCCGCGGGACGCTGGGGCATCGAGAACATCGCCAATCTCGACAAGGTGCCGGCAACGGGCGCGACGCTGGTCGCCGGACTGCCGAAGGTGAAGGACGCGACCGGCGCGCCGGCGCGCATCCTCGCGCTGGTGTAGCGATCCATTGTCGGAGCAGCAGCTTGTCCGAAAACCGGGCTCCGCTTTGCGGAATCAAGCTTAGGCTTTCTTCTGCCAGCGGCCGTTCTCGTCGGCCTGCCAATAGGTCGCCTCGAAGCCTTGCGCCTTGGCTTCGCTCCAGCGCGTGCGCGCGGCCGCGACCGCCTCGTCATCCTCGCCGTCGAACAGCAGCACGATCCGCTGGTAGCTCGCCGCATCCGCCGGCACCGGCGCGCCGTCGATCAGGAAGCGTACGCTCGCCCCGTTTGGATTGTGGTCCTGCGCGGTGAGCAGCACCGCCTGGCTCGCGGCCTCGGACTCGCGGTCGGTGCCGTGCGCGAGAAACGAGTCGTCGCGGTAGGTCCACAGATGCGCGTCGAGCGCATCGACCCGCTCGTCGGAAGCCGCCTGCACCACCACGCGCCAGCCGCGCTCGAGCGACTTCTCGAGCAACTGCGGCAGCACCTTCTCGATCGGCTGGCGCTGCAGGTGGTAGAAGAGGATTTCAGTCAAAGCCGCTCCGCCGATTTTCTCGCAAGATCAACGTGGCACATCGTTACTCGTCCTCAGTGCGGCCGCAAGGTCGCGTCGTTGGTGCACAACGCGCGCGATCTCGACGGATCGGTTTGAGAGACGATAGAAGACGACATGCGGATGAACCAAGATCGACCTCAATCCAGGAATGAGTTCATCCCGTGCCCTGCCCATCAAGGGGAGTCAGTGAGCCGGAGGGCCGCGCGCTCGAGCTCATGGAGAAGATTGTCGGCGACCTCAACCGACGCGATCGCGCGAAATAGCGCCAGATGTCGTAAAGATCCCGCTTTGCGCTCGGCGCCCAGAGAACTTCTCGGCGTGCGTCACCCACGCTCATTGCGAGCTTGTCTGATCAACTCCTCGACATTGAGGGGCTTGCCTTTGCCAGCATCCAGTTCCTCGAGACCCACCTGAATATCCGCACGCAGGCTCGTCAGCGCATCTATTCGCTCAAGAAGATCGCGGCCGAGCTGTTCCTGCGCGGCTTCCGGAAGGCCGGCAGCCTTGGCGATCGCCAATTCGAGTGCTTTGACCATATCCAAGTGTACCACGTTCCAAAGGCGTCAGCCCTCGTATTCGTCCGCCACCAGCCGGTCGAGCAGGCGCACGCCCCAGCCCGAGGCCCAGCTCTTGTTGATATCGGTGGACGACGTCGCAAAGCCGGTGCCGGCGATGTCGAGGTGCACCCACGGCGTCTTGCCGACGAAGCGGCCGATGAACTGCGCCGCCGTGATCGAGCCGCCGGAGCGCCCGCCGGTGTTCTTCATGTCGGCGAACTTCGAATCGATCAGCTTGTCGTATTCCGGTCCGAGCGGCATGCGCCACACGCGCTCGCCGGTTTCCATCCCGGCTTTGGTCAGCTGCTCGGAGAGCCTGTCGTCGTTCGCGAACATCCCGGCATAGTCCTGGCCGAGCGCGACGATGATCGCGCCGGTGAGGGTCGCGAGGTCGATCATGAATTTCGGCTTGAAGCGCGTGTTGACGTAGTGGACCACGTCGGCGAGCACGAGGCGGCCTTCGGCGTCGGTGTTGATGATCTCGATGGTCTGCCCCGACATCGAGGTGACGATGTCGCCCGGGCGCTGCGCATTGCCGTCCGGCATGTTCTCGACGAGGCCGATCGCCCCGATCGCGTTCACCTTCGCCTTGCGGGCGGCGAGCGCGTGCATCAGCCCGACCACGGTGGCGGCGCCCGCCATGTCGCCCTTCATCTCTTCCATGCTGGCGGCCGGCTTGATCGAGATGCCGCCGGTGTCGAAGCACACGCCCTTGCCGATGAAGGCGAGCGGGGCCGCGCCCTTCTTGCCGCCGTTCCAGCGCATGACCGCGATGCGGCTCTCCCGCGTCGAGCCCTGACCGACGCCGAGCAGTGCGCCCATGCCGAGCTTGCGCATCGCCTTCATGTCGAGGATGTCGACGCCGACCCCGAGCCTGCGCAGTTGCGCGGCGCGGCGCGCGAACTCGACCGGGTAGAGGACGTTGGGCGGCTCGTTGACGAGGTCGCGCGCCAGCACGACGCCTTCGAGCACGGCCTGCTTGGCGCCCCAGGCCTTGCGCGCGGCCGCGACGTCGGTGACGCCCAGTGTCATGCGCCCCTTGCTCGGGGCCTCATCGCCATCCTTGCGCCTGGTCTTGTAGCGGTCGAACGCATAGGCGCGCATGCTGGCGCCGAGCGCGACGTCCGCGACGGCATCGGCTTTCACCGCGCCGTTGCCGAGTTCCAGGATCACGGTCGCTTCGCTGGCGGCTGCGGGGACGCGCCCCTGCACGATGCCGCCGAGCTTGACGAAATCGGACGGCTTGCGCTCGTCCGGCTTGCCGGTTCCGATCACGATCAGCCGCGTCGCCTTGAGGCCCGCGGGCGCCACGATGTCGAGCACGGAACCGTTCTTGCCGGTGAACCGCTCGGACCGTGCCGCGCGCTCCACCAACTGGGCGGCGGAACCGAGTGCGCTGCGGGTCTTCGGCCCGAGCTTCACGCCATCGTCGGCGAAGACCACGAGAACGCCGCCGGCCGGGGCCGCGATCGGGCCAAAGCCGAGCTTTCGGGAATCCGCCATCGAACTGATCCTTTCCTGTCACACTGGCCGAGAAAATGCAGTTTCGGCACGAAAATCGTTGAATCCGGGGCCTCCCATAGCGCATCGCCCGGCCGCTTGCGAGGTGGCTGCCCCGGTCTTGCCATTGATCCCGCCTAGGAGTCTTGTGCAGTGCGTCGGGGGACGCTGCGTCGCGGGGAGCCCGGGGGAACCGGCCGGCAGATGGGTTCGTTCGACCGTTACATTTTCCGCACCACGTTCGGGGCGTTCCTGCTGATCTGCGTCAGCCTGACGGCGGTCATCTGGCTCACCCACGCGTTGCGCGAGGTCGACCTGATGACCAACCAGCGCCAGACCGTGCTGGTGTTCGTCGGGATCACCGGCCTGCTGATCCCGATGCTGGTGCTGGTGATCGCGCCGCTCGCGATGGTGATCGCGGTCGGCCACACGCTCAACCGGCTCAACACCGATTCGGAAATCGTCGTGATGAACGCATCGGGGATGTCGCCGTGGCGCATCTTCCGCCCGTTCCTGACCACGACGATCCTAGTCTCGGTCCTGGTGATGGGAATCAGCGCATACCTGGCGCCGAAGAGCCTGCGCGAATTGCGTATCTGGGCCACCAAGGTGAAGGCGGACTTCGTCGTCAACATCGTGCAGCCCGGCCGCTTCATCACCATCGAGCGCGGGCTGACCTTCCACATTCGCGAGCGGCGCAACGACGGACAACTGCTCGGCATCTTCATCGACGACCGGCGCGACGAAAAGGAGCGCGTGACCTCGCTTGCCGAATACGGCGAGATCGTCGAATTGGGCACCGGAACGTTCCTGCTGCTGATGAACGGCGCCGTTCACCGGCTCGAGGTGGGACGGATCGATCCGACCATCGTGAAGTTCGAGCGTTACGCGTTCGACATGTCGCGCTTTACCGGCGGGCCGCAGTTGCAGGCTTTCGGCGTGCGCGAGCGCAATCTGTGGGACGTCGCGTTCCCGGAACCGGATGACCCGACCTACAAGCAGCTGCCGACGCATTTTCGCGCCGAGCTGCATGACCGGCTGATCGCGCCGCTCTACCCTGTCGCATTCACCATCCTGTGCTTCGCGATTCTCGGCGCGCCACGCACCACGCGCCAAAGCCGCGAGGCGTCGCTGATCATGGTCATCCTGGCGATCGCTACCCTGCGGCTCACGGGTTTCGTCTGCAACGTGCTCGCAACGCAGAATGCAGCGGCGGTCGTCATCCAGTATGCCTCGGTGGTGCTTTCGATCGCGGGCGGAGCCTACGCGATCGCGCGCGGCGTCGTGATCGAGCCGCCGGCGTTCCTGATGCGGCCGGTCGTCAACCTGCTCGAGCGCTTCACGCGCCGTCTGGCGCCGAGTACCTGACGCCATGGTCTCGCGCACCCTCATCCGCTACTTCGGCATGCGCTTCCTCGGCGCCGTCGCGTCGGTGTTCGCCGGCATCTTCGTGCTGATCGTGCTGGTCGACTACATCGAGTTCATGCGGCGCGCCTCCGACGTGCCGAACCTGTCGACCTGGATGGTGGCGAAAGCCTCGTTCTTCCGCGTACCGCAACTGACCGAACGGCTGCTGCCGTTCTCGGTGCTGGTCGGCGCGATGTCCTGTTACCTCGCGCTGTCACGGCGCAACGAACTGGTGATCGCCCGCGCGGCCGGCATGTCGGCCTGGCAGTTCGTCGCCCCGGCGGTGATCGTCGCGTTCGCGATCGGGCTCGTGGCGACCGCGATCTACAATCCGCTCTCGGCGTCGATGCGCGAAATATCGAAGCGGCTCGAGGCGGAGATTTTCGGCGACAGGCAGTCGGGATTGCCGGAAGCGCTCACCGGCTTCTGGGTGCGGCAGCGCAGCGTGGACGGCCAGTCGATCGTTTACGCAGCGTCAAGCCAGGAACAGGGCGTGCGCCTCGACAAGGTGAGCGTGTTCACCTTCGACCACGCCGGCCACCCGCTCGAACGCATCGAGGCCAAGCGCGCCGTGCTGGAGCCCGGGCATTGGCGGCTCGACCAGGCCAGCGTCCATGTCAGCGGCGAGCCGTCGCGCGACTTTGACACGTATCTGGTCAAGACCAATCTCACCGCCGCCCAGGTTCGCGAGAGCTTTTCGACCCCGGAGACGGTGCCGTTCTGGGAGCTCCCAGCGTATATCGAAATCGCCGAACGATCCGGACTCGCCGCAGCAGGCTATAAGCTGCAATATCACCTGCTGATCGCCCGGCCATTTCTTCTCTCGGCAATGGTTCTACTTGCCTGCTCGGTCAGCTTAAGGTTTTTCCGCTTTGGCGGTATCGCCAGAATGGTTTTGAGTGGCATAGTGGCAGGCTTTCTGCTCTATGTTCTGTCCAAGGTGACGGAAGACTTGAGTAAGGCCGAGCTGCTAAATCCAGCCTTGGCCGCTTGGCTGCCTGTGCTTGCTGGGGGAATAACGGGTTTCGTCGTGCTTCTGTATCAGGAGGACGGGTAATGGCCGGAGCGATTGCCGCTCGGCCAGGGAAGACGTGTGAGTACGGCCGGCGATCGGCGCTCGCGAGCGCTGTCGTCGTCGCTGTAGGATTTTGCTTGGGATTTTCCCAGCCCGCCGGCGCCCAGTTCGACCCCAACAGCGCGAATTTCGTCGGCGTCCCGCAGGTGCCGAAGGTGCCGACCGCGAGCTCGACCATGGGCGACCGCGACGGCAAGATGGTCGTGCGCGCCGACGAGCTGCAATACGACAACACCAACACCCGCATCATCGCCGTCGGCAACGTCCAGATCTATTACAAGCGCTCCACGCTCGAGGCCGACCGGGTCATCTACGACGAGAAGACCAAGCGCATGCGCGCGGAAGGCAACGCGCGCTTCACCGAAGCCGACGGCAAGATCGTGCACGGCGACATCATCGACCTCACGGAGGATTTCCGCGACGGCTTCGTCGATTCGCTGCAACTGGAAAGCGCCGACAAGACGCGCTTTGCCGCGCCGCGCGCGCAACGCACCGAGGGCGGGCGCTTCACCACGTTCCAGAGCGGCGTCTACACCGCCTGCGAGCCCTGCAAGGACGATCCGCGCAAGCCGCCGCGCTGGCAGGTACGCGCGACCCGCATCATCCACGACGACAGCGAGAAGATGATCTATTTCGAGGACGCGCGCCTCGAATTCCTCGGCGTCCCGCTGTTCTACTGGCCGTACTTCTCCAATCCGGATCCGACGGTCAAACGCAAGAGCGGCGTGCTCTATCCGAAGTTCTCGTTCACCAGCCAGTACGGCGGCGGATTGATGGTGCCGTATTTCTGGGCGCTCGCCCCGAACTACGACTTCACGCTGACGCCGCTGCTGACCACCAAGCAGGGCCTGCTGCTGCAGGGCGAATGGCGCCACCGGCTGATCAACGGCTCCTACGCGATCCGCGCGGCCGGCATCCTGCAGGCCAATCCGAGCGCGTTCGAAAGCCGCACCCCGGGCGGCGGCGATCCGGGCAACCGCCCGTTCCGCGGAAATTTCGATACCACCGGCCAGTTCAGCCTGAACAACCAGTGGGTCTGGGGCTGGGACGGCACCGTGGTGACGGACAAATACGTCATCCAGGACTACGGGCTGCGCACCTACTTCACCGTCATGGACCCGCTGAAGTCGGGCGGCCTCGAGACGGTGAGCCAGCTCTATCTGACCGGCCGCGGCGAGCGCAGCTACTTCGACGCGCGCACGATGTATTTCTACGGCCTCTCGGCGAGCGACGTGCAGGGGCAACTGCCGGTCGTGCACGGCGTGCTGGATTACAAGAACAAGTTCGCCCAGCCGATCCTCGGCGGCGAGCTCTCCTACAAGGCCAACATCACCAGCCTGTCGCGCGACAACGCCGACTTCGACGCGATCACCCAGACCGCGCTGAACACCGCGCAGTGCGACAGCCTCACCGCCAATCCCGCCGTGAAGAGCCGCACCGACTGCATTCTGCGCGGCATGCCGGGCAACTACTCGCGCGGCTCGGCCGAGATGACGTGGCGCCGCACCCTGATCGATCCGTGGGGACAGAAGTGGACGCCGTTCGCGACCGCGCGCGTCGACCTCGCGGCGCTGTCGGTCAGCCCCGAGACCGGGGTCGGCAACTTCCTGCCGACCGGCGACAGCACGGTCGGGCGCATCATGCCGGCGGTCGGCCTCGAATACCGCTATCCCTTCATCAGCGTGCAGCCGTGGGGCACGCAGACGATCGAGCCGATCGCGCAACTGATCGTGCGGCCGAACGAGTCGCAGATCGGGAAGCTGCCGAACGAGGACGCGCAAAGTCTCATCTTCGACGACAGCAACCTGTTCGCGGTGAACAAGTTCTCCGGCTGGGACCGCATCGAAGGCGGCACGCGGCTGAATGCCGGCATGCAGTACACCGCGCAGTTCAATCGCGGCGGCTTCGTCAACGTCCTGTTCGGGCAGTCCTACCACCTGTTCGGGCAGAACTCGTTCGCGGTGCCGGACGCGGTCAATACCGGCCTGAACAGCGGACTCGAGACCAAGCGCTCGGATTACGTGGCGCGCATCGCCTACCAGCCGGACAACATCTACACGTTCATCTCGCGCTTCCTGCTCGACGAGAACTCGTTCGCGGTGCGCCGCGTCGAAGTCGAGGGGCGCGCGAATTTCGATCGCTGGCAGGTGACCGCGATCTACGGCAATTACGACAAGCAGCCCGAGATCGGCTTCGTCGAGCGGCGCCAGGCCGTGACCGGCGAGGTCAAGTTCAAGTTCACCCAGAACTGGAGCGTGCTCGCCTCGGCGCGTTACGACCTCGAGGCCAAGCAGGTCAACCAGCACCGGTTCGGGCTCGGCTACATCGACGACTGCTTTGCTATTTCGGTCAACTACCTGACCGACTATAATTACAGCGGGACGACGACGACCGACCACAAGGTGCTGCTGGTCATCAATCTGCGCACGATCGGCGGCTCCAGCTTCAGCCAGGGCGTCAACATGGGGTCCAGCTCAGGCACCGGCGGAAGCAGCGGACTGTTCTGACGATTTGGCACAGGGGGCGCGGCGGGGAAAAAGCGATGTCCTTGAACGCGAACACATACGGCAGGCGCATGAAAACGACGGCATTGATCTGCGCAGCGTTCGGTACGCTGCTGCTCGCGGCACAGCCGGCGACGGCGCAGATCGTCGCGATGGTGAACGGCGAGGCGATCACGGCGCTCGACGTCGCGCAGCGCAGCAAGCTGACGCAAGTCTCCACGCAGAAGACGCCGACGCGCCAGGAGGTGCTCGACGAGCTGATCGAGGACAAACTCAAGGTCCATATCGCCAAGCGCTATATCGCCGAGGTTCCCAAACGCGAGATCGAGAGCGCCTTTGCCAACATCGCGCGCCGCGCCGGCATGACCCCCGAACAGTTCGCCAAGATGGTCAGCGCGGGCGGAGTGAGCGTCGATTCGTTGAAGGCGCGCCTGCACGCCGATTTCGTCTGGACGCAGATCATCCGCGGCAAGTTCCGTACGGCGCTGCAGATCGGCGAGGGCGAGGTTGCGGTGAAGCTGCAGGGAAATCAGAAGCAGGATCCGATCGACTACGAATACAGCCTGCGTCCGATCCTGCTGCTGGTGCCGCGCGGCGCGGGCGCGTCGGCGGTCGAGGCACGCAAGCGCGAGGCGGACAATCTGCGGACGCGGTTCCAGAACTGCGGCGAAGGGCTGCGGATGGCCATGGCGCTGCCCGACGTCGCGGTGCGCGAAACGGTCAAGCGGCTGGCGTCCGAGCTCGGCCAGCAGCAGCGCGACGCGCTCAACAGCACGCCGATCGGACGGCTGACGCAGCCGGACGTCTCGCTGCAGGGCGTCGAGCTGTTCGCGGTCTGCGACAAGAAGGAATCGAAAGGCGGCGAGAGCCCGTCCAAGCGCGAGGCGCGCGACGCGATCTATCAGGAGCGATACCAGGCGCTGTCGAAGAAGTACCTCAAGGAGTTGCGCGCCCAGGCTCTGATCGAGATCCGCTAGCCCATGGCCCTGCCGCTCGCGCTAACGCTCGGCGAGCCGGCGGGGATCGGTCCGGACATCACGTTCGCGGCGTGGCTGCGGCGCGACGAGCTGGCGCTGCCGCCGTTCTATCTGCTCGGCGATCCGGATTTCCTCGCGCGCCGCGCCCGCCATCTCGGCGTCAGCATTGCGCTCCGCGCGGTCGAGCCCGAGGCGGCGGTCAGGACCTTCCCGCAGGCGCTGCCGGTCGTTGCGCTGGCCGAGCGGGTCACCGCCGAGCCGGGGCAGCCCGATCGATCGAGCGGACCCGCCGCGATCGAAGCGATCCGCCGCGCGACCGCCGATGTTTTCGCCGCGCGCGCGCACGCGGTGGTGACGAACCCGGTCGCCAAGGCGGTGCTCTACCGGACCGGCTTTGCCGAGCCGGGGCACACCGAGTTTCTCGCCAGGCTGGCGCGGGAGCACACCGGCCGCGCGGTCCATCCGGTGATGATGCTGTGGTCGAGCGAGCTCGCCGTGGTGCCGGTGACGATCCATCTGCCGGTGCGCGAGGTGCCGCTGCGCCTCACCACCGAGTTGATCGTGCAGACCGGCCGCATCGTCGCGCGCGATCTGCGCGAGCGGTTCGGCATCGCGCGGCCGCGCCTTGCGGTCGCAGGTCTCAATCCGCATGCCGGCGAGGACGGCACGCTCGGCGAGGAGGATGCCGCCGTCGTCGCGCCCGCGGTCGAGCAACTGCGCCGCGAGGGCATCGCGGCGCGCGGGCCGCTGCCGGCGGACACCATGTTTCACGCCGCCGCGCGCGCGACCTATGACGCCGCGCTCGCGATGTACCACGATCAGGCGCTGATCCCGATCAAGACGCTGGCGTTCGACCACGCCGTGAACGTGACGCTGGGCCTGCCGTTCGTGCGCACGTCACCCGATCACGGCACAGCATTCGACATCGCCGGCACCGGCCGGGCCAATCCGGCGAGCCTGATCGCGGCGCTGCGGCTGGCGGCGCGGCTCGCCGCGGACGCGATGGCGCCGGCGAAATGACCGCCGACGGCCTTCCGCCGCTGCGCGAGGTCATTCGCCGCCACGAGCTCTCGGCCCGCAAATCGCTTGGACAGAATTTCCTGCTCGATCTCAATCTGACCGGGCGCATCGCGCGTGCCGCCGGCCCGCTTGCCGGCACGACCGTGATCGAGGTCGGCCCCGGGCCCGGCGGATTGACCCGCGCGCTACTTGCCGAAGGTGCGCGGGTGATCGCGATCGAGCGCGACGAGCGCGCGGTCGCGGCACTCGGCGAGATCAGCGCGCATTATCCGGGACGGCTTTCCATCGTGTCCGGCGATGCGCTGGACTTCGACGCAACGCCGCATCTCGGCGCGGACCCGGCGCGCGTCGTCGCCAACCTCCCCTACAATATCGCGACCGCGCTGCTCGTGGGATGGCTCACCGTGGAGCCGTGGCCGCCCTGGTACGACCGGCTGGTGCTGATGTTCCAGCGCGAGGTCGCCGAGCGAATCGTGGCGAGCCCGGGCTCGAAGACCTACGGCCGTCTCTCCGTGCTGGCGGGCTGGCGCGCGCAAGCGAAAATCCTGTTCGACATCGCCCCGTCCGCGTTCGTGCCGCCGCCGAAAGTCACCTCGTCGCTGGTGCAGCTGGTCCCGCGCCAGGCGCCCCTGCCCTGCGATCGCCGCGCGCTCGAACGCGTCACTGCGGCGGCGTTCGGACAGCGGCGCAAGATGCTGCGCGCCAGCCTGAAATCGCTCGGGCGCGATCCCCTTCCGCTGCTCGAAAAAGCCGGGCTCGACCCGACCGCGCGCGCGGAGGATATTGCGGTGGAAGGTTTCGTCGCCCTCGCAAGGGAATTGCACGCATGACCCGCTTGATCCGCCAATCGATGACCGCCTACGCGACGCCGCTGTGCGAGACGGTCGTCGAGGCGCCGGAGCCGACCGGAACGGAAGTCCTCGTCCGCATCCACCGCTGCGGCGTGTGTCATTCCGACATCCACCTGCAGGACGGCTATTTCAGCCTCGGCGGCGAGCGCAAGCTCGACGTCACCGCGGCGACGCAACGGTCGCTGCCCTTCACGCTCGGCCACGAGATCGCCGGCGTGGTTGAGAAGGCCGGTCCCGATGCGCTGGTCGAGGCCGGCCGTTCGTTTGCGGTGTTTCCCTGGATCGGTTGCCGCCAGTGCGCGGCGTGCGGAGCCGGCGAGGAGAACTTGTGCGCCGCGCCGCGTCACCTCGGTATCCAGGTCGACGGCGGCTTTGCGACCCACGTGCTGGTGCCGCATCCGCGCTACCTGATCGACCACTCCGGCCTGCCGGCAGCGCTCGCCGGCGCCTACATGTGCTCGGGCCTCACTGCCTATTCGGCGCTCAAGCGCATCGCCGAGCACGCCAGGCGCGGCCCGGCTTTGCTGGTCGGACTCGGCGGCGTCGGCATGATGGGGCTGGCGCTCGCGCTGGCGATGTTTCCGCAACCGCCGATCGTCGCCGAGATCGACGCCGGCAAGCGTGAGGCGGCGCTCAAGGCCGGCGCCGCCGCGGCCTACGATCCGTCCAATCCGACCGCGCGCAAGGCGCTGCTGAAAGCCACCGGCGGCGTCTACGGCGCGGTCGATTTCGTCGGCTCGGACGGCTCGCTGGCGTTCGCCTCGGCGGCGCTCGCCAAGGGCGGCAAGGTCGTCGTCACCGGGCTGATCGGCGGCACCTATACGACGCCGATCGCGATGTTTCCGCTGCGCGTGTTCACGATCGAAGGCACCATGACCGGAACGCTCGATGAGGCGAACGAGATGATGGCGCTGGCGCGCGCCGGCAAGATCCCGCCGGTGCCGATCATCGAGCGCCCGCTCGCCGCCGCGCAGGCCTCGCTCGACGACCTGCGACAGGGAAAGATCGTGGGGCGCGTCGTGCTGGTGACCTGATCAGTCGATCTTGCCAAGATCGGCAAGCAGCTCCGCGACGAAGCCCGTCAAATTTGGCTTCAACACGCGCTTCAAGCGCTCCGCCGTAAGGATCGCGCGCAGCCGGACAAAACTCTTGTCGAGATCGCGATTGACGAGAACGTAATCGTATTCGGTCCAGTGCGGGATTTCCGATGCCGCATTGCGCAGGCGCCGGATGATGACATCGCCCGCATCCTCCGCGCGCCGCTCCAGCCGGTGCTTCAGCTCTTCGGCAGAGGGCGGCAAAACGAACACGCTCACGACGTCCGGGCGCATCTTGGCATAAAGCTGCTGCGTGCCCTGCCAATCGATGTCAAACAGCATGTCACGGCCGGCAGCCAGCGCCGTTTCCACCGGCTCGCGCGGCGTGCCGTAATAGTTGCCATGCACTTCAGCCCATTCGAGCAACTCGTCGGCGTCGCGCATGCTTTCGAAGCGGCGCTTGGAAATGAAATGATAATGAGAGCCGTCGATCTCACTTGGCCTGCGCTCGCGCGTCGTTACCGAAATCGACAGGTTGACGTTCTCCTCCTGCTCCAGAAGATTGCGGGTCAGCGTCGTCTTGCCCGCGCCGGACGGCGAGGACACGACCAGCATGATGCCCCTGCGGGCGATTTCAGACGGCGCGCTCATTCCAGGTTCTGCACCTGCTCGCGGAACTGCTCGACCACGGTTTTCAGCTCGAGGCCGATGTTGGTGAGCTCGACGTCGTTCGACTTGGCGCACAGCGTATTGGATTCGCGGTTGAGCTCCTGCGACAGGAAATCGAGCTTGCGCCCGGCCGGGCCGCCGGCCTCGATCAGGCGGCGCGCCTGCGCGACATGCGCGGTCAGCCGGTCGAGCTCCTCGCGGATGTCGGCCTTGGAGGCCATCAGCAGCGCTTCCTGATGCAGCCGATCGGGGTCGAACCGCGTCGCGCCGTCGAGCAGCGCGGCGATCTGGTCGGCGAGCCGCGCCTTGATCGCCTCCGGCTTGCGGCCGGGCGCGCTTTCGGCGCGCGCCGTGAGCGCCGCGATCTCGTCCAGCCGCGAACGCAGGATCGTTCCGAGCGCTGCGCCCTCGCGGCGGCGCATCTCGCCGAGGCTTGCGAGCGCCGTGCCGAACCCCGCGATCACCGCCGCCTCGCCGGCGCGGCGATCCTCCTCGCGTTCGTCCTCGTCGATCACCTCGATGACGCCCTTCAGCGCAAGGATTCCGTCGATGCTCGGCGGCGTCGCAGCGATGCGCTTGGCGATGTCGCCCATCGTGGCGAGCACTGCGGCGAGCACCGGCTCGTTGACGCGCACGACCGGCGTGCCGCCGGCGCGCTGCACGGTCAGGTTCGCATGCACGGTGCCGCGCGCGAGCGCCTCGGCCGCCCTCGCGCGCAACGGCACCTCGACCGCGTCCCAGCCGGGCGGCGTGCGCAGCCGCAGCTCGAGCCCCTTGGCGTTGACGGACTTCAGTTCCCAGACCCACGCATAGGGACCGGATACGCCATCGGTCCGCGCGAAGCCGGTCATGCTCGACAGCGCCATCAATCCTCGTTCCGGAAAAATCCCGAGTTGGTCAGGAAAAGCCGCGCGACCTTAGCGCATGATCGCGAAACCTGGATACCGGTTTTCGGAAAAGATCAGGCGCAGCAAAACAGCGGCGCGGTCACAGGCCGTGCGCCTACTGCGTCTTCTGCTTGGCTTTTTGCTGCTGCTTGGCGTTCTTGGCCGCGGCCGGAGCCGGCACGGCCGCCACCGGGTCGGCCGCCGCCGCCGGCGGCTCGCTGTAACCGAGCGCGCGGTCGACGGGGGGCGCGCTCGACTGGCGGATCTGCTGCTCGAACTGGCGCAGCTTGGCGACGTTCTGCTGGTGCTGCTGCAGGTTTTCGGCAAATGCGTGCCCGCCGCTGCCGTCGGCGACGAAGAACAGCTCCTTGGTCCGCGCCGGATTCGCGGTCGCCTCGAGCGAGGCGCGCCCCGGATTGGCGATCGGTCCCGGCGGCAGCCCTTCGACCACGTAGGTATTGTAGGGCGTCGGCTGATCGATCTCGGAGCGCATGATCGGGCGGCCGAGCGTGCCCTTGCCGCCGACCAGGCCGTAGATGATGGTCGGATCGGATTGCAGCTTCATGCGCTGGCGGATGCGGTTGACGAACACGGCAGCGACCCGCGAGCGCTCGTCGGCCCGGCCGGTCTCCTTCTCGACGATCGAGGCGAGCGTCACCAGCGCTTCCGGACTCTTGACCGGCACGTCAGCGTTGCGCCGATCCCAGATGTCCTTGAGCGTGCGCGCGTGCGATTGCTGCATGCGCTGGATCGCCTGCTCGCGCGTCGCACCGCGCGGGAAGTTGTAGGTATCCGGCAGCAGCGTGCCTTCCTTGGGAATCTCGCGGATATTGCCGGTGAGGAAATCGACCTCGGCGAGCCGCGCGACGATCTGCTCGGAGGTCAACCCTTCGGGGATCGTGAACGCGTGCTGTACCACCTTGCCCTCGACGATCGTCTCGATCGTCTCGCGCAGCGTCAGGTTCTTGCCGAACCGGTACTCGCCGAATTTGAGATCCTCACGCGCCTTCAGCACGAGCACGCCGCCGATGAACAGCCAGGGCGTTTCGATGACGTTCTCGCGCGCCAGCAGGTCGGCGATCTCCTTCAGGCCGAGCCCGCGCGGAATGTTGACGACCTTCTCGGCTTCGAGCGGCCCGGCCGATTCAAGCTTTTGCCGGCCGAACGAATAGGCGGCACCGGCCGCAAGGCCGACCACCAGAAGGATCGTGAGGATCGCATTGCCGGCGATCACCAGCGGATGGCGCGCGCGGCGCGAGGGGCGTTTGGGCTCCGGCACGTATTCGGGCTCCAATGCGGCGCGCGGACTGCGCGGCGCGACCCGCCTCGCATCTCCTGAACGCGTCGGGCCTGCGTCGGTCATGTCCACTCGCGGGCTGGTGTGCGCAGGTTAAGCTTGAATATGGCGAAAGGGTGAACCGTCCGCATCGGACAGCCTAAGCGTCCGCACGGCGGAAGACCAGCGTCGCATTGGTGCCGCCGAAACCGAACGAGTTCGACAGCACCACGTCGATGTCACGCTTGCGCGCCTTGTGCGGCACAAGATCGATCGGCGTCGCCACGTCGGGATCGTCCAGGTTCAGGGTCGGCGGCGCCACGCCGTCGCGCATCGCGAGAATCGAGAAGATCGCCTCGACCGACCCGGCGGCGCCGAGCAGGTGCCCGATCGAGGACTTGGTGGACGACATCGAGATCGTGGCCGCCGCGTTGCCGACCACGCGCTCGACCGCCCCGAGCTCGATGGTGTCGGCCATGGTCGAGGTGCCGTGCGCATTGATGTAGTCGATCTCGTTCGGCGTGATGCCGGCGCGCTTGATCGCCGCGTTCATGCAGCGGAAGGCACCGTCGCCGTTTTCGGAGGGCGCCGTGATGTGGAAGGCATCGCCGGACAGGCCGTAGCCGATCAGCTCGGCGTAGATCTTCGCGCCGCGTGCCTTGGCGTGCTCGTATGCCTCGAGCACCACGACGCCGGCCCCCTCGCCCATCACGAAGCCGTCGCGATTCTTGTCATAGGGGCGCGAGGCCTTTTCCGGCGTATCGTTGTAGCTGGTCGACAGCGCCCGGCACGCCGCGAAGCCCGCGACCGACAGCCGGTTGACCGGCGATTCGGTGCCGCCGGCGACCATCACGTCGGCATCGCCGAGCGCGACCAGCCGTCCGGCATCGCCGATCGCGTGCGCGCCGGTCGAGCACGCGGTGACGACCGAATGATTCGGCCCCTTCAGGCCGTGTTCGATCGACACGTAGCCGCCAGCAAGGTTGATCAGCCGCCCGGGGATGAAGAACGGCGAGATGCGGCGCGGGCCGCGCTCCTTCAGCGTGATCGCCGCGTCGGCGATGCCTTCAAGGCCGCCGATACCCGAGCCGATCAGCACGCCGGTACGGGTGCGTTCATCCTCGTTCGCGGGCTTCCAGCCGGCGTCCTGCAGCGCCTGGGTCGCCGCCGCCATCGCAAAGACGATGAACTCGTCGACCTTGCGCTGCTCCTTCGGCTCCATCCACTGGTCGGGATTGTAGGTGTCGTTCGAGCCGTCGCCGCGCGGGATCTGGCAGGCGATGCGCGCCGGCAGGTCGGCCACCTCGAACCTGTCGATCTTGCGCGCGCCGCTCTCGCCGGCGACGAGACGCCGCCACGTCGGCTCGACGCCGCAAGCGAGCGGCGTCACCATGCCAAGGCCCGTGACAACTACGCGCCGCATGCCGGCTCCTCCGCGGTCCTGTCCCGACGTGACATCACGCGCGGAGATTTCGCAATCGCAAAGGACCGGGGGATCGGCAACATCGCGTATCCGCTACCCGCAAAGGCCGGGTGCCCGGGACACGTCAAGGTGCAACCTCAGGCTTCCGGTATCGCGGCGAGACAGGTCAGCTCTTTGCGTTCTTTTCGAGGAACTTGACCGCGTCGCCGACGGTGAGGATCGTTTCGGCCGCGTCGTCCGGAATCTCGCAACCGAACTCTTCCTCGAACGCCATCACCAGTTCGACGGTGTCGAGGCTGTCGGCGCCGAGGTCGTCAATGAAGCTGGCGGCATCCGTGACCTTCTCGGCATCGACGCCGAGATGTTCCACCACGATCTTTTTGACCCGCTCGGCAATATCACTCATCGCTTTCACCCTCGCGTTTTTCTCACGGGCTTGTGCCGCGCGACCCGAGCCGTCGCGGCTATGTGGTAGCGGACGCGGCGTACGATTGCACACCAGAAGGGATCGACGATGGCCCCCAAAACCCGGCTGCCCAAGCCGGGGTTCGGTTACCACACTTCCCCTAGCATTGCCAGCATACGCGGCCGGCCTCTGCTAGCTCCCGCAAGTAGCCGACTTATCACTGCAATCGGCGCCGTGTCACCACTCAAAATGTCACCGCGCACGCCTTTACGCGCGAGCCGGTCCGCTGCGCGAACCGCACGTCCGGAAGGTGGCCTTACGCGGTGCGCGCTGCCTTGAATGCCGCAACGTCGTCGGGTGCGCCGATCGGTGTTCCGCTGGCGCCCGGCGCGATCCGTTTCACGAGTCCGGACAGCACCTTGCCGGCCCCGATCTCATAAAATGAATCAACGCCCGCCGCCGCCATGAAGGCGACCGACTTGCGCCAGCGCACCGTGCCGGTCACCTGCGCGATGAGCGCGGTCACGATCTCGGCGGGATCGCTGGTGGCGCGCGCCAGCACGTTGGCGACGAGCGGAACCACCGGTGGCCGCATCGTGACCTTGGAGAGCGCCTGCGCCATCGCGTCGGCGGCGGGCTGCATCAGTGCGCAATGGAATGGCGCGGAGACCGGCAGCAGCATCGCGCGCTTTGCGCCCCTGCTTTTGGCAAGCTCGACTGCGCGCTCGACCGCGGCCTTGTCACCGGACACGACGACCTGCCCGCCCCCGTTGTCGTTGGCGGCCTGACACACCTGCCCCTGCGCCGCCTCGGCCGCGACCGCAGCCGCCGGATCAAACTCGAGCCCGAGCAGCGCCGCCATCGCGCCGGCGCCGACCGGAACGGCGGCCTGCATGGCGCGCCCGCGCGTCCGCAGCAACCGCGCGGTGTCGGAAATCGTCAGGGCGCCTGCGGCGGCCAATGCGGCGTATTCACCGAGCGAATGGCCGGCCACGAAAGCGGCATCGCGCTTGAGATCGAGCCCGGCCTCGCTTTCGAGCACGCGCATCGCGGCGAGCGAGACCGCCATCAGGGCGGGCTGCGCGTTCTCGGTCAGCGTCAGCCGGTCGGCCGGGCCGTCCCACATCACGGCGGTGAGGTTTTCCCCCAGCGCCTCATCGACCTCGGCGAACACGTTGCGGGCAACGGTAAAGCTGTCCGCCAGCGCCTTGCCCATGCCGATCGCCTGGCTGCCCTGGCCCGGAAAAACGAATGCAACGGACATCTTTAACCCCGCAGGAACGTGAAGATTTCAAGACACCGGCGATCGCCCGGGTGTCAAGCAGACGAACAAAGTTCCGGCCTTGGGAACTTTTGGACAACCTTTAGGCACGATACTGCACACAGCGCTTCGTGCGCATGTTGAGTGGGATCATGAGTGCAATCAGCGATGCGGATATCGTGCGCTCGCGCGCGGACCCGCGCTTCAGGCAGATATTGCTGGCGAAAAGCCTGGAGCAGCTTCTGTCCTCGCTGCATCGCATGCAGAACGCCGCTCAGCCGGGCCCCAAGGTCGCGCTTGAGCTGCGGGAAGGCGCCCTGATGGCAGTGCAGCTCGCCGATCGCATCCGTGCGATCGAGGACGAACTCGCGCTCGCCGAGGCGCGCTGAAGCGCTTGCCAGAGCGGCAAATCCCGCTATAACGCCGCTTCCGCTCGATCCCGGCCGGGAGCTGAACGGACGGCCGTCCTCTTGCGAGGCCGGCAGGGCCGCATGGCCCGGCGTCCCGTGTTCCCGCCTTCCTGAGAACTTTCCTGCCTGTCCCAAAGGGCATGAAGGGCTTGGCGCCGGAGCGAGCCACACCAGGGAGAGGCATTCGCATGCCATTGTATGAACACGTCTATATGGCGCGCCAGGATCTGAGCACGCAGCAGGTCGAGGAGATGACCGCCAGCTTCAAGGGCATCATCGAAGGCCTCGGCGGCAAGTTCGTCAGCGATCCGGAATACTGGGGCGTGAAGACCCTGTCGTTCCGCATCCGCAAGAACCGCAAGGCACACTTCACGCTGTTCAGGCTCGACGCGCCGCCGGCCGCGCTGACCGAAGTGGAGCGGCAGCAGCGCCTCAGCGAAGACGTGCTGCGCTACCTGACGGTGCGCGTCGACGAGCACGAGGAAGGTCCTTCCGCCATGATGCGCAAGGCCGACCGGGATCGCGAGCGCGACGAGCGCGGCGGTGGCCGCTTCGATCGCGGCGACCGCTTCGATCGCGGCGACCGCGACCGTGGTCCGCGGCGCGACCGGGACGACCGTCCGCCGCGGCGTGACGACGCCGCTGAAACAGCGGCACCAGCAGCAGCAGCGGGCGAGGAGTAAGCACCATGCAATTCTCATCCGGAGGCGGCCGCCGCCCGTTCTTCCGCCGTCGCAAGACCTGTCCGTTCTCGGGCACGAACGCGCCGAAGATCGACTACAAGGACGTGAAGCTGCTGCAGCGCTACGTCTCGGAGCGCGGCAAGATCGTGCCGAGCCGCATCACCGCGGTCTCGACCAAGAAGCAGCGCGAGCTCGCCCGCGCGATCAAGCGGGCGCGCTTCCTCGGCTTGTTGAACTACGTGATCCGCTGAGGATCATTTAACGCGAGGCTGGCGGGACCTCCCGCCGGCCGATGGTTGGGGCGGACGCGATCCGCCTCTAACCGCTCAAAGGAGCGGGACAGCTGCGATGATGCAGATCGTATTGATTGGTCTTTGTGCCGGGGCGGCGTCGGCCCTGCTGTTCGTGTCGGTCGCCTCCGGCTCGACGGTCTCGCTGGTTCTCACTGCTTTCGCGCAGCTCCCGATCCTGATCGCGGCGATCGGGTGGACCTATCTTGCCGGCCTTGTCGCCGCGCTGGCCGCGTCAGTGGGTCTCGGCCTCCTCTTCGGCGCATCGGCCGCATTCGTCTTCGTGATCAGCGTCGCGCTGCCGGCCTCGCTGATCGGCTATCTGGCGCTGCTCGCCCGCCCCGCCGCCGGCGGAACGGACCTCGAGTGGTATCCGTTGGGCCGCATCGTCGCGTGGACCGCGATCGCGGCGGGCACGATCGTGATGATCTCGCTTGCGCGCCACGGCCTCGACGCCGAGAGCATCAAGAGCGGACTGCGGCCCGAAGTGGAGGTCGCCGCGCGGTTTCTCATCACGCTGCGTTTCCCCGGGTCGCGCGACCCGGAGCGGCTCAAGGACGCGCTGGTTCTCGTGATCCCCGGCATGAAGGCGATCGGGCTGACCGCAACGACCCTGCTGAATCTGTGGCTCGCAGCCCTGGCGGTGAAAATCTCCGGCCGGCTGCGGCGGCCGTGGCCGCCGGTTGCCCAGATGGCGTTTCCGCCCTTCGTGCCGCCCGCGCTCGGCGCCGCCATCGCGGCGACGTTCCTGCCCAAGCTGACCGGCATCGCCGGCAGCGTGTTCACCGCCAGCCTGCTGCTCGCCTATGCGCTGCTCGGCTTTGCGGTGGTGCACGTCATCACGCTCGGCCTCGCCGGGCGCAGCCTGATGCTCACCGGCTTTTATGTTATCGCCGTGCTGTTCAGCTGGCCGCTGCTGCTGCTGATGTGCGCGCTCGGCCTGATCGAAACCATGCTCGCGCTGCGCGCCCGCGTCGCGGCGCGCCGCCCGCCGGCGCCGCCCGGCGCACTCAATCGTCCCTGATCCTGAACAACGGAGAAACCAAGATGGAAGTGATCCTGCTGCAACGTGTCGCCAAGCTCGGCCAGATGGGCGAGGTCGTGCGCGTCAAGGACGGCTTCGCGCGCAATTTCCTGCTGCCGCAAGGCAAGGCGCTGCGCGCCACCAAGGACAACCGCGCCAAGTTCGAGGGCATGAAGGCGCAGCTCGAGACGAGCAATCTCGAACTGAAGAAGGATGCCGACGTCGTCGCCGCCAAACTCAACGGCAAGAGCTTCATCATCGTGCGCCAAGCATCCGACGTCGGCCAGTTGTTCGGCTCGGTCTCGGCGCGCGATATCGCGTCGCTCCTCACCGAGGGCGGATTTACCGTCGAGCGCAACCAGATCGACCTGCAGGCGCCGATCAAGACGATCGGAATCCACACCTTGCCGGTCACGCTCCACCCGGAAGTCGAGGCCAAGATCTCGATCAACGTCGCGCGCAATGCCGACGAGGCCGAGCGGCAGTCGCGCGGCGAGAACGTCACGCAGCGGCGCGAACAGAGCGACGCAGAGGCGGCGGCAGCGGATGCCGCGGCCGTCTTCGAAAAGCCCGAGGAGATGGACGATCAGGGGACCGGCGAGGACGCGAAGACCGACTGAGTGAGGTCTGCCGGTGGCGCGGTCGGCATCTCCGGCAACGGGATGTCGAGCGTGACCACCGGCGGCGCGGGCGCGGGTGCCGGTGTGGCGGCGGGTTGCTCGGCCACAGGACCGGGAGCCGCAACCACGGCCTGACGGGCCGCAGCATCGGTGGCCGATGCGGGTGACGGGTGAGCCGCGGGCCGCTCGTCGTGCGATTTCGCCTGGATCTGCTTGCCGCGCAGCGTGCGCGGCTCCTTGCCGTCCACCCCCGGCTGGGCTGCGGCCTGCTCCTGTTTTTTGCTCTTGCCCTTGGCGGCGGGATCGCCGGACTGACTGGCGGCGGCTTTTTCCCGCTCCTTCTTGGCCGGTGCGCTTCCGGCGGCGACCAGATAGGCGGCCATCGCGGCGCTCATTTCCGGGCCGGTCGTATAATGCTGGCGCAGGAAGCCCGCGACCTGCCCGCTCTTCGCGAGCCCCTGCGGGCTCTTGTGACAGGCCGAGCAAGTCGAGGCGAAAATCTTCGGCGCGTCCTTCGGATCGGCCAGCTGCGTCTGGGCGCGCAGGCTGGCAATGCCTGCCACCGCTGCGACTATCGTCCCCAACAGCACGATCCGTCCGAAACCGGACACTTGATAGCCTCCCCACGCCCGCCGCTGCATCGACCCCATATCTAGCGGATTCCATAGCCGGGTGGGGACAAAATCGCCCGGCCATCGGCACGCACCAAACGACGCGCGCATGCCTCCGCCGCATTGCCGGTAAGACTGAATTTTGTTCTAATGGTGTTGTCATTCTTCACGCCATTCCTACGTGGAGTGAAGGAAATCCGTCAGTCTTGGCCGCGGCGCGTGTCTCCCATCAGTTCTGCCGCGGCCCCCGAGGGGCTGCGGCGATGTGTTGGGGCGTATGATGGATCGCGTCCTGCAGTACGTGTTGAGCTCGTTTATCCGGCATGGAACGCTGCGCCTGACCACGGCACGCGGGACGGCTCTCACATTCGGCGACGGAACCGGCCGGCCGATCGCGGTCCGCTTCACGACCCGCTGGACCGAACTCGCGATCCTGCTCGACCCGGAACTCGCGGTCGGCGAAGCCTACATGGACGGAACGCTGGTGATCGAGCACGGCTCGATTACCGATGCCCTCGCCCTCGCCATGTCGCAGGACTACGGCGGCAAGTCGCCGTGGTTCGCGCGCCTGCAATGGCTCGTGCGTTATCTCTGGCGGCGCTTCGCGCAGTTCAACCCGCCGGCCCGCGCGCGCGCCAACGTCGCGCATCACTACGACCTCGATAAACGGCTCTACTCGCTGTTCCTCGATGCCGACCGGCAATACAGCTGCGCCTACTTCGAACACCCGCAACAGTCGCTCGACGATGCGCAGCTCGCCAAGAAGCGGCACATCGCGGCGAAGCTTCTGCTCCGCGGCGGGACGCGCGTGCTCGACATCGGTTCCGGCTGGGGCGGAATGGGGCTCTATCTCGCCGAGACGTGCGGCGCGCACGTCACCGGGGTCACGCTGTCTGACGAGCAATTCGTGCTGTCGCGCGAACGCGCCGACGAGAGGGGTGTCTCCGGCAAGGTCGAGTTCAGGCTGCAGGATTACCGCGACGTGGCGGAGCGCTTCGAGCGCATCGTGTCGGTCGGGATGTTCGAGCATGTCGGCATCAACCACTACGACGCGTTCTTCCGCAAATGCGCCGAGCTGCTGGCCGACGACGGCGCGATGCTGCTGCACTCGATCGGCCGCTCGGAAGGCCCCGGCATCACCAATCCGTGGATCGCGAAATATGTCTTCCCCGGCGGTTACATCCCGGCGCTCTCGGAGGTGCTGCCGGCGGTCGAGCGCGCCGGGCTTCTGGTGACCGACATCGAGATCCTGCGCCTGCACTACGCCGAAACCCTCAAGCAGTGGCGCGCGCGCTTCCTCGCGCACCGCGACGATCCCGAACGGATCTATGACGCGCGCTTCGTGCGCATGTGGGAATTTTATCTCGCGGCATCCGAGATGTCGTTTCGCGAGCAGAACATGATGGTGTTCCAGCTTCAATTGACGAAGCGGCAGGGGGTGGTGCCGATCACGCGCGACTACATCGCGCGCGAGGAAGCGCGGTTGCGCGGCGCCGAGAGCGGCAATCGGGCGCCGTTGCGGCTCGCCGGCGAGTAGTCGACCAGCCTGCATTCCGCAGTGCGGAGCTGTTCATCCGCATGGGAATTCCATCCGGCCGGATTTCCGCAATTCGTCCCGTATTCCGGGTTTGGCGCCTTTCAGATACAAAAGCTCGACCGGGTGCCGCTCACGCGATCCCGCATCTGCGCAGGCGACGTGCCGGATCGCGCCAGGCGGGGAACAGGATCAGTTCGATGTCAGCATCCGACGACGAGCTGCTCAAGGTTCTGGCAACGGAGGGAGAGTGGTCGCGGCTCGAGTACGAGGAGCTCAACCGATACGGCCGTACCGTCTACGAGACGTTTTTCCGCCTCACGCAGATGACGTTTATCATCAACCCTGCGCTCGGCGTGGGCTTCTACTACGTCTTTTTCGAAAAGCGGGAGGTGCTGAACAAGGAAGGACCGTTCACCGCCGTCATCGTCGCCGCCGCGATCGCGTTTCTCGGCGTCGTGTATAATTTTGGCGCGTACGGCATCTACGTGCGAACGCACGCATATCTCGAAGCGCTCCTGCTCAGAATCCGCGAGATTGATCGGCAAACCGGCACGACGATCCACATCGCGATGAAAGCCACGGCTCCCTACAGTTATCGGCGCTTCTGGGGCGCGGAGGCCGGGCGGAGCAGGACACCCTCGGACACCCTGATCAAGATATTTGTGCTGGCGCTGGCGGCAGGCTGGGCGGCGACCCTGGCGTACGCGGTTTGCCGTCTGACGTGATGATGCGCGTTCCGCGGGCGGAACATGATCGCGGTCCGGCGGCAATTGACGAGGCGGCAGCACGCGATTCCGATCACGCAACGACATGGCGCACGAGGACGCGCGGTTGCGCGGCGCCGCGCGCGGCAACCAGGCGCCGCAGCGGCGCGCCGGCAGATGATTTTTTCCCGCGCGCGCGGACACTAGTCCGTCAAGGGCTGTTGTGCGATTCATTCAGTGAATTCGAGTTGCGGTGTACATCGTGGACAAGCGCATCGCGCCATCGTCACGCCTCCACGCTGATGCTAAGACGCGAACCCGGTTTGGCACACGAGTGCGTTCACCATCATGGTTGGCGAGAACACGGCGCGTAAGTCCGCGCAAGAAACACCTGTCTTTCGCGCTGCTCCGCACAATGTCGAGGCGGAACAAGCGCTGCTGGGCGCCGTCCTGGTCAACAACGAGGCGTTCTACCGCATCTCCGACTTCCTCGAGCCGCCGCATTTCTTCGAGCCGATCCACGCCAAGATCTTCGAACTGACCGCGAGCCTGATTCGCGCCGGCAAGGTCGCGAGCCCGGTGACGCTCAAGACCTTCCTGCCGGTCGATCTCGACGTGTCGGGCCTGACCGCGAGCCAGTATCTGGCGCGCCTTGCAGCCGAAGCGACCACCGTCATCAACGCCGAGGACTACGGCCGCACGATCTACGATCTCGCGATGCGCCGCTCGCTGATCATCATCGGCGAGGACCTGGTCAACGTCGCCTACGACGCGCCGGTCGACCTGCCGCCGCGCGAGCAGATCGAGGACGCCGAGCGGCGGCTCTACGAGCTGGCCGAGACCGGCCGCTACGACGGCGGCTTCCAGCGCTTCGCGACCGCGCTGACCACTGCGGTCGACATGGCGGCGCGCGCCTACCAGCGCGACGGCAAGCTGTCCGGACTCGCGACCGGGCTGCATGACGTCGATCGCATGATGGGCGGACTGCAATCCTCCGACCTCGTGGTGCTCGCGGGCCGGCCCGGCATGGGCAAGACCGCGCTCGCGACCAACATGGCCTACAACATCGCGAAGGCCTGGCGCGGCGAGGTACGGCCCGACGGCCGCATGGAGTCGGTCAACGGCGGCATCGTCGGCTTCTTCTCGCTCGAAATGTCGGCCGAGCAGCTCGCCACCCGCATCATCGCCGAGCAGACCGAAATCCCCTCGTTCCGCATCCGGCGCGGCGAGATCGATCCGTCCGACTTCGACCGCATCGCGCAGATGGCGCGCGAGATGGAGACGATCCCGCTCTACATCGACGAGACCGGCGGCCTTTCGATCTCGCAGTTGACCGCGCGCGCGCGGCGGCTGAAGCGCCAGCGCGGGCTCGACCTGCTGGTGGTGGACTACATCCAGCTGCTCTCCGGCTCGGGCAAGCGCGCGCAGGAGGGCCGCGTGCAGGAGGTGACCGAGATCACCACCGGCCTCAAGGCCTTGGCGAAGGAGCTTAACGTTCCGATTCTGGCGCTGTCGCAGCTCTCGCGCCAGGTGGAAAGCCGCGACGACAAGCGTCCGCAGCTCTCCGACCTGCGCGAGTCGGGCTCGATCGAGCAGGATGCCGACGTCGTGCTGTTCGTGTTCCGCGAGGAATATTACCTCAAGAACAAGGAGCCGCGCCCGGGCACCGAAGAGCACTTCAAGTGGATGACCGAGATGGAGGCCGTGCACGGCAAGGCCGAGGTGATCATCGGCAAGCAGCGCCACGGCCCGACCGGCACCATCGGGCTGCAGTTCAAGGCCGACGTCACGCGCTTCTCCGATCTGGCGGATCCAGGCCACCTGCCGCAGCGCACCGAGTGATGACTTGTTCGGCGCCGGAAGGCGGCGGATGATCGTGCATGACTGAGATTTCCGGCCCCGATGAGCCCGAAGCCGGCGGCATCCTGACCATCGATCTCGCGGCGCTCGTCGCGAACTGGCGCGCGCTCGCCGGGCGCGCCGCCGCGGCGCAATGCGCCGCCGTCGTGAAGGCCGACGGCTACGGCTGCGGCGTCGAGCAGGTCGCGGCCGCGCTCGCGAAGGCCGGCTGCCTGACGTTCTTTGTCGCGAACCTGCCCGAAGCACGCCGCGCGCGCGCGGCCGCGCCGGATGCGGCGATCTACGTGCTCAACGGCGTGCTGCCCGGCACCGCGCCCGCTTTCGCGCAGGCCAACCTACGGCCGGTGATCGGTGACGGGCCCGGCTGGGACGAGTGGAACGCGTTTCGCGCAAACAGCGGCTGGCGCGGCGGCGCCGCGCTGCATGTCGATACCGGAATGAACCGGCTTGGATTTTCCGCCGACGAAGTGCGGCAACTCGCGCCCGCGCACGGCAGCGATCACGGCATCGCGCTGGTGATGAGCCACTTCGCCTGCTCGGAAGAAGATCATCCGCTCAACGCGCTGCAGATCGAGCGCTTCGCGGCGGTGCGCGCAAGCTTTCCCGGCATCGCCGGATCGCTCGCGAATTCGTCGGGCATCTTCCTCGGCGCGAGCGCGCATCACGATCTGGTGCGCCCCGGCGTCGCGCTCTACGGCGCCAATCCGACACCGGGCAAGCCGAACCCGATGCGCCCCGTCGTGACGCTGCACGGCCGCATCGTGCAGACGCGCGAGGTCGCGCAAGGCGCAACCGTCGGCTACAGCGCGACGTGGACCGCGCGGCGGCCGACCCGGCTTGCGATCGTGTCGGTCGGCTATGCGGACGGCTTCCTGCGCGCCGCAAGCGCGAGCGATGCGCGGCCCGGTGCCGAGGCGATCGTCGCCGGCCAACGCTGTCCCCTCGCCGGCCGCGTCTCGATGGACCTGATTGCGCTCGACGTGACCGACCTGCATGCGCAAGTCCGGCGCGGCGACCTTGTCACGTTGCTCGGCGACGGCATCGGGGTCGACGACCTCGCCGAGCGCGCCGGCACCATCGGCTACGAGGTGCTGACCAGCCTTGGGCGGCGCTATCGGCGGATCTACCGCGACTGAGGCACTTCGCCGGTATGTTCTTGTATTGTTCTCATCAATCCGCTATGGTTCGGGTCGTTTCCACCGCATAGCGCCCGCATGGCCAAGACCGTCCTCTCCTTTATCTGCCAGAACTGCGGCGCCACCTACGGGCGCTGGCAGGGCAAGTGCGACTCCTGCGGCGAGTGGAACTCGATCGCCGAGGAAGGCGCCGCGGCCGACCGCGCGATCCCGGGGCGTTCGGCGCGCAAGGGCCGCGTGTTCCCGCTCGAGCCGCTGACCGGCGAAACCCACGAGGCCCCGCGCCTGCCCTCGGGCGTGCCCGAACTCGACCGCGTCACCGGCGGCGGCTTCGTGCGCGGCTCGGTGCTGCTGATGGCGGGCGATCCCGGCATCGGCAAATCGACCTTGCTGATCCAGGCGGCCGCCGCGCTCGCGCAGACCGGCCACCGCGCGGTCTACATTTCCGGCGAGGAAGCGGTGGCGCAGGTGCGGCTGCGCGCCGAGCGCCTCGGCCTCGCGCAAGCGCCGGTCGAGCTTGCGGCCGAAACCTCGGTCGAGGACATCATCGCGACGCTGAGCCAGGGCAAGACGCCGCGCCTGATCATCATCGACTCGATCCAGACCATGTGGACCGACGCGGTCGAATTCCGCGCCCGGCACGGTCACGCAGGTGCGCGGCTCGGCGCAGGCGCTCATTCGTTTCGCCAAGCGTTCCGGCGCCGCCGTCATTCTGGTCGGCCACGTCACCAAGGACGGCCAGATCGCCGGCCCGCGCGTGGTCGAGCACATGGTCGATGCGGTGCTGTCGTTCGAGGGCGAAGGCTCGCACCAGTTCCGCATCCTGCGCGCGGTGAAGAACCGCTTCGGCCCGACCGACGAGATCGGCGTGTTCGAGATGACCGGCGCGGGCTTGCGCGAAGTGCCGAACCCGTCCGAGCTGTTCCTGTCGGAGCGCGATCTCGGCAGCCCCGGCACGGTGGTGTTCGCCGGCATCGAGGGCACGCGGCCGCTGCTGGTCGAGATCCAGGCGCTGGTCGCGCCGACCTCGCTCGGCACGCCGCGCCGCTCGGTGGTCGGCTGGGATTCGAGCCGGCTCTCGATGGTGCTCGCGGTGCTGGAGGCGCATTGCGGCGTGAAGCTCGGCGGCCACGACGTCTATCTCAATGTCGCGGGCGGCTTGCGCATCAACGAGCCGGCGGCCGATCTCGCCGCCGCCGCCGCGCTGGTCTCCTCGCTGGCCGGTGCGCTCGCTCCCGCCCGATGCGGTCTATTTCGGCGAGGTTTCGCTGTCGGGCGCGATCCGCCCGGTGGCGCAGAGCGCCGCCCGGCTGAAGGAAGCCGCAAAGCTCGGCTTTGCGCGCGCGGTCGCGCCGGATTCGGCGCGCGGCGAGGCCGGTTCCGACCGCGGCATGGCGCTCAACGCGATCGGTTCGCTCACCGATCTGGTCGCCTCGATCGCGGCGAGCGGCAGCCGCGCGCGGCCGCGCCTTGCCGAGAAGACGGATGACGCCGCACCCGCCGCCCGCTATACACGGGGCCGCTGACGCACCCCCGATTCCGGCACCTGGGACGTGCCGAATCGCACTTGCAGGTCCTAAGACAGCTTTCTCAAGGGTAGTTGATGCCGATCACGCTTCTTGACGGGATTCTGCTGGCGGTGATGCTGATTTCGGCGCTGCTCGCGATGATCCGCGGCTTCATGCGCGAAGTGCTGTCGATCGCCTCGTGGGCCGCCGCCGCGCTGGTCACGCTTTACTTCTACAAGCGCGCGATGCCGATCGCCGAGCAGTATTTCACCAATCAATACGTCGCGATGGGCCTGGTGGTCGGCGCGCTGTTCTTCGGAACACTGATCGTCGTGGCGATCATTACCATCAAGATC
Source organism: uncultured Alphaproteobacteria bacterium (assembly GCA_963839985.1). Classification (GTDB taxonomy): domain Bacteria; phylum Pseudomonadota; class Alphaproteobacteria; order Rhizobiales; family Xanthobacteraceae; genus PALSA-894. The sequence continues at coordinate 63,213 of CAWIXG010000003.1, read as the reverse complement.
TCGGACGCGATCCTCGACAGCCGCATCGGCGCGCTCGACCGCACGCTCGGGTTCCTGTTCGGGCTGGCGCGCGGCTTCATCATCGTGGTCGTCGCCTATGCGTTTTTCGACTGGCTTGTGTTGTCGAAAGCGCAGCCTAAATGGATGACCGAGGCCAAATCGCTGCGCATGCTGCAGAACTCGCGGGACTGGCTGATCTCGGTATCGCCGGACCTCGAAGCGCTGTGGCAGAAGTACAAGAAGAAACCGCCGGAGGGCGACCAGGATCGCTCCGCCGAGCCGGACGGAAAACGGCGCGCCGACGTTCGCCGTTTACCTGCCGCGCGACCCGCATTAAGCCACCCCTGCCGGGGCTGAAAGGCTGGACGATGGATCGACCCGAAGACGGCCTCGCGTTCTCGCAAGGGATCGATCAGGAGATCGATCAAGGGATCGACCTGGAGGCGGACCGGCTGCACGAGGAATGCGGCGTGTTCGGCATCTTCGGGCATCCGGACGCCGCCGCCATCACGGCGCTCGGCCTGCACGCCCTGCAGCACCGCGGACAGGAAGCCGCCGGCATCTGCTCGTTCGACGGCAAGCGCTTCCATTCGGAACGGCGCATGGGGCTGGTCGGCGACAATTTCTCCCGCCGCGAGGTGATCGACCGCCTGCCCGGCCCCGCCGCGATCGGCCACAACCGCTATTCCACCACCGGCGAGACCATCCTGCGCAACGTGCAGCCGCTGTTCTGCGAGCTCGACGGCGGCGGCTTTGCGATCGGCCACAACGGCAACCTCACCAACGGCCTGACGCTGCGCAAGCAACTGGTGCGCGACGGCGCGATCATGCAGTCGACCTCGGACACCGAGGTGATCCTGCATCTGGTCGCGAAGTCGCTGCGCAACCGCTTCATCGACCGCTTCATCGACGGGTTGCGCCAGCTCGAGGGCGCCTACTCGTTCGTCGCGCTGACCAACAAGAAGCTGATCGGCGCGCGCGATCCGCTCGGCATCCGCCCGCTGGTGATCGGCGAGCTCGACGGCCATCCGATCCTCGCCTCGGAAACCTGCGCGCTCGACATCATCGGCGCGCGTTACGTGCGCGACGTGGAGAACGGCGAAGTGGTCGTGTTCGACGAAAGCGGCGTGCAATCGCACAAGCCGTTTCCGCCGGTGGCGGCGCGGCCGTGCATCTTCGAGTACATCTACTTTTCGCGCCCGGATTCGATCGTCGGCGGACGCGCGGTCTATGATGTGCGCAAGACCATGGGCGCGGAGCTCGCGCAGGAAGCCGGCGTCGCGGCCGACGTGGTGGTGCCGGTGCCGGATTCCGGCGTGCCGGCCGCGATCGGCTACGCGCAGCAGTCCGGCGTGCCCTACGAGCTCGGCATCATCCGCAATCACTATGTCGGACGCACCTTCATCGAGCCGACGCAGCAGATCCGCCAGCTCGGCGTGCGGTTGAAGCACAGTGCAAACCGCGCCGTGGTGAACGGCAAGCGCATCGTGCTGGTCGACGACTCGATCGTGCGCGGCACCACCTCGACCAAGATCGTGCAGATGATGCGCGACGCCGGCGCGACCGAAGTGCACTTCCGCATCGCCTCGCCCCCGATCACGCACCCGGACTACTACGGCATCGACACGCCGGAGAGCGACAAGCTGCTCGCCGCGACGCACAGCGTCGAGGAGATGCGGCGCATCATCGGCGCGGACTCGCTCGCGTTCCTCTCGGTCGAGGGCATCTACCGCGCGATGGGGCTGACGCGCGACCCCGAGCGGCCGCAGTTCACCGATCACTGCTTCACCGGCGAATATCCCACGCCGCTGACCGACCGGACCGCGCGCGAGCACACGCCGCGGCAATTGTCGCTGCTCGCCGAGGCGAGCTGACGCTGCATGGCGAAACCGCTGGCGGATCGCATCGCGCTCGTCACCGGCGCCTCGCGCGGCATCGGGCAGGCGACCGCGCTCGCGCTGGCGACAGCGGGAGCGCACGTGGTGGCGATCGCGCGCACGGTCGGCGGGCTTGAAGAGCTCGACGACGCGATCAAGGCGGCGGGCGGCTCGGCGACCCTGGTGCCGCTCGACCTGAAGGACGCCGACGGCATCGACCGGCTCGGCGCCTCGCTCGACGAACGCTATGGCAGGCTCGACGTGCTGGTGGCGAATGCCGGCCTGCTCGGCTCGCTGACGCCGATGAGCCATGTCGAGCCGAAGGTGTTCGACGACGTGATGGCGGTGAACGTCACGGCGAACTACCGGCTGATCCGCTCGCTCGATCCGCTGCTGCAGAAATCCGACGCCGGACGCGCGGTGTTCCTCACGTCCGGGGCGGCGTGGACGCCGATGGCGTATTGGGGTCCCTATTCGGTGTCGAAGGCCGCGGTCGAGCTGATGGCGCGCATCTATGCGGCCGAGACCGCGACGACGAAACTGCGCGTGAACCTGTTCAATCCGGGCCCGATCCGCACGCGCATGCGCGCGACCGCGATGCCGGGTGAAGATCCGGCGAGCCTCGACACGCCCGAGAACTGCGCCGAGAAAATTCTCGATCTGTGCCTGCCGAGCTACGGCGAGACCGGCACGCTGTATAATTACCGCGTCAAGAAATTCCTCAGCTGGGCGCCGCCCGCGTAACCACAGTTGCAATCGTAACCCGCCACGCGATCGCGGCGGCCGCGAGCAGCATCAGGGCGGCGAGATAAAACGGCGCGCCGGGCAGCGTGAAACCGAGTTCGGGCCGGATCGACCAGGCAAAGATCAGCGAGAAAATGCCCGGACCGATCATGCTGGCGATGCCCTGGATGCTGGCGTTCGCGCCCTGCAATTGTCCCTGCTCGTCGGCACCGACATGGCGGCTCATCAGCGCAAGCGTGGCCGGGCTCGCGAGCCCCCACAGCGCCTGCAGCGGAATACCGGCAAAGAACAGCACCGGCGTCCACGCGAGGCCGTAGACGAAAAACCCCGCGACCCCGAACAGCAATCCGACAATCAGCGCGGTGCGCTCGCCGAAGCGCTTGATCGCCGGACCGATCAGCGCGCCCTGCACCACCATCGCGGTGACGCCGACCGCCGCGAGCACGAGGCCGACCGCGCGCTCGTCCCAGCCGTAGCGATAGAAGAGATAAAGCACCGAGACGATCGGCAGCACCGCGTGCGCCAGCATGCCGAGGAAGCTCACGCCCGCAAGGGAGAACAGCTCGCGGTGCGAGCGCAACAGCTTGAGCGCGCCGAGCGGATTGGCGCGCCGCCACGCGAACGCCATGCGCGCGTCCCGCGGCAGCGACTCGGGCAGGATCAGCCAGCCGTAGAGCGCGTTGGCGAGGCCGAGCCCGGCCGCGATCCAGAACGGCAGGCGCGGATCGACACTGCCGGCGAGCCCGCCGATCGCGGGCCCGAGCACGAAGCCCGCGCCGAACGCGACGCCGAGCAGGCCGAAGCGCCTGGCGCGCTGCTCGGGCGGCGTCACGTCCGCCACATAGGCAAAGCCGGTCGAGAAGCTCGCCGCCGTGATGCCGGAGATGATGCGGCCGACGAACAGCCACGCCAGCGAGGGCGCGAGCGCCATCAAAATGTAGTCGAGGCCGAGGCCGAGACACGAGATCAGGATCACCGGCCGGCGGCCAAAGCGGTCGGACAATGCGCCGAGCAGCGGCGAGAACAGGAATTGCATCAGCGCCCAGGCGGTGCCGAACAGGCCGAGGATCTCGGCCGAGCGCGAGGTGTCGCCGCCGGTGAAGCCGAGCACGAGCGAGGGCAGCACCGGAATGATGATGCCGAGCGCCAGCATGTCGAGCAGCACGGTGATGAAGATGAATGCGAAGGCGGCGCGGCCGGGCTGAGCCGATTTGTCTTGGCGCATGATCTAATCCGAAAACCGGCTTCCACTTTTCGGCATCATGCGCGTCATCGTTGTCTTTTCTTGCGACCGGCGAACGGGTTTTCCTTCTCGCGCAAGGTGACGCGGATCGGCGTGCCCGGCAGGTCGAACGTGTCGCGCAGCCCGTGCACCAGGTAGCGCAGGTAGTCCTGCGGGACCGCGTCGGCGCGCGAACAGAACAGCACGAAGCTCGGCGGGCGCGCCTTCACCTGCGTGATGTAGTTCATCTTCAGCCGCCGCCCGCTCACCGCAGGCGGGGGATGCGACCCGACCGCGTCGGTGAACCAGCGATTGAGCGGGTTGGTCGAGACCCGCCTGTTCCACACCGCATAGGCATCGACCACCGCCCGCATCAGCCGGTCGAGGCCCTCGCCGGTGCGGCCCGACGCCGCGACGATCGGCACGCCCTTCACCTGCGGCAGCCAATGATCGGCCTCCTCGCGTAGCTTGCCGGCCGCGCCCGATTGGCCCGCCATCAGGTCCCACTTGTTCATGCCGAGCACCAGCGCCCTGCCCTCGCGCTCGACCAGGTCGGCGATGCGCAGGTCCTGCTCCTCGAACGGGCGCTCGGCATCCATCAGCATGATGACCACTTCGGCAAAGCGGATCGCATTCAGCGTGTCGGCGACGGACAGCTTCTCGATCTTCTCCTCGATGCGCGCGCGCTTGCGCATGCCGGCGGTGTCGTAGAGGCGGAATTTGCGGCCGTGCCACGCGAGATCCACCGTGATGGTGTCGCGCGTGATGCCGGCCTCGGGCCCGGTGAGCAGCCGCTCTTCGCCGAGCAGGCGGTTGATCAAGGTCGACTTGCCGGAATTGGGACGGCCGACCACCGCGACGCGGACAGGCCGGTTGGCGCGCTCTTCCTCGGTCTCGGGCTCGTCGTCCCCGGCCGGCACCGCCGTCTGCGCAGGCAGCGCCGCGCGGATCGCGTCATAAAGGTCGGACAGGCCTTCGCCGTGCTCGGCCGAGATCGGCACCGGATCGCCGAGACCGAGCTCATAGGCCTCGACCGCGCCGGCGCCGGCGCGCGACTCGGCTTTGTTGGCGACGACGATCACGGGCTTGCCGGTGCGGCGAACGACCTCGGCGAACTGCCGGTCGATCGGCGTCAGCCCCGCGCGCACATCCATCAGGAACAGGACCGCGTCGGCGCTTTCGATCGCCGCTTCGGTCTGCTCCATCATGCGGCTGATCAGGCTGTCGGGCGCGCCCTCGTCGAACCCCGCGGTATCGACCGCGGTGAACGCCAGATCGCCGAGGCGTCCAAAACCCTCACGCCGGTCGCGTGTCACGCCGGGCCGGTCATCGACCAGCGCGAGGCGCTTGCCGACCAGGCGGTTGAACAGCGTCGACTTGCCGACGTTCGGCCGTCCGACGATTGCAAGTGTGAAGCTCATACAAAAATCGCTTTGGGGAGCCGCGGTCCGTACGCAGCCCCTCTATATCGCAGTTCGAGGATAATCAGCGCCGCGGCGCGGGCTGCGCGTCGGCCGGCCAGGTCGGCTGTGCGCCCGGCATGGTCTGGAAGCCGCCCTGCCCCTGTACCGGCTGCGTCGTGGTGGTGCGGGCGGCCGGCGCCTGCTGCATCGGCTCGCCCGCCGGCTCCTGCTCGACCTGCTGACGCGGCTGCTTGCGCGGCGCGCTCGCAGCCCGCTTCGGCGGCTGCTTCTGCTTCGCCTTCGGCTGCTTCGCCTCGATCACCGGCGGCGGCTCCTCAGGCGGGGCCTGATAGCCCTTGACCATTTCGGGCGGCACGCCCTGCGGCACCCCCGGCACGCCGCTGGGAAACACGTCGCGCCGCGCGCCCTTCAGCGGTGTCTTGCCGCCGCCCATGATGTCCCAGTCCTGGAACTTGTCGAGCGGATCGAACGAGTCGCAGCCGGCGAGCAAAAGGCCGCAGGCGAGCGCCACGATGGTGAGGCTGGAGCGCATCATCGCTTGTATCACGTCTTTGCTTTCTCGCCGGAGAGCGTCATCAGCACGTCCATGCGCTGGCGCATTCCGGCGGGCGTTTCGAGATCGCTCGCGATCAGGTCGAACCAGCGCCGGGCAGCCGCGCTGTCGCCGACGCGCCAGGCACCGAGCGCGAGCAGCTCGCGCGCGGTGTGGCGGAACGGCCGGTCCACCGCGGTGAGCGGCTCGAGCCGCACCGACAAATCGGCGAGCGGCGCGCTGTCGACGAGGATCAGCCCGGCGCGAACCGCCGCCAGGTCCTGCAGCGCACGCCCGATGCTCGAATCCGCCGCGAGCGCGTCATAGAGCTTCACCGCCGCGGCGCCGTCGGTCTTGGCGAGTTCGGCTGCCTCGCGCAGGCGCGCCAGCACGCGGTAGCCGGACGAGCCATCCTTGGCGAGCTTGGCGAAAGCGTCCTGCGCCTCGGCCGGCTTGCCGGACTCGGCGAGCGCGGCCGCCGCCTCGAAGGCCGCGCCGGATTCGGCGGCCTTCTGGCTTTCCCACCAGTCGTAGCCGCGCCAGCCGCCGACCGCGAGCACGACCAGCAGCGCAAGCGCGACGATCAGATTGCCGTGACGCTCCCAAAGCTGCTTGAGCTTCTCGCGCCGGACTTCCTCGTCGACTTCGTTGAAAATATCAGACAAGTCAAAGCTCTCCGGCCCAAACTGAAAGTGATTTCAGCGGGGCCCCGACCCCTCTTTCGTTCGCGCGGGGTAAACTAGCGGTATGGCGAGCGCAAGGCAAAGCCGCACGGGTTCCCTAACGCCCGCCGCGGCTTCAGGCCGGCCGGGATTTGGCCAGATGGTAAACATTGGCCTCGGCCGGGAACGCCCTGGCGCGCACGTCGGCCGCATACGCGCCGACCGCCTGCTCGATGGCCGCACCGAGCTCCGCATAGCGCTTGACGAACTTGGGAACCCGCGGCGACAGCCCGAGCATGTCCTCCAGCACCAGGATCTGCCCGTCGCAGGCCGCACTCGCCCCGATGCCGATGGTCGGGATCGCCACCGCCTCGGTGATGCGCACCGCAAGCGGCTCGGCGACCGCCTCGAGCACGACCGCGAACGCACCGGCGTCCGCCACCGCCTGGGCGTCGGCCTCGATCGCCGCCCACTCCTCCTCGCGCCGTCCCTGCGCCTTGAACGCGCCGATCGCGTTGATCGCCTGCGGCGTCAGCCCGACGTGGCCCATCACCGGAATGCCGCGCTGGCTCAGGAACGCGATGGTGTCGGCCATGCGCACCCCGCCTTCGAGCTTGATCGCGCCGCAGCCGGTTTCCTTCATGACCCGCGCCGCGCTGGCGAACGCCTGCTCGCGCGAGGCCTCGTACGAGCCGAACGGCATGTCGACCACGACCAGCGCGCGCTTCGAGCCGCGCATCACCGCCTGCCCCTGCAGGATCATCATCTCGAGCGTGACCGGGACGGTCGATTCCATGCCGTGCATCACCATGCCGAGCGAGTCGCCGACCAGGATGAAATCGCAGTGCTGGTCGAGGAGACGCGCGGTGTGGGCGTGATAGGAGGTGAGCGACACGATCGGGTGGCCGCCCTTGCGCGCGCGGATATCCGGCGCGGCGATCCGCCTGGCTTCGCCCTGTACCGACATGGCCCATCTCCGGCTGGCGCGGCAGGCTTTCGCCTACGCATGAATCTTTTCCGAAAACCGGCACGCCGCTTTTCGCGATCACGCGCTAGATAGGCGCTGACGCGCGCTGCGGCCAGCGCCACCTTGGTCGCAGGCCCAGCTTGACCCGCATGGCGCGCGGCGGACATATGCGGGCTGAGCCGCCCTTTTTCCGCGCCGGAGGACCGATGCAACGCCTTGCTGTGATTGTCCTAGCCGCACTGTTCGCGTTCGCGCCGCCCGCCGCCGCGCAGGACTGGCCGGCGAAAGCCGTGCGCTTCATCGTGCCGTTCGGCCCCGGCTCCACGCCCGACCTGATCGCCCGCATGATCGCCGAGAAGCTGCAGCAGACGCAGGGGCAAACCGTCATCGTCGAGAACAAGGCCGGCGCAAGCGGCATGACCGGCACCGACGCGGTCGCCAAGGCCGAGCCCGACGGCTACACCATCGGCATCTCGATCGGCGGCCCGCTCGCGATCAATACGCTGCTGTTCTCGAAGATGCCGTACGATCCGTTCAAGGACATCGCGCTCGTCACCATGCTGACGCTGCAGCCGAGCGCGCTCGCGGTGCCGGCGGGTCTCGGCGTGAACACGGTCGCCGAACTGGTCGCGCTGATCAGGAAGGACCCCGGCAAGTACAATTTCGGCTCGATCGGCAACGGCTCGCTGTCGCATCTCGCGATGGAAGCGATCGCGATCAAGAGCGGCGCCAAGCTGGTGCATCTGCCGTTCGGCTCCTCGCCGCAGGCGATGACCGCGCTGATCCGCAGCGACGTCCAGATGGTGGTGATGCCGGCGACCGCGGTCATCCCGCATGCGCAGGCCGGCACCGTGAAGCTGCTCGCCATCACGTCGCCGAAGCGCTCCGCGCTGTTGCCCGACGTCCCGACGCTGAAGGAGAGCGGCATCGACGTCGATGCCGACGCATGGAACGGACTGATCGCGCCGGCCGGCACGCCGCAGCCGGTGCTGGAGCGGATCCGCCGCGCGGTGAGCGAGGCGATCCATTCCAGGGACGTGAAAGACAAGCTTGCGGTGCAGCTGATGGAGCCGGTCGGTAACACGCCGGCCGAGTTCAAGGCGCAGATCGACGGCGACCTCGCGCGCTGGGCGCCGGTGATCAAGGAAGCCGGCATCAAGGTGAATTAGTCAGCCGCAATCGCCGTTCGGAAAATCCGCGGAACGCCCGGCGCCGGCGGTGTCCCCGGCATGATGCGCGCACGCACAAACGAAGGTTGCTTGCGCGACGGCCTTGCCTTCTCACCGCCCGCCCCCGGTGCTAGCGTCGGCCACCCAATCAGGTCGGGAGGCCCTTCATGCGCACCGCCGTTACCGCGGGAAACTTCCGCGCGAAAGCCATCGCGGGTACTCATACGATCCTGATGGCGCTCGACTGCGACGAAGAAAAACGCGACGGCCTGCTCGGCTTCGCCTTCAAGCGCGAGACGATCGGCAAAGCCGGCACCGACCGCTTTCTCGACGCGCAGAAGGTCTTCAAGTCGGTCGTGCCCAATCCCAAGGAGCTGAGGGACCCGGTCGATCAAACCCAGGCGAAGCGCTTCTTCACCAACGAGCATCCGATCCAGAGCTTCCTGTGGAGCGACTACGCGGCGTTTCCCGACACCCGCTACAAGTTCACCGTCATCCCGATGTACGGCACGCCGGGCAATCTCCGGGCAGATCCCGCGCTCACCTTCGAGGTGCGCACCGAGAGGGAATTCGACCAGGGCCACGGCGTGTGGTTCAACCGCGGCGCGATCGCGAGCCAGGCCTTTGCGCGCAAGTTCAAGAACAAGGCGCCGGCCGACCAGAACGATGAAAACGACGAAGAGACGAAGTGGCTCTCGCGCGGGCTGCTCGAAGCGTGCCTGCGCTATATCCGCGAGACGCCGCCGGGCGACGGCCTGCGCGTCGCCGCCTACGAGTTCACCTATCCGCCGGTGATCAAGGCGCTGAAGGAACGGCTCGACGCCGGCGTCGATGTGCGCATCGTCTATCACGACACGCAGTCGGAGAAGAAGAAGGGCGACGCACTCGGCCCGAACGAAAAGGGCATTGCCGACGCGGACCTGCCGAAGAAGAAGGGCGGGACGCAGGTCCTGTTCGCGCGCACCAAGACCAAGATTCCGCACAACAAGTTCATCGTGCGGATGAAGGACAACAGCGAGCCGGTCGCGGTATGGACCGGGTCGACCAACTTCACGCCGTCCGGCTTTCTCGGGCAGACCAATGTCGGCCACTGGGTCGAGGATGCCGACACGGCGCAGCAGTATCTCGACTATTGGAAGCTGCTGACCAAGGACCCGGAACGCGACGACCTGCGCGCTGCGGTGCTGAAGCTTACGCCGGACCCGCTGGCGCTGATCAAGGAGAAATCGGTCGCCCGCGTATTCTCGCCGCGCGCCAAGGCGGACCTGCTCGGCTGGTACAGCGACCGCGTCGAGGACGCGGTCGGCTCGGTGATGTTCACCGCCGCGTTCGGCGTCGCCAAGCAGCTCGCGCCGGCCTTCGTGAAGGAGCGCGACACGTTGCGCTTCATCCTGATGGAGAAGCCGCCGACCACGGCGCTGAAGAAGGAGTTCGACAAGGATCGCCGCGACCTGCTCGCCTCCTACGGCAACGTGCTCGGCGAGATGTACACCTTCAAGGACGGCAAGCCGACCGCGCGCCGCAAGATCCAGGAATTCGAGCTCGACAAGTGGTTCCTCAAGGAAGACCACTTCCGCAAGAGCAGCGAGGGCTTCGTGTTCTTCATCCACACCAAGTTCCTGCTGATCGACCCGTTGTCGGACGACCCGCTGGTGTGCTCCGGCTCGGCCAACTTCTCGTCCAACTCGCTGCTGCAGAACGACGAGAACATGCTGCTGGTGCGCGGCGACACGCGCGTCGCCGACATCTACCTCACCGAGTTCGACCGCATCTTCCGCCACTTCTATTTCCGCAACGTGGCGAACGAGATCGAGGCGAAGGGCGGCGAGGCGAAAGGCGCGTTCCTCGACGAGACCAGCAAGTGGACCGACAGCTACTTCAATCCGAAAGGATTCAAGACGCGGCGGCGCGAGTTGTTCTTCGCCGATACCTCGAAGAGCTGGGCCACCGCGGCCGGCGCCCGGCCGGCGGAGGGAGCCGCGAAGCCGAAGAAGAAGGCGGCGAAAAAGAAAACCGCAAAGAAAAAGAGCGCCGCCGGCAAGATGACGAAGAAGGCGGCGAAAATGGCCAGGAAGGCCGCGCCGAAGAAGACCAGGAAGACCGCAAAGAAGAAGGTCGCGAAGAGGAAGACCGCCAAGAAGAAGACTGCGAAGAAGAAGACCGCGAAGAAGCGCTAGACCACCGGCGAGCGCCCGCCGTCGATATTGATCGCGGTGCCGGTGACATAGGAGCCCGCATCGGAAGCGAGGAAGCACGCCATGTTGGCGAATTCCTCGGCGCGCCCGATGCGGCCGAGCGGCACGTCCTTGGCAAGCCCGGCCAGGTAGTCGGCAACCGGCACGCCCTTTTTCTTCGCCGCCTGCACGTGCTGGTCGGCCTCGATCAGCCCGACCAGCAGCGCGTTGACCAGCACGTTATGCGGCGCGCCCTCGCCCGACAGCACCTTGGTGAACGCCATGCCGGCGGCGCGTGAAATCGATGTCGGTGCCGAGTTGGCGCGCGGCGCCTTGGCGCCGACGTTGAGGATGTTGATGACCCGCCCCCAGCGGCGCTCCTTCATCTGCGGCCAGACGAGGCGGCAGAGACGGATCGCGGCGAACAGCTTGAGGTCGAGATCGACCTGCATCAGTTCGTCGGTAAGCTTCTCGAACGGACCGGTCGCCGAGGTGCCGGCATTGTTCACCACAATGTCGACCTTGCCGAACGCCGCCATCGCGCCGTCATAGGCCTTTTGCACACCGCCGGCCGACGCGACATCGGCGGCGATGCCGGTCACCTTGCCCTTTGTGGTGGCTTTGATCTGTCGCACCGCGTCCTCGAGCGCCTCCGCCCCACGCGCCACGATCGCGACGTCGCCGCCGGAGGACGCAAAGCGCGTCGCAATGGCAAAGCCGATGCCCTTCGAGCCGCCGGTGATGATGGCCGAACGGCCGGTCAGTGAGATGTCCATGTGACGCCTGCTCCCGATTGCGGACTTGTTGAAACATGATCGTCCGAAAACCGCTACCGGCTTTTCGGGGTCGCGGTCTAGCGCCGCGCGATGCTCTCATACTGCTCCGGCTTGAAGCCGACCAGCAGCTTGCCGCCCGGTAATTCCAGCACCGGCCGCTTGATGATCGAGGGCTGCGCCAGCATCAGCGCCACCGCCTTCTTCTCGGTCAGGCCTTCCCTGTCCTTGTCGGGCAGCTTGCGGAACGTGGTGCCGGCCTTGTTCAGCAGCGCTTCCCATCCGGCCTTCTTCACCCAGCCGTCGAGCTTGGCGCGCTCGATGCCGGCGGTCTTGTAATCGTGGAAGTCGTACGCGATGCCGCGCCCGTCGAGAAAGGCGCGCGCCTTCTTCATCGTGTCGCAGTTCTTGATGCCGTAGATGGTTGGCACGTCGGTTTCCTTCCACGCTCGCGGTTTGGGAATATCGAGACCGGCGTCACGCGCCGCCGCATGTCCCGAAGCTGGCGCACGCGATACGGCTTTGCATCCTTGCCCTTGGTTGGAAGGCGTTACCTACTCACTCCCACTCGATCGTGCCCGGCGGCTTGCTGGTCACATCGTAGACCACCCGGTTCACGCCCTTCACCTCGTTGATGATGCGCGTCGCGATGCGGCCGATGAGAGCCATGTCGAACGGATAGAAATCCGCCGTCATGCCGTCTGTCGAGGTGACGGCGCGCAGGCCGACGACGAAGTCATAGGTGCGCCCATCGCCCATCACGCCGACGGTCTTGACCGGCAGGAGGACGGCGAAGGCCTGCCAGATCTCGTCGTAGAGCCCGGCGCGGCGGATCTCGTCGATATAGACCGCATCGGCCAGGCGCAGGATGTCGAGCTTCTCGCGGGTGATCTCGCCCGGCACGCGGATCGCAAGGCCGGGACCGGGGAACGGATGACGTCCGACGAACGCCTCGGGCAGGCCGAGCTCGCGGCCGAGCGCGCGCACCTCGTCCTTGAACAATTCGCGCAGCGGCTCGACCAGCTTCATGTTCATGCGTTCAGGCAGGCCGCCGACATTGTGGTGCGACTTGATCGTCACCGAGGGCCCGCCGGTGAACGACACGCTCTCGATCACGTCCGGATAGAGCGTGCCCTGCGCGAGGAAATCCGCCGATCCTTTGCCTAAGGCTGCGATCTTCTTTGCCTCCGCCTCGAACACGTCGATGAACAGCCGGCCGATGGTCTTGCGCTTGACCTCCGGGTCGCTGACGCCGTCGAGCTGATCGAGAAACAGTTTCTCGGCCTGCACATGCACGAGCGGAATGTTGTAGCTGTCGCGGAACAGGTGCACGACCTGCTCGCCCTCGCCGAGCCGCATCAGCCCGTGATCGACGAACACGCAGGTGAGCTGCTCGCCGATCGCCTCGTGGATCAGCACCGCGGCGACCGCGGAATCGACGCCGCCCGACAGCCCGCAGATCACGCGCCCCTTGCCCACCTGCGCGCGGATCTTGTCGATCGCCTCGTCCTTGAAGGCGCGCATGGTCCAGTCGCCGGTCGCGCCTGAAATCGTGCGCACGAAGTTGCGCAGCAGCGCCGCGCCGTTCGGCGTGTGCATCACCTCGGGATGGAATTGCACGGCGTAGAATTTGCGTTTCTCGTCGGCGATCGCGGCGAACGGCGCGTTGCTGGAGATGCCGATCACCTCGAAGCCCTCGGGAAGCCGCGTCACGCGGTCGCCGTGGCTCATCCACACCGGGTATTTGCCGCCCTTCTGCCACACGCCGTCGAACAGCGCGGCATCGCGCACCACCTCGATCTCGGCGCGGCCGAACTCGCGATGATGCCCGCCTTCGACCTGCCCGCCGAGTTGCGCCGCCATCGCCTGCTCGCCGTAGCAGATGCCGAGCACCGGCACGCCGGCCTCGAAGATCGCCTGCGGCGCGCGCGGCGAGATGTCGTCGGTGAGCGAAGCCGGCCCGCCCGACAGGATGACGCCGCGCGGCTTCATCTCGGCGAAGGCGTCGGCCGCTTTGTTGAAGGGGACGATCTCGCAATAGACCCCCTCCTCGCGCACGCGCCGCGCGATGAGCTGGGTGACCTGCGAGCCGAAATCGACGATGAGAATCTTGTCGTGCGTCATCCCAAGCAGGTAGCGAATTGGGGACGGACCCGCAATGGCGGAGAGCCGGTGGCGCACAGGCACCGCTGTCATCCCAGGCGAGCGCGCTTCGCGCGAGACCCGGGACCCATCTGGCAACCCGACGGTGAGGAATGGGTCCCGGATAGCCGCGGAGCCTGTCATCGGGCCGGCCTTCGGCCGGACCCGTTGACGGCTCCGGGATGACAACCGAGCTACCCCCTCGCCTTGATCGCGTCCGCCTCCCGCTCGCCGGAGCGGATTGCGCCGTCGATGAAGGATGGCCAATGCGTCGCGGTCTCGCTGCCGGCCCAGTGGATCGGCCCGACGGAATCGCGCACCGCCGAGCCGAACAGCGAGGTCGCGCCGGGGGTGAGAAAGCCGGTGAAGCAGCCGCGCGTCCAGGTGTCGGTCGACCAGTTGGACTCGTGATAGTGCTCCGGCTCCAGCGCCTTGGGGCCGAAGCGCCTGGCGACCTCGCCGAGCAGCGTCGCTTTGCGCGCCTCCGCCGTCATGGCGGCGACTTTCCGCGCACGGTCCGAATAGACGAAGCCGGTGAGCACGCCCGCCTTCGACACGCTCTCCGGATTGCTCGAATCCGCGGTCTCTCCGACAAGCGAAATGTGGTCGTAGGACACGCCGGCAAGCCCGTCGTCGCGCCAGAACGGACGCGGATAGATCATCGCCACCTTGATGACGAGGCCCTGCGGCCAGCGCTGCGTCACCTGCACGCGGTTCACCGGCAGCGACGGCTCGTATTCGATCGCGCCGGCGAGATTGGGCGGGATCGCGACGATGACGTGGCGCGCCGCGACCGCGAGCGTGTCGGTGCGCACCACCGCGCCGCGCTCGCTCCACTCGATCTTGCGCACCGGCTGGCCGAGCTTGACCGCGCTGCCGAGCCGGTCGGCGACGCGCCGCGCCACCGTCTGGGTGCCGCCGATCACGCGCTCGGCCTGGGCCGGGCCGAACAGCGCATTGATGTCGTCGCAGGCGTGGATCAGCCAACCGAGATGCAGCATCGAGATCTCTTCCGGGCTCGCGCTCGGCACCGAGCCGACCTCGCTCGCGACGAGCTTGCGCACGCTGTCGTTCTCGACGTTCTGGCGCAGCCAGGCGGCAAACGTGGTCGCGTCGAGTTGCGCGGCATCGGCATGCGTCCACGGCGCTTGCGCGTCGACCGTCATGGCGAGGTCGTTCACGGCTTTCTTGGCCCTGGCGTAGATGTCGCCGCCGGGAAAGCTCATGTCGGTGTCGTCCTTGATGCGGTGATACTCATCGCTGTCGAGGCCGCGCTGCAGGGTGGTCAGCCCGCCGCCGGGAGACGGATAGGTCTCGCCCCCCATCTCCTTGATCAGCGCGTAGAAGCGCGCCTGCGTGGAGCCGACCCACTGGCCGCCGAAATCCACGAACGTGCCGTCCTTCATCCGCACCGACCACGAGCGGCCGCCGACGCGCCGGCGCGCTTCCAGCACCACGACGTTGAGCCCCGCCTGCTTCAGCCGATACGCCGCCGCGAGCCCGGCAAAGCCCGCGCCGACGACACAGACGTCCGCGCGCTGTTGCCGCGCCGGCGCGGCGTCGGCCGTTCCGATGCCGGCTGCGACCGTGCCGGTGACGGCGCCGCCGATGATCTGGCGGCGTGACAGTTTCGACATTGCGCTCCCCGTTGCTGCGCGACCGCGCGAATCGCTTGTCCGTTCCCCCCTAGCAAAGCGAGCCGTTGCAGGCAGCGGCGCTGTCGCGCTGCGCTTGCATCTGCGGCGATGTGCCTATTCGGCCGGCGCGACCCAGCGATCGTTGATCATCACGATCTCGCAGGGCTGGCTGTTGCGCTTCTCGCACTGCTCGAGCACGGATTTGCGCGCGTCCGCGACTGAACGCGTCCCGAAGAAGAGGCTCAAGTGAGGGCCGGCCTTCGGGCGCGCCAGTGCCTTCTCGGAAGGGCCCGCCAGGTAGTTCTCCAGGAAACCGCGCAGCGCTTCCTTGGCGTTGAGCTTCTTGAGCAGCGCGGTGACGTCGTCGCGCGTCCAGGTCGGCAGCTTGTGGAAGCGCAGGAACGCGTCCATCTGCGGCAGCCATTTGGCGCGCCCGCCGGTGTGCTGGAAGATCGCGTGGCCGTCGTAGCGCTCGTCGGCATCGAACATCACGAGCTTCAGGTCACCGCCGCCGTCGAGGAATGCGCTCTGCATCCGCTCGACCAGCTCGGAGGGAAAGAAGCTGTCGTTCTTGGCGTAGATCCACAGCTGCGGCACGCGGCTCTTGCTGCCGTAATCCTTGAACGCCGCGACCAGCAGATCCTCCTTCGGACAGCTCGGGAAACGCAGGCCCCCCGACACGTTGACGACCCCGACCAGTCCCGGCGGATTGCGCGCCGAAAGCGCCGCGACCGCGGCCCCGCCGGCCGAGACGCCGATGGCGATCATGCGCGCCGGATCGGCATCCGGCCGCTTCGCGACCGCCGCAAGCGTCGCCTGCAGGTCGTCGGCTTCGCTGGCGAAGCGGCCGAGCAGCGAGGGGCTCCCGCAGGACAGCTGCACCGGCGCCGGTCCATCGGAGGCGCCGTAGCCGCGCCGCATCGTCACCACCGCGAGATAGCCGCGCCGCGCGAGATCGCGCGCCTGCCGGACGTAGTTGACGGTGCGGTCGTCGAGCATGCGCCCGTCGGTCGCCGGCTTGCCGTGCGCGATCAATGCCACGGGAAGCTTTCCCTCGGCGCCCTTGCGTTTGACAACCAGCGCCTCAAGGCGAGCGGTGCGCTCGCCGATCGTCACGCGCAGGAAGGACGAATCTTCGACGAGATCGCTCTCCTCCTGGGCGACGGCCGGGCTGGCGCAGAGCAGCGCGGCGATCAGGATCAGGGGGGTGAGCAGCGGTGCCATTGCGCCCAATCTATCCGGTCCGGCGCAGCACGCTCACGAAAAATCCGTCGGTGTCGGTGCGGCGCGGTGTCATCAGCAACCCGGTGTCGGACAGCAGCACGGCGCGCCGGAACAGGAAAGCACGCTCGGCCAGCGCGCCGGTCATCACCTCGGCCGGGGGCTGGACCGCGAACGCCGGATGACGGGCGAGAAATGCCTTCGCCTGCGCGCCGTTCTCGTCGTCGAGCACCGAGCAGGTGACGTAGACGATGCGGCCGCCCGGCTTGACCAGCGGGACCGCGCGGTCGAGCGCTTCGGCCTGGTCCTTCAGTCGCTCGGCCAGCGCGCCGGGTCGCACGCGCCATTTGGCATCCGGATTGCGGCGCCACGCGCCGGTGCCGGTACAGGGCGCGTCGATCAGCACGAGGTCGGCCTGTCCGGTGAGATCGGTGAGGATCTCGGCGTCGCCGCGCGGCGTTCGCACCTGGACGTTGCGCGCGCCGGAGCGCTCCAGCCGCTCGTGGATCGGCGCGAGGCGGCGCTTGTCGCTGTCGGTCGCATAGAGCTGGCCATGGTTCTGCATCATCGCCGCCAGCGCGAGCGTCTTGCCGCCGGCACCGGCGCACAGGTCGATGACCTGCTCGCCGGGCTTTGCGCCGGCCAGCAGCGCGGCAAGCTGCGAGCCTTCGTCCTGGATTTCGATCTGGCCTTTCAGGAACGCCGGCTCGGCATGGATCGCCGGGCTTTTGGACTGCGGCGCGACCACGATGCGCAGGCCGTGCGGCGACCAGCGCGTCTCCTGCGGTGCGTATTCGCCAAGCGCTTCGGCCGCCGTGCCGCGCTCGCCTTTCAGCGCGTTGACGCGCAGGTCGAGCGGCGCGCGCGCCGACAGCGCCGCCCCTTCGGCGGCGCGCTCGTCGCCGAACGTTGCGGCGAGGTTGTCGTCGAGCCATTCCGGATAATCGCCGGCGACGTGCGGCGGTGCGCCTTCGAGGCTTGCGGCGCGCAGGCGCGCGTGCTCGTCGTCGCCGAGCGGCGGCGGCGCAAACCGCCCGCCGTCGCACAGCCCGGCGATCGCATCCGGCTCAAGACCGCGTTCCTGACGCAACATCCCGAGCAGCATCGCGCGCGGCGTATCGGCGCCCATGATCCAGGCCGACGAGGCGCGGCGCCGCAGCGCATCGTAGCTGAGCCCCGCGATCGCGGCGCGGTCGCCCGAGCCGGCGAAGCGATGCGCGAGGCCCCAATCCTTCAGCGCCTGCGCGGCGGGGCGGCGGCGCTCCGTGATGTCGGCAAGGACTTCGATGGCGGCGGAGAGGCGCGCTGACGGGGTCATTACAGAATAAGGATCCGCACGGCGAAGATGACCCACATCACGAGCAGCACCAGCATGCCGACGGCGAATACCTTGAAGCGCGTCGGCACATGGTTCAAGGTGGTGTGGACATAGGCGTGCGCAAGCCGCGCGAGCACGAAGACCCACGCCATCACGACGAACAGCAGGTCGGCCTGCTTGGTGATCCAGGCCAGGATCACCAGCACGTAGAACAGCAGCGGCAGCTGGAACTGGCTGTTGAAGCAGTTGCTGATCTTGGTCGACTGCTCGGGCCAGGCGGACTGGCCGAGCGCGATGTCGCGCATTTTCGTCTCGCCGCGGCTCACGCTGCCGGTGCGGACCGACGCCATCCAGAACAACAGCGCGAACGCGATTGCGGCCTGCACGAAGACCGGCAACAGCACCATCTGGATGGTCATGACTGCTCCGCGACCCTGACAAGCTGCTTGCCGAAATTCTTGCCTTTCAGCAGCCCCATGAAGGCCTGCGGCGCGTTCTCGATGCCTTCGGCGATGTCCTCGCGGTACTTGATCTTGCCCTCCTTGATCCACTGCGCGGCGTCGCGCTGGAAGTCGCCGTGCTTGGCGGCGAAGTCCGTCACGATGAAGCCGCGGATGGTGAGCCGCTTGGTCAGGATCGCGCGGAATACCTGCGGCACGTTGTAGCGCGCTTCGGTCAGTTCAGTTGCGCTGTATTGCGCGATCAGCCCGCACACCGGAATGCGCGCGAAGGTATTGAGCAGCGGGAATACCGCGTCCCAGACCGGTCCGTTCACGTTCTCGAAATAGACGTCGATGCCTTTCGGACACGCGGCCTTCAATTGCTCGCGAAAATCGGCACCGCGATGGTCGATGCAGTCGTCGAAGCCGAGCTCGTCGGTGACGTATTTGCACTTCTCCGGCCCGCCCGCGATGCCGACCGCGCGCGCCCCTTTGATCTTCGCGATCTGCCCGACCACCGAGCCGACCGCACCGGACGCCGCCGACACCACCACGGTCTCGCCCGCCTTCGGCTGGCCGATCTCGAGCAGGCCCGCATAGGCGGTCATCCCCGGCATGCCGAGCACGCCCAGCGCGGTGGACACCGGCGCGAGCTTCGGATCGAGCCTGCGCAAACCGGAGCCGTCCGAGAGCATGTGGGTCTGCCAGCCGGCGCGGCTGAGCACGATGTCGCCTTTGGCGAATTTCTCGTTGTTCGAGGCGGCGACCTCGCTCACCGTTCCGCCTTCCATCACCTCGTCGATCCCGACCGGCTTGGCGTAGGACGGCGCATCGCTCATCCGCCCGCGCATGTACGGGTCGAGCGACAGCCACGTGGTTTTCAGCAGAACCTGACCGGGGCCGGGCTGCGGCACGGGAAACTCTTCGAGGCGGAAGTCGGACGGCTTCGGCTCGCCCACGGGGCGGGACGCAAGCACGATGCGGCGGGCGGTCTGCGGCATGGCGGGCTCCTGGAGCGCTTTCAGGCGAAGGGGATACCGGTTCGCCGTCAAAAACGCGACAACGCTCTAACGGCGCTGGTCTAGCGCCAGAGCCCGTCCAGCGCCAGCATGACGACGTGGCCCGCGAGCACCGCAACCGCTGCCGCGTTGATCAGGAACACCTGGCCGCGCAGCGGCACGTTGTCGGTCAGGGTCTGCACCAGCGTGTGGAGCACGCGGCCCGCGACGAAGACCCAGGCGGCGATGATGTCGATCGTCGCGACCTTGTTGATGGCAACCAGCAGCACCACCAGCGCGTAGAAGATCACCGGCAGCTCGAACTGGTTGGCGAGATTGTAGGTGATGCGCGCGACGTGATGCGGCTCCTCGTGGCGCGCGAACGCGCCGTATTCGACCTCGCCGCGCTTCACGGCCTGCTGACGCGCGACGGTGAGCCAGGCATAGAGCAGGAACACCCAGCCGATATGGGCGAGCATGGGGAGAATGATTGGGGACATCGGTGCCACGCGCTCGGTGCTATCCCTCCCCGTTTTCGGGGAGGGTAGCCGCGCAGCGGCCGGGTGGGGTTTTGCGCCAAGCGAGTCTTGGTCGGGAGAGCCTGCCCGCTGCAGCAGCCCCACCGCCGCCTTCGGCGGCACCCTCCCCGAAGACGGGGAGGGAGAAGAAAGGGTCAGACCCGTGACGGATAATTCGGGCTCTCGCGCGTGATCGTGACGTCGTGCACGTGGCTCTCGCGCAGGCCCGCGGACGAGATGCGTACGAACTCGGCCTTGTCCTGGAACTCCTTGAGATCCGCCGCGCCGACATAGCCCATCGCGGCACGCAATCCGCCGGCCAGTTGGTGCAGCACGGTTGAGACCGGTCCCTTGTAGGGCACCTGCCCTTCGATGCCTTCCGGCACGAGCTTCAAGGTGTCCTTGATGTCCTGCTGGAAGTAGCGGTCGGCCGAGCCGCGCGCCATCGCGCCGACCGAGCCCATGCCGCGATAGGCCTTGTAGGAGCGGCCCTGGTAGAGGAACGCCTCGCCCGGCGTCTCGTCGGTGCCGGCGAACAGCGAGCCGACCATCGCGCAGTCGGCGCCGGCGGCAAGTGCTTTCGCGAGATCGCCCGAATACTTGATGCCGCCGTCGGCGATCACCGGCGTGCCGGACTTCTTCGCCTCCTCGACCGAGTCCATGATGGCGGTCATCTGCGGCACACCGACGCCGGCGACGATGCGCGTGGTGCAGATCGAGCCCGGTCCGATGCCGACCTTGATCGCGTCCGCGCCTGCGCCGATCAGCGCCTTGGCGCCCTCGCCGGTCGCGATGTTGCCGGCAACCACCTGCACCTTGTTGGAGAGGCGCTTGATGCGGTTGACCGCGTCGAGCACGTGGCGCGAATGGCCGTGCGCGGTATCGACCACCACCAGATCGACGCCGGCCGCGATCAGCGCCTCGGTGCGCGCGAAACCCTTGTCGCCCACCGTCGTGGCAGCGGCGACGCGCAGCCGTCCCTGCTCGTCTTTGGCGGCGTGCGGGTTGGCGACCGCCTTCTCGATGTCCTTCACGGTGATGAGGCCGACGCAGCGATAGTTCTCGTCCACCACCAGCAGCTTCTCGATGCGGTTGGTATGGAGCAGCTTCTTGGCTTCCTCCTGGCCGACGCCCTCGCGCACCGTGATCAGCTGGTCCTTGGTCATCAGCTCGGAGATGCGCTGCTCCGGATCGGTCGCGAAGCGCACGTCGCGGTTGGTCAGGATGCCGACCAGCCTGCCGGCGCGGTTATGTCCGCCGCCCTCGACCACCGGGATGCCCGAGATTCCGTTCGCCTTCATCAAGTCGAGCGCCTCGATCAGCTTCGCGTCCGGCGCGATGGTGAGCGGATTGACCACCATGCCGGACTCGAACCGCTTCACGCGCCGCACCTGGTCGGCCTGCATGTCGGGTTCGAGATTGCGGTGGATCACCCCGATGCCGCCGGCCTGCGCCATGGCGATCGCCATCGCGGCTTCGGTCACCGTGTCCATCGCGGAGGCGATGATCGGGATGTTCAGCGGGATGTCCGGCGTGATCCGGCTGCGGATATCGACCTCGGACGGCAGCACCTCGGACAGGCCGGGCTTCAGCAGCACATCGTCGAAGGTCAGCGCGAGTTCAGGAGCGCCATTCTTCTTGGGCATCGCCAACTCTCCTCGACCGCCGGGGAACGGGGAAAATGAGCGCGACCGCCCGGCTTGACGGCCGGGGCAGCGACTCGAAGCCCCAATGCGGAGTTGGCGAGGGGCGATAGCATGCCAATGCCGGGATGAACAGCCTTTCGGAACCGGTTTTGCGCCCCTTTCGGCGTGATTTGAACCGCGCACGTTGCTCACGCGACCAACAGCGGGCAATGGGCCTCGCGGGAGCGGCGGGATGCGGGTTATCGCGGCTGCGTTCGGTTCGATTCTGCTTGTCGCGGCGCCGCAGGCGGGACGGGCCGAAGACACCGCGGACTGGAAAACCTGCATCGCGGTGACCGGCAGCGGCGCCGAACGGCTTGCGGCCTGCACCGCCGTGATCGACTCCCGGACCGAGACCGGGCGCAGGCTCGCCGGCGCCTATTGCATCCGCGGCCACGAGCGGACCGAGACGCGCGAGCTCGATGCGGCGCTCGCCGATCTCGACGAGGCGATCAAGCATGACGCGACATATGCCTGCGCCTTCATCAACCGCGGGCGCGTCTACGGCTTCAAGGGCGATTACGACCGCGCCATCGCGGACTATGACGAGGCGATCAGGCTCGATCCGAAAGCTGCGCTCGCCTACAACAATCGCGGCGATGCCTGGCAGCACAAGGGCGATCTGTCCCGCGCGCTCTCCGACTTGGATGAGGCGATCCGGCTCAATCCGCAGGCCCGCAAGGCCTACGGCAATCGCGGGCGGGTCCATTTCCAGAAGCGCGACTACGACCGCGCGATCGAGGACTACAGCGTACAGATCCGCGTTGCGCCGGACGTGGATTCGTATCTCGCGCGCGGCAATGCGTATCGCGCCAGCGAACAGCTCGACCGCGCCGAGGCCGACTATGCGTCGGTGATCCGCATCGCTCCGGCCGACGCGCGCGGCTGGCGCAATCGCGGCCTGATCCGCCTGTTCAAGGGCAATGCCAAGGCCGCCGCCGCCGATTACGACAAGGCGCTGCAGCACGATCCGGCCGACGTGTCCTCCTGGAACAACCGCGCGCAGGCCAGAATGCGCAGCGGCGACAAGAAGGGCGCGATCGCGGATTTGCGCAAGGCGCTGGAGCTGCGCCCGGGACTCGACACCGCGCGCGCGGCGCTAAAGCAACTCGGCGCTGCGCCTTGACGCAGCCGGTTGCTATAGTGCCGCCACCGGAGCCGGCGATGTTTCTCTCCCGTTGCCTGATGATCGCGCTGCTTGCGGCCGTGCCGCAGCCTGCGCGCACGCAGGACGATGCCGCCCGGCAGGCCTGCGGCAAGGTCGAGGCCGCGCCCGATGCCGCGGTCGCCGCCTGCACGGCGATCATTGAGGCGGGAACGGCACGCGGCCGGGATCTGGCGATCGCGCATTTCAACCGCGGCGGCGGCTGGTTCGCCAGGGAAGAATACGATCGCGCCGTCGCCGACTTTTCCGCCGCGATCGCACTGGAACGCACCAATGCGGCCGCGTTCCTCAATCGCGGCAAGGCCTGGCTCGCGCTCCGCGCGTTCGACCGCGGCATCGCGGATTTCGACGAAGCGATCCGGATTGATCCCGATTTCACCGACGCCCACGGCAGCCGCGCGCTCGCGCTGTACTTCAAGGGCGACCTCGACGGCGCGATCGCGGCCTATGACAGCGCGATCCGCCGCGCCCCGCGCGACGCCCGCCTGCTGACCGGACGCGGCCTTGCGCGGCGCGGCAAAGGCGAGCTCGAGCTCGCGATCAGGGATCTCGACACGGCGGTCGAGGCGGAGCCGAACAGCGCGCTGGCGCGCAGCGAGCGCGGCGTCGCGCATCAGGCTGCCGGGCAGACCGAGCGCGCGCTCGCGGACTTCGGCGCGGCCATCCGGCTCGACGCGAAATTCGTCCACGCCTACGCTTTCCGCGGCCTGCTGCATTACGCGCGCGGCGATTTTGACGCCGCGATCGCGGACTTCGACGAGACGCTCAAGCTTGCTCCGGGCGACATCGAAACGCGGATCAATCGCGCGACCGTGCTGCAGGCCAAAGGAGATGCCGCTCGCGCGCTCGCCGATATCGACGCGGCGTTGCGCGCCGCACCCGACCATCCGGCTGCGCTCGCCGCACGCGGCAACCTGTTCCTGATCCGGGGCGAGCACGAGCGCGCGATTGCCGACTATACCCGCTCGATCGAGCTCGACCCGGCGCTGGCGGTGACCTACAGCAACCGGGCACGCGCCTTTCGTGCGATCGGCGATACCGCCCGCGCGCTGGCCGATCTCGACGCCGCGATCCGCCTCGCACCGGCTGACGCCGCCTCGCACAACAGCCGGGCCTGGACGCTGCACCTTGCCGGCCGCCACAACGAGGCGCTGGTCGCGGCAAACAAGGCGATCTCGCTCAATCCGAACGATCCCAACGCCTACGACACGCGCGGCACCGTCAGCGCAGCGCTCGGCCTGCGCGACATGGCGGTGGCGGATTTCCGCAAGGCGCTGGAGCTCAATCCCGCCATGCAGTCGAGCGGCGATGCGCTGCGCCAGCTGGGCGCGACCAGATAGCTGCGGCGCCTGGGCGGCGCCGCGGTTCGGTCCGGCGGCCGGAACCCGGCTACTGCCATCCGCGCGGCGGACCGTGTCGCTCGATCGCGTCCACGATCTCGCGGTGCCTGCGGTCCTCGCGCGCCATGTGGACGGCCACGATGCCGTGGATCGACGGCACCAGGAACAGCACCGGGAAGAACCAGCCGAAGATGAAGCAGAACACCATCAGCAGGACGCTGAGGATGGCCGAGAACGGCTGTCCGTTGAGCAGCAGCCCGAGCGGCGGCACCAAAGCAGCCAGGATGTAGATCATCGTTTCCCTCCGGCCCGAACCAGGGCGCATTTTATCTAGGAACGCATGCGCGTTCTGCAATGTTCCTTCTCGGCAAGCCGCGCTAGAAGGCGGCAGCCCGCATGGACCACAACCGCCTCGTTCCCCTCATCGTCGCCGTCGCGCTGTTCATGGAGAACATGGACTCGACGATCATTGCGACCTCGCTCCCCGCCATCGCGGCCGACATCGGCGCGAACCCGCTGGCGCTCAAGCTCGCCATCACCTCCTACCTGCTCTCGCTCGCGGTGTTCATCCCGGCGAGCGGCTGGACCGCCGACCGCTTCGGCGCCCGCACCGTGTTCCGCGCCGCGATCGCGATCTTCGTGATCGGCTCGATCGGCTGCGCCTTCGCCAACTCGCTCGCAGGGTTCGTGGCGGCGCGCATCGTGCAGGGCATGGGCGGCGCCATGATGACGCCGGTCGGGCGGCTGGTGCTGATCCGCTCGATCGACAAGCACAAGCTGGTCGACGCGATGGCGTGGGTCACGATGCCGGCGCTGGTCGGGCCGATCATCGGGCCGCCGGTCGGCGGCTTCATCACCACCTACGCGAGCTGGCACTGGATCTTCCTGATCAACGTGCCGATCGGGCTGATCGGCATCGTGCTGGCGACGCGCTACATCGAGGACGTGCGGGTCGAGGGGCTGGAGCGCTTCGATCTGGTCGGCGTCGTGCTGGCCGGTGCCGGCGTCGCCGGGCTCGCGTTCGGTCTCTCGGTCGCGGGACTTGGGCTGGTGCCGCCGGCTCTCGTCGCATCGTTCATCGCGATCGGCGCGATCTTCATGACCGCCTATGTTTTCCACGCCCGCAACACCCCCGCCCCGGTGCTGGATTTTTCGTTGCTGCGCATTGCGACACTGCGCGCCAATGTCGTCGCCGGCTCGCTGTTCCGCCTCGGCATCGGCGCGCTGTCCTTCCTGCTGCCGCTGATGCTGCAGCTCGGCTTCAACTACACCCCGCTGCAATCGGGCCTGGTGACCTTCACCGCCGCGGTCGGCGCGTTCGCCATGAAGGGCTTTGCCGCCGCGATCATCCGGCGTTTCGGCTTCCGCCGCATCCTGATCGTCAACGGCCTGCTGGCGTCGGCATTCACCGCGGCCTGCGCCGCCTTCACGCCGGCCACGCCCTTCGTCGTGATGGGCCTAGTGCTGCTGATCGGCGGCTTCTTCCGCTCGCTGCAGTTCACCGCGACCAACACGATCGCCTACGCCGACGTCGACGCGCGCCGCATGAGCCGCGCGACCTCGCTGGTCAGCGTCGCGCAGCAGCTCTCGATCGCGGCGGGCGTGGCGGTCGGCGCGCTGTGCGTCGAGTTCGCGCTGCAGGTCAAGGGCGGCGACGTCATCACCGCGGACGACTTCCGTCCCGCCTTCCTGGTGATCGGCGCGATCGCGGCGTCTTCGGTGATCCTGTTCTGGACGCTGCCGGCCGACGCCGGCGCCGCGATGGCGAACCGCGAGCCGATCGCGGCGCCGGATGCGTCGGATCAGCGCGTGGGATAAGTCCGCTCGTCCCCGCGAAAGCCGGGACCCAGGGCCAAGAACTGGATGCCCGCTTTCGCGGGCATGAGCGGAGAGAGGTCAACGCCCGCGAAATCCGGTCGCCAGCAGATAAAGCTCGGACGAATCGGCCCGGCTTGCCTGCGGCTTGACGTGCTTCACGCTGGCGTAGTCGCGCTTCAGCGCCGCGAGCAGCGTGGCATCGGTGCCGCCCTGCAGCACCTTGGCGAGGAAACTGCCGCCCGGCCGCAGCACCTCGCGGGCAAACTCCGCCGCCGGCCTCGACCAGCGCCATGATCTTGAGCTGGTCGGTCTTCTTGTGGCCGGTCGCGTTCGCCGCCATGTCGGAGAGCACGACGTCGGCGCCGCCGCCGAGCATCGCATGCAGTTGTCCGGGCGCCGCCGGATCGAGGAAATCGATCTGGCGAAACGTCACGCCGGGGATCGGCGCCATCTCGAGAAGGTCGATCGCCACGACCTTGCCTTTGCCCTCGGCCGCGCCGACGCGCTTGGCCGCGATCTCGCTCCAGCCGCCCGGCGCGGCGCCGAGATCGACCACGCGGCCGCCCGGCTTGCAGGATCCGGTGCTTGTCGTCGATCTCGATCAGCTTGAAGGCGGCGCGCGAGCGCAGGCCCTCGCGCTTGGCGCGCGCCACGTAGGGATCGTTGAGCTGGCGCTCGAGCCAGCGCTTCTGCGAGACGGTGCGTTTCTTGCGGCTCTTCAGCCGCACCGTGAGCGGCCGTTCGTCCTGCGCGTTCATGGCGGGTAACGCGGCGCCCAGACGTCGTCGGCGCGCATCATCTCGACCAGCATGCCTTCGCGCAAACCGCGGTCCGCGACGCGCAGCCGCTCGCACGGAAACACGCGGCGGATCGCGTCGAGGATCGCGCAGCCGGCGAGCACCAGATCGGCGCGCTCCGCGCCGATGCACGGGCTTGCGACGCGCTCCTCGTAGCTCATGGCGCACAGTTCATCGAGCACGGCCTGCACCTGCGCGTCGGTCATCCAGCAGCCGTCGACCTGGCGGCGGTCGTAGCGGCGCAGCCGCAGATGCAGGCCCGCGATGGTGGTCACCGTGCCGGAGGTGCCGAGCAGATGCGTCGAGGCGAGATCGAGCCCGCCGCAGTGCTCCGCCGCGAAGGCGCGCACATGCGTCTCCACCTCCGCGGTCATCGCCTCGTAGAGCGCGCGGTCGACGGTCACGCCGCCATAGCGTTCCGCGATCGAGACCACGCCGAGCGGCAGCGAGGCCCAGCCGAGAATCTGCGGGTACCGGCGGACCGCCGCTCGCCGGCGTGTTGCGGCCGAGCCGGACGATCTCCGAGGAGCCGCCGCCGATATCGAACAGGATGACGCTCTCGCTCGCCGGATCCATCAGCGGCGTGCAGCCGATCGCGGCAAGCTTTGCTTCGGTCTCGCGATCGACGATCTCGAGATCGAGCCCGACCTCGTCGCGCACGCGCAGGCGGAATTCCTCGCCGTTCTCCGCCGCGCGGCAGGCTTCCGTCGCGATCAGCCGCGCGCGCGTCGCGCCGCGATTGCGCATCTTGTCGCGGCAGATCGAAAGCGCCTCGATCGCGCGGCCGATCGCGGCGTCGCCGAGCCGGCCCGACGCCGCCATGCCCTCACCGAGCCGGATGATTCGCGAGAACGCGTCGATGACGCGGAAGCCCTCGCGAATTGGGCGCGCGACCAGCAAGCGGCAATTGTTGGTGCCGAGATCGAGGGCCGCGTAAGCCGGACGCGGCGCGTCATGACTCCCGCCGCCGTCCTGACGCGGATGGCGGGCTGGCCAGCGACGACCCCACGGAGGCCGACTGCGCGGCTCCCGACGATGCGCGGGGTCGAGGCCGGACGATGTCCGGGCCTCGTCGTCCATCAGAATACCGTTCTGCCACGCCGAAGCTTGACCTTCGTCAGCTCGACAGCCGTGGCGGTGTTGTTCCTAGATCGGAAAAAACTCTAGCAGCCCTGCAACCAAGCGCAAGAGTTGCGCGTTGGCCGGCTTGGCGCCGCGGAATACAACCTCGGGTAATCGCGACGGCGCAGGCGACGGGCGAATCGGTAAGCAATTCAAATTGCGTTAACGACGTGAATCTGCGTGAACGTTAGTGTGACGAAGGGTCAATCCAAGCGTGAAATCGTCAGATTGCGAGTTGCAGACATGACAATTCGCTATGGTTGTTTCGAACAGCGCTCGGACGTAGCGCGGGTTAGATGGGGGACCCAACCGATGCCGCGCACCGTACAACGAACGACACGAAGGCAAAAGACAGATCACATGAAACAGGCCAAGAACCTCGACAAGCACGTGCGCGCAAGGCGCGCCGACAACCGCGACGCGGAAGTCGGACGGCGGGTGCGCTCGCGGCGGCTGGAATGCCGTCTCTCGCAGACCGAACTTGCAGACCGGATCGGGGTGACGTTCCAGCAAGTGCAGAAGTACGAGAAGGGCGTGAACCGCATCGGCGCAGGCCGCCTGCAGCGGATCTCCGAAGCGCTCGAAGTGCCGATCTCGTTCTTCTTCGGCACCGGCGCCGGCGGCGGCAGCGCGTCGGCGAAGGAGACGGCAGGCAACGCCGAAAGCGTGTTCGGATTCCTGCAGACCTCCGGCTCGGTCCGCATCGTGAAGGCGTTCCACAAGATCAAGAGCCGCAAGGCGCGTCAGCTTCTGGTCGAGATGGCCGAAGAGCTGGCCGACGCGCAGGCTGCCTGATCGCGACCTGATGGGATGTGCCGCCCGCAGACGGGGCGGCGCCATCCCTCTTCCTGTGAGTGAGAGCGTGTTGCGGCCGTCGCGGCCGAGGCGGCGTCTATCGTCTCGCTGCGCGCGGCGAGCGCGCGCCGAGCGCGCCGATTTCGCCGCGAATTCCCCCGTGCTATGTTTGCCGGCCTGCGCGCGACGCGCCGCGATACGGCGAGTACGACATCATGGCGCTGCAGGCGCTCGGCTATGTGGGCATCGGCTCGGACAAGCTCGAGGACTGGGCGGGCTATGCCACGCGCTTCCTCGGCATGCAGCTTGTCGACAAGAGCCGCACGCAGCCTCGCCCTGCGCATGGACGACCGCAAGCAGCGCGTGATCGTCAGCGCCGACTCGGACGCGCGCCTCGTTCTACGGCTGGGAGGTCGCGGATGCGGCCGCGCTCGATGCGCTGGCGGCCCGGCTCGAAGCCGCCGGCGTGCAGGTCGCGCGCGGCGGCGCGGCGCTCGCCGCACGAGCGGCGCGTGCAGGACCTGATCGTGTTCGCCGATCCGATCGGCAACCGGCTCGAAGCATTTCACGGCGGCGAGATCGCGGACGAGCCGTTCCGCCCGGGCCGCAGCATTTCGGGCTTCCGCACCGGACCGCTCGGCATGGGCCATGCGGTGCTCACCGATCGAGCGGCTCGACGACGTGCTGCCGTTCTACCGCGACGTGCTCGGCTTCGCGCTCAGCGACTACATCCTCAAGCCGTTCAAGGCGTATTTCTTCCACGTCAATCCGCGCCACCACAGCCTCGCGTTCCTCGAGACCGGCAAGAACGGCATCCATCACCTGATGGTCGAGCTGTTCAGCCTCGACGATGTCGGCCAGGCCTACGACATCGCGCTGATGCAGCCGGACAGCATCGGCTCGACCTTCGGGCGCCACACCAACGATCACGTGACGTCGTTCTACTCGTGGTCGCCGTCCGGCTTCATGGTGGAGTACGGCTGGGGCGGACGGCTGGTCGAGCCGGGCAACTGGACCGCGGAGGAATACACCGTCGGCCCGAGCCTGTGGGGCCACGACCGCGCCTGGCTGCCGGAGGAGAAGCGCGCGCGAAGCGCGCGCGATGCGGCATGAAGCTCGCCGAGGACGGCGTGCGCCATCCGGTGCAGGTGATCGAGGGCAACCACCGGCTGATGCCCGGCACCTGCCCGTGGTGGGACGCCGTGACCGAGCGCAAGGCGGGGTGACGGCTCCCTTGCCGGCTCACGCGTTTCCGGCTGCGCGGGCGCGCGGCATACTGGTTGCGCAAGACCGCCCGTTGGGCTAATTCGCGCTGGCAGCGCAGGCCACCGCACCTATTTCAGCGCGGGCTTGCGGCCACCGGCGACGCTGGTGGGGAATAGTTCAACGGTAGAACGGCGGACTCTGACTCCGTTAATCTTGGTTCGAATCCAGGTTCCCCAGCCAACCAGCTCTTCAAATTCAATCCGCGTGACGAGCTTCCGATGTCTGCTCGTGGAGCGATCCAGACATAACCGGGTCGTGTGGCCACTTCCGCGTCTGACCCGAAGCAGACGCTAGACTACAATAGCTCGTCCTCGCGCGGGCGAAATGTGTTCGCAGTCTTCCGAACGAGCTTCACAAAGTTTCGAACAACGGGGGAACCGTCTCCCCGTCGCAAGCCGAGCATCAGCACGGCCTTTGGCTGAACTGCGCCTTTGAGTTTGCGATAAACGACACCATTCATTGTCATGTTCTGCAGGCACGCCGGCACAAGCGACACGCCGAGCCCCACAGCCACCAGGCTGAGGGCCGACGTAATGCGTGGCGCTTCCTGACCAAGGCGGGGTGTAAATCCTGCCTTGAGACATGCTGCCATCGTCGCCTCGTAGAACGAGGGCCCCTGTTGACGCGCGTAGATGATGAATTGCTCGCCGGCCAAGTCCCGTAGAGAAAGCGACACAGCGCGGCGGCCGTTATGTGCGAGGGGGTGGTCGCCCGGCAATGCCGCCACCATCGCCTCATTGAGCAGCGAATGGACGGTGAAGTCATGCTGATCGTCTAGCGGACTTCGGAGGAAACCGACATCGAGCTGGTGATTGCGCAGGCGCTCGATTTGCTCCGTTCGCAGACATTCGTCCAGCGTGAGCGACACGTTGGGATAGGCTGTCCGGAACGCGCGGATGACGGACGGTACGAAGGGATGAAAGAGCGTTGTCGGCTGCAAGCCAATGCAGAGGCGCCCTTGCTCGCCGCGCGCGGCACTGCGTGTCGCTTCGAAGGCACCATCATAGTGCGCAAGCGTTGCGCGCGAACGTTCGAGAAAAACACGCCCGGCTTCCGTCAGCGCGACGCCGCGCGGCGTGCGGCGGAAGAGTTGCACGTTGAGTTCTTCCTCCATGCTCTTGATCCGCTGGCTGAGTGGAGGCTGTTGCATGCCAAGGCGCTCTGCAGCCCTGGTGATGTGACCTTCTTCGGCCACGGCGACAAACTGACGGAGATGGCGCAACTCCACGACATATTCCTTTTGATATGCACTTTGTTGAATCCATATAATACCTGCGCCTGGCGTTGAGTGATACCCGGTACGCCATCAGGGAGAACTCGCATGGCGCTAAACCGACGGGCGTTTCTGACACTGTCCACAGCATCGTTGGTGTGCCGGCCATTCTCGGCATCCGCAGCCGCCTACCCGGACCGTGCGGTTCGCCTGCTCGTGCCCTATGCGCCGGGCGGCCCCACCGACATCCTGGCGCGGCTGGCGGCGCAGAAGCTCGCCGAGCAGCTCGGCAAGCCGTTCTATGTCGAGAATGTCGGTGGCGCGGGTGGCAACATCGGATTGGGTCAAGGCGCAAGAGCGGCAGCCGACGGCTACACGTTGCTGATTGTCCCGCCGAACATCGTCGTCAATCCGGTGATGTACGAGAAGGTCCCGTATGCCCCGAAGGACTTCGACCCGGTAACGGTCGCGGTCCGGGCGCCTACCGTTCTCGTGGCCCATCCTTCGGTATCCGCGGGGACTGTCAGGGAGCTGGTCGCGCTCATCAAGGCCGGCGGGGCGAAATACAGCTTCGCATCACCGGGCACGGGCACGCCCCCTCACCTCATCGGCGAGCTCTTCCGCCTCTCGCTTGGCCTCGATCTGGTCCATGTCCCATTCAACAGCGCGGGCCTGGCCGTGACCTCGACGCTCGCGGGCCATACGCCGATCGCTTTCACATCGCTGCCGCCCGCCGTTCCGCAGATCAAGGAGGGCAAGCTGCGGGCGTTCGCGGTTACCAGCCAAACGCGATCGCCCGCTCTTCCCGATGTACCGACGATGGCGGAAGCCGGATATCCGGAGATCGAGGGCGAAGGATGGTTCGCATTCATCGTGCCGGCGGGAACGCCGCAGGACGTTATCAGTGTGCTCCACCGCGAGATCGCGAAAGCCATGAAGCTGTCCGACGTTCGGGAAAAGATGGAGGCACTCGGATTCCAGACGGTCGACACCACGCCGGAGCAGGCCGCGGACCTGTTCCGGACCGAAAGCGCGAAATGGTCGAAGGTGATCCGCGAAGCCGGCATCAAGGCAAATTGACTTGCAACACCGGTCGAAGCCGATGCGCGGCCGCGTGACGACGGTTGGCGTCATCGCTTCCAGCGAAGGTCCCGTCGAGCGGTTCAAGGCCGGGATGTTGGAGCACGAGTTCGTCGAAGGACGGAATATCCGCTTCGAACCGCGTCTGTTCGGCGGCGACTCGGGAAAACTGGCTGGCTTCGCGCAGGATCTCGTTGATCAAGCCGTCGATGTTATCGCCGTGGTGGGTGCAGTGACGGCTCGCGCGGCTCTGTCCGCAACATCCGTGATCCCGATCGTCTACGCGGTCGTTGTCGACCCAGTCGGCGATGGACTTGCAACGTCATCGGCACGCCCGCTCCCGAACATGACAGGGGTCACCACCTTCGATGCCGGACAGGCGCAAGCTCAACTTGCACTGATCCAATCGATCAAGCCAAATCTCGCCACAATAGCTTACCTCGCCGACGCTGCCGTTTCCGATTGTCTGGCGAACGCCAATCTTCGCGCGGCGCAGGATGCAGGTTTGTGCGCGACCGTTCTGCGCATCTGCGGGCCTGCCCCCGATTTGGAGAAGGCATTCACCGTTCTCCGACAGGATGGCGCAGAGGCTATCATCGCCCTCGAGCATCCAGCTATTGGCGCCAACGCTCCGCAGATTGCCGAGCGTGCATGCGTACTTGATATCCCGAGTCTCTTTGCACGTGACCAAGCCGAAGCCGGCGGACTGTTTGGTTATGGAACCAGTTTGGGTCGCGCAGCGCATGCCATGGCGCAACACGTGAGCCAGGTCATTGCCGGAGAGGCCCCGGCCGACATAGCCATTGAAACGCTGTGTTCGCCCGAACTCGTTATCGACATGCGAACCGCGCGCCATCTGGGTGTTAAGATACCGTCGAGGGTTGTTCGAAAGGCTGCGCGTGAACTGAATTGCTGAAGCTCTATCAGTCCGCTTCTGGCCTGAGCGGACATTGCGCCATGATGTCGCCTGACAAGTCTTGAGCTAGTTCCTTACGGGCCCTCAAAACCATCCGGGCTACGCCCGTTGATTTGCGGCCTCGCGTGGAGAATGTTGGATTCCCGTTGCTCTTGCCCAGCCAACCCTCCCCGGCAAACGGTTCTCCGCAGGTACCATCGGCGCCGTTAGCCCCCGTTTCGCCGACATCTCAGGCGTGACCTCTCGACTCCCGCGGCGGCCGACCGCCCCATACCGTGCTCCAGGCGCGCTCTTTCTCCAAACCTCGCGACGTCGTGCTCGACGTACAGCAATGCCATCCGGAGTGTTTGTCCGGATAAGGTGCGCGAACGTGCTAACACCTGCCGACTCGAACAAGTCGAGATCGTCGATGCATGCCCCGGTTGTCGAGCAAGACCGGCTTGCAAACGCGGGGCCGCGCGCCTGCCTGCCGCATCACCCGCAGGCTGAAGGGTCTGTTCGCATGAGCGCGCTCTGGTGGCAGACCGGCGTGATCTACCAGATCTATCCGCGCTCCTTTCAGGACACCAACGGCGACGGCATCGGCGACCTCAAGGGGATCGAGCGGCGGCTCGACTATCTGGCCAGCCTCGGCGTCGACGCGATCTGGATCTCGCCGATCTATCCCGTCGCCGATGGCCGATTTCGGCTATGACGTCGCCGATTATTGCGGCGTCGATCCGCGCTTCGGCGTGCTCGCCGATTTCGACGATCTGCTTGCGCAAGCCCATGCGCGCGGGCTCAAGGTCCTGCTCGACTTCGTGCCCAACCACACCTCCGACCGGCATCCCTGGTTCGTCGAGAGCCGCTCCTCGCGCGACAATCCGAAACGCGACTGGTACATCTGGCGCGATCCGCGCCCCGGATGGCGGGCCGCCCAACAACTGGATCAGCGATTTCGGCGGCTCGGCCTGGGAATGGGACGAGGCCACCGGGCCAATATTACTACCACGCCTTCCTGAAGGAGCAGCCCGACCTCAACTGGCGCAATCCGGCCGTGCGGGCGGCGATGTACGACGTGATGCGCTTCTGGTTCGACCGCGGCGTGGACGGCTTCCGCATCGACGTGCTGTGGCACATGGTCAAGGCGGCGGACTTCCCGGACAATCCGCCCAACCCCGCCTATCGGCCGGCGATGGGCGACATGCACCGCGTGCTCCAGCTCCATTCGACCGACCAGCCCGAGGTGCACGAGATCGCCGCCGACATGCGCGCCATCGCCGACAGTTATGGCGCCAGGGGACGGGGCGAGCGCGTGCTGATCGGCGAGATCTACCTGCCGGTCGACCGGCTGATGCACTATTACGGCCGGGAGCGCGCAGAGGTGCACCTGCCCTTCAACTTCCAGCTCATCGATGCGCCGTGGGAGGCGCGCGCCCTCGCAACGCTGATCGCCGACTATGAGGCGGCGCTTCCGCCGGGCGGCTGGCCGAACTGGGTGCTCGGCAACCATGACCGGCCGCGCGTCGCCAGCCAAGCGCGGGCAGGCCCAGGCCCGCGTCGCGGCGATGCTGCTGCTGACGCTGCGCGGCACGCCCACGCTCTATTACGGCGACGAGCTGGGCTTGAGCGACGTCGCGATCCCGCCTGCCGAGATTGCAGGACCCGCGCGAGCTGCGCGAGCCCGGGCTCGGCCTGGGCCGCGATCCGGTGCGCACGCCGATGCCGTGGGACGGAAGCCCGAATGCCGGCTTCACCACGGCCAAGCCGTGGCTGCCGCTCAATGCCGACTGGCCGACGCGCAACGTCGCGCGGATGGCGGAGGAGCCGCATTCGATCCTGACGCTCTATCGCCGATTGCTCGCTGCTCCGGCGCGCGCATCCGGCGCTGTCGATCGGCGACTTCACGCTGCTGGACACGGAAGGCGACGTGCTCGCCTATGAGCGCCGGCACGGCGCGGAGCGACTGATCGTGGCGCTCAATCTCGGCGGACGGTCGCATCGCCTGGCGTTGCCGGACTGGGCGAGCGATTGCCGGCTGCTCTTGTCCACTGTCGCCGACGCGCCGCTGGTCGGAGACGGCGCCCTGCTGCTGCGCGCGGACGAGGGCGTGATCCTGATGGCCGTGACTAGCAGGAAGGACAATCGCTTGCGCATCGCCATGCTGGCGCCGATCTCCTGGCGCACGCCGCCGCGCCATTACGGCCCGTGGGAGCTGGTGACCAGCCTGTTGACCGAGGCGCTGGTGGCGCGCGGCGTCGACGTCACCCTGTTCGCCACGCAGGACAGCGCGACCGCGGGCAAGCTCGCCGGCGTCTGCCCGGCGCCCTATTCCGAGGACCCCAGCATCGACGCCAAGGTGTGGGAGATGCTCCACGTCGCCCATGTCTTCGAGCGCGCGGGCGAGTTCGACCTCATTCACAACCAGGCCGATTTCGTGCCGCTCGCCTTCTCGCGGCTGGTGGAGACGCCGATGGTGACGACGATCCACGGCTTCTCCTCGGAGCGCATCCTGCCCGCCTTCAAGGCGTACGAGGATCGCGTCCATTATGTCGCGATCAGCGACGCCGATCGCCATCCGGACCTGCGCTATGCCGCGACGATCCACCACGGCATCCGGCTGGAGGACTTTCCCTTCGATCCGCGCGGCAGCGAAGACCTGCTCTTCTTCGGCCGCATCCATCCGGACAAGGGGGCGGCCGAGGCGATCGCGGCGGCGCGTCGCGCGGGCCGGCGGCTGATCATGGCCGGCATCGTCCAGGATCAGGACTATTATGACGCGCAGGTCGCGCCCGCGCTCGATCGAGCGTTCCGTCGTCTATCGCGGCGCGGTCGGCGGGGCGGACCGCGCGCAAACCCTTGGTTCGGCGCGCGCTCTGCTCCACCTCATCAACTTCGACGAGCCGTTCGGCCTATCGGTCGTGGAGGCGCTGGCCTGCGGCACGCCGGTGATCGCCTCCAACCGCGGATCGATGCCGGAGCTGATCGACCATGGCGTGACCGGCTTCCTGGTCGACAGCGTCGATGCAGCCGTGGATGCGATCGATCGCATCGGCGAGATCGATCGCGCCGCCTGCCGGGCGGCGGTGTCCGCGCGCTTCACGGTCGATCGCATGGCCGATCGCTATCTCGACCTGTACCGATCGCTGGTGGGCTGAGGATCGCCTGGGACGTTTTCGTATGACTGCTTTTGGCGCAAAGCGAACACGCGGGCGCGGACGCGCGATGTCTGCTCAGTGGGGACGATCAGACGTGTCACCAGAACCACGCGGCGGGCGGCCGCGTCGCGCACCGGCGATGCTGGTGGGGAATAGTTCAACGGTAGAACGGCGAACTCTGACTCCGTTAATCTTGGTTCGAATCCAAGTTCCCCAGCCACCCTGCAGATTGCGCGCGACCGTCGCCCGCTTCGCAGAAGCCGCTCCTCAGTCGCCCGCGATCCATGCGCGGAAGCGTTGCCAGCTATTGAGCTTTCTTTCGTACTCGGCGTAAGCGACCGTCCAATCCATGAAATGCTTATCGCCCGCAAGCTCGGCCGGCGGCGCGGCCTTGCGCGGATCGACCAGCGGTACAGGGCTAATGAACTTCGCGCCCTTCTCCTTCAATCCATAGCGCCACTCACGATCGACCCATTCGGATTTCATCGCGTGCCGTGACCAAAACAGGTAGAGAATATCCGAGGACGCGATGCGCTGGAAAAGCAAACTTGCGAACGGATCGTTCGATCGAAGGTCGTGCGCGTCAAGAAAGACGCGGACGCCAACCTTCTCGATGCCCTGCACGCGAGCAATCACACGACGGCGATCCTTCGAGGCGTAGGAAGCAAAAGCCGATCGTACCGTTACGCCGTTGGCAAATGTCTCGCGATCGGCGGGCGCGTCATCCGTGCCGATTGGCACCTCAAAGAATACGTGCCCGATGCGAAGACCCGCCACGGTAAACGTGCATGCACCGTAAATGGCTTCGCTCGCCATGGCGGCTTCGGGCGTGACACGAAAAGAGACGTTCGCGATTTCGCCGGACCAGAAAACGACTTGGCAGTCGGGTTCGACCCGGCAGCCTTCGGCGCTGAGTGTAACCGAGATGTTCGTGCCACGCGCCAGCGCAACCGACCCTTCCGCCTTGAACGCGGTTGGGTGCCGGGAACTGGCGGCTGCGCGAACCGCGGCCTCGGGCCCATCGGCAGGCCGTAAGACCCAGGCGCTGACGAGGAAGGGTTTGCGCACCGTCGTACGCGGGTGGCTCACGCCGAATTGGACGGTCTCAGGCTCTGGTGCCGTTGCCTCCGGGAGAGAGAACATCGCGCCCTCCGAGTAAGCCTCAGAAGTGGCGCGGCGCGCAGGCGCGATGTATGGCCTCGGTGTCTCATCCGGTGTGGGTTGCGAGGCTCCAACTACGTCCTGCTGAATACCCGCCTCAATCCGATGTCCTTTGGACTCATGGATGTAGGGTTGGGCGCGAGCGCGGCTCTCGCGCGGCGCAGCGGTTTCAGGTCCGATTTCCGACCGAGCTTCGCGTTCTGGCGAGCCGCCGTCTTGCGGGGAAGCCTGTTCTTCGTCCGAGGCGTTCTTCTGCTCCCCGGCGCGGTCATTACGGGAGGTGGGCCAAGACTCCCTTGGAGGATCAATGCGCGCGGATTCAGAAGCAATCCGCTTTTCTTCGATGTTCCGCCTCCTCTCTATCCTACTCGCCATTTCCCCCAGGAGGCGCGCTTCCGCTTCGCGCTGGTGCTCCGATGCAAAAAATGACTCGGCGGCGCGACGCATCTCCTCGGCCTGGGCGCGTTGGCGCTGCTGTCTAAACTCGGCTTCAAAGCGCTGCCCTTCAACGCGCCCTTGTTTCCGCCTTTGCAGGTCAAGAACACGCTCCTGAATCGTTTCGGCCAATATCTCAAGGCCTCTCGCGTAGTTTGGCCCGGGCTCTAGAATGGTGCTTCGATAGGACGCGAGCGACGGAATTTCGGATGTGATGAGGGCCGACAAATCGGTCGATGCCAAGCCAAACACGACAGGAACAACGGTACCGTTCGTGCGCTGGACGGCTTCGAGTTCCCGGCTCAGATATTCATATGGTCTACGATAGGTCAGCCTGTTGAGTTGTTCGATTGCACGCCCAAGGATCGGCACGTAGACATAAATCTCGCTCTCCAAACGCTTCACCCACTCGGCGTCGGGTTGCGTCTCTTCTCGGGCGGCCGCATCGAGCGTCACGACGGCTGATTGGGGGAGATGTCGTTCAAGCAGCTTGCGAAGATCTTCTGCGACCTGGCGGTCGCGCGTTTGATACGAAATATAGACGCGTGGCTGCACTGAACTCACCCGCTGGCAGGCAGCGCCATGGCCTGATCATCCCGATTGCTCTTCGTAAGCCTTTCTACTTTATGGCGTGCCGTGTTTCAACGCGGCGAACCGCAATAGGCGCGGGTCATCGAAGTCGCGATCGTGCGGCCGGGTCCGGCAAGCCAGGCTACCGCGGCATCGCCCGCGCCGGAAAATTCGACCGCCTGCTGCACTTCCATGCCGGACCCGATCAAGGGCGCCGTTGCGGGAAACACCCAGTCACGCGATCCCGGCCCTCCCGGTCCTGCGCCGGTCTTGAAGCTATCGAGCTTGCCGAGGAGTCCGGCTCCCCAGCCAATCGTCTTCACAAAAGTCCAATGCGCCGCGGAGAGTCCCCCGCCGTCGAGGTAGGTCGCACTCTCCAGTTTGTTGGGCCGCGTGTCCCCCAACCGCCCGCTGAAGGCCGCCCAGATTTGCGAGCCGATCGGTTGCTTTTGCGCATCCAGCCCAAGCAGGCGGAAGTCGCTGGGGGTCCAGACGCCGCCTTCACCCAGGATGGACTTGATGTCCACGGCGCCCGGGGTGCGGTCTTCGCTGACCTCATAGCCCACCACTTTCACGTTTTGTGACGAGTGCCCGTTCAACGCGGAATGAACCACCGGATGCGTGCCATCGGACCAGTCCACCCTTTGAGTCGGGTAAATAGTCTCGTGGCCATGTGCATCGTAAAGAACGCTGATCGGCGAAAAAGCGCCGGATGGCTGCTTCTCCAATGTCACCGCTACGTGCTCGAGATCACCCTGATGTGTGCCGATGGTGTTTACGATGCAATCGAAGCCGGAGAATACAAGAGGGATCGCGCGCACGGTCTGTCCGCCCTGGTAGGCATAGATCATGACATAGTGGATACGCGCGATGTTGCCGTATTCCTGCACGGCATAATACATCGGTGCAGTCGTGCCTTGACCTGGATATTGGCTCGGATTGATGACCACCCAGCATCCCTCCGACGCGTGGTCGGCGAGATCTTGTTGTGTAGGATTTGGGATACTCGTCGAGAGGCTGGGGTCGTAGAGAGAAGCTCCGGTCAACAGGTGCTCGATCGAACACGGGAAGAACCGCTCGTCTGGATGAAACACGACGCGCGGCGCATATAGCCGAACCAGATCGATCGATACTGCCATTGCCTGCCCCCATAGCCGCGTGAGCCCGGCGGTCCCGACAACACCAAAACGTTCGACGTCAGCGCCATGATCGGTTCCGCGGCGGTTGCAATCTCGGTCGATCGTGGCGGTGCAACCTGCGTTAGTGCGGAGGGTCGTGGCGGGACTAAAGTGTGCTGGGACTCGCGGGCTCGCGACGAGTTCCAGTCGTGGAACTCAATGTCGGGGCTTTGTTTACGCACGTCAAGGTTGTTAGCATCCCACCGTGCCATGAGCTGCGCGCCCGGCTTCGACCTCTCGCTCGCGTCTCATGCGGCCCGGAGCGGTATGAAGCTCAGCCGTGTTCGCATAGCCTGACCCCATGACGATCTGAATGAAGCTGCGTCACGCGCATCGTTTCAATTCATTCACATGACGGACGGCAGGCATGATCACGCTCTACGGCTTTGGCCGGATTTTCCCTGCGGGCATCGGCGAAACCAAAGACCTGAGAGTTGAGTGGGCGCTGCAGGAGACCGGCCTGCCCTACCGCGTCCACGCGCTCGACCACACCGCGGGCGAGCTCGACAGTCCGGCCTTCAGCAGGATCAGCCCGTTTCACCAGGCGCCGGTGATCGACGATGACGGTTTCATCGTCGCGGAATCCGGCGCCGCCCTGCTCTACATTGCCGAAAAGGCCGGCAAGCTGATGCCGTCGGACGTCCAGGGACGCACGCGCGTGACGCAGTGGTGCTTCGCTGCGGTCAGCACCGTTGCACCGACGATCAGTCTTCTCGCGCTCGGCGACATCGCCGGCCTGAACGACGCAGGCCGCAAGCAATGGGCCGGGATCGCCACGCGGTGGCTCGACGGGCTGGAGCGAAGGTTGGACGCGCGTGCGTGGATCGCGTGCAAGGAGTTCACCGTCGCCGACATCCTTCTCGTCACGGTCCTGCGCGAAGCGCGCAACACCGATCTCATGGCGCCGTACCCCCGGCTGAGCGACTACTACCTGCGCGCCCTCGCGCGGCCGGCCTGGGAGCGCACGCTCGGCCTTTACGCGCAACGGCTGGGTGTCGCCGTGGCGGATATCCGTTGAGGGCGAACGATCATTGATCCCGCTGCGGCTGCCCGCGCGTCATGCGGGACGGCCTGCACGCATGCCGCGTGGGAAGCGCCGCACCGCGCCGATCCCGCGGCACCTGAGGGATGCGGTCAGCGGCTCGGACCGGACACTCCGCCGTCACCGGACCCGCGCCGCCGCGACGCAGCGCGCCTTGCGTGTGCGACGCGTTCGCGGGTTGCGCGGACCCCGGCTGCCACCATCCGGGCAGACTTCGTCACATCCGGACGAAATACAACGTTAGCGTTATTTCAACTTGTGCGTATAAACGAGCTTGATTAGGCTCCCGGTCGCTCGCGTTCGCTGAGCTTCAGCTCAATGCGTCAACAGCCTCTGGGGGGCATGTCGATGGCAACCACACTCCCGTCGCGGCACCATGGGAAAAAACTCACCGTCCTGCTGATCGCGAGCGCGATCGTGTCGGCCGGCGCCAGCGCAGCGCTTGCGGCCGAAGTGTGCGGTGGCCAGCGTCGCATGATGCACGCATCGGTGGTCGCGCTCGATCAGCCGATGATGATCAACCGGCTCGGCAGCAACCGTCCGTCCGGCATGATGTACGCGCTGCTCGGCGACGTCGTGCGCATCGATCCCGCCAAGCCGATCGGCCCCGGCAATGTGCAACTGCGCCCTGACAAGCGTCCGCGCCCGCTGGTCCTGCGCGTGAACGTCTACGATTGCCTGCAGATCGATTTCCACAATTACCTCACGGCGGCGCCGTCGAGCGCGCAACAACCGGTCACCCGCACCGCCTCGATCCATGTCACCGGGCTGGAGCCGGCCGTCTCGATCGCCGATGACGGCTTTGATGCCGGCAGCAATCCCGACGGTCAGGTGGCGCCGGGCAGACGGCGCACCTACACGCTCTATGCGCCGGCCGAGGGCACCTTCCTGCTGTACAGCCCGGCCGGAGATTTCAACGGGTTCGGCCAGACACAGCAGATGGCCGGCCTGTTCGGCGCGGTGCATGTCGAACCCGCGGGCGCGGAATGGTATCGCGCGCAGGTCACCCACGCCGATCTGCAAATGGCGATGAAAAAGGACCCGCGCGGGCTTCGACGCGGCCTGCCGACCCTTGATTACAACGCGCGCTATCCCGACGGTCCACGCAAGGACATGCCGATCCTGCGGATGACCGACGGCAACGAGATCGTTCACTCCGACCTGACCGCGCTGATCACCGGGCCGAATGCCGGTCGCTTCCCGCCCGGCAGCCGGCCGACCGCCAATCCGGCTTTGCTGCCCGATCGCGAGGCGCCGTTCCGCGAGATCACGTCGATCTATTCGGAATCGCTCGACCTCGTGCAGGCGTTTCCCGACTACTACACCAATTCGGGCACCAACCTCGCGGTCAGCGGCGGCGGCGACGGTTTCGCGATCAACTACGGCGCATCCGGAATTGTCAACGAGATCCTCGCCAACCGGCTGAAGATCGGCCCGTCGGCCGACTGCGTGGAATGCAAGTTCGAGGAATTTTTCCTCAGCTCATGGCCGAACGGCGATCCGGGCATCCTGGTCGACGCGCCGGCGAACGTGAACTGCGTCGACAACTGGCTGTCCAACCTGTCGCAGGCGAATACCAACCCCAATCCGCCGTCCACCGCTTCCGTCTCGGTGTCGAGCTTCACGACGACCAAATGCCGGACGCCCGAGACGCCGCGCATCAAGCCGACCAAGGCCTACTTCCCCGACGATCCCTCCAACGTCTATCACGGCTATCTCGGCGACCACGTCATCTTCCGCGTGCTCCACGCCGGCGTCTCGGTGCACCACGTGCACCATCACCACGCGCATCAATGGCTGTTCTCACCGGACAAGCCGGGCAGCAACTATCTCGACAGCCAGGCGATCGGTCCGGGCTCGTCGTTCTCGATGGAGCTGGTCTATGCCGGCGCCGGCAACCAGAACCTGACGGCCGGGGACTTGATCTTCCATTGCCATTTCTATCCGCACTTCGCGTCCGGCATGTGGGCGCTGTTTCGCGTTCACGACACGCTCGAGCTCGGCACCGCGCTCGATGCGGACGGACGGCCGCTGCCCGGCAGCCGCGCCTTGCCGGATCCCGAGATCGCGACCGGCACGCCGACGCCGGCGGTGGTGCCGTTGCCGACCATCGCGATGGCGCCGATCCCCGGCGAGGTCGCGATCGTCGACGGCCAGGTCCGCTTCCCGCGCCAGCTGGAGCGCAATCCAGGCTATCCATTCTTTGTGCCGGGCGTTGCCGGGCACCGCGCGCCGCATCCGCCGATGGCGTTCGCGAAGGACAAGGACAACGTTCTCGACGGCGGGCTGCCGCGCCATCTCATCGTCGGCGGCCGCGTCTCGACGCAGGTGCAGAGCCAGACCGATTACACCAAGAATCTGGACCTGATCGACGCCGTGCGGTTGCCCGAGGCCGGCACCGTGGTCGAGCAGCTCGCCATGAAGGCGCATGAGCAGCGCCGTACGCGCAGCGCGACGCCCGAGGGGCGTGCCGCGGACTTCATCCAGACCGGCGCACCGCGCGCGTCCGGCGCGCCGTTCGCCAATCCGATTCCGACGGATGTCCCGGTCACCAAGCGTGTCTATAAAGGTGCCGACATCCAGGTCGACGCCGTCTTCAACAAGGCCGGCTGGCACTATCCCCAGCAGCGCATGATGGCGCTATGGGAGGACGTCAAGCGGACCGTGAACGGCATCAAGCCGCCCGAGCCGCTGTTCGTGCGCGCCAATAACGGCGAGGTGGTCGAATACTGGCAGACCAACCTGGTGCCGTCGTACTACGAACTCGACGACTACCAGGTGCGTACGCCGACCGACATCATCGGCCAGCACATCCATCTGGTGAAGTTCGACGTGCTCGCGGCCGACGGCGCCGCCAACGGCTTCAACTACGAGGACGGCACGTTCAGCGCGCAGGAAGTGCGCGACCGCATCAACGCGATCAACGCGAACGGCGGATTGTGCGAACCGCGGCCCGGCATGATCGATACGCCGCGGTTCTGTCCGCCCGGCTCGCTCCGTTCGCGGCCGATCGCCAAGCCGATCCCGGGGCTCGAAGGCCCGACGCCCGGAAGCCGCGAATGGTATGGCGCGCAGGCGACGGTCCGGCTTTGGTATGTCGATCCGCTCAAGGATCTCGACCGCGAGCGGTCGTACATGACGGTGTTCACGCACGATCATTTCTCGCCCTCGACGCATCAGGAGGCGGGCCTCTATGGCGGCCTGCTGATCGAGCCGCGCGGCTCGACCTGGACCAAACCGGACGGCACCGCGCTCGGTGTCGGCCGCGACGATGGCGGCCCGACGAGCTATGCGGCGAACATCCTGCCGCCGGCCGGGAGCGCGGAGAAAAGCTATCGCGAGTTCGCGCTCGCCTGGGCCGACACGCAGTTGGTCTACAATCCCACCAGCAAGTCGCAGCCGGATTGCTACCCGACCGGGCCGACCGCGCCGAACTGCAAGCCGCTTGCTCCCGGCGCGACCTATACGGGCTGGAGCGATCCCGCCAACGCGACCAACCCGGCCTTCTCGGCCGTCACGGGCGCGGCGCAGCCGCTGGTGATCGCGGACTTCGGTTCCGGCACGTTCTCGATGAACTATCGCAACGAGCCGCTGCCGTTGCGGCTGCAGAATCCAATTGCGTCGAACACGCCGGCGAGCGACACGGCCTTCGCGTATGCGTCGATCGCGGGACGCAATGCGCAGTTCTCGGTGCAGCCGACGGGCGGCGGCAAAATCAATTCGGGCTGCACCAGCGCGCCCTGCTTCACCTTCCCGCAAGAGCGGCTCGGCGCCGGGATGCAGGACACAGATCCGTATACCCCGCTGCTGCGCGCCTATCCGGGAGATCCGGTGCAGGTGCGGCTGCTCGCCGGCGGCTTCACCACGATGCACGACGTGATCACCCACGGGCTGCCGTGGAAGTTCGAACCCTACGCGGCCAATTCCGGGTGGCGCTCGAGCCAGCTCATTCTCTTGAGCGAGCACTTCGAGATGCACCTCAAGATGCCGCGCCCCGGCGACTATCTCTACAGCACGAGCGCGTCCTACGAGGGGATGACCAACGGCCTGTGGGGCCTGATGCGCGCCTATCCGGCGCTGCAGGGAGACCTCCAGGCCCTCCCCTCCAATCCGCAGCCGGCGGCGCTTGCGTTCGAGCCGCCCGCCGTGTCGCCGGATTGCAGCGCCACGCCGGGCATCCCGTGCCTGCGCAGGTTCAACGTCACGGCACTCACCATCGGCCAGGCGCTCGGCCCGAACGGCTCGCTCGTCTACAACGGGCGCGGCCTCACGTTGACGACCGGCTTTGCG
Organism: uncultured Alphaproteobacteria bacterium; assembly: GCA_963839985.1. Classification (GTDB taxonomy): domain Bacteria; phylum Pseudomonadota; class Alphaproteobacteria; order Rhizobiales; family Xanthobacteraceae; genus PALSA-894. The sequence goes on along the minus strand of CAWIXG010000003.1, from coordinate 18,385 downwards.
CCGACCGAGATCCTCAACGACCCGCAAGCCATCATCTATGTCCGCACCGAGGACCTGGTGAACGTCACTGCGGGCGGATGCACGGCCGACACGCGCCTCAAGGCCGGCCTGAAGGTCGAGCCGCTGGTGCTACGCGTTGCCGCCGGCGACGTGGTGCAGGTGACGTTGCACAATTGCGTCGACCCCAACGCGGCGACGTTCACGACGCCGATTTCCGGCGCGCGCCCCGGCGTTCCGTATTCCAACCCGTTCGCCGGAATCAAGCTCTTCCCGTCGACCAATGTCGGACTGCACCCGCAGCTGCTGGCCTTCGACGTGCGGACGCAGAACGGCATCAACGTCGGGCAGAATCCGACGAGCACCGTGCCGCCGGGCCGAAACATCACCTACACCTGGTACGCCGGCACGCTCGAAGCCGGCCCCGACGGCAAGTCCAAAGCTACGCCGGTCGAATTCGGCGCGCTCAACCTGATGCCGGCGGATCCGCTCAACCATCCGTACCGCGGCCTGTTCGGCGGTCTCGTGGTCGAGCCGGCCGGCTCGACCTGGACCGAGGATCCGGACAGCCACATGTCGGCGACCGTGTTCCCAACCGACGGCGCGTTGTTCCGCGACTTCGTCGTGATCGGCCAGGACGACGTCGACATCCTGCTGAACGGCAAATCGAACTACGTGGCCGGCAATGCCTTGTCGGCGGTCAACTACCGCACCGAGCCGGCGATCTACCGCTATGGCCAGCTCCTGGAGAATTTCCCCAACTCGCTGAACGCGCCGATCGCGGACTGGAGCAACCTGACGCTCAACATTCCGCCGCCTCCCGGTTCACCCAGCGGCGATCTCGTGACGCTTGCCGGGATCAGCTGGGCGAACGTCGATACCAGCAAGTATATCGCCAACTCGCTGGTCGGCGGCGATCCGGAGACACCCATCTTCCGTGCGCCTGCCGGCATGCCGGTGCGCTTCCGGCTGCTGCACGCCGGCGGCAACGGCGACAATCAGCAGGTGTTCGAGCTGAGCGGCCATTCCTGGCAGGCCGAGCCTTATCTGGCCGGCTCGACCGTGATCGGTTTCAACAAGGCCTCGCCGGTGGTGGGCGTCACCAGCGGCTACGGCGTCACCTCGCATTTCGACGTGGTGATCGCCGCGGCCGGCGGCGCCGCGCAGGTCCCGGGCGACTACGTCTACCGCACGTGGACGGCTGACCAATTCCAGGTCGGCGTCTGGGGGCTGTTCCGCGTCGGACCGTCGCCGACGCCGGGCGTCTTCGCCGACACCGTCGCGGTCACGCGGGTCGCGCGGACCGACGACGGAAAGTTCAAGGCGTCGGGACACGTCACGATCCGTCCAGCGCGCAACGCTGCGGAGCGCACGCGGGCACCCGAACTACGGCTCACGATCGACGGCGCAACGACGAGCGCCAGGGTCGACGCCGACGGGCGCTGGGAGGTGGTGCTCGACCAGGAACCGGGGCGGGTCGAGGCAGTGTCGCCGCACGGCGGCGTCGGATCGTGGACCAGGGCCGCCCCGCCGCCGCTCGTCGAGCTCGGGGTTGCCGCCGCGCAGGCGCAGCCGGTCGTGGCGCCGTCGCCGCCGCCGCGCACCAGGATCCCGAACAATCGGCGGCGCGTCGGTCTGGGGCGATGACACGCCGCCCGCTTCAGCGGCCGGGACCTGCTCCCGCCGCTGCGGCCGCGTGTCTCCTGTTGCAGATTGCGGCGGCGAACGCGCAGCCGGCGGAGGCGACCGGCGTTCACATCGGTTTCGCGATGACGGCGCTCACGGCCGGCGCAGCGCCGACGGCCGGCCGCGACGGCGCCTTCGCGTTCACTTTGGCGACCGGCAACGAGCGCGTCACGCTGGCCGGCGCAAAGCCCGCGGCCTGGATGGTGCGTCGTGACCAGGCGGGCGCGCCGGACGAGCGGCAATGCCGCAGCCTGGCGGCGCGGTTCGCGCGCGGCGCAAGCCTCGCGGCACCGGCTCTCGATCTCAATTCCTTTTACGTGCTCTCGCTCGGCAACGACGCGACCATATCGGTGATCGACCCGCGCATCGGCTTCGGCGGATCGCACCTGATCGGCCTCGCCGGCTTCGACGCGCCGATCACCGACTGGGCGCTGACCCCGGATCTGAGCCGGCTGGCGGCGGCGGTGCCCTCCGCCGACCATGTCGCGCTGGTCGATACCGCGGGCTGGAAGGTCATCGCCAAGGTCGCGGTGTCGAACCCGACGCGCCTCGCGATGACGCCGAACGGCCGCACATTGCTCGCCTCGTATAGCGCCGCCAACGGCAACGACAGCGGCGTTGCGCTGATCGACCTTGCGGCGCCGACGGCCGCGACGCGCATCGCCACCGGCGCCGGTCCGCACGACATCGCCATCGATGCCGACGGCCGCTTCGCCTACGTCAGCAACGCGCAGGCCGGCACCGTCAGCGTGATCGATCTTGCCGCGCGACAGGTCACCGGCACGGTGCCGGCCGTCCGGCCGGTCGCACTTGCGTATTCGGCGCTGGCGCGGCGGGTCTATGCCGCCGCCGCGGACGGCAGCGTGACCGCGATCGGCGCGAGCCCGCCGGCGGCGCTTGCGAGCATCGCGGCGCCGCCCGGGCTGTCGGCGCTGCGGTTCGCGCCGGGCGGACGCTATCTGCTGGCGGCGAGCCCGAGCGCCGGCGAGGTCGTCGTGATCGACGCGTCCACCGATCGCATCGTGCAGCGCATGCAGGTCGACGGCCAACCCGACGCGATCGCGTTTTCCGGCCGCCTCGCCTATGTGCGCCATCGCGCCAATGCGTTCTTCGACGCCATTCCGCTCGACCAGATCGGGATAGAAGGCGGCGCGCTCACCGCGATCAGTGTCGGCGTCGGCCGGTTCGCGCTCGGCGCCGTCTCGTCACCGGTGCGCGCCGACGCGATGGCACCGGTGCCGGACGGCGACGGCCTGATGATCGCCAATCCGGGCGACCGCGCGATCTACTTTTATCGCGAAGGCATGGCGGCGCCGTCGGGCAGCCTTGCGACCTACGGCCGCGAGCCGCGCGCAGTGCGGGTGCTCGACCGGCGGCTGCGCGAGGTCGAGCCCGGGACGTACCGCACCGTCGGCCGGCTGCCGCGCGCGGGCGTCTACGACGTCGTGCTGTTCGTGGATTCGCCGCGCATCGTGCAGTGCTTCGAGGTGCGCGTCGAGCGCGATGCCGCCGACGGCAAGGCCACGGCGGCGACGCCGGTGGTCACCGACATGGTGCTGGGCGGCAGCGCACGGGCGGGCGCGCCGGTGCCGCTGCGCTTCCGTCTGGTGGATCCCGAAACCGGCGCCCCGGTCAGCGACGTGCGCGACGCGCGCGTGCTCGGCTTCCACATTCCCGGCAGCCACGCCTTGCGCAGCGCCGCGACACCGATCGGCGACGGCGCCTATCAGGCCGAGGTCAACGCCCCGGTGGCGGGCAACTACTACGTCTTCGTCGAAGCGCCGTCGGTCGCGCTCGTGCCTGCGGCCGGCAAACTGTTCGCGGTGGCGCCATCGGTCGCGCCGTAAAGGAATTCATCTCGCTCGGGAGAAATGGGGAACGTGATGGCTCAGATCGACACCAGCAAGATCGCCTATTGCCAGATTTACCCGGGCGTCGGGATCGCGCGGCTCGGCAACAGCCCGGATGAGTTCTTCATCGGCCCCGAGACGCCGGGCGAGATCGCCTCGCCGGTCGGCGGCTTCAAGGACAAGGCCGGCCGCATCAAGCGCCAGGCCGCGCGCTTCCGCGTCTACGGCTACGATACGGACGGCACATGCCTCGGCGAAGTGACGGCCTGCGATCAGGTCGAGATCACCTGGACGGTGCATCTCGCCAACGCGAAGCCGAGCTACAACACCTTCCTCGGCCGCTTCTGGCAAAGCCAGTATCCGAATTTCTACAAATACAATCCGAACGAGACGCCGCTGCGCAACCAGGAGATCATGGATCCGCAGCAGCGGCAGAAGCTGCTCGTCATCGATCCGGGCGAGCGCTCGATCAAGCTCGGCGATGAACCGGTGGAATTCGACACCGGAACGATTGGGCCGCTGCCCTACACCGACAAGCCAATCCCGGCGCAAGGCAAGGACCCGCTCGCCGGCACGCGCGACGGCTGGTGGAATTGCCTGGATAACGACCAACTGCTCAAGCCGGTGAAGATGACCGCCAAGCAGACGGTGCCGCTCGGCACGCTGCGCGTCGACGACAGCGGGCGGCTGCTGGTGCTCGGCGGCTACGGCCACACGGACTCGCTGATCCCGGACAATCCGATCGGCCGGCTGATGGACAACAACTACTACGCCAACAATGACTACTGGTTCGACGATACGTCCGACGGACCGGTCTCGGCGGAGGTCCGCGTCGGCGGCACGGCGATCGAGGTCCGCGACCAGGCCTGGGTGCTGGTCACGCCGCCGAAATTCGCGCCGTTCTCGCAGTGCATCACCACGCTCTACGACACCGCGATGGAGACGTGGGAGAAGAAGGCCAACAACGGCGCGCTTCCGCCGCGGCCGGTGTCGTTCACCCGCGACATCTACCCGATCCTGATGCGGCTCGACGCCTTCCAGTGGCTGAACCACACCATCTACCAGCATCACGGCGCCAACACGAATTTCGATTTCGGCGCCGTGAACAGCCCGCTGTTCCTGCTGCTGCATACCAAAGAGGGCATCCAGGCGCAGCAGGCGCGCAACCATCTGTTCAAGCGGTTGCGCCCGCCCGGACTGGTGGCGGCGACCCCCGATGCCACCGATACGCCGGAGAGCAAGGCGTATGCGAACTACCGGTTCATGCCGCAGATGTCGGGCGACGGCGGCGAGCCGGTGACGCCGGAGGATCCGATCACCTCGACGGCCAATCCGACCGGCACGCCGAACGACAAGGTGTACGACTGCGCGACCGGCCACCAGTGGGACGTGACGGTGCCGACGACCGTGCTGGGCGGCTGCTACGTCACCTGGCTGACGCTGTCGGAGCGCCAGTACGGCGACATGACGCTGTGGGTGAAGGGAGAGTTCGACGACGATTGGAGCGGCCCGCCGCAGCCGGTACCGCTCGAGAGCCTGCCTGCCGCCGCGCAGCCGGAGGCACTCAACCGCGCGGCATTCGAACCGTGCGTCGGCGCGCCGTTCTATCCCGGCATCGAGATCACCTATATCGCGACCGATCCGACGCTGTGGTCGGGCCCGTGCCGCATCGATGCCGCGATCACACCGCCCGGCGGGGTCACGCGCCATATGGCGATGCCATGGCAGTCCGACTTCGCCGAGTGCAACACCAATTGGTGGCCGAGCGCGCGGCCGGACGACGTCGTGTCGGAAGGCGAGCTCAACGCCGTGCTCGCGAGCTACAGCCCGACCACGGAAGGCGGCCTCGCGCGCGCGCTGTCGGTGCGGGTGCCGTGGGCGCGCGGCATCCCCAAAGTGTCCCCGATGATCGACAACGCGATGGTCAAGGCGTGGTCGCATTTCGGCTTCGTGGTGAAGCGCGAGGTCGGCAACCAGACGGTTTACGTGGAGACCGAGCGCTCGCCCTATTTCGGCAGCACCGAGCGCGACTTCTTCTACTACCTGATGAACATCGACTCCTACACGGACTTCATTCCGCGCGCGCGCCAGCTCGTCTACGAGTACCTGGCGCAAGGCCGCAAGAACATGCAGCAGGCCGACCCCGACGAGGTGTGGGGCTTCTTCCCGTACAGCCAGACCGCATTCGACAGCCGGATGGAGCTGATCTACGCCAACTTCGTGCGCGACAATGAGACGACCGCGAATTCCAACATGCTCGCGAGCCAGCAATTCCAGGCTCCGACCTATCTGGCGAAGAGCAACCGCGAGCAGCAAGCCTACCAGCTGCTCCAGATGGGGCCGTTCAATCAACTCGACGGCGCCTGGCTGCGCCGCGCGGTCCCGGACGGACCGGTCGACGAAGTCGGCGAACTCCTGGCGCGCATCCGGCAGGACGAGCTCGGCGACGGCGAAACCGCGCAGAACCACGCCAACGTCTACACCGACCTGCTCAAGAGCCTGCACTTCTATCTGCCGGACCTCTACACCCGCGCCTATGCGGACGATCAGCGGCTGCTCGACGAGGCCTTCACGCAGCCGTGTTTCCTGCTCGCGATCTCGCAGTTCGATGACGACTTCCTGCCCGAGATCCTCGGCATGACGCTCTATCTCGAGTGGTCGTCGATCGCGCTGGTCTCCACGGTGAATACGCTCGAGGCCTTCGGCATCGATCCGCTGTACTATTCGCTGCACGTCGGCATCGACAACGCGTCCGTCGGCCATGGCGCACTGGCCAAGCGGGCGATCGAAATCTTCCTCGACCGGGTGCGTTCGAACGAAGGCGAGGTCGCGATGCAGACGGCGTGGGAGCGCATCTGGACCGGCTATGTCACGTTCGGCACGCTCGGCAACCTCGGCAATGCCGTCAACGCCCAGTTCACCAGCGTGACGCTCGGCGACAAGGTCGCCGCGATGATCAGCAAGAAGGCGCCCTATGCGAGCCAGAGCCACGGGCAGAAGATGCTCGGCGGCGCGGCGATCAACGACTGGTTCCTCGATCCCGCCGGCATGATGGTCGAGCTGCAGAATGCCGGCCTCATCGTCCCCGGCCGTCCGGAGATCAGTCCATTCTTCGAGATCATCAGCTTCCGCGGACCGATGTTCCACGTGTTCACGCCGGACGAGGAGCAACTGCTGCGCGACTGGTGCAGCTCGCTCGGCACCGCGACGGCCGAACAGACGAACACGATCCTGCAGGGAATGGACTATGTCATCAACACGCTGCGCCAGCGCCAGATCGGCGAACCGGGTCACAATGTGCGCCTGACCGGTCCCGAGCCGGGCCAGACCGGCGGCGCCATGCGCACCGAGCCGCTGCACTGGTGGTTCGCGCAAGGCAACCGCGCGCTGATGGCGGCGCTCGCCAATCCGGCCAACGGCTGGATCGTGCCGTTCGATTCGATCGCGAGCCCGATCAGCGGCAGCATGCTCGCCGGCAACGGCGACATGGCCAAGGCCTTCCGCTCGATCGTGCCCGACAGCGGCGGGTTGACCTGCGGCAACGTGTTCGCGCAGTGGATCGATTCCGGGTGCCTGCTGGAAGAGGTCAAGGAAAAGCCGCATCTGATGATGTTGCGCAAGCCGCGCGAAGTGCCGAGGAAGCCTGTTCACCGCATCTATCATCGGCTCGACGGCAAGATCTGGGGCATGGGCACGCCGCATTGACCGGCATGGCCGCGATGCGATCGACCTTGCCGCCGCAGGCCGACGTCGCGATCGTCGGCGGCGGGCCGGCCGGCGCTGCCGCCGCGCTGGCGCTGGCGCGGCTCGGCGTATCGGTCGTCGTGATCGAGGCCGGGCGGCTGCGTCCGCCGGTCGGCGAGACCCTTCCGCCGGCGGTCCGTCCCGTGCTCGATCGGCTCGACCTGCGCGCGACCGTCGAGGCGGAAGGCTTTCTTCCATCGGTCGGCACCTATGCGGCGTGGGGCGAGGCCGAGCCATGGGGCCGCGATTTCCTGTTCAGCCGGTTCGGCCATGGCTGGCACATCGATCGCCGCCGCTTCGACGCCTTGCTGCGCGAAGCGGCGCGCGCCGCAGGCGCGCAGCTCGCGGTGGGCAGCGCGGTTGCGAGCTCGGCGCCGCTTGCCGGCGGCGGCTTCCGCCTGACGCTCGCCGGCGGCGCTGAGACCACGGCACGCCTCGTGCTCGATGCGTCCGGCCGCGCCGCGGTCTTTGCGCGCCAGCGCGGCGTGACGCGGCGCGCGCTCGACCGGATGATCGGCGTGATGGGCTATGTGGTGCGCCGTCCCGATGCCGAGCCCGAGCGCGCCGCGACATTGGTGGAAGCGAGCGAGGACGGCTGGTGGTACTCGGCGCCATTGCCGCAGGACCGCCTCGCCGCGGCGTTCATGACCGACACCGATCTCGCGCGGACGGGCGTGACGTCGCCCAAGGCCTGGCTCGATCGCCTCGCCGCCGCACCGCATACCGGCGCGCGCGCCGCGAGCTATGGCGCGGGCCTGGCCGGTCCGCCGGTGGTGGTGGCGGCTGCGAGCGGCCGGCTGTCGCGGTTCGGTGATGCCGATTGGCTGGCGATCGGCGATGCGGCGGCGACCCAGGACCCGTTGTCCTCGGAAGGGATCCTGGTGGCGATCGACAGCGGGCTCGACGCCGCGGCGGCGGCCGCGCGGACGCTCGACGGCGACCACTCTGCGCTTGCCGAGGCAAGCGCGCGGCGCGAGCAGCGCTGGCTCGACTATCTCGATGAGAGGCGCAATTATTACGCCGCCGAACAGCGCTGGCGCGACGCGCCGTTCTGGAGCCGGCGTCACGCCGCGCCGATCAAGCTGCCGAGCGCGCAAAGGACCGTGGCATGAAGAAGGACGTCGTTCTCGCCTTCGCCGGCGGCATCCTCGCGGCCTTGCTGATCGCCGCGCTGGCGATGCCGGACAAGCTCGGCCTTGCCCGCATGCCGGCGGCCGGCATCGCCGACAAGGCGCCGCCGAGCGAGACCGCGGTCAGCGTGCCGGCGCGCAGCGCGAACCCGCCAGCCGCGAGCAGCGACGCATCCGCTGGACTGGACGTGCCGGTGGTGGACCAGGACGGCCGGCAGCTCAATTTCGACGACCTGCTGCGCGGCCGCACCGTCGCGATCGAGTTCATCTTCACCACCTGCACGACGTATTGCCTGCCGCTGGCCGCCAATTTCCGCAGCGTGCAGGAGGATCTCGGCGCGCGCGTCGGCGCGGACCTGCATCTCATCTCCATCTCGGTCGATCCGGTGACCGACACCCCGGACAAGCTCAAGGCCTTCGGCGCGCAATTCAATGCCGGGCCCGGTTGGACCTTCGTGACCGGCGCGCTCCCCGATATCGCGCGGCTCGCGCGCAGGCTTGGCCAGCCGCTCGGCAACCCGGCCGATCACGTGCCGCTGGTGCTGATCCACAACGACAAGGCCGGCAGCTGGACCCGGCTCGACGGCAGCGATGCCGACGTCGTTCGCGACGCGCTGCTTGCCGCCGCCAAACCGGCGCGCGAGCCGGTGGATCCCACCCGCGCGGCGCGGTCCTACATGCAGAACCCGAAGCTGCTCACCCAGGACGGCAAGACGGTCCGCTTCTTCGACGATCTTCTCGCCGGCAAGACCGTGGTGATCAATTTTATGCTGACCAACTGCCGCGATACCTGTCCGATGCTGACCGCGAACCTCGCGCGCGTGCAGGACCTGCTCGGCGACCGGGTCGGCCGCGACATCACCATGATTTCGCTTTCGGTCGACCCGACATTCGACAAGCCGGCCGAGCTGAAGAAGTTCGCCGACAATTTCGCCGTCAAGCCCGGCTGGTACTTCCTGACCGGCGAACCGGCGGAGATCGATCCGTTGCTGCGCCGGCTCGCCGGTTATCTCAGCGACCCGCTCGATCACAGCACCGCGCTGATCATCGGCAATGTCGAGGCCGGCGTGTGGACCAAAATATTCGGCATGGCGGAGCCGCAGGCGATCGCGCGCGCCGTGCTGGCGATGCAGACGCCGAACGCGCAGTGAGGCGGCGCGGGCGCGCCTGCCTGCTTGGCGTGGCGGCCCTGCTCGCTTGCCTCGCGCCGGCGGCCGGTGCCGACGACATCGCGGCCGGCCGGCGCATCTTCCATCGCGGCAGCGCGGAAGGCGGACTGGCCGCGACCTACGGCCGCGCGCGCGCTGTTCTGCCGCCGGCCGCGCTGCGTTGCGCCGGCTGCCATGGGGCCGATGGCGCGGGCGGACGCGAGGGCGGCACCGCCATTCCGGCGATCACGGCGGCGGCTCTCGCAGCGCGGCGCGAAGCAGCGCCCGGGCGGCCGGGCAGGCCCGGCTACGACGACGCCGCGCTGCTGCGCGCGCTGGCCGATGGAATAAACTCCGCCGGCCGCCGGCTCTCCGGCATGCCGAACTTCCGGCTGACGCCCGGGCAGGCCGGCGCGCTGACCGCCTATCTGCGCGTGCTCGGGACCGATCGCGACACCGATCCCGGCATCACCGCCGATGAGATCAGCGTCGGCGCCGTGCTGCCGCTGTCTGGACCGCATGCCGCGTGGGGCGAAGCGACACGCGCCGGACTGGCGAGCGCATTGGCGCGGGCCGGAGAGATCTACGGCCGCCGCCTGCGTCTCGTCGTGACCGACGCCGGCGACGATGCCGCGCAATCGCTGCGGCGGCTCGCGGCAAGTGACCAGGTCTTCGCCCTGGTGGCTCCCGTCGTGGCAGGTCCCGAGACCGCCGAAGAGCTCGCGGGCTTGCCGATCATCGGACCGCTCGCGCCGACGCCGCCGCGGCCGGAGAGCAATCGCTTCTATCTGCTGGCGCCGGTCGCGGACCAGATGCGGGTGCTGGTGGATGAGATCGTGGCCGGGCGCCCGGGCGTGCTGCTCGCCGTGATCGGAGCTGGCGGCGGCGTGGCCGACGCGGTCGCGGAGCAAGCAGCCCGCGCCGGCGCGACCGTCCTGCGCCTCGCGACGGTCGACGCGCTTGCCGCCGCCGAGCCGGTGCCGGACGCCGTCCTGGCGCTGCCCGGCGTCGATCTCGTCGCGTTGCTGGCGCAGCTCCCCGCCCGCTTCGCCACGACGGCGATCGCGGCGCCCGCGGAGGCGCTTGCCCTCGGCGCGGCGCGCGACGCGCGACTGCGGCTGGTGCTTCCGGTCCTGCCGGCCGGCGCGCGTGCGCCTGACATAGCGGCCAACGCGCCTCCCCTCGCCGCCGCCGCGGCGGCGGTCCTGATCGAAGGGATCAAGCGGATGGGCGCGCGCGCGAGCCGCGCCGGGCTGATCGCCGCGCTCGAGACGCTACGCGGATTTCAAACCGGCGTGCTGCCGCCACTCAGCTTCGGTCGCGGACAGCATGTCGGCAGCCGCGCCAGCGTCGTCGTGCGGCCCGACCCGGCGCGCGGATTGGTCGTGCTCGGCGACTGGCGCACGCCGCGCTAGAGCGGCGGCAGCGTGCGGCCGATCGCGATGTAGGCCGCACCGGCACCCCAGACCGTCGTGCCGCCCCAGGTTTCCAGCGCGCAGTTCATGCTGCCGGCCGTGATGTCTTTTGCATAGGCATGGATGCGAAAATTGGCCGAGCGGTCCACGTCGAGGTAGTTCAGCCCGACGGCGACAAGCGGCGGCTGGGTGAAGCTGGAGAAGGTGACGCCGGCGCCGGGCGGATTGAACACGCCGGTGACCACGCCGGGCGTGTCCGCCGGAAACGCGATCCAGACGAGGCCGGCCGAATAGAGCGTGCTGTCGGCCCAGGTCATGATGTTGGCGGTGAAGCCGCGCGCATCGATATCGGTCGCGGAGACGTTGATACGGACGTTGGCGTTGTTGGCCATGTCGAGCTGGCGCAGCCAGACCACGACCTTGGGCGGAGCCGAATAGGCCCGCGGGAACAGGATGCGCAACGCACCCGCCGCGCCGCCGAAGGTTCCGATCTGGAAATACGGGTCGCCGGCCGGCACCGCGAGCCAGGCGCACGCGGCGTCGTACAGCACCGTGTCGGCCCACGCGGTCAGCGATGCCGTGAAGCCGGTCGCGGACAGATTGGCCGCGTCGGCCGAAATGCGCAGGTTCGCAGCGTTGCTGATATCAAGCTGACTGAGCCCGAGCGCGATCGTGGGCGCGACCGCGAACGGCGGCAAGAAGGTCATCGCCTTGCTGGTCACGAGCTGGGGCTGGTCCCACGGGCGCACGTCGGTCGTGTTGAAGATGCCGGACTGGATCGGGAGCGCACGCACGGTGACGGTGCGGACGGTCACCGAACCGTCCACCCAGGTGGCGGAGAGCGTGTAGGTGGTGTCCGCCTTGGGCGTATACCGGTTCGTGCCGCTCGCTGGGACAGGCGCGGCCTGTAACGTGACCGCCATGGCGCCGGCGACTTGCCACGACACCGTCGTGTCCGGTGCGTAGTCGCTGACCTCGCGCGGCTGGGCGTCGAAGGCGATCTGCAGCGGAGCGAAAGCGAAATCCACCGGATAAGGATCGGACCGCAGATCGCCGTCGGCCGTGTTCCTGTAGGCCTGCAACTCGTACGAGGTTGCGGCGTTCGGCTTGAACCTTGTCGGGTGACCGGGGTCCGACACCGCGGGCCAGGTCTGCTCGCGGTGCGCGCCCGCAACCGTGCGCGCGACCAGATAGACACCGTCGGCGCCGGTCGTGATCCAGCTGAGCGCGAGTTCGTCGCCGTAGAAGATCTGATCGGTCACCGTCTCCACGCTCACCACGATCGGGCTCGCGACCTGCACGGTCAAACTCAGCGACAGGCTGACGGTCTGCCCATTCTGGGTGGCGGACGCCGTCAGCTTGAACACCGTCGTGGTGTACAACCGCGGCGACGTCCAGCTCCGCCCCGACACCGGAACGCGCGTGTTGCCGTAGCCGATCTCATAGGAGGCATCGCTCGAACCGATCCACGTCAAGGTGGCGGTAGCGCCGCTCTCGACTTCGGGCGAGCCGGCGATGTCGAGGTTTTCGGCGAAAAAGCCGACCGGGAATTTCGCCACCGGAATGCGGCCGATCGCCGAGGGCGGGCCATCCGGACTTGGCGCCGCCCCGCTCGCCGATGTCCATTCCCTGATCGTGACCTGCGCGGTGCCGACCAGCGCACTGATCTCGATCCCGGTGAAGTTGATGGTGAGGCCTTGCGACGAGATGCTGATCGAGCTGGATTTCGGCGTGAACACGAACAGGCCGGGGATGAGACCGGGCGCGGCAGTCCATTGCTCGCCGCCGGTGGACACGATCGAGGCACAGCCTTGCGGCGGCGCAACCAGCGCCAGCGCGGTCGCGTCGGGCGCTGCCGGATCGCTCACCGGCAGCGCAACCGTGATCTTCGTCACCGCCACGCGGTGGAGCGCGGGCGGACATGAGACGATGATGGTGAGCGAGGCGACCGACGGCTCGGCGGATGACGCACTGACCTGAAGCGGCGATGGCGAGGTGGTCATCGCGTAGGTGAGCAGCAGGTCGGTGGCCATGTGTTCTCCGCGAGATTGCTTGGCCGCATGCGGCGGTAACCACATACGCACTGTCGGCCGCCGCAGGCGCAACCGTCAAGATGGAAGTCTGGAACACCTGCAACTTTTGTCTGCCGCCATCACGTCAACCCGACGCGGGCGCAACGGCTATCGCCGGCCGGCGAACGCTTCTACAAGCGCTGCAGAACCGCAGCCATTCCGGATCGATGCTCAGTCCAACCGCACGCCTCAAGGCCCTGCTCGCCGCGCGCGTCGCCGCGATCCTGCCCGGCACGCCGAACGCGTTGTTCGCGCGCGCGATCGCGGCGCACGGGTTTCCGGCCGTCTACGTCACCGGCGCCGGGATCGCGAACATGAGCTTCGGCGTTCCGGACATCGGGCTCGTGACCCTGACCGAGATTGCCGGACACGTCGCGGCGATTGCGGATGCGATCGACGTTCCGGTCCTGGTCGATGCCGACACCGGCTTCGGCAACGCGCTCAATGTCGGCCGCACGGTGCGGCTGCTCGAGCGCGCCGGCGCGGCCGGCATCCAGCTCGAGGATCAGGTGTTCCCGAAGAAATGCGGGCACTTCAGCGGCAAGCAGGTGATCGCGACGTCCGAGATGGTGCGGAAGATCAAGGCCGCGGTAGATGCGCGCGTTGACCAAAACCTGCAGATCGTTGCGCGCACCGATGCGCGGGCGATCGAGGGGATCGAGGCGGCGATCGCGCGGGCACATGCTTTTGTCGAAGCGGGCGCCGACGCGACCTTCGTCGAGGCGCCGCTGGATGCAACGGAGATGGCGCGGATCGCGCGCGAGATATCCGGTGCCGCAGATCGCCAACATGGTGTTCGGCGGGCTGACGCCGCCGCTCGCGCAAGAGCGAGCTGGCAAGGCTCGGCTTCGGCGGCGTGCTCTACGCCAATGCGGCGCTGCAGGCCGCGCTCAAGTCGGTCAACGACGTGATGGCGGCACTGCAGCGCGACGGATCGCTGGCGCAGGTCGCGGACCGCCTCGCCGGCTTCGCGGAGCGCCAGCAGGCGGTCGACAAGCCGCGCTACGACGCGCTCGAGCAGAAGTACCGTTAGATTCCCGCTTTCGCGGGAATGAGCGGATCGTCGTTCAACGCCTACGGATCAACATCAAACCTCGGCGAACCGCTTCTCGAACTCCCACACGTCGGGAAAGCCGGTCAGCTCGTGCAGCTGCGCCATCGTGTAGGCCGGCACCGGCGAGCCCGTCGGTCGAGCCCTTCTTCTTGAGGTGCCCGTAGCTCGCCTCCAGCGCCGCGCAGACGACCGACATGCCGGCCGAGGGATAGATCGCGATGTTGAAGCCGTAGGCCTTCAGGTTCTCGGCCGAGACGACCGGCGACTTGCCGGTCGGCACCATGTTGGCGAGCAGCCAGCAATCGACCTTCGTCGCCGACGCGCTTGAACTCGTCCTCGCTCTCCGGCGCCTCGACGAACACGATGTCGGCGCCGGCCTTGGCATACTCCTGCCCGCGCCGGATCGCCTCGTCGAGACCGAGGCCGGTGCGCGCGTCGGTGCGCGCGATGATCAGCGTGTCGGCGTTCTGCGCGCGCATCGACCGCGACCTCGATCTTGCGGCACATGTCGGCCGCGGCGATCACGCGGCGGTTCGGCGTGTGGCCGCACTTCTTCGGCATCTCCTGATCCTCGATCTGGATCGCCTGCACGCCCGCCGCCTCGTAGCCGCGCACGGTCTGCCGCACGTTGATGAGCCCGCCGAAGCCGGTGTCGGCGTCGGCGATCAGCGGCACGCTGGTGCCGTCCGCGATGGTGCGCGCGCGCTCCACCATGTCGCGATAGGTGACGAGGCCGGCGTCGGCGACGCCGAGATAGGAGCCGGACACGCCGTAGCCGGTCATGTAGAGCGCCTGGAAAGCCGACGCGGTCGGCGACGCGCGCGGAAAACATGTCGAACACGCCGGGCGCGACGACGAACGTGCCGCTTTGCAGAACGGTCTTCAGTCTTGTCTTGGTCATTTCGATCCTCATGACGTTGCGTGCCGGCGCAGGCGCCGGTCGAGAGCGAGCAGTGCCGCGGAGGCGGCGGTCGCCAGCACCACCAGCAGCAGCGCGAGCGACATCACGGTGCCGGTGTCGCCGGTCTCCATCGCCTTCACCAGCATGTAGCCGATGCCGCGCTGCGAGGCGAACATCTCGCCGATCAGCGTGCCGAGCAAGGTGAGCGCGAAGCCGATGCGGAAGCCGGACACGATCTCGGGCAGCGCCGCCGGAATGATGATGGTTGCGGCGGTCTGCGCCGCGGTCAGCCGCATCGCGCGCGCCGAGCGCAGATAGACCGGGCGGATGTTGCGCACCGCGTTCATGGTGAACAGGATCACCGGAATGATGCCGTGGATCACGCCGAACGCGATCTTGGCCGAGATGCCGAGCCCGAACAGCAGCAGGATCACCGGATAGAGCGTGATCTTCGGGATCGAGTAGAGCGCGGTCAGCATCGGCTCGGCGACCTCGCCGGCGAGCCGGCGCGCGCCGAGCGCAAGCCCGATCAGCAGCCCGGCGGCGAGCGAGATCGCGAGCGCCGTGAAGAAGGCGCGCGCGGTCTCCCAGGCGTGACGCGGAAAATCCTCGTCGCTCATGATCGCGGCGAGCTTCGCGACGGTCGCGACCGGCGACGGCAGCGCCTCGCTGCCCGAGAACGACGGCGCCGACCTGCCACAGCGCGATCAGGCCCGACGATGAGCAGCGCGGTGTCGAGCGCGCGCGCGTCACCGCGGCGCGCGGCCGCGCTCGACGGTCAGCGGCTTCAGCGTCCGGCGCGGGCATAGAGCCTCCGCTCGACGGTCCCGAACACCGTATTGATGCGTGCCGACGATGGCGAACAGCAGCACGATCAGCCCGTACATCATGCGATTGTCGAACGAGTTGTAGGCGAACGCGATCGCGTGCCCCATGCCGGCGCCGGAGACGACGAACTCGCCCGCGATCACGCCGATGAACGAATACGCGACCGCGAACTTCGCGCCGGTGAACAGCCACGGCGCCGCCGCCGGCAGGATGATGTGCACGGCGTATTGCGCCGGCGTCAGGCGCATCACCGCGGCGGTGCGCACGAAGGCGCGCGGAATGCGCGCGAGCCCGTCGAGCGTGTTGATGATCACGGCGACCACCGCGAACAGGAAGCCGATCGCGATCAGCGGCCAGCGGTTGAGGCCGAACAGCACGATGAACAGCGGATAGAACACGAACGTCGGGCACCGCGTAGTAGCTCGCGAGCAGCGGATCGAGCGCGCGGCGCAGCCGCGTCGCCTTGTGCAGCAGCAATCCGGCCGCGCTGCCGACGATCAGCGACAGGACGAGCGAGAGCGCGACGTTCTGCAAGGTCCAGAGGATTTCGCCGCGCGTCTCCTCCGAGGCGAGCGCGCGCCAGGCGCCCTGCAGCATCGTGGTCGGCGGAATGACCGCCTCGCGGCTGACGATAGCCGTAGCGGCACGCCCATTCGAGCAGCGCGAGCGCGCCGAGAATGAGCGCGAGACGGATCAGGCCGGCGCGCGTCATGACGCCATCGCGAGCGCCTTGATCGACTGGTCGCGCAGCGCCGACCAGAGCCGCGCCGGTCACCTCGCCGAACGCCGCCTGCGAGACGATGCGGCTGTCGCGCTCGCGCGCCCAGCCGGTCTCGACCAGGTCGATGAACACGCCGGGCCGCGCCGACATCACGCCGATGCGGTCGGACAGCAGCGCGGCCTCGTCGAGCGAATGGGTGATCAGCAGGATGGTGGCGCCGGTCTCGCGCCACAGCTTGAGCAGCTCGTCGCCCATCAGCAGCCGCGTCTGCTGGTCGAGCGCGCCGAACGGCTCGTCGAGCAGCAGCATGCGCGGCCGCATCACCAGCGTGCGCGCGATGCACAGCCGCTGGCGCATGCCGCCGGAGAGCTGCGCCGGATAGGCTTGCGCGAACGACGCAAGGCCGGTGAAGGCGAGCGTGCTGCTCGACGCGCTCGCGCACCTCCGCGTCGGCAACGCCGGCGCGGCGCAGCGCGAAGGCGGCGTTGTCGTAGACCGTGAGCCAGGGAAAGCTCGCGTCCTCCTGGAACACGACGCCGACGCCGTCCGGCACCTCGCCGGCGACCGGCTTGCCCTCGAACGTGGATCGTGCCGGCGCTCGGCTTGGCGAGGCCGGCGACGACATCGAGCAAAGTGGACTTGCCGCAGCCCGACGGCCCGACGACCGAGAAGAACTCGCCCTGCTTCAGCGCAAGATCGATCGGCCCGAGCGCATGCACCGCCGCGTGGCGTTCGACCGGCGGATAGACGCGCGTCACGCCCTCGAGGCGAAGGTGCTCGGCTCATGCGGCGAGCCGCGGCGCGCTCAGGACTTCGGCTTGCCCTTCAGGATCGCCGGGCAGATAGCTGTCGTCGACGATCTTCGACCATTCGAACGGGCCGGGCTCGACCGCCTTCACCAGTTGCAGGCCTTTGAGCATCGTGGCCATGCCCTCGTAGTCGAAGTCGCCCGGGCTCCAGTACACGCCGCCGCCGGCCGAGCACGTCCGCGATCGCGGCCTTCGCCTCGGCCTCGGTGATCTTGTATTCCTTCGCCATGATCTTCGCGGACTCGTCCGGGTTCGACTTGATGAACTCGACGCCCTTGCGCCGCGCCTCGATGATGCCGCGGATCAGATCCGGGTTCTTCTTCAGGAACTCGGTCTTCACCACGCCGACGGTCTGCATCACGCGCGGCGCCCATTCGGGCGAGCGGAACACGAGGCGGAAATTGTCCTTCTCGCGCGCCCACACCGGCTGCGTCACGTAGGTCATGTCGACCGCGCCTTCGCGCAGCGCGGTGAGGCCCGAGCCGATGCCGCCGATCGACTTGCGCTCGACCTTGCCGGTCAGGCCGTTGGCGTCGAGCATCATCGAGGTGATCATGTCGGTGACGGACTTCGGGCTCGAATAGCCGAGCTTCTTGCCGGCGAGGTCCTGCACGGTCTTGATGCGCTGGTCGTCCTTGCGGGTGATCCAGACCTGGTCGGCGACGCTCGCGACGCCGGCATGCACGATGGTGAGCTCGAGCCCCTGCTGCGCGGCCGCGATCACGGCGGGCAGCGCCACGTCGCCATAAGGAAGCTCCGAGGCGAGCACGTTGCGCACCGTGGTGCCGCCGCCCGCCGAGGTGAGGAAGCCGGTGACGTCGAGCCCCGCCTCCTTGAAGTAGCCCTTCTCCTTGGCGACCGCGTACGGCACGCCGTACATGCCGGTGCCGAAATGCGTGACGTTGAGCTCGACCGCGCCCGCGGCGAGCGGCAGAAGCGAAAGCGCAGCCGCAAAGGCTGCGGTCAGGGCAATGCGGGACATCGAGGTTCCTCCGGGTTCGCCTGTTCGCGGCGGCGTTGCGCCGATTTT
>CAWIXG010000002.1:227500-230213 GCA_963839985.1 uncultured Alphaproteobacteria bacterium | reverse complement strand
GATTTTCGCGCGCGGCAGCACCGAGATGAGGTCGCGCGTCACGAAGGAGACTTCCGCGTCCGGCTCGGCGCCGGGCGTATCGTCGGCCGTGACCGCGTTGCCCCGCCCGTTGTCCATCATCAGGCGTGCCGGATTGAATTTCGGACGTTGGCGGAGAGCTCCGACGTCGTCAATGAGAGGTTCGAGGCGACGCGCACGAACGCGCGCTGGCGCATGAATTCGCGATCGCCGGAGCGGACCGGGGCCGACATGCGGATCACGTGGCGCGCGGCGTTGGTCTCGCCGGAGGCTGGAAGCTTGTCGGTCTTGCGGGCGATCTGGGCGGCGCGTTCGCCGCCGGTCAGCGTGCCGCGCAGCGCGGCCTCGACGCGCTCGGGCAGGGCGGCGAAGTTGGCTTCGCCGTCGAGCGCGATGTAGACCGCGCCGCCCATCAGCGCGGCGCCGCACAGCGCGGTCAGGATCGTGCCGGAAAACCATTGAACGGAGACGCGGCGGCGGTCGACGATCGCGGGGGCCGCGCCGTCGACAAGCAATGGCGGTTCATTGCCGAGATCGATCGGCTCCGCCGTTGCCCGCGGACGATTTGGATCGCGCCTCTTCCCTTGATCCAAGCGCCTTGTCCCCTCCGCTCACCGCTGCGCGAGCTTGCGCGGCAGTCCCACCCGATATCGTCTCGCGGCGCGCCAGCGACGATCGCCCGCCGACGCAGAAGCGTCAACGTGGCTGCCCGGTACCCTTGATTCGAACTGTAATCACTGGCCTTACCCCGATGCGAACAACGCGGTAGGAATGTGGCGCCAGTGCGGCATGGCAGGTGACCCAAGGTCGTTGCGAATACGGATGAAATCGCGGCTTTCCACAGGAGCGATTTCGTTCGCGATGGGCGATTTCGAGTGTTGACAAGCCTGTGACCCCCCGACTATATAGCCCTCACAACGGCGCGCCGCCCGCCTTTCGGCGCGATGACGCGCCTGCGAAGCACCTCATCCATCGTGATGACCAGACAGCCGATTTCGGTCGGGCGTCTCGTTTCGGTCGGATGTCTTGGGCTTCGGCGGCTCTCCGGTCTTCGGAGAGAGGGGACCACACGGTTCCCGGGCTGTTTGACAACTGAATCGGAAGAAAGAGAAACGTGGACGGCGGAGTCCTTGCGGGCCGCCTCGTTCAGCGAGCAATCGTTGTGCGATGCGGTCGGACGAGACTTCGGCGGTACACGTTTCTAGGAACAACACTTGTCGGATGTGTGAGCAATCACGCAGACGATTACATGTTGGACCTCGTCAAAGTGAATGTGGCGGCGCGCAAGCGTCGCTACGCGCAAAACGTGTGATCGCCAGATCAAAATCTCAGTCCAACTTGAGAGTTTGATCCTGGCTCAGAGCGAACGCTGGCGGCAGGCCTAAAACATGCAAGTCGAACGCCGTAGCAATACGGAGTGGCAGACGGGTGAGTAACACGTGGGAACGTGCCCTTTGGTTCGGAACAACACAGGGAAACTTGTGCTAATACCGAATAAGCCCTTACGGGGAAAGATTTATCGCCAAAAGATCGGCCCGCGTCTGATTAGCTAGTTGGTGGGGTAACGGCCCACCAAGGCTACGATCAGTAGCTGGTCTGAGAGGATGATCAGCCACACTGGGACTGAGACACGGCCCAGACTCCTACGGGAGGCAGCAGTTAGGAATCTTGGACAATGGGCGCAAGCCTGATCCAGCCATGCCGCGTGAGTGATGAAGGCCTTAGGGTTGTAAAGCTCTTTCAGCGGGGAAGATAATGACGGTACCCGCAGAAGAAGCCCCGGCTAACTTCGTGCCAGCAGCCGCGGTAATACGAAGGGGGCTAGCGTTGCTCGGAATCACTGGGCGTAAAGCGCACGTAGGCGGATCTTTAAGTCAGGGGTGAAATCCTGGAGCTCAACTCCAGAACTGCCTTTGATACTGGGGATCTCGAGTCCGGAAGAGGTGAGTGGAACTCCGAGTGTAGAGGTGAAATTCGTAGATATTCGGAAGAACACCAGTGGCGAAGGCGGCTCACTGGTCCGGTACTGACGCTGAGGTGCGAAAGCGTGGGGAGCAAACAGGATTAGATACCCTGGTAGTCCACGCCGTAAACGATGGATGCTAGCCGTTGGCGGGTTTACTCGTCAGTGGCGCAGCTAACGCATTAAGCATCCCGCCTGGGGAGTACGGTCGCAAGATTAAAACTCAAAGGAATTGACGGGGGCCCGCACAAGCGGTGGAGCATGTGGTTCAATTCGAAGCAACGCGCAGAACCTTACCAGCCCTTGACATGTCCCGTATGGACTTCAGAGATGAGGTCCTTCAGTTCGGCTGGCGGGAACACAGGTGCTGCATGGCTGTCGTCAGCTCGTGTCGTGAGATGTTGGGTTAAGTCCCGCAACGAGCGCAACCCTCGCCCTTAGTTGCCATCATTTAGTTGGGCACTCTAAGGGGACTGCCGGTGATAAGCCGCGAGGAAGGTGGGGATGACGTCAAGTCCTCATGGCCCTTACGGGCTGGGCTACACACGTGCTACAATGGCGGTGACAGTGGGACGCAATGGAGCAATCCTGCGCAAATCTCAAAAAGCCGTCTCAGTTCGGATTGGGGTCTGCAACTCGACCCCATGAAGTCGGAATCGCTAGTAATCGCAGATCAGCACGCTGCGGTGAATACGTTCCCGGGCCTTGTACACACCGCCCGTCACACCATGG
>CAWIXG010000002.1:0-222500 GCA_963839985.1 uncultured Alphaproteobacteria bacterium | reverse complement strand
GTTCCTGGCCCGGTTCGGGGTCGACCTCAGGGCGAAAGGAGCGAGCCGGCGCATCTACTGCCGGCCCTGCCTCGACTGGAGCGAGCGGCGCTATCACATCGCCGGCCATGTCGGAGCGGAGATCTGCCGCCACTGCTTCGACCTTGGCTGGATCGAGCACCTGCGCGACAGCCGCGCGATCCGCCTCACTCCGGCCGGGCGGCGCGGGTTTGCCGACGTCTTCGGCGTCGATATTGCGGACGACGCGGCGGTCACGCGCGCCGGCACGGCGAGCGGACATGCGCTGAACGGCCGCCCCTAAAGGCGGCCGTCCAGCTTGCCGCTGCCCGCTACGGCCGCAGATCCACGATGAACGTGTCGCTGCCACCCTCACTCGACGTCACCGTCACCTGATAGGGCGGCGCGTTGAGCACGACGTTGAGTGCACCGCCGGTCAGGGTGCCGAGCGGCTCGATCGGGCTGCCGCTGGCGGTCAGTGTCGGCGCGCCGAGCACGTCGCTCGAGGCCGCACTTACGGTCAGCGTCTTGGTCGCCAGGCTGTAGAACGCGTTGGTGATCGTGACCTCGTCGATGACCGGCGCGTCGCGCACCGTCGGGTCGTTGCCCGCCGACGTCGCGGTGTAGCGCACGAACGGCGGGATCGCGGCGCCGGCGGCAAGCGCGATGCGTGCGAAGAAGCGCCCGCTCGCCGCGTCCTTGGTCAGCGTGGTGGTCGGGATGCCGGTCGCGCTGCCGACCAGCGTGGCGGTGCCGACCGAATGCGCGAACAGGTCGATCTCCGAGCCGGCCGCAGTGCGCGCGAAGCTGGTGCGGTCGATCGTCATCGCGGTCTGCAGCACGCCGTTGAAGATCTTGCCGGTGACGCTGAACAGGTTGGTCTGGATCGTGTTGACGCCCGGCCCGCCGACGTTCGGCCCGGCGATGCGCAGGAAGTTGGTGCCGAACGGGCTGCCGGTGATCGCATGGTCCACATTCGGATCGCCGATATAGCCCGCAGGCGGCGCCGGCGCGGCCGCGCTCCAGCGCAGGAACGGCCCGACATTGGTCGACGGCAGCACGCCGGCGAAATTGCAGGCCGGCGGCACCGCGCCGCAGCCCTGGTCCTCGGTGACATTGATCGTGCCGGTCGCCGACGCGACGAACGTCTTCACCCCGAACGGATAGGTGACGGTGTAGGTCGCGTTCGGCGTGAGGCCGCCGGTGACGCGGAAGCGGAAACGCGCGAACACGATCTGCTCGCCGTTGACCACGCCACCGGTCGCGCCGCCGAACGCGCCTTCCAGCGCCATCGTCAGGTCGGCGCGGAAATTGTTGCTGCCGGCCAGCGGACGGATGCGTGCGTTCGCGGTCCAGTAGAAGAACTCGTCCGGGAAATTGGTCGGAAACACGATCGGCAGATTTGGGATTGGCACGTCGGCCGCGATCCCGCACGGATCGCCCGCGGCCTGGCTCGCCAGGCACGGCTCGAGCGCGAGGCCTGACTTGTCCTGGTAGAATTGCGGAAATCCGTTGGCCGGATCGGTCGGGCCGACCGAGGCAAGGCCCTGCGCCTGCGCGTGGACCTCCGTCGCTTGGAAGCCCGCGATCAATCCGACCGCGAGCAGCGGCAGCAAAAATCTCAAACGTCGTGTCATTGGTCTTAGCCCCATGGGTTGCGCCATCAGCCCGATAGCGTGCGCGCGTGCCGAGACATCCTCAGCGAGACGGTGCGACAATTCGTCGTTAGGTAGTTCTCTTACCGGAAGCAATCCCAAAAAATTTCAACTACAGGGAACTTCTGGAGATTGACCGGCCGTCGCCCGGCATCCGGAAAAGCGCGTAGCTGCGCGCGTCGCCGCGTGCGCAAGCCGCTCACGTCACTGCACAAATCGCGATTTCGTTCGCGCGCCATTCCGGCTACGGTCGCGCCGAAACGCGCGCGCTGGGCGTCGCGCCATGCGAATCGGACATGTCAGGGAGGACTTCGTGAGCACCAATCGCGTCTACCGCGTCGCCGTCATTCCGGGTGACGGCATCGGCAAGGAGGTTGTTCCCGAAGGCGTGCGCGCGCTGGAAGCGGTGTCGAAGAAATTCGGCTTCGAGGTGCGGCAGGACTGGTTCGATTTCGCCTCCTACGACTACTACGCCAGGCACGAGCGCATGATGCCGGAGGACTGGAAGCAGCAGATCGGCCAGCACGACGCGATCTTCTTCGGCGCAGTCGGCTGGCCGGCGAAGATGCCGGACCACGTCTCGCTATGGGGCTCGCTGATCCTGTTCCGGCGCGAGTTCGACCAGTACGTCAACCTGCGCCCGGTGCGGCTGATGCCGGGCGTGCCGTCGCCGCTCGCGGGCCGCAAGCCGGGCGATATCGACTTCTGGGTCGTGCGCGAGAACACCGAGGGCGAGTATTCGGCGATCGGCGGGCGCGCGTTCCCCGGCACCGAGCGCGAGATCGTCATGCAGGAGACCATCCTTACCCGCATCGGCGTCGACCGCGTGCTGAAGTTCGCGTTCGAACTGGCGCAGAAGACGCCGAAGAAGCATCTCACCTCGGCCACCAAGTCGAACGGCATCGCGATCACCATGCCCTACTGGGACGAGCGGGTGGAGGCGATGGCGAAGAACTTCCCCGACATCAAGTGGAATAAGTTCCACATCGATATCCTCTCCGCGCTGTTCGTGCTCAAGCCCGACACGTTCAACGTCGTGGTCGCGTCAAACCTGTTCGGCGATATCCTCTCGGACCTCGGGCCCGCCTGCACCGGCACGATCGGCATCGCACCGTCGGGCAACATCAATCCGGAGCGCAAATTCCCCTCGGTGTTCGAGCCGGTGCACGGCTCGGCCCCGGACATCGCCGGGCAGGGGATCGCCAACCCGATCGGGCAAATCTGGTCGGCCGCGATGATGCTCGAGCATCTCGGCGAGAGCGAAGCGGCAAGCGCGATCGTCAAGGCGATCGAGCAGGCGCTCGGCGATCCGAAGACGCGCACGCGCGATCTCGGCGGCTCGGCCGACACGGTTGCGGCCGGCAAGGCGGTCGCGGCGTTGCTCGCGTAGTATTTCTTTCTCCGCTCATACCCGCGAAAGCGGGTATCCAGAGCTAAAGAACTGGGTCCCCGCTTTCGCGGGGACGAGCGGATGATGGATCATGTATTCGTGCGAAAGTTGTCTCCGATATCCCTGACCAAATCCCGTGCACGCCGCATCTGGCTGCGCGCGCAACGGCTCGACGAGGCGGCGCCGTTCGGTGGCGGGCCGGCGGCGGTGCCGGCGGCCGTGCGGCACCTCGGCTACGTGCAGATCGACACGATCAACGTGGTGGAGCGTTGCCACCATCAGATCCTCTACACCCGCATCCCGGGCTATCGGCGCGAGCACCTGAGCCAGGCGCAGTCCGCCGACAAGACCGTGTTCGAGTACTGGACGCACGCGCTGGCCTACGTTCCGAGTAGCGACATGCGCTTCTTCGTCCGTGCGATGAGGGAGGAGCGGCGCGACCGCAGTCCGTCGTTCGCCGCTGTGACGCCCGCAGACCTGCGAAAGGTGCTGCGCCGCGTTCGCATCAACGGCGGGCTCACGATCCGCGACATCGACGACGACGTGCTGGTGGAGAAGGAGCACGAGTGGGCGAGCCGCAAGCCGTCGAAGCGTGCCCTGCAGTTCCTTTTCTATGGCGGCATGCTCACGGTGAGCCGGCGCGAGGGCATGCTCAAGACCTACGAGCTCATGAACCGGCATTTCGGCTGGGACGTGATGCCGAAAGCTGCGTCAGAGCGTGAGAGGACAAGCTATCTGCTCGACCGCGCGCTGCGGTCGCAGGGCGTCGTCAGCCTCGACTCGATTTGCCATCTCGACGCGCCGCGCAAGGCGGCGATCGCCCGGCTGATCGGCGCGCGGGTGCGGCGCAAGGAGCTGGTGCCGGTCGCGCTCGATGGCTCGCGGTTCGCGCACTGGGCGGCGCCCGAGATGCTCGACACACCGTTCGCGCCGGTCGAGGACGACGTCCACATCCTCAATCCGTTCGATCCGCTGGTCATCCAGCGCAAGCGCCTTGCGCTGTTCTTCGGCTACGAGCACCGTTTCGAGGCCTACGTGCCGAAAGAGCAGCGCAAGTTCGGGTATTTCTCGCAACCGGTGCTGGTCGGCGACCAGATCGTCGCGGTGCTCGATCTCAAGACCGACCGCGAACGGCAAAAGCTGCTGATCCAGAAATGGACCTGGCTCACCCGGACGGGGCGCGGGGAGCGCCGCAGGCAGATCGAGGAGGCGCTGCAGCGGTTCGAGCGCTTCCAGCTGGCGCGTTGAACCTGCGGGACGGACTGCGTAGTCTCGCGCTCAACGACAACCGTCAAGGGAAACGCTCATGCTTCGCCGTGCCTTTCTGGCTGCGCTTGCCTGCGTCGCGCTCGCAACGCCCGCCGCCGCGCAGTCCTATCCCAACAAGCCGATCCATCTGATCGTGCCGTATCCGGCCGGCGGCGGGACCGACTTCTTCGCGCGCCTCGTGGGTCAGAAGATGCAGGAGCTGATCGGCCAGCCGGTGGTGGTCGAGAACAAGCCGGGCGCCGCGACCAACCTCGGCGCGGACTTCGTCGCCAAGGCGCAGCCCGACGGCTACACCATCCTGCTCGGCGACGTCGCGACCTTCGCGGCCAACCAGAGCCTGTACAAGAAGATCCCGTTCGACGCCGAGAAGGACTTCGCGCCGATCACGCTGACGGCGCGGTTCGTCAGCGTGCTGCTGGTGAACCAGAACAAGCTCAAGGCGAACACGGTCGCCGAGCTGATCGCCGCCGCGAAGGCCGAGCCGGGCAAGATCGACGTCGCGCATGCGGGCGTCGGCAACCCGTTCCACCTCGCCGCCGTGCTGTTCCAGCAGGCGGCCGGCATCAAGCTCAACGAGATTCCCTATCGCGGTGCTGCGCCCGCCGTGCAGGATCTGCTCGGCGGCACGGTGCCGATCATGTTCGTCGACTACGCGACGGCGCGCTCGCATATCGCTGCCGGCACCCTGAAGGCGCTCGGCGTCGCGGCGCTGGAGGAGCGCAAGGAGCTTCCCGGCGTGCCGCCGGTCGCAGCCACCGCAGGGCTCGCGGGCTTCGAAGCGTGGCCGTGGCAAGGGCTCGTCGCCCCGGCGAAGACGCCGCCCGAGGTCATCGCCAAGCTGCGCGACACCTATGTGGCGGCGGTGGCCGATCCGGTGGTGCGGCAGAAGCTCACCGATGCCGGCACCGAGGTGCTGCAGAGCACGCCGCAGGAGTTCTCCGACTACCGCCGCAAGGAGGCCGCCAAGTGGGCCGAGGCAATCCGCAAGGCGAACATCCTGCTCGACTGATCGGCGTTCATTCGGAGGACTTGAGGTCGGCGCGAGGCCCCTTGCCGCCGTGCGACGCCTTGCGCGCGATGTAGTCGTCGAGGCCCGCGAGTCCGCCGAGCACCAGCAGTGCGAGCGCGATCGTCACGCCGACGATCACCCAGGCGCCGAGCCCGCAGGCAATGCCGAGTGCGGCGGTCACCCATACGGTCGCGGCTGTGGTGAGGCCGGTCACTTCCTTGCGCTGGGAGTTGCGCAGGATGACGCCGGCGCCGATGAAGCTGATGCCCGCCATGACGCCCTGGATCACGCCCTGCACGACGCGGCTCAGCGCATCGGGATGGTTGTCCATGAAGCTGAACTGGATCGACGCAACCGTCACCGCCGCGGCGCCGAGGGCGACCAGCGCGAGCGTGCGCATGCCGATCGGCTTGTTGGTGAGATCGCGGTTGATGCCGATCGCTATTCCGGTGGCGGTCGCGGCGCCGAGCCGCATCAGCGCGTCTTGCCATTCGATGTTCATTCGGAAACCTCCATGTCTCCAAAGGCTTGACGCCCGGATCGGGTTCCAGCGGCAGTTGCGCGCGGCCGGTCGCTTTTCGCCTGTTCGGCTGCGCGCTGGTCCGATAATTTGCCACCGGCACGACGCGCGGCGGCGGTGCCGAAACGCAGGGGAGACGCGATGCGGGCGGTGATCGGGACCACGATGCTGACGGCGCTGTTGCTCGCGGCGCCGCAGGTGCTCGCGCAGAGCTACCCCTCCAAACCGATCACGATCGTGATCGGCTACACGCCGGGCGCGGTCTCGGACCTCGCCGCGCGCACGCTGAGCGACGGGCTCAATCAGGCGTGGGGTCAGCCGGTGATCGTGGATAACCGGCCGGGCAGCGGCAGCAATATCGCGGCGGGATACGTCGCGCGCGCGCCGGCCGACGGCTACACGCTGATGGTCGGTACCGATGCGACGCTCACCAGCAACGTGTTCCTCTATAAGCATACGCCGTTCGACCCGGTGAAGGATTTCGCGCCGATCATCAATGTGGGCGCAAACATCATCTGCCTCGCGGTCAATGCCGAGCTTCCGATCAAAACCGTCGGCGACCTGATCGACTACGCGAAGAAAAATCCCGGCAGGCTCGCCTACGGAACCTCCGGCGTCGGCTCGCCGCATCATCTCTCGGGCGAATTGCTGCGCCAGAAGGCCGGCATCGAGATCACGCATATTCCCTACAAAGGGGGCGGGGCAGCGGTGAACGACCTGCTCGGCGGCCATATCGGCATGGCGTTCCTCAGCCTCTCGGCCGCGGTGCCGCACATCAACACCGGCAAGCTCCGCATCGTGGCGGTGGTGGAAAAGACGCGCTACGCCGCGCTGCCCGATATCCCGACGATCGGCGAGACCGTGCCGGGTTTCGAAATGTCGTCCTGGGTCGGCGTGTTCGCGCCGGCCGGCACGCCTCCCGACATCATCGCGAAGCTCAACGACGCGATGGCGAAGGTGCTCAAGACCGACAGCGTGAAGGCGAAGCTCGCCAACCTCGGCCTGGTCGTGGAGGCGGGCACGCCGGCGCAGCTTGCCGAAACCGTGAAGGACGGGCTCAAGGTTCGCGGCGAGCTCGTGAAGGCAGCCGGCATCCAGCCAGAGTAAGCGTGGCGAAACTTTCTCCCCAGCAAGGCGCGGCGGCGCTGCAGGAAGCCTTGGCGCTGCATCGGCAGGGGCAACTCGCCGCGGCCGAGAAGAGCTATGCGCGCATCCTGAAGAGCTTTCCGGACCAGTTCGACGCGCTGCACCTGCTCGGGCTGCTCAAGCTGCAGGCCGGCAAGGCCGGCGAGGCACAGCGGCTGATGACATCCGCGCTGAAGATCGCGCCGACGTCGGCGGACGCGCACGCCAATCTCGGGCTCGTGCTCGGCGCGCTGAAGCGCCCGACGGATGCGCTCGCGAGCTTCGAGCGGGCGCTCGCGCTCGATGCCGGTCATTTCGAGGCGCTGGCGAACCGCGGCAACGTGCTGCTCGACCTCGGCCGCAACGAGGATGCGCTGGCGGCGCTCGACGCCGCACTGGCACGCCAGCCGCGTCATCTGCCGTCGCGGGTGAACCGCGCCAATGCGCTGGTTGCGCTCGGCCGGCCGGACGAGGCGATCGCCGCATACGACGCGGCGCTGGCGCTCAGTCCGGACGACGTGAAGGCGCTGTTCAACCGCGCCAACGCGCTGTTCCGCGCCGGGCGCTACACCGAGTTCGCTGGCAGGCTTCGACCGGCTGCTCGCGCCCAGCCCCCAGCACGTGGAAGGCCTGAGCAGCCGCGGGCTCGCGTTGCAGGCGCTCGGCCGCCATCAGGACGCGCTCGCCGACTATGCGAAAGCGATCACGCTGGCGCCGGGCTATGTCGATGCGCACTTCAACGAGGCCCTGGCGCTGCTCACCGTCGGGGATTATGCGCGCGGCTTTGTCGAATACGAATGGCGCTGGAAGCGCGCCGCTATCGCGCGACGCAGCATCGGCAAGCCGCTCTGGCTCGGCGAATATCCGATCGGCCGCAAGGCGATTCTGCTGCACGCCGAACAGGGGTTGGGCGATACGATCCAGTTCGCGCGCTATGCCCCGCTGCTCGCCGAGGGCGGCGCAAGCGTGATGCTCGAAGTGCAAAGCGAGCTGAAGGATCTGCTGTCCGGCCTTGCAGGCGTACGCGTGTTCGCACGCGGTGAGGCTTTGCCTGCGTTCGATGTGCATTGTCCGCTCGGCAGCCTGCCGCTCGCATTGAAGACCACGCTGCAGACCGTACCGGCCGGCATTCCTTATCTGCGCGCGAGCGAGGAGCGCCTCGCCAAGTGGCGTCCGCGGCTCGACGTGTTGCCGGGCAAGCGGGTCGCGCTCGCCTGGGCCGGCAATCCGAACCACATCAACGACCGCAACCGCTCGATCGCGCTCGCGCGGCTGGCACCGCTGTTGTCGGCGCCCGGCGTCAGCGTTGTCGGCGTGCAGCGCGAGGTGCCGCAGGGCGACCGCGCGGCACTTGCCGGCATGACGCATCTCGGCGATGAGCTCGCCGACTTTCAGGATACCGCGGCGGTGCTCGCGCTGTGCGACCTCGTCATCTCGGTCGATACGTCGGTTGCGCATCTGGCCGGCGCGATGGGGCGGCCGCTGTGGGTGCTGCTGCCGTTCTGGCCGGACTGGCGCTGGACGCTCGATGGCGCGCGTAGCCCTTGGTATCCCGACGCGCGGCTTTATCGCCAAGGCGCGGACCTTGACTGGGACCCGGTGATCGCGCGCCTGCGTGCGAAGATGGTCGCCTAAACTTTAAGAATAAGTTTTAATAAATACATCTATAAGTTAGGTTTGGCAGAACGAACCCAATCGACGGCAAGTGTAAGCGACATCAGCGCTTTCCGCTCTTCCACAGCGCCTCGATGCGCTTGCGGAAGGCGCGCGGCCGCTCGGCGAACAGCCGCCCGGCGATGCGCTGCGCCGCCTTCGCGTGGCGGGCGCGGCGTGCGTCGATCAGGGGCGTGAGCCGCGAACGCCACGGCGCGAGCGTGCCGTGCGGCGCCGTGAAGCCGAGCAGTACCGAAAGATCCTGGAACGCGCCGAGGCGGTCGCGCAGGCGCTGCGCTTCGGCGACCCAGAGCTTGCCGAATTTCGGCCACAGCGGCTCGACCAGCTCCATCTGGTAGCGATGCGCCACCACGCGCCGGCGCAGATCGTGCAGCACCTCGGCGTCCACGCCGCGCCAGTCCTTGCCCGGCGCGTCGTCGCGCGCCAGCTTGTAGGCGTCGGAGAGTTCGCGTGCGAGCTCGGCGAACGCCAGCTCGAGCGGCCACCGGTCGATCGTCGCTTCGGCCGCCTCCAGCGCGAAGATCAGCCGCGCGCGCGCCGCCTGGGTGAGCTGGGCCGCCTCCGCGCCGCGACGGTTCTGCTCGAGGCGGGCACGGATCGACGCAATCGTGCGTGCCGAGAGCGCAGGCTTGTCCTGCAGCAGATCGTCCAATGCTTCGAGCGCCGATTGCGCGTCGCGCGCCCCGGCAAGCTCTCGCCCGAAATCGCGCGCCTCGCCGCGCAGGCGGCGCGCTTCGTCGCCGAGAAAAGGCTCGAGCAACCGCAGCAGCGCGCGCCAGCGCTTCATCGCCTTGCGGAAGTCGTGAACCGCGGTCGCGTCGGGCTTGGCCTGGTCGTTCAGCACCGCGCGCGCTTCGCCCAGGATGTCGCGCGCGACGGCCCGAAGAGCCTCGCCGACCGCAACATCAGGACGCACGGCGGGTTTCTCGGCCATGCGACGGTTCTATGACGCCCGTCTGTCACAATCCACGGGTTACCGGCCGTGCGATTGCCGTATCGCCGGCGGACAGCAAAAAGCCCGGCGATCGAGGCTAACTGCCTGATCGACCGGGCTTAATTTGGTTGCGGGGGCAGGATTTGAACCTGCGACCTTCAGGTTATGAGCCTGACGAGCTACCGGGCTGCTCCACCCCGCGGAAACCGATACGACGCGGGAGCGTCCGCGCGACGGGCGGTATGTAGCAAGCGCCTCCCGGCTTGGAAAGGGCGCAGATGACCGTTCGAGACGAATGTTGCGGCTCGCGCGCCGCCCTCACTGCGCCAAATAACCCCCATCCACCGCCAGCACGTGTCCCGTCGTCATCGCGGCGGCGGGGCTCGCGAGGAACAAAATCGCCGCCGCGACCTCCTCCGGCTCGACCAGGCGGCCCATCGGGGTGACGCCTTCGATCGCGGCGACCAGGTCGGGCTTGGCCAGCACCGGCGCGATGAAGCCGGTGCGCACCCAGGCGGGCGCCACCGCGTTGACGCGGATATTGTCCTTCGCCCATTCGATCGCGAAGGCGCGCGTCATGTTGACCACCGCGCCCTTGCTCGCCTGGTACGAGATGTTGGGGTAAAGCCCGCCGCCGGAAAATCCCATGATCGACGCGAGATCGACGATCGCGCCCCCGCGTTTGTCCTTCAGCATGTGGCGCGCCACCGCGCGCGAGCACAGGAACACGGCGGTCTGGTTGACCGAGATCACCGCGTCCCACTCGGCCTTGGTGAGTTCGACACTTGGTTTGCGGATCGATGCCCCGACATTGTTGACCAGGATGTCAATGCGCCCGGTGCGCGCCGCGAGGTCGTCGAAGAAGCGATCGACCTCCGCCTCGTCGGTGACATCGAGCGCGTAGGCCTCGGTCTTGCCGATCGCGGCGGCGGCGCGTTTGGCCTCATCGAGATCGCGATCGACCAGCACGGGTCGCGCGCCCGCGTCCGCGAAGGCTTGCGCGGTCGCCCGCCCGATACCGCGCGCGCCGCCGGTGATCACCGCCACCTGTTCATCCAGTCGGAAGCGGTCGAGCGCGGTCATGAAGCCTCCCCTTTCGTTTGAGCATGGGTCTTTTCGGAAAACCGGTGCCCACTTGTCCGGACCATGCTCTTTGCGTCTTGTTCCGTTCAGTTCGATACTGCGGGCAGAAGCCGACGGCCGCAACGGGGAGCGCTCATGTTCAAGGATGGATTGCTGCAAGGCCAGCGCATTCTGGTGACCGGCGGCGGCACCGGACTGGGCAAGGAGATGGCCGAGGGCTTCCTCAGGCTCGGTGCCGAGCTGTTCATCTGCGGACGGCGCAAATCGGTGTGCGATGCGACCGCCTTTGAGTTGGCCGACAAGACCGGCGGGCAGGTGACGAGCTATGGCGTCGACATCCGCAACGCGCTTGCGGTGGACGAGATGATCGAGGACATTTTTCGCGGCGGGCCGCTGACGAGCCTGGTCAACAACGCGGCCGGCAATTTCATCTCGCGCACCGAGGATCTCTCGCCGAAAGGCTTCGATGCCGTCGCCAACATCGTGATGCACGGCACCTTCTATGTGACGCACGCGGTCGGCAAGCGCTGGATCGCCGGCCGGCACAAAGGCAGCGTCGTCTCGATCGTGGTCACGTGGATCGACAACAGCGGCCCGTTCACGGTGCCGTCCGCGATGAGCAAGTCGGCGATCGCCACGATGACGCGCTCACTCGCGGTCGAGTGGGGGCGCTACGGCATCCGCCTGAACGCGATCGCGCCGGGCGTGTTTCCGACCGAAGGGGCGGGCAAGCGGCTGCGCCCGGGCGAGGATGCAGGCGCGCGCGCCAAGAAGATCAATCCAATGGGCCGTCACGGCGACATGGACGAACTGCGCAATCTCGCGACCTTCCTGCTTGCTCCCGGATGCGAATGGCTCACCGGCGAGACCATCACGGTCGATGGCGCCGAGCACCTCGCGACACAGGGCGGCTTTTACGATCTGCGCGCCTGGGGCGACGAGGAATGGCGCACCGCGCGCGAGTTGATCCGCGCCACCAACGAGAAGGATCGCGCGGCGCGCGGCTAGCTGTTCCACCGATTCGTCTCAACAAATCGTGCGCGGCCGCAGGGTCGACGCAAGCGCGCGAACATGGTTCGATGAGAATTATGCAGCAGACTTCCATCGACGTGGCCGCCATGATCGGCGGTATCCAGCGCTGGGTCGAAACCGAAAGTCCCACCCAAAGCACCGACGCGGTCAACCGCATGATCGATCTGGTGCAGTCCGATGTCGCCGGACTGCCCGTGGCGGTCGAACGCGTGCCGGGGCGCAACGGTTTCGCCGACAACCTGATCGTGCGCAACACCGCGCCGGGCGAGGGGCCCGGCATCGTCATCCTCTCGCACATCGATACCGTGCACCCGATCGGCACGCTTGCCGGGGCGCTGCCGTTCCGGCGTGACGGCGACAAGCTCTACGGGCCCGGGTTGTTCGACATGAAGGGCGGCGCCTATCTGGCGCTCGAAGCGTTCCGGCAAGTCGCCAACGCCAAAAGCGCGAAGCTGCCGGTGACGTTCGTGTTTACGCCGGACGAAGAGGTCGGCAGTCCGACATCGCGCTCGCTGATCGAAGCCGAAGCGAAGGCAGCGCGCTATGTGCTGGTCACCGAGCCGGCGCGGGACGGCGGCAAGATCGTCACGTCACGCAAAGGCGTCGGGCGCTTCGAGGTGAAGGCGACCGGCGTGCCGGCGCATTCCGGCGCACGCCACCAGGATGGCCGCAGCGCGATCAAGGAAATGGCGCGACAGGTGCTCGCGATCGAGGGGCTGACGGATTATGCGCGCGGCGTCACCACCACGGTCGGGATGATTTCCGGCGGGACGGCGCCGAACGTCATTCCACAGCATTGCGGTATCTCGGTCGATCTTCGGGTCAGGGACGTTGCGGCGGGTGAAGAGTTCGAGAAGAAGATCCTGGCCCTCGCGCCGGTCGACCCGGGCGTCAAGCTCGAGGTGACCGGCGGCATGAATCGGCCGCCGTTCGAGAAGTCGGCGGCGATCGATGTGCTGTTCCGTCACGCGCAGGCGATCGCACGCGGCATCGGCTTCGAGCTGCAGCATACCGAGATGACCGGTGGCGGCAGCGACGGCAACTTCACCGCAGCGCTCGGCGTGCCGACCCTCGACGGGCTCGGCATCGACGGCGACGGCGCACACACCGAGTGGGAGCACGGCCTGATCTCGTCAATCGAGCCGCGCACCCGGTTGATGCGTGGACTGCTGGAGACGTTGCAGTAGCGGGCAAGCGAGCGAAGTGGGAACCGGTTCGCCGCCCGGATTGCGCGCAGGCAAAATGCCTACCAGACCGCCCAGACGATCATCGCCAAGCCGATGATGCTGACGAACCACACGGCGGTGCGCAGGTAGACGATGCCCGCCAGATAGGTCGGCCAATAAACCAGGCGCGCCCAGAAGAAGACGCTCGCTCCCATTGCGGCTTGTGCGCCCTTGCCGGCAAGCTGCGCCGCCAGTACGATGGCGAGAAACATCACCATGCCTTCCAGCATGTTCCTTGCGGCGCGGTCGGCGCGTCCGGCCATATCCAGAGGCTGCGGGACGCTCTCACGGTTGCCGAAGGCGGTCGCAATACCGCCCGGCATCCACGGCTTGGCGCAGTACGCGCTCGCCACCAGCAGCATCAGCAATGTCAGGATTCCAGACGCGATCACCGCGTGTGCGGTCGTCATCATCGCACGTCTCCCCCAGCTCGGTGCAGATGACGGCAAGCTTGGCGCTGTTTCAGCCCCGGCGCAATCGGCGATCAGGAGAACTGCCGCACCAGCGCCAGCCCGGCAAACAACCCGCCGATCGAGAGCGCGACCGAGAGGCCGACGTACAGCGCCGCAAGCCCGAGCTCGCCACGTTCGTAAAGCAGCGCCGCATCGAGCGAGAACGCCGAGAAGGTGGTGTAGCCGCCAAGGATCCCGGTGGTCAGGAACAGCCGCCAGCTCTGCGACGCATCGCCCTTGAAGGCGAAGTAACCGGCGAGCAGCCCCATGACCAGAGAGCCGGTGACGTTCTCGAACAGGGTCGCATAGGGAAACGCCGCGCCGAGCAATCGCGCGGACGCGATGTTGACGCCATGGCGCAGCGCAGCGCCCAGCCCGCCGCCGAGAAAGACGATCAGAAATCCCATGATGCGATCCTCGTTCGGCGTCGCCGCTCTGGTGCTTCCAGTGGCAGGTTTGCCCAGGCTTTGAGCGGACTCCGCGCCTTGCAGGCACAGCGTCGGCGCCCCTTCACACCGACGAATCCCTGCGAATTCCGCACGTTAGCAAAAATCGGCGCAATGGCCCCGAACTTGCTGATGGTCCCATGGGCAGGGTTGCGGGGGCGCGCATGCGGGCGACCATCACGGCTGAACCGGAAGCGGTCGCGCTCGACCTGACCCGCACCGCGCTCATCATCATCGACATGCAGCGCGATTTCCTCGAGCCGGGCGGCTTCGGCGAGACGCTCGGCAATGATGTGTCGCTGCTCGGCCGCGCGGTCGCACCATGCCGGTCCGTGCTCGACGCCGCACGCGCGGCCGGCCTTCTGGTGATCCATACGCGCGAAGGGCATCGCCCCGATCTCTCCGACGCCCCGAAGGCGAAGCTCGAGCGCGGCAAGCCCTCGATGCGCATCGGCGATCCCGGTCCAATGGGGCGCATCCTCGTCCGCGGCGAGCCCGGCCACGACATCATCCCGGAGCTCTATCCGCTCGCCGGCGAGCCGGTGATCGACAAGCCCGGCAAGGGTGCGTTCTACGCGACCGATCTCGACGCACTGTTGCGTAATTTCGGCATCCAGCACCTCCTGGTCTGCGGCGTGACCACCGAAGTCTGCGTCAACACCACGGTGCGCGAGGCGAACGACCGCGGCTACCGCTGCGTCGTGCTCGCCGACTGCTGCGCCTCCTACTTCCCGGAATTCCACGAGATGGGTCTCGCGATGGTGAAGGCGCAGGGCGCGATCTTCGGCTGGGTCTCGGATTCGTCGTCGGCGGTCGCGGCGCTCGGCAAACCCGCGCTGAAGCTCGTCAGCAGGTGAGAGAAGGGGAGCGGATCATGGCCGCCACAACCGCATATCAGCCGAAAATCTGGACGCCGGGCGACTGGAACGCGTTCTTCGGCTTCGGTACCAACATCCTGGTCAACATGCTGGTGCTCACCGGACTGTTGCGCTTCGTGCTGAAGATGCCGGACGCGATCGTGTTCGGCCGCATCCTGCCCGCGCTCGGGCTGATGATGTGCCTCTCGACCTTTTACTATGCCTGGCTTGCGCACCGCCTCGCGCAGAAGACCGGGCGCGACGACGTGTGCGCACTGCCGTGCGGGGTGAGCGTGCCGCACATGTTCGTGGTCACGTTCGTGATCATGCTGCCGATCGCGCTCAAGACCGGCGACCCGCTCAAAGGCTGGTCCGCGGGCCTCGTCTGGGTCTTCTTCCAGAGCTTCATCCTGATGATCGGCGGCTTTATCGCGCCATATATCCGCAAGATCACCCCGCGGGCCGCGCTGCTCGGAACGCTTGCCGGTGTCTCGGTCACTTTCATCTCGATGCGACCCGCGCTGGAAATGTACATGACGCCGGTGATCGGCATCGTCTGCTTCGCCATCATCCTGGTGAGCTGGTTCGGCGGCTACAAATACCCCAAAGGCATTCCGGCCGGCCTGGTGGCGATCGCGGCCGGCATGATCATCGCGTGGGGCTCGACCTTGTTCGGGCTGAACTACGGCGGCATGAGCCTGGAAAAGCTCGGCGGCGCGTTCGCCAATTTCGGCTTCTCGGTGCCGCTGCCGGCATTCGGCACTGTGTTCTCCGGCTTCGAATTCCTCGGCATCATCCTTGTTACCGCCATTCCGTTCGGAATTTACGATCTGGTCGAGGCGATGGACAACGTCGAAAGCGCGGAGGCCGCGGGCGACAAATATCCGACCACGCGCGTGCTCACCGCCGACGGCGTGGTGAGCCTGATCGGCTGCCTGATGGGCAACCCGTTCATCAACGCGGTCTACATCGGTCACCCGGGCTGGAAGGCGATGGGCGGACGCATCGGCTATTCGGCGGCGGTCGGCGTGATGGTGATCGTGCTGTCGTGGTTCGGCATCATCGCGCTGATGTCGTCGCTCATCCCGGTGGTCGCGATCTCGCCGATCCTGCTTTACATCGGCATGCTGATCGGCGCGCAGGCGTTTCAGGAAACGCCGAAGATGCATGCGCCCGCGATCGTGCTCGCGCTCGTTCCCCATCTGGCTGCGTGGTGCAAGACCATGATCGATCTTGCGCTCGGGGCGGCCGGCACCAATGCGGCGGCGGTCGGGTTCGACAAGCTGTCGCAGATGGGTGTGCTCTATCACGGACTCGAAGTGCTGGCCGGCGGCGCGATCCTCGGCGGGCTCGTGCTCGGCGCCATCGGCGTGTTCGTCGTCGAGAAGAAGTTTGTGTCGGCCGCCGCCTTCGCGCTGGCCGGCGCGGTATTGACCTTCTTCGGCTTCATGCACGGCGAGTCGGTCGGCTTCGCGGTCACGCCGTCGGTCGCCTGCGCCTACGCGATCGTGGCCGCCTTCTTCCTTGCGCTCAGCAGGATGCCGGCCGAGGCGCCGGCGCCGATTCTCGATGCGAAGGCAGTTCCGGCAGAGTGACCGGGGCCTATGACATCAATCAGTCGATCCAGATAGATAAGTTTTATCAATATCTTAAAGTAGGCGACGCTCGTCGCCGGACCTTGTTATTGACTTGTGAACCAGCGCAATTCTATTAGAGAATGAACGTTCGCTCCATTTCTGAGCCGAGGGGCTACATGCGCCGGGCCAATGTCCAACTGCAAGCCGACCGCCGCTTCGAGATCCTTCAGGCGGCGCAGTCCTGTTTCGCCCGTTCGGGCTTCCACCAGACCTCGATGCAGGAGATCTGCGCCGAGGCCGGGATGAGCCCGGGCAATCTCTACCGCTACTTCCGCTCCAAGGAAGAGATCATCGCCGGCATCGCGGAGCGCGATCGTGCCGACGCCGCCGAGCAGTTCGCCGCAGTCGGCGAGGGGAGCTTCTTTGACGGACTCGCGGCGCTGGCGCAGCACCACTTGGTCGAGCGCAGCGCCGAGGAGGTCGCGCTGTGTGCCGAGATCATGGCGGAGAGCCGCCGCAATCCCGCCGTAGCCCGTATCTATCAGGACATGGAGGCCGACGTGCGCAAGCGCTTCATCGCGATGCTGCGCAGCGCCGCGGAACGGGGCGAGATTCGCGACGTCGACTTCGACGGCACCGTGACGGTGCTGTTCGCGCTTGCCGATGGGCTGTCATGGCGGCGCGCGGTCGAGCCATCGTTCAACGCGGAGGCCGTGATGCCGATTGTGCTCGGCATGGTGCGGCAGCTTCTCAACCCGGCAGGCAACGACAATACGATCGGGGGCAAGTCATGAAGGGTAATCGGATCGTCGCTGTCGGCATCATTGTCGCGGCGGGCGCCTGGATCGCGTCCGGGCATCTGTTCCCGCACGAGAC
This sequence comes from uncultured Alphaproteobacteria bacterium, assembly GCA_963839985.1. Classification (GTDB taxonomy): domain Bacteria; phylum Pseudomonadota; class Alphaproteobacteria; order Rhizobiales; family Xanthobacteraceae; genus PALSA-894. The sequence goes on along the minus strand of CAWIXG010000002.1, from coordinate 205,378 downwards.
GGCGGAAAGCCGTGCCGCAGTCGGCCCCGCCGCGGTGGAGGCGAAGCGGTTCCGCGTGTCGGTCATCGACGCGCGGCTTGAACCGCGCCGCCGTCAGCTCGTGCTGTCGGGCCGCACCGAAGCCGACAGAAAAATGATGGTGACGGCGCGCGTCGATGGGACGATCAGCGAATTGAAGGTTCGCCGCGGCTCCGTCGTGAAGGAAGGCGACGTGATCGCGGTCCTCTCGGATGAAGCGCGCGAGGCACGCGTCATGCAGGCACGCGCGATGCTGACGCAACGCAAGACCGAGCTTGGGGCGCGCATGAAGCTGGTCGAGCAGGGCTCGCTGCCGAAGCTCGAAGCGGTGAATCTCGAAACGCAGTTCAAGGCCGCCGAGGCCGCACTCGCGGCGGCCGAGGCCGAGAAGGATCGCAGCGTTATCCGTGCTCCATGGGCGGGCATCGTGAATGACGTTCCGGTCGAGATAGGCCAGGCGGTGCTGTCGTTCATGGGCAAGGAGATCGCGCAGATCGTTTCCCTCGACCCGATCATCGCGGTCGTCGAGGTGGCCGAGCGGAACCTGCACGGCCTTCACGCCGGCGACCCGGCGGAGCTTCGCCTCGTCACCGGTCACAAGGCGCAGGGCAAGATCCGCTTCATCTCCAAGAGCGCGAGCCAGAGCACGCGCACCTACCGGGTCGAAGTCGAGATCCCGAACGCCGACGGCTACATTCCGGACGGCATCACGTCCGAAGTCGCGGTTCCGCTCGCGGCCGTGCCGGCCGTGCGTGTGCCGCGCTCGGCGCTGACGTTCTCATCTTCCGGCGAGCTCGGCGTGCGCGTCGCCGATGCGGCGAACAAGGTGGCGTTCGTGCCGGTGTCGGTGATCGACGACCAGCAGCAATTCATGTGGGTCTCGGGTGTCGCCGACGCGGTGCGCGTGATCGTGCAGGGCCAGGACTTCGTGCGCGAAGGCCAGGAGGTCGACGTCGTACAGGCCGATCCGCCGAAAACCGCCGAGCGCTGACGAGCCGTCCATGGGCAATCCGGTCGACTACGCGATCAATCACGCGCGCCTGACCATAGCGGCGCTCGCCTTCCTGCTTGTCGCGGGCCTCGTCGCCTATGTGACGATTCCGAAGGAAGCCGAGCCCGACGTGAAGATCCCGATCGTCTACACGCTGCTCACCCAGCGCGGGATCAGCCCGGAGGACGCCGAGCGGCTGCTGGTCAAGCCGGTCGAGACCAAGCTCAAGTCCGTCTCCAACGTGAAGGAGATGCGTGCCACCGCCTACGAGGGCGGCGCCTTTGTGCTGCTCGAGTTCCAGGCGGGATTCGACTCCAAATCCGCGCTCGCTGACGTTCGCGCGAAAGTGGACGAAGCGAAGCGTGACCTGCCGCGCGACGCCGACGAGCCGACCGTGCAGGAGGTCAATCTCTCGCTCTATCCGGTGCTGGTGGTGTCACTCGCCGGCGACCTGCCGGAGCGCACCCTGCTGCGCATCGCGCGCGCGGCGAAGAACACGATCGAGCAGGTGCCGGGGGTGATTTCGGCGGAGCTGCGCGGCGCGCGCGACGAGGCGGTCGAGATCGTCGCCGAGCCGATGCTGATGAAAAGCTACGGCGTGTCGCTGGAGAACCTGATCGCGGTGACGCAATCCTCGAACAGCCTGGTCGCCGCGGGGGCGCTCGAAGGCTCGACCGGCCGGTTTGCCGTGAAGGTGCCGGCGCTGATCGAGAAGCCGGAGGACATGCTGAAGATTCCGGTGGCCTCGAGCGCGGGGGCAACCATCACCCTCGGCGATGTCGCGCAGGTGAAACCGACCTTCAAGGACGCCATTTCGATCACGCGGGTGAACGGCCGGACGGCAATGACGATCGAGGTGTCGAAGCGCACCGGCGCGAACCTGATCGAAACCGTCGACGGCGTGAAGCTCGCGGTCGAGCGCATGAAGCAGACCTGGCCCGAAGCGCTGCAGGTCGCCTACACCCAGGACAAGTCCAAGGTCATCCGGCAGATGCTGGCCGACCTGCAGAACTCGGTCATCACCGGCGTGCTGCTGGTCGCGATCATCATCCTGTTCGCGCTCGGCTTCCGCGCCTCGCTCTTCATCGGCATTGCGATTCCCGCCTCGTTCCTCGCCGGCGTGCTCGGGCTGCAGCTTGCAGGCCTGACCGTGAATATCGTGGTGCTGTTCTCGCTCATCCTCGCGGTCGGCATGTTGGTCGACGACGCGATCATCGTGTCGGAGTTCGCCGAACGGCGCATGTCGGAAGGCATGCCGCCGCGCGAGGCTTATTCGCTTGCCGCCAAGCGCATGTCGGGGCCGGTCATCGCCGCGACCGCGACGCGCGTCGCCGCCTTCTCGCCGCTGCTGTTCTGGCCCGGCATCGTCGGCGAGTTCATGAAATACATGCCGATCACGCTGATCGCGACGCTGTCCGCCTCGCTCGCGGTCGCGCTGTTCTTCACGCCGACGCTTGGCGCGCTGCTCGGCCGCGCCGCCGCCGTCCCGCATGACGAGCGCGCGAAGGATCGCGGGCTCTACATGCGCTCGGTGCATCTGGCGCTGCGCCGCCCCGGCGCGACGCTGATGCTCGCATTGGCGCTGCTGATCGGCGTGCAGATGGCCTATGGCAAGCTCGGCAAGGGCGTCGAGTTCTTCCCCAAGGTCGAGCCGGACTACGGTCAGGTCGTCATCCACGGACGCGGCAACCTCGCGCTCGACGAGAAGAACCGGCTGGTGGGAGCCGTCGAGGAGCGGGTGCTGAAGTATCCCGGCCTGAAGACGGTCTATACCCGCGCGGGCGACCAGCCGCGCCAGTCGAACGAGCTCGGCGAAGACACCATCGGCGTCATTCAGTTCGAGTTCGCCGACTGGCGCACGCGCGCGCCGGCGCACGAGATCATGGACGGCATTCGCGACAGGACCGCGGACATTCCGGGCATTCTGGTCGAAGTCACCGCGCCGCGCGCCGGCCCGCCGACCGGCAAGCCGGTGCAGATCCAGCTCGCCGCGCTCAACCCCGACCTGCTGCCCGCCGCCGCGAAGAAGGCCGCCGCGATACTGGCCGCGCGCGCGGACGTGCGCGACGTCGACGACGGCCTGCCGCTGCCCGGCATCGACTGGCGCATCGAAGTGAACAAGAGCGAGGCCGCGAAGTACCAGGCCAATGTCAATACGGTCGGCACCGGCGTGCAGCTCGTCACCAACGGCGCGAAGGTGACCGAGTATCGCCCCTCCGACAACGACAAGGCGGTCGACATCCTGGTGCGTTTCCCCTCCGACCGGCGCAGCCTCGAACAGATCGACGAGCTGCGCATCCAGACGCCGGTCGGCCATGTGCCGATCGGAAACTTCGTCACGCGGGTTCCGGCGCAGCGTGTCGGCAACATCAACCGCATCGGCGGCAACCGCGTCATCACGGTGTCGTCGAACGTGACCGAGGGTGCGCAGAGCGCGAATGTGCAGAAGGAACTCGCCGCCGAACTCGCCAAGGTCGATCTCGGGCAGAACGTCAGCTTCCGCCTCAAGGGCGAGGACGAGGAGCGCGAGAAGGCCGGCGCGTTCCTGATGAAGGCGTTCGGCACCGCACTGTTTTTGATTTTCGCGATCCTGCTCGCGCAGTTCAACAAGTTCATCTCGGTCGCGCTGGTGCTCACCGCGGTCGTGCTTTCCACCATCGGCGTGCTGATCGGCCTGATGGTGATGGGCCAGCCGTTCGGCGTGGTGATGACCGGCATCGGCGTGATCGCCAACGCGGGCGTGATCGTGAACAACAACATCGTGCTGATCGACACCTACGATCGATTGCGCGAGGAGGGCGTGCCGGCCTACGAGGCGATCCTGGAAACCTGCCGCGAGCGCGCCCGCCCGGTGGTGCTCACGGCGGTCACCGCGATCCTCGGCGTGCTGCCGATCGCGTTCGGGATGAACATCGAGTTCATGACGCGCGAGATCACGGTCGGGGCGCCGGCAACGCAGTGGTGGATCTCACTGTCCACCGCGATCGTGTTCGGTCTCGGCTTTGCGACCGTGCTGACGCTGATCGTCACCCCCGCTGCCTTGATGGCGATCGCGAATATCGCGGCATGGCGCGAACGGCGCCGGCAGCGGCGCGCCGAGCGCCGCCTGGCGCGCCTTGCGGCGGTGCAGCCGGCGGAATAAGACGGGCGGATGCACGATCCGACGCCGCTCGTCAGGCAAGCGCCCGTCATTCCGGTTCTCACCATCGAGCGCGCCGCCGATGCGGCGGCGCTTGCGCGTGCGCTGGTCGCGGGCGGCCTGACGGTGATCGAAGTTACGCTGCGGACGAAAGCCGCCGTCGACGCGATCAAGGCGATCGCGGCCGAGGTTCCCGATTGCGTGGTCGGCGCCGGGACCATCACGCGCGCGTCCGACATCGCGCTGTCGGTCGCGGCCGGTGCAAAGTATCTCGTCAGCCCGGGCACGCCATCTGAACTTGCCGCGGCGCTGGCCGACGCGTCCGTTCCGGTGCTGCCTGGCTGCGCTACTGTCTCCGAAGCGATGGCGCTTGGGGCGCGCGGGTTCAAGGTCCTGAAGTTCTTTCCCGCCGAGGCGTCGGGCGGCATCGCGTGGCTGAAATCTGTCGGGGGACCACTGCCTGACGCGACATTCTGCCCGACCGGCGGGATCGACGGCCGGAATGCGAGCGCCTATCTCGCCTGTCCGAACGTACTCGCGGTCGGCGGCTCCTGGGTCGCGCCGAAGGACGCTCTCGAGGCCGGCGACTGGTCCCGCATCACCCGGCTCGCGCGCGAGGCCGCGGCGTTGCGGTAGAACGGATGACTTTCTTTCGAATCGTCACCTCGTTCCAGATTCCTGGTGGAGCATGACCTTTTCCGAAAACCGGTATCTATCCCGCATCATGTGTGGGACAGGCTTTTTCGGGATCATGCTCTGACCATGCCCCCGCGCCGCCGCCGCGCCTTCGACTGGTCCGCCGCCGTCATCGCGGCGCTCGCGGTTACGGCCGCCATCGTCGTCTACGTCCGCGACGGGCACGAGCGCTTCCTCGCGATCCTGGCCGACGATCTCGGCCTGTTCGGCTGGATGCTGCCGAAGGTGCTGGCCGGATGCCTCATCGGCGCGTTCGTCACGCTGCTGCTGCCGCGCGAAACCATCGCGCGCTGGGTCGGATCGGAGTCCGGCATCGCGGGAATTCTGGTGGCGACGTTCGCCGGCGCGATCATGCCGGGCGGACCGTTCACGATCTATCCGGTCGCGGGTGCCTTGCTCGCCGCCGGCGCCGACGCGGGGGCGGCGTGCGCGTTCGTGATCGCGTGGACGCTGATCGGCTACACCCGCGCGATCGTGTGGGAGCTTCCGTTCTTCGGCGCGGACTTCGTGCTGTGGCGGGTCATCTTCTCGCTGCCGCTGCCGATCCTCGCAGGACTGGCGGCGCGTGCGATCTGGCGATCTTTCGCGCGCCGCAACGCGGGGGCGCCATGAGCCTGCTCGTCGATCTCCTGCTGTGGACGATCGTCGCGGCGCTCGGGCTTGCGGTCGTGGCGCGCAGCCAGTCGCTGTTCGTGGATTCGCTGCGGCTTGCGGCGCGCGAGTTCATCGCGCTGCTGCCGCGCATCGCGATCGGCATGATCGGCTCAGGCTTCATCGCCGAGATGCTGCCGCAGCATCTCATTCCGTCGTGGTTCGGGACCGGCACCGGCCCCTGGGGGCTGATCATCGCGAGCGTCGCCGGCGCGCTGACGCCGGGCGGGCCGGTGGTCGGCTTCGCGATCGCGGCCGCGGCGCTGAAGGGGGGCGCCGGCGCGCCGCAGGTGATCGCCTACACCATCGCGTGGGCGCTGTTCGCGCTGCCGCGTGTACTGGTCTACGAGATTCCCTCGATGCCGCCGCGCGTCGTGTGGCTGCGCGTCGCGGTGTCGCTGCCGTTGCCGTTCCTCGCTGCCTGGGCCGCGATGCTGGTCGGCAAGCCTTGAGTCAATGCATCGCGCTCACGGCGCGCGGCATGATCGCGCCGCGATGGCGGATCACCTGCGCGGCCAGCCCATGCGCGGCGGAAGCGGCCGCCACCGGGTTCTCGCCGTTCAGCCGTGCGGCGAGATAGGCGGCATTGAACGAGTCCCCGGCCGCCGTGGTGTCGATCGGCTCCACCACCTCGGGTACCGGCACATGCTCGCGGCCATTATTGTCCGCGACCAGCGCCGTGCTGGAGCCGTTCTTGACTACGATCTCGCCGATGCCGAAGGCCTGCAGGCGATCGACCGTCGCCTCTGGGTTGGTGTCGCCCCACAGCGTTGCCTCGTCCTCGAAGGTCGGCAGCGCGATATCGACGCGCTTCAACGCCTCGGCGAACACCGTGCGGGCGCGCGCGGCGTCGCCCTTCCAGCCGCGTGGTCGGAAATTGCCGTCGAAGGCGACCTTCACGCCCTGCCGGCGCGCGAGCTCGAGCGCGGCCAGGAAGCGGCCGATGCCGATGTTGGAGTAGAGCGAAAGCGTCACGCCCGAGAAATAGACGAGTCGAGCCGAGAGCAGCGTCTCGGCGGTCGCGGCCCAGTCCGGCAATTCGAACAACTCGCGCGCCGGCGAGGTGTCGCGCCAGTAGTAGAATTTGCGCTCGCCCTTCGGGTCGGTCTCGATCAGATAGAGGCCCGGCATGCGGCCGGCCACGCGGCGGATCAGGTCGCCGTTCACGCCCTCGGCGGCCGCAAGCGCCATCAGGGCGTCGGAGTAGGGGTCGTCGCCCATGGCGGTGGCGTAGGCCGCCGGAATGCCGGCCCGCGCGAGGTAGACGGCAGTGTTGAAGGTGTCGCCGCCGAACGCTTGCCCGTAGCGGCCGTCATTGCCGCGCGACAGCTCGACCATCACTTCGCCGACGCAGATCACCTGGGATTTCTGTTCCGCCATGGGTCACCGATTTGAGCGCAATGAAGCACGGCCGGACGGGGTTGTCATCGGTCGGGAACCCGAGCCCCCGCTGCGGCGTTTGCGGGTCAACAGGGAGACCTCCCATGCGCGATAACCTTCGCAGCGCCATTGCGACCGACGTTCCGGAACCTTACGACGTGGCCCGGTTCGAGTTCGACCCCGATATCACCCGGCGGGACAGCTGGCTGTTCGCCCCGCTGATCGCCGCGGCGGTGACGCTGCCGATCATCGCGACGGTGTTTCTCGGTGCGTCGGTCTGGCAGATCGCGAGCGGTGAACCGTCGGCCTACTCGAGCCAGCCGACAACCTTCGCGAGCCGCTGGCCGAACCGCGAGATGCCTCTGGTCGTCGTTCGCTAGCGACTCTGGCGTCAGGCCGGCTGGTCGGCCTCGATCGCCTTGTTGGTGAAATCGACCGCGTCGTACACCGAGACCTGGACGATCGCGTGGGCGTTCTTGATCAGGCGCCCCGCCGCTTCGGCTTCTTCCATCGTCGTGAAGGTCTTTTTCGTCTGCCGATCGACCTGCAGGCGATAGCGCGCCTCCAGCCGCTTTTGCTGGTTCATGGCCAGCGGAGCGGTTTCGATCGGATCATTTTCGGAGTTGTTTTTCGGTGACGTGATCTTGGTCGTTGCGCGCAAAGCCATTCAGGCTGCTCCTGGTTGTTGCGGTCTGTCAGGCGAGAGCGGCTTGCGCGGTCGCCAGTGTCAGATCGCTCTCCGCGGCGACGCGCTCGTACTTCTCGCCGATGCTCTTGATGCGATAGCGCGGATCGTCTGCGTCGCGATCGGATGCCGGCATCAACTGGCGGACTTCATACTGGCCGGTGGGAGCCGTTTGAAGCATGCGATGGGCAAGATCGACTGACTGTCCGACCGAGAATCTGTGCGACACAGTGTGTCCTTTCAGTGTGAGAAATCGGGATTGGCGTTGACGGCCGCTCAGCCGCCACGCTGCTGCTGTTGCTGCTTGCGTACGTCGTCCTTGTGATCGTGCAGAAACTGCGCCAGCACGTCCTTCAGCGGCGCCCGGCGCTCGCTATCCTCGATGCTGCTCGCGGCTTCGAACAAGGCGCGCTGGAGCTTCTGCGGAATGGTGTTCCACTTCAAAATCACGGCGGCGCCCAGACAGCGCAACACGTTCTCCTGTTCGGCGTAGGCCTCGTGGCGGCCCGCGCCCTGCTGGCGCGGCGGCTGCTTGCCCGACCCTAAGGTCTTGCCGGAGTTCGCCGCCAACCAGTCGAGATTCTCGGCCAGGGACCCGTAGCTCTGCTTGAGGTCGCGGTATTCGGCCTCCTCGGCGGGGGTGCCGGCGGTCTTGAGCAGTGCGTCGTACTGCGCGGCTTTCGCGCGATATTGCTCGGGGGTGAACATGGGGGCGCCCGGTTCGAAGGGGGAGCGCAACCGGTCTCTCAGCCGCCGGCGCCCTTTGTCGGTTGTGCCGGCGGTATGTACATATGGGGCCGTGGCGGCCGGATTGCCAGAACAATCGATCGAAGCTTGCGTCCAAGGGCCTATCGGCGGGGCAGGTTAACGGGTCACGCGGCGCAAAACGTCGCGTGACCCGCAAATGCTCGTTCGCGTCACATCAGCTCGAGCAGGTTCGCCAGCAGCACGTGCACGGTGCCGGAGGAGTTGCTCGCTTCGTCGGTGGTCACGACCGCGTCATTGTCGTGGTAGCCGTTGCTGGTGTCGAGCGCGGTGATCGTATAGGCGCCGGCCCAGGTCGTGCTGTCGGACTGACCCACCCCGAGATCGAACTGCGTGCCGGTGACCACGACGTTCGAGTCCACGTCAACGACCGCGACGTTGTGCAGCGTGACGTTTCCGCCGTTGCTGATCAGGAATTGGAAGTCGATGGTATCGCCGGTGTCCGCTACGTTGTTGTTGTTCAGGTCGTGATAGCCGAGCGCGGACTTCGTGAGCGAGACGACGGCATTCGGGGTGAAATTGACCGCCACCGACGCGCTGTCGCTGTCCGAGGCGCCTTGGTTGGTCGTGACCGACGCGGTATTCGAGATGTTGCCGCCCGCGTTGAACTCGGCCTGCGTCACTGTGTGGCTCGCCGCGTACTGCCACAGTTCGCCGACGTCGAACACGCCGTCCATGTCGGCGTCGCCGGCGTTGAAGCCCCCGCTTGTCACGGCGGCGAGGTTGGAAACCGACGGATCGCTGACGACGGGATTGGTCAGCGTCATGTTGCCGTCATTCGCGATGGTGATCGCGTAGCTGATCACTTCGCCGGCGTCCGCGGTGCCGCCCGGCACCGTGGCGGTCTTCTCCAGCGTGACGTGCGGGTTCTGGTGGATCGCAACCGACACTGAATCGCTATCGCCGGCACCCTGAGCGGTCGTCACCGACGCGGTGTTGCTGTAGGTCAGGCCGGGGTTCGACCACGCCGCCATTGTCGATGTCGGCCTGCGTCACCGTGTGGCTCGCGGTGTACTGCCAGGTCTCGCCCACATCCACCTTGCCGTCCTGATCGGCATCGCCGGTATTGAAGCTGCCGCTCATGACCGCCGCGAGGTTGGAGACCGACGGATCGCTGACCACCGGAGAGGTCAGGGTCATGTTGCCGTCGTTGGTGATGCTGATCGCGTAGCTGATCACCTCGCCGGCGGCGTCCGCGGTGCCGCCCGGAACCGAGGCGGTCTTCACCAGCGTCACATGCGGGTTCTGCTCGATGTCGACCGACTCCGAGGCTTCGCCGCTCGCAGCCTGCGCGCTCGTCATCGTCGCCGTGTTGTCGTGCGTCAGGCCGGGGTCGACCACGCCGCCGTTGTCGATGTCGTCCTGCGTGACCGTATAGGCGACAGTGTATTGCCAGGTTTCGCCGACATCGAGCACGTCATTGAAATTGGTGTCGCCGTCGTTGAACGTGTCGTGGTTGGCATCGACCGGTGTCGCCGCATGGCTGACGGTGAACTGGAAGGTCTCGCCCGGGTCCTCGGTGCCGTCATGATTGGTGTCGCCGGCGTTGTAGTACTGGAACGTTTCGCCGTCGTCCTGGAACCCGTTCTGGTTGGTGTCGCCGACGTTTGTGAGCAGGAAGGTTTCGCCCGGGTCCTCGATGCCGTTGAGATTGGTATCGCCGACATTGCGGTACTGGAACGTCTCGCCCGGATCCTGGATACCGTTCTGGTTGGTGTCGCCGACGTTGTAGTCGCCGTTGAGCAACTGCCCGAGCCACTCGGGGCCGAGGATCGGAGCGCCGGGATCGACGATTGGCGTGACGATGTTGACCTGCGAGTCCTCGACGACGACGTTCGAGAGCGTGATGTTGCCGGTGTTCTGCACCGTGATGGTGTAGTTGATCACGTCGCCGGCTTGGTCGACCGACGATACATCGGCGGTCTTGGTCATCGTGACGGTCGGCCGTTGGTCGACCGCGACCGATGCAGTCGCCGACACGGGCGCCGGTCTGGGTGCTGTCGGCCGTCACGGTGTTGCTGATCAGGCCGTCGCCGCCGCCGTTGGTGTCGAGGTCGTCTTGCGTGACGGTGTGGCTCGCGGTGTACTGCCAAGTCTCGCCGGCGGAGAGCTGGCTGTCGAGATTGGTGTCGCCGACGTTGAAGCCACCGCTCGTCACCGCGGCGAGATTGCTGACCGACGGATCGGACACCGTGATGCCGGTGAGCGCCGTGTTGCCGGTGTTGGAGACCGTGATGGTATAGCTGATCACCTCGCCGACCGTGTCGGCAGTGCCGCCGGCAACGCTTGCGGTCTTGTGCACCGAGAACGCCGATGCCGTGCCGCCGCTCGCGCCGTGCAGGCCCCATTCCTCGAAGCCGCCGCCCGAGTCCCAGCCGCTCTGCTGACCGAACGCCGAATAGAGCGTGACGTAGCGGTGCGCGGCGTCGTTGATGAAGAAGCTGTCCGGAATCAGGATGCGGTAGTCGCTCTGGCCGCTACCGTGGGAGAGGGCGTCGGTGAGCGCGATCCAGCGGTTGGCGCCGGCATCGAGATTGTAAGCGAGATAATTGGTGTGGGTGCCGGCAAAGCCCGAGCCGGGCGTGAAATTGGTGAGGTTGCCGGCCTCGTTCTGCCAGATCTGGAATGCATCGAGCGAGATATAGGGCTTGGTGTTGCCGTTCGGCTCGTTCAGGTCGAGCAGGAATTCGCGATAGGCGACGCCTTCGATGGTGCCGTTGCTGCCGTCGCCGATGACGATCGGCACCTCGGCCAGCAGGACCGAATGATTGTGATTATGCGAATTCTTTTCGTCGTATTGCGCGTTGGCGTCGGTGTTGTAGCCCTGTTCGGTGCCGTTGTTCTGGATTTGCACGAACGAGTTGAACGCGCCGGTTCCGGCGGGTTGGGTCTGACCGGTCGAGAAGACCGCGCCGTTGATACTGCCGGCGGTGCCGGCCAAAGTCAGGTTAAGATCGGGTGTGCCAGGCGGCGGCGTAGGCATAACTCAAACCTCCCGTGTTGATGTCTACGAAGTCCCCTCGTTCTCCTTCTTGTCCGCCCGTTTACGACCCCTAGGCGAAAATTGAACACAAAGCGGACCTTGCGTAAAGTCAGTTTTTAATTGGAACAATTGTAGGCTGTTTGTGCTCGCCTGGGCTCGTGAACCGACCCGCCCTACCGTGCGCTCCCCACCCGTGCAAACCTCGCCCCATGTCTACCGCGCCGCATTTTCCGATCGATCTGCAGGAGTTCTGGCGCGACCCGTATCCGGCACTGGCCGAGATGCGACGCGCGGCGCCGATCGCGTTCGTGCCGCAGCTCGGGAGCACGCTGCTGACCCGGCGCGCCGATATTTTCGTCTCGGAGAAGCGCATCGACGTGTTCTCGTCGGACCAGCCGGCCGGGTTGATGGTCAAGCTGATGGGCCACAACATGATGCGCAAGGACGGCGATGCGCACATGGCGGAGCGCGCGGTGTTCTTTCCGGCGGTGTCGCCGAAGGCGGTGCGTGCGCACTGGCGCGCCGAATTCCAGTCGCATGCGGATCGCATTCTCGATGGCTTGAGCGGGGCAGGGCGCGCCGACCTGCTGGCCGACTTCGCGCTGCCGCTCTCGGGCGAATGCCTGAAGTCCGTCACCGGCCTGACCAATATCCGCTACCAGGAGATGGACGCCTGGTCGCAGGGCATGATCGAGGGCATCGCGAACTACACCGGCGATCCTGCGGTCGAGGCGCGCTGCAATGCCGCGACCGCCGGCATCGATGCGGCGATCGACGACATGCTGCCTGTGGTGCAGGCGACGCCGAACCATTCGCTGCTCAGCGTGATGATCCGTGGCGGCATGCCGGAAGCGAACGTGCGCCACAACATCAAGCTCGCGATCAGTGGCGGACAGAACGAGCCGCGCAAGGCGATTGCCGGCACCATCTGGGCGCTGCTGACGCATCCGGATCAATATGCGCTCGTGCGCGCCGGCCAAGCCGGATGGCTGCAGGTGTTCGAGGAGTTCGCGCGCTGGATCTCGCCGATCGGCATGCCGCGCCGCATCGCCAAGGCCGCAACCGTCGGCGGCGTCGACTTCGTGCCCGAGGATCGCGTGTTCCTGATGTTCGGCTCGGCCAACCGCGACGAGGCGCATTTCGCCAACGCGGACACGTTCGACCTGACGCGCGATACCGCCAAGAGCATCGCGTTCGGCGCCGGACCGCATTTCTGCGCCGGCGCGGCCGCCTCGCGCGCGATGATTGCCGACGTCGCGCTGCCGAGCGTGTTCGCGCGGCTGAAAGGCTTGCGGCTCGACGACGGCGAGCCGGTGCGCATCGGCGGCTGGGCATTCCGCGGACTGTTCAACCTGCCTGTCAGGTGGGCCGCCTAGAGTCACGCGGCCTGCAAGCCTGCCATGCGGGTGAAAAGCGTGCGTTGCGCGCCGCGCTGTCGTATCCCGGCGGCAACGAAGGAACTCCATGACCGTCGAAACTCCGGCCGCGGCGATTGCGCCGAATGCGAAGCTCGTTGCCGTCTTGTGCGGCATCGGTGCGGCGGCGTGCTGGGGCGTCGGCCTGGTGACCGCGCGGCACGGCATCGCGATCGGGCTCTCGCCGGCCGACCTCGCGTTCCACCGCTTCATGTGGTCTGGCCTTCTCATGCTGCCGCTCGCGTGGCGCTGGGGCCTTGGCGATCTCGGCGGCATCGGCTGGCGCATCGGCGTCGCGTTGATGATCCTGGGTGGGCCGGGCCTCTCGATCCTGAGCCATGCGGGATTCATCCTGGCGCCGCTCGGCCACGGCGCGGTGATCCAGCCGTCCACCGCGACCCTCGGCGGACTTCTGCTCGCCACGCTGGTGCTGCGCGAACACCCCTCGCGCGCGCGCATTGCGGGCGCGGTCATTATCGTCGGCGGCCTGGTGCTGATGGGGATCGATGCCTTGATCAATATCGGCACGCACGCGCTCGGTGGCGATGTGTCGTTCGTCGCAGCCGGCATGTGCTGGGCCGCGATGCTGACGATCCTGCGCCTGCGCAGCATCGACAGCGTGCGCGCGACCGTGATCATCAGCGTCCTGTCGCTCCTGATCTATGCGCCCCTGCACGCGCTCCTGTTCGGCTTCGACAACATGATCGCGGCCGGTTGGCGGGAGAACCTGCTGCAGATCGTCGCGCAGGGCATCCTGTCGGGCCCGCTCGCGACCTATCTCTCGGCCTACGCGGCGAGCGTGCTCGGCACCGGGCGCGGTGCGACGTTCTCGGCGCTGGTGCCGGGTTTCACCATCCTGATCGGCGTCGTCGGGCTCGGCGAGATGCCGACCTTTATCCAGCTTGCCGGGCTCGCAGTGGTGGCGATCGGGTTTCGCTTGGTTATGAAACGCTAACACACACTCCGCTCATTCTCGCGCAAGCGGGAATCCAGGGCCAAGAACTGGGTCCCCGCGTTCGCGGGGACGAGCGGATCAGGCCTCCGGCCCGGCGTATTTCCCGGCCGTCGCCGGAAACATCGACTTGATGATCTTCATCTTCGAGATGTCGGCGGTCGCGTCCATATGGAGAAAGATCGCGGCGTCGCGGAAGATCTTCTCCACGCCGAAGTCGAGCATCACGCCGTTGCCGCCGTGCAGCTCGAGCGCGTGCTGCGCGACCTTCATGATCTCCTCCGAGGCGAACACCTTCACCATGTTGCAGAGCGTGTCGGCGTCGGCGGCATTGTCGTCGACCGCCTGCGCGGCGCGGCCAAGCAGCGCGCGCACCGCCTCGATGCGTGTCGCCATGTCGGCGAGCCGCAGCGCGACCGCCTGATGCTTGATCAGGATGCGTCCGCCCTGCACGTAGTTCTGCACATAGTCGGACGTCACCTCGAAGGCGCGCACGCCGACGCCGAGGTTCTTCGAGGCCTGGATGATCTTGCCGGGACGGAAATAGATTCCGGCCTTGCCGAGTGAATCGTTCTCCACCAGCAGATGATCTTCCGGCACCCGCATGTCCTCGAACACGAGCTCGCCGTTGTTCATGAAGCGGCAGCCCATCGTCTCGTTGCAGCGCGCCACCGTCAGCCCCGGGGTATCGCGCGGCACCAGAAAGCTCGAGGTGCCCTGCAGCATCCCGACTTTGGGATTGGTGTTGGCGTAGACGACGTAAAGGGACGCGTCGTAGCCGTTCGAGATGAACTGCTTGCGGCCGTTGATGACCCAGGAGCTGCCGTCCTTCACGGCGCGCGTCTGCATCGCGGCTTCCGGCACATTGTAGGGGAGCCAGCGGTCCGAGGCGCCGCGCGGCTCGGTCAGGCAATGCGCGAGCAGGAATTGCGGATCGTCGACGAGACGCCGAAACCATTTCTCCTGCAGGTGGCGTGGCGCGAGGTTGCGCAGCAGCACCGAGACCTTCCAGTTCTGCACCAGCTTGTCGGCGAGCCCTGAGTCGCCGCGCGCGATCTCCTCCGAGATCAGCGCGAAGGTCTGCACTTCGCTGCCCGGCTCCAGCTCGATGCCGCCGAACTCCTCGGGAACCCCGAGCGTGCGGATGCCGATCGTGTCGGCGCCTTCGAGGATGCTTTTCGGCAGGCGATCCTCCGGCGTCATCTGCCACTCGCGCTGCCAGTTTTGGCGGATGAACGGGATGACGGCGTCGTCGACGAAGGCGCGGCAGGAGGCACGCATCAGGGTCTGTTCTTCGGACAGCGGCATGGGATCTCCGTTGACGTTCGGCTTTGGCGGTTGCGGCAGAGTAGCCGAGCGCGCGGCGTGCCGGGAACCCGGCGGGGCACAAGCCGTTGAAATGGGCTTGAAACCGCCCGAAGGGAATCAACTGTGCGCCCGAACCTGCTGACAGCGCTTGTTATGGTTGCGTTTACCCTTCCGGCCGCCGCAGCGCCGCGCGCGCTCACGCTGCAGGACGTGAATGCGGTCGAGCTTGCCAAGCCGGCGAAGAATTCCCAGGCGGTGAACCTGAAGGCGCAGATCCTGCTCGACCGCGCCAGTTTCTCGCCCGGCCCGATCGACGGACGTCATGGCGAGAACTTCGTGAATGCGCTGCGCGCGTACCAGGAGCGCAACGGTCTGACCGCCAGCGGGGAGCTCGATGCGCCGACCTGGGACAAGCTCAAACAGGATTCGGCTCCAGCCCTGATCGAGTACACGGTCACCAGGCAGGACGTCGCGGGCCCGTTCGCCGAGGAAATCCCGGCCGCTTACGAGAAGAAGGCCGAGCTCAAGCGCCTCGACTACACCGGCGTCAGCGAAATGCTGGCCGAACGCTTTCATATGGACGAGGACCTGATCGAACAGCTCAATCCCGGCAAGGAGCTGGATGCGGCGGGCACGGTGATCGTCGTCGCCAACGTCAATGTGAAGCCGGTCGCGCTCCCGAAGGTCGGCAAAGTCGAGGTCGACAAGGCGCGCAAATCGGTGCGCGTGCTCGCCCCGGACGGCAAGCTGCTCGCGCTCTACCCGGCCTCGGTCGGCAGCGAGGAGAAGCCGGCGCCGTCAGGCACGCTGAAGGTCGTGCGTGTCGCGCGCGGCCCGACCTACACCTACAATCCGGACTTCAAGTTCAAGGGCGTGAAAGCAGATCGCGAGCTCAAGATCGCGCCGGGGCCGAACAATCCGGTCGGCGCAGTGTGGATCGCGCTGAACCAGAAGACCTACGGCATCCACGGCACGTCCGAGCCCTCGAAGGTCGGCAAGGTCGCGTCACACGGGTGCGTGCGCATGACCAACTGGGACGCGCTGGCGCTGGCAGGGATGGTGCGGAAGGGGACGCCGGTGGTGTTTATCGAGTGAGCTCGGCGTTCATCCCGGCCGGAATGACAGCGACCCTAAGCCGCCTTGCGCGATGAGAGGAATTCACCCATGCGGTCGAGCGCCTTCAGGATGTTCTCGGTCGAGTTGGCATACGACACCCGCACATAGCCTTCGCCCAGGACGCCGAAATCCGGCCCACCGATCAGCGCGACGCCGGAGTCCTCGAGCAGCGACGAAGCGAGCGCCTTCGCCTTCCAGCCGGTGCGCTTCACGTTCGGGAATGCGTAGAACGCGCCCTTCGGCATCACGCATGAGACGCCCGGCAGGCGGTTCAGCCCCTCGACCACGATCGCGCGCCGCTTGTCGAATTCGGCGACCATCTTGTGGGCGGCATCCTGCGGCCCTAGCAGCGCGGCCAGCCCGGCGAATTGCGTCGGCGCGTTGACGCAGGAGTGCAGGTTCACGGCAAGCTTGCGGGCGTAATCGTAGAGCTTGCCCGGCCAGATCGCGTAGCCGAGCCGCCAGCCGGTCATCGCGTAAGTCTTCGACCAGCCGTTCAGCAGGATCAGCCGATCGCGGATCGACGGATAGTTGAGCAGGCAGACATGCTGTTCGCCGTCATAGACCATGTGGTCGTAGATCTCGTCCGACATGATCGCGACGTTCGGCCATTTCTCGAGGCCGGCGATGAGCTTGTCGACCTCCGCCTTGGGCGTGACGCCGCCGGTGGGATTCGCGGGCGAATTGACGATGATCAGCCGCGTCGCCGGCGTGATCAGCTTGAGTGTCTCCTCGGCCGAAAATGCGAACTGGTTCTCCTCGCGGATCGGCACGGGAATGGGCTTCGCGCCGGTGTACTCGATCATCGAGCGGTAGATCGGGAAGCCGGGATCCGGGTACATGATCTCGGCGCCGGGTTCGCCGAACATCAGGATCGACATGAACATGGTCGGCTTGCCGCCCGGCATGATCATGACCTGGTCGGGCGAAACCTTCGCGCCGAAGCGCTTGCCGAGGTCGGCCGCCACCGCCTCGCGCAGCGGCAGGATGCCGTTCGCCGCGGTGTAGCCGTGATGGCCGTCGCGGATCGCCTTGATGGCGGCCTCGGCGATGTGCTCGGGCGTCCTGAAGTCGGGCTGGCCGATGCCGAGGTTGATGATGTCGCGGCCCTGCGCGGCCAGCCCCTGCGCGCGCGCCAGCACCGCGAAGGCATTCTCCTCGCCGATGCGATCGAAGTTCGCGACGGTCTGCAGCATGGGATTCCTCGTTCAGCGTTTGTTTACAGCGATATAGCGGGTCGCGGCGCGCGAGGCTAGCTCTCGTCCCTGGCGTCCAGGCGGCCGATCTGCAGCTCGGCCATGCGCATCACCTCGAAGATGATCGCGACCGACCAGCCGATCAGCAGCAGGCCGTTGAGCGCGGTGATCGGGCCGATCAGGCGCTTGCCTTCCGGCGGGACCGGGTCGCCGTAACCCAGCGCGGTGTAGTTCTCGAACGCGAATTCGAATGCGGTCGCGATCTTGTTCGAGGGAGAAATACCGGCGTACTCGTAATACGCGGTCCAGACGCCGATCTCGCCGATATGCGCGCACATCAGGCCGATCATCGTCACGGTGAGCAGCGCGATCATGCGCATGAAGGCGTGCAGGTGATCGGTGCGCGCGGCTGCGCGGCGGGTTGCCTCGACTACCAGCCCGGTCATCAGCGCGTGAATGCCGAAATTGATGAAGCTGACGAGGCCGCCGGCGAATAGCTGACTCCACATCGGATGCTCTGCCGCTCCCTTGCAATGGCGTGCCTATTCAGCGCATTGTCGCAGCGAAATCAAACCATTCCAATGAGGCGCCCGCCGTCGCGGGGAGGACGAGAAATGGCCAAGAAGACTGCCAAGAAAGCATCCGGCAAGCTGCCGAAGACGCCGCACCCGCGGGGCAAGAGTCTCCGCTCGCAGCTCTGGTTCGACAATCCGGAGAACCCGGGCATGACGGCGCTCTATCTCGAGCGCTACATGAATTTCGGGCTGACGCCGAAGGAGCTGCGCTCCGGCAAGCCGATCATCGGCATCGCGCAGACCGGCTCGGACCTCTCGCCCTGCAACCGGCATCACCTCGAGCTGGCGTCCCGCGTGCGCGAAGGTATCCGCGCGGCGGGCGGCATCGCGTTCGAATTCCCGGTGCATCCGATCCAGGAGACCGGCAAGCGCCCGACCGCGGCGCTCGACCGCAATCTCGCATATTTGGGGCTGGTCGAAATCCTCTACGGCTATCCGCTCGATGGCGTCGTGCTGATGACCGGCTGCGACAAGACCACGCCGGCCTGCATCATGGCGGCCGCGACCGTGAACATCCCGTCGATCGTGCTCTCCGGCGGGCCGATGCTGAACGGCTGGTGGAAGGGCGAGCGCTGCGGCTCCGGCATGGCGGTGTGGAAGGCGCGCGAGGAGATGGCGGCGGGCCGCATCAACCAGCAGGAGTTCGTCGACATCGCGGCGGCCTCGGCGCCGTCGGTCGGCCACTGCAACACCATGGGCACGGCCTCGACCATGAATGCGCTCGCGGAGGCGCTCGGCATGTCGCTGCCCGGATGCGCCGCAATCCCGGCGCCCTACAAGGAGCGCGCGCAGATCGCCTACGAGACCGGCCTGCGCGCGGTCGAGATCGTGTGGGAGGATCTGAAGCCCTCCGACATCCTGACGCGCGAGGCATTCGAGAACACCGTCATGGCGAACTCGGCGATCGGCGGGTCGACCAATGCGCCGATCCACATCAATGCGATCGCGCGCCACATCGGCGTGAAGCTCTCGATCGAGGATTGGGAAAAGGTCGGCCTCGATATCCCGCTGCTGGTCAACATGCAGCCGGCCGGGAAATATCTCGGCGAGGAATATTTTCGTGCGGGCGGTCTGCCGGCGGTGATGAACGAACTGCGCAAGGCGGGACGGCTGCATGAAGGTGCGCTGACGGTGAACGGCAAGACGATGGGCGACAACGTCCGCCGCGCGAAGATCGAGGACGCCGACGTGATCCGCACCTACAAGAAGCCGATGCTGGAGCGGGCCGGCTTCAAGGTGCTGTCGGGCAACCTGTTCGATAGCGCGATCATGAAGCTGTCGGTGATCTCGGACGAATTCCGCAACCGGTACCTGATCAATCCGAAGGACCTGAACGCGTTCGAGGGCAAGGCCGTGGTGTTCGACGGGCCGGAGGACTATCACCACCGCATCGACGATCCGTCGCTCAAGATCGACGAGAACACGATGCTGTTCGTGCGTGGCACCGGGCCGATCGGCTACCCGGGCTCGTGCGAGGTGGTGAACATGCAGCCGCCGGCGGCGTTGATCAAAAGGGGCATCACGTCATTGCCGTGCATCGGCGACGGACGACAGTCCGGCACCTCGGGGTCGCCCTCGATCCTGAATGCGTCGCCCGAAGCTGCGGCCGGCGGCGGGCTGGCGTTGCTGAAGACCGGCGACCGCGTGCGCATCGACCTGAACAAGGGGACGGCGAATATCCTGATCTCCAAGGCGGAGCTCGCCGAGCGCCAGGCCGCGCTGCAGAAGCGCGGCGGCTATCGCTTCCCCAAGAGCCAGACGCCGTGGCAGGAGATCCAGCGCTCGATGGTCGACCAGCTTTCCGACGGCATGGTGCTCAAGCCGGCGGTGAAGTATCAGAAAGTCGCGCAGCTCTCCGGCGTGCCGCGCGACAATCACTGACGACGTGAGTGATCCCGGGCGCGTTGCCGCACCGCGAGGCTGTCACGCGGCGGCCATGGCGCACTGCAGACCCGGGACCCGGCGTTTGTCTTTAACGTGGGCGATCGTTACCGCTTCGTGCGCACGCGATAGGGGTAGTTCTCGTCAGCGATCACCGACGGCACCGCCCACCAGACATCATAGCGCACGAAACCCAGTTCGTAGCCGGCCGGCACCAGCTTGCTGAAGCTCATGTGTCTGGCGACGCGCGGCCCCTTGTCGTTCTGCGCCGCGCGAAACCGCACGGCCTGCAGCTGTTCCGCAATTGGCTTCCTGATCTCGCTTCCGGCATTTCTCCTGGAGTCGTCGCACCGCTCGGCGGACATCCCATCAAGCCCGACAAGCGCCAGATCCTCGCCTTTTTCATTCTTCGTTGGAACGGTCAGCGCGACGGTCGAGGTCTGGTCCTTCAATGCCGTGTAGCTGATGTTGTTCCTGGCGATCACCTTGGCATCGGTGGTCGGAAAAACCGTCACCTTCACGCGCACCGTCTTGTCGTCGCCCGCAATGATCTCGAACGACTTCACCCGGTTGAACTCGACGCGCACCGTCTTGCCGTCCGGATCCTTGCCCTCGAAATAGTGGAAAACGCTGGCGGCATACTGATCGTCCTTTTTGTCCTGTGCCCGCGCCGGATCGACGAACGCCAACCCCGGGTACTGCACGCCACCGAAAAAGCTGGTGGGCCAGTCGACCTCGAAATTCTGGATTTGCCGCGCGACGTTCGACGCGCGCATCTCGCATTCGATCCGCTCCGGCTTGATCTCCGTAATGCCCTCATCGAGATCGCGGTAGGGCGTCATCGCGCGGCCACCGCCGCCGCCGTCAGCGGCAGCAAAGTCCGTGGAGAGCATGAGAACCGCCGTGCAGCACAGCAGCCGCGCACTTCGCTTTCGGGTCATGTCTCTTCCTCCCGCGTCATGCCGTCGATCGACCAAGGTGCTGCAGGCCGCTTCGGTGCGCCGCGCGGCCGAGCTCCACGATGTGGCGCAAGGCCGCATCGTACTCCGACAGCAGTGCGCCCGCCAGTCAGCAACTCGCCTGGCTACGCAACGGGGTCGTCGCGACCGCGCGAGCGCTGCGGCTATTTTTTCAGGTGCCTGCGGTATGGGTAATCCGGGTCGGCGATGACCGAGGGCACGGCCCACCAGATCGCTTGACGTTTAGGGCGCATCTCATAGTCGGCGGGCGGCAATTCGGCAAAGCTCACGTAATTGCTGACGCGGGCCCCCTGATGGTTTTCAGGCGGATGAAAGCGCACCGCTCGCATCCGGTCTGCAATCGGTTTGTCTGTCGCTTCTTCCCAAACCGGGTCAGCGTCGGCGCCACATCGCCGGTCGACCGGTCCGTCAAGTTGCACGATCGCCAGACTCTCTTTCTTGGCGTTCTTCGTGGATACGATCATGTCCACCTTTGCGGTATGATCCTGCAGCTCGGTGTAGCTGATTTCGTTCAACGTTAGCGATTGTACCGGGATTGTCGGGAAAATGGTCGCGCGTATGCGGACCGTATCGCCATCGCGCGCGACAATCTGGAAAGAGTTCGAGCCTGTTGAATTCGACCTGAACCGTTTTGCCGTCGGCGCCTTTGCCGGCAAGATGGTGAAAGACTGTCACTGCGTATTGGCGATCGTTCTGGTTATCCGCCCTCGCGGTGTCGACATACGCAAGGCCCGCATAGTCCATGCTTCCGTGGGCGCCCTTTGGCCAGGTGACGTCGAAGTTCTGAATCGATTTGGTTACGCGCGACCTGAGCATCTCGCACTTAAGGCGCGTCAGGCTAACGCGCTTCCCGGACTCCACGAGATCGCGATACGGGGTCATCGGACGTCCGCGACCGCCGACATCGGCCGCAGCGTGCGGCGACAGCCCGAAGATCGCCATGCAGCACAGCAGCCGCGCAATGCGCTGTCCGGTCATCTCGCTGTCTCCTTCGTCTGCTCCGCCGAGAGAATGTTCGCCTTGAGCATCAAAATAGCCGGGCCATTCGCCACGTGGTCATTTCGTGGTTTCCCGCAGCTGCTCCGTCGCCGAAAGAGCCTTGCGGATCGCCGCCACGCCGCAGGCAGAGCGGCTCAACTCGACGATGAAACGCAAGTCCTCGCCGTACTCGGACAGCAGCTTCACCCGCCAGTCGGCCGTCAGTTCATTTCGCTTCTGCTTCCGGAACAACTCCTCGAACGGCTCCCCCGGGCATTGCGCCGACAACATGCGCAGCGCAATGCGTTCGCGCACCGGCCGGGACACGATCCAGCTCAACGGAAACGGGACGTTCGATTCGCTCAATCCGAATAGCGGGACGAGATCGTCGAGGTCGGGTTTGGAATTGGTGGGGGAGGGGCCGATCAACGTCAGCCAGCCGCGATTGATGGCCTGCTTGCCCTGATCGGTCCGCGTCCCGAGCAGCGCCGATATCGGGCTGGTCAATTCCCCCGACGTCGCGGGGTTCTCGAGCGAGCGCGGCACATAATCGCGCAGCGCTTTGGCCAGGCTTTGGTAGTCGCTCGATTCATCGCTGAACTCCCCGTCGTTCTCCTTGCCGTAGACCATCCGGCTCAGGAGATCGTCGAAGACGCCCTCAATTCCACCGATGACGATGAGCCGGAGGCTGACCGGCAGCTTGTACTCGGTCACGGCCTCTGCGAGCACGGTGAAGAGGTCCATCGCGGTGGCGGTGCCGGAATTCTCGAAGTATCCGCCGTCCACCAGACTGATGCGGCGCTCGTGACTGTTCAAAGACCAGTCAAACTCGGCGCCGGCGAAGTCGCCGGCCGGCGACACGATCGGAAACCGCGCGCTGAGCCCGATCGCCGTGCTGGTCGGCACGTCGCGCTTGAATCCCAGTTGCCACGGCGTCTGGGCGGCTTCGTTCCAGGCCGGCGACGTCGACAGCAGGCGAAACGGGCTGAACAAGACCCGTTGCCCGGTGTCGACGCGCGTCGTGTTCAGCACCAGTGCGGGTGGCGCCTTGTTGAGGAGCCAACGGGTCCTGAAAGGCGCCTGCAGCGGGTTCGGCCCGGCAGACAGTCCCTGGCTGCGCTCGACGTCCGACCATGCCCGTTCGATCGCATACTCGAGCCCGAGCGCGCGATCGTATGCGGGCACGGGAAACGGCAGGAACCGCTGCACAAGGTCCGCGCCCAGCGCGTAGAACAGAATGGGCGACAGGAAGTCGTTCTTGAAATAGGCCTCCACGGCGTCGGTATACCGGGTTGCGTCCGACTGGCCGCATTGGTCCGGGACCTGCTCGGGCGAAAACCGCTCGACAAGCGAACTGAACACACCGGCGCCGAGCGATCCGCCCGATACGCCGCTGATTGCGAAAACATGCTGGGCGAAGTTTGGGCACTGGTCCTGCAGCCGCGCCAGCACCCGCGCTGCGTGATAGGCCGCATAGTAGCCGCCCCCGGCGGTGGCGACGATGTAGACGGGATATTGCTTGAATGATTTGCGATCCTGCCGCGAATTGTACCACGCGCCGAAGAGACGCTTGAGATCTCCCTCGGTGGCGGGCGCCGCGGGGTCCAGCGTCCTGACCCCGTGATTGGCATTGCAGCCAAACTGGCCGAACGCGAGCGCGCCGAACAGAGGTACCAGCAGGAGAGCCTTGCGCATCGCGGGGGTCCGCGTCGCGACGAACGTCGACAGCGCGCAAATGACGACGCAGAACATCGCGGCCAGCCCCAGCGGGCCGGCCGTCTGCGCGATCGTGACGATCGCCTTGCCTGGTGCGAACGGGAGCAGCAGCGCGAGCGCCGTCAGCAAGGCGGCGGCGTAGGGCACGATCGCGGTCAGCTTGACCCAGGCGGCCGCACGGTCGCTTGGCGCGCGTGCGAAAGATCGCAGGGCGAAGACCAGAACGAGGAAAACCAGCGCCATGGCGGCAGCCGCCCAATACGCCGCACTCTGCTGCGGCAGGAACCGCGCGCCGGCAATCGCGGCGGCTGCCAGATAGATCGAGACCGCGATGGCGGCAAACGGAGAAGACGAGATCAGCGCAACCAGGGTCGGGTTCCCGGCCGGCCAGGCGGCGCAGAGCCGGTAGAGCGCGCACACCAGCAGCAGCAGCGCGGCAAGCGTGATGCATACGGGCGCAAGGTGGTTCGTGAAGTCGAAGATGACCGCGCGCATGAACTCCTGCAACTGGGTCAGGCCTGCGAGCACGAAGAACACGAAGCAGGCGAGCAGGCACGGCAGCCACAAGACGCGGATATCCCGGACCATTCCGGCCACCGCCGTGCATATCGTCGCGGGCGGCCTCACTGCGCGCTCGTGCATGTCACGCCGTCCCGTTCACTGCGTCGGCGGCGCGACCGGCACCTCGTAGCCGGCGGCATCGAGCGCCTTGCGCACCGTGCCGTTCTGTTTCGCCTCATTCATGAAGGCGGTCACGGCGACCAGCGCCGCGGGCTTTCCTTTCGCCACCGCGATCGCGATCCCGATCTGCTGGAACGCGCCGTCGACCATGCGCGAACCCGGCACCTGCTTCACGTAGGTCGGCAGCGAGTCGCGCGAGAGCGCGAACGCGTCCGCCTTGCCGTCGCGCATCGCCGCGACCGCCTCCTCGACCGAGGTCACCGGCGAGATCGTGGTGTTCTTCAAGGTCCGGCCGGCGGCGCGGATGGTGGTCGTGTTGGCGATGCCGATCACCCGCATGCCGGACCGGTCGACGTCCTCGACCGTCTTCGCGCCGGTCGCGGCGGTCACCATGTAGGTGCTCTCGCCCAGCACGTAGTTCGGCCCGAACGCGATGCGCTTCCTGCGCTCCTCGTCGACCGGCATGAACGCCACGTCGACCTGGCCCGCTTCGAGCGCGTCGGTCGCGAGCCCCGAATTGGGAAACAGCACGGTCTCGATCGGCAGGTTGAGCGTCTTGCCGAGCGCGTCGGCGAGATCTCTGGTGACGCCGCGCGGCTTGTCGTTCTCCTTGACGACGAAGAAGATCGACATCGAGGGCGCGAACACGAGGGCGACACGCAGCTTTCCGGTGGGGTTCAGCTCTTTCATCGTACTCTCGTTGGCAGATGCGCCGTTGGCCAGCAGCAGCGCCAGCGCCAGTCCGCATGCTTGCAGGATTTTCATCGGGCCGCCTCCCTGGAGCGCGTCTC
Organism: uncultured Alphaproteobacteria bacterium; assembly: GCA_963839985.1. Lineage (GTDB taxonomy): Bacteria > Pseudomonadota > Alphaproteobacteria > Rhizobiales > Xanthobacteraceae > PALSA-894. The sequence continues at coordinate 180,481 of CAWIXG010000002.1, read as the reverse complement.
ACGCCCGTCCCTTGCGCCGAGTATAGGCGGGCGGGACAGCCAATGGAAACGTGCTACGTTGAGTTGCGGCGAGGGCCGCGGGACGCGTCATGAATATCTTCAGGTCCGCCGCAGGTTACGAAAGCTGGCTGCGCGCGCATCTCGACGAGGTCGTCGAGAAGGACCTAGTCGTCAAGCATCAGAAGATGGCGGGCGATCCGTTCCAGTTCCTGCGCGCCACCTACTGGCGCTGGGCCGAAACGATCTACGGTGTCTGTCGCGACCTGAAAGATGCGCCGCATGTGCTGGCGGTCGGCGATGTGCATGTGGAGAATTTCGGCACCTGGCGCGACGCCGAGGGGCGGCTGGTGTGGGGCGTCAACGATTTCGATGAAGCAGCGAAGATGCCCTATCTGCTCGACATCGTTCGGCTCGCCGTCAGCGCGGTGCTGGCGAAGGTGTCCGGCATCGCGAGCGCGGAAATCTGCGCCAGCATCGCGGAGGGCTATGCGATGGGCCTGAAGGCGCCGGCGCCGTTCGTGCTCGATCACGATCACAAATGGCTGCGCGATGTCGTGGGCGTGAGCGACAAGGAGCGCAGGAAGTTCTGGGCCAAGTTCGATCCGGCACGGATCGCCGAGGCGAAGCCGGAGAAGGTCGACCCGGTTTCCCCGGCGGAATTGCGCGGCCGCTACCGCAAGGCGATCGAGCGGGCGCGCCCGGAGCCCGGCATCGCGCTCGAGTTCTATTCGCGCGAAGCCGGCACCGGCAGCCTCGGGCGGCCGCGCTTCTTCGGCGTCGGCTCATGGCAGGGCGGCCTGATCGTGCGCGAGGCGAAGGCGATGGCTCGCTCGGGCTGGTCGCTAGCGCATGGCGGAGGGCATCGGCTGCGCTGCGTCGAGATCGCAAGCGGGCCATACCGCAGCCCCGATCCGACCTATCGCCTGCGCGGGCGCGTGCTGGTGCGGCGGCTCTCGCCGAACGACTTCAAGATCGAGGTGGAACAGCCGAAGAAAAAGCGGACCATCAAGGACGAGAAGGTCAAGGCGTTGCCGCCGCCGCAGCTGATCAATGCCAGGATGCTGTGCGCCATGGGCCGCGAGCTCGCATCGATCCATCGTGGCTCGCGGGAGAAGGACGATATCGAGGCGGATTTCCAGGCGCGCAACGCGGGATGGCTGCTCGCATCTGTGACGGCGGTTGCCCGGACGATCGCCGGCGAACAGACGGAATGGAGAAAGCACCCGGAAAAATGGCCGCCGCCGCCGAAATCCTGATCGGATCGATCAACAAATTGCATTGTTGCGTCGGCGGCCGATGGGCCAATCTGCAACAAACCTAACGGAGGAAACCTCATGCCTCGCCCATCCGTCGCCGACAAGCGTCGCGCATTCCGCAAACTGCACGAGTCAGGCTGCTTCGTGATCCCGAACCCGTGGGACGTCGGCTCGACGCGCTACCTGCAAAGTCTCGGCTTCAAGGCGCTGGCCTCGACCTCCTCCGGCTTTGCGTGGTCGGTGGCGCATGCCGACAACGCGGTCGGCGTCGACACCGTGCTGGCACACCTCTCTGAAATCGTCGCGGCGGCCGATGTGCCGGTGAATGCCGACTTCGAAGGCGGCTACGCGGACGATCCCGCCGGCGTCGCGGCGAACGTCACGCGCTGCTGCGCGACCGGCGTCGCCGGCCTCTCGATCGAGGACTCGACCGGCAACAAGGACAAGCCGCTGTACGACATTCCGTTCGCGGTCGAGCGCATGAAGGCGGCGCGCGCCGCGATCGACAAGGCTGCGCCGGACGTGCTGCTGACCGGGCGCGCCGAAGGCTTCATCACGGGCGTGCCGGATCTCGACCAGATGATCGAACGGCTCAAGGCCTACGCGGCGGCAGGCGCGGATTGCCTGTATGCCCCGGGCATCAAGACGCGCGAGCAGATCGAGGCAGTGGTGAAGGCAGTCGCGCCCAAGCCGGTCAACTTCCTGAACGGCGCAGCGTTCGGCCATACGGTGGCCGATCTCGCCGGCATGGGCGTTCGGCGCATCAGCGTCGGGGGCGCGCTGGCGCGTTCGGCCTGGGGCGGTTTCACGCGCACCGCGAAGGCGATCGCCGAGCAGGGCTCGTTCGAGGGCTTAAAGGAGGCGGCGAACGGCGGCGAGCTCAACGGCATCTTCACCAAGGACAAGGCGGCACGCGAGCAATGAGCGACCTGTCGGCCTGGAAGGCTCCGCCGTTTCCGTCCCGCAAGGTGCTGGAAGGGCGTTACTGCCGGCTCGAGCCGCTCGATGTTGCGCGTCACGGCGGCGACATCGCGGCGGCATTCGCAGGCGCCGATCGCGTGTGGGACTATCTGCCGGCCTATCCGCCGAAGGATCGCGCCGAATACGACGCGCTGCTCGAACTCGATGGTGCAGAAGACCGACATCTGCCCGTTTGCCGTGGTCGATCACGCCGACGGGCGGACGAAAGGCCATATGTGGATGATGGAAATCCGCCCGGCACATGGCGTGTTCGAAGTCGGCTGGATCACCTATTCGCCGGCGCTGCAGCGGACCCGGCCCGCGACCGAGGCGGTCTATTTGATCGGCGACTACGGCTTTTCGCTCGGCTACCGGCGCTACGAATGGAAATGCAACAACCGCAACGAACCCTCCAAGCGCGCGGCGCTGCGTTACGGCTTCCGGTACGAAGGCCTGTTCCGGCAGCATCAGGTGGTGAAGGGCGAGAACCGCGACACCGCGTGGTACTCGATCCTCGACGGCGAATGGCCTGCGCGCAAGGCCGCATTCCAGCGCTGGCTTGCGCCGGACAATTTCGATAAAGACGGCCGGCAGAAGCAAAGTCTTGCGGCACTCAACGCCGCTTAGGGAGGCGGAGTTGGCCGGAAGACTGAAAGGCAAGGTCGCGCTGGTGACGGCAGCGGGGCAGGGGATCGGGCGCGCGATCGCACAGGCGTTCATTGCCGAAGGCGCCAAGGTGATCGCGACCGACGTGGACGTGAAAAAGCTGAAGGGCCTGGGCAAGGCGACGCTCGCGAAGCTCGATGTGCGCTCGACCGCCGACGTGAATGCGCTGGTGAAGGAGATGAGCCGGAAGGTCGGCGCCATCGACGTGCTGGTCAACGCGGCCGGCTACGTGCACCACGGCAGCGTGCTCGACTCGACCGACGACGAATGGGATTTCGCGTTCGATCTCAACGTCCGTTCGATGGACCGCACCATCAAGGCCTGCCTTCCGGCGATGCTGAAGAAGGGCAAGGGCTCGATCATCAACATCGCGTCGGGGGCCTCGTCGGTGCGCGGCATTCCGTTCCGCTACGTCTACGGCACCACCAAGGCGGCGGTGATCGGACTTACCAAGTCGGTGGCGGCGGACTTCATCCGGAAAGGCGTCCGCGCCAACGCGATCTGCCCCGGCACCATCGAGTCGCCTTCGCTCGACGACCGCATTGCGACGCTGGCCAAGAAGACCGGCGCGTCGGAGAAGACCGTGCGGCAGCAATTCATCGACCGCCAGCCGATGGGCCGGCTTGGCACGCCGCAGGAGATCGCGGCGCTCGCGGTGTATCTCGCCTCGGACGAGTCGAGCTACACCACCGGGCAGATCCATCTGGCGGACGGCGGCTTCGCGCTGTGACGCGCCGCGTCACTCCTTCAGCTTGAAGGTCGCGGCGAGGAATTGCTTCACGGCCGCGACGGTCGCCTTGTGGGCCGCCTCGTTGTAGGCGACCTGGGTGCCGCGTTCGACGCACGGATCGTCGAGGCCGTACGGCTGCCGGGTCGTCGCATTCACCAACTGGCCGGCTTCTGCCTCCTCGGCGCGGCAATTGCGCGAGGTCTGCGCCTGCGGGAACTTCACCGGCGTCACGGTCGCGGCATTGTCGTAGGCGTGATAGCTGTCCGGATACTCCGCCAGCGCAACGTCCGCGCCGGCCTGCTTCAGGCGCGCCGCATAGTCACGACAGGGTGCGATCGGCACCCAGTCGTCGGGGATGCCGTGATGGAAGCGGATCGGCTTGCCGGTCACTTTGTCGTCGTCGCGATAGACGACGTTGCACGGCGTATAGAGTCCGATATGGGCGGCGAATTCGTTCGCGCCGCCGAACTGCTTGCGGAAGCGCTGGTTGGCCGAATAGATCGACGCGACCGCGCCCTTGGAGAAACCGATCACCGCGATGCGCGCCGGATCGATGCGCGGATGGGCGGCGAGACCGTCGAGTGCGCGGTAGGCGTCGGCCATCATCGCGAGGTGGTCGAGCTGCGACTGGTCGTTGACCGTGCTCACGATGTTGCGGCCCGCGAAGGAATCGAGCACCAGCACGGCAAGCCCGATGCTGTTGAGCTCCTTTGCCCACGCGTCGGCGGACGCGCTCAATCCGCCCGAGCCGTGCACCAGGATAATCGCCGGCAGCTTGTCGGTGCCCGCGCGCGGAATACGCAGCTGGCCCGCAATGCTGGCGGGCTTTCCGCTGGTCTCACCGGCGAGGATTTGCTGCGTCGTCAGCGTTGTGCTGGCGATCGGGATCATCTCCATGCGCACGAAACCCTGCGCGTGAGCGGACGCAATGAACCCCAAGGTTACGGCGGCGGAACAGAGCGAAAGCCGGATCGAAATCATCGGCGCCCCCTTCTGATTTCGCCAAGCTTCGCATTGCAGGCAGGGGCCCCGCAATGGCATGACAGAAGCCGCAAGTCACGAAATCCGGGAGAAGACGCGTGCACATCCTTATCACCGGCGCGGCCGGAATGGTCGGCCGCAAGCTGACCGAGCGGCTCGCCGCCGACAAGGCGCTCAACGGCAAGCCGATCGACGCGTTCACGCTGGTCGACGTGGTGGCGCCGGCCAAGCCCGCCGGCTTCAAGACTGAGGCCTATGCGGCCGACGTCTCGGCGCCGGAGACGGCCGCCAGGCTGATCAAGGACCGGCCCGATGTGATCTTCCATCTCGCCGCGGTGGTATCGGGCGAGGCCGAGACCGATTTCGAGAAGGGCTACCGGGTCAACCTGGACACCATGCGCTACCTGCTCGAGGCGATCCGCACGGCCGGCGGCTACCACCCGAAGCTGGTGTTCACCTCGTCGATCGCGGTGTTCGGGGCGCCATTCCCGGACGCGATCTACGACGAATTCCATCACACGCCGCTGACCTCGTACGGTGCGCAGAAAGGCATCTGCGAACTGCTGCTCGCCGACTACGCGCGGAAAGGCTTCCTCGACGGCGTCGGCATCCGCCTGCCCACCATCTGCGTGCGGCCGGGCACGCCGAACAAGGCCGCGTCAGGCTTCTTCTCCAACATCATCCGCGAGCCGCTCGCCGGCAAGGACGCGGTGCTTCCGGTCGAAGAGAGCGTGATGCACTGGCACGCGAGCCCGCGCTCGGCGGTCGGCTTCCTGATGCACGCGGCCGCGCTCTCGCGCGAAACGCTCGGGCCGCGCATCAATCTCACGATGCCCGGGGTCGCCTGCACGGTCGGCGAGCAGATCGCCGCGCTGCGCCGCGTCGCGGGCGAGGCCGTGGTGGCGCGGGTGAAGCGCGAGCCGGACGCCGCGATCATGAAGATCGTCTCGGGCTGGCCGACGCGGTTCGACGCCAAGCGCGCGCTCGGGCTCGGCTTCAAGGTGGAGAAGACTTTCGACGAGATCATCCGCGCGCATATCGACGACGAGCTGGGCGGCAGTATCGCGGCCTAGGCGATGCGCGCCATCTTTCCCGGCGACATGGAAGAGGCGCTGAAGGCGGAGTATTTCGGCGCGACGCCGGCCGGCTTCTTCGTCGACGTCGGCGCCAATGCGCCGAAGGACGGTTCGCAGACCTTTGCGATGGAGCGCCGCGGCTGGACCGGGGTGCTGGTCGAGCCGCAGCCCGATCTGGCCGAGCAGCTGCGGCAGGAGCGGCGCGCCAAGGTCTACGCCGTCGCGTGCTCGACGCCCGCCAATGCCGGCAAGACGCTGACGCTGCATCTCGCCGGCATCCAGTCCTCGCTCGAGCCGGATTTCTACGCGGCGGGGATGCGGCGGGGTGGGACCGTCCAGGTTCCGGTCATGACGCTCGATCAGGTCCTCGACGATGCCGGCGCGCCGCGGCCCATCGACTTCGTGTCGATCGATGTCGAGGGGCACGATATCGAGGTGTTGAGCGGATTCGATCTTTCGCGCTGGCGACCGCGCGTGCTGTTCATCGAGGACGTGGTGCAGAACCTCGCGCTGCATCGCCACCTGACGGCGCGCGGCTATCGCTGGTTCCGCCGCACCGGGATCAACAGCTGGTACGTGCCGGCGGACGCGCCCGAGCGGGTCGGGCTTGCCGGACGGCTTCAGTTCGTCCGCAAATACTATCTGGGCCTGCCGTTCCGCATCCTGCGCGAGAAAAAACGCCGACTGCTCAAGCAATAGAGCGGGTTGAGAAATCCGCGCGCGAAGGCTATCTGATAGGCAAATCAGTCTGAACCGCGACATTCCAGCATGAACTACATCGACGCGTCATTCGCGCCGCTGCGCAAGACCGGCCAGATCAAGCTGTACGGCCCGGAGGCCTTCGCCGGCATGCGCAAGGCCGGGCGGCTGGTCGCCGAATGCCTCGACCAGCTCGCCGAGGTGGTGAAGCCCGGCGTTGCGACCGAGGTGATCGACCGGTTCGTGTTCGACTTCGCGCTGGCGCACGGGGCGCGGCCCGCGACCCTGATGTACCGCGGCTACAACAAGTCGACCTGCACGTCGATCAACCACGTCGTCTGTCACGGCATCCCGAACGACAAGCCGCTGAAGGATGGCGACATCGTCAATGTCGACGTGACGCTGATCCTCGACGGCTGGCACGGCGATTCGAGCCGCATGTATCCGGTCGGCGAAATCCCGCGCAAGGCGGAGCGGCTGATCGAGGTGACCTACGAGGCGATGATGCGCGGCATCGCGGCGGTGACGCCCGGACGCACCACCGGCGACATCGGCGCCGCGATCCAGAGCTTCGTCGAGCCGCAGCACATGAGCGTGGTGCGCGATTTCTGCGGTCACGGCCTCGGGCGCCTGTTCCACGACGAGCCGAACATCGTGCATGTCGGCCGCCCCGGCGAAGGCGCGGTGCTCAAGCCCGGCATGCTGTTCACCATCGAGCCGATGATCAATCTCGGCCGCTCGCACGTGAAGGTCTTGTCGGACGGCTGGACCGCGGTCACGCGCGACCACTACGCTCTCGGCGCAGTTCGAGCACACGGTGGGCGTCACCAGCGACGGCTGCGAGGTGTTCACGATCTCGCCAGCGGGGCGGCACAAGCCACCATACGTTTAAATCTGCGCATCGCGCGCGGATTGCAAACGCCCGCCGCCGCGCCATGCTGGCGGCATGGCGCCGAAACACGACCCCGAGGCAGCGCTCGCCGAAGCCCCGCACTATCACGGCCATCGCGAGCGGCTGCGCGCGCGCTTCATGCGAGCCGGAGCGGAGGCGCTCGCCGACTACGAGATGCTGGAGTTGGTGCTGTTCCGCGCAATGCCGCGCCGTGACGTGAAGCCGCTGGCGAAGGAACTGCTCGCGCGCTTCGGCTCGTTCGCCGAGGTCATTTCGGCGCCGCCCGAGCGACTGAGGGAGATCGATGGCCTCGGCGAGGCGGCGGTCACCGACCTCAAGGTCGTGCAGGCGGCGGCGCAGCGGCTGGCGAAGGGTCAGGTGAAGAAGCGGCCGATCCTCTCCTCATGGACCGCGGTGATCGACTACGCGCGCGCCGCGCAGGCGTTCGCCGAACGCGAGCAATTCCGCATCCTGTTCCTCGACAAGAAGAACCAGGTGATCGCCGACGAGGTGCAGCAGGAAGGCACGGTCGATCACACGCCGGTCTATCCGCGCGAGGTGGTCAAGCGCGCGCTCGAGCTCTCGGCGACCGCGACTGATCCTGGTGCACAACCATCCCTCGGGCGACCCGACGCCCTCGCACGCCGACATCGAGATGACCCGGCAGGTCGCGCAGGTGGCGCGCACGCTCGGCATCCAGGTGCTCGATCACGTCATCGTCGGCAAGGACGGACACGCGAGCCTGAAGGGGCTGAAGCTGTTCTGACCGCAGCACTCGGGCTATATCCGGCCAAACGCATTCACCGCGGATCAGATCATGAAACGCAGAGCTTTCTCCGATGCGGCCGGCGTCGCGGGCCAATGCCTGTGCGGAACGGTGCGTTTCGAGATCGATTTTCCGGCGCGCTGGGCCTGGCACGATCACAGCCGCGCGAGCCGGCTCGCACATGGCGCCGCGTACGCAACCTATGTCGGGAGCTGGCGCAAGCGCTTCCGGATCACCGCGGGGGAGCGCGACATCGCGCGCTACGACGACACGGCGACCGGAGCCGTACGCAGTTTCTGCCGCCGTTGCGGCACGCCGCTCGCCTACGAACGTGCCCGCTCGCCGCACATGGTCAACATCCCGCGCGCGCTGTTTGCGACGCGCACCGGCCGCCAGCCGCTCTATCACATCGGTATCGAGGAGCAGCAGGACTGGGGCTATGGGGGCGAGCGGCTCGTCCCGCTCAAGGGCTATCCCGGCGTGGTGTGGTCGCGATCGAAGAAGAAGAAGGCGACCGACGCGCCGTTCTGATCGTTTCCGGCTACTGCGCGGGCTGCTGCGGCCGCAACATCGTCAGCGGCGGGCGCATGGCGGGAACGCGGCTCCAGGCGTTCTCGTCGTTCTCCTCGAAGCGCCAGGACTGGCCCTTGGCGTCGAGCATGACGAATTGTCCGCGATCGAAACGCCAGGCGACCGGCGCGAAGCGCGTGACCAGCTGGTCGCATCCGGGCTTCAGCGTCAGCGCGAACGAATCCGCATCATAGGCGGTGTTGCCGAGACTGAGCTGGCAGATCGCCTTGCCGCCGCGCGCGAACTGCCAATCGCCGAACAGGTCGTCGGTGATGCGCTCCTTGCCGATCGCGGCCAGCGTCTGCATGAAGTAATGTGTGTAGCTCGGCGAGGTCTCGTACATGCCGTTCTCGACCTCGCTGAGCTCGAGCAGCACGGTCCCCTTGGCATCGAGGATTCTCAAGGAATCGTCGCGGCCGAGAATCCACGCCGTCGCCGGCCGCAGGTCGGGAAACGCGACGCCGCAGGCCGGTGCGAACGAAATCGCGCGGCCGGGCGGGGCGGGATCGAGCTTGAAGGAGACCTGACAGCGCCGGTCGCGGTCCGGGTTCGACAACTCCCACGGCGCGGCAACCAGGACGCGCGCCACATCGTTCGGCTCAGGCAGCGGCGCGGGCGCTTGCGCGAAGACGGGCGCACCGGACAGCATCAGTATCGAGAGCGCAACAAGCTGTTTGGACATTGCACCGACGGGCCTCATTCCCCGCTCATTCCCGCGCAAACGGGAATCCAGGGCCAAGAACTGGGTCCCCGCTTTCGCGGGGACGAGCGGAATCCTGGCTGCCAATTACGGCTTCTTTGGCCGCGTTTCGGCGACCGGCGTGATCGCGCCTTTGCCGGAAAACCACGACACGATGTTGTTTCCCACCAGTTCGTCCATCGCGCGGCGCGTCGCGTGCGAGGCCGAGCCGACATGCGGCAGCAGCACCACGTTGTCCATCCCGATCAGCGCATCGGGCACCTTCGGCTCGTTGGCGAACACGTCGAGGCCGGCCGACAGGATGGTCTTGTCCTGCAGCGCCTTGATCAGCGCGTCCTCGTCCACCACCGAGCCGCGCGCCACGTTGATCAGGATGCCGTCGGGCCCGAGCGCCTTGAGCACCTCGGCGTTGACCAGGTTCTTGGTTGCCGCGCCCCCCGGCGTGATGACGATGATGATGCCGACGTCGCGCGCCATGTCCACGAGGTTCGGGTAATGCCGATAGGGAACGTCGGTCGTCGGCCGGCGGGTGTGGTAGACGACCGGCACCCGCATGGCGTCGAGCCGCCGCGCGATCGCCTTGCCGATGCGCCCCATGCCGACGATGCCGGCGGTGCGGTCGCGCAGCGAGGGGGTGAGCGGGTAGTCGCCCTGCACCGGCCAGTGGCCTTGCCGCAGATAGCGCTCGGCCTGCGGCAGGTGGCGCACGGTGCAGAGCAGCAGCCCCAGCGCGGTATCGGCCACTTCCTCGTTGAGCACGTCCGGCGTGTTGGTGACCATGATGCCGTGCTCACCCGCCCACCTGGCATCGATATGGTCGTAACCGACGCCGAAGCTCGACACGATCTCAAGCTTGGGGAAACGCGACATGAAGGCGCCGTCGATGCGGCCATGCCCGCCCGCGGCGGCGATGCCGCGCAGGCTTGGCGCGATCCTGGCGACAAAAGCGTCCTCGTCCGGCGCTGCCCAAGCCTTGTGCAACTGGATGCCGGGCGCTTTCGACAGCACCTCTTCGATGATCGGCTTGGGGCCGAACATCACGACGTCGGCTTTGTCGCCGGGCATGAATGCGTCTCCTTGGATTGGATCAGGCTCGTGCGGGACCGGTGCGGACCGCGGAGTTTTTCAGAAGCGGCCACAGAGTCCTTGGCCGCCGCACGGTCGTCAAGCGCGAATCCGGCCCACCGGATCGGCCGGATTTTCCCACCGCCCGGACCGAGGAATTTTCGCGTCCGGCAGCATTGACTTAGCGCCGCCTACAGCCGATGACAGGCCCAAGAACTAACATTCTAGGGTGTGAAACGGGACTGGGAGGACGCGTATGGCGTCGGTCGGAATCCGCGACGTCAAGAAGGCATTCGGTGCGACGCAGGTGATCCACGGCGTCGATGTCACGATCGAGGACGGTGAGTTCGTGGTGCTGGTCGGGCCCTCCGGGTGCGGCAAGTCCACGCTGCTGCGCATGATCGCGGGCCTGGAAAACATCACCGGCGGCGAAATCCGGATCGGCGATCGCGTGGTCAACAACGTGCCGCCGAAAGAGCGCGACATCGCGATGGTGTTCCAGAACTATGCGCTCTACCCGCACATGACGGTCGCGGCCAACATGGGCTTTTCGCTCAAGCTGCGCGGCGCGCCGAAGAGCGAGATCGACGACCGCGTGCAGCGCGCGGCCAATATCCTCGGACTGATGCCGTTGCTGGAGCGCTTCCCACGCCAGCTCTCCGGCGGCCAGCGCCAGCGCGTCGCGATGGGCCGCGCCATCGTGCGCGACCCGCAGGTGTTCCTGTTCGACGAGCCGCTGTCCAATCTCGACGCCAAGCTGCGCGTCGCGATGCGCACCGAGATCAAGGAGCTGCACCAGCGGCTCAAGACCACCACGGTCTACGTCACGCACGACCAGATCGAAGCGATGACGATGGCCGACAAGATCGTCGTGATGCATGACGGCATCGTGGAGCAGATCGGCACGCCGCTCGAGCTTTACGACCGGCCGGACAACCAGTTCGTCGCCGGCTTCATCGGTTCGCCGGCGATGAACTTCCTCAAGGGCAAGGTGCGCAGCAACGGCACCGCCGGCTTCGACGGGCCGAACGGCGTCAGGTTGCCACTCGCCGCGGTGCCGGCGAATTCCGAAGGGCGGCCCGCGGTGTATGGGATCCGTCCCGAGCATTTCACCATCGCGGACGATGGCGCGGACGCCGAGATCGTGGTGGTGGAGCCGACCGGTTCGGAGACGCAAGTGTTCGCGAAACTCGGGGGCGAGGAAGTCGTGGCGGTATTCCGCGAGCGCCACAAGTTCGAGCCGGGAGACAAGATCCGGCTCAAGCCCGATCCGGCCCTCGTTCACCTGTTCGACGAGGCCTCGGGCAAACGTTTGAACGCCTGAAACGAACGTCAAAAATTCCAAACGGAGGATGACCATGCAGGATTTCTCTCGCCGCTCCATGCTTCAGGGCGGCACCGCGCTGGCCGCGACCGGCGCGCTCACCGGGCCGGCGCTGCTCGACTTCGCCAAAGCCTGGGCGCAATCGGCGCCATGGAAGGCCGAGAAGGGCGCCAAGCTCACGGTGATGCGCTGGAAGCGTTTCGTCGAAGCCGAGGACAAGGCGTTCAACGAGATGGTGGCGGCGTTCAAGGCGGCGACCGGCACCGACATGAACGTGTTCAGCGAGTTGTTCGAGGACGTGCAGCCGAAGGCGTCCGTCGCGGCCAATACCGGCTCCGGCATGGACCTCGCTTGGGGCCTGCATACGCTGCCGCAGTTGTTCCCGACGAAAGTGATCGAGCTCAATGACGTCGCCGATTACCTCGGCAAGAAATATGGCGGCTGGACCGACGCGGCGGCCGCGACCTGCAAGCAGGGCAACAAGTGGCTCGGCATCCCGGTCGCCACCATCGGCGGCTACCTGACCTACCGCAAGTCGGCGGTGGAGAAGGCCGGCTTCAAGGACGTGCCGAAGGACTTCCCCGGCTTCCTCGAACTGTGCAAGGGGCTCAAGAAGAACAACACGCCGGCCGGCTTCCCGCTCGGCCACGCGTCGGGCGACGCCAATGCCTGGCTGCACTGGATCCTGTGGGGCCACGGCGCCTACACGGTCGACAAGGACAACAAGGTCATCATCAACTCGCCGGAAACCGTGAAGGCGCTCGAATACTGCAAGGCGCTGTCCGACACGTTCATCCCCGGCGTCGCGTCGTGGAACGACTTGTCGAACAACAAGGCGTATCTCGCCGGCGAGCTCTACCTCACCGCCAACGGCATCTCGATCTACGTCGCGGCGAAGGACGATGCGAGCAAGAAGGATCTCGCCGAAGACACCCAGCATGCGCTCTGGCCGGTCGGCCCGATCGGCAAGCCGACCGAGCTGCAGCTCTGCGTTCCGATCCTGGCATTCAAGTTCACCAAGGCGCCGAACGCCGCGAAGGCCTTCATCGCCTTCATGCTGGAGAAGGAAAACTACGAGAAGTGGCTCTCGGGCGCGCGCGGGTATCTCACCCATACGCTCAACAGCTACGACGCGGCGCCGGTGTGGAAAGCCGACCCGAAGAACGAAGTGTTCAGCCACGCCAGCAAGCGCGCGCTGCCGGCGTCGGGCATCGGTACGCCGGGCGAGAAGGCCGCGACCGCGATCGCAGACTTCCTGGTGGTCGACATGTTCGCCAACTACTGCACCGGACGCGAGGACGCCAAGGGCGCGATCTCGATCGTCGAGCGGCAGCTGAAGCGTATCTATCGCTAGAGGCAGATCCGGGGCCGCTGACCCCGGCGCGCAACACGGAGCGGGTGGACGGCCGCCGGGTCACGTCCACCCGCTAATTCCCGGGGGCGCCGGGACATTTGGAGCTGCCCGATGGCTGACATCGCTCTCGAGCCGCGAACCGCGCGAGCGCCGGTGCGCGAGACCACGAAGTGGGACCTGCTGAAGGTCAACCGCAACTGGCTCGGCTTCTGGTTCATGCTGCCGGCGATGGCGTTCCTGATCCTGTTCCTGGCCTATCCGCTCGGACTGGGGATCTGGATCTCGTTCACCGACGCCAAGATCGGCCGCGCGGGCGAGTTCGTCGGCCTCGAGAACTACGAGTGGCTCTCCGACGACTCGATCTTCTGGCTCTCGGTCTTCAACACGCTGCTCTACACCACGATCGCGAGCGCGGTGAAATTCGCGCTCGGGCTCTACCTCGCGCTGCTGCTGAACGAGAACCTGCCGTTCAAGGCGATGCTGCGCGCGATGGTGCTGATCCCGTTCATCGTGCCGACGGTGCTGTCGGCGCTGGCGTTCTGGTGGATCTTCGACGCGCAGTTCTCGATCATCTCGTGGTCGCTGAAGCAGCTCGGGCTGATCACGACGAACATCAACTTCCTCGGCGACGCCAACTGGGCGCGCGCCAGTGTGATCTTCGCCAATATCTGGCGCGGCGTGCCGTTCGTCGCAATCACGCTGCTCGCCGGCCTGCAGACCGTGCAGCCCTCGCTCTACGAGGCCGCGACCATCGACGGCGCGACGCGCTGGCAGATGTTCCGCCACATCACCTATCCGCTGCTCACCCCGATCATCGCGGTGGTGATGACCTTCTCGGTGCTGTTCACCTTCACCGACTTCCAGCTGATCTGGGCGATGACGCGCGGTGGGCCGGTGAACGCCACGCACCTGATGGCGACGCTGTCGTATCAGCGCGCGATCATCGCCGGGCAGCTCGGCGAGGGCGCGGCGATCTCGAGCGCGATGATCCCGTTCCTGCTCGCCGCCATCATGGTGTCGTGGTTCGGGTTGCAGCGCAGGAAGTGGCAGCAGGGTGAAAACAATGACTGAGCCGTGCAGCGTTGCGGGTTTTTCGTTGGCGCGAACGGGGCAGGCCCGGCGCGCGCTGGGCGAGAACAATGACTGATCTCCCCGCCGCCAAGCCGGCCGACCTCAAGGCCGTGCTCTCCGGCTCGTCGCCGGTCGCGACGCTGACCGATCACTCGGAAGGCATGAGCTATCTGCAGAACCTGCCGCGCCGGCTGGTGACCATCTATCTGCCGCTCACGATCATCGTCGTGATCTTGCTGTTTCCGTTCTACTGGATGGCGCTGACGGCGATCAAACCGGACGAGCAGCTGCTCAACCTCGACAAGTTCAATCCGTTCTGGACCTGGCAGCCGACCTTCAAGCACATCCAGAAGCTGCTGTTCGAGAGCTACTATCCGTGGTGGCTGTGGAACACGATGTATGTGGCGGTCGCCGCCACCATTCTGTCCATCATCGCGAGCGTGCTCGCCGCCTATGCGATCGTGCGGCTTCGCTATCGCGGCGCGCAGTGGGTCGGCGGGCTGATCTTCCTCGCCTATCTGGTGCCGCCCTCGATCCTGTTCATTCCGCTCGCGACCGTCGTGTTCCAGTACGGCCTGTTCGATACGCCGTTCGCGCTGATCCTCACCTATCCGACCATCCTGATCCCGTTCTCGACCTGGCTGCTGATGGGCTACTTCAAGACCATCCCGTACGAACTGGAGGAATGCGCGCTGATCGACGGCGCGTCGCGCTGGCAGATCTTGACCAAGATCGTGCTGCCGCTCGCAATTCCCGGACTGATCTCCGCTTTCATCTTCTGCTTCACGCTGTGCTGGAACGAATTCATCTACGCGCTGACCTTCCTGCAGTCGGTGCAGAACAAGACGGTGCCGGTCGCGATCGTGAACGAGTTCGTCGACGGCGACATCTATCGCTGGGGCTCGCTGATGGCGGGTGCGCTGGCAGGCTCCCTGCCGCTGGTCATTCTCTACGCGTTCTTCGTCGAACATTATGTGAGCGCGATGACCGGCGCGGTGAAGGAATAGCCGATGCGCATCGGCTTCATCGGCGTCGGCCTAATGGGCCACGGGATGGCGAAGTGCCTGGTCGAGAAGGGCCATGCGCTGACGGTCATGGGTCATCGCAACCGCGCGCCGGTCGACGATCTGGTGAAGCGTGGGGCGAAAGAAGCTAAGAGCGCGGCCGAGGTCGCGCAAAATTCCGAGATCGTGTTCCTGTGCGTGACCGGCTCAGCCCAGGTCGAGGCGCTGCTGCGCGGGCCTGACGGCATCGCGGCGGGTGCGCGCGAGGGCCTGATCGTGGTCGACTGCTCGACCTCCGATCCGAATTCGACCGCGGCGCTCGCTGCAGAGCTGAAAGCCCGCGGCGCGGCGCTTGCGGATGCGCCGCTTGGCGGCACGCCGGCGCAGGCGGAGGAAGGCAAACTCTCCGCGATGGTCGGCTGCGACGCGGAGGTGTGGCCGCGCATCGAGCCGGTGATCGGCGCGTGGGCCGCCAAGGCGGTGCGCGTCGGCGAAACGGGCGACGGGCACAAGCTCAAGCTCCTGATGAACTTCCTCTCGATGGGCTACGGCGCGCTCTATTCCGAGCTGCTGGTCGTCGCGCACAAGAACGGCATCACGCCGCAGGCGGTCGACGCCGTGATGCGCGGCAGCCGGTTCGACTGCGGCATGTACCAGACCTTCTTCGCCTGGGTGCTCGCGGGCGAGGAGCAGCACAAGTTCACGATCGCGAACTCGCACAAGGATATGCGTTATCTCGCGGCGATGGCGGCGGACGCCGGCGTCGCCAACCCGCTGGGCGCGGCGGTGAAGAACTATTACGCGCTCGCGGATGCGGCAGGCCGCGGCGGCGACTTCGTGCCCGCGCTGTCGGATTTCGTAGCCGGGCTCAACGGCGTGACGTTGCCGCCGCGCGAGAAGAAACAGGCGGCCGAGTAACGGCTCTTGCTTATCCCTCGCCTGTAAGGGAGGGTCGGCGAGCGCAAGCGAGCCGGGGTGGGTCATTGCTCGACTCGCCCGATCCCCACCCGTCCGCGCTTCGCGCGGCCACCCTCCCCCTTCGGGGAAGGGATCAGACGATCATCGTCACCGGCTGCTCGACAAAGCCCTTGAAGGCCGCCAGCAGTTCCGCACCGAGCACGGCATCGGCCACGCGATGGTCGCACGACAGCGTCGCCGTCATCATGCTCGCAAACGCGACCGATCCATCGGGTGCTTCGACCGGTGCGCGACGCGGCGCGCCGAGGCTAAGCAGCGTGGTGTGAGGCGGCCGGAGGATGTCCGCGACCGAGGTTACTCCGGCGACGCCCGGGATCGAGATCGCGCTCGCGGCGCTGCCGTCAGCGCCGTCCCGCCGTGCTGCGGCGATTGCGGTCAGCGATGTGGCGGCAGCCTCGGCGATGACGGTGCGATCCCTGCCGATTGCCAGCGCAATGGCGCTGTTCTCGGACGGCAGAATGCGCGCAAGCGCCGTCGCCCACGCTTTGATGATGACATCGGCGAGTTCGAGCGTGGTTTTCTGTGCGGTGTTCGCCTCGTCGCACAATGCGAGGGACCGGCCGACTGCGATGTCGGCGGTCAGCACAATGGGTCCTGCGGCGAGGCTGCCCCGGACAGGGGCCGCGACCGCGGTCTTTGCGTGATCGACGTCGGCCGCGACGATCCGCCCGTGCGGGCCTGAGCCTTTCACATTGGTCAGGTCGATCCCGGCTTCGCCGGCGAGGCGGCGCGCAAGCGGCGTGACGGTCGTGCCGCCGGCAAGCCGCGCCGGGCCGTAGTTGCGTTCGGGCGAGCGCACCTCGCGGAACGGCTCCATCTGGATGGCGGGTTTGGGCGTGACGGCTCCATCAGTCCGCTCATTCCCGCGAAAGCGGGAATCCAGTTCTTTTACTTTCTGGACCCCCGCTTTCGCGGGGGTGAGCGGAGGTGGAGATACCGGTGACTTCTCGCCGGCTCCGAGAATGATCGCGACGACGGCACCCACCGGCGCGACCTCACCCGCCTGCACATGAATCGCCGCGAGCGTTCCCGCCGCAATCGCCGGCACTTCCATCGACACCTTGTCGGTCTCGATCTCGAACAGATTATCGCCCGGCTTCACGGCATCGCCGGCCGACACGAACCACTTCGAGATCTTGCCCTCAGCCACGGTCTCGCCGAGCTGCGGCATCAGGACGTCCATTCACTTCCCCCTACGCACCGTTGTCATCCCGGCCGAACCTCGGCCTTGAGCCGGGGGAGAGCCGGGATCCATAAACCGTGACCGTCGATGATCGCGGCGCTCGTGATTTATGGGTCCCGGCTCGCGCTCGCATTGCTCGCTTGGCCGGGACGACAGCTTACCAATTCACCGAGATGTACTGCGTCTCCATGAATTCCATCAGGCCCTCATGCGCGCCCTCGCGCCCGAGACCCGACTGCTTGGTGCCGCCGAACGGCGCCGCCGGATCGGAGACGAGGCCGCGATTGAGGCCGATCATGCCGAAGTCGAGCTTCTCCGACACGCGCATGCCGCGGCTGAGGTCCTTCGTGTAGAGATAAGCAACCAGCCCGTATTCGGTGTCGTTCGCGCGCCGGATCGCCTCGTCCTCGGATTTGAAGGTCTGGATCGACGCCACGGGCCCGAAGATCTCCTCGTTCAGCATCTTGGCGTCGTCGGGCACGTGGCTGAGCACGGTTGCCGGATAGAAGAAGCCCGCGCCGTCCGGCTTCTTGCCGCCGGTCAAAATCTTCGCGCCCTTCTTGACCGCGTCGGCGACCAGTTCGACCACCTTGTCGCGGCCTTCGGCGTTGACCAGCGGCCCGAGCGCCACGCCCTCGTCGAGGCCGTTGCCCATCTTCAGACCGCTCATCTTCGCGGTCAGTTTCTTCGCGAATTCGTCGTGCACCTTCTCGTGCACGTAGAAGCGGTTCGCCGCGGTGCAGGCCTCGCCCATGTTGCGCATCTTGGCGATCATCGCGCCCTCGATCGCGGCGTCGATGTCGGCATCGTCGAACACGATGAACGGCGCGTTGCCGCCAAGCTCCATCGCAGGTTTGAGGATGTTGTCGGCGGCTTCGTGCAACAGCTTGCGGCCGACTTCGGTCGAGCCGGTGAACGACACGACGCGCACGCGCGGATCGTGCAGCATCGCGGAGACCACTGGACCGGAGCGGCGCGACGGGATGACGTTCACGACGCCGGCCGGAACGCCGGCCTCTTCCAGCAGCGGCATCAGCGCCAGCATGGTGAGCGGCGTTTCACTTGCCGGCTTGAGCACGACCGGGCAGCCCGCCGCGAGCGCGGGCCCGATCTTGCGCGTCGCCATCGCGGCGGGGAAATTCCACGGCGTCACCAGCACGGCGACGCCGGCCGGCTTGTGCTGCACCACCACGCGCGCGCCGGAGGAGGGCGCGTTGTAGAGCTGGCCGATGTTGCGCACCGCTTCCTCGGCGTTCCAGCGGAAGAATTCGGCCGAATAGAGCACCTCGCCCTTGGAGTCGGAGAGCGCCTTGCCGTTTTCGATCGTGATCAGCTTGGCGAAGCGCTCGGCATCGCGCACGATCAGCTCGAAGGCCTTGCGCAGGATCTCGCCGCGCTCGCGCGGCTTCTTTGCCGCCCACGCCTCGAACGCGCCTTGCGCCGCGTCAATCGCGGCCTTGGCGTCCTCGACGCTCGCGCTCGCCACCGAGGCGATCTTGTTCTCGGTCGCCGGATCGATCACGTCGAAGCGCGCGCCATCGGAGGCCTTGCGCCATTTGCCGCCGATCCACAGGTCGGTGGGGACGTTGGCGAGCAGGTTGTCGTACATGGCCATCGCAACTCTCCACTTGCTCCGCTCATGCCCGCGAAAGCGGGCATCCAGTTCTTGGCCCTGGGTCCCCGCTTTCGCGGGGACGAGCGGAAAAAACTAGCTCTGTAAACTCCGCCTTACCGTCTCGGCGATCCGATCGACCGTAGGCAACACAGCATCTTCCAGCGCGTCCGCGGCGGGCAGCGGAATGTGCGGTGTCGTGATGCGCACCGGCGGGCCGTCGAGATCGTAGAACGCCTCGTCGGCGACGATCGACACGATCTCGGCGCCCCATCCGCACAAACGTGGGTTCTCCTCCACGGTAAACAGGCGGTGGGTGCGGCCGACGGAACCCAAGATGGTCTGCGTATCGAGCGGCACCAGCGAGCGCACGTCGACAACTTCCGCGTCGATGCCGTGTTCCGCCTTGAGCCTCTCGGCCGCCTCGAGCGCGCGCGGCACCATCAGGGCGAGCGCCAAAATCGTGGCATCCTTGCCGGGGCGCAGGATCTTCGCGGTGCCGAGCGTGTCGACGATCTCGCCGTCCGGCACCTCGCCCTTCGTGGCGTAGAGCGACTTGTGCTCGAAGAAGATCACCGGGTCGGGATCGCGCACGGCGGCGGCCAGAAGTCCGATCACGTCGCGCGGCGTCGACGGCGCCACGACCTTCAGGCCGGGGATCATCATCGCCCAGTTTTCCACGCTCTGCGAATGCTGCGCGCCGAAGCGCGAGCCGGCGCCGTTCGCCGTGCGCACCACCAGCGGGCACTTCAATTGCCCGTTCGACATGTAGCGGCTCTTGGGGAATTCGTTCGCGATGTAGTCGAAGCAGACCGCGAAGAAATCCGAGAACATGATCTCGGCGATCGGCTTCAGGCCGGTCATCGCGGCGCCCATCGCGGCACCGAGGATAGCTTGCTCGGAAATCGGACAGTCGCGCACGCGCCTGGGCCCGAACTGGTCGTAGAGGCCGACGGTCGTCTTGAACACGCCGCCGGCTTTCCCTACGTCCTCGCCGAAGAAGATGACGTCGGGATCGCGCGTCATCTCCTGCGCGATGCCGCGCGCGACCGCGTCGCGATAAGTCAGTTCCGCCATGCCCAGCCCCCATCGGCGTAGACGTCGGTGAAGAGGATATCCATCGGTGGGTTCGGCGCGGCCTTGCAGGCCTCGGTCGCGGTTTCGACCTCGTGGTTCACCTCGGCCTCGATCTTGGCGACTTGATCCGCCGTGATGCCGAACTGCTTCATGCGGTCGCGATAGATGTTGATCGGGTCCTTGTCCTTCTTCCAGCGCTCGAGCTCGCCCTTCGGGCGATAGGCGCCCGGGTCGGCGCGCGAGTGGCCGCTGTGGCGATAGGTCAGGCACTCGATCAGCGACGGCCCGTCGCCGGCACGTGCTCTCGTGAACGCCGCCTGCGCGGTGCGATAGACCTCGTCGGCGTCGTTGCCGTCGATCACGATCTTCTCGAGCCCGTAGGCCGAGGCGCGGTCACCGGCCGGATGCTCGACCGCCGTGATGTCGCGGATCGGCGTGTACTCCATGTAGAAATTGTTCTCGCACACGAATACGACCGGCAGCTTCCAGATCGCGGCGAAGTTCAGCGCCTCATGGAAAGCGCCGATATTGGTGGTGCCGTCGCCGAAGAAGCAGACGGTCACGTCCTTGTCGCCCTTGTATTGCGCGCGCAGCGCCGCGCCGCAGGCGATCGGCAGGTGCGCGCCGATGATCGCATAGGACCCCATCACGCCGTGTTCGGCGGAAGTGAGATGCATCGAGCCGCCCTTGCCGCGCATCAGGCCGTTGTCGCGCTGCATCAGCTCGCCGAGCACTTTCTCGACCGACACGCCGCGCGCCAACGTGTGGGCGTGGCCGCGGTAGGTGCAGAAGGTGTGGTCACCCTTTTGCATCGCGCAGCCGAAGCCCGCCGCGATCGCCTCCTGCCCGAGCGAGAGGTGGCTCGTGCCCTTCACGAGGTTCTGCAGGAACAGGTCGTAGGCGCGCTGCTCGGCCTGACGCAGGCGGAACTGCGAGTGGTAGAGCTTGAGCCGCATCTCCTCGCCGATGTCGTCGTTCGGGCGGCGGCCGTTGGCCGGCGCGCGGGCAGGTTTCCTCGCCATTGTCTTTGCGACCTCTGCAGGGCGGATTGCTGTCAAGGTTTGTATCAGGGGGACGGGGGAAATCAATCGAGCGGGCGCCCTCTCACTCCGGCTACGCGCTCGCGATACAGCAGGTAGAGCCCGGACGCGATCACGACCGCGACGCCGCTCATGGTCCATGAATTCGGCAGATCGCCGAACGCGAGGTAGCCGAGTTCGATCATCCACACGATCTCGGTGTAGATGAACGGCGCCAGCACGGATGCCGGGGCGAGGCGGTGGCCGACGATCAGCAGGTAGTGTCCCAGCCCACTGAACAGGCCCATCGAGCACATCAGCAGGATGACGAGCGGGTCGCTTTGCGCCGTCCAAACGAACGGCACCGCGATGCTGACGAGGACCGCGCCCACCAGGTTGGAATAGAAATTGGTCGTCTCGTTGCTGTCCGAGCGGGCAAGAATGCGGGTCGAGATCGAGTAAATGGCGTAGCAGATCGCGCCGCCGAACGAGAGCAGCGCCGCCGGGTGGATGCCGCCCGCGCCCGGCCGCGCCACCAGCAACACGCCGCAGAAGCCGACGGTGATCGCGGTCCAGCGCCGCCACTTGATCCACTCGCCGAGGATCGGGCCGCCGAGCGCCGCCACGATGAAGGGCGTGCAGAAGATGATCGCGATCGCCTGGTCGAGCTGCAGGTAGCGCAGCGCGAAGAAGTTGAGCGCAGTCGAGACCAGCAGCAGGGTGGAGCGGCCGAGCTGCAGCCATGGCCGCGAGGTGCGCATGACGGACGGGCGCAGGATCGGATTGGACATCACCAGCGCAAGCACGAACGCCGCCATGTAGCGCGCCCACACGACCTGCACGGTCGGCATGTAGTTGTTGAGATATTTCGCGACCGCGTCGTTGCAGGCAAACAACACGACCGCGCCGCACATGAGGCCGATGCCGGTCAGCCGGTCGTGGCGCGCTTGTTCGGCAGGGCTCAATACGTCGCCCGCCCGCCGGAAATGTCGAACACCGCGCCGGTGGTGAAGGAATTGTCGGCCGAGGCGCACCATGCGGCGAGCGCCGCGATCTCCTCGACCTTGACGAAGCGCGCGCGCGGGATCTTCGAGAGCATGTAGTCGATGTGCTCCTGCTTCATCTGGTCGAAGATCGCGGTCTTCGCCGCCGCCGGCGTGATGCAGTTCACCGCGATGTCGTGTCCGGCGAGCTCCTTGCCGAGCGATTTGGTCAGCGCCATCGACGCCGGCTTTCGAGACCGAATAGGCCGACGCGTTCGGGTTGCCCTCCTTGCCGGCGATCGAGGCGATGTTGACGATGCGGCCGTATTTCTGCGCGATCATCAGCGGCGCGAGCGCGCGGCAGCAATGGAACGGTCCGTCGAGATTGACCCGCATCACCTTGTTCCATTCGTCGATCGGGTAGTCCCAGGTCGTGGCGTTGATCCCGGCGATGCCGGCGTTGTTGACCAGGATGTCGATGCGGCCGAACGCCTTGACGGTGTCGTCGCGCGCTCGCTCCACGTCGCTGATGTCGGTGACGTCGACCGCCACCGCGACCACCTTGCCGCGGTTGCTCGAGCTCCGCGGCGGTCTTCTCGGCGAAGGCCTTGTCGCGATCCCAGATCGCCACGCCGGCGCCGGAGTCGAGGAACCGCTCGACGATCGCCTTGCCGATCCCTTGCGCGCCGCCCGTGATGGCCGCGAAACGGCCGGAGAGATCGATCTTGTTGGGCATGGAAACTCCTCGTCGTTCCGGTGGGCGCGCGCTGGAATCCATAATCACCGACCTGACCATGATTGCACAGATCTTGGATATGGATTCCGGGCCCCGGCGTTTAGCCGGCGCCGCAATGACCAACTCCTACCGAAGCCCTTCCATGCACGCGAGCGGCGAATTGTCAGGGGTGGCTTGTGGGATGTGGGGTTGAAGGCCTGACGGATATGCACTAATCGTGCGCTTGCGGGGCCTGCGACGGTCGCCCCGTCAGGCTCGCGAGGCCCAAGCGCCGTCTCCTTCCTGGATGGAGGAGACCCATGCTTGCGGGCCTTTTTGTTTTTTCACGCACATTTCGTATCAATGCAGGAGCGCCGCGCGCCGTGCTCGCCGCCACGATCGGCGTTGCTGCCGTGACGCAGGCCGGCGCCGGCGCGCCGGCCTGCAAGCCGGCGCTCGCGTTCACCGAGGTCCGGTTCTCCGAAATGCAGCCGCCGACCATGGAGCGGACCTGGAGCGCGACTTTGTCGGTCGAGGCGTCGCGTTGTGCCACCACGTCGGGGCGTTTCGAGATCATGTTCACGCGACAAAAGGAAAACGGCCTCGAGGTCGATTTCGTGGAGCCGTTCATGTGGAAGCCGGGCCGGGTCGATGTGTCCGTGATGTTCTGGGCTGATGAAGCCGTCGAGGGCTATCGTCTGACCAGTCTCGCAGAGTGTCCCTGCCGCGATTGAGATAGTGCGTCCCACAGGGGATACTTCAGCCTCCCCGTCAGATGGCAGCCGTCCATCCAAGCGCTGGTCACTTCAGTTTCGGGACCGATCCGATGGATGGCGTGACCCTGGCTCTCTTTATCGCGGCAGCCTTTTTCGGCGGCCTGACCTCCGGCCTGTCGGGCTTCGCGATGGGCCTCGTGGTCTCCGGCGTGTGGCTGCACATCATCATGCCGAGCCAGAACGCGTTCTCATCGTCCTGTGCGGGCTGGTCACGCAAGGCTTTGGCATCTGGCGTGTACGGCAGTCGATAAACTGGCGCGCCGTATTGCCGTTCATCCTCGGCGGCGCGATCGGCGTTCCCGTCGGCACCGCGCTGCTGACCACGGCCGATCAGAACTCGGTGCGCCTCACCATCGGCGTCCTGCTAGTGATCTACAGTCTGTACAACCTCATGCGGCCCGCGCTCGGGCCGGTTCAGGGTAGCGTCGCCGCAGGCCTTGGCGTTGGCGCGGTCAACGGTTTGATCGGCGGACTGACCGGTCTCAGCGGCATTGTGGTGACGATCTGGTGCCAGTTGCTCGGAGGCTCCAAGGACGCGCAGCGCGCGATCTTCCAGCCGGCGATGCTTGCGACCTTCCTGATGGGCGCGATCGCATTTGGCGTCGCGGGTATCTACAGCGTCGAGACAATGAAGCTTTACGCCCTCGCGCTGCCCGCGCTCATTGCCGGAATCCTGTGCGGCATCTGGCTCTATGGCAAGCTCGATGACGCTTCGTTCCGTCGCGTGATCCTGATCCTGCTGCTTGCATCAGGCCTCTCGCTCGTGCTGCCGCCCGCACTTCGGGTCACCGGCATCTTGCAGGGCTAGCGCCGCTGCCGTATCGTTCGCGTACGGGGCCTGCGACGGTCGCCCCGTCAGGCTCGCGAGGCCCAAGCGCCGTCTCCTTCGCAAACGGAGGAGGCCCATGCTTGCGAGCTACTTTATTTCTCCCGATGAACTCTGGTCACGGATCGGCACCGCGCAAGGCCCGTTGATCCTCGATGTCCGCCGCCGTGCGATCTACGACGCGGGGCCGGGCGTGATCCCGACGGCGGTATGGCGCGAGCCCGAAAGCTACAACGGCTGGGTGCCGGGATTGACCGGCGACCGGCCCATCGTGATCGCATGCCGCTACGGCCATCAGCTCAGCCAAATGGTGGCGGCGGACCTGCGCGCACGCGGGATTGCCGCGCAGGTGCTCGAGGGCGGTTACCAGACATGGGCCGATGGCGGCCTGCCGTTGACCGCGCGCGGGGCGCTGGAGCGTTTTGCGCCGAAGCCGCCAAGCCTGTGGGTGACGCGGCGGCGCCCGAAGATCGACCGCGTCGCCTGCCCGTGGCTGATCCGCCGCTTCATCGACGCGGACGCCCGCTTTCTGTTCGTGGATCCGCCGGAGGTGAAAAACACCGCCCAGGAGACCGGCGCGATCCCGTTCGACGTCGAGGGTGTCGAGATCAGCCACGACGGCGAGGGCTGCTCGTTCGACACGATGCTGAAACTCTTCGGCCTTGACGGCGAGCCGCATCTCGCTCGCCTCGCGCTGATCGTGCGCGGCGCAGACACCGCCCGCCATGATCTCGCGCCGGAGGCGGCCGGCCTGCACGCCGTCTCGCTCGGGCTCTCGGCACTCGCGGGTGACGACGACCATGGACTGATCGAGCGCGGCTTCATGGTCTACGATGCGCTGTTTGCCTGGATCGCGGCATGCCGCCGGAGAGCGGCACAATTGGCCGGCGAAGGCGGCATGAGATGATCGCGCAAACGCAAACTGTCACGAGCGAGACGAAGGCTTCGCCAACATTCGGCGAGGCCTTCCGCGTCTGGCTCAAGATCGGCTGCATCAATTTCGGCGGACCGGCCGGGCAGATCGCCATGATGCACCGCATGCTGGTCGACGAGAAGAAATGGATCGACGAGCCGCGTTTCCTGCATGCGCTGAACTTCTGCATGCTGCTGCCCGGGCCGGAGGCGCAGAAGCTTGCCACCTACGTCGGCTGGGCGCTGCACGGCGTGCGCGGCGGGCTTGTGGCGGGCATTCTGTTCGTGCTGCCGGGCGCGCTGGTGATGCTGCTCCTGAGCCTCGCCTACGCGCTGGGGCGCGGCATCGCATGGATCGACGGCGCGCTGTTCGGCATCAAGGCCGCGGTGCTGGTGATCGTGGTGGAGGCGCTGATCCGCATCGGCCGGCGCGCGCTGAAGACGCGCACGCTGATCGCGCTTGCGGGTGCGGCGTTCGTCGGCATCTTCTTTTTCAACGCACCGTTTCCGCTGATCGTCGCGGGTGCGGCATTGATCGGCTATGCCGTCGCGCGCACGAACCCGGCGCAGATGGGATTGAAGCACGACGCCGTGGACGTCGCGCCCGCCCCACCCGATCGCTGGCGGCAGTTTGCCGTTGCGGTCGCGGTCGGACTGCTCGTCTGGTGGGCGCCGGTCGCGCTTGCGGCGCTGACGCTGGGACCCGACCATGGGCTGGTCACGATCGGCACGTTCTTCTCGAAGCTCGCGGTGGTGAGCTTCGGTGGCGCCTACGCGCTGCTCGCCTACATGGCGCAGCAGGCGGTCGAGACCCATCACTGGATGACCGCGCCCGAGATGGTCGATGGGCTTGGGCTTGCCGAAACCACGCCGGGACCGCTGATCCTGGTGACGCAATTCGTCGGCTTCCTCGCCGCTTTTCGCGATGCGGCGCCGTTCTCGCCCGTTACCGCCGGCATCCTCGGCGCCGCGATGACCACGTGGGTGACGTTCACGCCCTCGATGCTGTGGATTTTCGCCGGTGCGCCGTTCGTCGAGCAGCTGCGCGGCAATCGCCGCCTCTCGGGTGCGCTCGCCGCGATCACGGCGGCCGTGGTCGGCGTCATCCTCAACCTCACCGTCTGGTTCGCACTGCACGTGCTGTTCGGCCGCGTCGAGGAGATGCGTGCCGGTCCGCTGCGCTACTTCACGTTCGATCCGCTCTCGCTCGACCTGAAAGCCGCAGCGCTCGCCTCCGTGGCGGCCTTGCTCGCCTTCGGCCTGCACCGCAGCCTGATCGAGACGGTCGCCGTCATGGCAGGACTGGGCGTGGTGGTGAAGTACGTGTTTGGTTGATTACTTCGGCCGCAACTCCAGCCCGACGCCCTGGTTGACGAACTGCAGCGTGTAGGACCGGCGGAAATCGACGTCCGGCTTGACCACGCCGGCGCGCACCATCTTGTCGAAAAAGCTCGCCATGCGGGCATCGTTCATCGCGCCGATCCCGTCCTTCAGGGCATCGCCGGAATCCACGATACCGAATTCCTTCATGCGGGCGATCGAGTAATCGATCAGCTCCTGGGTCATCTCCGGATTGTGTTTTCGGATCAGCGCGTTCGCGGCTTTGTTGTCGCCGTAGAGGTAATTGTACCAGCCGACCGCCGAGGCATCGACGAAGCGCTGCACCAGGCCGGGTTTTTTCTCCACGACGTCGCGTCGCGTCTCGATCAGGGTCGAATAGGTGTTGAAGCCATGGTCGGCGAGCAGGAAGATCTTCGGCTTGAATCTGCCTTCCTTCTCGATCGCGAACGGCTCCGACGTGACGTAGCCCTGCATCGCGCTCTGCTTGTCGATGAGGAACGGCGCCGGATTGAACGTGTAGGGCTTCACCTTGTCCTGCGCGAAGCCGAACTCGGCCTGCATCCACTTGAAATAGGTCTGCAGCCCTTCGGCGGAGACGAGCAGCGTCAGCTTCTTGAGGTCCTCGAAGCTCTCCGCCTGTCCGGGATGCGCGAGCAGCACCTGCGGATCCTTCTGGAACAGCGCCGCAACCGCGACGGTCGGGATGTTCTGCGCCACCGCGTCGAAGCCCTGCAGCGAATTCGCGCTCATGAAGAAGTCGATCTTGCCGGCGAGCAGCGGGATGCGGTTGTTCACCTGCGGGCCGCCCGGCACGATGGTGACGTCGAGGCCGTACTTCGCGTAGGTGCCGTCGGCGACCGCCTGGTAGAAGCCGCCGTGCTCCGCCTCGGCCACCCAATTGGTGCCGAACGAGACCTTGTCGAGCTGTTGCGCATGCGCGGGGGCGAAGAGCAGCGTGAGGGCGAAGAACGCGCGGCGCGCCGATGCGAGCGTCATGCAGGGCTCCGAGGGGCTGAATTTGCGCGACCATAGTCGGTCGCCGCCGCGTGCGAAAGCCGGGTGACCGCCCGACCATTGGTCTATATTTGTGCAGCTTTCGCGACGGAGAAGCAGGTGGTCGACTGGCTCGGTTTGACGACGGAAGAATTCGCGGCGGACCGCATCGCGGTGCTGCCGGTCGCGGCGGTCGAGCAGCATGGACCGCACCTTCCGGTCGGCGTCGACACCTATATTGCGGAGGCCTATCTCGCGCGGGTGCGTGCGCTGCTGCCGGCGGACTCGCGTGCCGTGTTGCTGCCGGTGCAGGCGGTCGGCGCCTCCGATGAGCACAAGGCGTTTGCCGGCACGCTGACGCTTTCGCCCGCAACCGCGCTCGCCGCCTTCATCGAGATCGGCGAGAGCGTGGCGCGTGCCGGCATCCGCAAGGTCGTCTTCGCCAACAGCCATGGCGGCAACATCGCGCTGATCGACCTTGCGGCGCGGCAATTGCGCGTGCGCGCCGGCATGCTGGCGGTGCACTGCTCGTGGGGCCGCTTCGGCTACCCGGACGGCTTGTTCTCCGCGGCCGAGCGCACGCATGGCATTCACGGCGGCGACATCGAGACCTCGATCATGCTCGCCGCCTCGCCGCACCTTGTGCGCGGCGAGAAGATCGCGGATTTCAAGCCGGTGACCTACGCGATGGAGCGCGACTACGGATATCTGCGCGCGGATCATCCGGTCGGCTTCGGCTGGATGGCGCAGGACCTGCATGCGTCGGGCGCGCTCGGCGATGCGTCGCTTGCGACGGCGCAAAAGGGAGCTGCCGCGCTCGATCACGGCGCGCGTGCGTTCGTGGCGCTGCTCAAGGATGTGGAGAAATTCGATCTGAAGGGACTCGCGGCGGGTCCGCTCGGATAAGAATGAGTGGCGGCAAGCCGCAATCCGGGGGCGCACATGAGCATGGACGATATCGCGCGGGCGAACGACAAGCGCCTGAACAACCTGGTAGCCATCACCGTGGTGATCCTCACGGTGTTCGGCGCAGTCACCAAGGTGAAGGACGACAACATCAACCAGGCGATGCAGAAGGCGAAGGCCGATTTGGTCGACGCCTGGGCCGAGTATCAGTTTTCGCGCGTGAAGCTGCACGTCGATGAGAACGGGCTCCATCAGCTGCGGCTGCTGGAGAGCGGCGCTCCGGTCAACAAGGAGCTTGCCGCCAAGCAGGTGGCCGAATACGAGGCCGACATCAAGAAATACGAAGGCCGTTCGAAGGAGACGCGCGCCAAGGCTGAGCGGCTGGAAGCCGAATACGAACGGCTGAATTTCCGCGACGACCAGTTCGACATGTCCGACGTGTTCCTGTCGATCGCGGTCGCGGTCTCGGCGGTTGCCGCGCTGGTCGACAGTTTCGCGCTGCTCTATTTCGCCTGGGTGAGCGGCGGACTTGGCCTCTTCCTGGGCATTTCGGGTTTCGCCAACCTGGGCTTCCGGCCGGAGTGGCTGGCGCAGTTTCTCGGAACGTAGGCGGAAGAGGTCAGAAAGCCGGGGTGCGGGCTGGATTTTTGCCGTCTGTGATAATATAACATTTCACATGGACGCCCATCACCATCATCATCCAGGTCACGCGCACCCGCCGGCGACGGTCGCGCCGTCGATCCTGCGCCTGTCGGCGCTGCAACGGGTTGCGGCGGTCGCCGTGATCGTGGTGGCGCTGTGGGGCGCGGTGTTCTGGGCCATGGCATGAGCGCGGCACTGGAATTCAGGAACCTGACGCTCGGCTATGACCGCCATCCGGCGGTGCATCATCTGCACGGCCCGGTGCGGCAAGGCGCGCTGATGGCCGTGGTCGGTCCGAACGGCGCCGGCAAGTCGACGTTGTTCAAGGGCATCGTCGGCGTCATCAAGCCGCTCGCGGGCGGCATCGACCTGTGCGGCGCGCGCGCGCGCGACATCGCCTATCTGCCGCAGATCGCCGATATCGACCGCACGTTCCCGATCGGCGTCTACGACATGGTCGCGATGGGGTTGTGGCGCGAGGCCGGTCTGTTCGGCGGTATCGGCAAGCGCGAGCGCGAGAAGGTGCGCACCGCGATGGCGGCCGTCGGCCTCTCGGGCTTCGAGGAGCGGCCGATCGGCACGTTGTCGGGCGGGCAGATGCAGCGCGCGCTGTTCGCGCGGCTGCTGCTGCAGGACGCGCGCGTGATCGTGCTCGACGAGCCGTTCAATGCGATCGACACCAAGACCGCCGCCGACCTGTGCGACCTGGTGCGGCGCTGGCATGCCGAGAAACGCACCGTGATCGCGGCGCTGCACGATCTCGACCTGGTCAGGTCGATGTTTCCCGAGGCGCTTCTGCTCGCGCGCGAGCCGGTCGCATGGGGAGCGACCGCCGAGGTGCTGACGGCGGCGAATTTGTTGAAGGCGCGCCGCATGTGCGAGGCGTTCGACGAGCATGCGCACGAGTGCGCGGCGTAGCGGCAGTGCTCTACGACACGCTCATCTCGCCGTTCGTGGAATTCGCCTTCATGCGCCGCGCGCTGGTCGGCACGTTTGCGCTCGCGCTCGGTGCCGGCCCGGTCGGCGTGTTCCTGATGCTGCGGCGGATGAGCCTGGTCGGCGACGCGATGGCGCACGCGATCCTGCCCGGTGCGGCGATCGGCTTCCTCGTCTCCGGCCTGTCGCTGTTCGCCATGACGGCGGGCGGGCTGATCGCCGGCTTCGTGATCGCGGTCGGGGCGGGCATCGTGGCGCGCGCGACCGAACTGAAGGAGGATGCCTCGCTCGCGGCGTTCTTCCTCATCTCGCTCGCCCTCGGCGTCACCATCGTGTCGCTCAAGGGCACCAATATCGACCTGCTGAATTTCCTGTTCGGCAGCGTGCTGGCGCTCGACGACCCGACCTTGCTGCTGATCGCGGGCATCACCACCCTCTCGTTACTGGCGCTCGCCGTGATCTATCGCCCGCTGGTGCTCGAATGTGTCGATCCGGGCTTCCTGCGCTCGGTCAGCCGCGCCGGGGCGCCGGCGCACATCGCGTTCCTCGCGCTGGTGGTGATGAACCTGGTCGGCGGCTTCCACGCGCTCGGCACGCTGCTCGCGGTCGGCATCATGATGCTGCCCGCCGTGATCGCGCGGTTCTGGGCGCGCGACATCACCACGATGATCGTCGTCGCGGTGATGAGCGGCGCGATCTCGGGCTACGCGGGCTTGCTTGTCTCGTTCCACTCGGGCGCGCCGTCCGGCCCGGCGATCATCCTGGTGGCGGGGGTGCTCTATGCCGCCTCGGTGCTGTTCGGGCGCGTCGGCGGGCTGATCCACCTGATGTTTCCCGGCCGCCATCTGGAGGCCTGACAGGCTTTCGCCTGCCGCCGCCGGTCACTATATGTCGGCTCCGAACGGAGCCTGTTCCATGTCCGACGCGACCCCGCAAACATCTCAAGACAAGATCCCCGTCACGGTGCTGACCGGCTATCTCGGCGCCGGCAAGACCACCCTGCTCAACCGCATCCTGTCCGAGCCGCACGGCAAGAAGTACGCCGTGATCGTCAACGAGTTCGGCGAGATCGGCATCGACAACGACCTCGTGGTGGGCGCGGACGAGGAAGTGTTCGAGATGAACAACGGTTGCATCTGCTGCACGGTCCGCGGCGACCTGATCCGCATCATCGACGGACTGATGCGGCGCAAGGGCAAGTTCGACGCGATCATCGTGGAGACGACCGGGCTTGCCGATCCGGCGCCGGTGGCGCAGACCTTCTTCGTCGACGAGAACGTCGGCAGCAAGGCGAAGCTCGACGCGGTGGTGACCGTCGCGGATGCCATGTGGCTGCGCGACCGCCTGCGCGACGCGCCGGAGGCGAAGAACCAGATCGCCTTCGCCGACGTCATCCTGCTCAACAAGACCGACCTGGTGAGCGAGGGAGAGTTGCGCGAGGTCGAGGCGCGCATCCGCGGTATCAATCCGTATGCGACCCTGCACCGCACGCAGCGCGCACAAATCCCGCTCGATGCGGTGCTGGGGCGCAACGCCTTCGATCTCGAGCGCATCCTTGAGATCGAGCCGGCGTTTCTCGATGTCGGCGACGATGGACACGATCACGATCATCACCATGATCATGACGGGCACCATCATTCGCACGGCGGGCTGAAGCACTATCACGACGAGGAGATGCAATCGATCTCGCTGAAGATCGACACGCCGCTCGATCCCGACAAGTTCTTCCCGTTTATCCAGAACCTCGTCCAGGCTGAGGGCCCGAACATCCTGCGCTGCAAGGGCATCGTCTCGCTGAAGGACGATCCCAGGCGCTT
This sequence comes from uncultured Alphaproteobacteria bacterium, assembly GCA_963839985.1. Taxonomy (GTDB): domain Bacteria; phylum Pseudomonadota; class Alphaproteobacteria; order Rhizobiales; family Xanthobacteraceae; genus PALSA-894. The sequence goes on along the minus strand of CAWIXG010000002.1, from coordinate 148,651 downwards.
CGTGTTCCAGGGCGTGCACATGATGCTCGACGGCGATCACCAGCGCGAATGGAAGCCGGGCGAGGAGCGCACGAGCCGCGTGGTGTTCATCGGACGCAACCTGCCCGAAGACAAGATCCGCAAGGGCTTCGAGAGCACCGTGGCGTAGGCTCATCCCTCCCTTGCGGGAGGATGACGGCGGAGCGACATGACAGATACCCAAGGCCAGATCCCGTCGGTCGTCGACCGCACCACGCCCGTCGCGGCGGGCGGGCCGGTGGTCGCCGCGCATTTTCTCGGAAACGCCGCGGTCTTCGTGCTGGGAGAGGACGCGCTGCTGTTTGCCGAGAACGGCGCGCAGGAGCGCTTTGCCGTGCATGGTGGCGGCATCCTGTCGTCCGCCTGCGATGGCGTGCGCGTCCTGACGGGAGGCGACGACGGCAAGGTCGTGGCGACCGACGCAGACGGCAAGAGCGAAGCGCTCGCTGCCGATGCCAAGCACCGCTGGATCGACCGCGTCGCGCTCGGCCCGGACGGCGTCATCGCGTGGAGCGCCGGCAAGCAGGCCTTCGTGCGCAACGCCAAAGGCGAGACCAAGTCGCTCGAGCTGCCCTCGAGCGTCGGCGGGCTCGCATTCGCGCCGAAGGGCCTGCGGCTTGCAGCCGCGCATTACGGCGGCGTCTCGCTGTGGTTTCCCAACGCGCAAGCCGCGCCCGAAACGCTCGCCTGGAAAGGCTCCCATCTCGACGCGCTGTTCAGCCCGGACGGCAAGTTCCTCGTCACCGCGATGCAGGAGTCGACCCTGCACGGCTGGCGCCTGATGGACGGGAAAGACATGCGCATGTCGGGCTATTCGGCCAAGGTGCGCGGGATGGTGTTCACCCCGGGCGGCAAGTGGCTCGCGACCTCGGGCTCCGAGCAGGTGATCCTCTGGCCTTTCGCCACCAAGGACGGCCCGATGGGCAAGCAGCCGCGGATGGTTGCGCCCTACGACAAGCGCGCGGTCGCGGTCACCTGCCATCCCGCGCAGGAGATCGTTGCGGTCGGCTTCGAGGACGGCCTCGTCATGCTCTGCCGCATCGACGACGGCGCAGAGATCCTGGCGAAGCGGCCCGGTGCCGCGGCTGTCTCGGCGCTGGCGTGGAGTGCGGACGGCAACAAGCTTGCGTTCGGCACCGAAGACGGCGAGGCAGGGGTTGTCGATCTGAAGTAGCGGCATCCGCCATTGAAACGCCCCGAAGAGCGGGTCACGATGGCCGCATGATCGATGAGAATGGGCGCCCGGTCGCGGCCGGCCGCGACTACGACCGGGCCGAAATCGCCGTGGATGCAGTCGTGCATGCCGTGGGGCTGGTGCTCGGCGTGGTCGGTACCGCCGTTCTGATCGCGTTTACGCTGCGCTCTCCCGCGGTCGGCGGTCTTCCGGTCGCCATCGTCTACGCGACCGGGCTGCTCGCGATGCTCGGCTTTTCCGCCGCCTACAACCTCTGGCCGGTCTCGCGGATCAAGTGGATGCTGCGCCGACTGGATCATTCGGCGATCTATCTGCTGATCGCCGCCACCTACACGCCGTTCATCGCGCAGATGAAGAACGGCCTACTGGCGACAACGCTGCTCGCTGCCGTCTGGTCGGTCGCCGCAATCGGCATCGTGCTGAAGCTGACGCTGCCGGGCCGCTTCGACCGTCTCTCGATCGTGCTCTATCTCGCGCTCAGCTGGAGCGGCGTGGCGATGTACGAGGTGATCGCCGCCTTGCCGGCCTCGACGCTCTGGCTGCTCGGCGCCGGCGGCGTGCTCTACACCGCCGGTGTACTGTTTCACCTGTGGGCGAGCCTGCGGTTCCAGAACGCGATCTGGCACATGTTCGTGCTGCTCGCCGCGGCGTGCCATTACACCGCGGTGATCGACTATCTCGCCACGGCGTGAGGAGGGCGGTCGAGATGGCCTTCCGCCGCGGGCTCGGTCCGGCCTATTTCTTCGCGCGGCTCGGCGCCGGCGCGGGATCCATCGCGTGGTCCGGCAGGCGTTTCCACATCTGGCTGCGACCGAGCATCTCGATGCCGAGAAAGCCGCGTACCTCGAGCTGCGCGCCGTCCGGGCTGATTTGCATCACGGCGCGATAAACGGTTCCGTCGCGCGGATCCAGGATGGTGCCGTCCTCGTACCTCGATCCCTTGCGCCGCATGCCCTTGATCAGTGCGAGGCCGAGCACCTGGGCATTCCGGTCGGCGCCCTCGCATTTCGCGCAGCGCCACGACTCGGGCGGGGGTTCGCCGGGCTTCTGGAACATCTTGACGATCGTGCCGACGTAGACGCCGTCCTTCTCCACGATGTTGAACCAGCTTTCGGCCTTGCCGGTCTTTTCGTCGATTTGCTCCCACAAGCCGACCGCGGTCGGCCCGCCGCCTGCGGGCGCACCCCAGGCGACAACGCTCAGCGACACGAAGGCGGCAATCGTCAGGCCAAGAACGTTCATCGCTACCTCGATCCTTACCTTACCGGGGCATGGCGGCGAATTGTGGTGATCTGTCGGCAACATCCATCATGCCCCCGCAAAACGAAAGCCCCCGGAACGGGCTTCCGGGGGCTGCAACAGCGTCGGGACGACAGTCGCCTTAGATCACGTACTGCCGCAGCGGCGGATAGCCGTTGAAGCCGACCGACGAATAGGTCGTCGTGTAGGCGCCGGTCGCCTCGATCAGAACCTTGTCGCCGATCGCGAGCGAGATCGGCAGCGGGTAGGGGTTCTTTTCGTACAGCACGTCCACCGAGTCGCAGGTCGGCCCCGCGATGATGCAGGGCGCCATCTCGTCGCGGTCGCGCGGCGTGCGGATCGGGTAGCGGATCAACTCGTCGATCGTCTCGGCCAGCCCGTGGAACTTGCCGATGTCGAGATAGACCCAGCGCACCTCGTCTTCCGCCGAACGCTTCGCGATCAGCACGACCTCGGCCTCGATCACGCCGGCATTGCCGACCAGCCCGCGGCCCGGCTCGATGATGGTCTCCGGGATCGCGTTGCCGAAGTGGCGGCGCAGCGCGCGGAAGATCGCCTTGCCGTAGCTCTCGAGCTTGGGCGTCTTGCGCAGATACTTCGCCGGGAAGCCGCCGCCGAGATTGACCATGCTGAGCGTGATGCCGCGCTCCGCGCAGCCGCGGAAGATCGACGCGGTCGACGCCAGCGCGCGGTCCCAGGCCTCGATGTTGTGCTGCTGCGAGCCGACATGGAACGAGATGCCGTGGGGCACGAGGCCGCGCCGGTGCGCGAGCTCCAGGATGTCGACCGCGTAGTCCGGCTCGCAGCCGAACTTGCGCGAGAGCGGCCATTCCGAGCCCGAGCCGTCGCAATGGATGCGGCAGATCACGCGCGCGCCTGGCGCGGCGCGCGCGACCTTCTCGGTTTCGGCCTCGCAATCGATCGCGAACAGCGTCACGCCCAGCTTGTGGGCGGTCGCGATCTCGCTCTCTTTCTTGATCGTGTTGCCGTAGGAGATGCGATCCGGCGTGCAGCCGGCCGCGAGCACCATCTCGGTCTCGGTCACTGAGGCGACGTCGAAGCACGAGCCGAGCTCGGTCAGGAGCTTCAGCACTTCCGGCGCCGGGTTCGCCTTCACGGCGTAGAACACGCGCGTGTCCGGCAGCGCCTTGGCGAAGGCGAGGTAGTTCTCGCGCACCACCTCGTTGTCGAGCACGAGGCAGGGCCCTTCGTCGGTGCGCCTCTTGAGGAATTCGCGGATGCGTGCGGTCATCAAGCTTTCCCTAACCGGAATGCGCAGCCTTTCGGCCGCGACTTAAGGTGAACCTCCTGTGATATCCGGCGCCTCCGCGAGATGCGGAAACGCAAGCACCACGGCGATGGTTGCCTTAGTCCGGATGAGGGAAGGCCCCGTTCCGCACTGTTGGCAAAGAAGGACAAGCCTTTTCAGTCAACCGGCATTGGCGCCGGGGATCCAAAAAAGCCCGCTCCGTCGTTGCTTTAAGCCGCGTCCCCCGTTGAGCGCGGGGTGCACCGGTTTCGCCTCCGGTTGCCGATCGCCTCGGCGTTCTCTTGGGACCGCTGGTCCGCGAGAACACCTAGCAAGGAAGATTTCTCTTCCGTAGGCGGCTGTCCGGCCTCTTGTCCGGACCCCACCGATCGACACGCAGCCACAGGCACGTGCGAAATTGGGCGAGGGATAAATATGTGATTCAGCCACGCGGCGCAAGAAGGCCTGGCCGCGCGCGGCGCGATTCTCCACGAAATGTGGGCAAACGGTGGCGGCGCTACTCGCGCGTGACGAACGGCTCGATGCGCATGCCGTTGCGAATGAACGCGACCATCACGGCGATGCCTGCGACGAAGAGCGCGCCTTGCGTGATGTGGGTGCCGTAGGCGTCAAGGCCGACCATCGAGAACATCGGCGCCAGGAAAAGGTTGTGAAGCGCCCAGCCGCCCGCGAAGGCCGCTCCGAACACCTCCGCGGCGATCAGGATCGCGGCGGAGAGCACGGTCGACACGTTGATCCAGTTGATGCGGCGGCCGCGGCGCGACTGGTTGGTGGCATCGAGCATGGCGCGCAATCAATACCAAAGCCCGGGCAGGATCAAGGCCGGTTTAACGGGGCACGGGGACGCACTACATTGCACCGGAACCCGGAGAGTCCTCGCCGATGACCGCGCAACCCGCTGCCAATCCCCTGCTTGCCGACTGGACCGCGCCGTTTGGCGCCCCGCCGCTCGGAGAGATCGCGCCGGAGCATTTTGCTCCCGCCTTCGAGCAGGCCCTGGCCCGGCACCGTGCCGAGGTCGCAACGGTCGCGGCGGATACGGCGGAACCGGATTTCGACAACACGGTGGGGGCGCTGGAACGCTCCGGCCGGCTGCTCACGCGGGTGTCGAACGTCTTCTACGTGCTGGCCGGCGCGCATACCAACGAGGCGCTCCAGGCGATCGAACGCGACATGGCGCCGAAACTCTCGCGCCACTGGAACGAGATTTACCTGAACAACCAGCTGTTCGCCCGGCTCGATGCGGTGCACGGGAAGGCGGCCGGTCTCGGCCTGACCTCCGAGCAGGCGCGCGTGCTGGAACGCTACCATGCGATGTTCCGCCGCGCCGGAGCCGGGCTCGATGCGGCGGCAAAGCAGCGGCTGAAGGATATCGCCGAGCGGCTTGCGAGCCTCGGCACGGCGTTCGGGCAGAACGTGCTCGCCGACGAGCAGTCCTACGTGCTGCCGCTCGCCGACAGCGATCTCGCGGGCCTGCCGGATTTCGCCGTCGCAGCCGCGCGCGGCGCCGCCGAGGAGCGCGGCCTCAACGGCCAGCACGCGGTCACGCTGAGCCGTTCCAGCGTCGAACCATTTCTCCAATTCTCCGCGCGCCGAGAATTGAGAGAGAAGGCGTTCCGCGCCTGGATCGCGCGCGGCGACAATGGCGGCAAGACCGATAACAAGCCGGTGATCGCCGAGATGACCGCGCTGCGCGACGAGCGCGCGCGCCTGCTCGGCTACCCGAGCTTTGCGCATTACAAGCTCGACGACACGATGGCGAAAACGCCGGCCGCGGTGACCGGCCTGCTCGACGCCGTGTGGGCGCCGGCGCGCCGGCGCGTCGGCGAGGAGCGTGACGCACTGCAGAACATGATCGCCACGGAGGGGGGCAACTTCGCGCTCGCGCCGTGGGATTGGCGCTACTATTCCGAGAAGCTGCGCAAAGCGCGCTACGATCTCGACGAGAGCGAAATCAAGCCGTATCTGCCGCTCGACAGCATCATCGAGGCGGCATTCTACACCGCAAGCCGGCTGTTCGGCCTCGCGTTCCAGCCGCGCCACGACGTGCCGGTCTATCATCCCGACGTGCGCGTGTGGGACGTGAGCGCGGCCGATGGCCGCCACATCGGCGTGTTTTTCGGTGATTACTTCGCGCGGCCCTCCAAGCGCAGCGGCGCCTGGATGACCTCGTTGCGCGACCAGGAGACGCTCGAGGGCGAGGTTCGCCCGCTGGTGCTCAACGTGATGAACTTCAACAAGGGCGCCGACGGCGAGCCGACGCTGTTGTCGTTCGACGACGCGCGCACGCTGTTCCATGAGTTCGGCCACGGGCTGCATGGCCTGATGTCGGAGGTGACCTACCCGATGATTTCCGGCACCGGCGTGCTGCAGGATTTCGTCGAGCTGCCCTCGCAGCTCTATGAGCACTGGCTCGACCGTCCGGAAATCCTGCAGCGCTACGCCCGCCACTACCGCACCGGCGAGCCGATGCCGAAAGAGCTCATGACGCGCCTGATCGAGTCGCGCACCTTCAACCAGGGCTACATGACGAGCGAATATCTCGGCTCGTCCTACGTGGATCTGGATTTCCATCTGGGCGGCGCGAAGGACGCGCCCGCGGTCGAGGCTGCGACGCGCGCACGCATGCAGATGCCGGACGAAGTCGTGCTGCGTCACCGCCCGCCGCAGTTCCAGCACATCTTCTCGGGCGATCACTACGCGGCCGGCTATTACAGCTACCTGTGGTCCGAAGTGCTCGATGCGGACGCCTTCAAGGCGTTCGAGGAGGCCGGCGACGTGTTCGATCCGGCGACGGCGCAGCGGCTCCGCGATCACATCTATGCGGCAGGCGGCGCGCGCGATCCGGGGGTGGCCTACGTGGCGTTCCGCGGCCGCATGCCGACGGTCGATGCGCTGCTCGAGAAGCGCGGGCTCGCGAGTGCCTGATCAGCCATGAGCGCCGACGCACTCATCGGCCTCGATTGGGGCACCACGTCCTGCCGCGCCTATCTGATCGGCGTGGACGGCACGGTTCAGGACCGTTGGACCGAGGGGCCGGGCATTCTGCGCGTGAAGAACGGCGCATTTCGCGATGCGCTGATGGACATGATCGGCCGGTGGCTTCCGAGCATGTCCCACGTCGTGCTCTCCGGGATGATCGGCAGCCGGCAGGGCTGGGTCGAGGCGCCCTACGCGCGATGCCCGGCCGGCACGGACGACCTCGTCGAAGCGCTGGTGCGCGTCGATGACGACACGCTGAGAATCTTTCTCGTGCCGGGGCTGTCGACGGAAAACGACGCGATGCCCGATGTGATGCGTGGCGAGGAGACGCAGATCCTCGGAGCGCTCGCCTTGGCGGGGAATGACGAAGGTCTCTTCCTGCTGCCGGGGACGCATTCCAAATGGGCGCAGGTGAGGGACGGGCGCATCGCGTCATTCCGCACCTTCATGACCGGCGAAGTGTTCGGTGCGCTGAAAGATCACACGATCCTCGGCCGGTTGATGACCGAGGGGGCGGACGCAGACGGTTTTGCCCGCGGTGTCCGCGAGGGCGCCGCGGCCGGCAGCGCCGGAGCGTTGCTCAACCGCATGTTCGCGACGCGCACCTACGGGCTGATGGACAAGCTCTCCGGCGCGGCACTCTCGGATTATCTCAGCGGCCTGCTGATCGGCGCCGAGATCGCGGAAGCAACGCGGCAAACCAGAAGTGCGGTGACAATCATCGCGAGCCGAGCGCTGGCGCAACGCTACACCGATGCGCTGGCCCTGCTCGGGCACCAGAGCGCGCTTGCGCCGGAGGATTGCGCGGCGGCCGGGCACTTCCGCATCGCGCGCGCCGCGGGATTGGTCTAGGAGCATCGTCATGGACCTGCGCGCCGCGCTTTCCTGCTGCCCTGTTGTGGCGATCCTGCGTGGCGTGAAGCCGGACGAGATCGACGCCATCGGCGATGCGCTGATCGAGGCGGGCATTACCGTGATCGAGGTGCCGCTCAACTCGCCGCAGCCGTTCGAGAGCATCAAGCGCCTCGCCGAGCGGCACGCGCACCACGCGCTGGTCGGCGCCGGAACGGTGCTCGATGCGGCCGACGTCGCGCGCGTCAGGGAGGCGGGCGGCCAGCTCGTCGTCGCGCCCAACTTTGACGCCGACGTGGTGCGCGCCGCCAAGGCTGCCGGCCTTGCTTCGCTGCCCGGCGTCATGACGCCATCGGAAGGCTTCGCGGCGCTGAAAGCCGGCGCGGATGGGCTGAAGCTGTTTCCGGCCGAGATCATCCCGCCGGCGGTGTTCAAGGCTTGGCGCGCGGTGTTTGCCTCGGACACGCTGTTGCTCGCGGTCGGCGGCGTCGGGGTGGACAACATCAGGAGCTACGCGCAGGCCGGTGCGTCGGGCTACGGCATCGGCTCGGCGCTGTACCGGCCGGGCCGCGCGGCAAGCGAGATCGGGCAACTGGCCCGGGCGCTGGTCGCGGCTGCAAAGGCTTGATTTTTCGCCGTTTCCGCCCCATATTCGGTCAAGGAAATCAGGGCCTCTCGTTCGGCAAATGTCGCGCGGGGGGTTTATTGCTTTTGGGGCGCGGCAACGCGCTGGCACGATGACGAAACAGAACCGCGGCAGCCACATCCGCCTCACCTCGCATCCGGGCCGGGGAGGCATTGCGACGCGCTTTCCGGTCGCCTGGGGCGCTGCCTCGGCGCACGAGCGCGGGCCGGTGGTCGGCACCGTCAACGCCGGCGTCGACCGCAATGCGATCGGCGCGCATGGCGGCTCCTACGCGCTCTATCGCGCGCTCGCAGTGTCGTCGGGCGCGTTGAGCCCGATCGCACGCCCGGACCTCACCAATACGTCACCGGTGGTCGACGTCGGACCGTTTCCTCAATGGTCGGAGCCGGGGCGCATCGTGTCGCTCGATCCGTGGGGCCATCGGGTCGCGGACGACTTCAAGGCCGAGATCGGCGAGGGCGTCGATATCCGGCCGAGCATCGCGATCACCAAGGCGCGGTTGACGATCTCCGAACTTGACGAAGCCGTCACGGCCGGACGGCTCAAGGTCGACGGCACGATCCTGAAGGATACCGGCGAGGTCGCGGTGACCAAGGCTGCGGTCGAGCCGGTGTGGTACCTGCCCGGCATCGCGCAACGCTTCGGCGTGAGCGAAGACACGCTGCGCCGCACGTTGTTCGAGCAGACCGGCGGGATGTATCCGGAGCTGGTGACGCGGCCGGACATGTCGGTGTTCCTGCCGCCGATCGGCGGCATTACGCTCTATATCTTCGGCGATCCGTCCGCCGTGTGGGATCGGCGCCGCACGCTCACATGCCGGGTGCACGACGAGTGCAACGGCTCGGACGTGTTCGGCTCCGATATCTGCACCTGCCGGCCGTATCTGATCCACGGCATCGAGGAGTGCATCAAGGAAGCGCAGAACGGCGGCGCCGGCCTGATCGTCTACAACCGGAAAGAGGGCCGCGCGCTCGGCGAGGTGACCAAGTTCCTGGTCTACAACGCGCGCAAGCGCCAGGAGGGCGGCGACCAGGCGGCGACGTACTTCGAACGGACCGAGTGCGTCGCCGGCGTGCAGGACGCGCGCTTCCAGCAGCTGATGCCCGACGTGCTGCACTGGCTCGGCATCACGCGCATCGACCGCTTCGTCTCGATGTCGAACATGAAGCACGACGCGTTGACCGAATCCGGCATCGAGATCGGCGAGCGGGTGCCGATCCCGGATGAGTTGGTCCCCGACGACGCCAAGGTCGAGATGGAGGCGAAGAAGGCCGCCGGCTATTTCGCCGCGCATACGCCGAGCGCCGACGAGCTGAAGGCGACGGTCGGGCGCAAAATCGAGGAATTCTGATTGGGCGAGGCCGAAGCCGCGCGCGCGTTGCTGTCGGCGCAGGCCGTGCGCGAGCGTGCGCACGAGATGCTGCGCGCCGGGCTGCGCGGCGAGCTTGCGCATTTCACCGTCGATCTCGAAAGTCTCGGGCTCGCCGCCCATGTCGTGTCGGAGCTGACGCGGGTCGCTTATCCGGACGGCGCCGTTCCATTCCACGCGCGCTGGCGCCACTTCGTGCTCGGCGGGCGCGACCTGTGGGACGAACGCGCCGCGCAAACCGCGTGGGCATCGCCGGCCGCACGGGCGCGGGCGGAATTCGATCTCGCGATCACCTCGGTGCTGCTCGACGCCGGCGCCGGGCCGTCGTGGAAATATCTCGATCCCGCGACCGAGCAGGTCGTCAGCCGCTCCGAAGGGCTCGGCGTCGCGAGCCTGCGCATGTTCGAGGCGGGCGTGTTCTCCGCCGAGCCCGCCGATCCGTTGCGCGCGGACGCCGACCGGTTGACGCGCCTGAAGGCCGATGACGTCGCGCACGGCCTGCAGAGCATGGTCGGCAATCGCCTCGTCGGCGTCGAGGGGCGCGCGGCGCTGCTCGCGAGCCTCGGCGCGGCGGCCGCCGCAAGGCCGGACGTGTTCGCGCGCGCGGATCGCGTGCGGCCGGGCGGGCTGTACGACCATCTGGCGGCGCAGGCGGAGAACGGACGGCTTGCCGCGCCGCGCATCCTGGAGGCGGTGCTCCAACATCTCGGTCCGATCTGGCCGAGCCGGCTCACCCTCGGGGGGGTGCCGCTCGGCGATACCTGGCGCCATCCCGCGATCCGGCGCGACGACGCGACCGACGGCCTGATGCCGATCCACAAGCTGTCGCAGTGGCTCTCCTATTCGCTGATCGAGCCGCTGCAGCGCTCCGGCATCACGGTGAGCGATATCGACGGCCTCACCGGGCTCGCCGAATACCGCAACGGCGGGCTGTTCGTGGATTCCGGCGTGCTGCGCCTGCGCAATCCCGAGGAGGCGATCCATCAAAACGAGGTCGGCTCGCCGCTGGTGGTCGAATGGCGCGCGCTGACGGTGGCGCTGCTCGACGAGCTTGCGATATTGATCCGCGAGCGGCGCGGGCTCACCATCGACGAATTCCCGCTGGCGCGCGTGCTCGAAGGCGGGACCTGGGCGGCGGGGCGGCGGCTCGCGCGCGAGAAGCGGCCGGACGGCTCGCCGCCGATTGCCGTCGCCAGCGACGGCACCGTATTCTGATTTTCCCCTGCTTCCGCCGCGTGCGCGGGAGGGCGGGGAGGGGGTTGGGGACCATCGATGCAAAACGTCACCGTCGTCGACCATCCGCTGGTGCAGCACAAGCTGACGCTGATGCGCGACGTGAAGCGGTCGACCAAGGGCTTCCGCCAGCTCCTGAACGAGATCGGCATGCTGCTCTGCTACGAGGTGACGCGCGACCTCGCGCTCGACATGATCGAGATCGAAACGCCGCTGCAGCGGATGCAGGCGCCGGTGCTCGCCGGCAAGAAGCTGGTGTTCGCCCCGATCCTGCGCGCCGGCGTCGGCTTCCTCGACGGAATGCTGAGCCTGGTGCCGTCGGCGCGGGTCGCGCATATCGGGCTCTACCGCGATCCGAACACGCTGGTCGCGGTCGAGTACTACTTCAAGGCGCCGGAGGACGTGGCGGAGCGCCTCGTACTGGTGCTCGATCCGATGCTCGCGACCGCCAATTCGGCGATCGCGGCGGTCGATCGGCTGAAGGAAGCGGGTGCCAGGAACATCCGCGTGGTGTGCCTGCTCGCCGCACCCGAGGGGATCGAAAAGTTTCACGGACACCATCCGGAGGTGCACATCTGGACCGCGGCGATCGACGAAAAGCTCAACGATCACGGCTATATCGTGCCGGGACTGGGCGACGCCGGCGACCGCATGTACGGAACGAAATGACGCGAAGCGTCGCCAGCATTCGAACGATTCTCTCAATGCTTCATTCACCAGCCGCGCAAAACCCGCGCTGCCGTTAGCCCGCCGGTTGCCGCCGCCATGCTTGAGTGAGCGGACATCAGCCGCGGTCCCTCCGATGAAGCAGATCATCGCTTTTGCCATTCTCGCCATGCTGATCGCGGGCATCATGCCGCGCGTGATGAGCCAGGTCGGCAACGCATCATCCGAAACGCCGCAGGCGAGGCGCGCCGAACCCGCGTCACAGCCGCAGGGCGGCGCCTACCGCACCGCGACCTTGCGGGCGGATTCGCGCGGCCACTTCCAGGTCGAAGGGGCGGTCGATGGACGGCGCCTCGATTTCATGGTGGACACCGGCGCGACGGTGATCGCGCTGCGCGAGCGCGACGCCGGCAAGCTCGGCATCTTTCCAACCCCGCGCGACTACACCGGACGCTCGAGCACCGCGAACGGCATCGTCAAGGTCGCGCCGGTGCGGCTCCCCTCGCTCGAGGTCAACGGCATCCGCGTCTACGATGTCGCCGCCGTGGTGATTCCCGACGAGTCGCTGTCGGTGAACCTGCTCGGCATGTCGTTCCTCTCCCGGTTGCGCCGGTTCGAGATGGCGAACGGCCGCCTGGTGATGGAACAATAATCTCCCTCACGTGCTTTCCACTCTTTGGCGCCTGCGCTATGTGCTCGGCGCCCGCTTTTGCTCGTTCTTTGAGGACCTGATGCTTCCGAAGCCCAAACCTGCGCTGACGCCCAACACCTATGCCTACGAATCCGAGCCGATGGTGAAGCCGACCGGCTTTCGCGAGTACGACGCGCGCTGGCTGTTCGGCAAAGAGATCAACCTGATGGGCGTGCAGGCGCTGGGGCTCGGGCTCGGCACCTTGATCCATGAGCTCGGCGTCAAGCCGGAGCTGATTACCGCGCATGACTTTCGCGGCTATTCGGCCTCGATCAAGATGGCGCTGGTCACCGGGCTGATGACCGCCGGCATCAGGGTGAAGGACATCGGGCTGGCGGTGACGCCGATGGCGTATTTCGCGCAGTTCGACCTCGACGTGCCGTGCGTCGCGATGGTGACCGCCTCGCACAACGACAACGGCTGGACCGGCGTGAAGATGGGCGCCAACCGCCCGCTCACCTTCGGACCGGACGAGATGACGCGGCTGAAGGAGATCGTGCTCAACGCGGCGTTCAAGCCGCAGGCGGGCGGCACCTATGACTTCATCGAAGGCTTTCCCGAGCGCTACATCGCGGACCTCACCAGCCGGCCGAAGATCAAGCGCAAGCTGAAGGTCGTGTGCGCCTGCGGCAACGGCACCGCCGGAGCGTTTTCGCCGCGCGTGCTCGAGGCGATCGGCTGCGAGGTGATCCCGCTCGACTGCGAGCTCGATCATACGTTCCCGAACTACAATCCGAACACCGAAGACATGAAGATGCTGCATGCGATGCGCGACGCGGTGCTCGCGCACAAGGCCGACGTCGCGCTCGGCTTCGACGGCGACGGCGACCGCTGCGGCGTGGTCGACAACGAAGGCGACGAGATCTTCGCCGACAAAGTGGGCGTGATGCTCGCGCGCGATATCTCGGCGAACATTCCGAACGCCAAATTCGTCGCCGACGTGAAATCGACCGGCCTGTTCGCGACCGACCCGGTGCTCGCAAAGAACGGCGCGAAGACCGACTACTGGAAGACCGGCCACTCCTACATGAAGCGGCGCGTCAACGAGATCGGCGCGGTCGCCGGCTTCGAGAAGTCCGGCCACTTCTTCTTCAACAAGCCGATGGGGCGCGGCTATGACGACGGACTGATCTTCGCGCTTGCGGTGTGCGACATGCTCGACCGCAATCCGGGAAAGACGATGGCGGATTTGAAAAACGCGCTGCCCAAGACCTGGGGCTCGCCGACGATGTCGCCGCACTGCGCCGACGAGATCAAGTACCGCGTGGTCGACGACGTGGTGAAGCACTTCGAGGCGTTGCAGCAGAAGGGCGAAAAGGTGATCGGCCAGCCAATCCGCGATCTCGTCACCGTCAACGGCGTGCGCGTCACCGTCGAGGACGGCACCTGGGGCCTGTTGCGCGCGTCATCGAACAAGCCGGAGCTGGTGGTGGTGGTCGAGAGCCCGGCCTCGGAGGCGAACATGCGCGCGATGTTCAAGGCGGTGGATGCGGTGCTGCGCACGCACCCAGAGGTCGGGGAATATAATCAGACGATTTGAGGATGGCAGATCCGCTGCGCCGTTCTAGGCCGCGGCCAGCCGTCCGCTGCCGGCGCGGCTCGCCCGCATCAGCAGCCACACGGCGATCGCGGCGTTGAGCACGTTCCACGCCGCGCCGTTGGCGAAGGCCGCGAGGTAGGAGCCGGTGAGATCGAAGATCGCCCCCGAGATCCAGCCGCCGAACGCCATCCCGACCAGGGTCGCCATGATCACGATGCCGACGCGCGCGCCCGCCTCGCCCGGCGGAAAATATTCGCGCACGATGATCGCATAGGCCGGCACGATGCCGCCCTGCACCAGGCCGAACAATGCCGAGATCAGATAGAGCGATGGCAGCCCGTCGAAGCCGAGATAGAGAATCAGGACCAGGGTCTGCAGCACGGAGCCGACGAACAATGTCGCAAGCCCGCCGATGCGGTCGGCGATGAAACCGAATCCGATGCGGCTGACCACGCCGAAGCCGAGCATCAGCGACAGCATCTCGGCACCGCGCGCGACGCCGTAGCCGAGGTCGCCGCAGTAGGCGACGATATGCACCTGCGGCATCGACATGGCGACGCAGCACGCCAGCCCCGCGACCCAGAGCAGCGCCGTCAGGGCGTTCGGCGAAATGCCGAGCGAGCCTCGCGCCGCGGTCGCGGCCGCGCCCATCCGGTCGAGGGCGTGGGCCGCCGGCCTGCGGCGCAGCGTCAGCACCAGCGGTAGCATCGTCACGACGCAGAAGATGCCGACGATCATGTGGGCCTGGCGCCAGCCGATGGACGCAATCATGGCCTGGAGGACCGGCGGCCATATCGTGCCCGCGATGTAGTTGCCTGAGGCCGCGATCGAGATCGCGATGCCGCGCCGGCGCACGAACCAGTGCGAGATGTCGGCCATCAGCGGCGCGAACATCACCGACGTCCCGCACAGCCCCAGCAGGATGCCGTGCACCAGCGCGAGCTGCCAGATGTTGCTGGTGAAGGCGGACAACACGTAGCCGGCGCCGAGCGACGCGATGGCGATCAGGAGCGGCGGCACGATGCCGCGGCGGTCGGCGAGCTTTCCCATGAAGATGCCGCCGATCCCGAAACCGAGCATCAGCAGCGTGTAGGGGAGCGAAGCCTCGGCGCGCGTGATGCCGAAGTCGGCCTGCACCGTCGGCAGCGCGACGATGAACGACCACATGCCGACGCCACCGATGGTGCTCACCAGGCCCGTGCAGGCGAGACGTCGCCACGCATAGGCAAAGTCGGTTTCAGCCGCGCTGTCGCGGCCGGTCGTCACGTCCATGGTGTGTCCCGGTCTTTGCACGTGTGTATCACCGGCACGCGCGCAGCGGCCAGTCAGGAACCACCGACCGGCCATGCATTGTTGTCATCAACGCATCATGTCTCGTGATGCATCGAGGGTGACCATGCGTCTCGCGGCTACGCCAACCTCACGCCTTGCGCCGCGTGCCGCCCGAGCCCGGCTCGTCCGGCGGGGTCGTGCCGTCGGATGCCGACGGCGCCGCACCCGAGGCGCCCGCCTGCGTCGCGGCCAGCGCGTTGGTGAGACTGGTGATCGCATCGGGACTGGGCGCGAAGCCGGCCTCGGCCAGGATCCTGTCGATGATCGGCTTGAAGGCCGAGACCGACAGCAACTGGCCGGCAAGGCCATCGCCGAGGCCGGGACCGCCTGGCGGCGCCGCCGCCGGCCGCGCCGCGACCCAACAGGCTCCCGGTATCGAAGATCCTGATGTCGGAGATCTTCTCGATCGGCTTGACGGCCTGCGCCAGAGCCTCCGGGATGATCCTGATGCGGGCGAGGCCGAGATCGTAGTCGATCATCTCCGCGCTGAGCTTGTTGCGCGCTTGCGCTTTCAGCGTTTCGACTTCGGCTTCGGCCTGGCCGAGAGACTTCACGCCGGCGGCCCTGGTGGTGGCGGCGTCGGCATCGGCCTTGGCCAGCACGCTGATGGCTTCCGCCTTGTTCGCGGCCGCCTGCTTTTCGGCTTCCGCCATGACGGTGATCGGCATCGCGGTGGTTTCCGCGGCCTTGCGGGCAGCAATGACGTTGATGATCTTGTCGCGCTCCGCGATCTCGACCGACTGGGCGGTCCTGACCTTCTCTTCGGCCGAGATCGCAAGCGCACGTGCGGTTTCGGCGATCGTTTGTGCTTCGGATTGCTCCTTGCTCTTGGCCGCGACGATGATCGCGCTTTCCTGCGCGACGATCTGCAGTTCACGGTCTGCTTCGGTCGTCCGCCGCTTGACCGCAAGGTCCGCCTCGATCCTGATCGTCTCGCGCGCCTGGTGGGCCTCGGTCTGCTTGTTGGCGACGACGAGTTCCTGCTGGATGCGATACTCGGCTTCGTTCTGCAGCGCGGTCTGCTCGACTTTGGCGGTCTCGGCGCGCATCGCGGCGGTCTTGTTGGCGATATCGCGCTGCTGGGCGAGCTCGGCCTCGCGCTTGGTGCTCTCGATCGTGAGCGTCGTCTGGCGGGCAACGAGATCCTGCTGCGCGATGGTGACCTCGGTGGTGCGCACGATCTGGTTGCGCTCCTGCTCCCGTTCCTTGGTGATCTTGGTCAGCGTGGTCAGGCCGTGCGCGTCGAAGAAGTTGCTCGGGTTGAAGTGCTTGATGTCGCTCTGGTCGAGCTTGGTCAGCGACACGGACTCGAGCTCGAGACCGTTGTTCTGGATGTCGGCGGCGACCGCATCCTGCACCGACTTGACGAAGACGGCGCGCTGTTCCTGAAGCTCTTCGAGGTTCATGGTGGCGGCGACCGAGCGCAGCCCGTCGACGAACTTGGCCTCGATCAGCTCGCGCAATTCGGCGGCGTCGTTGGTGCGGTTGCCGAGCGTCTGCGCCGCGAGCGCGATGGAGGATACGTCGGGTTTGACGCGGACATAAAACTCGGCGCCGATGTCGACCCGCATGCGGTCCTTCGTGATCAGCGAATCCGGGCCGCCGCGCGCTATCTCGAGCCGCAGCGTTTTCAGGTTGACCATCGCGATGGAGTGGAAGACGGGAAGGACGACCGAGCCGCCGTCGAGCACGACCTTCTGGCCGCCAAGACCGGTGCGGACATAGGCTTCGTCGCGGGTCGAACGCTTGTAGAGCGACGCGAACATGAAGCCGATGACGAGAAAGAGAACAACGCCAATGGCAACCGGCACGGCAAGATCCCAATACATGACTATGCCCCGTCTGATGTGTGGTGTGGTGCGGTAAGCTCGGCGGGTGCCGAAACGGCGATGAAGCTTTTCGCGTCGCGGTCGACCAGCAGGACGCTGGCACCGACCGCGAGCGGGTTCGAGTCGCGACCGGCGCGCGCCGCAACGCTATGCCAGTTGCCGAAGGTATCCTTGAGGCGGACCCGGCCGGGCAGCCCCTGGTCGAGCGGGCCAACCGACACCACGCCGACCTGGCCGACGAAGTCGGCTTCGTCGACCGCGTAGGTTTCGTCGTGCGGTATGATGCGGGAGATGCCGCGGCTGGTGATCCGCACGAGCGGGATCGCAGCCGCGAATGCGGCGATTGCGGCGACCCAGGCCGGCGGCTGCAGGCCCACAATGTGAGCCATGCCCTGGAGGAAAAATCCCGCAACCGAAAACAGCCCGAGCGCCAGCAGGATCAGGATCAGCAGGGGTACTTTTCCCGCGTTGATCCAGAGCATCAGGCCGGCGGCGGCACTGTCGCTCTCCGCATGCAGGTCGAGGTCCTTTCCGATGACGTGACCGATCGAGACGCCGAACAGGACGGTCAACACTTCGATCGCGCCGAGCGCGAGCATGATCGCGCCGGCGATCGCGAACGGCCGCACATCCGGGGCCAGCAGGACGTCGATCGCGCCGCTCATTGCGCGGACTTGATCTTCTCGAGCCGCGCGGTGATCGCCTTCTCGCGATGCAGGCGGTCGAGTTCGTCGAGCTCTTTTCCGCCCGGCACGCCGGCCGGAACGCCGGTGACGCGGGCAATTGCGGCGCTCGCCCGCTCGGCGGTCGCCCGCTTCGAAACGCGCGGCGCTCCGCCGGCGTCCTGCGGCGAGTTCTGCAGGATGCTCTTCTCGAGATCCGCAAGGCGCGCATCGGCTTCGCGCCGCGCTCCGAGCATCGCCTGCAGGGCTTTGGTCTGTTCCTCGATCTCCATGTCGACGAACTCCAGCGCCCGCGCCAATGCGATGCTCTGGGATTCGAGATCGATCTGGCGGGCGACGCCGGCACGCGCGAGATCGTCGCGGCTTTCCCCAATCGCGGTGCGGATCTTGTCCGCGATGGCGGCGACCTCGTCGCCGATCTCGCGCTGCCGGCTCTTGAGGCGGAACTCCTCGGCGCGGGATTTGCCGAGCGCGCCGCGGGCCTCGTCGGCGCCGGCATCGATTTCGCGGATCGCCTGCTTCACCAGCGCGACCTTGTTGGCGCCCTCTGCGTTGTCGATTGTCTGATTGGCGATGCCGGCGAGAAGCCGGCCCATACGCGCCAGGATTCCTTCGTGGACCATGGTTTTCTCCTCAGCTGGGAGTGATTGCGCTTTGACGGCGATGTGGATTTCGTAGCCGCCGCCGTCTGCGACCAAATGGGCCGGGAACGGACTTCCCCAGCCCGCGAGATAGCCGGGCACGTGGAACGGGACCAGCAAGCGCCCGCTCACGGTGCTGAGCGACAGCAAAGTCGGGCTCTTTATGGCGAACAGCTTTTCGTCGAGCGGGATGCGGCGCACCGTGGTGCCGGCAAGGTAGTTGGCGCGGTCACGCAGGCCGAGCGTCACCAGGCGGGCCGGAAGTTCGGTCCTGGCGCGAACCGTTTCGTAAGCCTGTTCGTGAAGTAAAACCAGGTTCGCGCCCACCGGCGCAACTTCTTCGAGTATGCTCATCATCTGGTCGTAGGCGGCGAATGTCGCTTCGATCGCCGCGACACCCGCTTCATCGGGGTCAAGCGCGTAGCGCATGGTCGCAGCCGGGATCGTGGAAGCCAATCTAACCATGCGTAAGATATAAAGCACTTCACTAGTGCTTTACAAGGGGCGTTGGTTCGACCTCTTAATAATGATGACTGAAGGGTAAATCGCCTTGCGCCCGGACCGGCGCGCTGCGGGCTAGATCCCGAGATAGCGCTGCAGCAGCTGCGGTTGCGCCTTGATCTCGCTGACCGGCCCCTCGTGGACGACGTGGCCGTTGTTGATGATGTAGGCGCGCTGCGCCAGCGTCAGCGCCGCCGCGAGGTTCTGCTCGACCAGCACGATGGTCTGCCCGGCGTCGGCGAGATCGCGGCAGGTTTTCACGAGGTCGCGCACGATCACCGGCGCCAGTCCCTCGAACGGCTCATCGAGCAGGATGATCTTGGGATCGCGGACCAGCGCGCGCGCGATCGCCAGCATCTGCTGCTCGCCGCCCGACAGATCCGTGCCGCGGCTTGACCGGCGCTCCTTCAGCCGCGGAAACATCTCGTAGATGCGCCCGAGCGGCAGCCGGCTCTGCGCCGTCAGCCCGGCCAGCAGCAGGTTTTCCTCGACGTTCAGGCTGCCGAAGATGCGGCGGTCCTCGTGCACCAACTGCATGCCGACGCGCGCGATCGTGTGGCTTTTCTCGCCCGCGATCTCGGCGCCGTCGAAGCGGATCGAGCCTTCGCGCGGCGTCACCACGCCCATCAGGCTCTTCAGCGTGGTGCTCTTGCCCGCGCCGTTGCGGCCGAGCAGCGCCACCACCTCGTTGCGCTCGACCCGCAAGGCGACGTCGAACAGGATGTGGCTGTCGCCGTAATAGGTGTTCAGGCCGGTGACTTCGAGCAGGCTCATTCGGCCGCCAACACGCCGTGCACGCCGCCGAGATAGGCTTCCTGCACTTTGCTGTTGCCCTTGATCTGGTCCGGCGTGCCTTCGACCAGCACCCGGCCCTCCTGCAGGACGGTGACGCGCTCGACCAGCTCGAACAGCGAGTCCATGTCGTGATCGATGATGATCATGGTGCGGCCCGCGCGCGATCGATTTGAGCAGGCGCACCGTCTCGATGCGCTCGCGCGGGCTCATGCCGGCGAGCGGCTCGTCGAGCAGCAGCAGGCTCGGCGAGGTCGCGATCGCCAGCCCGATCTCGAGCCGGCGCTTCTCGCCGTAGGCAAGATCGGACACCGGCGTGTCGGCGCGATCGGTAAGGTCGACCAGCTCGAGCGTGTGCTCGATCTGTGCGTCGAGGCCGGGGACCTTCCTGAGCGACTTGAACAAATCCAGCCTGAACTTGCCGCGCAGGTCTGCGAGCGCCGCGAATGGTCAGGTTCTCGCGCACCGTCAGCCGGTTGAACAGCTGGTTGATCTGGAAGCTCTTGGTCAGGCCGAGCTGGCAGACGTCGGTCATCGTCATCCCGGTGATGTCGCTGCCCCTCGAACAGGATTTGCCCGGACGTGGGCGCCACCTCGCAGGTCAGCATCTTGAAGAAGGTGGTCTTGCCGGCGCCGTTCGGGCCGATGATGCCGCGCAGCTCGCCGTGGTTGACGACGAAGTCGATGTCGCTGTTGGCTGCAAGGCCGCCGTAGTGCTTGCTGACGCCCTTCGCCTGCAGGATCGCGCCGCCGGTGCGGTCGGTGTCACGGTGGCGCGCCGGCATCGCGACAACCGCGGGCTGACGCGCCGCTTCCACCGCGGCGGCCTTCTGCTCGCCCTGCGCGGTGATGCCGGGGACCGTCGCGGCGTCAACCGGCTCCGCCTTGCCGCGCGCGGTCGCGAGGGCGTAAAGATCCTCGATCGCGCCGATCAACCCGCGGCGCAGGAAACACACCAGCAGGACGAAGATCACGCCGAGCACCAGCTTCCAGCTGGCGCCGAGATGCAGCCGGGTCTGCAGCAGGTCGCTCAGATAGAGCCACACCGCGGCGCCGACCAGCGGTCCGAACAGCGTGCCGGCGCCGCCGATCGCGGTCTGCATCACCAGTTGGCCCGAGGTGTCGAACATGAAGGCGTCGGGTGGCATGAAGCCCTGCATGATGCCGAGCAGTCCGCCGGCGAAACCCGCATAGGCGGCCGCGACGACGAAGGCGGCAAGCTTGTAGCCGTGGATGTTGTGGCCGACCGCGGCGACGCGCAGCGGGTTGTCGCGGATCGCGCGCAGCACGGCGCCGATCGGGGAACGCACGATGCGCAGCGCGATCACGATGCCGATGAAGAACCAGAACGCCAGGAACGTGTAGAGCATCCAGTCGGTGTTGAACTTGATGGTGGTGAAGCCGAGATGCAGGCTCGGCGTCGGTACGCCCGGCAGCCCGTTCTCGCCGCCGGTGTATTCCGACAGCGGATTGAACTCGACGAAGAAAAAGACTTCGGCGATCGCGACCGTGATCATCGCGAAATAGATGCCGGTGCGCCGCAGCGCGATCAGCCCGACCAGGTAGCCGATGACGCCGGCCGCGACCGTGCCGATGAGCAGCGAGAGCATCACGTAGGGAAAGTTCGCGACCGTCAGCAGGTACGCGGCGACCATGCCGCCGGTGCCGAAGAAGGCCGACTGGCCGAACGACAGCAGGCCGGTGAAGCCGAACAGGATGTCGAAGCCGATGCCGAACAGGCCCCAGACCAGGATGCGGTTGATGGTCGTCGGCGTGAAGCCGAGGTGCGGCAGGATGAAGGGCGCGGCGATCAGGCCGATCGCGGTCAGCACCTCGACGAGGAAGGGGCGTTGCCTGAGCATCAGAGCGGCGGTCTCATTCGCGGCCCTGCCGTGCCGAGCAGTCCGTAGGGACGCAGCACGAGCACCAGCGTCATGGCGACGAACAGCATGACGTAGGAATAGCCGGGGTTGAACATCGAGGTGATACTGATGATCTCGCCGGCGATCAGGCCGCCGAGAATGGCGCCGGGGAACGATCCGACCCCGCCGATCACGACGACGACGAAGGTCTGCACCAGGATCGCTTCGCCGACGTCGGGCGCGATCGAGACCACCGGGGCGTTGACGATGCCGGCAAAGCCCGCCGCCATCGCGCCGATGCCGAACACCAGCATGAACACCTTGTAGACGTCGATCCCGAGCGAATCGACCATCACCGAGTCCTCGATGCCGGCGCGCACGATCATCCCGATGCGCGTGCGATACAGCACCGCGTAGAGCGCGAGCAGCGCGACCGTGACGATGCCGAGCAGCGCGAGGCGGTAGGTCGGATAGAGCATGAAGCCGAGCGGCGTGATGCCGACCAGCGGCGCGGGCGGCGGCACCGCCATGGACAGGCTGCCGAAGAAGAAGCGCACCGCCTCGACGAAGACGATGCCGAGGCCGAACGTCACCAGCAGCTGGTCCTCGTGCGGGCGGCCGTAGAAGTGGCGGATGATCAGCCGCTCGGTCACCACGCCGACCAGCATGACGAAGGTCGCGCCGGCGATCACGGCGAGGATGAAGGATCCGGTGTAGCTCCAGGCGAGCCAGCCCGCATAGCCGCCGAGCATGAACATCGCGCCGTGCGCGAGATTGAGGACGCCGAGCGTGCCGTAGATGATGGTCAGGCCCGACGAGATCAGCGCGAGCAGCGCGCCGAGCACCAGGCCGTTGAAGCATTGCGAGATGAAATTCGCCCAATTGATCATCGGTCGGACAGGTCCGGTGACAGGCAGCCGCGCGACGCCGCGGCCGCGGGCGAACGATCGCCCGCGACGCAACGCGTTATGGCGGGATCAGGTGTAGTCGCCGAGATTGCAGCCAAAGGCGTCCGGCTTCTGCATCAGCGGCGCGCCCGGCAGAACTTCGAGGACCTCCCAGAAGTCCTCCTTGTTCTTCATCGCCTTCGGCGACTTGCCCTTGACGATGATCACCGGGCGGACGAGCTGGTGGTCTTCCTTGCGGAAATAGACCTCACCCACGGTCGAGTCGAACTTCTCGCCCTTCTCGTACTGCTTGATGACGTCGGGCGGATAGAATGAGCCGGCTTCCGACACCATCTTGGCCCAGATCGCGAACGACATGTAGGCGTTGTTGGCGCCCCACTCGGGCTTGTAGCCGTACTTCTTCTCGAATGCCGCGACGAACATCTTGGCGAGCGGATACTTGTCCTCGAGCGTCCACCAGAAGTCGGTGGCGGCGTACACGTTTTCCATCAGTTCCGGTCCCGCTTCCTTGGCGAGGAACGGGATCTGATAGGGGATCACCATCTGCATCTTCGGCGTCAGGCCGAACTGCTTGGCCTGCTGCACCGACAGCACCGCGTCGCGGCCCCAGTTGACGTTGACGATGGCGTCCGCGCCGGAGTTGGCGATGTTGGTGAGGTACTGGCTGAAGTCCTGCGTGCCGAGCGGCGACACCTGGTTGGTCACCTGGGTCCAGCCGCCGTTCTTGGTCAGATAGTCGTTCACCGACTTGGTCACCGTATGACCGTAGGTGTAGTCCGGCGTCATGAACGCCGCCTTCTTGTTCTTGCCGTAGGCCTTGACCAGCACCGGGCCGATCGCGTTCGCGGCGGTCTCGCCGTAGAAGTTCTGGCGGAAGCCGTAGCGCACGCAGTCCTTGCCGGTGGTGTCGTTCGAGCCGGAGATGCCGGTGACGTAGAGCACCTTCTCGCGCTGCGCGAACTTGTTGAGCGCGACCGCGACGGCGCTCGAGGTCGAGCCGGTCATCAGCACGATCTTGTTCTGATTGATGTAGGTCTGGATCTCCTGCACCGCCTGGTTCGGCTTGGCCGCGCTGTCGGCGGCGAGCAGATTGACCTTCTTGCCGAGCAGGCCCTTGTCCACCTTGGGCGCGATCTTCTTCAGCAGCGCATCGCCGCTGTTGATGTGCTCGACCGCGAGCTGCCAGCCTTTGAGCTCATCCTCGCCCTGCACCGCGTAGGAGCCGGTGCGCGGCACCGCCGCCGCGACATTGACGGTGTCGCCCTTGGAGCCTTCGGGCCAGGTGCCGATCGGCGCATGCTCGCCGACCGCAAAGGCCGGCAGGTTGAACCCGGGCAGCACGGCGCCGCCGGCAAGGCCGGCGCCCGCCTGCAGCAGCGCGCGGCGGGATACGTTTCCGAACGTGTGAACTGGTCGTGACATCTGTTCCTCTCCCTCGGTGATGCAAGCCGGCGTGGCGAATCGCGTTGTGCTGTTGTTCGCCGTGTTTCCGCGAGATCGCTTGCGAAGCTGCGCGGAAAAACATTGCGTTGAACCACTATAGCCAACCGCGGAGGTCACGCGGTCAATGCCACTTTCGTTCGATGATTTGGCTTATTGATCCGGATTAATAAGCAGCCGTATGATCCTGCCGGCGGGCGCGCCAAACCATGACGTTATCCATGACCCTTGCTCCTGACACGTTGGCTGTCTCGCTCGCCGCGCATCCGTTCGTGGCCCGGCTGTCGCGCCTCATGACGTTCGGCGCCGCCGATCTCGCAAGCCTCGAGCGCATCGTGGAGAGCGAACGGCTGGTCAAGAAGCGCAACGACCTCGTCGTCGCGGGCGACCCGTATCGCAACCTGTGCTTCGTCAGGGACGGATACGCGATCCGCTACAAGCTGCTGCGCAGCGGCAAGCGGCAGATCCTCAACGTGATCCTGCCGGGCGACGTCGTCGGCTTTCCGGTCAGCTTCTTCGATCGCTCGCTCTACTCGATCGTCGCCGTGAGCGACCTGACCTACAACGTCTGTCCGCTGGAAGCCTATGTGCGGCTCTGCTGCGAGCAGCCCCGGTTCGGTCTCGCGCTGAGCTGGCTCGCGGCCTACGAGGCGGCGATCTATGCGGAGCACATCGTCGATCTCGGGCGGCGCACGCCGGTCGAGCGGCTGGCGCATTTCCTGCTCGAGGTCCACGCCCGCCTGCTGGAAGTCGGACACGCGGACACGACGAGCTTCGAGCTGCCGTTCTCGCAGGAGGTGATGGCCGACGTGCTGGGCTTGAGCGTGCCGCATCTCAATCGCGTGATGCAGCAGCTGCGCGCGGATCAGTTGATCACCAGCCGTTCGCGCCTGGTCGAACTGACCGACATGGCGAGCCTGCAGACGCTGGCGCAATATCAGCCGTTCGGTCTCGTCCCCATCCCGGCGGGCTGCGGCTAGAGAGACTCCAGCCGCTTTCTTTTGCTGATCTTTTCCGAAAACCGGTGCCCACTTTTCGGGACCATGCGCTAGAAATCCGGCTCTTCCTCGACCACCCGCTTCTGGTGGCGCAAATGCTGCCAGATCGCGAGCGCGATCGAGGCCGCGGCGACCAGCAGCAGCCCGCCGGAAATCGGCCGCGTCAGGAACAGCCAGGGGTTTGCGTCGGTCATGATCGCGCGCACCAGGTTGATCTCGATCTGGTCACCGAGGATCAGGCCGAGGATCAGCGGCGCGAGCGGGAAGCCGAGCTTGACCAGCACGTAGCCGACGACGCCGAACAGCAGCAGCACGTAGACGCTCTGCATCGTATTGTTGAGCGCGTAGGCCCCGACCACGCAGAGCACGAGCACGACCGGCGCCAGCACCGCCATCCGCACGCTGGTGACGCGCAGCATCAGCGGCATCAGCACGACGCAGATCATCAGCATGCACGGGTGGGCCAGGATGTAGGCCGCGTAGATGCCGTAGGCGAGATCGGGATTCTGCGAGATGAACAGCGGACCCGACTGGATGCCGTGAATGGTCATGGCGCCGAGCATCACCGCGGTGACGGCGTCGCCCGGAATGCCGAACGCCATGATGGTCATCAGCGAGCCGCTGACATTGGCGTTGTTCGAGGCTTCCGACGCGATGATGCCCTCGGGATGGCCCTTGCCGAACCGCTCCGGCGTCTTCGAGAACTTCTTGGCCTGGTCGTAGGCCATCACGCTCGACGCGCTGCCGCCGATTGCCGGCAGGATGCCGATGATGAGCCCGACGATCGTCGCCCAGCCCAGCAGGAATGGCTGCCTGAAGATCTCCCAGTTCACCTTGAGGTGCGAGAAGCGCTCGAGCTTCACCCCGGCGAGCGACTGCGTCGCGCCCTGCGGCATGTTGAGCTTCTCGAGATCGGTCATGATCTGCGCAAACGCGAAGATGCCGATCAGCACCGGGAGGAACGGAAACCCGCCGCCGATGAACTCCGAGCCGAAGGTGAAGCGCGGCACGCTGCCGATCGGGTCGTGGCCGACCACCGTGATCAGCAGGCCGATCGCGGTCGAGATCAATCCCTTGAGCAGCGAGGATTCCGTCAACCCCGCGACCATCGCCATCGCGAGCACGAACAGGGAGAAATATTCCCACGGTCCGAACTCCAGCGCGATCGCGGCCAGCGGCCCGGTGAGGAAGACGAGGAACAGCGCGCCGAGCAGGCCGCCCCAGACCGACGCCCACACGCCCAGCCAGATGGCGCGGCCCGGCTCGCCGTTGCGCGACATCGGAAAGCCGTCGAACGTGGTGGCGATCGAGGCGGGCGAGCCCGGAATGCCGAGCAGGCAGCAGGCGATCAGGCCGCCGGTCGATCCGCCGACATAGACGCCGGTCATCGCCGCAAGGCCCGCGAGCGGATCGAGCCCGTAGGTGAACGGCAGCACCACGATCACCGTCATGGTGATGGTCACGCCGGGCAGCGAGCCGCCGATCACGCCGATGAAGGTGCCGGCAAACAGCGGCAGCAGATATTTCCACTGCGCGACATTGACGAGGCCGTTCCAGAGCAGGTCGAGCATCCTAGAAGCCCGTCCAGGCGCCGCGCGGCAGCAGCACCAGCAGATAGCGCTCGAATACGAAATAGCTCACCGCGGCGGTGCCGAGCGCGATCGCGGCGAGCAGCGCCCAGTCGCGCGCCGTCTGCGGCCGGCCCAATACCGCCTGCAGGACGCCGACGAACAACACCGTGGCGAGGCGGTAGCCGAGCAGCGGCAGCAGCACCACGTAGGCACCGACGATCGTGAAGGCGATCACCACCAGGCGATAGTCGCGCCGAGGCGTGTCGCCGGCGTCGACCACGACCGGCGCACGCTTCATGAGGTCCTGCGCGACGAGCAGCGCGCTCGCGGCCGCCATGAAGGACAGCACGATGGCCGGATAGAAGCCCGGCCCGATCGGAACGATCGGCAGGGACGGAAGCTGGAACGACTGGACCAGGAGAACCAGGCTGATCGCGAGCAGGATCAGCCCGGCGACTCCGTCGCGGCCGATGCTCATTTCTTGATCAGGCCGAGATCGGTCATCACGGCCTTGTTCTCGTTGTCGATCTTGGCGAGGAACGCCGCGTAGTCGCTGGCACCGAGGAACGCCACGCGGGTTCCTTGCACCTTCATCGATTGGGCGAAGCTCGCCTCGCCGGTGGCCTTCTTGCAGGCCTCTTCGAGCTTGGCGCGTACCGGCGCGGGCGTCCCTTTCGGGACCAGGATGCCGCGCACCACCTCGTAGACGATGTTCATGCCGAGCTCCTTGAGCGTCGGCACGTCGGGCGTTTCGGGATCGCGCTTCTCGCTGGCGATCGCGATGAAGCGCAACAGGCCGGCGTCGACCTTGCCCTTCTGCGTCAGGTTGGAATCGGTGAGGTTGATATGGCCGCCGAGCAGTGCGTTCATGCGCGGCGCGAGGCCGTCGTACGACACGTATTTGAGCTTCAGGCCGGCCGCCTTCTCGACCATGGCCGGGAAGATATGGCTGGTCGAGCCGAGCGTGGCGCCGACCGTGATCTCGCCCGGCCGCTTCTTGGCGTCGGCGACGAGGTCCTGCCAGTTCTTCCACGGCGTCTTGGCGCTTGCGGTGAGCACCGAGGGTGTCGCCGCGACGAGGCAGACCGGCTCGAAGTCGCTGTATTTGACGTCGCTGAGACCAGCGTAGAACGTCAGATGGATGTAGTCGTGAACCGCGTAGACCGTATAGCCGTCGGGCGCGGCGTTCTTGGCCTCGCGCGCACCGACGGTGCCGGATGCGCCGCCGACATTGGCGATCACGACCGGCTGGCCGATCTGCTTCTGCAATTCGGCGGCGAACGGCCGGAAGATGTTGTCGGTATCGCCACCCGCGGCCCACGGCACGATCATCTTGACCGGGCGCTCGGGATATTGCGCCGCTGCGGGCGCAGGTAAAGCCGCCAGCACACCGGTCAACGCGGCAGCGCCGGCAATCTGCACGAAGAATCTTGCCATCCGTTCCCTCCCTCTCGCGTCTTCGACCTTTCAGGTCGTGGCCATTCCGGCTCTGGATCGCGACATTAACAGCCGCGCCGCGCGGGGCAAACCCGTGCGGACGACGCGCATGTCATCAGGGGCCGCTGTAGCCGGCGCGTTGCGCGCCGCGCGGTCGACGGCGCATCAGCGCTGCGCGGTGCCGCCGCCGTCGATCTGGCGGCCCATCAGGGCGATCGCCTGCTGGTAGACCGTTGCGGCGTTCCAGCCCTGGATCGCGGCGAAGTTCGGCTGCCCGACATCATAGCCGGCACCGGCGCGCCAGCCGTGGCCTTTGAGGAAATTCGCCGTCGAGGTCAGTGCGCCCGCCGCGCTGTCGAGATTGCCGGTGCCGTACTGCAGGATGCTCTTCGGCATGAACTGGGTCTGGCCGTATTCCCCGTGCATCGAGCCGCGCGTGGCGGCCGAGAGCGTGCCGCGTTCGATCAGGGTCAGCGCCGCATAGAGCTGGTCGGTGAAATACTCGGACCGGCGGCAGTCGTAGGCCAGCGTCGCCACCGCGGAGAGCATGTTCTGATTGCCGCGCTGGCTCCCGAACGCCGTCTCCATGCCCCAGATCGCGAGGAGGGGACCCGGCGGCACGCCGTAGCGCTGCTCGATCGATGCGAACAGCGCCGCATGCGTTTGCTTCAGCGTGCGCCCGCGCGACACGATCGCGGCGGCGCCACGCTTGACGAGGAACTGGTCGAGCGACAGCTTGAAGCTCTTCATGCCGCGGTCGGCCGCGATCGTCGTGGTCGCGTAGCTCGTTCCCATCAGGGCCGCGACGCCGGCCGCCCCGATGCCCTTGGCCCGCGCCTCGGGCGCGAACTCCTGCTTCCACCCCTCGAATCCGGCGCCGCTGTTGCCGCATTGCGCGGCGCGCGCCGCCCCGGGGACGGTGACGAGTGCGGCCAGGACCGCGGCAGTGATGATCTTGCAGGCTCGGCT
Source organism: uncultured Alphaproteobacteria bacterium (assembly GCA_963839985.1). Taxonomy (GTDB): domain Bacteria; phylum Pseudomonadota; class Alphaproteobacteria; order Rhizobiales; family Xanthobacteraceae; genus PALSA-894. The sequence continues at coordinate 119,966 of CAWIXG010000002.1, read as the reverse complement.
CATGTTCATGCCTCTGTGGTATCACAAGAACTGTGACGAAATACCGGCCGGCGGCGCGGCCGATCCGCATTGTTTCCACAAGGTATCGGGGCAGGCGGCGCTTCGTCGTTGAAGCGGGTGGCGGAGTGAGGAACAATGACTGTTTGGTGCGATCCCGATTGCGGGCGCCTGGGAGGGCTTATGAGTCACAATAGACGCCACGTGCTGAAGCTCGGCGTGTCGGGAGCGGTCGCCGGCTGGATCGGCGGCCTTGCGGGTTCTGCCAGCGCACAGGGTACCATCACGGCCCGCATCGGGCACCTCGAGGCGCCGACCCAGCCCCGCCACAAGGGCCTCGAAAAGGTTGCCGCGCTGGTGAAGGAGCGCACCAAGGGCGCGGTCGAGTTCCAGCTCTATCCGTCCTCGCAGCTCGGCAATGCGCGCCAGATGATCGAGAGCACGCAGTTCGGCGGCATCGAGGGCACCGTGATGCCGGCGGCGTTCCTCGGCGGCTTCAATCCGGTCATTTCGGTGCTGGATATCCCCTACATCTTCCCGACCGACCGGGCGCTGTCGCAGAAGCTGCGCGAGGGTCCCTTCGGCAAGGCACTGCTGGCAAGCTTTGCGAGCCGCGGCGTCCATGCGCTCAGCATCTGGCCGAACGGGCGCAAGAGCCTGACCTCGAATAAGCCACTGGCCAACCTCGAAGCCTTCAAGGGGCAGAAGTTCCGCGTGATGGATTCGAAGATCCTGATCGACCAGTTCGCCGCCGTCGGCGCGACCGCGATCGCGATCAATTTCAGCGAGCTCTACACCTCGCTGCAGACCGGCCTGATCGACGGACAGGAGAATCCGATCGACACCATCACCACCATGAAATTCCACGAGGTGCAGAAGCACATGGTGGTGACCGAGCACGGCGCGATGGAAGACATCGTGCTGTTCAGCAACGCGTTCTGGAACAAGCTCAGCCCCGAGCAGCGCGACATCATCGCCAAGGCGTTCGACGAGATGCGCCCGCAGGTCGAGGAGATGAAGGAAGCGGTACAGAACACCTCGATCGAGACGATCAAGGCCGCGAAGCTCAGCGTGCGCGTCGCCGACGAGATCGAGCGCAAGGCGCTGCGCGACGCGATGGCGCCGAAGGCGCGCGCCACGTACGCGGAGCGCGCCGGCGCGGAGGGCGCGAAGGTGCTCGCGGTGTACGACGAGGAACGCAAGAAGCTCGGTTTCTGAGTGCCTCGATGAAGACGCTGCGCGGCATCGAGGGCATCGTTCTCGGTGCCATCATGCTGGCGATGTCGTTTGCCTACACCTTCAATGTCGCCGTGCGCGAGCTCATCCCGGTCCTGGCGCCGCAGCTCGCCTGGATCGAGGAGGTGTGCCTCTTCGGCCTGGTCTGGATGATCTTCCTCGGGCTCGGGCTTGGCCTGGAAGGCGGCCGGCACATCGCGATGCGCATGGTGCTGACGCGCATGCCGCCCACGGGCCAGCGCGCCGCCAAGCTCGTCATCAATCTCGCGGGGCTCGCGTTCACGGCCTATCTCGCCAAGATCGGCGTCGACATCACGATCTTCGTCGCGAAATCGGGCCAGACCAGCCCGACGCTGAATATCTCGATGCTCTGGCTCTATATCGTGATGCCGCTCGGCTTCGGCCTTCTGGCGCTGCGCTACCTGCTCGAGATCGTCACGCCGGCCGACCGTTTCGCCGTCGAGGTCGATCCGGTGCATCATGTGTAGGGCTGCGGCATGATCGTTCTGCTGCTGATCGTGTTCGCCGTCGCGCTGCTGATCGCGGGCACCGAGATATTTCTCGTCATCGGCCTTCCGGCGGTTCTCGCCAAGCACATCTTCCACCCGCACATGCCCGACCTGATCATCGGGCAGCGCGTGGTCGGTGGCGTCGAGGTCGTGACGCTGCTCGCGATCCCGTTCTTCGTCTTCGCCTCGGACCTGATGGCGCGCGGCCGCATGGCGGCGCAGCTTGCCGAGCTGTTCCGGGCGCTGGTCGGGCACTACCGCGGCGGCATCGGTCATTCCACGGTCGTCACCTGCATGGTGTTCGGCGCCGCCGCCGGTTCCGCGCCCGCGACCGTCGCCGCGATGGGGCGGCTGTCGTTTCCCGAGCTCAAGCGCGCCGGATTTTCCGAGAAATTCAGCCTCGGGCTGATCGCATCGAGCGCCGAATGCGCGCTGCTGATCCCGCCCTCGATCACCTTCGTGGTCTACAGCTGGCTGACCGGGACGTCGATCGCCGCGCTGTTCGCCGCCGGCCTCGTCATCGGGATCGTTCTCGGCCTCGCCTTCATGGTGCTGGTCGCGCTGGAAGCCTGGCGCGTCGGCGCCGCGGTCGGCGAACGCTATTCGGGCGCGGCGCGGTGGAAGGCGTTCCGCGACGCGTTCTGGGCGCTGCTGATGCAGGTGATCCTGCTGGTCGGGATTTTCTCCGGGGTGTTCACCGCGACCGAAGCCGCGGCTGTCTCCGTCGTCTACGCGATCGGCGTCGAGGTGCTGATCTTTCGCGCCTTCGGCTGGCGCGATGTGTTCGATATCGCCAAGGACAGCGCGATCTCGACCGGCGTGATCTTCATCCTGCTGGCGATGGGTGCGCTGCTCGCCTTCTTCATCACGCTGTCGGGCGTCGACCGGGCGGTGCTCGCGCTGGTGCGCGATGGCGGCGTGAACTGGGTCGTGTTCATGATGGTCGTGAACGTCATCTTTCTCGCCTGCGCGATGTTCCTCGATCCCAATTCGATCATGGTCATCTTCCTGCCGACCCTGTTCCCGGTCGCCGCCGCGCTCGGTATCGACCCGGTGCATTTCGGCATGGTCGTCACGCTCAATGTTTGTACCGGCATGATCATGCCGCCGCTTGGGCTCGACCTTGCGGTCGCGGCGTCGACGCTCAACCGGCCGATGGAAGCGGTGGTCGCCGGGATCCTGCCGTTCATCCTGACCAACGTCGCCGTGCTGATCCTGATCAGCTACATCCCGCCGCTGTCCACGTTCCTGCCGAAGATTTTCGGCGTGTAGCCGCGCCGCTGGCGAAGGCAGCGCCGCGGCTGTATCGCGCCGGATCCGCCTGCGGCGTCGCGATATCCGGCCGCGCCCTTGCTGCTGGCCCATTCAACTACGAGTCGATACACTTTCGGTGCGCGCGTCAGCGGACGGCACGGAATGTGGGCTGAATTCGACCACCTGCGACGGAAGTGGGGCTTGCGGCGCGAGGGGGCGGGCGGGCTGGCCTCCATCGAGGGATTCCAGTTTCAATTGGCCGCCGCGCTGCTGCAACTCGCCCGCAAGACGGGTGCGCCGGATCAGTCGAACGTTTTCGTCGAGGCGCTTTCCGACATCGTGAGCACGGAGGGCGGCTATCTCGTCGTCACCCAGGCGAAGCTCTCGCTCCACTCCGGCGCGATGCAAAAGGCGCTGAAGGAGCTGTGGGAGATCGATGTCCTGGCCTCCGAAGAAGCGCTCAGTATCGCGCCTCAACTGCGCTATTGCGTGCTCACGTCGAGGAAAATCCTGCGCGACGTCGAGTCCGCGCTGGCGCGCTGGCGACCCGGCGGCGAGGTCGCCGAATCCGCCCTCGATGCGTTTCGCCGCCGCGTGTCCGTTCGCGTGGAGGCCGATCCGCTACATGCACTTGCGATCCATCTGGTGAATGCATTCGGCGCCGGCGATCCGTTCGCGACCGTCGAGAAATGGATCGGCCGGCTTCTCGCCAATCCAACGCCCGAAGGACTCGATGCAAGCTGCCGGTCGATCATCGTCGAGCTCGATGCGCTTGCAACTGCGGCGCGTGAGCTCGCGCACCGGTTCTACATTTGGCAGGCCACCGACCGGCCGCCCGCGGAAGCACGGCTCGAACTCGACCGCCGGAAGGCGACCCTGACCGGGCAGCTCCCGACGCGGATCCACCTGATGGAAGGGCGGTTCGCTCCGCGCGCTTTCTACAAAACGCTCCACGGCGACGTCGAAACATGGTTCGCCAACCGGCAGGCAACCACCGATGCCCGAACTCCCCGTCTGGTGGATCTCAGGCCCGTCGGGCGCCGGAAAGAGCGTCGCCTTGCTTCATCTCCTCGCCAATATCCACAGCGAGGACGATCGGCGCATCGTCATCTGGCTGGGCGACCAGGCAGACCGCCTCGCGGAGGCCGTCCGGTGGGCGCGTCCGTTTTTCGCCAGGCGCCAGGACGTCATATTTGCCTCGGACGACCCTTACACGGCCGAACGCTCACAGCGCGTCGCCGCCGCAATCGAGAACTCGCTGCGTGAGCTCGATTCGATCACGGTTGCGTATCCGGATGCTCCGCGACCGGCGATGGTTTGCTGTGGGCCAACCGAGCAGATGGAATATTTCCAGAATGACTGGTCGATCGCGTACTCCTGGAGAAGTCGCCGCCCGACTTTCTGGAGACGCTCGACGACATCGATGAGCTAAAGGAATGGTACCGGCGGCGCACCGGCAAAACGGATCTGCCCGTGGGCGACGCGGGCAATGTTCTCATTGTCCAGTTGTTCTTCGAGTGGGCAACCGGCGAACCGCTGCCGGAATTCGCAGCGAGCTTCCGCAGGCGCCTGGAAGGGATGGAAAGAAAAGGGGCTTCGTCGCGGACGATCTTCGACCTGATCGCCGAGATCCTGTCGATGAACCGCCTCTATGCGCTCTTCCCGGCACAATCGATCGATGACGAACTGGAACGCGACCCCCAACTCGGCGCGGCGTTCGACCGGTTGAAAGGTCTGGAGCGGCATCTCTCGTTCGACGCCGACAAAGCCGGCTACCGCTTGACCCACCCGCACCTTGCCAATGCGATCTATATCGCCTGGTTCGGCGGGGCGGACCGGCGGCGCTATCGCAAGGCGCACTTGCGCGCCGGCATTTACGCCGCATTGAACTCCGGAGGCGCGCCATCGCGGCGGCTGGCTCCTTTATGGGCGGCGGCGCGGCTGACCTCCGATCGAGCGCGGGCGAGCACCGAAACGCGACAGCGGATCGCCGTGGTCGAGCCGGAGTTGCGCGAACTGCTGGTCGATATTTATCAGGCGCAATTCATCCAATCGCCGAATTTGCTGGCGGACCTGCCGGTATGGGCGGATCTCGACCGGCAACTGGACCTCAATCTTCAGCCACGGCCGATCGAATGCATCGGAGCCGCAGTGCGTACGGCTGAAGAACAGGCGTCCGGTTTCCGGCTGTCGTGTCACAAGCTTTTGCAACATCGCGACTTGCTTCCGGACGCCGCATCCATCGTCGCCCAGGTGTTGATGAAGTATCCCGGCTGGCGCGAATGGGGTCCGCTGGCCACGGACTACCTGATACTGATCGGCATCACCGACATTGAAGGCCCGGTCACGGATTTTGTGGTCCGGGAATGCAACAAACTCACCACCCGACGATTGGTCGCGGCTTGCTTTGCCCAATCGGACCGGCTGGCGGCGCGCCGGGTCATTTTATCGTGGCTCAATGCCGCGCTTGCAAGCGATCCGAATTGGCCTGGGATTTTTACCAATTTCGCCGATGCGTTCGAACCTTGCGAGGAGACAAATCTGCGCGCGTGGACGTTCCTGCGCGTTCAGCCGGATCATTCCTCCTGGAGCCACGTGTGGGAAAGACTGCATGGCGCGCCCGGAAGTGATCGAGCCCAGTCCACGCGGATCGCCAGAGATTGGCTGGACGCATCGAGGCCGGACACAGTCGGTTGGGACCGCGTCTGGGAAAGGCTCTGGGCGGATTCGAACAAGGCCGACGACGGTCTGCGGGCTCGAGCGCGCAGGTGGCTCGACGAAGCGTTCTCCGACCACGACGGCTGGGCATTTGTCTGGCAAGCGCTTTGGCAAGGGCGGGCGGATGAGGATCTTCGCGCCCGTGCGCGCACGTGGCTCGATCAAGTATCCGCCGGCCACGATTCCTGGGGGTTCATCTGGGAGGCGCTCTGGCAAGGGAAGGCGGATGAGGATCTGCGCGCCCGCGGGCGCACGTGGCTCGACGAAGCGTCCGCAGGTCACGACTCCTGGGGATTCATCTGGGAGGCGCTCTGGCAAGCGCAGGCGGATGACGATCTCGGCGAACGTGGGCGCAGGTGGCTCGGCGAAGCGTCTGCCGATCACGGTTCGTGGCGATATGTCTGGCAAGCGCTATGGCAAGCAAAGGCGGATGAGGATCTTCGCGCCCGCGCCCGCGCGTGGCTCGGCGCGGTCTCCGCCGCCCACAGCGCGTGGGCTTTCATATGGCTGGCGCTCTGGCAAGCGCGGGCGGATGACGATCTCACCGCCTGCGGACGCGCCTGGCTCGACGAAGCGGCTGCCGATCGCGCCTCATGGGCCTTAGTTTGGCAGGCGCTCTGGCATCCGCATGCGGATGATGGTCTGGGCGCCCGCGGGCGCGCATGGCTCGGCGAAGTCCCCGCCGACCACGTCTCCTGGGGATACGTCTGGCTGGCGCTTTGGGAGGCGCAGGCGGATGACGATCTTCGCGCCAGCGGGCGCGCGTGGCTCGACGCGGCATCCGCCGACCACGGGTCCTGGCAATACGTCTGGCAGGCGCTCTGGCAAGCGCGCGCGGATGACGACCTTCGCACCCGTGGGCGTGCGTGGCTCGACCAGGCGTCCACCGACCACCCCTCCTGGGGATACGTCTGGCTGGCGCTCTGGCAGGCGCAGGCGGATGAGGATCTTCGTGTCCGCGGACGCAGATGGCTCGACGAAGTGTCCGTCGACCACGCTTCCTGGGCATTCGTCTGGAAGGCCTTTTGGCAAGCGCGGGCGGATGAGGATCTTCGCTCGCGCGCGCGCAGATGGCTCGACGAAGCATCCGTCAACCACGACAGCTGGGGATTTGTCTGGCAGGAGCTTTGGCAGGCGCGGGCGGACGACGATCTTCGCGCCCGCGGGCGCGCGTGGCTCGACGAGGCAGCCGCCAAACACAGGTCATGGTCGTTCGTCTGGAGGGCGCTTTGGCAGGCACAGCCGGATGCGGATTTTCGCGCGCGCGCGCGTGCGTGGCTCGACCAGCCTTCCGCCGACCCCACCTCCTGGGGATACGTGTGGCTGGCGCTTTGGCAAGCGCAGGCGGATGACGACCTTCGCGCCTGCGCGCGCAAATGGCTGCCTCAGGCGCCGGCGACCCTGGAGGGAGCGAAATATGTCTGGCAGGAGCTTTGGCGTGAATCCGACAAGACCGACGCCGGACTGCGTGCGCTCGGAGGGCCGTGGCTCGAGGACTTGTCGGAGCCGCCGCGGGATGGCGGCGCGCACCCCTACCAATGGAAGGACGCCTGGGAAATGCAATGGAACGACGCGGAAGGAGATCCGCCCAGGCGCGATGTCCTGGCGCAACAGGCCAAGGACTGGCTCGCCGCATACGACCTCAAACAATTTGGCTGGACGTCCGTCTGGAGAATCCTCTGGGAGGAAACCGTTGCGGGCCACACGCCGTATCGCGGCGGTCTTGCAACATTGGGCGAGGGGTGGTTGGGCCGGATCGTTAAGGTGCATCCGCGATGGGCGCACGTATGGCTGACGCTCTGGCGTGAAGCGCAAGCCGCGTCGTCGAATCCGCGCGAGTCTCTCGTATCGGCCGCGCGCGCGTGGCTTGCCGGCCGGGACGCGCGGGTCGACTGGCAGCATGTCTGGAATGAATTGTGGGACATTCCCGGACTGAGAGACGACACGCTGGCAGATGCCGCCAGGTCTCGCCTGCGCCGGCTGAACCCCGCGGATCGCGGCAAAATCGAACAGCGGCTGCGCGAATAGCCTGCACTCAGTCGCAAAGAGCCGGCTACGGCTCCACATCCTTGAACACGTCGATCTCGACGCCGCCGGGCAGGATCGCGCGCCAGGCCTGCAGATACGTCTGCAGCCGCATGTCGCCGGCGATGCGCGCGCGGTTGATCTCCATCGACTCCTGCGTCTCGTATTCGATCACCTGGATGAATTTTGCCGGGTCGTCGACATTCTGGATCAGCCGCACCTCGGTGCCGCCGAGCATCTCGTAGAACGGCTTCGAGGCGTTGACGAAGGAGAGGAGCTGCGTCGGGTCCGCCGACGGCATGGTGAAGCGGAAGTGCAGCGTGCGGCGGACTTTCCGTTCTGCAGTGGCCATCGGCACCTCCGTGATTCGCGCCAGTTCACCTTAACGTGGCCGCGCCGGGATCGGCTAGAATCAGCTGAGCCGTGGCTACTTCGAGGATCGATACTTGGCGTTGCCCGGATAGACGCCGAGGATCTTGAGCGAGCCGGGCTGCGAGAAGAATTCCAGCTCCTCGAGTGCGCGCCTGAGCGGCGCCTCGTCCGGATGGCTCTCGACGTCGGCGTAGAACATCGTGGCGAAGAAATTGCCCTCGATCATGTAGCTTTCGAGCTTGGTCATGTTCACGCTGTTGGTGGCGAAGCCGCCGAGCGCCTTGTACAGCGCGGCCGGCAGGTTGCGCACCTGAAACACGAAGGTCGTCACCACCAGGCCGTTGCCGGGCCGCGCGCGCTTCTCCTTGCGCGACAGGATCACGAAGCGCGTCGTGTTGTGATCCTCATCCTCGGCGTTCTCGGCCAGCACCTTGAGGCCGTAGATTTTGGCGGCGAGCTTCGGCGCGAGCGCCGCGCGCGTGATGTCGCCGGCCTGCGCGATATGGCGCGCCGCCCCCGCGGTGTCGGCGGCGATCACCGCGTTGTAGTGATGCTTGCGGATGAAGCGTCGGCACTGGCCGAGCGCATGGATGTGACTTTCCACCGACTTGACGGTCTTCAGCGTCGCGCCCTTCGGCGCCATCAAGTTGAAATGGATCGGCAGGAAGTGCTCGCCGACGATGTGCAGCTTGGCATGCGGCAGCAGATGATGGATGTCGGCGACCCGTCCGGCGATCGAGTTCTCGATCGGGATCATGCCGAGTTCGGCCTTGCCGGTCTGGATCGCCGCCAGCGCGTCTTCGAAGGTCGCGCAGGGCAACGGCTCGCAGTCGGGATAGACCTCGCGCGCCGCGATGTCGGAGTTGGCGCCGGGCTCGCCCTGGAATGCGATTTTCAGTTTGCTCATGAGCGTTCCGTTATGCTTGACGCCGGCTCGGGTCAACCGATCAGCGCGCGCGCCTTTTCCAGATGCTGTGGCGTGTCGACGCCGAAGATCGGGTTGGCGGTCAGCGCGACATCGATGCGCATGCCGGCTTCGAGTGCGCGCAATTGCTCGAGCCGTTCGCGCAGTTCGAGCGGGGACGGCGGCAGCGCGACGAAACGTTCGAGCGCGGCGCGGCGATAGGCATAGAGGCCGATGTGATGATAGAGCGGGCCTTCTCCGGCCGGCGCGGTGGCGCGGGTGAAATAGAGCGCGCGCATGCGGCCCGGCGACACCGCCGAGCAGACCGCCTTCACGACGTTCGGATCGGTGCGCTCGGCCTCGTCGGTGATTTCCAGCGCAAGCGTCGCGATGTCGACCGCCGGGTCGGCGAGGGGGGCGAGCGCGGCCTTGATGTCGGCTCCCTGCAGCGTCGGGAAATCGCCCTGGATGTTGACGACGATCGCCGCCTTGCCGGCCGGATCGGCCTTGCCAAGCGCCTCGAAAATGCGGTCCGAGCCCGACACATGGTCGCCGTGCGTCATCACGGCTTGCCCGCCCGCGGCCGTCACCGCGTCGGCGATCGCGGCGGAATCGGTCGCGACCGCGACCGGCCCGACGGCGGCGGCTTGCGCGGCGCGCAGCACGCGCACGATCATCGGCACGCCACCGATGTCGGCGAGCGGCTTGCCCGGCAGGCGCACCGACGCCATGCGCGCCGGGATCAGGATCAGGATGCTGGACTCCATGGGAAAATCGCCGTCTCGGCGGCTGCGTTTTGCGGAGGGTAAAGCCGGTTGCGGACTGTCTACACGGGTTGCCAGCCCGGCGGCAAACCGGCTATGTGTCCGCCATAACGGGTGCCGCTCCAGCCCCGATTCCTGACGCCAAAACCTCGAGCTTTCGGGACCCGAGCCGCAATGGACTCCTTCGAACTGAACAAGATCCTCGGCGCTTTGCTGTTCAGCTGCCTGTGCCTCCTCTCGCTCAACATCGCGGCCGGGGCCGTGTTCGCCCCGCACAAGCCGGCCAAGCCCGGGTTCGAGGTCGCCGAGCAGGAGCTGGCCACCAAGGGTGGTGCCGGCCCGCAGGCCGCGCCGGAGGAGCCGATCGAGAAGCTGCTCGCGAGCGCCGCCGTCGACAAGGGCGAGGCGTCGTCGAAGAAATGCGCCGCCTGCCATACCTTCGGCAAGGGCGAGCCCAATCGCGTCGGCCCGAACCTCTACGGCGTGGTGGGGCGCGAGCGCGGCTCGCATGCCGGGTTCAACTATTCGGCCGCCATGAAGGCCAAGCCCGGCAAATGGACGATCGAGGACCTCAATGCCTTCCTGCACAACCCGAAGGGCTTCGTTCCGGGAACCACGATGGGGTTCGCAGGCCTGCCGCGCGGCAGCGAGCGCGCCGACGTCATCGCCTACCTGAACTCCAAAGCGGACAGTCCGGCGCCGTTGCCGAAGGCCGCGGAAGCTCCGGCCGGCCAGAAGCAGTAGCCGCGCGCGCGCCGGCGGCGCGCCGCTCGATTGCGGATGCGGCGATTTGCGCACCCGGCGCCCTATAACGACCCCGTGAAGGGTCTATTGAGAGCTCGGAAAACCGACATAATTCGATCCAATTGAGTTAAGGCCGGGTGGGGCCGATCGTTATCAGGAGCTGACCCGTTGAAGCTTTCCCGCCGGACCCTTCTGCGTAGCGGCGCCGCCGCCCTCGTGGCCCCCGCCGCCGCGCTTCCCGCAGTTCCAGACGCCGCCCGCGCAGACGACAAGGCCTGGCGCCACGGGCTTTCGCTGTTCGGCGACCTGAAATATCCCGCCGGGTTCAAGCATTTCGACTACGTCAATCCGGAAGCGCCGAAGGGCGGCGTGGTGCGTTTCGGCGTCCCCGGCACGTTCGACAATTTCAACGTCGTGATCCGCGGCGTGAAGGGCAACATCGCGGCCGGCATCGACCAGATCTACCAGCGGCTGCTGAGCGGGGCGCTGGACGAGGTCTCGGGCGAGTACGGCCTGCTCGCCGAAGCGGTCAGCCACCCGGCGGATTTCTCTCACGTGACGTACCGGCTGCGCCCCGAGGCGAAGTGGCACGACGGCAAGCCGATCACGGCGGACGACGTCATCTTCTCGTTCGAGGCGTTCAAGAAGTACCATCCGCAGTATTCCGCCTATTACCGGCACGTCACCCGGACCGAGAAAACCGGCGAGCGCGAGATCACCTTCACGTTCGATGCGCCGGGCAATCGCGAGCTGCCGCAGATCGTCGGACAGTTCAACGTGCTGCCGAAGCACTGGTGGGAGGGCACCGATCCGTCGGGCAAGAAGCGCGATCTTTCGGTGACCACGCTCGAGGTGCCGCTCGGCAGCGGCGCCTACCGGATCAAGGAGTTCACCGCCGGCCGCACGATCGTGCTCGAGCGGGTGAAGGATCACTGGGCAAAGGACCTGAACGTCTGCGTCGGACGCGATAATTTCGACGAACTGCGCTTCGATTATTTCCGCGACTCGATCGTCGCGCGCGAGGCTTTCAAGGGCGATGCGCTCGACTGGCGTACCGAGAACTCGGCCAAGGATTGGGCGACCGCCTATGATTTCCCGGCCGTGAAGGAGAAACGCGTCGTCACGGAGGAATTCGAGGTACGCTCGCAGGGCGTGATGCAGGCGTTCGCGTTCAATATCCGGCGCGACAAGTTCAAGGATCCGCGCGTGCGGCTCGCGATGAACTACGCGTTCGACTTCGAGGAGATGAACAAGCAGATCTTCTTCGGGCAGTACAAGCGCATCGCCAGCTATTTCGAAGGCCTCGAGCTTGCGGCGTCCGGCCTCCCGCAGGGCAAGGAGCTCGAGATCCTCGAAACCGTGCGCGCCAAGGTCCCGGCGGATGTCTTCACCACGCCGTACACCAACCCGGTCGGCGGGACGCCGGAGAACGTGCGCGCCAACGTGCGTGAGGCGCTGCGGCTTCTGAAGGAGGCCGGTTACGAGGTCCGCAACCAGAAGCTCACCAACGTCAAGACCGGCGAACCCTTCGCGATCGAGTTCCTCGTCTCCGCCGCCGACCCGGGCGGCGAGCGTTTCGTGTCGTTCTACCGGCCCTCGCTGGAACGGATCGGCATGACGATCTCGATCCGCTCGGTCGACAACACGCAATTCATCAACCGCGAGCGCAACCGCGACTTCGACATGATGACGAATTCGTGGGGCGAGTCGCTCTCTCCCGGCAACGAGCAGCGCGGCAACTGGGGTTCGCAGGCCGCGGACCAGAACGGGTCGGAGAACCTGGTCGGCATCAAGAACGAAGCGGTCGACGCGCTGATCGAGCGCGTCATCTTCGCGAAGGACCGCGCCGAGCTGGTCGCCGCCACCAAGGCGCTCGACCGCGTGCTGCTCTGGAATCACTATGTCGTGCCGCAGTGGACCTACGGCAAGCAGCGCACGGCGCGCTGGGACCGCTACGGACGGCCGGCGGAGCTGCCGAAGTATGCCGCCGCGGCCTTCCCGACGGTGTGGTGGTGGGACGCGGCGCGTGCCGCCAAGACGGGCTCGCGCTAGTGGGTTTCACCCGCCGCGAGGTTCTGGCCGCCGCGACGATTGCGCTCGCCTTGCCCGGGACACGCATCGCGCGGGCGCAGGAGCAACCGTCCGGCGCCGAACGGCACGGCATCTCGGCCTTCGGCGACCTCAGCTATCCGGCCGATTTCAAACACTTCAGCTACGTCAATCCGTCGGCCCCCAAGGGGGGGCTCTATTCCGAGGTCGTCACCAGCCGCGGCTACAACGGCTCGTTCCTCACCTTCAACTCGCTCAACGCCTACATCTTCAAGGGCGAGGGCGCGCTCGGCATGGACCTGACCTTCGTCAGCCTGATGGCGCGCGCGCAGGACGAGCCGGATGCGATGTACGGGCTTGCGGCGCAATCGGTCGCGATCTCGCAAGACGGACTGACCCATCGCTACAGCTTGCGGCCGGAGGCGAAATTCCACGACGGATCGCCGCTGACCGCGAAGGACGTGGTGTTCTCGTTCACGGCGCTGAAGCAGAAGGGCCACCCGATCATCATGCAGCTGCTGCGCGACTTCGCCGGCGCGCAGGAGGACGGCGAGCGCACGGTGGTCGTCACCTTCGCGCCGAAGCGGGGCCGCGACGTGCCGCTGTTCGTCGCGGGCCTTCCGATCTTCTCCAGCGCCTATTACGCCGGCCGCCCATTCGACGAGTCGACGCTCGACGTGCCGCTCGGCTGCGGCCCCTACAAGGTCGCTCGCTTCGAGGCCGGACGCTACATCGAATTCGAGCGGGTGAAGGACTGGTGGGGCGCCGATCTGCCGGTTTCGCGCGGGCAGGGCAATTTCGACACGGTACGCTACGAGTATTTCCGCGACCGCGAGGCGGGTTTCGAAGGGTTCACGTCGAAGACCTACCTCGTTCGCGAGGAATTTACCTCGCGCGTGTGGGCGACCCGGTACGATTTTCCCGCGATCAAGGACGGCCGCGTCAAGCGCGAGGTCCTGCCCGACGACACGCCCTCCGGCGCGCAGGGCTGGTTCATCAACATGCGGCGCGAGAAATTCAAGGACCGCGGTCTGCGCGAAGCGCTGATCTGCGCCTTCGACTTCGAGTGGACCAACAAGAACATCATGTACGGGTCGTATGACCGCACCCACTCGGTGTTCCAGAATTCCGACATGATGGTGAAGGGCATGCCGTCGGCCGAAGAGCTGGCGCTGCTGGAGCCGTTCCGCGGCAAGGTGCCGGACGAAGTGTTCGGCGAGCCGTTCGTGCCGCCGGTGTCGGACGGATCGGGGCAGGACCGTGCGCTGCTGCGCAGGGCCTCGCAGCTGCTGCAGCAGGCGGGCTACGTCATCAGGAACGCCAAGCGCGTCGGCCCGCAGGGCGAGCCGATCACGATCGAATTCCTGCTCGACGAACCGTCGTTCCAGCCGCACCACATGCCGTTCATCAAGAACCTCGGCGTGCTCGGCATCGACGCGACCATACGCCAGGTCGACCCGGTGCAGTTCAAGAAGCGCACCGAGGATTTCGATTTCGACATCACGGTGTCGCGGATGGGCTTTTCCTCGACGCCGGGCGACTCGCTGCGCGCCTATTTCTCCTCGCAGTCGGCCGCGATCAAGGGCTCGCAGAATCTCGCCGGCATCGCCGATCCGGCGATCGACGCGCTGATCGAGGTCATCATCGCGGCCAACACGCGCGAGGAGCTCAACAATGCCTGCCGCGCGCTCGACCGGGTGATCCGGGCGGGCCGCTATTGGATCCCGCACTGGTACAAGGCGTCGCACTGGATGTCATACTGGGACGTGTTCGCCCATCTGGCGCCGCCGCGCTACGGCCGTGGCGCGCCAGCGACATGGTGGTACGATCAGGACAAGGCGGCAAAGCTCGAGCGGGGGCGCTAGATCCTGTCCGCGCGCTCGCGAGGTAACACCATCCGATGACCGCCTATATCATCCGCCGCATCCTGTTCATGGTGCCGACCCTGCTCGGCATCATGCTGGTCTCGTTCGTCGTGGTGCAGTTCGCGCCGGGCGGCCCGGTCGAGCGCGTGATCGCGCAGATTTCCGGCTCCGACACGGGCGCGACCTCGCGCATCTCCGGCTCGTCCGGTGATTTCGGCTCACGCGGCGCACCGCAGGCCGGAGCGGGCGGCGAGGTGAACTCGAAGTATCGCGGCGCGCAGGGGCTCGATCCCGAGTTCATCAAGTCGCTGGAGAAGCAGTTCGGCTTCGACAAGCCGGCGCACGAGCGCTTCTTCCTGATGCTGCGGAATTTCGCGACCTTCGACTTCGGCAAGAGCTTCTTCCGCGACGTCAGCGTGCTGCAGTTGGTCAGGGAGAAACTGCCGGTTTCGATGTCGCTCGGCATCTTCATGACGCTGCTGACCTACCTGATCTCGATCCCGCTCGGCATCCGCAAGGCAGTGCACGACGGTACGCCGTTCGACACCTGGACCTCGAGCATCATCATCATCGGCTACGCGATCCCCGGCTTCCTGTTCGCGATCCTGCTCATCATCCTGTTTGCGGGCGGCTCGTTCTGGGACGTCTTCCCGCTGCGCGGACTGACCTCGGACACCTTCGCCGCGATGCCGTGGTATTCGAAAATCCTCGACTACTTCTGGCACCTGGTGCTGCCGCTCATCTCGATGTCGCTCGCCGCCTTCGCCACGATGGCGCTCCTGACCAAGAACTCGTTCCTCGACGAGATCCGCAAGCAATACGTGCTGACCGCGCGCGCGAAGGGCTGCAGCTCGCGCCAGGTGCTGTACGGCCACGTCTTCCGCAACGCGATGCTGATCATCATCGCGGGCTTCCCGGGCGCCTTCGTGCACGCCTTCTTCACCGGCGCGCTGCTGATCGAGACGATCTTCTCGCTCGACGGGCTCGGGCTGCTCGGCTTCGAGAGCATTCTCAACCGCGATTATCCGGTGGTGTTCGCGACGCTCTACATCTTCTCGCTCGTCGGGCTCGCGGTGAACCTGATCGCCGACCTCACCTATACCTGGGTCGATCCGCGCATCGACTTCGAGACCCGGGAGGTGTGAGGTGGACGCGCGCACGCCGGACCTTCCCGAAACCGCCGCGGTCGGCGTGATGGGCCTCGAAGCGCCGCCGGGACGGCATGCGCTGATCATGTCGCCGGTCAACAGGCGGCGCTGGCTGAATTTCAAGGCGAACCGGCGCGGCTACGTGTCGTTCTGGATCTTCATCGTGCTGTTCCTGGTCACGCTGTTCGCCGAGTTTCTGGCGAACGACAAGCCGTTCATGATCCGCCTTGAGGGCCGGACCTTCGTGCCGGTGCTGTTCACCTATCCGGAGACGGCGTTCGGCGGCGAGTTCGAGACCGCGGCGGACTATCGCGATTCGTACCTGCGCAAACTGATTTTCGACAAGGGCGGATCGATCTGGTGGCCGCCGATCCGCTTCTCCTATTCGACGCATAACCTCAACCTGCCGACGCCGGCGCCCTCGCCGCCGACCTGGATGCTGAGCGAACCGCAATGCAAGGCCGCGGCCGAGAAGATCGGCGGCAAGAGCTGCGCCGATCTCGAATACAACTGGCTCGGCACCGACGACCAGGGCCGCGACGTGGTGGCGCGGATGATCTACGGCTTCCGCATCTCGGTGCTGTTCGGGCTGACGCTGACGATCTTCTCCTCGATTATCGGCGTCGCGGCCGGCGCGGTGCAGGGCTATTTCGGCGGCTGGACCGACCTCCTGTTCCAGCGCTTCATCGAGATCTGGACCGCGATCCCGTCGCTCTATCTGCTGCTGATCATCTCGTCGGTGCTGGTGCCCGGCTTCTTCGTGCTGCTCGGCATATTGCTGCTGTTCTCTTGGGTCTCGCTGGTCGGCCTGGTGCGCGCCGAGTTCCTGCGCGGGCGCAATTTCGAGTACATCCAGGCGGCGCGCGCGCTCGGCGTCTCGAACCGCACCATCATGTTCCGCCATCTGCTGCCGAACGCGATGGTCGCCACCATGACGTTCCTGCCGTTCATCGTATCGTCCTCGGTGATGACCCTCACGGCGCTCGACTTCCTCGGCTTCGGCCTGCCGCCCGGCTCGCCCTCGCTCGGCGAACTGCTGGCGCAAGGCAAGGCCAACATCCAGGCGCCGTGGCTCGGCCTGATGGGCTTCTTCACCGTGGCGTTCATGCTCTCGCTGCTCATCTTCATCGGCGAGGCGGTGCGCGACGCGTTCGATCCGCGCAAGGCGTTCCGCTGATGGACGCCGTGACCCAGCCGCTGCTCACGATCCGCGATCTCTCGGTCGCCTTTGGCCATGGCGGGCGGCGCCTGCTCGCGGTCGACCGCGTGTCGTTCGAGATCGCCAAGGGCGAGACCGTCGCGCTGGTCGGTGAATCCGGCTCGGGCAAGTCGGTCACCGCACTGTCGGTGATGAAGCTGTTGCCCTATCCGGCGGCGAGCCATCCCTCGGGCGAGATCCGTTTCAAGGGGCGCGAGCTTCTCGCGCTCGGCGAGGACGCGATGCGCGCGGTGCGCGGCAACGACATCACGATCATCTTCCAGGAACCGACGACCTCGCTCAATCCGCTGCACACCATCGAGAAGCAGATCGCCGAGATCCTGCTGCTGCATGGCGGCCTGGCCGGCGCGCCCGCACGTGCGCGCACGATCGAGCTGCTGAGCCTGTGCGGCATTCCCGATCCGCAGGGCCGGCTCGGCAGCTATCCGCACCAGCTGTCCGGCGGGCAGCGCCAGCGCGTGATGATCGCGATGGCGCTCGCCAACGAGCCCGACCTGCTGATCGCCGACGAGCCGACCACCGCACTCGACGTCACCGTGCAGGCGCAGATCCTGACGCTGCTGAAGGAGCTGCAGGGCCGGCTCGGCATGGCGATGCTGTTCATCACCCATGACCTCGGCATCGTGCGCAAGATCGCCGACCGGGTCTGCGTGATGAAGGACGGCAAGATCGTCGAGACCGGCGCGGTGAACGGCGTGTTCGAGCGTCCGCAGCATCCCTACACGCGCGCGCTGCTCGCGGCCGAGCCGAAGCCCGATCCCGCACCGCTGCAGCCGCAGGCGCCGGTCGTGGTCCAGACCGATAACCTGAAAGTCTGGTTCCCGATCAAGCGCGGCGTGCTGCGCAAGGTGGTCGGGCACATCAAGGCGGTCGACGGCGTGTCGATCGCGGTGCGCAAGGGCGAGACGCTCGGCATCGTGGGCGAATCCGGCTCGGGCAAGACCACGCTGGGCCTCGCGATCCTGCGGCTGATCTCGTCCGACGGCCCGATCGTGTTCATGGGCAAGGCGCTGCAGGGACTGAAGTTCAAGGAGATGCGGCCGTTCCGGCGCGACATGCAGATCGTGTTCCAGGATCCGTTCGGCTCGCTCTCGCCGCGCATGTCGGTCGCCGACATCATCGCGGAGGGCCTGGGGGTGCACCAGCCCAAGCTCTCCATGGCCGAGCGCGAGACGCGCGTGGTCGCCGCGCTGCGCGACGTCGGGCTCGATCCGGAGACGCGTTTCCGCTATCCGCACGAATTTTCCGGCGGCCAGCGCCAGCGCATCGCGGTCGCGCGCGCGATCGTGCTGGAGCCGACCTTCGTGGTGATGGACGAGCCGACCTCCGCGCTCGACATGCTGATCCAGTCGCAGATCGTCGACCTCTTGCGCGACCTGCAGAAGCGCCGCGAGCTCACCTATCTGTTTATCTCGCACGACCTGCGCGTGGTCTCGGCGCTGGCGAGCCGTTTGATCGTGATGCGCAACGGCAAGGTGGTGGAGGAGGGCGCGGCGGCCGAGATCTTCGCGCGGCCGCAAAGCGACTACACGCGCGCGCTGTTTGCCGCCGCGTTCAATCTCGACACCGTCGAAGGCGTGGTGAACCAGTGAAGGGCGCACTCGCCCTTCTGATCAGCGGCGGCACGGAGAACTGGGCGCCGGGGCGCTGGCGCGAGCGCTTCAGTCGCGTGTGCCCGGAGCGGGCGGTGGCGCTGGTCGGCGAGGACGCGATCGATCCGGCGCTGGTGCGCTACGCCGCGGTGTGGAAACCGCGGCCCGGCGTGCTCGGCGGCTTTCCCAAACTCGAGGTGATCTTCAATCTCGGCGCCGGCGTCGACGCGGTGGTCGCCGATGCGACGTTGCCGGACGTGCCGCTGGTGCGCGTCGCGGTCGACGACCTCACCGGACGGATGACCGAATATGTCGTGATGCACGTGCTGATGCATCACCGGCGGCAGGCTTACTACGCCGAGAGCCAGCGCGGCCGCGTCTGGGCGCCGAAGCTGCAATGGGCGGCGCGCGACCTTCGGGTCGGCATCATGGGGATGGGCGTTCTCGGGCGCGACGCCGCGGAGGTGCTGGCGCGCATCGGGTTCGACGTCGCGGGCTGGAGCAATACGCCCAAGTCGATAGCCGGTATCGCGTGCTACGCAGGCGAACAACAGCTTGGAGACTTTCTGACGCGCACCGATGTGCTGGTGTGCCTGCTGCCGCTGACGCCGCAGACGCGCGGCATCCTGAATCGCGCGACCTTCGGCAGGCTCGCGCGCGACGGCCGCCTCGGCGGGCCGGTGGTCATCAACGCGGGGCGCGGCGGCTTGCAGGTCGAGGAGGATATCCTCGCCTGCCTCGACGACGGCACGCTTGGCGCCGTCACGCTCGATGTGTTCGGCACCGAGCCGTTGCCGCCGGACAGCCCGTTCTGGTCGCATCCGAAGGTGACGCTCTCGCCGCACAATGCCGCCGACACCGACCCGGACGCGATCTCGCTTTATGTGGCGGAGCAGATCGCGGCGTTCGAGCGCGGCGAGGCGCTGACGAATGTTGTCGACCGCGGCGTCGGGTATTGATTGCTCGTGGCCGCAGGCTCGGTGCAACCCTCTCCCCTTGAGGGAGAGGGTAGACGGGAGCACGCGGCACTCAGATCCGCTTCACGCTCGTCACATGGCTGCCGGCCGCGCTGATGCGCGAGATCGCGGTCACGATCGGCTCGACCGTGACGCTCATGTGAAATGCGTTGGCGTGAATGACGTTCGCGCCGTCGCGCACGATCGCCACATGGCCCTTCCAGAACACCAGATCGCCGCGCCGCGCCTGCGCGATATCGATCGCGGTGGCGAACGCGGCTTCCTGCATGTCGCTGTCGCGCGGGCAGGGGATGCCGCAGGCGCCCAGGGCGACCTGCACCAGGCCGGAGCAGTCGAGCCCGAGGCTGGTCTTGCCGCCCCACAGGTACGGCACTCCGAGGAAGCGTTCCGCGACCGCGACGAAATCCGTCTCGCGGCTCGCCAGCGGCGCAAGATGACCGCGCGGTATGAAGCCTACGGCTGAGACCGCGAAGCGGTCCTGCGTGCCGGTCACGGCAATGCGGCTGCCCAGCGGCGGCATCGCGACCGGCGGCAGCTTGATCGAGGGCCCGGGAAACGCCAGCGTGCGCGGCACCGTCACCTTGTGGGTCGGCGTCTCGCGCGGCGGCAGCAGGGCGTTCGCCGGCAACCAGCCGACGTAGCCGTCGCCGGCCAGTTGGCCCCAGGCCCAGCCTTCCTGGTCGAACTCGTAGACCGTCATGCGCTCGCCCATCAGCGCCTCGGTCATCATGGTCGCGTCGGGGGACGGGCGCTCGCGCAGCGGCGCCTGCGCGTCGGCCACCTCGCGCTCTTCGCCGGCAGCAAAGCGCGCCGCCGTGACCTTGCCCTCGAGATGCTTTGCCGCGAGATCTTCGCGTGCCGGCGTGATGCGCGGATCGAAATTCACCGCGGCAACTCCCGTGCCTTGGCGATCAGCAGATCGCCGAGCCGCTCGACCGCGAGCGCGCCCTGCATCGTGCGCTGGATCACGACGTTGCGGCGATCGGCCTCGTCGCGGCGGCGCGCGACCAGTCCGAGCTTTCCCATCGTGTCGAGCGCGCGCGTGATCACGGGTTTGGTCACCTTCAGCGATGCGGCAAGACCGCGCACAGTATGCGGCGGCGGCTGCAAATAAATCGTGAGCAGGATGGAGAGTTGGCGCGTCGAGAGGTCCGGCTCGCCGCCGGTGACCAGCGCGACCGAGAAGTCCTGCAGCAGCTTCAAGGCCTGCGAGGGCCGCAACTCCACCGCCATGGGCGCGTCCAGATCGTTTCGGAGCCGAATTGTTTCAGAACGCAGGCGGATCAGCAAGCGCGACCCTCCCAGGCTGGAATTTGTTCTTTGCATGGGGTTGTTTTGCGATTTTTTTTCCGCGCGCCTCAAGAGGTCGAGGAATACCGCTCCTTCAGCAGCGCATAGAGCGCGCGGGCGACCTGGCACTCGCCACCGTCGGGCCGCGCGGGCTTGGCCGCCGGCGTCCAGGCATAGATGTCGAAATGCGCCCACGCCCTGGTGGTGACGAAGCGGCTGAGGAACAGCGCGGCCGTGATCGCGCCCGCCTGCGCGCCGCCGACATTGTTGATGTCGGCGGTCTTGGACTCGAGCATCGCCTCGTACGGCCGCCACAGCGGCATGCGCCACATCGGATCGCGCTCGGCTTGCGCATGGCGCGCGAGGTCCGCCGCGAGCTGGTCGTCGGGCGTGAAGAACGGCGGCAGCTCCGGCCCAAGCGCGACGCGCGCAGCGCCGGTCAGCGTCGCGAGGTCCACGATCAGGTCGGGATGCTCCTCGTCGGCGAGCGCGAGCGCGTCGGCGAGCACGAGGCGGCCTTCCGCATCGGTGTTGCCGATCTCGACCGTCAGCCCCTTGCGCGAGGTGTAGACATCGAGCGGGCGGAAGGCGTCGCCGGCGATTGCGTTCTCGACCGCCGGGATCAACACGCGCAGCCGCACCTTGAGCTTGCCGTCCATGATCATATGCGCCGCTGCGAGCACGCTGGCGGCGCCGCCCATGTCCTTTTTCATGATCAGCATTCCGGCGTCCGGCTTGATGTCGAGCCCGCCGGTGTCGAAGCACACGCCCTTGCCGACCAGCGTGATCTTCGGATGCTGTGCCTCGCCCCAGGTGAGATCGATCAGCCGCGGCGCGCGCGGCGAGGCGCGGCCGACCGCGTGGATCAGCGGAAAATTCTGCGTCAGCAGATCCTCGCCCACGATCGAGCGGATGGCGGCGCCATGCTTCGCCGCGAGGTCGCGCGCCGCCTGTTCGAGCTCGGCCGGGCCCAGGTCGTTGGCCGGCGTGTTGACGAGATCGCGCGCAAGCGCGACACCCTCGGCAAGGCGCGAGAGCTCGGCGCCGTCCACGCCGTCCGGCACCACGAGCCTGGCGCCGTTCGCCTCCGCCTTGCGATAGCGCGTGAACTTGTAGCCACCGAGCGCAAAAGCGAGCGCGGCAAGGCGCATATCGTGCGGCGCGTTGGCGAAGCGATAGGTGCCCGCCGGCAGCAGCAGCGGCAGGCGGCCGGGCAGGAAGCGGTCCTTGTCGGGGCGTGCGCCGCTCTCCAGCCCGAACAGCACGCCGTCGAGCGCGCCATTGCCGCCCGGCAGCAGCAGGAACTGCCCGGCCTTCGGCTCGAATGCCGCGGCCTCGGCAAAGCGGCGCGCCGGCGCCCCAAGTCCGGCGCGCACCTGCGCGAACGTATCCGTGGTGACGAACCAGATCGGGACGGAGGCGCCGTCGCCGGATGCAAAAGCCGGATGCATGAAAAACCCCCCGCGGTCGCGCCTGCTACCACGCTGCCGCAGCGCGGAAAAGCGTTCCGGCGTGGGCTGATTAACCGGAGATTAGGGTTAACACCCTATTGCTGGTCGCGAACTGGCGGGCCGGGGCACCGCCGGCGGAGTATCATCATGGTGTGCGTAGCTTCCCATCGTCGCGCCCGCTGGGCCACCCTCGCGCTGATCGCGCTCGCGCTCTCCGGCTGTAAGACCACCGGCTCGGTCGATACCACGGGTTCGATCTCCTCGGCGCCCGTCGCCCGCAGCGAGACCGAATGGCGCGGCGACGCGCAGGCGCTCGGCGAGAAATTCCGCGCCGACCCGCGCGATTCCGAGACCGCGATCCGCTACGCGCGCGCGCTGCGCGCGACCGGCCAGCGCGCGCAAGCCGCAGCCGTGCTGGAGACCGCGGCGCTGCACAACCCGAACCACAAGCCGCTGCTCGGCGCCTACGGACGCGCGCTCGCGGACAACGGCGGCTTCAAGCAGGCGCTCGATGTGCTGGAGCGGGCGCATTCGCCTGACCAGCCGGACTGGCGCATCCTCTCGGTACAGGGTGCGGTGCTCGACCAGATGGGTCGCCATGAGGAAGCGCAGCGCTACTACGCGAGCGCGCTGAAGATCGTGCCGGACGAGCCGTCGGTGATGTCCAATCTCGGCCTTTCCTATGCGCTGTCGAAGAACCTGGTGCGCGCCGAGGAGACGCTGCGCCGCGCCGCCGGCAAGGGCGACCGGCGCGTGCGGCAGAACCTCGCGCTTGTGGTCGGCCTGCAGGGCCGCTTCCAGGAAGCCGAGACGATCGCCAAGGCCGAGCTGCCGCCCGACGAGGCGGCCGCGAACGTCGCCACGCTGCGGCGCATGCTGGCGCAGAAGGGCGGCAACCCCGCGGCGAACCTGAAGAAGACGGTGCGGCCGCGCACGATCGAGGGCCTCGATCCGGTCGACGAGAGCGGATCGTAGGTCGACCTCGCTGCAGCCGAGGACTTTGCGTTCCTGACGCGGTACTGCTAGGCCTCCGGTGTGGAGGTTCGCCATGCCCGGCGCCACCGCTCTGCGCATTCCAGCCCGCGACCTGCTTACGCCGCGCGAACTCGCCGCCTTGCGCGAACGCGTCGAGTGGAAGGGCATTGCGCTGATCGCGCATGCCTGGGGCGTGATCGCCGGTTCGATCGCGCTGGTCGCGCTGTTTCCCAACCCGCTGACCTACCTGGTGGCCGTCGTGCTGATCGGCTCGCGCCAGCTCGGGCTCGCGATCCTGATGCATGACGGCGCGCACGGCTGCTTCTCGCGCAATCCGGCGCGCAACATGGCGCTGAGCCAATGGCTGTGCGCCTATCCGGTGTTCGCCGAGACCGCAGCCTATCGCCGCTATCATCTTGCGCACCACGCCCGCACCCAGCAGGACGACGACCCCGACCTGGTACTGTCCGCACCGTTCCCGATCAGCAAGGCGAGCTATCGCCGCAAGTTCTGGCGCGACATCAGCGGGCAGACCGGCTACCAGCAGCGCAAGGCGCAGATCCTCAATGCGCTCGGCGATCCGGCCTGGCCGTGGACGCGGCGGCTGCGTGCGTTCGGCGAAAGACTGGGACCGCAGATTGCCGTCAATGCGGTGCTGTTCGTTGCGCTGGCGCTCGCCGGCGTGTGGTGGGCCTATCCGCTGCTCTGGCTGGTGCCGTTGCTGACCTGGATGATGGTGATCACGCGCATCCGCAACATCGCCGAGCACGCGGTGGTGCCGGACTCGGACGATCCGCTGCGCAACACGCGGACCACAAAGGCGAACCTGATCGAGCGCGCGCTGGTCGCGCCGTATTTCGTCAACTATCACCTCGAGCATCACCTGCTCTATTATGTGCCCTGCTACAATCTGCCGAAGCTGCACGCGATCCTGATGCGCTCGCCGCACGCGGCGCGCATGGAGCTGCAGCCGAATTATCTCAGCGTGCTGCGGCTCGCGACCGGCAGACCCGACAGCGAAGACCGGCCGGGCGGGATCGTCGACAGCGCGCGGCGCAGCCGCAGCGGCGTTCGCGCCGGTGGCGATCAGGTGTCCGGCGGGTTCTGATCCTACTGGATCGCCATCACGCGGATCGCGGCCGGTCCCAGGATGACGACGAACAGCACCGGCAGGAAGAACAGGATCATCGGCACGGTGAGCTTGGGCGGCAGGGCGGCCGCCTTTTTCTCGGCTTCCGACATGCGCATGTCGCGGTTTTCCTGCGCCATTACGCGCAGGGTCTGGCCGAGCGGCGTGCCGTAGCGCTCCGACTGCGACAGCGCCATGCAGACGGCCTTCACGCCTTCGAGGTCGGTGCGCTTGGCGAGATTCTCATAGGCCATCTTGCGGTCCTGCAGATAGGACAGCTCCGCGGTGGTCAAGGTCAGCTCCTCGGCGAGCGGGATCGATTGCGAGCCGATTTCCTGGGACACCTTGCGGAACGCGGCTTCGATCGACATGCCGGACTCGACGCAGATCAGCAGCAGGTCGAGCGCGTCGGGGAAGGCGCGGCGCACCGAAAGCTGGCGCTTCTGAATCTGGTTCTTGAGGAAGAAATACGGCACCTGCATGCCGACATAGGCCGCGAACAGGCATCCGCCGAACTTGATCAACGGCGGCTGATCGACCTTCAGGATGACGAACATGTAGAGCGCCGACACCACGAACGCCACCACCGGCGAGACCATGCGGAAGAACAGGTACGCCACATAAGGTGCGTTGCCGCGATGGCCGGCCTGGATCAGCTTCTCGCGCGCCTCTTCCTGCCCCACCCATTTGGCGAGGTTGAACCGCTCCACGATGCGCTTCATGTACTGCTTCGGCGACTGGCGCAGCTGCACCTTCTCGCCGCGCGCGAGCCGCTCGCGCTCGCGCTGGCGCATCTTCTCGCGCTCCAGCGCGACCGACTTGAGCCGGCGGTTGAGCTGGTCGCCCGACAGCAGCGGCATCGCCAGCGTGATGACGGTCGCCATGGCGGCGATCGCCGCGAGGATGCTCGCGACGAACTTCGGGTCGTGCAGCCTTTCGATCAGGTACTCGACCACGACTCGGCCCCTTGTTTACCCATGACCCCGGTCCGCAAACCGGCTTGGCTTTTCGAGAGCATGCGTCAGAAATCGAAGTTGATCATCTTCTTCATCACGAAGATGCCCATCGACATCCAGATCGCGCAGCATGCCATCATGAAGCGGCCGGTCTGATGGGTCCAAAGCAGCTCGATGTAGGTCGGGCTCGTGATGTAGACGAGGATCATGACGCAGAACGGCAGCGCCGCGATGATGACGGCGGAGGCCTTCGCCTCCATCGACATCGCCTGGATCTTGGCCTTCATCTTCTTGCGGTCGCGCAGCACGCGCGACAGATTGCCGAGCGCTTCCGAAAGGTTGCCGCCCGACTTCTGCTGGATGGCGATCACGATGCCGAAGAAGTTCGCCTCGGGCAGCGGCATGCGCTCATAGAGCTTCTGGCACGCCTCGCCCATCGGGATGCCGATCTGCTGCGATTCGCAGATGGTCTTGAATTCGCTGCGCACCGGCTCCTGCGCCTCGTTGGCGATGATGCGCAGGCAATCGCCGAGCGGCAGGCCGGCCTTGACGCCGCGCACGATCACGTCGACGGCGTCGGGAAAATTGTAGAGAAACTTGTTCTCGCGCCGCTTCTTCAGGAACGAGAGCAGCCAGCGCGGGAGGCCGAAGCCGCCGGCGAAGCCCAGGCCGGCGGCGATCAGCAGGCTCGCGCTCGTCACGAATCCGATGACGAACAGCACGAGCCCGACGATCGCGCTGACGATGATGAACTGGCGCTTCGACCAGGACAGCCCCGCCTGCGAGATGCGCAGCGGCAGCGGCACGTTCTTCAGCTTCTTCTGGCGAAGCTCGAGCTCCTTCAGGCTTTCCTCGACCTGCTCGCGGCGCACCTTCGGGCCGGCGCGGCTTGCCGCCGCCACCCGGACGGACGGATCGGACCGGGTGACGCTCTGCTGGCGCAGTTCGGCCTGGCGCTCGCCGGAGAGGAGCGGATAGACGAACACCCAGATCACGCCGCCGACGGCGAACGCGACCAGGGCGAACATCGCAAGGGTTTGCATCGGCATGGCGGCGGTCACTTCCTGAGCGGTTCGCCCGCGACCTCGGCGGCGTCGAGCGCCGCGCCGAGCCGCTTGTCGTCGCCGAAATAGCGCGCGCGTTCCCAGAACCGCGGCTGGCCGATGCCGGTCGAGCGATGACGGCCGATCAGCTTGCCGTTTGCGTCTTCGCCGAGCATCTCGAAGACGAAGACGTCCTGCGTGATGATCACGTCGCCTTCCATCCCCAGCACCTCGGTGATGTGGGTGATGCGGCGCGAGCCGTCGCGCAGGCGTGTCGCCTGCACGATCACGTCGATCGAGGCGCAGATCATCTCGCGGATGGTCTTCGAGGGCAGCGTGTAGCCGCCCATGGTGATCATCGATTCGATACGCGAGAGCGCCTCGCGCGGCGTATTGGCGTGCAGCGTGCCCATCGAGCCGTCGTGGCCGGTATTCATCGCCTGCAGCAGGTCGAACGCCTCGGGTCCGCGCACCTCGCCGACGATGATGCGTTCAGGGCGCATGCGCAGGCAGTTCTTGACCAGGTCGCGCATCGTGACCTGGCCCTCGCCTTCGAGGTTGGGCGGGCGGGTTTCCAGCCGGACCACATGCGGCTGCTGCAGCTGCAGCTCGGCCGCGTCCTCGCAGGTGATGATGCGCTCGTCGTCCTCGATGTAGCGCGTCAGGCAGTTGAGCAGCGTGGTCTTGCCCGAGCCGGTGCCGCCGGAGATCAGCACGTTGGCGCGGCAGTGGCCGATGATCTTCAGGACCTCGGCGCCTTCCGGCGAGATCGTGCCGAACTTGACCAATTGGTCGAGCGTCAGCTTGTCCTTCTTGAATTTGCGGATAGTGAGCGAGGGCCCGTCGATCGCCAGCGGCGGCACGATCGCGTTGACGCGCGAGCCGTCGGGCAGGCGCGCGTCGCAGATCGGCGAGGCTTCGTCGACGCGGCGGCCGATCTGGTTGACGATGCGCTGGCAGATGTTGAGCAGCTGCTGATTGTCGCGGAAGCGGATGTTGGTCTGCTGGATCTTGCCGGCGACCTCGATGTAGACCGTGTTGGCGCCGTTCACCATGATGTCGGCGATGTCGTCGCGCGCGAGCAGCGGCTCGAGCGGACCGTAGCCGAGCACGTCGTTGCAGATGTCGTCGAGCAGCTCTTCCTGCTCGGCGATCGACATCACGATGCTCTTTATCGCGATGATCTCGTTGACGATGTCGCGGATTTCCTCGCGCGCGGACTCGACGTCGAGCCGGGCGAGCTGCGACAGGTCGATCGCCTCGATCAGCGCCGAGAAGATCGCGCCCTTGACCTCGTAGTAGCTCTCCGAGCGGCGGTTGTCGCGCGCGGTCGGCACGATCTGCTTCGGGCCGCGGCCGGGCGCGAGCGGCGGCGAGGTGATCGGCGCGCCGAGCCCGTCGGACGGCAGCGGCGCCAGGCCGACGTCGTTCCCGCCACCCGCCGGCACGGACGCGCGCACGGGTTCGGGCGGCGGCGCCGGCGCGGGGGCCGGACTGCGGACGTCGGGGCCTGAGGTTGAACGCTTTCCGAACATGGAGCCCTACGACTGCTTGCGCCTGAGCTTTTCGATCAGCGGGGTGAGTAGGTTCGCACGCGACCGCTTTACTTCGGTGCGGCCGGTCAAGGACTGCGCAAGCAGGCGGAACGTCTCGGCCGAGCGATGGCCGGAGGAGACCTCTGCGATCATCTGTCCGTTGTTGGCCGCGGTGCCGAACACCTGCGGCTCGAACGGGATCGAAGCGATCGGCTCGAATTCGAGCGCCTTGGCGAAGTCGGCCGGCTTGATCTCGGGCCGCTTCGGCACGCCGACCATGTTGAGGCAGTATTGCGGGCGCGCGTCGTTCGGGCGCGCGGCGCGCAGGAGGTCGATCAGATTCTTGGTATTGCGCAGGTTGGCGAGATCGGGCGCCGCGACGATGAGGATGTCGTCGGCGGCGATCAGAGTGCGGCGCGCCCAGCCGGTCCACACATGCGGCACGTCGAGCACGATGCAGGGAACCGTGGAGCGCAGCACGTCGAAGGTCGAATCGAACGCTTCGGCGCCGAAGTCGTAGACCTTGTCGAGCGTCGCGGGTGCGGCCAGCAGGCTGAGATGGTCGGTGCACTTCGACAGCAGGCGGTCGACGAAAGCGGTGTCGATGCGGTCCGGCGACATCACCGCGTCGGCGATGCCCTGCGGCGGGTCCTGATTGAAGTCGAGGCCGGCGGTGCCGAACGGCAGGTCAAGATCGGCGATGACGGAATCGAGCTTCACGTCGCGCGCGATCGAGAACGCGATATTGTGCGCGACCGTGGAGGCGCCGACGCCGCCCTTGGCGCCGACCACCGCGAGCGTGCGGCCGACCGGCTTCGCGTCGGCGGCGTAGAACAGTCCGGACACCGAGCGGATGACGTCGAGCGTGCCGACCGGCGTGATCAGGTAGTCGCTGACGCCGCGCCGAACCATCTCGCGGTAGAGCACGATGTCGTTCATGTGGCCGACCACGAGAACGCGCGTCCCGGCGTCGCAGACTTCGGCGAGCGTATCGAGCCCGGCGAGCAACTCGTCGCCGCGGCCGTCCGCCTCGATGATGACGACGTTCGGGGTCGCCGAGGCGCGGTAGGCCTCGATCGCCGCGGTCATGCCGCCCATCTGCACCTTCAGGTGCGCCTTCGACATGCGGCGGTCCTCGCCGGCCGACTGCATTGCGGCAGCCGTGTCGGCAGAGGCGCAGAACGCCTGGATCGAGATGCGCGGCACCGGCGCGATGTGCTCGTCCTGCACAGCCGCCTCGGCGTGGGAAGCGGCCGCGTCGCCGCCTTTGAGTGCGAACTTGATCATTGGCCTACGTCGCTGATCTTGCCTTTGTTGGCATCCGGGTATTGGGTCGCGGTCGCTTCGCCCTTGCGGTACTTGTCGAGCACGGTGGCGCGGCGCGAGGTGAGGATCGGCGTCTCGCTGCGCGGCTGCACCAGGTCGGCCGGTTCGGCGACCTGCGCGGCAAGATTGCGCTGCGTGGCGCAGCCGTGATTCCAGTGCGGCCGGTTGCTGTTGTAGGCGACGTTCATGGTCGGGCCGAGGTCCTCGGGCCACAGGCCGCATGTACCGGTCTCGGCCACCATGCGCGGATAATTGACGCGGATGGCTCCGAGCCGGACCGGATCCTGCGTCGGCACGGGACGCATCTCGATCGAATGGCCGGGTACACCGTTGGCGGTGAGGATTGCGCGGATTTCGCGCGCGGCGCCTGCGGCGGCGCGCTCGTTCGCGCCGCCGACCGGCACCTCAATGACGAAGCCGCCGGTCGCCTCGCGGCGCCAGGCCGGAGCCACGCCGGCAACCTCGGTGCGTTGCAGCGGCGTCAGCCCGCCGCGGCGATCGCCGATGAACACGGTCAGCACCTGCTTGCCTTCGCGCACCGCGATCGGATGGCGCAGGCGGTAATCATGCGAGATGCCGCCGGTCGCTTCCGACTGGGCGACCGTCTTGCAGCCGGCGAGCATCGCGGCGAGGCTCGCGAATGCGAGCGCGCGGGCGACGATGGGCAATCGTTTCATGGCATGGTCCTTCGTCGCGTCCGTCAGTCGAGAATGAAGCCGTACTTGCCGTGGTAGACCGGCGCAGTCGTCGGAACCTTCGGGCTCGGTGTGCCGTAGATCTTGTTCAGGCGGCCGAGCAGGATCGCCGCGGGGTCGGACGAGTCGGCGAAGCCGTCATCCGGCCGCGACAGATCCTTCTGCGACACTGCGCGCGCGATGTAGGGCGTGACGATCACCATCAGTTCGGTCTGGCGGTTGACGTAGTCGCGGCTCTTGAACAGCGTGCCGAGCACCGGCACCTGCATCAGGCCGGGCATGCCGCTGATCTGGTGCTTGGTCTGCTCCTGGATCATGCCGGCCATCGCGAGCGAGCCGCCGGAGGGGATTTCCACCGTGGTCTCGGCGCGGCGGGTCTTGATCGCCGGAATGGTCTGCGTGCTCGATCCCTGCACCAGCTGGATCGAATTCTCGTTCGACAACTCGGACACTTCGGTCATGACCTTCAGGCTGATGCGGCCTTCCGACATCACGACCGGCGTGAAGTTGAGGCCGACGCCGAATTTCTTGAACTGGATCGCCAACTGACAGGCGCGGGTCGTGGGATCGCAGGTGTAGCCGGACGGGACCGGGAATTCGCCGCCCGCCAGGAAATTCGCGCTCTCGCCCGAGATTGCGGTGAGGTTCGGCTCGGCGAGGGTGCGGATCACGCCGGCGCGTTCCATCGCGCGCAAGGTCGCGGTCACGCCCTTGAAGCCGAAGGCGGCGCCGTTGCCGTCGACCAGCGGCTGGCCCAGCGCGGTGAACGGGTTCGCATTGTTGAAGTTCAGCACCGAGGTGCCGTAGGAGAGGCTGGCGTTGAGATCGATGCCGAGCTGCTTGATGATGTCGCGCTGCACTTCGGCGACGGTCACCTTCAGCATCACCTGGTCGCGGCCGCGGATGGTGAGGTTGTTCACCACCTTTTCGGCGCTGCCGACGAGGCGGCTTGCGACGTCGTAGGCCTGCTGCGATTCCGCCGCGTTCGCGACCGAGCCCGACAGCATGACGCCTTCGCCGACGCCGTCGACGCGCACGTCGGAGTTCGGCAGCAGCTTCTGCAGCATGGCGCGCACGCCGTTGAGGTCGCGCGTGACCGCGACGTCGAAGCCCGCGATCTGCTTGCCCTCGGCGTCGAAGAAATAGATGTTGGTCTGCCCGACCGCGACGCCGATCAGGTAGGCACGGCGGGTGGAGCGCACGACGGCGTTGGCGAATTTCGGCTCCGCCACCAGCACGTCCTTGATGTCGCGCGGCAGGTCGATCACCACCGACTTGCCGATGCCGAGCTGCACGAAGCGCGAGCCGGAATCCGAGCCGACCACCTGGATCGGCGCGCTCGAGGACGGTCCCACGGCGGCAGGCTCACCCGCCTGTGCTAGTCCTGCGAGACACGCAAGCGCCACGCCGGTCAGCGCCGCCGCCGCAAAATTCCACGTCGCCATATCACTCGTCCCCTACAAAACTCACTTCGGCGTGGTCACGGTGCTGACGCCGAACCGCACCGTGTTGATGCCGGCTTTCTTGCCGGCGCTGCGTTCGTCGTCGTTCGGAAGCGTCGTGTCGCCGGCATCCGCCAGGCTGCGCAACGCGAGCGAAAGGGTGCCGAGCTGACGCGAGAGCGCAAGCGTCTCGGATTGGCGCGGCGTGAGCTCGAGCGTCGCGGTCTTGCCGATCACGACCTTCTGCCCGTCCTTCTCGCCCAGCGTCTGGTCGATCGCGAGGATGCGGATATTGGTCAGGATGGTGTCGGTGGTGTGCGACTCGCCGCCGCCCGACTTCTCGGCCTCGCGGTCGCGGCGCGACAGGATGACGTCGACCCGGTCGTTCGGCAGGATGAAGCCGCCGGCACCGGTCTCCGGCGAGATTTCGGTCGAAATCGCGCGCATGCCCTTGTCGAGCACGGCGGCCATGTAGCCCGAGCCATTCGCCTTGATCAGCTTCGACTTCGCGCAACGGCTCGCCCGCCACGAAAGGCGCGCGCGCAATCGCGCCGGTCAGTTCCTCGATTGCGTTCGGCTTGTCGGATTTGCGCATGAACACCGGGCTCGCGGCCTGGGTCGGCCACTGCTGCCATTGCATGTCTTGTGCGCCGATCGACTGTCCAAGCGGGATATCGGTCTTCGCCACCAGCACGTCGACGGTGTCGATCGAGACGGCAGGAGCGGGGGCGACGGGCGGCGGCTCCTCGCCTCCACGCCCGGCCAGCAATGCGGCGGCGCCGCCCGCGGCGACCGCTACGACGAGAACAACCAAACGCGCGGCTTTCATTACGCTTACTTTCCACGATGACGCCGTGGCCGAACGCGGCCGACACGTGGATTTCACCACTTAACCGTCAATCCATGGTTAATGGCGCGTATCGAATTTGAGTTAACGCAATCTTGCGGCGCGCTCGTCAGCACGGCGCGCGCGAGCCCGCGGTCCATAACCGCGCTCAACGCGAGCTTTCAGGATGTCGTGGTTATGAGCTCCGGCCATCGCTCTACGCGGCCGAACTGACAGGATTCGCGCCGGCAACCTGGCGCGCCGGCAATCACATGCCGAGCGATTTCATCCAGGGCGTGTCGGGATAGATCATCAGCGCCGCAAGCGCGAGCGCGATCCCGTAGGGGATGCCGGTGTCCATGCGGTGCAGGCGCTGCGCCCATTCCTGGCGCGCGAGCGCGCCCGGCAGCGGTATCATGCGGAAGCGCAGGATCGCGATCGTCAGGATGCCGCCGAACAGCGAGGCGAAGATCACATAATTCAAGAGCTGGTCAAAGCCGAGCCACATCGCGGTCGCGGCCGCGAGCTTGGCGTCGCCGCCGCCGATCCAGCCGCGCGCGAAGAACACGAACGCGACCACGAGCACGGCCGCCGCCGCGCCGACATGCATGCCGATCTGGGAGAGCGGCATGCCGGTCATCAGCGCGAGCACGAAGAAGCCCGCAATCAGCACCAGCGAGATGCGGTTGGAGATCGTCATGGTGATGAGGTCGCTCGAGGCCGCGAAGGCCATCAGCGCCGGAAACAGCAGCAGCCTGATTGCGTCGGCGACCATGGCGGGACCTCGGTGGGCGGCCGCCTCATCGTGGCGGCGGGCGCCCGGAAGCATAGGCGCAACGGCGTTTCCGAACGGTTAGCGCGCCGCGGGCTGCTCCATTCCGCCATGCGCTGCCGCACGCTGGAAAAGAGCCGCCCGCGACGCGCGAAAGCGTTGCGCGGATGCTCGCGAAGCCTAGTTCAGCGCGTTCTTCACGCTGCCGAAGGTGGTGTCGAGCTTGGAACCGAGCTGGCCGACGACCGTGATGATCGCCACCGAGATGCCTGCCGCAATAAGACCGTACTCGATCGCGGTCGCCCCGCTCTCATCGCGCAAGAAGGATTTCAGAACGTTCATTGAGCCTCTCCCGAATTTGTCAGTGCCCAGCCGGGACGGTCCGGCAGATGCCTGATGGGTTCCAAGCTAGCGGGGAGATTTGAATATCGGGTTAGAAGAACTGGTCGAAATTGTTCCAAAAGTCAGATGCGATCTGTCGGCATTTTGTTGGCAAATCGATAACCGTCAAAGCGAAAGGGCCCCGGAATGCGCCGGGGCCCTCTCATGTCGCAGTCGCAGATCGGGTTAGTTCAGCGCGTTCTTGACGCTGCCGAACGTCGTGTTCAGCTTCGAACCGAGCTGGCCGACGACGGTGATGATGGCGACCGAGATGCCGGCGGCGATCAGGCCATACTCGATGGCGGTCGCACCCGACTCGTCCTTCACGAAACGCGTAACGAGGGTCTTCATGGGTAGGCTCCTTTGGATCCACACGTGAGCTGTCTGAGCACTTTGGCGCTCGGGTCTTTTTGTCCCGTTGCGATGAGGCAACTTAGCAACGATCAATTGCGGCGAAGTTAACCCGATCAATGAATACCGAGGGCAATTATGAGGTTAGCAACGTGGTTAAGATTCTATTTCTGTGAAATCACAATGTAAAAATCGCCATATTGTTTCGTCTTATCTTAGAAACCGCGTCACTGCCGCTATGTAATAGCGAAATTGTTTGCCGGTATAGACCGCAAATACTTTGAGAGCGGAACCGAAAAAGCCGAACACTATGCTGCGGTGGGATAGCGCGACGGTCATGAACACGCTGCATTTGCACTTCATTCACCAATTTGCAGGCACAGTGGGCGCCAGCGGTCTGCGTAAATGCGCTGACCAGAGGACAGTTATGAGTCGGCGGAGAGTTGCGATGACGTCTAAAATGCATCGCCGCGGGTCTCACCAGGCCGCGGTGCTGGCGCTTGCGCTGCTGGCCGGCAGCCTGCTGGCGCGCGGCGCCTCGGCTGCCGACGCGCCGCTCAACGTCGTGCTCGATCAGGCGACGATCATGCGGCTGCCGGAGAAGGTCTCCACCATCGTGGTGGGCAATCCGCTGATCGCCGACGTCGCGGTGCAATCCGGCGGGCTGGTGGTCGTCACCGGCAAAGGCTACGGCGCAACCAACATCATCGTGCTCGATCGCGCCGGCGCGGTGCTGATGGAGCGCCAGGTGGTGGTGCGCGGCGCGGGCGACCAGACGGTGTCGGTCTATCGCGGCGCCGAGCGCGAGACCTACAGCTGTACGCCGAACTGCGAGCGCCGCATCACGCTCGGCGACTCGCCGGCTTATTTCACGGCGGCGTCCGGCCAGGCCGACGCACGCAACAACCAGTCGATCTCGGCCGGAACCAAGGGCGCGGCGCGCTGAACGCCCGTGCGGCGGTCGTACGCCTCTATCTTCTCCGAATGGTTAGCGGCGCGTGAACGCGGCGGCGGTTCCTGCACGCCATCGCGGCAACACTTCGACAACGAGCTTTTGATAAGCATCACTCCGGATAGTCGTATCGCTCGACGAAACGGTGCAATGCGCACCGGGCGCATCCGGAGAGTAGCGTGATGATCCAGGCAATCCGGGCTGGTCTTTCCCACCGAACCAAACGTCTGATCCCTGCGCGGTTGTTGCGTATCAGGACGATCCGCCGTTTCGCGCGCGGCAACGACGGGATTGCGGCGGTCGAATTCGGCATCGTGGCAGCGCCATTCCTGGCGCTGATGTTCGCCATCATGGAGACGGCGGTCGTCTTCTTCGCGAGCCAGACCCTGGAAACCGCCGTCGCCGATTCCTCGCGCCTGATCATGACCGGGCAGGCGCAGCAGTCGAGCTTCTCGCAGACGCAGTTCAAGAGCGCGGTATGCGCGAAGATCCTTGGCCTGTTCGATTGCGCCAACGGCATCAAGATCGACGTGAAGACCTATTCGTCATTCTCCTCGATCGGCACCAACAAGCCGATCGACGTCAACGGCAACCTGCAGACCAATTTCGGCTACACGCCGGGCAACCCCGGCGACATCGTGGTGGTCCGGCTGATGTACGAGTGGCCGATCTACGTGTCGCTGCTCGGCTTCAACCTCGCCGACATGTCGGGCGGCAAGCGGCTGATCATCGCGACCGCCGCATTCCGCAACGAGCCCTACCAATGAGACCCGCCATGTATGCCGCCGTCCTGATCGCACGCGCGCGCCGGCCGATCCGCCGGCTGCTGCGCGACAACCGCGCCGTC
Organism: uncultured Alphaproteobacteria bacterium; assembly: GCA_963839985.1. Classification (GTDB taxonomy): domain Bacteria; phylum Pseudomonadota; class Alphaproteobacteria; order Rhizobiales; family Xanthobacteraceae; genus PALSA-894. The sequence continues at coordinate 84,622 of CAWIXG010000002.1, read as the reverse complement.
TCGGCGGTCGAGTTCGCGATGCTGCTGCCCTTGATGGTGACGCTCTATCTCGGCGGCGTCGAGGTGTCGCAGGCCGTCGCGATCGACCGCAAGGTGACGCTGATCGCGCGCTCGCTCGGCGACCTCGTGGCCCAGGCGACCACGGTCACCAATTCCGACATGACCAACATTCTCAACGCCACCACCGCGATCATCGTGCCCTACCAGGACTCCAAGCTGAAGATCACGGTGTCGAGCGTGACGATCGACGCCGCCGGCGTGGCGAAGATCGCCTGGAGCGACACCAAGAACGGGACCGCGCGCGCCGCCGGCACCACCGTGACGCTGCCGTCCGCGCTCAACACGCCGAGTTCGTCGCTGATCTGGGCGGAATCGCAATACGCCTACACGCCGACGATCGGCTACGTGATCACCGGCACGATGAATCTGAAAGACCAGATCTACATGCGGCCGCGCCTCTCGGACACGGTCGCGCGCACGCCTTGATGCCTATCTGCGCGCGATCCTGTCCGAAAACCGCCTCACACCTTTCGCGACCATGCGCTGCGCGCGTCACGCGCCGGGGATCGGCAGCGCGGTGGTCTGCTTGATCCGCTCCATCGCAAAGCGCGAGGTCACGTTCTTCAGCGGGATCGCGGCGATCAGCTTCTTGTAGAACGCGTCGTAGTCCTGGATGCTCGCGACCGCGACGCGCAGCATGTAGTCGACGTCGCCGGCCATGCGGTAGAATTCCATCACCTCGGGCATCGCGCGCACCGCCTCGGCGAAGCGGCTGAGCCAGTCCTCCGAATGATCGCCGGTTTCGATCGCGACGAACACCGTGACGCCGAGGCCGATCTTCTCCGGATCGACCACCGCGACGCGCTTCTGGATCACGCCCTCGGCTTCGAGTTTCTGGATGCGCTTCCAGCACGGCGTGGAGGATAGTCCGACACGGCTGCCGACCTCTGCGACGGACAGCGACGAATCCTCCTGCAACACGGCAAGGATCTTCCGGTCGATGGCGTCCATGCCAAAAAATCCTCGTTTCTGAGACGATCCGTTCCGCATGATCGCAGGAGGTAGAATATCATTCTTATTTAACGTCCGTATCTGTTCATACAGAGAAGAATATTCTATTTCAAGCTGGAAATTATCGAGGCCCGCCATGACTGCGTCCCTGTTCCGCCTGCTCCGTCCGCTCGCCGCCGCGGCGTTGATGTCGTTCGCGCTCGCGGTGCCGGGACATGCCGGCACCGCGCCGCCGCTGGTGTCGACCGGCTGGCTGAAGCAGCACCTGAACGACCCGGACGTGCTGGTGCTCGATATCCGCTCCGCGATCGATGGCGGAGGCGTCGAGGCCTATCTGAAGGGCCACGTCCCCGGTGCGGTGCATAGCGACTACGACAAGGCCGGCTGGCGCGTCACGCGCGGCGGCGTGCCGTTCATGCTGCCGACCGTGGCCGAGCTCGAGAAGCTGATCGGCGAGACCGGCATCGACGAGGACACGCATGTGGTCGTTGTTCCGGCCGGCGTGCATTACACCGATTTCGGCTCGGCGGCGCGCACCTACTGGACCTTGAAGGTCGCAGGCGTGCCGAACGTGTCGATTCTTGACGGCGGCTTTGCGGCCTGGGCGGCGGGGAACAACGAGCTCCAGAGCGGGTCGAGCAAGCCGTCACCGAAAATCTTCACCGCGACGCTCGACAAATCCTTGTTCGTCGACGCGCGCGAAGTCGAGGCGATCGAGCGCGACGGCGGCGCCACCCTGGTCGATGCGCGCCCGGCTTCGTTCTTTGCCGGCAAGGAGAAGGCACCCGCCGCGCAAGCCTATGGGCACATTCCCGGCGCGGTGAGCCTCGACAGCGCAACGTTCTACGACGCGAACGCCAACCGTCTGAAGCCGCAGGCCGAGCTTGCCGCGCTCGCCACGAGCGCGGTGCCGGTCGGGCCGACGGTCGCCTACTGCAACACGGGCCACTGGGCGGCGACAGACTGGTTCGTGCTCTCGGAAATTCTCGGTCGCCAGGACGTGAAGCTCTATTACGGCTCGATGGTCGACTGGACCTCCGACGCGAGCCGCCCGCTTGCCTCGGCGCGCACCAAGTGGGATGACCTGAAGAAGAAGCTCGGCTTCGGGTCATAATTTATTTTCGGCGGGATTCATGAGTACGACGACGGTTGAAACTCCGGCCGCGGGGCTGCCGAAGCTCGACTGGCCGTTCCTGCTCGCGGCGCTGCTCGGCACCGCGGTGCTGGTCACGCTGGTGTGGATCGACGGTCATCCGGCCTCGGCCGCCCTGGTGATCCTCGGCTTCGCGCTCGGCGCCGCGTTCCTCAAGACCGAGTTCTCGTTCACCGCCGCGTGGCGCCGTTTCCTGGTCAAGGGCGAAGCCGGCGGCATGCTCAGCGCGCTGCTGCTCACGGCGGTCGCCGCGCTGGTGATCGTGCCGGTCGCGGCGCTGGTGCCGGGCTTTGGCGGCGCGATCGCGCCGATCGGTCCGTCGCTCGTCATCGGCGCGTTTGTGTTCGGCATCGGCATGCAGCTCGCGAACGGCTGCGGCTCCGGCACGCTCTACACCGCGGGTGGCGGCTCGGGACGCATGTTGATCGCGCTCGCGCTGTTCATCGTGGGCAGCGTCGTCGGCAGCCTGCATTTGCCAGCGTTCCTCAGACTTGGCGGCATCGATCCGCTGCTCGCGTCGGCCTATTTCGGGCCGTGGGGCGGGCTCGTGGTCACGCTCGCGAGCATCGCAGCCGTGGCGCTGGCGATCATCGTCTACGCCCGCGCGCGGCGCGCCAATTACATGCCGCGACCGTTGATCATGGTCGGCGCGATCGTGATCGGCGTGCTCGCGATCGGCGTGTTCCTCGCCGGCCACCATCCGTGGAGCGTCACCTTCGGCTTCACGGTGTGGGGCGCCAAGCTCGCCGCGCTCGCCGGCTTCGACTTCTCGGGCGCGGAGTTCTGGCAGTGGCCGGGTCCCAAGCGCGCGCTCGCCGAATCGATCCTCTCCGACACATCGAGCCTCACCGATCTGGGCATGATTCTCGGCGCGATGGCGGCGGCCGCAGCGACAAAGCCGTTCGCCCGCACCGCATGGCCGCCGGCGCGCTCGCTGATCGCTGCGGCCATCGGCGGGCTGCTGATGGGCTGGGGCGCGCGCATCGGCTTCGGCTGCAATATTGGGGCGTTCTTCGGCGGCGTCGCGTCGGGCTCGCTGCACGGCTGGATCTGGTTTGCGGCGGCGCTCGGCGGCTGCCTGATCGGCATCCGGCTGCGCCCGCTGTTCGGCCTCTCGCGCGACTGAGGAGCCCATGCGCATCGTCTATGCACTGGTGCTGATCGCGGGACTGGGGGCGGTGATCGCCGACCATCTCGCCAGCCCGTCGTCCGCGCGCGCGGTTTCGCCGGAAGATTTTGCCGGAGCCTGCGCCCCCTGCGGCGCGCCGTGCCCGTCGGCGCAGAAGAAATAAGCTAGTTCTTTTTCAGAAATTCCTCGACCTCTTGCCGGCTCGGCGCACCCAAAATGCCGCCATAGCGCGTGCATTTGAGCGCGGCGGCGGCTGCCGAAAAGCGCATCGCCGGGCGCTCGTGCATGCCTTCGGCCATCATCAGCGCGAATGCGCCGTGGAACGTATCGCCGGCGCCGAGCGTGTCGACCACGTGCACCTTGAACGCAGGTACCTGGCGCAATTCGCCGTCGTCGAGCCAGACCACGTCGTTCGCGCCGTCGGTGACGGCGACGAAGGCCTTGGTCTGCCTGCTGACGTCGATCAGCGCGCGGCCGAGGTGGTCGGTGCCGGCGGTCGCGCGCAATCCTTCGGCCGAGAAGATCACATGGCTTACCAGCGTGAGCAGTTCGTCGCTGTCGCGGCGCGGCTCGTCGGCGTCGAGCACGGTCGGAATGCCGCGCGCGCGCGCCGCGATGCAGACGTCGCGCACGAACTCCGGAAAGCGATTGTCGGCGATTACGGCGTGCGCATTCGCCACCAGCGCGGCTGGGTTGGCCGGCCGCGCCACGTTGAGCCGGTCGTCGCGGTAGTTGACGATCGCCCGCTCGCCACGCCCATCGATGCAAATGGCCGACATCGACGACGGCGCGCCGGCGACGCGCGGGCAGGCGGTGCAGTCGATGTTTTCGTTGGCGGCGAGCCGCAGGAATGTGTCGCCGACGCTGTCCACGCCCGCGGGCCCGCCGAGTGGGCCGGCGAAGCTTGCGCGCGCGCCGAGATGCGCGATCGCGACTGCGGCATTCGCCGCGTTGCCGCCGTTCACCGTGCGGAATTCGCTCGCCTGGGTTTTGACCTCGGGGCGCGGAAAGGTCTCCACGCGAAAGACCTGGTCCACCACCGCGATGCCGGCGCAGAGCACATGTTTCATGTCAGGCGAAGACACCGTCGCCCTCTTCGACCCAGGCGCGGATGATGTGATGCGCAATCGCGATCGGCGGCGGAATGCTGATCCCGTCCGGATGCTCGCCGGTGAACATCTGCGCGACCTCCTCGCGGGTGAACCAGCGCGCGTCCTCGAGTTCCTCGCGGTCGACCGTGATGTCGCTCGAGGTCGCCTGCGCGTGGCAGCCGATCATCAGCGACATCGGGAACGGCCAGGGCTGCGAGGCGAAGTATTTGACGCGTCCGCAGGTGATGCCGGCCTCCTCCAGGGTCTCGCGCCGCGCCGCCTCTTCGATACTCTCGCCCGGTTCGACAAAGCCCGCGAGACACGACCACATGTTGGCGACGAAGCGCCCGGCGCGGCCGAGCAGGCAGCGCTCGCCGTGGATCGCCAACATGATCACGACCGGATCGGTGCGCGGGAAGTGCTCGACCTTGCAGGTCGGGCATTCGCGCTTCCAGCCGGCCTGCGAGATGCGCGTCGGTGCGCCGCAATTGGCGCAGAAGCGATGCCGCGCGTGCCAGGCGAGCAGCGCCTTCGCCTCGGCAAGGGGCGCGAGATGATCGGGCGCGACGAGGCCCTGCACGGCGATCGAGCGCAAGTCCGTGACCACGAGATCGGGCCGGCCTTTCAGCCCCTTGGTCGTCTCGGGATCGAGCGCGATGCCGAAGCGGCCGGCGTCGCCGGCAAGGCCGAGGAACACCGTCTCGAACACCGGCGCGAGCGCGCGTGCCTCCTCGGCGGAAAACAGCGGATCGGCACCATTGGCGGTCCGCCGCATCACCACAAGCTCGCCCCCGATCGCGAACGTGCCGGCCTTCGCGTCGGCTGCGCAGGCCGCGAGAAACGCCCCGTCGGTCCGGCGCTCGGCGACGCGCGCCAGAATGCTGGCGGTATAGCCGAGGAGAGGCTTCGGCCCGAGATCGGGGCGTAGGGGCATCGGGAAACTCCGGCTGGGCGGGGCGGCAAAATCGCATGCGCGCAGGCCTGAAGCAACGCTGTGCGCGGGCCATGAAATCGCCCGGATGGGGGCGGTTCCTTTGCGACCGAATCTACCTGCGATAGAGTGGAGAATTAACGGGCAATGGGAGGCGAGGATGGCGATGAAGCGGCTTGTGGTGTGCTGCGACGGGACCTGGAACGACTCGGACAATGGCACCGGATACACGAACGTGTCGCGGCTGGCGTGGGCGATCCAGCCCACCGACAAGCGCGACAATAAAGATGTTGCGCAGATCGTATTCTATCAATCTGGCGTCGGCACCGAAGGCACCTTCGCCAGCAAGGTTGCCGGTGCCGCGTTGGGTATCGGCCTGGCGCACAACGTGCGCGATGCCTACAATTTCATCTGCCACAACTATTGCGAGGGCGATGAGATTTTCCTGTTCGGCTTCTCGCGCGGTGCCTATACGGCGCGCAGTGTCGGCGGCCTGATCGGCTTTGCGGGCTTGATCGGCAAGCAGGACCTCGACCGGTTTTTTGAACTGTGGAACGCATTCAAGGACAGGAAACCCGACGCGCTCAACACGTTCGCGAAGCGATATCAGAACGTCCCAATCAAGTGCATTGGCGTGTGGGACACGGTCGGATCGGTCGGCATTCCGGAGGATTTGCAGAAGGTCGATTTCTTCTTCAAACGGTACTACGGATTTCACAACACGGACCTCGGCCAGTATGTCGAGCACGCCTTCCACGCCCTGGCGCTGGACGAGCGGCGGAAAAACTTTGTGCCCACCCTTTGGACGCAGACCCCCGAGGGAAAGGCGCGAGGGCAGGAACTGAAGCAGGTCTGGTTTGCGGGCGTACACTCCGACGTCGGCGGCGGATATGCCGAACACGGCATGTCGGACATTTCGCTGGCCTGGATGGCGAGCGAAGTCTCACCGTATCTTGCCCTCGACTTCGAATATCTGAAGTCGCGGCGGGATGTGTCGGGGAAATGGGCCTTCGGCCAGCTTCACGAGTTCATTCGAGGGTGTCTGGAAGAAGCTCGGCGAAGAACGCAGGACCCCGTTCGACGCAAATCGCAGAGACGCGTTCGAGAAGCTTCATGGCAGCGTCACGGCGCGGATCAAGGGCACCGCCGGCGCGGCGGGCAGCGCCTATAAGAGCGCGGTGCTCAAGGACGGCGTTGCCGACGCCAACATCTTAGCCCTGTCGTCGCTGGAAGCGGGCCTTCAATGGAAGGACGACGAGGTGAAGCCGGGCGACCCGCCGGCAAAGAAGGCCTTCTCGTTCCGTGACAAGTTCATCAACGCGATCGGCGGCGGCTGATCAGTCGAGCCAGATCTTCTTGCGCAGCGGCTGGCCGAAGTTGTGCAATTCCTCGCGCTCGTAAGGGCGCGGCGGGCTCACGCCCCACACCGGCTTTGGCCAGGCGGCATCGCTGCGGAAGCGCGCGATGACGTGAACGTGGAGTTGCGGCACGACGTTGCCGAGCGCCGCGATGTTGAGCTTGTCGCAGTTGGTGACGGCGCGCAACGCGCGCGCGACGCGCGTCACCTCGGTCATCAATTGCGCCTGTGCGACCTCGTCGAGATCGATCACCTCGACGATGTTGGCGCGGCGCGGAACCAGCAGCAGCCAGGGGTAGTTCGCGTCGTTGATGATCAGCACGCGCGACAGCGGCAGATCGCCGATGCTCGCGGTGTCGCGCTCGAGTTGCGGGTGCAGCGTCCAAATGTCGGCCATGAATTTGTCCGCGAAATCAATGTCGGGGAAAGGTAGCACGACGCAGCCGCGCGGCGCTTGCATTCCTGCTTTGTTCGCCCGATATAGGGCGCGGGAGGTTGGCGGTGGACGAGCCACTCGCCAACCGGGTCAGGTCCGGAAGGAAGCAGCCCTAACGAGCTACGACTCGGGTCGCTCGTCAGCCTCCCACTCTTTCAGCTTACGCCGCTCGGATTTCGTCAGGCTGGGGCCCGCCAGGTCAGGATGAACGACGCCACGAGCCCCGGACTGGATATCGGCGCGGCCGCCTCGGGCTCCGCGTCTTACCGCGTGCTGGCGCGCAAATACCGTCCCGCGACATTCGCCGACCTGATCGGCCAGGAAGCGATGGTGCGCACGATCTCGAACGCGTTCGAGACCGGGCGCATCCCGCAGGCGTGGGTCCTGACCGGCGTGCGCGGCGTCGGAAAAACCACGACTGCGCGCATTCTCGCACGTGCGCTGAACTACGAATTACCCGACGGCTCGGTGACCGGCCCGACCATCCACATGCCCGTGCTCGGCGTGCACTGCCAGTCGATCATGGAAAGCCGGCACGTCGACATCATCGAGATGGACGCCGCCTCGCACAACGGCGTCGATGACGTGCGCCAGATCAATGAAGCGGTGCGTTATTCGCCGGTATCGGCGCGCTACAAAGTCTACATCCTCGACGAGGTGCACATGCTCTCGGGCGCGGCGTTCAACGCGCTGTTGAAGACGCTGGAAGAGCCGCCGCCGCATGTGAAGTTCGTGTTCGCCACCACCGAGATCCGCAAGGTGCCGATCACGGTGCTGTCGCGCTGCCAGCGCTTCGACCTGCGCCGGGTCGACGCAGCGGCGCTGGTGACGCATCTCGGCGCGATCTGCGCCAAGGAGAGCATCACGGCCGAGCCGGAAGCGCTCGCGCTGATCGCGCGCGCGGCGGAAGGCTCGGTGCGCGACGCGCTCTCGCTGATGGACCAGGCGATCGCGCATGCGGCCGGCGCGGTGCGCGCCGAAGACATCCGCCAGATGCTCGGCCTCGCCGACCGCACACGGGTGATCGACCTGTTCGAGGCGCTGATGCGCGGCGACATGGCGAAGGCGCTCGGCGAACTGCGTGATCAGTACAATTCGGGCGCCGACCCGGCCGTGGTATTGAGCGACCTTGCCGAGTTCACCAATTTCGTCACACGCGTGAAGATCGTGCCTTCCGTCGCTGACGATCTGTCGCTCGCCGAGGCGGAGCGCACGCGCGGGCGCGCGTTTGCCGCGCAGCTCTCGATGCGCGTGCTGTCGCGCGCGTGGCAGATGCTGTTCAAGGGCCTCACCGAAATGAAGGACGCCGGCAAGCCGCTTGCGGCGGCCGAGATGGTGCTGGTGCGTATCGCCTACGCGGCAGACCTGCCGACCCCGGATGAAGTGGTGCGCGAGATCCAGGGCGGCGGCGGAACAGCACCGCCCGCGCCGGGCGGCGGTGGAGGTGCGGCGCGCGGAGGCCCGGCGCCGCGGTTCGATCCGCCGCGCGGGGCACCGCGCGCGTCGCTGGCGCCGGCGCAACTGGTCAGCGCGCAGCTGCCTGATATCGCCAGCCTGCGCGCCGGCACCCCCGCACCGGCGACGCTGAAGGTGGCGAGTTTTCCGGCGCTGATCGCGCTCGCGGTCGAGAAGCGCGACATCCTGATGAAGACCGCGCTGGAGCGCGACGTGCGCCTGGTGCGTATCGAGGATGGCCAGCTCGAGATCGCGCTCGAGCCTTCCGCGCGCAAGACGCTGGTGACCGACCTGCAGCGCAAGCTCTCGGAGTGGACCGGACGCCGCTGGGTCGTCGTGGTCTCGCGCGAAGAGGGCGCGCCGACCGTGAACGCGCAGGCGCAGGCGAACCAGAGCGCGCTGGAGCAGGGCGTGCGCGAGGATCCGCTGGTGCAGGCGGTGCTTACGCGCTTTCCCGGTGCCGAAATCATCGGCGTCACGCGGCGGGAGGATTTTGGCGCGCCGCCCTCGGACGACGTGCCGCTCGCGTCGCCGGACGACTACGGTGCTGACGACGACGACAAGGAGTAGCGATGGCGGATTTCCTCGGCCTGATGAAGCAGGCGACGCAGCTCAAGGCGAAGATGGAGGAGATGCAGGCCGAGCTCGACCAGATCACGGTCGAGGGCGCGTCCGGCGGCGGGCTCGTCACCATGACGCTTACCGCCAAGGGCGAGATGAGGGGCGTACGCATCGATCCCTCGCTGGCGAAGCCGGAGGAGAAGGAAATCCTCGAGGACCTGCTCGTCGCGGCGCATGCCGATGCACGCCGAAAAGGGGAGGCGCTGCTGGCCGAGAAGATGAGGGATTTGGCCGGCGGGCTGCCGATCCCTCCGGGCATGAAGTTGTTCTAGCAGCATGCCCGCCGTCGCCGGACCCGAAATCGAGCGCCTGATCCAGTTGCTCGCACGCTTGCCCGGGCTCGGACCGCGCTCGGCGCGCCGCGCCGCGCTGCACCTGATCAAGAAGCGCGAGCCCTTGATGGCGCCGCTCGCGAGCGCGCTGCAGACTGCGATGGAGAAGATCGTGGTATGCGCCACCTGCGGCAACATCGATACGCAAAACCCGTGCACGGTGTGCGTCGATCCGCGCCGCGATGCATCCGTGATCGTCGTGGTGGCGGATGTCGCGGACCTGTGGGCGCTGGAGCGGGCCGGTGCGATCAGCGCGCGCTATCACGTGCTCGGCGGCACACTCTCGCCGCTCGACGGCATCGGGCCGACCGACCTCACCATCGATGCGCTGATCTCGCGCGCGTACGATCCGGCGGTGACCGAGCTCATCCTCGCGCTCAACGCGACGGTCGACGGGCAGACCACCGCGCACTACATCACCGACCTGCTGCGCGACGCCAACGTGAAGGTCACGCGGCTCGCGCATGGCGTGCCGGTCGGCGGCGAGCTCGACTATCTCGACGAGGGCACGCTGTCGGCCGCGATCCGGCAGCGCACGGCGTTTTAGGCCGGATCCTTCTTCGCGGCCAGCTGCGCGAAATGGCCGCGTGTCTGCAGCCAGGCGAGCAGCACGAGGCCTGGAATGCCCGCGAACGCACAGATCGCGAAAAACCAGGCCCATCCGGTCGCGTCTGCGATGTAGCCGGCGCCGGCGGAGAGGTAGGTGCGCCCGACGGCTGCGAGCGCGGTCAACAGCGCGAACTGGGTCGCCGTGTGCAGCGGGTTGCGGCACAGCGCCGACAGGTAGCCGACGAAGATGACCGTGCCGATCGCGCTGGTGAAATTCTCGACCGTGATCGCGAAGGACAGCCACGCGATGTCCTTGCCGACGATCGCCTGCCAGGAGAATGCAAAGTTGGCGACGGCCTGAAGGACGCCGCCGATCCACAGGCTGGTCGCCAGCGGGAAGGCGCGCGCCACGTATCCGCCCGCGAACCCCCCAAGCAGGGTGGCGGCGAAACCGAGCCCCTTGATCACGTTGGCATAGTCGATGCGCGTGAAGCCGATGTCGATCACGAATGCCGCGGTCAGCGCGCCGGCGAGCGCATCGGTAAACTTGAACAGCACCACGAAGGCGAGAATCGCGACCGCCATGTTGAGCGAGAGGAAATCCGTGAATGCGGCGCGCGCCGTGACGAAGACGCGCGTGAGCTTGCTGTCGCGCGCATGACGTGCGTGCTCCGCCTCGGCGGCGGCGGACTCCCGCGGCTCGGTTGCAAGCAGCGTGGCGACGAGCCCGACTGCGACCAGCAGCGCCATCGCGGCATAGCCCGCGGTCCATGCCGTGGCGCGGCCGAAGTCAAAAAACTGCTCGAAGCCGGTCACGACATAAAGCGCGCCAGCGGTCGAAACCAGATTGGCGACGCGATAGGCGGCGACGTACGAGGCCATGCCGGCGGCCTGTTCGTTCTCCGGCAGCGTTTCGACGCGAAACGCATCGATGACGATATCCTGCGTCGCGGAGGCGGTCGCGACCAGAATGGCGGCGACGATCGCGAGCAGCGGACCGGAGCCCGGATTGCACAGCGACAGCAGCAAGATGGCGACGAACAGTGCGAGCTGGGACAGCACCAGCCATCCGCGCCGCCGCCCGAGCGCCCGCGAGAGCACCGGCACGTCGAGCGCATCGACCAGCGGTGCCCAGAGAAACTTGATGGTGTAGGGGGTGCCGACGATGGCGAAGAGCCCGATGGTCTTCAGGTTGACGCCGCTCTCGGCGGCCCACACCTGCAGGGTCGAGCCCGAGAGCGCGAGCGGCAGTCCGGCCGAAAAGCCGAGAAACATGACGATCAGCACGCGCGGATGCAGATAGAGCGCGAGCGTGTCGCCCCAACCCGCGCCTTCGCGGGGCCCGTCCGGCGCGGCGGTCATGCGGGTCTCCGTCGGCGATTCGCCCGGATGCTACGTGGAACGCGCGTGAATCGGCGCAAAATCTGTTGCCGTGCGGCCTAGTGACTCACCGTGCGCGGCGGTGCCGCCGCGCGCAGCGTGTACATCGTCGCCGGCTGCGAGAAGGTCCACGCGATGTCGCCGATCTCGGTTTTGGCGATGCCGTGCGCGGTGATCTGGACCTGATAGATCGCGTAATCGCTGTGGTTGGCGGCGATGGTCTTTTCGAAGCGTACCGTGCGGGTGCGCACCTCGGGCTTCAGCGCGTAGATGCAGGCGGTGTGGCCGAGCCGGGCGTTGATGTCCGCGACGATGCGGACCGGATCGGCGCGGCGCTCGGCAAGCTCGGCGACGCGCTCCACGAGTCCGACCGACTCGCAGAACAGTCCCTTCTCGTAGGTGCCCAGACTGTCCGGCGCCCCAAACACCAGCGCAGCCTGCAGCAGGTAAGCTCCAACGCCCAGATCCAAGTTCAGCCCCTTCGCCCCGGCGAAGACCCCGGGCAAATCTTAAGAACCGGCTTGGTAAATGCAAGATTAATGCCGTCGTTTTTTATGCATGGCCCGGCCCGGCAACCGGCTTCAATGTTGCGGCACCAGGCTACTCCGCCGCGGTCATCTTCCGCGCGAGCGGCGCCGTCAACACGCGGTCCGGCGCTTCGTCGTCGCCGAATTCGAGCGTCTCGATGCGCCCGCCGCGCTTGGCGACCTTGTCGGCCGAGATCAGGATCTGCGCCACATCCTCGTTCGCCTGTCCGAAATGCTTTTGCAGGTTGAGCACGCGCTCGCGCAGGCGGCCGAGGTCGACCATCAGGTGGCCGACTTCGGTGCGGATTTCATGCGCGGCCTCGCGCATGCGCGCGTCCTTCAGGATCTGCTGCATCACCTGGATCGCCAGCATCAGCAGCGACGGCGACACCAGGACGACCTGTACGCGGTAGGCCTTCTGGATCAGGTCGTCGAAGCCGTCATACAGCTCGGCGTAGACCGATTCCGACGGCACGAACATCAGCGCGAGATCCTGCGTCTCGCCGGGGATCAGATAGCGCTCCGCGATGTCGGCTACATGCCGCGTCACGTCCTGGCGAACCCGTTGCGAGGCATGCTTGCGCGCTTCGTCGCTGCGCGCGTCGCGCAGAGCGCTGATCGCTTCGAGCGGAAATTTGGCGTCGATGATCAGCGGCCGGTCGTCGGAGGGCAGGAACACCGCGCAGTCCGGCCGCTTGCCGTTCGAGAGCGTGAACTGGAACTGGTAGGAGCCCTTCGGCAGGGCGTCCTGGACGATCGCCTCCATACGGCCTTGCCCGAACGCTCCGCGCGCCTGCTTGTTGGCGAGCACTTCGCGCAGCGAGGTCACCTGCGAGGCGAGGTCGGTGATGTTCTTCTGCGCGCCGTCGATCACGGCTAGGCGCTCGTTCAGCTTGGTCAGGTTCTCCATCGTGCTCTGCGTGGAGGCATGCATCGACTGGCCGATGCGGTGGGTCACGGCATCGAGCCGCTCCGACACCGCGCGTGCGAGTTCCGCCTGCCGGCCGGACAGAACCTCGCCCATCGTATGCACGCGGCCCGCCGTATCGGATTGGATGCGGGCGATTTCCGCCATGCGCTCTTCCAGTTCCCCGACATGCACGTCATGGCGCGCGGCCTCGACGCCGCGCGCGCGCGAGGAGCGCGCCAGCATGGTCGCGATGGCGCCGAGCAGCGCGAGGACCACGCAGGCAAAGCCGGTGAGGGCCTCGCCGACGCTGACGGCCGTGCCGCCGATGATGAGGAACGTTTCGGTCATGGCCGCCTTGTAGCGCGATTCGTCTTAATGGGAACGAAACAGGAACATAAAAGAGGCATACCAGGCAACCGGATCCGGTGTCCATTCACACCGGGTTCACCGCAGACGGCGCCTTCTCTCCCTGGCGCGGGGGAATCAACCAAGGAGAGAGAAACGCATGCGTAAGTTCATCCTGATGGCGTTGGCCGGTGCGGCGATCGCACTCGCGGTGCCGGACTCCGCGTCGGCGGCGCCGTTGGCGCTTGGCGGCGGGCTAGGCACCGCGGCGGACAGCGTTTCGACCACGGAGCAGGTGCATCATCGCCGCTGGCACCGTCGCCATCACCATCGCCACCGTCATCATCACCGCCATCGCCATCACCGTCGTTGATAGCTTCAACCCGGGAGGCGGCCGGCGCTTGCGCCGGCCGTTTCGTTTTGGCGTGGTTGACCGCGCCTCCCGCGCCTCGTAAATCGCCGCGCATGGCGCTGCGCGAAATCATCATTCTTCCCGACAAACGGCTGCGGCTGGTTTCCGAACCGGTGAAAACCGTCGACGCGCAACTGCGCGCGCTGGTCGATGACATGTTCGAGACCATGTATGAGGCGCCGGGCGTCGGTCTGGCGGCGATCCAGATCGGCGTGCCGAAGCGTATCGTGACCGCCGACACCGCGAAGAAGGACGAGGAGAAGAAGCCGCAGGTGTTCCTCAATCCGGAGGTGGTGTGGTCATCGGAGGAGAAGGGCACCTACGAGGAAGGCTGCCTCTCGATCCCGGAATATTACGAGGAGGTCGAGCGGCCCACACAGGTGAAGGTCCGCTACATGGACCTCGACGGCAAGACGCAGGAGGTCGAGGCGAACGGCCTGCTCGCGACCGTGCTGCAGCACGAGATCGATCATCTCAACGGCGTGCTGTTCATCGACCACATCTCCAAGCTCAAGCGCGACCGCTTGATCAAGAAGTTCATCAAGGCGGCGAAGCGGGAAACCGAGTAGTTAGCGGCGCATGATCTTTTCCGAAAACCGGTATCGATCCCGGATCACGTCCGGGACAGGCTTTTTCGGGATCATGCTCTGATGCGTCTGATCTTTATGGGCACGCCCGACTTCGCGGTGCCGACGCTGGTGGAGATCGTCGGACGCGGGCATGAGGTCGCGGCGGTCTACACGCGCGCCGCAAAACCGGCCGGGCGCGGTATGGACCTGCAAATCACGCCGGTCGAGCGCGAGGCGCGCCGCTTCGGCATTCCGGTGCTGACGCCAAAGTCGCTGCGTGGCGACGCGGCGCTCGCGGAATTCCAGGCGCACAAGGCGGATGCCGCGGTCGTGGTCGCCTACGGGCTGATCCTGCCCGTGCCGGTGCTCGATGCGGTGCCGCTCGGCTGCTTCAACCTGCACGCCTCGCTGCTGCCGCGCTGGCGCGGCGCGGCGCCGATCAATCGCGCCGTGATGGCGGGCGATGCCGAAAGTGGCGTGATGGTGATGCGCATGGCCGAGGGGCTCGATACCGGGCCGATCGCCTTGGCCGAACGTGTGCCGCTCGGCGCCGATATGACGGCGGGGGAGCTGCATGACGTGCTGGCGCCGCTCGGGGCCGACCTGATGGTGCGCGCGCTCGGCGCGTTGGAGCGTGGCACGTTGCAATTCACGGCGCAGCCGGACGAGGGCGTCGTCTATGCCAGCAAGATCGACAAGAACGAGACGCGGGTCGACTGGGGCAAGCCGTGGCAGGCGGTGCACGATCACTGCCGTGGGTTGTCGCCATTTCCCGGCGCCTGGTTCGATTTCGTTCCGGGCGGGCGCGTGAGGGTGCTGCGCACCACGCGTGGTGAAGGCTCCGGCGCACCCGGGACGGTGCTGGACGACAAGCTCACGATTGCGTGCGGAGACGGCGCGGTCAGGCTTGTCGAAGTTCAGCGCGCCGGCAAGCAGCCGATGAAGGCCGAGGATTTTCTGCGCGGCACGCGGGTCGCAAAAGGCGCGGTGTTGCTGTAGAGCCTACGCGATGCCGCGGTTCAAGCTGACCATCGAATATGACGGCACGCCGTTTGCCGGATGGCAGTGGCAGGAGGGTGCGCCGACGGTGCAGCGCACGCTGGCCGAGGCCATCGCGGCGCTTTGCGGCCATGCCGTGAAGGTCGCGGGCGCGGGACGCACCGATGCGGGCGTGCATGCGCTCGCCCAGGTGGCGCATGTCGATCTCGAAAAGGACTGGCGCGTCGACCGCGTGCGCGACGGCGTCAACGCGCATCTGCGCCCGCACCCGATCGCGGTACTCTCAGCCGAAAAGGTGGCGGACGATTTCGACGCGCGCTTCTCGGCGCGCAAGCGGCATTATCTCTATCGCATCGCCAACCGGCGGCCCGACCTTGCGCTCGAGCGAACCCGCGCGTGGCGCGTGCCGCGGCGGCTGAACGTGGACGCGATGCATGAAGCCGCGCAGCGGCTCACCGGCAAGCACGACTTCACGACGTTTCGCTCGACCGAGTGCCAGGCGAAGTCGCCGATGAAGACGCTCGACGCGCTCGCGGTGACGCGCGCGGGCGACGAGGTGCGGATCGACACCTCGGCACGCTCGTTCCTGCACAACCAGGTGCGCTCGATGGTCGGCTCGCTCGCGCTGGTCGGCGACGGCAAGTGGAGCGCGGACGATCTCAGCCGTGCGCTCGCGGCGTGCGATCGTTCGGCGTGCGGTCCGGTGGCGCCGCCCGACGGGCTGTACCTGGTCGGCGTCGACTATTGAGGCTCGCATGATCTCGCGCCGTACGCTGCTGTCCGCCCTGCCGCTGCTGGCTGCGGGGCCGGCGCAGGCGCAGAATTTCCCGAGCGGGCAGGTGCGCATCATCGTGCCGTTTCCGCCCGGCGGCGCCACCGACGTGCTCGGACGCGTGCTCGCGGCCGGCCTGCAGAGCGCGTGGGGCCAGACGGTGATCTCGGAATATCGCCCGGGTGCCGCCGGCGTGATCGGCACGCGCCAGGTGATCGCCGCGCCAGCCGATGGTCACACGCTGCTGATGGCGTCGACCGGCGCGATCCTGGCGCTCACCGGCGGCCAGAGCGGCTTGTTCGACGTCACGCGCGAGCTCGCACCGGTTTCGCTGATCGCGGCGCCGCCCTACATCCTGGTCGTCAATCCGAATGTTCCGGTGCGCAGCGCCGGCGAGCTCATTGCGCATGCAAGAGCCAATCCGGGCAAGCTGGCGTTCGGCTCGTCCGGCGCCGGCTCGGCTTCGCATCTTTCCGGCGCGCTATTCGCGCAGATGAGCGGCATCGAGATGCTGCATGTGCCGTATCGCGGGACCGGTCCCGCGGTCACCGACCTGCTCGGTGGCCGGATCGACCTGATGTTCTCGCCCGCGCTGGTGGTGACGCCCCATATCGCGGCCGGCACCTTGCGCGTGATCGGCACCACGGGCGCTGCGCGCTCGGCGCTGTTTCCGGACTTTCCGACCGTCGCCGAGACCGGCCTGCCGGACTATCAGTCGCTTGGCTGGTTCGGGCTGTTCGCGCCGGCGGGCTGTCCACGCGACGTGGTGGTGAAGATCAGCGCAGACGTCGGCCGCGTGCTCAGCCTGCCTGAGGCGAAGCAACGCCTCGCCGAACAGGGCGCCGAGCCGGCGCCGAACACGCCGGACGACTTCACGGCGTTCGTCAATGCCGACATCGCGAAGTGGCTCGACCTCGCGCGCGCGGCAGGCATCAAGCTCGGGAACTGAAATATTTTTCCAGGATGTGCCGGTAGATCGCGGTCAGCGCCACGAGATCCGCGGTGGCGACGTGTTCGTCGACCTTGTGCATCTGCTGGCTGAGCAGGCCGAACTCGATCACCGGGCAGTAGTCCTTGATGAAGCGTGCGTCGGAGGTGCCGCCGGTGGTGGAGAGCTTCGGCGTCAGCCCGGTCACCTCGGTCACGGCTTTCGAGATCATCTCGACGAACGGCCCGGGCATCGTGATGAACACGTCCGCGTTGGACGGCTCCCAGTCGATGCTCCAGCGGATCGCATTGCCGGCCGCCTTGGCGGCGCGGCGCTCCACCTCCGCCCGCAGTTCCTCGCGGGTGCGCGTGTCGTTGAAGCGGATGTTGAAACGCGCGCGCGCCTCGCCCGGAATGAGGTTGACGGTCTTGTTGCCGATATCGATCGAGGTGAACTCGAGGTTTGACGGTCCGAAATGCCCGGTGCCGCCGTCGAGCGGCTCGGCGTTGATCGCTTCGATCAGCGTCACGAGCCCGCGCACAGGATTGTCGGCGAGTTCCGGATAGGCGACGTGGCCCTGGATGCCGGTGACGATCAGCACGCCGTTCTGCGAGCCGCGCCGGCCGATCTTGATCATGTCGCCGAGCTGTTCCGGATTGGTCGGCTCGCCGAGAATGGCATGATCGAATTTTTCCCCGCGCGCCGCCGCCCACTGCAGCAGCTTGATGGTGCCGTTGACCGCGATGCCTTCCTCGTCGCCGGTGATCAGGAACGAGATCGAGCCCGTCGGCTGGTCGTCGTTGGCGGCGAGATAATCAAGCGCCGCGGCGATTTTGCAGGCGATCGAGCCCTTCATGTCGACCGCGCCGCGGCCGTAGAGCACGCCTTTGTCGATCTCGCTCGCGAACGGAGGATGACTCCAGCGCGACTCGTCGCCGGGCGGCACCACGTCGGTATGGCCCGCGAACATCAGATGCGGCGCGGCCGTGCCGATGCGGGCGTAAAGATTTTCCACCGGGTCGGTACCGGGCTCCTCGAAGGTGACGCGGTGGACGGTAAAGCCCGCGCCTTTCAACACGCTTTCGATCAGCGCCAGCGCGCCGCCTTCGGCCGGCGTCACCGAGGGGCAGCGCAAGAGGTCGCGCGCGAGGGCGACGGGATCGGCCAGCGTCATGCGCCCTCTTCTTTCATCTTGGACAGCGCGTCGATGTGGCCGACCGCGCCGAGGATGCCGACGAAGCCGATCACGCCGAGCAGCGCGGCATACTCGATCAGCTCGATGGCGAGGTAGAGCCAGGCGATCAGCGCGGCGATGAACGCCAGCGCCAGCCATGGCGACCTGCCGGCGTCGCGCAGGCGCTGCGCCATCGCGGAGATGACGAGCCACACGAACAGGCAGATCAGCGGAACGGCGAACAGCGGTGCCCCGCCGCCGGTCGGCGCCATCGCGCTTGCGGCAAACAGGGCGGCCAGGATGAAGACGCCAAGCGCAACGCCGGTCGCGCCCCAGTATTGCGCCGGTCCGATGCGGCCGCCGAAGCCGAACAAGGACGCCAGAAATGGCGTTCGCGATTTCGGGGTCTCGGCGTCGGTCATTGCTTCGGGATCACGCGCTAGTCGCGCAGCAGCTCGTTGATGCTCGTCTTGGCGCGCGTCCTTTCATCGACGCGCTTCACGATCACGGCACAATAGAGGCTCGGGCCGGGCGAGCCGTTCTTCATCGGCTTTCCGGGCAGCGCACCGGGCACCACGACCGAATAGGCCGGCACTTCGCCCATGAAGATCTCGCCGGTCTCGCGGTCGACGATCTTGGTCGAGGCGCCGATGAACACGCCCATCGACAGCACGCTGCCTTCTCGCAGGATCACGCCCTCGGCGACTTCCGAGCGCGCGCCGACAAAGCAGTTGTCCTCGATGATCACCGGCCCCGCCTGCAGCGGTTCGAGTACGCCGCCGATACCGGCGCCGCCCGAAATGTGCACGTTCTTGCCGATCTGCGCGCACGAGCCGACCGTCGCCCAGGTGTCGACCATCGTGCCGCTGTCGACGTAGGCGCCGAGGTTCACGAAGCTCGGCATCAGTACGACATTCGGCGCAATGTAGGCCGAGCGGCGCACCACGGACCCCGGCACCGCGCGAAAGCCCGCGGCGCGGAAACGGTTCTCGCCCCAGCCTTCGAACTTCGAGGGCACCTTGTCCCACCAGGTCGCGCCGCCGGCCGCGCCCGCGATCGGACCCATGTCGTTGAGGCGGAACGAGAGCAGCACCGCCTTCTTGAGCCACTGGTTGACCTGCCACGTGCCGTTCTGCTTCTCGGCGACGCGCGCCTCACCCTTGTCGAGCAGGTCGAGCGCGCTATCGACCGCGTCGCGCACCGCCCCCTTGGTGGCGGGGCTGACGTCGTTGCGCTTTTCGAAGGCGTCGTCGATGATCTTGGCGAGGTCGGACATCAGGTTTTCCCGTGCAAAAGGCCCCGGTTTGTCGGGGCGGCGCGGCGTTCTGTCAAGCCGGAAGGCGCGCCAGGAAGCCCGCCAGGTCGTCGGTGACGTGGTCCACATGGTCGGCATCGCGGCCTTCCATTTCCCACGACTCGCGAAAGACCTCGCGGGTGCCTTCGGGCACCACCAGGACCGTGGTCATGCCGAGCGAATGCGGCACTTCGAGATTGCGTGCGAGGTCCTCGAACATCGCGGCGTGCGCTGGATCGACGCTGTGGACTTTGAGAAACCTGTCGTAGGTCTGCGGCAGCGGCTTGGGTTCGAGCCCGGCCTCGATGATGCCGAACACGTCCTCGAAATGCGTGTGGATGTCGAGACGGCGCATCACGGCGTCGGCGTGCGCGCGCGTGCCGTTGGTGAGGATGAGCTTGCGGCCGGGCAGCCGCTCGATCGCGGCGCCGAGGGCCGGGTTCGGTTCGAGCGGCGAGTGGTCGATCTCGTGCACGTAATTGAGGAAATCGTCGGCCTGCATGCCGTGCTCGGTCATCAACCCGCGCATCGAGGTGCCGTAGCGCTTGTAGTAGTCCTTCTGCAGGCGGAAGGCGTCCTCGCGCTCGAGCTTGAGGAAGTCCATGATGTAGGAGCGGATGCGTTCGTCCACCTGCTGCCACAGGTTCAGGTGATGCGGATAGAGCGTGTTGTCGAGGTCGAAAACCCAGGTCTCGACATGAGCAAAGCGGCGCGGTGCGGTGCGGTGCGAGGGCAGGGCGGTCATGGGCGCGCTTGTAACGACGCGCGCCGCAAATGTCATTCCCCCGGATCGGGCGGCATGACGAGGCCCTTGTCGTGCTTGATCGTCTGCTCGGCGATGGTGCTGATGTAACGGCCCTCCGGGTATTTCGCCCGGTCGCCCGGCTTGCTCTTCAGGGCTTCGACGCACTTGTCGCCCGCTTCGCCCTTGTCGACCATGACGGGATATCCATCGCCGCCGCACAGCAGATAGGGCGAGCTTGCGACCTTCACCATCGTTTCGTCGCAGGCAAACGCCGCGCCGTCATCGCGCGTGATCGTGCCCTGCCATTTCTTCAGGATCTCCGCCGGCGTGGCGGCGTTTCCCGCAGCCTTCAGGCCGCCGACGTGCGGCCACGCGCCATTGCCGGGCTTGGCGAAGGCGTGGCGGATCGCATCGCACACGTCGGCCTGCTTTGCGGAGCGCACCGCGACGATGTCGTCGAAGCGGAAGATGTCCACCACCTGTTCGAGCCGCAGCATCGTGCCTTTTGCCAGATTGGTGTTGAGGCCGAGCGACCCTGCGCCGATGATCGCCACGTCCGCGCCGGTCGCCTTGCGCACGGCCTCGGCGATCCAGCGGCCGAATTCCGTCTCCGTCGTCCGGTTGTCGGACTCCTCCAGCGCGATCGGGAATTGAGCCGCGCCGGCCTGGGTCTGCAAACAGCCGGGACCATTGGGCTCCCGGTCGGCCTTCCTGCGGTCGGCGCAGATTCTCGCCTCGGCCTGCTGCGCCCATTTCGTCGCAAGCTTGGTCATGTCCTTGTCGGGCTCGACCACGCCGTCCTTGAGCTCCCACAGCTTCTTGTCGACGATGATCGCCCGTCCGCCCTTGGCCGGCATCCGGACGGTAATCTCGCGCGCTGTCTTGGCGTCGGAGTCCGATTTGAAGCCGCGCACCACACCCTTGGCGTCCGGGATCGTCATCCTCTCGTGCTCGTGCCCGCCGACGATCATGTCGAGGCCGTATTCGGAGAGCGAACGCAGCAGCAACTCGTCGTCCGCCCTCTCCAGATGGGTGAGCCCGATGATCACGCCGGCCTTCTTGTCCTTGAGCTCCTTGATCGCGCCGCGCGCGGCCTCGTAGATGTCGCCAGACCGCGGATACTTCCTCGCGTTCGCCGGATCCGGCGTCAGCCCGATGCCGAAGACGCCGATCTTGATGCCGCCGAGCTCGACCACCGCGGTGCGCTTGACGTTCTTGTGTGCCGCCACGTCCTTCATGCTGAGACAGCCGGAAAAGTCGAGGTTGGCGTTGAGCCAGGTGAACTGGAACTCGTTCAGCCGTGCGATCAGCGGGGCGGGTGACTTGTTGCAGTCGGAATCGTCGAATTCGTGGTTGCCGAACGTCACGAACATCCGCGCGTCGAACTTCTTCGCGTCGCCGTCGAGATTGTTCAGCGCGTCGACCATCTGCTCGCCTTTGAACACGCGTCCTTCGAGCGCGGGCGAGAGGAAGTCCCCGGCGTGCAGCAGCAGCACGTTGCCCAGGTCCTTGTCGAGCTTCTTGCGCAGCGTGCGCAGGCGATGCAGGCCTCCGGCTTCTTCCGCTCCGACTCCGTCGATGCGATAGATGTCGTTGACCGCCAGGATCGTGACCGCGCGCCCGCCGCGCTCCTTCTCCTTGTCGGTCGCTTCCGGCGTCCCGCCATCATCGTGCGTGGCGCACCACCAGATGAAAATGCCGATGAGAGCGATCACCACAAGCGTGATCAACGCAGCGCCGGATCTTGAAGGTTTGCCGCCCGCCATATGTCGATCCTGCGGATTTTCGGGCACCACCGCTGCCCAAAGGACACAGCCGGCGCGACTGTACAATCTCAGCGTTAACCGTCAACGTGAGGCGGCTCACTCGCGCAAGCGCACCGTCGCGCCCTGCCGGCCCGCCATGTCGATCACGGCAAAGCCGGATGCGGTCAGCCCCTGCGCGGCGCAGTTCTTCTGCTCGCCGATCTCGAAGCGCACGTCGCCGGTGCAGAGCTGGGCCGGGCCGCCCCAGGCGAGCGCCTTGTCGCCGCGCTTGATCGCCTGGCCGTCCTTGTCCACAGCTTCGGCGAAACTGAACAGCCGCGCAGGCTTTGCGGGCAGGTCGGGCTTCACGCACTTGCCGGCCTCGACGCGATACCAGCCGCGCGTCGTCACCGCGCCCTTCTCGTCGATCCCGATCGCCGCCATCACGGCGAAGGGCGTTTCGTTGCACCACGAGAAGCCGAGCCCGTCGGCTTCCTTCACGGCGTCGAGCAGCACCTGGAAGAAGGTCGCTCCATTTGCGGTGTCGGCCGGCAGACGGCGATCTTTCAGAAACTGGTCGAGCGCGGCGGCGGTTTTCTTGCCCTCGAGTCCGTCGATCGGGTTGGCGTCGTAGCCGGCGATCACCAGCAGGCGCTGCACGCCGGCCAAGCGCGCCTGCGCGGGATCGTAATCGGCTTCCTCGCCGAGATAGGCGGTGAGGCCTTGTTCGGTCTGCGACGGTTTGATCTCCGAGAAGCGCATCAGCCGCTGCCCCGAGCGGCTGTTGCAGGCCTTGGCGGCCGCAATGATGAAATTGGCATCCGCGATGCAGAAGTCGGCGTGGCCGGCATGCGGCAGCGGCGAGGGGCCATAGGCGGTGTGCGCGCGGGTGTGGACGTAGACTTTCTCGGCTTCCGGCGTGCCCTGCATCACGCTCTTGCACTGCCCCGGCTCGACGCGGAACCAGCCGCGCGTCGCGGCTGCGCCTTTCTCCTCGAGGCCGAGCGCGAGATCGAGCACGTAGCTGGTTTTGTTGCAGAATTGCAGGTCGGCGCGCGCGGATGCGGTCAGGCTGACAAGAGCCGCCATTGCCGCCAGGAGCGCCCGCCGCATCGAAGCCCCGCGAATCGCTTGAGGTTCAATCGATGAATCGGATTAGCGGCGGCGGCAAGGGGGAGTGTCATTCCGGGGTCTCGCGCAGCGAGGAGCCCGGAATCCATAACCACGAGCCTCTCAATGACGCACGATCCTGGCGCAAACCAAGCCTGGATTGAGGTTATGGATTCCGGGCTCGCGACCATGGCGCGCCGCAGACGCGCGTTGACGCGCTTATGGTCACGCCCCGGAATGACAGCTACGCGTTCGCCGCCACCGCCTCGCGGTAGGCGGACATCGCGGCCATCGTCGGAGGCGTAGCCTCGTCGAGCTCCGCGATGCGGCGGTCGATCTCCGAAATGACGTGCTTCGAGAACGGCCCGAGATGCAGATAGATCGCCATCATGGTGACGACTTGGCGCAGCGCTCCGGGGTTCTTCTTGGCCACCTCGACGAACGTGCGCCAGAACGGCTCGCGTGCCTCCGGAAGCCGATCGATGACCTTGTAGAGCAGGTTGACGCCGTGGTTCTTGCGGATGTCGCCGTCGGCGAGCTGCTGCGGACGTCCGGAGCGGTCTAGCATCGACGAGAGTCGGCGCAGCCGGCCCGCATAAGCCTCCGGGCTGAAGACGTTGGTCAGCACGGTGCGGTAGTCGGTGAGGATATCGCGCAGCGGTCGCTTGGTGTCGAAGTTGCAGCCCAGCGTGCACTGGTCGCCGGCCTGCTCGACCCGCATGATCTCGTGGCCCTTGTGCAGGCGACCTTCCTTCTCGAGGCGGCGCGTCAGCTGCGTGCCCGGCAGCGCGTAGAGCAGCCCCACCATGCAGATCGGGACGCAGCATTCCTCGATGAAGTCGGTCATCGACTGGGCGACGGAAACCTTTTCGCTGTCGAAGCCGAGGATGAAGCCCGCCGTCACGAACATGCCGTAGCCGTAGATCTTGTGGATGCTCTCGGCGATGTTGCGCTTGGTGTTCTGCTTCTTGCGCATCTGGATGAGCGTCTCGGGGTCCGGACTCTCAATGCCGACGAAGATGCCGAAGAAGTTAGCTTCCTTCATCGATAGCAGCATGTCGTCGTCGTCGGCGATATTGATCGAGGCCTCGGTGGTGAATTCGAACGGGTAGTCGTGCTTCTGCAGCCACTCCTTCAGCTTCGGCATCATCGGACGCACGTGCTTGCGGTTGCCGATGAAGTTGTCGTCGACGAAGTCGACGTGGCCGCGATAGCCGGCGTCATAGAGCGCCTGCAGCTCGGCAAAAATCTGGTCCTGCGTCTTGGTGCGCGGCACGCGGCCGTACAGCTCGATGATGTCGCAGAACTCGCAGGTGAACGGGCAGCCGCGCGAGAACTGGATGCCGATATAGAGATACTGCTCGAACTTCAGCAGGTCGTAACGCGGCAGCGGCGACTGCGTCATGTCGATCTTGAACTTCTCGGCGGTGAACACGCCCTTGCGCTCGCCGCGTTCCCACGCCGCGATGAACTCCGCCATGATGTGCTCGGCCTCTCCGATCACCTGGAAGTCCGCCGCGGCGTAAAGATGCGGGCTCGACGAGACATCGGGGCCGCCGACGCAGACCGGCTTGTTGTGCAGGTGCGCGAGGTCGATCAGGTAGATGAAGTCCGGTTGCTGGTTGAGCATGCCGCCGATCATCACGAGATCGGCCCAGTTCAGGTCTTCATCGGTGAGGGCTTCGGTGTTGCGGTCGACGAGACGGAAGTCCCATTCCTTCGGGCACAGCGCCGCGACCGTGATCAGTCCGAGGGGCGCTGCCGGATACTTCGCGCCGACGAGTTCGCACGTCTCGGTGTAGTTCCAAAACGAGTTTGGAATGAACTTCGGATAGATCATCAGAACGCGGCAGGAACGTGCCATTATGCCTCCGGGCCGCAAGCAGCCTTCGCCCTGAATCGTTATGCGGTCTTCGCGCCCGCTGCGCAACAAATATTGCCGCGCATGGTCGGCAAACTATTGGAAATGCTTCAATTTCAATCCGTCGCCGGGCGAAGGCCAGTATACAACGAACGGACGGCGGGACGGCAGCCCACCGCCGCTCGGCCTTCAACGCCGCATCAGCGTCCCGGCGCCGGCATCGGTGAGCAATTCCATCAGCACCGCATGTTCGACCTTGCCGTCGAGAATCACCACCGCCTCGACGCCGGCATCAAGCGCGTACATGCAGGTTTCGACCTTCGGGATCATGCCGCCCGAGATGGTGCCGTCGGCGATCAGCCGGCGCGCGTCGTCGAGCGAGAGCTCCTTGATCAACTGGCCGGACTTGTCGAGCACGCCCGGCACGTCGGTGAGCAGCAGCAGGCGCTTGGCCTTTAAGGCGCCGGCGATCGCGCCGGCGAACGTGTCGCCGTTGACGTTGTAGGTCGCGCCGTCCGCCGACGTCGCGACCGGCGCAAGCACCGGGATCAGGTCGCGGCCGAGAATTTGCGTCAGCACGGTGATGTCAACCTTCTCGGGCTCGCCGACGAAGCCGAGATCGACGATCTTCTCGATGTTCGAGTTCGGGTCAACGATGCTGCGCGTCACCCTGCGCGCCTGCACCATGTTGCCGTCCTTGCCGCAGAGCCCGACGGCCTTGCCGCCTGCCGCGTTGATGTAGCCGACGATCTGCTTGTTGATCGAGCCGGCGAGGACCATCTCGACAACCTCGATCGTCGCCTTGTCGGTGATGCGCAGGCCGGCGGCGAACTCGGACTTGATGCCGAGACGCTTGAGCATGTCGCCGATCTGCGGCCCGCCGCCGTGCACGACGACCGGATTGATCGCGGTCTGCTCCATCAGCACGATGTCGCGCGCGAAGCTTCGCGCGGCGGCCTCGTCGCCCATCGCATGGCCGCCGTATTTCACCACGACGATCTCCTCGTCGTACTGCTGCATGTGCGGCAGCGCTTCCGACAAGATGCGCGCCTGGTCCTGGGCGGAAACAGTCATGATCGGTCCCGTTAATTGACGGGCCGCTTGTACCGGGCAGGGGGGAGAGGCGAAAGGGGTCAGGCGGGAGCGCTCGCCTACCGCAGATGCGATGCGATCAGCGCTTCGCCCATGCGCACGAGGCGCGAGGCGGGTCCCTGCGGTCCCGAACTCTGCGCGCTGACGCGCGCGCCCT
The DNA here is from genome assembly GCA_963839985.1 of uncultured Alphaproteobacteria bacterium. Classification (GTDB taxonomy): domain Bacteria; phylum Pseudomonadota; class Alphaproteobacteria; order Rhizobiales; family Xanthobacteraceae; genus PALSA-894. The sequence goes on along the minus strand of CAWIXG010000002.1, from coordinate 58,537 downwards.
CGAGCAGCAGGAACAATTCATCGGCGAGCAGCTCCGGCTCGACCACCCCGCTCGCGCTGCACAGCGCGACGAGCCGCTCGCGTTGCCCCGCCTTGAAGTCCTCGATCACGCGGCGGGCCGGATGGCCCTTTTCGGGCAGTTCGACCGCCGCATTGGCGAGCGCGCAGCCGCGCTGGTCGGCGTCGGCCACATGCGCCTGCATGGCGGTGAGCCAGCCGCGCAGCTGTCCGCGCGGGTCCGCCGGATGGGCCGCCGCAAGCTCGGTCCAGAGGCGCGACGCCTCGGCTGCCAGGCAGCGCAGATATTCGGCGACCAGTTCGTCCTTGGAGTTGAAGTGGCGGTAGAGCGTCATCTTGTTGGTGCCGGCGGCTTCGGCGATCGCCTCGACGCCCACAGCGCGGATGCCCTGCCGATAAAACAGCTCCGACGCTGCCGCCAGGATGCGGTCGCGAGGCGCAGTTTGCATATTTGCCGGGACGGAAGTTGATTTCGCGGCGGCGGACATCGTTTTTGCCTTGACAGGGGTGTTACCGGTCAGTAACAAGTACATATGTGACCGGTCAGTAACACACCAGGGGCGGCAAGTCACGGGAGAACGTGATCAGCCGGCCAGCTCAGGAAGAAAAGGGATACGCCATGAACATCCTCTACGTCGCCTCAAGCTCCCGCGGCAGCGCCTCCTATTCGAACCGGGTTGCCACCGACGTGCTCACCGCGTTGCGCGGCCGCAATCCCGGCGCAACGGTCACCGTTCGCGACCTTGGGCGCCAGCCGTTGCCGCATATCGACGACGATTTCGTTGCCGCCACGCGCGGGCCGGCCGCCTCGCAGACCGACGAGCAGCGCACATTGCTGGCGCGCTCCGATACGCTGGTCGACGAGCTGCTCGCCGCCGACGTGGTCGTAATCGCGGCGCCGATGATCAACTTCGCCATCCCGTCGACCCTGAAGAGCTGGGTCGACTACGTCGCGCGGGCGGGCCGCACGTTCCGCTATTCGGAAAAAGGGCCGGAGGGTCTCGTCACCGGCAAGCAGGTGATCCTCGTGGTGGCGCGCGGCGGCGTTTATGCCGGCAACACTGCGCTCGACTTCCAGGTGCCGTATCTCAAGGGTGTGCTCGGCTTCCTCGGCATGACCGATGTGGAGGTGATCCAGGTCGAGGGCACGGCATTCGGGCCGGAGGCGGCCGAGAAGGCGGTCGTGGACGCGACCGCCAAGCTGCACGCGCAGTGCGACCAGCGCAGCGCGGCGGCAGCGTGAAGTTTTTCAGAACCACAGGGACAAGAGCAATGCGATATTGCCACGACGAGCTCACACTCGACGAACTGCTGGCCGATCCAGTCATCGCGGCCGTGATGCAGGCCGACGGCGTCGACCCTGCCGAGCTTCAGTCGGACCTTGCGCGCTTTGCCGAAGCGCGTGAACTCGCGGACTGACCGTCTCTCCGACGGACGGTCAGCGCATGATCCCGAGAAGTCGATACCGCTTTTCGGAAAAGATCATGCGCCACGATAAGACCGTCGCGGGCGTGGACCGAAAGGTCCGCGCCCTTTTCATTCAGGGACGCCGGACCAGCGCCGCGGCCGCGAAGGCAACCCAACTCGCAATCAGGATGATGCCGCCGGCCGGCGCGGCCATGGCGAACAGGCGCTGGCCCGCAAGGGCGCGCAGCGAGAGGTCGCCCGCGAACAATGCGGCGCCGAGCACGAAGCCAATGGCCGCCGCGACCCCGAGCACCCGCCACAGCAGCGCGTTATGCAGCGCCAGCACGGCTGCGATCGCCGCGCAGGCGTGAAACAGCAGCATCGCGCTTGCGGACTCGAGCCCCGCTCCGGAGGCCACATGCGCGCCCGCGGCTGCCAGGACGACGCCGAACGCGCCCATCAGTCCTGCGAGAACGAGGATTGCTCTGTGCATCACGTCCGCTCGCGCATCAGCCGCACGATCGCGGCGCGCAGCTCACCCACGCCGGCGCCGTCGCGCGAGGACGTCACGGCGATCTCGGGAAACGCCGCGGGGCGCTTCGCCAATGCCGCTGCAGTCGCGGCGGTCGTGGTCTCGAGCGCGGAGGCCTTCACCTGATCGGACTTGGTGAGCACGATCTGGTAGCTCACCGCCGAGGCGTCGAGCGTCTTCAGCAGCTGCTCATCGGTCTCCTTCAGGCCGTGGCGCGCATCGATCAGCACGTAGACACGCGCCAGGTTGGCGCGGCCCGACAGGTAGGCATGGATCAGGTCGGTCCACGCCCTCACCTTGCTCTTGGGCGCTTCCGCATAGCCGTAGCCCGGCATGTCGACGAGTCGCAGCGGCGTGCCGGCCGAAAAGAAGATCAGCTCCTGGGTGCGGCCGGGCGTGTGCGAGGTGCGCGCGAGCGCCTTGCGGCCGGTCAGCGCATTGATCAGGCTCGACTTGCCGACATTGGAACGGCCGACGACGGCGATCTCGACGCCCTGCATCGGCGGCAGCCGTTCGATCGTGTCGGTCGCCGCGATGAACTGCCAGTCGGCCGCGAACAGCTTGCGGCCCGCCTCGATCTCGTTCGACGTGAAGGGCATGAGGGCCCGCATCCAGGACGAGAAAGCTACTTCTTGTCCTTGTCCTTCTTGTCTTTGTCCGCGCCGGGCATCCTTCTTCTTGCGGAACAGCTCCATGACGTTGTCCCACAGCTCGATCTTGGCGCCGTGCTTGTTCATGATGAACGCCTGCTGCAGCACCGAGAGCGTGTTGTTCCAGGCCCAGTAGATCACCAGTCCGGCCGAGAAGCCCGCGAGCATGAAGGTGAAGATCAGCGGCATCCAGTCGAAGATCATCTTCTGCGTCGGATCCGGCGGCGCAGGGTTGAGCTTCATCTGGAACCACATCGTGATGCCCATCACGATCGGCCAGAAGCCGAGATGCAGGAATGCGCCGACCACCGGGAGCAGCGTCGGGTCGTAGGGGATCAGGCCGAACAGGTTGAACAGGTTGGTCGGGTCGGGCGCCGAGAGATCCTTGATCCAGCCATAGAACGGCGCGTGGCGCATCTCGATGGTGACGAACAGCACCTTGTAGAGCGCGAAGAACACCGGGATCTGCACCACGATCGGAAGGCAGCCCGCGAGCGGGTTGATCTTCTCCTTCTTGTACAGCTCCATCAGTGCTTGCTGCTGCTTCATCTTGTCGTCGCCGTAGCGCTCGCGGATCGCCATCATCTCCGGCTGCACCGCCTTCATCTTCGCCATCGAGGCGTAGGACTTGTTGGCGAGCGGGAAGAACAGGAGCTTCACCAGCACGGTGACGATCAGGATCGCGAGGCCGAAATTGCCGACGCGGTGGTAGAAAAAGTCGATCGCCTTGAACATCGGCTTGGTGATGAAATAGAACCAGCCCCAGTCGATCATCAGCTCGAAGCGGTTGAGCCCGAGCGCGTTGTCGTAGGCGTCGATGGTCTGCACTTCCTTGGCGCCGGCGAACAGGCGGAAGTCGGCCGCGCCGCTCGCGCCGGGCGCGATGGTCTGCGCATCGAGCAGATAGTCCGACTGATACGTCTTCACCGTGCCCGCGGTGCCGGCCGAGAACGCCGCCTGCACGTTCGCCTTGGTGTCCGGAAGCAGCGTCGCGGCCCAGTATTTGTCGGTGAAGCCGAGCCAGGCGTTGGTCGCCTTGTAGCGGATCTCCTTCTTCTCCTCGACGTTCTTGTAGCTGTCCTCTTTCAGGCCCTGGTCTCCGAACACGCCGAGATAGCCTTCGTGCAGGATGTAGTAGCCTTCGGTCTTCGGCGTGCCGTGACGGCGGATGAACGCGTAAGGCAGCAACGTGACCGGCGCCGTGCCCTTGTTGGCGACCTCGTCCTTCGCGGTGAACAGATACTTGTCGTCGACCGAGATGGAGCGGCGGAATTCGAGCCCTTCGCCGTTGTCCCAGATGAGCGTGACGGGATTGCCGGGCGTGAGCGCGCCCGAGCCTTCGCGGCGCCACTCGGTGTCGGCGCTCGGCAGCTTTGCGGTCGTGCCGGCGCCCGCCACCCAGCCGAACTCGGCGTAGAACGGATGCTCCGTGCCGGCCGGCGACAGCAGGACGATCGCGGGTGACTTCGGGTCGACCGTCTCGCGGTATTGCGTCAACGCGAGATCGTCGAGGCGCGCGCCCTTGAACGCGATCGAGCCTTTCACCGACGGGGTGTCGACCGCGATGCGCGGGCCTGCGGCGAGCACGGCTTCACGTGTCAACACCTGGCCGGTCGGCGAGGTCGGGGCGCTGGTTTGCGGCGCGCCCGGGACCGGCGTGCCGGGCGCCGCGGGTGTGCCGGGCGCCGCAGGCGTATCGGGCGCCGGCGTCGCCGCCGGCGGCTGCGCCTGCTTTTGTGCCTGCTGCTGGGCCTGCTGCTGCTGGCGCTGCTTCTCCATCTGCGGCATGCCGACGAAATACTGCCAGCCGAACAGCACGATCGCCGAGAGGACGATCGCGAGAAGCATGTTTTTCTGATCGGTCATGTCGTGCTTTCAGCCGCGCTCGTGCGCCGCTTGCCAACGCGTTTCAGGGCGCCCACGAATTCGGCGGCGATGCGCGCGAAGGGCATCGCGAGCGCGGCGCGCCGTCCGATCAGGACGTAGTCGTGCCCGGCGGGTTCCGGAAGGGCGGCAGACAGGCGCACGACCTCGCGCAACCGCCGTCGCACGCGGTTTCGCTCCACCGCGTTCCCGACCTTCTTGGACACCGTGAAGCCGACCCGGGAGGGCGCATCGTCGCCGCGCGCACGCGCCTGCAGGACGAATGCCGATCCGGGCGCTTTTATGCCGGCGGCCGCGGCGAGGAAATCCGCCCGTTGCTTCAGCCGCTGCATTCGGATCTGCCGCGCGGAGCGCCGCCTCAGGCGCTGAGCCGCTTGCGGCCCCTGGCACGGCGGGTGGCGAGCACCTTGCGGCCGCCGACGGTGGCGGTGCGGGCGCGGAAACCGTGGCGGCGCTTGCGCACGAGTTTGCTCGGTTGATAGGTCCGTTTCACGGCTCGGGAACTCCGCTGGTCACGGCCCGGCGCTCTGCTTGTCGAGGAGCGGCGGCGGATCGATGAAATCGCGCTGAAACCGACAGAGTCCGAAGAGTGTCGGCGATCAAGCTTGGCCGGGCTTATAAGGGAGGGGTGCAGTTCAAGTCAATGTAAAGGGTGCTGGTCCCGCGCCTCCGGCTCCCCGGCGGGAAATTAAGATTTTGCAAGGACTTCACAGCCGCGCGAGGCCGCTGTCCGGGGCTGTCAAATGACGGTGAGAGCCCTTCGCGACCCGGCCCGCTCGTGTATAGCTGTCCGGGCGGAACAACGCATAGCCCCGTCGGGACCCTGATGCCGCTTGATCGATCACCGCACCGCCCCGCTTCGCGGCTGCGGCGCTTCGTGCCGCTGGCCGTGATCGCGCTGGCGATGATCGCGGTATTCGCGACCGGCGCGCACCGCCACCTCTCGCTCGAAACGCTGGTGCGCCACCGTATGGCGATCGATGCGTTCATCGACACCCACGCCGTCGTGGCGATCGCGGCGTTTTTGGCCGTCTACGTTGTGGCGGTCGCGCTCTCGATCCCGGGCGCCGCGCTGCTGACGATCTCCGGCGGCATCCTGTTCGGCACGTTCATCGGCGGCACCGCGGCCGTGATCGCGGCGACGACCGGCGCGACGATCATCTTCCTGGTCGCGAGCAGCGCCTGCGGCGAAAACCTCGTGCGCCGTGCCGGTCCGCTCGCCGGCAAGCTGTCCGAGGGCTTCCGCGCCGACGCGTTCAGCTACCTGCTGTTCCTGCGGCTGGTGCCGGCCTTTCCGTTTTTCCTGGTCAACCTGGTGCCGGCGCTGGTCGGCGTGAAGCTCGCGACGTTCCTTGCGGCGACCTTCGTGGGCGTGATCCCGGCGACGTTTGCGTTCGCATTCTTCGGCTCGGGGCTCGATAGCGTGATCGCCAGGCAGGACGTCGCGTATCGCGCCTGCGTTTCGGCCGGCCGCGCCGACTGCACGCTGCAGTTCGACATCGGCATGATCGCGACGCCGCAAATGCTCGCGGCGCTCGCCGCGATGGGCGTCCTTGCGCTGGTTCCGGTCGTGGTGAAGCGGCTGCGTGCGCGCTGGTCTGCGGCGCGCGCGGCGCCCAACGAGGTGACGCCCTGACGGTTCTCACCCCCGACATCTGCGTGATCGGCGCCGGCTCCGGCGGACTGTCCGTCGCGGCGGCGGCGGCCGCGTTCGGCGTTCCCGTGGTGCTGATCGAGAAGGGCAGGATGGGCGGCGATTGCCTCAACTACGGCTGCGTGCCCTCGAAGGCGCTGCTCGCCGCGGCGAGGCGCGCCGAAGAGCCGAAGCGGGTGTCGCCGTTCGGCGTCACGCTGCGCGCGCAGGTCGATTTCGCCAAAGTGAACGCACATGTGCATCAGGTGATCGATGCGATCGCGCCGAATGATTCCAGGGAGCGCTTCACCGGCCTTGGCGTCCATGTGATCGAGGGAGCGGCGCGATTCATCGACAAGGCGACCGTCGCGGTCGGCGAGCACACCGTCAAGGCGCGGCGCTTCGTGATCGCGACCGGCTCCACGCCCGCGGTGCCGCCGATCCCGGGCTTGAGCGACACGCCGTATCTCACCAACGAGACGATTTTCGATCTCAAGCGCTGCCCCGAGCACCTGATCGTCATCGGCGCGGGACCGATCGGGCTCGAGCTCGCGCAGGCGCACCGCCGGCTTGGCGCAAAGGTGACGGTGCTGGAAGCCGCGACGCCGCTTGCCAACGACGATCCCGAATGCGCCGCGATCGTGCTGGCGCAGCTCGCGCGCGAGGGCGTTGCGATCCGCACGGGCGTTGCGGTGAGCCGCGTCGCGCAGCACGACGGGAAAATTCAGGTTGTCGCCGGCGAGGAGACGATCGAGGGCAGCGACCTGCTGGTCGCCACCGGTCGCCGCCCCAACATCGACGCGCTCGCGCTCGAGGCGGCCGGCATCGCCTACGACGCGCGCGGCATCACGGTCGGCAAGGGGCTGAAGACGTCGAACGAGCGCGTCTACGCGATCGGCGACGCGGCTGGCGGGCACTTCACCCACACTGCCAATTATCACGCCGGCATCGTGCTGCGGAACGCGCTGTTCCGCCTGCGCGCGAAGGCCGACGAGGCGGCCGTGCCGCGGGTCACCTTCACCGACCCGGAACTTGCCCATGTCGGTCTTACCGAGCGCGAGGCGCGCGAGCGGCACAGGACGATCCGCGTGCTGCGCTGGCCTTATCACGAGAACGACCGCGCGCAGGCTGAGCGCGAGACGCACGGCCACATCAAAATCATCACAAAAAAGAATGGACTCATTCTCGGCGCTACTATCGTCGGGGCGCATGCGGGCGAACTCATCACGACATGGACGCTGGCGCTGTCGCAGGGGCTCAACATCCGCGCGATGACGGGAATTGTGATGCCTTATCCGACTTTGTCCGAAATCGGGAAACGCGCGGCGATCACCTACTTTTCGTCAAGTTTGAATAGTCCAAGGGTGCGGCGCCTGATCGGCTTTCTGCGGCGGTTCGGGTGAGATATGTATGGCCGGCAAGGCTGATGCGATGACCTCGGACACCACCCAGAATGACGGCGCGCGCGCGCAGGCGCCGCGCTTCGGGCTGTCCGGCAAGCTGCTGCTGCTCACGATCCTGTTCGTGATGCTGGCCGAAGTGCTGATCTACGTTCCCTCGATCGCGAATTTCCGCCTCACCTTCCTCGCCGACCGCGTCGCGGTGGCGCGCACCGTGTCGATCGTGCTCAACGCCAGCAAGGATCAGGCGGACACGGCGAACGATCCGAACAAGGACAAGTTCAAGCTGCCCGAGAAGGTGATCCAGGACATCCTCGACAATCTCGGCGCCAAGACCGTCGCGATCAAGATCGGCAATCAGCGCAAGCTGCTCGCCGTCAACGACATGCCGCACGCGATCCATCACGACATCGACCTGCGCGACCCATCTCCGATGCGCGCCGTGTGGGAGGCGCTGCAGACCCTGTTCTTCTGCTCCGACGGCGACGTGATGCGCGTGGTGGGGCAGGGGCCGCCCGGGGCCGACTTCATCGAGATCCTGATCGAGGAAGGCCCGCTGCGCCAGGCGATGGTCCGCTTCTCGCGCAACATCCTGCTGCTCTCGCTGGTGATCTCGGCGATCACCGCCGCGCTGGTCTATCTCGCGCTGCTCTATCTGTTCGTGCGTCCGATGAACCGCCTGACCGCCAACATGGTCATGTTCCGCAAGGCGCCGGAAAATCCCGAGCGCATCATCGTGCCGTCCGAGCGCAACGACGAGATCGGCATCGCGGAGCGCGAGCTCGGCGCGATGCAGCGCGACCTCGCCTCGATGCTGCAGCAGAAGAGCCACCTGGCGGCGCTCGGGCTTGCGGTGTCGAAGATCAACCACGACCTGCGCAACATGCTGGCCTCGGCGCAGCTGTTCTCCGACCGGCTCGTCAGCGTGCCCGACCCGAACGTGCAGCGCTTCGCGCCGAAGCTGATGCGCTCGCTCGAGCGCGCGATCGCGTTCTGCCAGTCGACGCTCTCCTACGGCCAGGTGAAGGAGGCGCCGCCGGACCGCCGCCCGGTCGTGCTCGAGACGCTGGTCGAGGAGGTGCGCGAGACGCTCGGCCTCGCGCCCGACTCCAACGTGCGCTGGGTCGGCGCGGTCGAGCGCGGCCTGCGCGTCGATGCCGATCCGGACCAGCTGTTCCGCGTCATCCTCAATCTCGCGCGCAACTCGCTGCAGGCGCTGGAGGCGCGCGCGCCGAACGATCCCGGTCGCGACCAGCTGCGCGTCACCGGCCAGCGCGAGGGCGCCGTGGTGGTGATCGAGGTCTCCGACACCGGGCCGGGCGTGACCGAGAAGGCGCGCGCGCATCTGTTCGAGGCGTTCCAGGGCTCGACCCGCCCGGGCGGCTCCGGGCTTGGACTGGCGATCGCGGCCGAACTGGTGCGCGCGCATGGCGGCGAGATCCGCCTGGTCGACGGCACCATCGGGGCGACGTTCCGCATCATCATCCCGGACCGTGCGGTCGACATCGGGACGCGGCGCGGCGAGCGGCAGCGGGCCTGATTTCGTTCACGAAATTCGCGTGGCGTGGCGCGGCCCGCGACTTGCCATTCCGGACATGACCCTATAGCTATGGCGCCGCTCGGCCCGGGCGTTTCGTCCGGCGGCGGCAAAACGCGCCCGTAGCTCAGCTGGATAGAGCACCAGACTACGAATCTGGGGGTCGGGAGTTCGAATCTCTCCGGGCGCGCCATCTTGCTTTCGTTGCCGCGAAAGCCCTCCAAGACGTTGAACGGTATGGTGGTTTTTGGGGTTCGAAATCCTTCATTCGGGCAGTAGCTCAGTCGTTCCGAAAACGTGAGCCGAAGCACGAGTTTCTTGTACTCAAACGGGCCTAAACTCCAGAGTTTTGAAGGGCTTGATAGGAACTGCATCGCGAGTTCGAACAATTCCTCAAAGGTCCCTTGTCGCTGATCGGCGCTCTTCGCTTTCTCATCCAGTGCCAGCTTGCCGCGCTCCAATACTGCGATACGCTTTTCATACGCTCTGACGACTGTCTGCGAAGCAGCCTCGACTACGCGATCGAGCAAGACGCCAATTTGCTTTTCAAGTTTTGCCGCTTCGCGCTCGTATGACTTCGCCATCGCCGCAGCTTGAGCAAGACGCTGGTTCCAAGCATTCCTGAACATTGCGAGAGCAAGGTCCGCAAGACGCGGCCCCGGCGTTATAGCGTCGAGAAGCTGGACGAATTCGCCTTCGACTTTGTCGCGACGAAACGACTTCCTGTATCGCGAACATCCTTTGGCGAAGCACATGTAATACGGATGCCTGCCCGACTTCGCTCCCGCGTAGTAGCCCGTGAGCGGCTTGCCACAGCAAGCGCAGCTCAACATGCCACGCAAAGGGAATTCCGTGTTGATGTCCGCGCGCGCGGGCGCATATGCGCCCGCCTTCAGACGCTGTTGAATGCGCTCAAATGTCTCAAGAGTGATCAGGCCTTCATGGCGCCCTTTGCGAAGTGAGACATCCCAGGCTGGCGATTCAACATAGCCAGCGTAGAGTACACGCGTCAGCAGCTGCGTGATGAGCTGATTTCGTATGACGCCGCTCGCGTCCTTCGGAAAATTTGGATGCCATTCGAGGAAGCGCTTTACTTCGGCCTGCATCTGAAACCGCCCTGATGCGTAGCCTTCCAATGCTTCCTGAATCACAGACGCAATAGGTTCATTCCGAACAAGGACCATCCCTTCGCCGGACCTGCGTTCATACCGGTAGCCTATCGCTACCTGAAACGGCCAATAGCCGTTTAGAAGGCGCCCGCGCATCCGGTTTCTCGTTTGCTCTCCATTCTTTTGTCGCTGATGTTGGGCAACGCTCGCGAGAATGTTCTCGCGAAACACAGAGTCGGCATCATCGCCGAACACAATGGATGGGCTTTCTAGCAGCCCGCCCGCTTTCTTGAGTTCATCGCGAAGCATCCAGTACCCCACGACATCACGAGCGAAGCGACTCAGATCGTCGATGATGACGATGCGGCCTTCCTTCCTATGCTTGCGCAGATAGGTGATGAGCGAAGTCATCGCGGGCCGAATGCTCTCGCCGCCGCTCAAGACTTCACGAAATACGTCAACGACCTCATACCCCCTGGAACGCGCATACTCGCGCGCGCAAGCCTCTTGCGAGGCGAGGCCGTTACCCTTCGTCTCCTGAGATTTGTCCGATACGCGCAAGTATAGAACTGCTTTCAAAACTTGCGTGATGTCGTCACGTATCGATGTCATGAATCACTACTCCCCGCGTGCTCAGAAAACAGCGCCGCGACTTCAATTGATTGTTCTGAGATATCCTTCGATCCTAACACGGACGTGGAATCCGTTTCCACGATCTTCGTATCGTGGATCACGTGTTGAATAGGATGAAGCCCGAAGCCCAGGTCAACGAAGCCGACGATGATTTCCCAAAGCGCGGTCAACAGCTCACGACGTTGCGCTTCTGAAAGATCGGCGTCCGCAACAAAGGCGTCATACGCGTTGATGTCGAGCTGTAATGCTGGAAAGCGCGGAGCGTCAGACGACAGCTCAGGCATCCCTGAATCGGGTACGATCGACGGCGCGTCGATGGTGGTGTGTTGGGGCGGGGTAGTCACGTCTCGTCTCCAAAGTTCGATGCCCCAATTGGATCCAGTATGCCCCAAATCTGGAATACAATCTAGGATTTTATTCCTCGACAGTCGCAGAGCTGATTCTGACAAATCGAAACTTAGCGACTGACGCTTCAGAAGTCAATACTGTAGAGTTACCATTTGTAGTCCTTGCGCAACGCGTGTTGAACGGACCGTCGTTCCGGCTTACCCATCCCCTTGAAGTTAGTCGCGGCGGCCCGATGCAATCTTGCCAGAAGCCGGTCGTTGCGATTGGGCATCGCGATATCAGCCGGAAGCTCTCGGGTGCGTTGGTAGTCGCGAATTGCGATGTAGAGCTTACGATCCTTGTTATAGATGTATGACCGCAATTTATCACGATGATCCCGCATGTACGGGCCATAAACCTCGCGAATGAACTTGATCAAAAGCTGCCCAGCTTCCGCCGTCTGTCGTCCAGGGGGGCGGCCCGGCCAGAGTCTTGGAGGGGCGTCAGGCAACTCGATAAAGTCGTCTTTCGCGCGACGAGAAGTCTTAGTCTTGATACGGCCTTCGCTTGTTTTCTTGTTTTGATCTAACTCTAGTCGAAGCCGCCGCAAACGGGCAATTTCTTTTTCCTTTTTGAACTCCGCTAGCTCCTTTGGTGAGAGGGGAAGAAGCCTTCTGACAGGAATTTTCTTCATTTCCTCCGATAGCTCGAAATCGTCTGGGTTCCGTCGCGGCTTCTGAGCAGGAGCTAGCCCGAGATCCGCCAGTATCACCTTTCGCCGAGGCTTTGGCGGTGGTGGTGAGCCGACTGCCTTTGGGTGCCTTTTCAAAATTCTTGCCATGGCTTCCGCTAAACGGATGACCCGCAGTGTTAGCGAGACGACAGCGATTCACTTATCCTGATCGTAGCAGTTTCGTGCCGCATGCACTCGGTGGAAAGGGCGCGTTTAACAGCGCGCAAGATGTGTGCGGTAGTACGCACCATCTTGGCAAGGGGACCCGCTGGCGCGTCCCCGTTGCATCCCCTCGGCTCATGGCGCGGTTCACGGCATCGAGCCATCACCGCACCAGTGGAATGTTCCGCCGTTTCATCACTGCGTCAGGGGAGCCTCCATGCTCCCCGAAACCCCATGGTCAGCGTCTTCCCGCTGAATCACGTGCGGGAGATTTCGCTCTCCCTGCACCCATCGACCGAAAGGCGTTTCGCCGCCCTTCGGCACCCACGAGCAAGGCTTGGAGATTTCCATCTCCACCTGCACCGAACCATGGACGAACGTCCGCCGTTCGATCGCGCTCAAGGCGAGCCTTCCATGCTCCCCCGAGACCTCCATGGTCAGCGCCTTGCCGCTGAACCACGCGCGGGAGATTTCGCGCTCCCTGCACCCATCGACTTAAGGGCGTTCGCCGCCCCTCGGCACCGCAATCAAGAACGCTGCAGCTTCCACGCGCGCCCCTAGGTTGAGACGTGAATATGCGTGAGGTGCCGTCTTGTCGCGCCAGCCAAACCCGCGAAGGACGCGCCGGTGACGATCATCTGGGTTCCTTCAAATTCGTCGCGATCCAATAATTCAATGAAAGGCTGAACGATGAAGTTCTCCTTATCTTCGATGAGCTCCCCGGCGAACTCGGCAGGCATATCAAGAATGCAGATACCGGGGTATTTGTAGCCGGAACGGCCCGTCAGACGAAGCAGCCCGAAATGATAGGCCATCAGGAAATACAGCGAATCCGTTCCACCCAGCGCAGCCTGCCATTTTCGTGAGCCGACTTTGAACCTGAACGATGACGCAGAAATATCAACCGACACGTCGCTATGCTGCCAAGTCCCCGGCTTGAGGCGATTGATAGCGGCCAGATATTCGTTCATCCCGTCGGCCAGGTCTGTCTCGGCGGCGTCGAAATCCGTAGCCCTGATCATCTCGCCGAACTCTTGCCTCTAACGGTCCGATCTGCTTTTCGAGTTCAGAAATTTGTTTGCCAAGGCTGACGCCCAGCTCAACGGCGCTCCGAAGTCTGCCGAGCTGACGTTGCCGTTCATTCAACTCGCCCAACTCCATGTCTATGGCGCTGACCCCTTCGGTTACAAGCGACGAGACGGCCGTACGCAACGGGGCTAGCTCGTTATCGACCATCTTTAGAGTCTCGTTCGACTCCAAGAGCTGCTTGCTGATCCGCGCGCGGTCGCGAGAGAGCACATCAATCAATTGCACTGCCTCATCGAGTTCCGCTTTGAGCCTGTCCCCTTCGAACTTCAGTCTTGCTGTGCCCAGATGCTCAAGTGCAGGCCCATGCGGTAGATCTTGATGGCAAAGAAAACACTCATGCGAATTAACTTTCTGATCGACGGGTTGGTCGCATGCAGGGCAGTGGGTTACCCGTATATCGGCCAGTACCTCACCGGCATCCGCCACTCGGTTGATGCGATCGATTTCGGCAAGAAGTGTGTCCTTGTATGCCCGCATCTCCGCGGACCGTTCTTCAACCGCCTTGGCTCTCCGCTGCAATTCCTCGATGCCAATCACTAGCGTAGCGCGCTTCTCCCCCAATTCGGCGGTTCGGCTGCGATGCTCCGCTGGGACCACCTTCGTTCGAGCGGCTTCCAGAATGCTGAGCCGTTTGTCTCTCAGTTGAGCAGCGTGGTCTTCTAAGCGTCGCTCCGCCTCTTTCACTCCCGGAAGCGAAATAGAACCATTCGATTTACCGTCCGTCAGCACGTCTCCGGCCAATTGCGCCAGCGTCAACTCGTACTGCTCACGCCTAGCCTTTAGCTTGGTTGCTTCACTTCTCAGCCGGATCAGCTCGCCATATTCCTCGCTGAAAACGTTCTGAGCGAGACCGAGGAATTGAAGGAGACACGCATGTTGCTCCCCCTCGGGTTGGAGGTCCGCAAGGTCGTTCCAAAAACGCTGCCGCCTGTAGAGATGCCTGAGAAGCATCCGAAAGCTCAGTTGCGGCCATGTCTGACCAGAGTAGGGATTGCCCTTCGGAAAGTGGACAAGCGGGATGTTCAGCTTTTCAAGTAGGAGCAGCTGAAAGTCCTGAGCGCCCATCGGGACACCGTTGACGAAAACTTTCGACCTCGCCCCGGGCTCGTTCCATTTCCGCTCGATCTTTATCGCTTCACCTGCGACCAGCAAATCAACCCCGGCGGCGGCGTACTTGAGAGCAAGATGCTCATCGTCACTTTGCTCGAACGGGCTATTCCCGCTGTCGCCAAGCAGATAGTCCAATGTCTGAAGCCACCGCGTCTTGCCTGTATTCGGGCGTCCGACGACGACGTTAACGCCGTCCTCGAATTGCAACGTTTCGCTCCCGCCCATGGACAGTTGGCGTTCGATTTTCGCGACTCGGAGTATGCCTGCTGTCATCGGCGAATGACCTCACCCAAAGGCTTCTTGCCGACCTCGTCCTCAAAAAGCTGGTAGATGAGCTTCTTGAGCGTATTGCCGCTACGAGAGCCAAACTCTTTCTTGACAGCCTTCATGCGTTCAACAAGCGACGAAAATGACGGCTTCCCCGCAAGCGTTGATGCCTTGGTTTTGCCCTCGGGTGTGAGCGTAATGAGGTAGCTCTTTTTGTCCTTCGCGATCTCAATAAGCCTCTTGGATTCAAGGTAGGACAGAACGTGGTAGTAGCGTTTGTCCCAAGGCCCGTAGTGGTGCCGCACCATCGCGGACTCAACAACGGTGGACGCTGCCGGAGCTTGCTCACTGTCTGTCTTTGCGGCTGCGAAGAAGTCCGGATAGCGGACGAAGAAATCTAACTTTGCCATCTTTGTCAGACCGTCGATCCGCCCAGCCGTGCCGCACAGGCTGACCAGTAGAAGAATACGTGCGGCATGGAACTCCAGAACGTCGTCAGCTGCCAATGGCAGGCTAACAGGCGTTGTTGCGATCCTGCGG
Source organism: uncultured Alphaproteobacteria bacterium (assembly GCA_963839985.1). Taxonomy (GTDB): domain Bacteria; phylum Pseudomonadota; class Alphaproteobacteria; order Rhizobiales; family Xanthobacteraceae; genus PALSA-894. Next base: position 43,507 of record CAWIXG010000002.1, on the reverse strand, counting down.
ATGGATTTCATCGCTGCGGCCTCGTGAAGCGGTGAAGGCACCGATCAGCGATGTCATACATACAACCTTTCAAGAACGCCGCTTGATCCTCCGATGTGGGCGCGAGAGTTCCGTTGATAGCGTCCATCTCTTGGATGCACAGTGCGTGAAACGATTGTCCGTCCGAAGTAATCTGACCAGCCATCTGACGCGCTCTTAGCGACGTGAGTGCGGATTTTACTCGGCCCTGAAGGACTTGGATGTCCCGCTCGCTCATGTACACGGATGTGCGGATTAGCCGGCCGTAATCGCGGCGCAGCTCGATCGCCATACGGATTTGATCGTCTGAGAGAAGTGCGTCGGTCATTTTCTGACGGAGCTTCTGGCCCGACGTTTGAGATGCGCCATCGGTGATGGACGTCAGGCGCTCTTTCCACCAAGTCATCAATTCGGCCCGAGTGATGATCTTCTTTGCCTTATCTGGAATCCAAAACGCGCGGCCAGCGTCGAACACCCAGTCCCGCAAGTCTCCTTCGATCGTTTCGGTCTGCTCCGGGAAAAGAGGATAGCCATCCGCCGCAGCCAGCTTCATTATCTCGACAACGTTGCTCAACCGGATTGCGTCTTCGTCGTGGACGACCTTCCACAGGCAGTGCTCTAGCCAATAGTCGATGCCGTTTCCCTTCTTCGATTGGAGATCTGGTAACTTTGCTTTCACGGCCTCAGCAAGATTGAGAAAGTGCGGTGAGGATGATTCCCGTCCCGGGCCGTAGCAGGCGTAAGTTAACGGTGCGAGATCAGAAACGACCGCTCGCAGGGTAATGATCCGGAATCGAGAGACCTCTTTGCAGCAGTCGCGTGCAAGCGATTTTCCGCACAGCGAGTCGATTCCTCCGGAGCATAGAGTTGCAACTGACCAGAGGCTGTCAGGTTCGTTGGACTTCACTTGAATGTATTCGGCGAGTTCAAGGCCGCCGACCGAGCGCTTCACAACGATGTCGTCGTGTGTTTCGCAATGAACTTTCTGAATTGTGGGGTCAGCGAGCATTTCGAGCAAGATGCCCACCGCAACGGCATCTTGATATGACAGACCTGCTCGTGCGTTGGGTCCGCCTTCTTCCAATGGGTGATGGTCGTCAATCGAAGGCCACACCTGTTCCTGGGCTTCCATATCGCCCTTCATCCGTAAGCAACGCGATTGGGATTAGCTAATAATTGCAGATTGTTCATCACCGGAACTTAGATGGCTCAGTGACGTCGATTCAATAAGAAGTTGCGATCTGTGTTCAGCAACACGCGCCGGGAGTTGGCCTGATAGAAGCATCGGTGCTCTTATTTTATCAGCCAGAACAGCTGCTTATGGCTTCCCATTGACTCTAGGAACACTTGTGTTCGCTATTCGTTCTTCTCCGCAGAAGGACATCGATGCCGCATGCCACCGCCAACACCGCTCCTTCTCTTGCCGAACTTCGCAAGTTGGTTGCGCGCGCCGGTGGCGAAACCCCGGTCCCACGACACATCGTCTAGCCGTCGCTGTTCGACCCGCAGCGCCGTGCGATCTTGGGCGCACAGATGCTGAGCGTGCGCGGCAAGGTGCAATCCGCCAGTGGCGTCGTGCATCTCATGGCGAGCATCTGATCGATCACTCGGAGGTGCTGCGGACAATCGGCGGTCTGGATGAAGCGTTCACGCTGCCGGCCAGACGTGGCGACGAGGCGCGGCATCCGGGCGGCATCGACCCGCGCGGCAGCGAGCAATTGCGCAAGGTTCTGGACACCTACGTGCCCGACCTGCACATCAGACAATCTGAATGTCAGAGCGCGCAATTTCAGATAATCTGATGACCTAAGGTGCGGAGAACATAAGAAGGTAACCAGCACACATTGGATATACGATGAGCGTAGGGCAAATTTCGAGAAGACCGCTCCCCCTTAAGGAAGGGACCACGCGAACTATGCGCATTCGACTGTTGTCCAACATCGGCCTCTATCCTCGTGGACACATTGCCGGAAAAAGCGGTACTTATTATCTCGGTGATCAGTTGTCGTTTATCGCGGTGCGCACACATGAGAATCGTGCAGTAAAACATCACTCGGATTTGACTTTATTGGGTTTGGAGGAGATTTGGTTTCTTGCAGCAATACTTCTCTCCATGAGGCCAGATCACGGAGTGCTGAAACTCTATCCTGGGGTTGCGCGGGTAATAAATGAGCCAGTCAACAATGACAATTTATACGAGCAAGCAAAGCAATTTGCGTCCGAATTAGCGGATGATCGTTTTTCTCATTGTGTGCCCATATTAGGCGGTGCCCCATATGAAATATCTGGTCAAGCGATCAACGACAAAAACTTCAAGCAGTTGCTAGCGAAAATCTCCATACGAGATCATCTAATGCTTCGCGGGCTGTCGGCGATTCTAAAAGCCGACATGCTGAAAGCTCACCGGGAATTTGAAGAAGAAGCGCTGTCGATACTCTACATAGCAATGGAGGTCGCCTATCAATTGACGTTACGAATTCTACGGGAGCGAGGAAACCCAAGTCCGAGTGCCCTCGATGCCGGTGAGTTTTTGTTCGCCACATTTCCTAATGAGGTGGCAGGAATGCGCTTTTTCGAAGAATTCTACGAGGATCGTATCAAAACGTTTCATCCGGAAAGTCGCTTTGGAACGTTCGCGTTCCCGCCTGCAACAGCGAGCGACGCGTACGGGTTACGCGCTGCGTTGATTGCGATGTTTCAATACTTGATTACAAGAGAAGTCTCGTACACTTTATGGGATTAGGCGTCTAGTGTTCGGCTAAAGGACTTCTGACTCGATTGCGTCGCGCGAGCTGACGCGGGATTTCACTCCAGTCCTTGAGGCCTCGAAGGCGATTGCACATGCAATTCTAGCTAGGTAGTTTCGCCGGATTGTCCAGTTGGGGCGCTGACCTGCGGAACCTCAGCGAGCGCCTCTGTCACCCGCGAGAGCGCCTTGGGCAGGTCAAGTTTGATTTCGCGGCTGGGTACGCGCACGGCCCGGATTCCGAGCGCCTCTAGCTTGGTGTTGATCGCGGTATCCTTTTCCTTCTGCTTGCCGCGCGCGTGATGCGTCCCATCGCAAAATACGGCGACGCGCTGCTGAGGGAAGTACAGGTCAGCCGAGGTCAGAAGGCCGTTGCTGTGGCGAAATTCCAAGTCCTGCCAAAGGTGGGCCCATGAGGGAAACATCGCCCCATCGTCCATGATCATCATCTGACTCTCAGGAAATAGCTTCTCCTTGGCTAGCGCTTGGGTGAGGAACAATTCAATTGCCGTTTCCGCGCCCCATACGCGGCGGCTCTCAACTTGCGCGAACGGCGCAAACAGCAGGCGCTTGCGATGCTTTTCATATTTCGCTTTCATGTCGTTTGACGGCATGCGCATATCCATCATAAGGACCTCGTCGCCCTCGCCGATGTCCGTCGCCAAGAAGAACTGATCCACGACGATGCCGATCTCATCAAGGAAGCCCTTTCGCTCCCCATCGAGATAGCCGGGCAGGTTACCGTAGAGCTCCCACTTTCCGGAAAACGGATCGTAACCCGCGTACATCGGTTCGGTTGCCAACCATTTGCCGACGTCAACTTTCGTGACGTAGTCAATGGATTGGTGCGCAACTTCACCGCGCTTGGAGGCCGGAATCAGCGTGACGGCAAACGGCTTCACCTGAAGGACTCCATCCGTCTCGCCGGCCGGGACCACGCTGAGCACGACAGAGATGAGCTGAAATTTCGTCTCGCGCCTGCGGAAGTGCTCAATTTCGCCGTCGCTGGGCTTGTCTTGCAACGTCCCGCCTGCCGCTTCTGCCATCGCTTTGGTGATGGGCTGCACGCCGCTCAGATCGAGCATCGAAACGCGGATGAGTTCGGGAATCGACGTCCAGTCAAGCGCGAATGGCAGTTTCGGCAGCGTGCAATATGCAGCATCAGCAAGCAGGGCTGCGGGGCGATTCGTGATCATGTCTCGTTTTGCAATCCAGAACGGTTCCGCGATGCATTATAGCACACGAGCCAGCTGATGAAGGAAGGCCGGGCCTATTTGCCGCGCGCCCTGTCAACGGCAGCGTCAATCTCGGCTTCAGCCGCGCTTGCTGACTCGCTAAGCGCATCGCGCAATGCGGCAGTGCTACGCATGAACGAATGATAGTGCGCGAGCGCCTTGTGTGCGCTGTGTAGCTCTCGGAGGCTGGCTACCTGTTTTCGCCAGGATGGAATGGGATCCTTTCTTGCACTGAAAGGATAGTTTTCGGCGAGCCACGCAACAAGCTGCAACATGTTGCCGGAGAAGCCGCGCTCTTGCGCGAACGCCTTCCCCTTCTCGGAGAACGCAAGCGCCCATGCTTGTGTATCTTTGACCGCGCCCTCACGGGTTGTCTGCTGCCCCTCATAGACGCCGGTTGCGATAATATCGATGCACGTATCTTGGTCCTCGATAACACTGTCTAGGTGATCTGCGAGCGTCGCTATCGTGTGCGCGCTGTCGTGTCCGCTCGCCTTAGCCAGTTTGCGGCAGGCCTTGCCGAAATCGTCACGCTCGCCGGGCATGGAATGGTGGCCTTGGAAGTACTTTGCCGCCCGCTCGGGGAGCTTCTGATTGCTGCCCCAACCAATGAAGCGGGGCTCGTAGCGCGCCAAGTATGTGCAAGCGGCTTCGAAATAGAACACCGCAACGGCGGGCAGGATTGGCTCATGCCTGAGCCCAACATGATATACCTCGTTGCGAAAGCCGTGCATGATGCTTACCGTTTGCGCCACCTCGTCGCTGAGATTTCCCTCGAGCTTTGCGAACTTCACCTTGTCCTCAAACGAGCGCCCCAACGCTTTCTCAAGAGCTGCTGCGTGCGCGTATTTTTCGCGCAGATAGGAGAAAGCCTTCAGCTCACTGGCCTGACCCACCGCGATCTGATGAAGCACCAGCTCAATCGCGTTGTCGGTCAGCATCAAGCCGAACCGAGCATTATGGACATCGCCCTTCGACACATGTTCGAGCGCAAGGTCGAGTTGTTCAATCACCGTGGCGAGAAATAGAAGCATGGCACTTGAGCATGCACCAAGTCGCTGAGAGGGAGAAATCCTTTCACTCCGTAGGCGAATGCGCGCCACCGGGGCGCGGGCTCTCCTCGCTTCGCTCACTGAACCACGCTTCGCTTTTTCTCGGCCATCCGGTGACGATCGCTTCCGCCAAAGTCTTTGCGCGCCGTGCGGCGACGTTTTCCTGCGGCATCATCCTTGAGATGCGCCTTGCCATTGCTTGCGGAGGACCGCTTTACCCGCCTGCTCGCGGTCGGGCTTTTTGCGTCCGTCGCTGCGGCGCGCTTTTCCGACGTCTTGGGCCGACGGTTCGCGCGGATCGGTTTGGGCTGGATCGCCCTGGCCTCTTGGGTCGGCTCGGCGTTCGGCTTACGTCCGAACACACGTTTGATGTGATCAAAAAATGACGACGCTGCCTCCATCGCGTGCGTAACCCCGACCGCGAGAGCCAGCAGTGCCAGCGTCTGCGCCGTGTGATCATGCACCACGGGCATGAGTGTGGGCATCAGCTTGCTCATCGCACCGAGCGTGAGATCGCTACCAAGCGCGAGCTGGATCGCAGCGTTGATTCGATGCTCCAGGGTCATCATGGGCGGCACCATCGGTAACGCGGGTCATTCGCCCGCCTCTACACCGTAGGCCGCTTGATTGAACAAACCGTTAATTCGCAGGGACGCCGTGGTTCTAACTCGGGGACCGTTGGCGGCGCTTCCGGGCGGTCTGCCATAAACGCAATTGGGCCAACTCTTCATCGGACAACCCAAGCTCTTTCATCGACCGGGTAGGCCGCTGGACCGGACCCTTCTGAAGCTTGCGGTCCAGCAAAGCCTCTTTAGTCGGAAGTCCAATCTCGTCGAGTTGCTGACTTGTGACACCCCAGTTCCTGTATCCGTCATATAATTGAAAATCAATCTGACGTATATCTGCTCGGCTAATCAAATCTATACCAAGCCACTTGCCGTATACCTCCACTGTAAACTCAAGTGGAGACTGTTTTTTGTTTGAGCGGTCAGAAAATAATCTTGGAGCGACTTTAGGAAAAGGCTCGACGTCGCTCGATTGCTCCGGAGAGGCCGATTTCGCAAAGCGCACCTTAACCCGCAGGCGGCGCAGATATTCAAAGGCAGCCGGATCGAGCCGTTTGTCGCCCTTCATTAGAGCGTGTGCTGCTTCAAGTAGTTCTGAAAGGTTATCCAACGGGTCCAGCCCCGATGGATCGTGATCTTCTTTCTCAGTCCCTGCCACGTTTGCAGCGGACGCAGAATTCGCGTCGTCCGAATTGTCCCCGGACACGTCGCTCTTCTTGGAGGATCGCCGTGACAAGCGCGCTTCTCGGGATTCCAGCAAAAGAATCCCACCGTAGAATCTGATTTGCCGCCTGCTGGCAAGAAGAAATCACGCTGTAGCTTCGCGAATAGTGATTCGATAGTTGTATTCGCTGCGAAAATTCTCCGTAATCGAGGGGAGGGCGCGTCCCCTTCGCGGACCGGGCTCTACTCGCTGCGCTCACCGAGCCACGCTTCGCTTTGTCTCGGCCATCCGGTGACGATCCCTCGCGCAAGAAAAGCGGGGCCTGCGGCCCCCAGACCGTCAAGGCCAAGCCCTGCGCTTCACTCCGGGCGGAAAACGCCGGGCCGTGTAGTCCGCTTCGCTTCCGGCCCGCACCACCCCGTGGCGTTTTCCGGCCTGTGACGGCCAACCCCCGCTCATTGCCGCTTGGCTAGTTCGGTTGCATGCGCAACCAGCAAACCAAGAGAAGCGAAATGAGAAACGATGTCTATGAACGTGTCACCAACCACATCATTGCAGAATTGGAGCGAGGCGTTTGTCCGTGGCACAAGCCGTGGAACGCGGAGCATGCGGCAGGGCGCATCACGCGGCCCTTGCGTGGCAACCTCATTCCGTACCGCGGCATCAACATTCTGATGCTGTGGTCGGAAGCGATGGAGAAAGGGTATGCCGCGCCAATCTGGATGACATTCCGCCAGGCGCAGGAGCTTGGCGCGCATGTGCGCAAGGGCGAGCGTGGCGCGCTTGTGGTCTATGCGTCGTCGATGACACGCAGCGAAACCGACGCGGATACGGGCGAAGAATCGGAACGCGATATCCCGTTCATGAAGGGCTACACGGTGTTCAACGTCGAGCAAATCGACGGCTTGCCGCACAACTACTATGCCAGGGTCGAGACGCACCAAGATCCGGTGGAACGCATCGCACACGCGGACAGCTTCGTCCGGGCAACCGGCGCCAACATTCAGCATGGTGGCAATTCGGCTATGTATGCGGTGGCATCCGATCAGATACGCATGCCGCCTTTTGAATCGTTCCGTGATGCCGAGAGCTACTACGCAACGCTCATCCACGAGCTAACGCATTGGACGCGGCATCCCGCACGGCTGGACCGCGATCTGGGCCGCAAGCGTTTTGGTGACGCAGGCTATGCGATGGAAGAACTGGTTGCGGAGCTGGGCGCTGCATTCGTTCTCGCTGATCTTGAGCTGGCCCCGCAGACCCGGGACGATCATGCGTCCTATATCGCCTCCTGGCTGAGAGTCCTCAAAGATGACAAGCGTGCGATCTTCACAGCCGCATCGCACGCGCAACAAGCCGCAGACTTGCTGCATGGCCTGCAGCCAGACAGCACAGCGCAGGACGCCGCGCTGTCCAATTCCTGCGAAACGATCCTGAGATCGTGCAACGAGTTGGCGGTTGTCGAAAATTGCCTTCCAGCCGCGATCTATGTATAATATTGATGGATTAGAGAGGATTCATTTCAGACGAAAATGCCAGCCATCTTCTAACCCTCTTCATGGATGCTGCGGGCGTTCATGAACCGACCGCGCGCGAGGCTTTCGCGGCAAATGTCGCCGATCTGCTCAAGCAAACGCCGATCAGCGCCCACCCGACCGACAGACTTGCGGCGCTGCGACATCGCGAACGCTATGCCGACCGCAAGCCCCGGGCCAGCGTTGAGTCAGGCCGGCGCAAAGAGAACCCTCTCGAATTCATAGACCGCGTCTATCCCGACCGACGGCAGTACTCCCTGCGCCGCATGGATCTCGCTGAGCTGGATCAGAACCTTTATGATTCGCTGAATGCCTGGCTGCAGCGGCGCAACTACGCGATACCGAAAGAATTTGGATTGCCGTCGCGCAGTGAAGTTGCTGATCAACAGATTGCTGCTTTTGGAATTGGCGCAAATTCACCCAGGCTTTCAAATGCTTTGACGGGCGCGCACGCAGTGGTGAGTGCCTATAATACAGCGCGGTATCGAAAGTCGCGAAATCGCTCTTGCGAAAAATAAAATCTGCATGCATATGAAGGCGAAGCTCGCAGCAGTTTGACTTCAACAACCCCGCTGCGGCTTTTTCACGAGGTCGGCTGAATGATGATCTGGACCATCAACACTCGGGAGCATTTGCGCTTAGGCAAATGTTGGCCGACGAGTCGTGATGGCCAGGCCACTGCCACCATCACCGCGCGGTAGACAGAGTCGGTTTCGACGCCTGTTTAGCCCGCCCTCGTTGCCCAATACTCCCAACTGAACTGAAAGCAACGGCGATTGCCGCTGCGATTGAATGCTGAACTGCGTGCGCTGCCGGTCTTGGCGGCACACGCGTCCGACTGCCGAATGCGCTCGTCCAAATGACGAGCACACGCGGTGTGCCCTGACGCGACAACTGTTCTGAAACCGGAGGCGAAGATGACCCCGCTCAACATGCAACCGCCCGCTGCGAAGCCGACCACCATCGGGATGCGTTCGACCAGGGCGAAGACGCGAAAGCCTTATCACGTTCAGCAGCCGAGCCAACGAGATCATCAAATCAGACACTGGCGCGATCAAATTGGGTGCAATCATGCGGATGCAATTCAACTTAGGCCGGAGCCGAGTTAACGCGCGTGCAGCGCGTGCCGTCGCGCGCCTGTCGCTCCTCGCGGTGCTCAGTTTGTTCGGCGGGTGCACCGTATCGTTCGACTTCTCTGCGAAGCTGACCAATCAGATGAGCAAGCCTCCTGTAACCGTCCCGCCTGCTCGTGGCCGTGTCGTACGCGTGACGGAGGCAAAACAGAACGCGGTGGTGAATCCGCAGCCAGAGTCCAAGTGGGACGCGGTTAGGAAGTTCGCGAATAGCGGCGTGCTGAACTGGGTGAAACTCGCGCGATAGGAGAGTGTCATGTCGTCAAATGTTTTACTCCAAGCGCCCGCCCCGCTGTCTCGTGGTTGCAAGGCGGCTCTTGTGATGGTGCTGAGCGGCGTCATTGGCGTCCTCGTGACGGAGCCGACGCAGCTTGTGGCTAGCGCCATACGCATTATCGTCGATTGCAGGCTTGCGGACCCACCTGAATACGGGATCCGTCTGCAAGACGAGGCGATTGCGGTCGTAAGGACGCGGCGGTTGATCGACAAGCGGCTTAGCGCCGCGCTCGACGAGCAGCACAAGAGAGCCAATCAGGCACTTGCGTCGGCCGCTCGCTGCGGCAGCGCAGAAGCCATGATGCGGCAGGCTGTGGCTGCTTGTTTCGGTTTGGGCGTTGACCCCGATCCACAATTGGCTCGGAAGCTCGCTTCCGGAGCGACTCCCAAGGAGCCAAAACTTGCTCTCATCTGGGAGGAGGCTGTTCAGCACTGCCCGGCTGACAGTAAAATGGATCTGGCGAGAACAAATCGACGTTAGCGGTTTGCCACTAGCTTCGGTAGCTTAGAGAAAACGATTTGTGCGGGCGTGACGTTGCGCGTCACGCCCGTACGAACACTGGCAGTACGGCAGGAAGGAAGCCGCTCAGGCAGGCAGACAGGATGCCCCGTTGATGCGCAGGTTGCGTCCCTCGCGCTTGAGGGAGATCGTCAGCGATCTGCCATCGAGCCGCAGCAGCTTACCGCCAGCGATATTATCAACGCTTTTGATCTCGGCGCTCCAGAATGATCGCCCTTCACCGGTCTGCGTCACCTTGGATGCACTGAGTTCGAATACCGTGCCTTGGCCGCAATACCAGCGCCCGTGATAGTCGGATGGGAGTTTGGAGCAGCCCGCCAGCAGCAGGACGGCAAGAGCTGCGATAGCATGCGATGCGCGCGGCATGTTTCTTTCTCCTACAACTTCGGGGTCGCGCCCTTGGTCTGCTGCTGCATCTGGCGCACATAGCTGCCGAAAAATTCGTAGTCGGCTGCAAGGTTGGCCTTGGTGCGCGCCGCGTCGGAGTAGAGGAACGACACCCGGTCAGCGTGCTCGGGCGAGATTCCGTGCCGCAGGATGACGCGCAGCACGATGTCACATTTGCGCTCGCGGTTAATTCGGGGCACATCGTCGGACGACGTAGCGAGATCGCGCTGAATGCCGTGGTCGGCATTGCAGGTGACCTTGTGGTATGCGGCGGGATTGACCGCGTTGCCGTTCACGAACACGAACTGCACTTCGTGGACGCCGGGGTTGGGGTAGACCTGCGGCTCGCCGCGGAACTTCGCCTTCATGCTGGCGATGATGTCGGCAATGCGCGGCTGATCGGCTCTATCGTTGTAGTCGATGATGCGGCCAAGGCCGATGACCTGCTGGCCCGAGGACGGCGCGCTGAAATACACGCTCAGCAACTCGCCAATCGGACGCGCGCCCGCGCCGGGCGTTTCGGTCTTGAGATCGATGAACCCGGGAAATCGCGCGCGGATGGTATTGTTGTTTGGCAACTGCATGTTGATGACGCGCTCGACTTCCTCAATCTGCTTTTTCGCAGCCGGGGCCGGTGAATCGTGATGCAGCTTTGCGATCTTCGCTTTGGCGCTCACGTAGCCCTCGCCAAGCTCGATGCCGAGCATGTCCACGACCAGTCCTTTGGGCAGGTTCTGGCCCTTGGGAACGTTGAGGACTTGCGTCCACTGGGTCTCCTGCGCGGCGGCAGGACAGGTAAGCATCAGCGTCGCCATGACGGCGGTAACGTGCAGGCGTTTCATTGACGAGGGCTCCCAAGCGGCGCGACCAGGCGCGCGTGATCCGGAATCAAAACAGCCCCGACCCGTGCGTGGTCTGAGGCTGCGGCGAATTGCGAAGTCTTTGTTTTGCCTGGAAGCGCGCGCGACAGAATGGCTGATTGTGTTGAATCGCAAGCAAACTCGGCGCGTATGGCTTGCGATCAGCTAACGCGGATGTTAGCTTTCGACTTCAGAAAGCGGAGCAAAGTGCCGCGAACCGGGCACTTCCGAAGCCTGCAACAGAGTCAGCCAAACTGTCGCGTTCTCGCCGGCACGGGCCGAGGGGACGATCATGCAATTCGACAGGTCTGAAAGCCTCTACACGCGGGCGGGTGCCCGCAAGTACCTGACAGCCGACGAGCGCCGACGTTTCCTTGAAGCATCAAAACGTCAGACGCGTCCCGAGTTGCGCACGTTGTGCATGACGCTTGCCTATACAGGCGCGCGAATTTCGGAAGCGCTGGCGCTCACGTCCCCGTCCATAGAAGCAGACGCCGGATTCATCGCCATTCGCTCACTCAAAAAACGCAAGCGCGTCGTCGTGCGCGAAATCCCGGTGCCGGGTGATCTGATCGCAGCGCTCGGACAGGCTCACGATCTCTCGCGCCGTGATGGCGATACACGCCTATGGCCGATGTCGCGCAGCCAGGGGTGGCGGCTGGTCAAGCAGGTAATGCGCGATGCGCGCATTACGCCGGGACCGCATCAATCGCCCAAAGGCTTACGCCATGGGTTTGGCCTGCACGCCATCAGCTCAGGCGTGCCGCTCAATCTCGTCAAGCGGTGGCTTGGCCATGCCCGAATACAGACGACCGAAATCTATCTTCAGGCGATGGGCCCCGAAGAACGCGCGATTGCCGCACGGATGTGGAACCGGACACGCTAGGATCGTCGTTGATGGGCCCGTCACGCAAGTTTTATCGCTTGGATCACTTCGCTCATCATCTCCGTTCAGTTGAATTTCTGCGCACGACCGTACTGCGGCTCTGATCATGGGTTCTACCAAGGCCGGGCGCTGATGGGTCAACGGGCGGCCCGCTCCATTCGCCCCGCGCGATGCTTGGTCTCCCGTGTAGCCCGTGTGACCCGCGCCCTTGGCCTTGGTTCTTGCGCTCCCATGAGCCGGGCGTGGTGCTTGGCTGGAATTCAAAGAACGGAGCATTCACATGAGCAGCAAGAGCAATCAACCCAAGCGTCCAAGTCACGCCATCTGGCAGGTCATCGGCGACGGCGACAAGGCGCGGTGGATCCGTGTCGGCGCCGGCTGGAGCAATCGCGACGGCAAGGGTCTGAACCTGAAGTTCGATTCTTATCCCGTTGTCGGCAACATCGTCGTGCGTGAGTTCAAGGCGGATGAAGCCGATAACGCGCAGTAAGCGCGAGCGGCGCGGCGGGAAATCGCCGCGCCTCCTTTTCGTAAGACGCGTCTAAGCACGCCGTTCAAAGATGCGTGGCCACGCTGCGGCGGTTCGGGCTTGCTGCAGCGCCATGTTGAGACGCGTCACAACAAGCCGTCCCAAGTCTTCCGAGAGATTGACGCTGATGCATTCGGTTTCGCCGGTGCGAAAGATGATCCAGATGCAGTAGGCAAAGTGGTCGTAGGACAGCGTCTTGAACCGGTAATGCCCGCCCGCGTTGTTGCGCATCGTGTGCAGTTCGATGGAGCTGATGTCGGCAACCTTGCGCTTGTGCCGCGCCCAAATCGGGGTTGTGCCGAGAAACCGTGGCGGCATCGCCAAGTCAACCGAGCCGTTAATGCCGAAGTAAATCTCCACTTTGCGCGACATGCGATCTGTCACCAGTGGCGAGAACAGCGCCGCCATCAGCACGAAGGTCACCGGCACGGCCCAGAAGAAGGTGAGCGAGAGGGCGTCCCAGCGTCCCTTATGGCCCATGTTCGCCATGCCGATGAAGATCGGAAGCGTGACGAGGAGCGAGAACCCCAAGACCTTCAGCGCAGTCTCCTGGAATCCTTGCCACGTTTTCACCGGCTCAATCCATGAAAAGCCAAAGCCCGTGACGTTTTCCTTATCGTCATGATCTTCACGGATGAGCTGTTCTTTCGATTCTTTCATTGCGGGGACTCCGTTAGCGCCAGGCGGTTCATGTGAACGGGGCGCTCGCCGGGGACGAGAATGAGCTGGCGTCCGGTTGAGCGCGCGAAATGCAGCGTGATTTCCGAAGGGCTGAGCAGCGGCACCGCGCGCAGGTTGCGGCGCACGCCCATGTCGCCGCGATCGCGTTGCGCGACCGAGACGAAGTTGTCCTGCTCTTCGATGATGGTGGTCTGGCCCAGCAGATCGGAGAGATACCGCGTCGTGGTCGCGTCGATGTTGCCGAATGCCTGAATGATCCCGGCATTGCCAAGGAACGTCTCCCAGGAATTGCGGTAGTGAGTTTTGATTTGCGTGAGATCCTGCAGCACCGTCCAAAGGCGGACGCCGAACCCGGCAAAGTACCCGGCTGCGGCTTCGATGCTGCTCATGTGCCCGAGCGCCGCGAACTCCTCGAGGATGAGCCACAGCGGCGGGCGGTTGCGCGCAATCGGCTTTCGTTCCAGCGTGCCGAGGAGCTGGGTGACGAACAATCGCAGCCAGCGCGCATGCGTCGGAATGCGCGTCGCGGGCAGCACAAGATAGATCGTGATGGGTTGCGCGCTCGCGCTCAAATCCTCAAGGCGAAAGTCATGCCGTGCGAACACGGCCTTGAGATCATCAAGCGGACGCGTTTGCTCGCGCGCGGTCGAGAGGATTGAGCGCATTTCATCGCTCGGCTCCGGCGTGGCGCCGGGGTGATACTTGCCAAGGAATGATTGGCCGATGTTGCGGATCGCACCATCCAGCGCATCGTTGCGCGCCATCGCGCGGATAAGCGTCGGTAGTTCTGCATCAGCTGTGAGCTGGCGGCGCAGTGTTTCGATGGAGAGCTGCGCCGGGCTGGTCGTGAACGCATGCAGGATAAGCCCGGTCAGCAGGTTCTTGGCTGAATCGGTCCAGTGCGGCTCCTTCTCGTTTTTGATGATAAGCGCATCGGCCAACTGCGCTGCGTCCGCGCTGAGCGTCTCACGCGGCGAGTGCAGCAGTTCCGCGCACGGATTGTGGCCATGGCTCCCCCAAGCCATGGCATTGAATGGATTGAGCACAAACACCTTGTGACCCCAGCTCGCACGAAGCTTTGCCGTTTCATGCGCAAGTTCGCCTTTGGGATCGATGATCACGGCGGGGCCGCGATAACGCCGCAGGTTCGGAATCAGCACCGAGCGCGACTTGCCGGAGCGGCTGCCCGCGATGGTGATGATATGCCGGTCGTCACTGCGCCCAAGCAGTTGCTGTCCGTGACGCCCAAGCAGCACCGCCTGCGGCGTTCGGCGTTCGTCATAGTGCCATGACGCATCGAGCGCATCCGGCGCGCGCCATAAACCGCGCGGCGCGACCTCAAGGACGCCAGCTCGACCTGTGCCGCGTGGTGGAAATACTGACATCTACATTCCTCTGCGCATGCGTGGCCGCATGGTGCGCGATTGTTCGGGCACGGCCCCGTCCGCGCGCCGCACTGCGGCGATGATGCGGCGGGCCAGGCTCATGCGGTGTTCGCGGTGTTGCGCGCGCAGCGCGTCGATGCGCTCTTGCAGCGCGCGGCGTTCGCGCATCTGGGCGTCGAACAGCCGCTCGCGCTGTGCGCGGTCGCGCAACGATCCTTGATACGCCTCAAATTCATTCTGGCGGCGGATCGCCCGCGCCTTTCCGGTCATCCACTCCCACATGCCGCGAATGCCGGTGTGCAGGCGCTTGGCGCGCTCGCGCATTTCAGCGCGCAAGCGTTCGTCCTGCTTTTTTGCCAGTTGTTCGCGTTCGGCGCGGTGCGCCGCGACCATCGCCGTGCGCTCGCGGAACAGCGGTTGTCGTTCGCTTTGCTGAGCATTGCGATTGTCACCAAGATGCGAACGCAAGGAGTTGGTCAGACGTGTACGCAGCGTCGTCCGCGCTTCATCCAGGCCGGGCAACGCATCCGGCGTTCCCAGCCGCTGGTTCATGTCCTTGGTCTTGATGCCCGCCCAGCGGGCTGCCGCGTAGACTTCGCCATGGATGTCGAGCGCGACGATTGCGCGCCGATCACCCTTGGCAAGAAAGTACCCGTGTTCCTCCAGTGCGTTTCTGAAGCTCGCAAGGTTGTCGGACTGCCGCAACGCGGTCTGGAAAATCTGTTTTATCTCGCGTGGATCGAGGTCGAGGCGCTTGGCTTGTTGCCATTCCGCCAGCGTGAAGTTGAGCGGGCTTTTCCAGCCATTTTGTTTGTGGCCGTCGGGCAAGTCCCAGCCGTGTTCCAGATACAGTTCCTTGGAGAGCGCGCATAAGCGGCTCTTGAAGTGCGGCAGGTTGATCGCGGTCATGCGCTCGGCATCGATGCGCGACCACACGACATGGGCGTGCCTTCGTCCTTCCTTTTCATGAATGACAATGGCGCGCGGCTGGCCTTCAAGCCCGAGCGCGCTTTCGGCGCGATTGGCGGCCTCGATGAGCGCGTCAATGCCAGCCGCCGCGTCCCTGGGCGGATTGAGACTCAGCGAGAACAGGAATTGTTTGCAGCGCGTACCCTTCGAGATCGCGTGCGCTTCATTGAGCGCGCCGTCCAGATCAGGTGCTACGAAGCCGCGCAGCTCGGCCACGCTGACATGATCGTTGTCGCGATCATTGCCAAGGTGAGCAGCAAGCTGCGATGCGCCCCCGCGTTGCGAGCCGACGAGGATCACGACGCGATCCTCCGTTTGCGCTCGACCGTGCGAACATCGTCATTCAATGGCAGCGGCGGTTCCTTGAGCGCCGATGCAATGCGACGGCATGCGATCTCGAAATACTTCGGATCGATCTCGATGCCGGTGAAGCGGCGGCCAAGCTTGACCGCCACCACGCCCGTCGTGCCGGAGCCCATAAACGGATCGAGGATCGTCTCACCCGCATTGGTGAAGGCGCGAACCCACGCGGTCACAAGCCGCTCAGGTTTCTGGGTCGGATGCTCGCCGCGCTGGATTGGGCAGGTCCATACCGCGTGATGGCCACCGCCGTTCCAACGCTTGCGGCCCTGGCGGTGCAGAATCGCGACCGCTTCCCAGCCCATGCCGGGACGATCGCCGCTGAACTGCGGCGCGGCATTGGGCTTGATCCACACACCAAGGCGAACCAGCGGCACGCCCGCCGCCTGCAACGCAGCGGCATGCTGCCACTCGCAGGTCATGACCACCCATCGGCCCGCAAGCGCGCATAGCTTCTCGCACAGCGCGACAAGATCGGAGCCGGTGATTGGCGCAAAGTCGATGGTCGAGCGCTTCAGCGACTTGGCCGAGCGCGCGCCAAGATGCGTGGTCGTCCCATAGGGCGGATCGGTGATGACGCAATCGATGCTGGCGAGCGTCGGCAGCAGATCTCGCGAGTCGCCCAAGTGAAGCGTCACACCGTCCGCAAGCTGTTCGGTCCGCGTTCTCATTGGCGCGGCTCCCCGCGCGCAACGTTTGCGGACCTGTCGGACAGAGCAGTCGAAAGGATTTGCTTGCCGAGCGCTTCGAGCAGCAGCAGGCGCATCGCCTGCACGTCGTCACACGCCTGTCGGACCAGCGCTTTTGTATTCTCATCGAAATACAAAACGCCCGCGTCGCCGTGTATGACGAGCCGGTTGAGGTTCTTCCCGATCTCGGATTGACCGAGTAGCGCCAGGAGCTGGCCCAAGGCAGCGCCATCGCGCACCGGCGCTTGCCGGGCGGCGCGGCGGTCTGCCTCATCCTCCAGCAGCACTTGGCGGATGAACGCGCCCAAGGGCGTGCCCGCCGCGCGAGCTTCGAGGCGTGCTTTTTCTGATCGGGTCAGACGGATGGAGAACGGTTTCGCTTTATCCGCGGCGTCTGTCTTGGCCACTGGGGTACTCCAGTTGCCATACCGGCGCATGCGCGCGCGAAGCCGCCATGAAATCGAGAGAGTTCATGGGCTTAGCTTCTGTCTTGGAATCAGGGTACGTTCGCGGCTATCGAAAACGAGACCGGCGTGACGGAGCTGTTCACTCCAATCGGCCAGACATTCGAAAAGTTCGTTCGAACTTTCTCCTGCCGGGTGCGCCATTTCCTTTGCGATCGTTCCCGGAATTTCTTGCCGTGCCGCGCTGCGTGCGCCCGCACGTCGCGCATCGTTGGTCGTGGTCTCCCGTGCGCGTCAAATTCCCTTCATGTCGATCGGCCGATGGTAGGGACGATCGCCGAGCGCATCGACCCGCGCCCAGAATTCAGCTCCCGCGGCGAGGCCGGTTGCGTCCTTCTCGGCCGATTGACGCCAGATGGTCCACGAGTTGGGATGGAGCCGGCTCGCCTGCGCGAAATGATCGGCGGCTTGGTCGCGCTTCCCGATCCGGAGAAGGTGACGCGCCAGCCGGAAATGGACGTGCGCGTTCGCAATGGCCTCATCCGGCAATCTCAGCCGGGCGCGCGCCGCTGCGGGATCGTACGCGAATTCGCTCGCCACTCCCTTGAACGCCCAGTCGCGCACGGCGGCCAAATAGGTCGACTTGGCGCGTTCGCGCTCCGCTAACTGGTCCGCGCTCATCTGCTTGGTGACGCGGTTCATGTGACGGAAGGCATCCGACGACCCGGCATTCTCCGGAGGGCGGACAATGCGGCCCTGCTCGTCGATCCACGTCGCCTGCGGCACGTTGACCATGTTGTAGAGGTCGGCGACATGGTGATCGCGGTCGATCAGGCACGGATAGGCCGGCTTCGCCGCCTCGATCCACGGCCGCGCGGCCTCCGCATCGTCCATCGCGACGGCGATGACGACGAAGTTTTCATTCTTCAGGTCTGCGTAGATGGACTGCCACACGGGCAAGTCTGCGCGGCAGCCTCACCAGGAGGCCCACGTCACCAGCAGGACCTTCTTGCCGCGCTGTTCGGACAAGGTCCGGGTCGCACCGGACAGATCCGGCAGCGCGAAGTCCGGCGCGTCCAGTGATTGTAGTGACGCTGCGCGATCGGACGCGCCGGTTCCGAGCACCCAAATCTCCCCGGACGCATCGTTTGCGATCGGGTTGCCGAGCCGCCGCCAGAAGGCGGCCGCGTTGACCCGGTGGCCATCGACATAGTTCGATCGCGCGTCCCGCGGTACCGGAACGCAGACATCGCCCAGACAAAAGCCCTCCGGTTTAAACGCCCATCCGGTCGCCGCTTCCAGCTCGCGCGGGCTGATCCACAGGTCGCCGTCCTTGACGACCGCCGTCTCGATCCGGGTTTCCGATTGTTCGTGCAGCAGCGTGGTCATTGCGCACCTCGTCGTGTGGAAGGCCGAGCGTGCAACGATGGTGCACCTGCTGGCAAGTGGCGCGCGGCCGCTCTAACGTGGCGCCATGAACAGCGCGAAAGAGTTGCACATCACGGCCGCCGGCGCGTACGAGCACGCGCTCAACGACCTGGCGCCGCTATTCAGGCGCGCTGCCGGCATCGCAATTCGGCTGACGGTCGCGAATGCGGCCGGCGTGATCAAGCGGATCGAAGCCAGGGCGCCCGCCGACGTCGTGCTCACCGCGGCGGGCGGGATTGCGCATCTCGTCGCCGCCGGATTGGCCGATGCCGCCACCCAAACGGAGATCGGACGCGTCGGCCTCGGCATCGCGGTGCGTGCGGGGCTGCCGCTGCCCGATCTCACCACCGCGGCGGCGGTACGCGCGGCGCTCCTGTCGGCGGCGCGTGTCGCCTTCATCGACCCGAAGGGCGGCGGCACCTCCGGGCCGTTCATCGCGAAGCTGTTCGAGCGCCTCGGGATTGCGGCTCACATGAGCGACAACGGGATCCTGTCGAAAACCGGCAAGGACGTCGTCCGCGCCGTGGCGTCGGGAGAGGCGACGCTCGGCCTGACGCAGGCGACCGAGCTGATCGGCGCGATCGGCGTGCAATTCGCCGGCACGCTCGCCCCCGAGGTGCAGGTCGTCAGCGTGTACTCGGCGGCGGTGTCGACCTTCGCCGCCGCGCCCGATGCCGCGCGCGGCTTCATTCAATTCCTCGAGAGTCCGGCCGGCACCGAGGGTTTCCATCGCGCCGGATGGGACACGTCCGGCTGATCAGTCCCGGTGCGGGTGACCGACTAACCTCTGGTCGGCGACCAGCGGTAGGCCTTGGCGCAGGCGCCGCCCATCAGCATGGCGCGCTCGGTCGCGCTCAGACGGTCGGTCTCGAGGAACGGCTTGACCGCCTGCTCGTAGTTCACGACCGCGAAGGCGCGGGTCCAGTCGGTGCCCCACAGGCAGCGCTCGAGGCCCCAGGCGTCGAATATGCGCGCCAGGGGATCCCAGATGTCCGGGAACGGATAGGGTTCTTTCGAAAGCGTGCAGGCGCCGCTCACCTTGATCACCGCGTTCTTGCGTTTGGCGAGCTCCAGCACCTTCGGAAGGTCGGCCCAGGGCTGCGGCGGCGCGGGCGGCGTGCGCGGCTGCAGGATGCCCAGATGGTCGATGATGAAGCGCGTGTCGGGATGCCGATCGATCAGCGCCGCGCCCGCCTCCAGGTTGTCCCAGCACAGCAGGTTGACCGGAAAATCGTAGCGTACCGCCGCGCGCGCGATACGCTCGAGGCCCGGATCGTCCGGCGCGCGCTTGTTCTCCCGGGTCAGCATGATGCGGATCCCGACCGCGCCCGGCGTCTTCTTCCAGTCGGCGACGACATCGGCCACCGCCGCATCGTCCGGGTCGACCGGCTTGACGATGCCGAACCGGCCGGGATGAGCCCGTTGCACCTCCACCGCATAGCTCGCGTCGTAGCGGTACATCGAAAAGGCGGAGATAAAGATCGCGCCGTCGACGCCGACCTTGTCCATCGCCGCCACCATCTCGTCGCCGGTGACGTGGTCGGGCCAGTTCGGCACGCTGTGCCAGGGCCGCTTCGGCGTGTTCGCCTCGTACGCATGGACCTGGGAATCGATGATCGTCATTGTCGAAGCTCCTCTGTGCACCGCCAGTTTGGTGAGCACGACGGCCTCGTGTCCAGAGGGACCGGCGCATGGGTGGTGCCGGACGAGCGCGTATCGACGCAGAGCCCGGCACTGCCGCATTCATCGGGCGACAAACCCGCGACAGCAGTCCCCGAATCACGGAATGAAGCGGTCAGAAGTTCGCTTGATTGCAGGAGCGCGGGCCAACGCCGTGCAGACGCCTGACCTTTGCGTTGAGACCGTTCAGGTCGACGGCATCGGCGTCGCCCGCAACGGCAGCGAGCCGCCGCCATGCTGAAGAGAACTGCGCCGGTGTGGAGCGGCGCGAAAACAAGACGCGGCCGCAAGACACTCTACCTCTCTCTTATTCCGATCATCCGCAGGGTGGCGCGCAAATCAGGATACGCCATCGGGATTCATGGTTCGCTGACCCGTGACCTCGACCTGATCGCGGTGCCTTGGCGCCGCGGCGCTGTGCTGGCGGAAACGCTGGCCTATCGCATTCATCGCGCCACGAGCAGGCGTGCGTGCAGCCGCGCGGGATTGAAGAAGATGATGCGACCCAAGCCATGCGGCCGCGTCGCCTATACGCTCATCATCGGCTCGAATGGCGCCTATATCGATCTCTCGATCGTGGCGGGCAATCGCATGTGAGCAGGGCACCGCGTGGCCGCTTCGTGCGAGGGGGGCGCCAAGGGACACACGTGATGCGAGACTCACGTGATGCGAGGTGGCCTTTGGGCAAAAAAATCCGCCAAAGACGAACACAGCGTGGTCGTGTTCGTCCTTGGCGGATACTGCTTCGACGCGCGGCGGATTTAGCGCGGTCGATCACGCAAGCTGACGATGCCGGCCGATCCCTAGCTGGCCACCGGCGCGCTGCCGCGCTTGCTCGCCGCCTTCCGCGCGGGCTTGCGCTTCGGCTTCGGCGCGGGTTTGGAGGCGGGCTTGGGTTTGGAGGCGGGCTTGGGCTTGGTTGCCTTGGCGGCCTTCTTCTTGCTCGCCTTCTTCGCTTTCTTCGCCATTTGGTTCTCCTGACAGTGACAGTTCCAACTCACATGATTCGTTCGTGCGCCAACCATCATTTCGAGGTGCATCCACTGGGTTCTGCTCTCCGTCGTTCAGCGGGCGATCTCTTGAAGCCGATCGCATGTTCGCTTCGGCGTGCTCGCCGAGACCGGTGACGAGCTACCCCCTTTCGTCGCGCCGGGCACGGCGCTGGCGCACCGGCATAAGCATCCCGCCCGCGCCGAGCGCGGGCGTCAACGCGTGGGCGCCCGGAAAATAGCGTGTAATTTCAATATGATATGGCGCGCAATACAGACGAAACAATCGCAACATCTGCCGGAAACAAGGTCGCGCTATTGCTTGATCATCACCGAAGGGACGCTACCCATGAACAACCACTCCCTGATCAGCGCCAGCCGCAACACCCACGCGAAGATCGCGTTGCTCGCGGTGGCGGTGTCGGTCGTGTTCATGGCGGTGGTTTCGGCGTCCACCATCACCCGGTCGGACAGCGGCGCACGCGTTCACGGCCCGGTGGTCAAGGCAACCACGCTGACCAACGTCGCGACGGGCGGCGCCGCGCTGGTTCGCTGACGGTCATTCCAAAATCCTTGATGCGCGCCGGTCACGCCACGCCGTGACGCGGCAGCAGGTCGAGCAGCGCCTCGCGCCGGATCGGTTTGCCGAGCCGGGCGACGCCGTGAAGGTTCGACGCCATTCCGAGAAAATCCGGTGTGCCGGGACCGTCCGACGTCAGTTCGGACAGGGCGATCATCTGCATGGCCGGCGCGCGGGCGCGCAGGGCGCGGATCGCTTCGAACCCGCCGACGTCCGGAATGCACAGGTCGACGATCGCGGCGGCGAAACTCTGCCGGCTGGCGGCTTCGATCCCGGCGTGCGCGTCCACCGCGATCGTGACCGCATAGCCGGCCGATGCGGCAATGCGCTGCAAGATCTCGCAGGTCGCAGGCTCGTCGTCGATGACGAGAATGTGGGTCATGCTGTCTCCGCGCCTGCGGCGAGATGAGAACGGACGCGGGAAAGCAACGGAAGCGAAACCAAAAAACAATCGATGCTTATCGTTGATAAACCGAGCGTTGATTGTGAACAGAGCGTAATACTACCGACGACGCAGAGTCATGTTGCGGCGCGCCGCCCGTCACATGGCGCCGGGAAAGCTGCGCGTGTAGGGTTGCGTCTTCAAACACGGATCGGACCGCATGCGCATCGACGCCATCAAGATCGGCCACAACCCGCCCGAGGACGTGAACGTCATCATCGAGGTCCCGATCGGCGGCGAGCCGATCAAGTATGAGATGGACAAGGCGGCCGGCACGCTGGTGGTCGATCGCTTCCTGCACACGCCGATGCGCTATCCGGGCAATTACGGCTTCGTGCCGCATACGCTGTCCGACGATGGTGACCCGATCGATGTGCTGGTCGCCAACACCCGGCCGATCGTTCCCGGCGCGGTGATCAACGTGCGCCCGGTCGGCGTGCTCAAGATGCAGGATGAGGCCGGCGGCGACGAGAAGGTGCTCGCCGTCCCGATGCCCAAGCTCACCAAGCGCTATGAGCATGTCATGAACTACACCGACTTGCCGGAAATCACGCTGCAGCAGATGCGGCACTTCTTCGAGCACTACAAGGATCTGGAGCCCGGCAAGTGGGTGAAGGTGCTCGGCTGGGGCGACGCCGCGGAGGCGAAGCGGATGATCTCCGAGGCGATCGAGCGAGCGAAGAAGTAGCAGCTACTTCCTGATGTTCGCGAGCCGCGGCAGCGGTTCGGGCATCAGCCCGCGCGGGCGGAAGAACAGCACCAGCAACAACCCGAGGCCGACCAGGAATTCGCGCAGCGCGGCGAGCTGCTCGGCCGACAGCCATGGAATGACCCCGATCAGGAAGCGCGTCGATTCGAGGAAGAACACCACGACGAACGCGCCGACGACCGCGCCCCAATTGTTGCCGATCCCGCCGGCGGTCAGCGCCAGGAAGGTGTAGATCGTCAGCAGCGGCACGTAGATTTCCGGCACGATGTAGCTCGAATAGTGGGCATAGAGCGCGCCGGCGAGGCCTGCCAGCGCGCCGCCGGCCGCGAACGCTTTCACCTTGAACCTCAGCACGTCCTTGCCGGCGAAGGCGGCGACCTGCGCGTCCTCGCGGATCGCGCGCAGCACGCGGCCGAACGGCGAGGCGCGCATGCGCTCGACGACGAACAGCACGACAGCGAGCACGGCGAGGCAGAACAGCAGATAGGCGAGGTTGAAGTCCGCGCCGAGGGTCGACTTCAGCGGCTGCGGAATGCCGGAGATCCCGTCGGTGCCGCGCGTCAGCCAGATCTCGTTCTCGGCCGCGATGCGCACCACCTCGGCGAAGCCGAGCGTCACGATGGCGAGGTAGTCGTCGCGCAGGCGCGTGAGGCCGAGCGTGACCAGCGCGGCCATCAGCGCGGTGCCGGCGATCGCGGCTGCGAAGCCGAGCGCGATCGGCGCGTGCGCCTTCACGGTGAGCAGCGCCGAGATGTAGGCGCCGAATGCGTAGAAGCCGACGATGCCGAGATTGACCATCCCGGCCATGCCCCACATCACGTTGAGGCCGAGCGCGAGGATCGCGTAGATCGCGCCGAACGTCGCCATCGCGATGAGGTAACTGGTCATGCAGTTTTCTCGTGCGCATGATCTTGTCCGAAAACCGGCTTCCACGGTTCGCGATCATGCGCTGGCCCTCATGCCGAGCAACCCCTGCGGGCGCAGCGTCAGAATGACCACGATGGCGAGGAATCCGACCGCGGATTTGTAGGTCGCGGGCAGCGCGAGCAGCGAGAGCTCTTCGGCAAGCCCGATCGCGAGCCCGCCAAGCACCGCGCCGGGAATGCTGCCGAGGCCGCCCACCACCGCGGCGGCGAACACCGACAGGATCGCGCGGAAGCCGACCAAAGGATCGATCGAGGTGTCGAGACCGACCAGCATGCCGCCGATGCCGGCCAGTCCCATGCCGATGCCGATCGCGAGCCGCGCCATGCGGTCCGGGTCGATGCCCTTGCTGTCCGCGAGCATCGGATTGTCGGCGACCGCGCGCATCGCCTTGCCGGTGAGGGTGAGCGCCAGAAAGAGAAACAGCAGCGCCATCGCCACGCCTGCGATGACCGCGTTCTCGACCTGCTGCGGCCCGACATGCAGGACGCCGAAGCTCCAGTCGCGGCGCAACGGAATCGCGAAGTCGCGCGGCCGTCCGCCGAAGGCAAAGCGGATCGCGCTTTCGATCATCAGGTTGAGCGCGATCGACGCGATCGCCAACGTGAGCGCGCTGTAACCGCGCAGCGGACGCAGCCCGAGATGATCGCTCGCAATGCCGACCGTGCCGGCGGCGACGAACGCGCCGAAGATCGCGATCCAGGCCGGCAGTCCGAGCCAGGCGTTGAGCATGTAGCCGGCGAACGCGCCGACCGCCATGTGCGATGCGACCGCGAAGTTCACGAAGCGCAGCACTGCAAAGATCATCGTCAGGCCGATGGCGGGCACCGCCAGCACGGCACCCGCCATCACGCCGTTGAGCGAGAGCTGGAGGATTTTCTCCAGCACTTAGGCCTTCATCTCGAGCAGCTTGCCGTCCTTCACCTGCGTGGTGCGGAACGCGATCTCGATGATGTTGCCGTTGTCGGCGAACTTGCACGGACCCGAAGCGCCCGAATACTTGATCTCCTTGCCTTCGGCGATCGCCTTCAGTCCGTCGAGCGCATTGTCGACTTTCATCCCGCTGTCGTTATTGGCGATCTTGCGGATGTTGTCGCGGATGCCGGTGCCGCTCGCGTCCTTGCCCTTGGCCATCGCGAGGATCGACAGATTGGCGTGGTCGTAGGCCTGGCAGATGTAGGTGTCGAGCGTATCGCGCTTCACCAACGCCTTGAGGCTCTCGTAGGCGGCCGAGCCGCCCGCGGGCGCCGGCTCGGCCACGCCGTAAATCCCTTCGGCCGCTTCCTTTCCGGCGCCCTCGATGAAGGCCGGCGTGATGCCGTAGGCGAAGCCGATGATCTTGCCCTTGTAATTGGCGCGGAACACGTCCTTTGCCATCACGATGTTCTCGGCGAGATAGCCGCCCATCATGAACAAGTCCGGGTTCGCGCGCATCATCTCGTCGATCTCGGAGCGGAACGAGGTTTTCTTGCCGTCGATGATCGTGCTGCCGACCTTTACGCCCTTCGGCTCGACCGTCTCGCGGATCGCCTTGAACACGGTCTCGGTGAACGGCGTCTGCGGCATCATCAGGTAGACGCTCTTGGCGCCCTGCGTGAGGATGAACCGGCCGAACTCCTTGCCCTGCAATTCCGTGTGCGGCTGCGTGCGCACGAAATAGCCCTGGTGCGGCAGGGCGGCGATGAAGTCCGCGGCCGAGATGCCGAGCAGCATCACCTTGTTTTCCCAGCACAGCGGCAGCACGGCGCTGCCGACCGCCGACGCCCACACGCTCATGATCGCCGACACCTTGTCGACGTCGATCAGCTTGCGCGCCGCGCGCACGCCGGCTTCCGCGTTGGTCTGGTCGTCCTCGGCGAGATATTCGAGCTTGCGCCCGAGCAGGCCCCCCGCGGCGTTGACCTGGTCGACCACCGCCTGATGCGCGACGCGGCTGTTCGGCCCGAACGGCGAGCCGGAGCCGGTGAGCGAGACGAGGCCCGCGAGCTTGATCGGGCCGGTCTGTCCGAAGCCCGGCGCGGTGACGACGAGCGGCGCCGCGATCGCGCCCGCGCCGGTGAGCAGCACCTTGCGGCGCGTGATGAGAGAGCGTGAAGCCATGACTTCCCCCTGTTTTGATTGAGACGATGATAGCAGTGATCAGCCGCCAAGGAATGCGTGGCGCACCTCCGCGTCCGCGGCCAAGGCGCGCGCGTCGCCGTCGCGGGCATTCGAGCCGTCGACCAGCAGATAGCCGCGGTCCGCAATCTCCAGTGCGTCGAGCGCGTTCTGCTCGACCATAACAACGGTCATGCCTTCGCGCTGCAGGTCCTTGATCAGTGCGAACAATTCCTGGGCCGCGGCGGGCGAGAGGCCGGCCGATGGTTCGTCGAGCAGCATCAGGCGCGGCGACGCCATCAGCGCCATCGCCATGGCGAGCATCTGGCGCTGGCCGCCGGAGAGCGTGCGCGCGTCCTGCCGGCGCCGCTCGGCAAGGAGCGGAAAGCGCGCATAGGCCGCCTGCATCCGCTCTCGCGTGGCGCGGCGATCGACGTAGCCGCCCATTTCGAGGTTCGCCTCGACGGTGAGCGAGGGAAACACGTTCGCCTCCTGCGGCACGAAGGCGACGCCCTGGCGCGTGATCTCGCGCGGCTTCAGGCCGCCGATCGGCTTGCCCGCGAAGATGATTGCGCCCTCGCGCGGTTTGAGGAATCCCGCGATCGATTTGAGCAGCGTGGATTTGCCGGCGCCGTTCGGGCCGATCAGCACCACCAGTTCGCGTTCCGCGACGACCATGCCGACGCCCTTCAGCACTTCGTCATGCGCGCCGTAGCCGGCGACGATGTTGCTGACGGTGAGCATCATGCGCGATGCCCCATGTAGGCTTCCTGCACGCGACGGTCGGCGCGCAATTCGGCAAAGTGGCCCTCGGTGAAGCGCCTGCCCTGCACCAGCACGACGACATGATCGCATAGCGCCGCCACCAGGCCCATGTTGTGCTCGATGATCAGGAACGTGATGCCGCGCGCCTTCAGCGCGAGGATGTGCTCGCCGAGCTTCCGCGCCAGCGTCGGATTGATGCCGGCGGCGGGCTCGTCGAGCATGATCAGCTTCGGCTCGGCCATCAGCGCGCGGCCGAGCTCGAGCAGCTTCTTCTGTCCGCCGGACAGATCGATCGCGCGGTTGTCGCCGACGTGCAGAAGATCGAGCTCGCGCGCCACCTCGATCGCGCGCACCCGCAGCTCTTCTTCGCGCTTGCGCGATGCCTTCGTGCGCAGCACGGCAGCGCAGAACGTCTCGCCCGGCTGCCGCTTGCCATACAGCATCAGGTTCTCGATCACGCTGAGCTGCGCGAGGCCGCGTGCGATCTGGAAGGTGCGCGAGAGCCCGATGCTCGCCAGCCGGTCCGGCCGCCAACCGGTGATGTCGGTGCCGTCGAAGGCGACCGTGCCGCCGTTCGGCTTGAGCGCGCCGGTGACGGCGTTGAACAGCGTCGTCTTGCCGGCGCCGTTCGGCCCGATCAGCCCGGTGATGCGGCCCGCCTCGACGGTGAGGTCCGCGCCGTCGAGAGCGGTCACGCCCCCGAACCGCCGCCGCAGAGCTTTCACTTCGAGCAGCGCCATACGCTTTCCAACTTGCGTTCAGTCACTGGCGTCAAAACATTCTCCGCTCATTCCCGCGCAAGCGGGAATCCAGGGCCGAGACCCGGGTCCTCGCTTTCGCGGGGACGAGCGGAATCCAAACTTCAACCCCTGTTCCCCCCGAAGGATTGCACGAACAGATTGCCTTGAGCGATGCGATCATGACTGAGCTGGCTGAAATCGTCGGCAACCTTGCCGGTCAGCAGCCAATCGGCGAGCTCCCTGCCGATCGCCGGCGCGATCTTGAAGCCATGTCCGCTGCCGCCGGAGAAATCCGCATAGCCCGCGATGCCGCTGCGCGGCCCAACGATCGGATACCAGTCCGGCGTCACGTCGTAGAGCGCCGCATAGGCCTCGATCAGCTTCATGCCGGCGAACGCCGGGAAGCGGCGCTCGACGCGCGTCTGCACGTCGCCGATGAAATCCTGGTCGGCGCTGGTCTTGTAGTTGTAGGGATCGACGTCGACATATTCCTTGGGAAAGCCGCGTCCGATGATGAAACGGCCTTGCCCGAGCGGCCGGTAATAGCAGGCATCGACGCCCATCGAGATGGACGACTTCGGCACCGCGCGTCCGGCCGACACCTGCCACACCGTGTCCTGCTCGCGCACCGCGCGCAGCGGCAGGTCGAGGCCGGCGCTGGCGGCGAGCGGCCTCGCCCACGGGCCGGCCGCGTTCACGACGTGACGGGCGGACACTTCACCGGCGTCGAGCTCGACGCCGGTGATGCGATCGCGGTCGCGGACAAGCCGCCGCACCGGCGTGCGCGCGCGAAACTCGCCGCCATCCCGCTTGAACGCCTCGATATACGCTTCGGTCGCCTGCACCGGATCGGCGTAGCCGCCATGCGGCTCGTACACGATCCCGACGATACCTTCGGGATTGATCTCCGGCAGGTGTTCGGGAAAACCCGGGCCCTCGGACCATTCGTTGACGATGCCGAGGCTCTTCTGCATCGCGACGTTCGCCTTCGCGCCGTCGAGCATCTCGGGCGACACGACGAAGCAATAACCGTCCTGCACGAAGCCCGCATCCTTGCCGAGCTCGGCCTTTGCGGTCTCGAACATCGTGATACTGGCGCGCGCGAGACGCACCAGCAGTGGCGTCGAATAGCTTTGGCGGATGATCGCGGCGCTTTTGCCGGTGCCGCCGCTCGCCGGTTCGCCGCGCTCAATGAGCAGCGTCCTCGCGCCGGCCTTGCGCAGATGATAGGCGGTCGCGGCCCCGCTGATGCCCGCGCCGATGACGATCGCGTCGTAGCTCATCGCTTCGGCTCCACCCGGTAATTGGCCGTGATAAAGGCGCGCGAGAACTTGCCCGAGGCGAAATCGTTCTCGATCGCGGCCCTGTCGCGCTCTTCGGGCTTGCCGTAGCCGCCGGCGCCGGGCGTTTCGATCACCACGGCTTCGTCCGCTTTCACCTCGAGGTTCGCGGGCTTGGTCGGCAGCGGCACTTCCTTGCCGCCGCTGAGCTTGACGAACTTTCCCGTGCCGCCGCTGCCGCCGCCGAACAGGCCCCACGGCTTGTTGACGAAGCGCTCGCCCTGTCCCGAGAACGTCATGGTGTGGCCGACCGGACGCACCACGCGGCGCAGCCCGAGCCCGCCGCGATGCTTGCCGGCGCCGCCGGAATCCTCGACGAAGCCGTAGCTTTCGACCCGCAACGGATATTCCATCTCGATCGATTCCACCGGCAGGTTCGACGTGTTGGTGATGTGCACCTGCACGCCGTCCTTGCCGTCCTTGCTGAAGCGCCCGCCGAAGCCGCCGCCGAGCGTTTCGAGATAGACATAGTCGCGGTCGTGGCGCGGATCGTGGCCGAAGAACACGGCCGTCGTGTTGGCGCCGTTCGCCGCGCCGACCGCGGCTTCCGGGATTGCGGGCGCGAGGGCGCCGATCACCACATCGACGATGCGCTGTGCCGTGTTGGCGCGCGCCGCGACCGCCGCGGGGAACTTCGAGTTGATCAGGGTGCCGAGCGGGGCGACGATGTCGACGATCTCGATCAAGCCCTGGTTGTTCGGCACGTCCGGATCGAGCAGCGCCTTGAGCGAATAGAGCACGCCCGCGAGCGTGACCGTGACGGTCGAGTTGATGTTTCCCTTCACCTGCGGGCCGGTGCCGGTGAAGTCGAACAGGACCTTCTTGTTGCCGCCGTGCGGCGGCACCGTGATCCGCAGGCGGATCGGGATGTTGGTGGTGCCGACGCCGTCGTCGTCCATCACGTCCTCGAAGGCGTATTCACCGGGCGGGATGCGGGCGAGCGCCTCCAGCAGCCGATTGCGGGTGCGGCGGATGATTTCGTCGAACGCCGCCGTGAGCAGCGGCACGCCGCGGGCCGCGATCATCTCGTCGATGCGCCGCACGCCAAGGCGGCAGGCCGCGACCTGCGCGAAATAGTCGCCGCGTCTTTCCTCGGGCACGCGCGCGTTGAGCAGCAGCAGGTCGAGGATGTCGCTCTGCAACTCGTCCGCGCGGAACAGGCGGATCACCGGAATGCGCGTGCCTTCCTGATAGATCTCGGTGCCGCCTGCCATGCTGCCCGGCGTGATGCCGCCGATGTCGGCGTGATGCGCGATGTTGCACATGAAGCAGACGAGACTGCCGTCGGCGAACACCGGCATTGCCATGTTGACGTCGGGCAGGTGCGAACCGCCCGCCACGTAGGGATCGTTCGAGATGAAGATGTCGCCTGCATGCACGTCGGAGAGCGGCATCTTGGCGAGCAGCGTGTTCATCAGGCCCATCATAGAGCCGAGGTGAATTGCCAGCGAATTCTCCGCCTGCACGATCAGCCGGCCGGCCGGATCGATGATCGCGGTCGAATGGTCGTGGCGCTCCTTGATGTTGGTCGAGTACGCGCTCTTCATCAGCGCGATGTAGGTCTCGTCCGCGATGGACTTGAACCCGTTCGAGATGATCTCGAGCGTGATCGGATCGATGCTCATGGTGCGATCTCGACGATGAGATTGAGATGGGGATCGACCGTCGCGCGGTCGCCGGGAAAAAGGAGCGTGGTCGAATTGAGCTGCTCGATCACCGCCGGTCCCTCAATCGCATCGCCCGGCATCAAGGTTGCGCGATCGAACACCGGCGTGTCGTGCGCGGCATCGGCCGAGAAGTAGACCTTGCGGCGCGACGCGGCCGCGGCCTGCCCGTTGCTGCGCGGCTCGCTCGGCCGCGCCGCAGGCTGGCTCAACCGGCCGACCGCGATCAGGCGGAAGTTCACGATCTCGATCCGGTCGGCCGGGTTGTGGAAGCCGTAGGCGCGCTCGTGCTCGGCGAAGAAGCGCTGGCGGATCGCAGCCGCGTCGGGCAGCGGATCGGCGCCGCCGAGGCCGATCGCGAGCTCGAAGTTCTGCCCGACATAGCGCGCGTCGAGCACGATATCGATGCTGCGATTTTGAGCGGCGATGTTCTCGGTGTCGAACCACTCGTCGGCCTGGTCTCTGAGCTCGGCGATGCGCGCCGTGACACCGCTCCGGTTCGCCTCGTCGAGCGGCGTCACGGCCGTGCGCACGAAGGTCTCGCGCAGATCGGACACGATCAAGCCTTGCGCGCACAGAATGCCGGGTGCGAACGGCACCAGGCAGCGCGTGATACCGAGGCTTTTCGCGACGTCGGTCGCATGCAGCGGGCCGGCGCCGCCGAACGGCAGCAGCGCGAAGGCGCGCGGATCGTGCCCGCGCTCGACCGACACCGAGCGGATCGCCCGCACCATGTTGGCCACCACGATGCCGAGCATGCCGTGCGCGGTCCGCTCGATCGTGAAGCCGAGCCGTTCGGCGAGCGGGGCGATCGCCTTGCGCGCGAGCCCTTCATCGAGCGCCATGTCGCCGCCGAGCAGGCCGCGCGGCGACAGCCGTCCGAGTGCGAGGTTTGCGTCGGTCACGGTCGCCTCGGTGCCGCCGCGTCCGTAGCAGGCCGGGCCCGGCTGCGCGCCCGCGCTCTGCGGGCCCATCTTCATCAACCCGTCGCGGTCGAACCACGCGATCGAGCCGCCGCCGGCGCCGACCGCGTTGATGTCCAGCGAAGCAAGCCGCGCCGGATAGCCCTCGATCCATTTGTTGAAGGTCGTGCCGGCCGTGTAGTTGCGCATCAGCGCGACGTCGGCGCTGGTGCCGCCCATGTCGAGCGAGATCACGTCGGCGATGCCGGAGAGCCGCGCCATATGGATCGCGCCGACCGCGCCGGCCGCCGGCCCTGACAGCGCGGTGCGGATCGGCATGTGACGCGCGCGCGCAACCGACATCAGTCCGCCGGAGGACTGGTTGATGCCGAGCGCGGCTGCCGGCGCGGCCTGCGACACGCCGTCATGGAAATCGCCGAGATAGCGGTCGATCACCGGCTGCAGGTAGGCGTTGAGCACCGTGGTGGAGAGCCGCTCGTATTCGCGGAACTCGGGCTGCACCTGCGAGGAGATCGACAGATACATGTCCGGGTAAGCGGCGCGCAGCGCGTCGCCGATCATCGCCTCGTGCGCCGGATTGAGGAACGAGAACAGCAGACACACCGCGCAGGCATCCGGTTTCGCTTCGCCGATCGCCTGCACCAGCGCGGGCAGCGCGTCGGGCGACAGCGCGCGGGCCGGCTTGCCGTCGGCCGTGATGCGCTCGGGCGCCTCGAAACGCAGCTCGCGCGGCACCAGCGGAGCGGGATAGTCGTCCTGCAGGCTGAACACGTGCGGACGGATCTGCCGGCCGATCTCGATCAGGTCGCGGAAGCCCTCGGTGACGACGAGCGCGACCTTGCCGCCGCGCCGCTGGATCAGCGCGTTGGTGGCGACCGTGGTGCCGTGCGAGAGCCGCGTGATCGCGGCAAGGTCGACGCCGTGGCGAGACGACAGTTCGCGCAGGCCGGAAATCACCGCCAACGCCGGATTGGCCGGCGTCGAGGGAACCTTGTGCAGCACGATGCGGTCGGTCGTGTCGTCGAACGCGAAGAAATCCGTGAAGGTGCCGCCGACATCGACACCGATCATCCAGGCCATCTTGCCGCCCGCGTTACCGACACTGTGATGATCTTGCAGGGTGGCGACCGATAGATCAATCGACGTGCGGTTGCCGGATCGGTGCCTTGCGTGCCAAGTCGTTTGCGCGACAATGCGGCCGGAGGAAACGCATGACGGCTTTCGGATGACCTGGGTCGGGCAATCGATCGAACGGGTGGAAGACGCGGCGCTGCTGACCGGACGCGGGCGCTACATCGACGATCTCGGCGTGCCGCCCGGCACCTTGCACGCAGCCGTGCTGCGCTCGCCGTATCCGCATGCCGTCATCCGCGCGATCAATGCGGACGCGGCACGCGGCGCGAAGGGTATGATGGCGGTGATCACCGCGGCTGAGGTGACTGCGCTCGGCTCGCCGCTGCTCGCCGGTGTCAAGGCGAACATCCAGTGCTGGCCGATCGCGGTCGAGCGCGTGCGCTATGTCGGCGAGCCGGTCGCCGTGGTGGTTGCGG
Organism: uncultured Alphaproteobacteria bacterium; assembly: GCA_963839985.1. Lineage (GTDB taxonomy): Bacteria > Pseudomonadota > Alphaproteobacteria > Rhizobiales > Xanthobacteraceae > PALSA-894. The sequence goes on along the minus strand of CAWIXG010000002.1, from coordinate 10,781 downwards.
CGGATCGCTATCTCGCCGAGGACGCGCTCGAGCTGATCGAGGTCGACTACGAGCCGCTGCCGGTCACCTTGCGGCCGGGCGATGCCGTCAAGCCGGAGAGCGCCGTGTTGCACGCGGGGCTCGGCTGCAACATCGCGAGCGACCGCTCTTTCCGCTACGGCGATCCGGAAGCCGCGTTCGCGTCGGCCGCGCATCGCGTCTCGGTCACGGTCGACTACCCGCGCAACTCGTGTACGCCGATCGAAACGTACGGGCTGATCGCCGACTACGATCCGGGCGAGGACGCCTACGATATCCTCGCGACGTTCCAGGGGCCGTTCAGCATCCATGCGGTGCTCGCCCGCGCACTGAAAGTGCCGGGCAACCGGCTGCGGCTGCGCATGCCGCCGGACGCCGGCGGCAGCTTCGGCGTGAAGCAGGGCATCTTTCCCTACATCGCGTTGATGGGGATTGCGGCACGCGTCGCGGGGCGACCGGTGAAATGGATCGAGGACCGGCTCGAGCATTTGACGGCCTCGGTGTCGGCGACCAACCGGCTGATCAAACTCGACGCCGCAGTCGCGGCCGACGGACGCGTCACGGCGCTGGCGTGGGATCAGGTGGAAGATGTCGGCGCGCATATCCGTGCGCCCGAGCCGGCCACGCTTTACCGCATGCACGGCAACCTCACCGGCGCCTACGACATTCCGAACGTCTCGGTGCGCAACCGCGTCGTGATGACCAACAAGACGCCGACCGGCCTCAACCGCGGCTTCGGCGGACCGCAGGTCTACTACGCGCTGGAACGGCTGATGCAGCGTGTCGCGATCGAGCTGAAGCGCGATCCGCTCGAGGTGATCCGCCGAAACCTCATCCCGTCAGGCGCCTTTCCGTTCCGCACCGCGACCGGCGGCCTGCTCGACTCCGGCGATTACCCGGCCTGCATCGCGCAGGCGGTCGAGGAGGGCGGACTCGCAGAGTTGCGCGCGCGGCAGAAGCAGGCGCGGGCCGAGGGACGGCTCTACGGCATCGGGCTCACCGCCGTGGTCGAGCCGAGCGTCTCCAACATGGGCTACATCACGACGGTGCTGACCCCCGAGGAGCGCCGCAAGGCCGGACCGAAGAACGGCGCGCAGGCGACCGCGACGATCGCGCTCGACCCCGGCGGGGCGGTGTCGGTGCATGTGTCGTCGGTTCCACAGGGACAAGGTCATCGCACCGTCGCGTCGCAGATCGTCGCCGACGTGCTGGGGCTGAAGCCGTCCGACGTGCGCATCGTCACCGACATGGATACGGCGCGCGACGCGTGGTCGATCGCATCGGGCAACTACGCCAGCCGCTTCGCGCCGGCGGTGTGCGGTGCGGTGCAGCTCGCCGCCGAGCGCCTGAAGGAGAAGCTCGCGCGCGCCGCCGCAGGACAGCTCAACGTGCCGGCCGACGAGATCGAGTTCGCGGGCGGGCGCGTGCGCGCGAAACGCAACCCCGACAACGCGCTGCCGTTCGCGCGCGTCGCCGCGACCGCGCATTGGGCGCCCGGCACGCTCGGCGATCACGACCAGGCCCTGCGCGAGACCGTGTTCTGGACGCCGCCGCAATTGACCGCCCCGACCGAGGACGACGGGATCAATTCCTCGCTCTGTCACGGCTTCATCTTCGATTTCTGCGGCGTCGACGTCGATCGCGTGACCGGCGCGGTGCGTATCGACAAATACGTGACGATGCACGACTGCGGCCGCGTGCTGCATCCGGGCATGGTGGCGGGACAGGTAACCGGCGGATTCGCGCAGGCGCTCGGCGCTGCGTTGTACGAAGAGTACGTTTATGGCGACGACGGCAGCTTCATCTCCGGCACGCTCGCGGACTACCTGATGCCGACCACCATGGAAGTGCCGGCGCCGCTGATCCTGCATTTCGAGTTGCCGTCGCCGTTCACGCCGCTCGGCTCGAAGGGTGTCGGCGAAGGCAATTGCATGAGCACGCCGGTGTGCGTCGCCAATGCGGTTGCGGATGCGCTGGGCGTCGCGCAGATCGACCTGCCGCTCACGCCGGCCAAGCTCGCCGCGCTGGTGCCGGCATGAAGCCGGCGCCGTTCGACTATCTGCGCGCTGAAACACTCGCGCAGGTGCACGACGTGCTCGCCGCCGAGGGGAGCGACGCGGCCGTCATCGCGGGCGGGCAGACGCTGGTGCCACTGTTGTCGATGCGCATGGCGCGGCCGAAGGTGCTGGTCGACATCATGCATCTCGACAAGCTCGGCGGCATCAGGATCGAGGACAATGCCATCCGTGTCGGCGCGTCGGTGCGCCAGGCCGAACTGCTGGCGTGGCCGGAGCTGGCCGCGCGCCAGCCGCTGCTTGCGCGAGCGCTGCCGTGGGTCGGGCATGCGCAGACGCGCGCGCGCGGGACCGTGTGCGGCTCGGTGGCGCTGGCCGATCCGAGCGCGGAACTGCCGCTCTGCCTCCTTGCGCTCGGCGGTGACGTGATCCTGTCCGCGAAGGGTGGGCAGCGGCGGGTTGCGGCGCATGATTTTTTCACCGGACTGATGTCCACCGCGCGCAACGACGACGAACTGATCGAGGCCGTGTCGTTTCCCTGCAGGCGTGCCGGAGAGGGTTTCGCCTTCCGCGAGTTCGCGCGCCGGCATGGCGATTTCGCCATCGCGGCGTTTGCGGCGGTTGCGAGCGAAACCGGCGTCAGGCTCGCGGTCGGGGGCGTCGCCGACCGGCCCGTGATGCGCGACGTCGATGATGCGAGTGAGGCCGCGCTGGCGGCGTTTGCCGCGGAGCTCGATGCGCGCGACGACCTGCACGCGACCGCGGACTATCGCCGCATGCTGGTGCGCCGGCTCGGCGCGCAAACCATCGCGGAGGCGCAAGCATGCCGCGGCTGAGCGCCGACCTGCGTCACACCATCCGCCTCGAGGTGAACGGCCGCGCCTGCGAAGGGCAGGCCGAGCCGCGCATGCTGCTCACCGATTTCCTGCGCCAGACACTCGGGCTGACCGGCACGCATGTCGGCTGCGAACACGGCGTGTGTGGCGCCTGCACGGTGCAGATCGACGGTGTACCGGCGCGGGCCTGCCTGACCCTTGCGGTGCAGGCCGACGGCGCCGCCATCCGCACCGTGGAGGGGCTTGCGCCCGCGCCCGGCCGGCTCTCGGTGCTGCAGGAGGCGTTCCGCCGCCACCATGCGCTGCAATGCGGCTTCTGCACATCCGGCATCCTGATGTCGCTCGACTGGTATCTGCGCGCCACGCCCGATCCGACCGAAACCGAGCTGCGCGAATTCCTCAGCGGTCACATCTGCCGCTGCACCGGCTACGTGCCGATCGTCGCCGCCGCGCTCGATGCGGCGAAAAGGTTGCGCGATGCTTGATCTCGGCTTGAGCTTCGTCGCCAGCGTCGCGCGCGATCCGGGCGCGCTCGCGATCGTCGATGGCGATGCACGGCTCACTTACGCGCAGTGGTACCGGCGCATTTCCTCCGCCGTCGCGGGGCTGGATGCGCTTGGGCTCAAGGCGGGCGACCACATCGTCACCGTGCTGCAGAACCGCTGGGAGGCTGCGACTTTGCACTGGGCCTGCCAGTTCGCCGGCATCGTCATCACGCCGGTGAACTGGCGCGCGACCGCCGACGATCTCGATTTCTTCTGCCAGGACGCCGACGCGAAGGCGCTCGTCTACGAGGATGTGTCGGCTGAGGCGGTCGGCGCGTGCAACGCAGAATGTCCGCGCGTCGACATGCCGAGCATCAAGGCATGGCTTGATTCGACAGCTTTAGACGCACAACCGCGCGCCGACGCCGACGCCTGGTCGGTCATGCTCTACACCTCGGGCACCACGGCGCGGCCGAAAGGCGTGCCGCGCCGTCAGCGCGCCGAGCGCGCGGCCGCGCTCGCGCATGTGGCGCAGAACATGTACCGCGGCGGCGAACGCACGCTCGGCGTGATGCCGCTCTATCACACCATGGGCGTGCGCTCGCTCCTCGCGATGTCGCTGATCGGCGGCGCGTTCATCTGCCTGGCGCGCTTCGATGCCGTACGCGCGCTGCAGCTGATTGCGTCGGAAAGGATCACCAATCTGTATCTGGTGCCGACGCTCTATCACGACGTTCTGCATCATCCGGATTTTGCGCGGGCCGACGTGTCGAGCGTGCGCAAGCTCGGCTTTGCCGGTGCCTCGATGACCGATGGCCTGCTGAAGGACCTGACGGATGCGTTCAAGCCGGACCTGTTCGTCAATCACTACGGCTCGTCGGAGATCTACACCTTCACGATCGACCAGAACGCGCCGGCAAAGCCCGGCTCGGCCGGTCGCGCCGGCATCAATCAGCTGATCCGCGTGGTCAAGCTAGGCGCGGCCGCGCCCGGTGACATCGCGCAGCCGAACCAGGAGGGTGAGATCATCGCGCACCTGTCGAGCGACGAAGCCTTCGAAGGCTACTGGCGCCGGCCGGAGGCGACCGCCAGGGCGTTGCGCGAGAACTGGTACTTCACCGGCGACACCGGCTATTTCGATGCCGACGGCGACCTGTTCGTCACCGGCCGGGTCGACGACATGATTATCACCGGCGGCGAGAACGTCTCGCCGGTCGAGATCGAGAGTTGCCTCTCGCTGCACCCGGCGGTCCTGGAAGTTGCGGTGGTCGGACTCGCGGACGAACGCTGGGGCAAGATCGTCGCCGCCTTCGTCAAGCGCTGCGCCGCCATCGAGCCGGACGATCTCGACCGGCATTGCCGGACGTCGGGACTTGCCAATTTCAAGCGGCCGCGCCGCTATGTGTTCGTCGAGGCCATTCCGAAATCGCCGGTGGGCAAGCTGTTGCGCCGCAAGCTTGTTGCAGGCGAGTACGACATCGAAGGGGAACCGCCGCATGACTGCTACTTTCGCTGATCCGCGCCTCGCCGCGCTCGACGGCTTCCGCGTCGAGGTCGATCCCGCGCGCGAACGCGCTGACTTGATCCTCAACCGCCCGCCGTTCAACATCGTGTCGATGCCGCAGCGCGATCAGCTTCGCCTCGTGTTCGAGGCGCTGGACGAGGATGCGCGGGTGCGCGTCATCGTGGTGCGCGCGGTCGGCGAGCACTTCTCCTCCGGCGGCAACATCAAGGGCTTCATGGAGGCGACGCCCGAGACGGTGTCGAAGCTCGCCTGGAACATCGCCGCGCCGGCGCGCTGTTCGAAGCCCGTGATCGTGGCGAACCGCGGCTTTGCCTTCGGGGTTGGTTTCGAGCTTTCGCTCGCGTGCGATTTCCGCATCGTGTCGGAGACCTGCTTCTACGCGCTGCCCGAGCAGCGGCTGGGGCAGATTCCGGGCTCGGGAGGATCGGCGCGGCTGCAGAAGATCATCGGCATCACGCGCACCAAGGACATCGTGATGCGTTCGAAGCGCATTCCGGGCCGGCAGGCCTGCGACTGGGGCATTGCGACCGAATGCGTAGCGGATGCCGAGCTCGAAAAGACGACCGACGCGCTGGTCGACGAACTGCGCACCTTCTCGCCGCTGGCGCAGCGCACCGCCAAGAAGCTGCTCAACGACACCGAAGACTTCACGCTGTCGATCGCGATCGAGCTGGAGGGCCATTGCTACAGCCGGCTGCGCCAGTCGGGCGACTTCAAGGAGGGTGTCGAGGCGTTCCACGCCAAGCGGCCAGCCAAGTTCAAGGGAAGCTGACGATGAAATGGTGCAGGTTTACGGTCGGCGGCGAGACGTCGTTCGGCCTGATCGAAGGCGACTCGGTCGTGAAGGTCGATGGAAAGCCGTGGGAGTCGCACACGGTCACCGGACAGATCTTTCCTTTCGAGAGCGTGAAGCTTGAACTGCCGGTGATCCCGAGCACGTTCTTCTGCGTCGGCGTGAACTACAAGGATCACGTCGAGCGCATGGCGGCGCGGCGCGGCACCAAGCCATCGTTCCCGCCGCGCCCGGACATCGGCTACCGCGCCAACAACGCGCTGATCGCGCATGAAGAGAACATCGTGAAGCCGCGCGATGCGGGCGACCAGTTCCAATACGAGGGCGAGCTGGTCGCGGTGTTCGGCAAGCGCTGCCGCAACGTGTCGAAGGAAGACGCGCTCGACTACGTGTTCGGCTGGACCATCGGCAACGACGTGAGCGAGCGCACCTGGCAGGCGGACGACCGCACGCTGTGGCGCGCGAAGAACTGCGACACGTTCAAGCCGATGGGGCCGTGGATCGTTACCGGCGCCGACATCGACGCGATGCAGACGACGATCAGGCTCAACGGGCGCGTGACCGAGACGTTCAAGACCAACAACATGATCTTCGACGCGCCGACTTATATCTCGGAGGTGAGCAAGTACTGCACCATCGAGCCCGGCGACGTGATGTGGATGGGCACCGACGGCATCCCGGAGAATATGGCAGTCGGCGATGTGTGTGAGATCGAGATCAGCGGGATAGGGGTGCTGCGGAACAGGGTGGTGGGGGAGTAGTTATCATCCTGGCCGAGCGCGAAGCGCGAGAGCCGGGACCCATGTCGCTCCACGCCGCGTCCTATATGGGTCCCGGCTCTTCCCCGGCTCAGGCCGGGGTCGGCCGGGACGATCAGCGCAACTTCCTCACCCATCCCGCAATCTCCCGCACCACCGCCGCCGGCTGCTCCGGCAACAGCGCGTGGCTCGCGTTCGGGATCACCGCGAGCGTGACCCGATCGGGAAACTCGTTCTTCAGATCGTTGCGCGACGTCTCCGGCATGAATGGATCGATCCCGGCCTGCAGGTCGAACAGCGGCACGGTGCCGGCGTGCCACCAGTCGGACTGCTTCACGTTCGCGGCGGCGACGCGCTGCGCCTCGCTCGCTTCGGCCCACCAGCCTGTGAGCCAGATCCGCGGGTCGTTGCCGGAGGCAAAGAAGATCTCCTGCATGGCGGCAAGCCGCTCGGCTTCCGGCACCGACTGGTCGGCGCTCTTTGAGACAAGCTGGGAAAGCCGCGGCGGAAACCTCTTCGCGGCGGCTGCGGCGAGCACCACGCCGCGCACTAGCTTCGGGTGGTCCACCGCCGTCATGCGTGCGACCCAGTTGCCATAAGCGTGGCCGACGATCACCGCGGGGCCGGCATTCTCGCGCTCGATCACGGTTGCGACGTCGCGCGCCAGGTCATGCAGCGTGATGTCCTTCAGCGGCCCCTTGCTCGCGTGCATGCCGCGCGGTTGCGGGCGCAGCACGCGGAAACCTTCCTTCGCGAGGCCCGCCGCGACCTCGTCGTAATCCTCCGAGTCGCGCCCGCGCGAGGGCAGGAGCACGATCAGCGGGCCGCGCCCTTCGGCGATCAGGTCGATCGTGACGTTGTCGTATGTGACGAGGCTGCGCGCGCGCTCCTGTGCCAGCGCGGGGCCGATCATCGTCATGGCAAGGAGCAGCGGCAGGATGGTTCGCATTGTTGTTGCCTCCCGCCGCAAGCCTAGCCGAACGCCGGCGCATGCGCATCCGGCATCGCAGACGCGCGTAAACGCGCTTATGCCGGCTCGCGTGTTGCCTCGTGCCGCGCGCAAGCGCTACAAAGTTGGGCAGGGGAGAGAACGCATGCCCAACGCCACGACGTCGCCGCTCGCGACCTACATCTCGCACCTCGAAAAGGGCGAGCTCGCCTATCAGTTCAGCCCGGAAGCGAACCGTGCGGTGTTCTTCCCGCGCGTGCTCTGCCCGTTCACCGGCAGCGACAGGCTGGAATGGCGCGTCAGCAAAGGGCGCGCCACGGTCTACGCCACCACCGTCGTATATCCGGCAGAAGGCGCGCCGTTCAACGTCGCGCTGGTCGATTGCGACGAGGGCTTCCGCCTGATGAGCCGCGTCGAGGACATCGCGCCCGAGCAGGTGACCATCGGCATGCGGGTCAAGTTCCGCGTGCACAGACCCGGCGGCGAAGAAGCGCCGATCCCCGTGTTCACTCCGGAGGCCGCGTGATGGACGGTTTGAAGCGCGGCGCCACGGCGATTGTCGGTGCGGCCGAATCCGATCTCGGCCAGGTGGCGGACGAGATGAGCCCGATGGACTTGTGCGCGCAGGGCATCTCGCGTGCGCTGGCGGATTGCGGGCTGACGTTGAAGGACGTCGACGGCCTGTTCTGCGCAATGACGCAGCAGCGCATGTCGATCGTCTCGCTGATCGAGTATCTCGGCATCCAGCCGAAATTCATCGGCTCATCGATGACCGGCGGGTCGTCGTTCGAGTTTCACGTCGCGCAGGCGGCGGCCGCGATCGAGGCTGGGCTGTGCAGCGTGGCGGTGATCGCCTACGGCTCGACCCAGCGCAGCGTCGGCCGCAAGCAGGCTTCGCAGCGCGAGGTCAATCCGTACGAAACGCCGTTCAAGCCATTCCTGCCGACCAGTGCGTATGCGCTCGCCGCCTCGCGCCACATGCATCAGTACGGCACCACGCGCGAGAACCTCGCCGAGGTCGCGGTCGCGGCGCGCAAATGGGCGCAGCTCAATCCGGTTGCGTGGGAGAAGAAGCCGCTCACCGTCGCGGACGTGCTGAAGGCGCGCATGATCTCGCATCCGTTCACGGTGCGTGACTGCTGCCTGGTCACCGACGGCGGCGGCGCGATCGTGCTGACGTCGGCGGCGCGCGCGAAGTCGCTCAGGAAACCGCCCGCCTATGTGCTCGGCTGCGGCCACGGCGTCACGCACATGAACATCTCGTCGATGCCGGATCTGACCGTGACCGGCGCGAAGCAATCCGGCGAGATCGCCTACAAGATGGCGAAGCTGTCGGCGAAGGACAGCGACATGGTGCAGCTCTACGACGCCTTTACCATCAACACGATCCTGTTCCTGGAAGACCTCGGCTTCTGCCGGAAGGGCGAGGGCGGGGCGTTCGTCTCCAATGGCAACATCGCGCCGGGCGGCGGGTTGCCGGTGAACACCAATGGCGGCGGACTGTCGTATTGCCACCCCGGCATGTATGGGCTGTTCATCCTGATCGAGGGCGTGCGCCAGCTGCGCGGCGAATGCGGCGAGCGGCAGGTGAAGAAGCACGATGTCGCGATGGTGCACGGCAACGGCGGCGTGCTGTCGGCGCAAGCGAGCGTGATTTTGGGGGGCGCGGCGACGGTTTAGGCGCCAACCGAATCCAGAAACGCCGCGATCTCCCGCGCCATCAGCTCGGGCGCCTGCAGCCCCGCATAGTGTCCCACGGGGAGCACCTTGAACTGCGCGCCGGGAATGGCCCGCGCGATCGGCTCGACGCGGCTCGGAGGCCGGCCGCGGTCGAACTCGCCGCCGATCGCCAGCACCGGGCATTTGATCTGCGGCAGCTCGGGCGAAAGGTCCATGCCGGCGAGCATGCGGTAGATCGCCGCGAAGCTCGAGGGATCGTTGGCGAGCCAGCGCGCGCGAAAACCCTCGAACCGCGCTCTGTCGCCGCGCAGCTCTTCCGGATAGCCGTTCGCCGCAGTCTCGTCGGCAACGACGCGCAGGCCCTCGGCCTCGAACTTCGCGACGCGCGCCAGCACGGCCTCGCGGTTGGCCGGCGGGATTGCGGTGGCCGGGCTGGTGACGATCGCCGCCGCGATGCGGTCGGGAAAAGCAAACGCGGTATGCAGCGCGATTGCGCCGCCGACCGCGGTCCCGGCGAGCGACACTTTCTCCGTGATGCCGAGCCCGTCGAGCAGCGCGATCAGGTCGCCGGTCATGGTATCGATCGTGAGGGGCGCGCGGATCTTCTCCGAGAACCCGGCGCCGCGCGTGTCGTAGCGCACGATGCGGCGCTTGCCCGACAGCAGCGGGGCCAGAAGCCCCCAGCTTTCCATCGTGCCGCCCATCTCGTGGATCAGCACCAGCGGCTTGCCGCTGCCTTCCACGGCGTAGCGCAGCGACACGCCGTTCGCCTCGATGAAGTTCATGAGTTACTCCGGCAGCGCGATCGGCGGCGCGGTGAGGGGCTTGCAGTCGGGCGCGAACGTCAGCGGCGCCCCGGTCTTGCCCTGCAGCTCCTCGCGGCTGATCGCGACCATCTCGCGCACCACGAAGCCCTGCGGCGTGACGTCGACCACCGCGAGGTCGGTGTAGACGCGGGTCACGCATCTTCACTGCGGTCAGCGGCAGCGCGCACTTTTCCAGAAGCCGCGGCGCGCCCTTGCGCGTGACATGCTCCATGATCACGCGCACCTCGCGCGCGCAGGCGGCGAGATCCATCGCGCCGCCCACCAGCGGGCCACGGTTCGGCACGCGCATGTCCCAGTTGGCGAGGTCGCCGTTCGCCGCGACTTCGAACGCGCCCAGGATCGTCACGTCGATATGTCCGCCGCGGATCATCGCGAACGACCAGGAGGAATTCGACGATCGAGGCGCCCGGCCGCAACGTGATGCGGCGGCTGCCGGCGTCGACCAGGTCGGTGTCGGCCTTGTCCTTCTCGGCAAGCGGCCCGACGCCGATCACGCCGTTCTCCGACTGGAGGATCACGTCCACCTCCGGCCGCAGATAGTCCGAGCAGTGCACCGGCAAACCGATCCCCAGATTGACCACCTGGCCGTCGGTGATGTCCTGCGCAGCGCGCCAGGTGATCTGCAGGCGGTTGAGCGCGCTCATGACACCGCCACCACGCGGTCGACATAGACGCCGGACAGCTGGATGCGCTCGCGCGGCAGCAGGTCGTCGGAGACGGTGCGCACCTCGGCCACCGCCAGCTTCGCGGCGGTCGCCATGACGGGGCCGAAATTCATCTGCGCGTAGTTGAACACGAGGTTGCCGGTGCGGTCGGCGGTGTCGGCGCGCACCAGCGCGAGGTCGCCGGTGATCGCTTCCTCCATCACGTAGTCGCGGTCGCCGAAGCGGCGGAT
>CAWIXG010000001.1:0-150083 GCA_963839985.1 uncultured Alphaproteobacteria bacterium | reverse complement strand
GGGTAGTTCCGCGCGGCTGAGAAGGTCAGCTTGCCGAGCCCGGCGCGCAGCAGGCGCCGGCTTTCGTCTCGGCCTTGGCCTCGACCTGCGGCGCGCAACAGGCCGCGACCTTTGGCACCTCGTGCCAGATCTGCACGCCGCGCTCGCCGCCGCCGTCGCCGTAGACGGTGCTCTCGCCGGTGGTCAGGAACGTCTCCCACGCAATGCCGGCCGGATCGTCCACCCAGGATTTCTCCGAGCGCGCGTAGCAGCACTGCGTCTCGCCCTGGTCGAGCACCGGCGCGCCGGCGCGGTCGAGCCGGCCGTAGACCTCGTGCAGTTCGTCCTGGTCCTCGACCTGGATACCGAGGTGATCGAGCCCGGGCGGACGCCCGCGCGCCGAAATCGCGAAGTTGACGCGCGGATCGTCCAGCATCCATTTCGCGTAGTCGGATTTCACCACCGCGGGCTGCGCGGCGAACATGGCCGAATAAAACCCGATCGCCCGCTCGAGATCGTCGACCGCGACATGGACGTGAAACCGTTTCATGATCTGCCTCCGCTGCGGCCATTCTAGCCTGCGTGGCGATTGTGGGCTATGCGGCTCGATGCGGGCGGGCGGCTCGCCGACGCAAAGCGCGAGCAAGAGACACCGATGGCCGGGCCGGCGAAGCGCAGCAGCAAAGTTTCCGCCAAGGCCGCGTCGGGCGGGCTCGCGGCGCTGATCGCGGCCGCGGCGGCGCCGCCGGCGTGGAGGCAGGCGCGCGCGCAGCTCGACGAATGGCTCGGCGAGATCGCCCGCAGCGCGGCCGGCAAGACGCTCAAATCCCTGCTCGCCGCCGATGCCAGGCCTGCGGATGCAAAGGCGCGTGCGCCCGCGCTCGCCGGCATGATTGCCGAGATCGCAGACGGCTCGCCCTACCTGTGGGACCTGATCCGTGCCGAGCCGGAACGCTTTCTCGGCGTGCTCGAGGCCGATCCGGAAGCGCATTTCGCAACGCTCATCGCCGCCGTGGACCGCGCCGGCCTTACCGAGGCGGACGAGGGCGCCATGATGCGCGCGCTGCGCCGCGGCAAGGCCGAGGCCGCGCTGCTGATCGCGCTCGCCGACATCGGCGGCGTCTGGCCGGTCGAGCGGGTGACGCGCGCGCTCACCGAGTTTGCCGATGCGGCGGTCGGCGCGGCGGTGCGCTTCCTGCTGCGCGCGCGCCGCCGCGCAGGGCAAGCTCAAGCTCGCCGATCCGGCCGCAGCCCGAGGAGGGCAGCGGCTACGTCGTGCTCGCCATGGGCAAGATGGGCGCGCACGAGCTCAACTACTCGAGCGATATCGACCTCATCGTGCTCTACGACGCGAGCGCGCCCGCGCTCGCCGGGCGCCGAGCCGGCCGCGCTGTTCGTGCGCCTCACGCGCGGCCTGGTGAAGCTGCTGCAGGAGCGCACCGCCGACGGCTACGTGTTCCGCACCGACCTGCGGCTGCGTCCCGATCCCGGCCTCGACCGCAGATCGCGCTCTCGACGCTGTCCGCGCTCGAACTACTACGAAAGCACCGGGCAGAACTGGGAGCGCGCCGCGATGATCAAGGCGCGCCCCTGCGCCGGCGACATCGCGGCCGGCGAGAGCGTTCCTGAAGGAACTCGTCGCCGTTCATCTGGCGCAAATATCTCGACTACGCCGCGGTCGCCGACGTGCATGCGATGAAGCGGCAGATCCACGCCTACAAGGGCCACGGCGAGATCGCGGTCGAGGGCCACAACATCAAGCTCGGGCGCGGCGGCATCCGCGAGATCGAGTTCTTCGCGCAGACGCAGCAGCTGATCGCGGGCGGCCGCCATCCGGAACTGCGCGGGCGCGAGACGCTGGCGACGCTCGACGACGCTCGCCGAGGGCGGCTGGATCGGCAAGGACGCGGCGCGACGATCTCGCCGAGGCCTATCGCTTCCTGCGCGTCGTCGAGCACCGGCTGCAGATGGTCGCCGACGAGCAGACCCATACGCTGCCGGCCGAGCGCGACGGGCGTCGAGCGCTTCGCGCGCTTCCTCGGGTTCGCCGGACCGCGACGCGTTCGCGGCGGCGCTGCTCGAGCATCTGCGCAAGGTGCAGCGCCACTACGCGCGGCTGTTCGAGGACGCGCCGGCGGCCGAGGCCTCGCGCCGCGCGCTCGCCTTTCCGCCCGACAAGGACGACACCGCGAACGCTCGACAAGCTCGCCGCGATGGGCTTCCGCCGCCCGCTCGAAGTCTCCGGCGCGGTGCGCCGCTGGCTCGCCGGCGAGTATCGCTCGCTCAAGAGCGAGTTCGCGCGCGCGCATCTGGCCGACCTGGTGCCGGTGCTGCTCGATCATCTGGCGCGCGCGGAAAATCCCGACGCGCGCGCTGGTCGCGCTCGACCGCTTTCTCGCCGGGCTGCACGGCGGCGCGCGGCTGCTGTCGCTGCTGCGGCAGAACCCGGACCTCATCGCGCTGCTCGCGCTCGTGCTCGGCACCGCGCCGCGGCTTGCCGATATCCTCGCGCGTGCATCCGCAGGTGATGGACGCGCTGATCGAGCCGTCCTTCTTCGGCGCGCTGCCCGATGCCGACAAGCTCGCCGCCGAGCTGTCGCGCACGCTCGGCGCAGGCGCGCTCCTACGAGGATTTGCTCGACCGCGCGCGCGCTGTTCGGCCAGGAGCAGATGTTCCTGATCGGCGCGCGCATCCTGTCCGGCACGGTCTCGGCGCGAGCAGGCGGGCGAGGCCTTCGCGCGCCTCGCCGACGTGATCGTCCGCGCGCGTGCACCGCGCCGTCGAGGAGAGTTTCGCCGCAGCGCATGGCCGCGTGCGCGGGCAGGAGAGCGCGGTGCTGGCGCTCGGCAAGCTCGGCGGCCGCGAGATGACCGCGGCCTCCGACCTCGACCTGATCCTGGTCTACGACTTCGACGAGAACGCAGCCGCAGTCCGACGGCGCGCGGCCGCTCTACGGCAGCGCAGTATTTCGCGCGGCTGACGCAGCGCCTGATCAGCGCGCTGACGGCGCAGACCAACTACGGCGCGCTCTATCAGTCGACATGCGGCTGCGCCCGTCCGGCCGCTCCGGCCCGGTCGCGACCATGCTCGGCTCGTTCGAGAGCTATCAGGAGAACGAGGCCTGGACCTGGGAGCACATGGCGCTGACGCGCGCGCGCGTCGTGTCGGCGCCGCCGGCCTTCGCGGCGCGGGTCGAGACGGTGATCCGCGACGTGCTCGTGCCGCGAGCGCGACGCCGAGGCGATCGCCGGCGACGTCGTCGAGATGCGCGGCGCGATCGCGACGGAGAAGGGCGACGAGGACCGCTGGGACCTCAAATATGTCGCCGGCGGCCTGGTCGATCTCGAGTTCATCGCGCAGTATCTGCAGCTCGTTCACGCCGCCGAGCAGCCGGAGATCCTCGATACCGCGACCGCGCGCGTGCTCGAGCAAGGCGGCGCGGCTCGGCGTGCTGCGCGCCGGAGGACGCCGACGTGCTGCGCCCGGCGGTGCGGCTCTATCAGGACCTGACGCAGATCCTGCGGCTGTGCCTGTCCGGGCCGTTCGATCCGAAGGCGGCGGGGCCGGGCCTGCTCGGCCTGCTGGCGCGCGCCGCCGACGTGCCGGACTTCGCCACGCTCGAGGCGCATCTGACCGAGACGCAGGCGCGCGTGCGCGCGAGCTTCGTGCGGATCCTGGGCAGGCGCCGTAGCGCTCAGCTGCTCGCGTCAGAGCGATGCAGGCTTCGCCGCGTCCGGCCGGACATGCCGGCATCGAGCCGGCAGGCGCACCAGCACGATGGTGCCGCGCCCGAGCGTCGAGCGGATGCGCATCGCGCCGCCGTGCAGCTCGGCCAGCGACTTGGCGATCGCGAGGCCGAGGCCGGAGCCGTGATGGCGTCTTGGTGAACTGGCTCTCGACCTGCTCGAACGGCCGGCCGAGCTTGCTGCAGCGCGTCCTTCGGGATGCCGATGCCGGTGTCCTCGATCGCGATGATCGACGCGGCCGTCGACGCGCGCGCGCCGCGCACCGTGATGCGGCCGCCGTCCGGCGTGAACTTCACGGCGTTGGACAGCAGGTTGAGCACGATCTGCTTGAGCGCGCGCCGGTCGGCGCGCAGCTGGATCGCCGGCTCGATCTCGGCCTTGACGGTCGAGCCGCTTCTCCTGCGCGCGCGCGGCGCCACCATGCGCATCGCGTCGGCCAGGATGGCGTCGAGCTCGAGCGTCCTCGAGCTCGAAGCTCGACGCGCCCGGCCTCGATCTTCGACATGTCGAGGATGTCGTTGATGACGTCGAGCAGATAGCGCCCGCTCTCGCGGATGTCGCGGCAGTATTCGTGGTACTTGTCGGCGCCGAGCGGGCCGAACAGTCCCGACTCCATGATCTCGGAGAAGCCGATGATGGCGTTGAGCGGCGTGCGCAGCTCGTGGCTCATGTTGGCGAGGAACTCCGACTTGGCCTGGTTGGCGTCCTCGGCGCGGTCCTTCTCCTCGGCGTAGCGCTCGGCGAGCTCGGCAAGCTGCTCGGTCTGGCGCTCGAGCGCCTGCTGCGAGGATCGCAGGTCGGCGACGGTCGCCATCAGCCGCTTCTCGCTGTCGATCAGCTTCTCCTCGTGCAGCTTCAGCGCGGTGATGTCGGTGCCGACCGAGACGAAGCCGCCGTCCTTGGTGCGCCGCTCGCTGATCTGCAGCCAGCGCCCGTCCTCGAGCTGCGCCTCGAAGGTGCGCGCGCCGGGGACCGCGCGGCCCTCGCTGGAGAGCTGCATGCGCACGATCGGCTTGCTGCCGGCGGCGGAGATCTCCTCGTAGGGCGTGCCGGCGCGACGCAGGCCTCGTCGGGCAGGCCGTGCAGGCTCTGGAACTTGGAATTGCACAGCACCAGCCGGTTGTCGGCGTCCCACAGCACGAAGGCTTCCGAGATCGTCTCGATGGCGTCGCGACAGGCGCATCTCGGCGGTCGCGCTTTCCTCGGCGAGCCGCTTCTGCTCGGTGATGTCGACCGCGATGCCGATCAGATGCGAGTGCGGCTCGTCCGGCTGCCGCACCAGCTCGCAGCGCGCGCGCAGCCAGACCCAGTTGCCGCGCGCGTGGCGCATGCGGAACACGCGGTCGATCGAGGAGGCGCTGGCAGTCGGCGAGCTGCTTGGCGAGCTCGTAGAGCTGCACGTCGTCGGGATGCACCAGCCCGCTGACCTCGCCGAAGCCGAGCAGCTCGTCATGCGGCGCCAGCCCGAGAATGTCGAACATCGACTGCGACCAGAAGATCGCGGCCGCGCGCGAGGTCCCAGTCCCACAAGCCGCAGCGGCCGCGGTTGAGCGCGGTGTCGATGCGGCTGTGCACGGTGTCCTAGATCGTGGCGGTCTCGCGCATCAGCGCGCGACTGCCAGTGGAACGCGAAGCCGAGCATCAGCACCACGAAGCCGGTGGCCGAGAACAGCGTGATCGCGAGCGTGGTGTCGGCACGCCATTCGGCCAGCACGGCGGCGCGGCGCTGCGTGATCGCCAGCTGGCCGAGCGGGGTGTTGATGTCGCGCAGCGCGAGCAGGATGCGCGAGCCGTCGGTCAGCGTCACCTCGGTGATGCCGGGCGCGAGAAGCGTCGCGGGCCGCGCCGCATCGCGCCCGATCGCCTCGTTGAGCTTGCGGCCGATATAGCCGTTGATCGCGGGCTGCGTCGCGATGATGGTCGAGCTCGCGTCGGTCAGCAGCACCATGCGCCCGGCGATCTCGCGCGGCCATTCGATGCGCGAGAAGGCGCGGAAGGCGCGCGTCGCGGCATCGCCGGTCTCGCTCGCGGCCAGCCGGTCGACGCGTTCGGCGGCCAGCGTGACGACGACGTCGAGCTCTTCAGCCGACTTCGCGACCGCCTGACGCAACCTCTCGCGCACATCGACGAAAGCCGCGATGCCGAGCGTGATCAGGAATGCTATGATGAGAACCGGTACTGCGCGCCGCAAAAAGGGCTCGGCGGTCAGCAGCCGCCGGTAAGCTGGTCTCGCGACCGCCTGTGCCAAGCCCTTGATGGAATCGGAATGCGCAGACGTGCTCGCGCTTTCGGCGCGCGCCATCTTGTGGCCTCCGCTCGGAATGTCCCCGTCATCCTTGACTCGGAAAGGATGTGCCGCATCTCAACCGAATCACCTCTCATTCGAATCGATATCGATTGCGTTGTCGAGAGTCGCGGGACTCCGCGGCGCGAAAAATTTCGCGCAGCGCAGTGCGGCGCGCCGTCGGCGGCCGCTCGCATCGCGGCGAAGAGTTAGCATCAAGACTGCGGCGGGATGCCGTCGGCACCCGCCAAGCGTCCCGCAAGCCTGCGGGCGGCGCGCGAAAATGGCGCCTTGCGCCGCCGCCCCCGGCGGTTACGATCCGGCCAAACCGGCCAAAACACGTGGAGGGAGACCATGAAGCGCATCAGCCTTTTGCTCGGCATCGCGGCGGCCATCGCGTTCGGCGGCGCCGCTTCGGCGCAGGGCGATTACCCGAACCAGATGGTGCGCATCATCGTGCCGTTCTCGGCCGGCAGCATCACCGACGGCCTCGCGCGCATCCTCGCCGACAAGCTCTCGATCGCGTGGAAACAGCAGGTGATCGTGGAAAACCGCGCCGGGCTTGCCGGCACCACCTTCGTGGCGAAAGCCCCGCCCGACGGCTACACGCTGATGCTCACCTCCAACGGCCACACCATCGCGGGGGTCATCAACAAGAACCTGCAGTTCGATCCGGTGAAGGATTTCGCCGGCGTCAGCCGCGTCGCCGCGGTGCCGATGGTGATGATCGTGCCGCCGGATTTCCCGGCCAAGACGCTGAAGGAATTCCTCGAGATGGCGAAGGACAAGCCGGGGCAGATGAACTTCTCCTCGGCCGGCGTCGCCTCGACCTCGTACCTCTCGGCCGAGATCATGCGCCAGAACGCGCAGGTCAACATGGTGCATGTGCCCTACAAGGGTGCGCCGGAGGCGGTCACCGCCGTGGTGCGCGGGGATGCGCAGATGTATTTCGCGCCGATCCCTTCGGCGCAGGAACTCGGCGGGGCCGGCAAGGTGCGCGTCATGGCGATCAATTCGAGCAAGCGCATGCCGCAACTGCCGGACACGCCGACCGTCGCCGAGTCCGGGCTGCCGGACTACAAATACGAGTCATGGTTCGGCGTGATGGCGCCGGCCGGCACGCCGAAGCCGCTGCTCGACAAGATCAGCAACGACATCGCCACAGCGCTCGCGCTGGCGGACGTGAAGGAGAAACTCGAGGTGCAGGGCTCGTTCCCGGCGCCGACCCGGCCGGAAGAGTTCGACGCCATCATCAAGGGCGACACCGAGCGCTACGGCAAGATTCTGCGCGACGCCGGCGTGGGGACGAATTGACGCTTTGGCCCTGGACGGTCGGCCACGCATTGCCGCCGCGATAGCGGGCGCATGCGGGCGCCGCTAATTGCGCGCCTCGCAGCGCGCCATCGAGCGCGTCAGGATCGGCGCTGGATAGCTGGTCATCAGCTTGACCAGGTCGGCCTGGCGCCGCACGCCGGTCTTCTCGAACACGTGGCGCAGATGCGTGCGCACCGTCGCGGGCGAGAGCCCGAGCGCGCGCGCGACCTCGGCAACGCCGGCATGGTCCATGATGGTATCGAGCACGCGCAATTCGGCCGGTGTCAGGTCGAACTGCCGTGCCAGCATTTCCAGCGCGGGCGAGGCATCATGCCCGGCCTTCTGCACGAACACTGCCGCGACCGCCGCATAGGAGTGTCCGGCGCGCCGCCGTGCGCCGGTGTTGAGCGGCAGCACGTGGGTGATGAACTGCCCGCCGTCGCGCGCGGTCAGCCGCACCGTGACGCCGCGCTCGCCGAGCGCCGTCTCGTTGCTGCCGGCGGCGAGCAGGATTTCGCGCAGCCGTTCGTCACCATGCGGGTCGAGGGCGACCAGCTTGCCGTTTGCGTGCAGCACGTTGCCTTCGTTCAGCATCGCCCGCCCGCTCACATTGGCGTGCACCAGCCGGCCGGCGGCATCGACCAGGAACATGCCGGCCTGCAGGCCGTCGAGCGTGTCCGCCATCGTGGCGGCCTCGACGCGGCTGAAGTCCACCAGCTTGCCGATGACCGCAGAGCGCCGCACGTGCGGCACCAGCAGACGCATGCGCGCCCTCATCTCGTTGTCGACCAGCCCGTCGCGCGCGTGCCGCGCCACCATGAACACCGCGCGGCTGGTGGCCGACTTGTCCAATGTGGCCGAGAGCACGTCGCCCCAGCCCTGCGGCGTCATCCATTCCTTGTAGAACGCGGTGGCGAAGAATTGCGGCAGCGGCAGGATGTCGGCGGCGCTGTAGAGTCCCTCGACCGGAAAGCGGCCGGCCGCCGCGGTGAATGGATTGAGCCCGACGTACTTGTCCCAGTACAGCCGGTCGTAGACCGGGTCACCGCCCCAGGCGTGGCAGGTCTGGCCGGTGCGCCGGACGGCATCCTGCCAGAACAGGCTGGCCGCCGGGCCGCCGCGCACGAAACCGCAAATCTGTTTCAGCACCTTGCGCCATCGCGACGGGTCCAGAGCTGCGTCATAGACATCCGCCACGAGCGGGGAGAGTTCTTCAGCGTTCATTGCCCGTCCATCCCTCGGGGTCAATTTCGCCAAAAGGTTACGCTGCGTCGAGTGAATTCAGCGTGAGTAAGCTCACAGACGCGGCGGTCATCAAACGGCATCGCCAACAGGACATGCAATCGGGCATCATCGTCCGTGATGGCGGCGGCGGCTGCCATCAGCCGCGCCGTTTGGTGGTATCCGTCGTCGGCAAGGTAGCCGCAGCTTTCGCGCAGCGTTGCGACCAATGGCGCGGTCATGAGCATGCCCTGAGCCTGTCGCCGCAGGATAGAGGGCTTGCCTTCCGCGGCGTCATCCAATCGGAGCAGCCGCTGTCAATTCGCCTTTCACGGGCGCGGCTCGGCATGGCCGATCACGCGCTTGATGGTCGGGAATTGCTGCCGCAACGCGCGTTCGACGTCGTCGACCCGTTCGTGCACCTCGCGCACGGTGAGCTGCGGATCGACGCGGCAGTGGAAGTTGACGATCTCGCCGTCGGCGGTCTCGCGCACGCGCACATCGTGCACCTGGGCGACGAAGGCGACGTTCGCCGCGATCGCGTTGAGCGCATCGCGCACCGCGGCGACACGCTCGTTCGGCGCATCGCGCCCGGACAGCCCGCGCGTCTGCAGCGGCTCGATATGCGTTTCCATCTCGACCTCGACGCCGAGCTCGGCGCCGAGCGCCGCCTCGAGCCCGTCGGCGATCTCGTGCGCGCGGCCGAGCGAGAGGCTGCCGTCGACTTCGAGATCGAGCGAGATCGACAGCCGCCCGCCGATCGCATGCACCGTGACGTGATGCACCGCGAGCGCGCGGTTGCGCGCGATCACCATGACGCGCTCCAGCACGGTCTCGTCGCTCAACGCGCGCGGATGCGTGACGACGTCGACCTCGGCGGTCGGCATCGCGGCCTGGATCGCGCGCTCGACCGCGCTCTTGATTTCGGCGACGCGATCGAGCGGCAGCGTGCGGCTCACCGCGACCACCATGTCGGCGAACAGAGTCGGGCCGACCGAGCGCACGCGCACGCGCTCGACCGCGACCACGCCGCTGGTCTGCGCCGCGATCTCCGCGATGTTCGCCGCCGCGCCTTCCGGCGCGGTGTCGGTGAGCGTGTCGATTGTGCGGCGGCCGAGCCGCCAGCCGGCGATCAGGATGACCACCGCGACGATCAGCGCGGCGGCGGAATCCGCCCAAGGATAGCCGAGCGCGACGCCGATCAGCCCGGCGAGCACCGCGGTCGACGACCACATGTCGGAATCGAAATGCAGCGCGTCGGCTTCGAGCGCATGGCTCGTGGTCTCTTTCGCGGTTCGATACAGCAATCGCGCGCGCAGGAAGTCGACCACGATCGAGACGACGATGACGATGAAGGCCCACACCGTCGCCTCGACCGCGTGGCCGCCGGCGTCCATCAGGCGCCGCGCGGCTTCCCAGATCACGAATGCCGAGAGGACGAACAGCAGGCCGGTCGCGATCAGCGCGGTGACGCTCTCGACCTTGCCGTGGCCGTAGTGATGCTCCTCGTCGGCCGGCTTGCCGGAGACGCGCACCGCGTACCAGGTCATCACGGTCGCGGCGAAGTCGAGCGCGGAGTGTGCGGCCTCCGAGATCAGCGCTAGCGAGCCGGAGAAATAGCCGACGACCGCCTTCGCGACCGTCAGCCCGCCCGAGGCGAAGATCGAGGTGAGTGCGACGCGTTCCTTGATCTCTTGCATTGGCACCGTTCTGTCATCCTGGCCGGCCCATAAGCGCGTCTACGCGCGTCTGCGACGCGCTATGTCTTACGCCGGAGAGCCGGGATCCATGACACACCAACTCGGAAACGCGGAATATCGCTCCCGGCTCGCGCCGCGCTCTGCGCGGTCTGGCCGGGATGACATGTCAGGCCGCGGCCGCTTCGGCCATCTCCGCCGCCGCCTCGTCCATCGCCTCGCGGTACTCGGCGATCAGCCGCGCGCACAGCTCGGCGGTGGTCGGACAATCCTCGATGCTGCCGACGCCCTGGCCGGCCGACCACACGTTCTTCCAGGCGCGCTTCTCGTGGCTGAGCTCAAGTTGCTTGGTCGAGGCGGCCAGATCGATGGTGGCACCGGCTGCGTCGATCGAGGGCTTGAGGAAGTTGCCGTGCACGCCGCTGATCGCCGCCGTGTAGACGATGTCAGCCGCATTGGTCGAGACGATCATGTCCTTGAAGCCGGCCGGCGCCATGCTCTCGCGCGTCGCGATGAAGCGCGTGCCGAGATAGGCGAGGTCAGCGCCGAGCATGCGCGCCGCGGCGACGTGGCGGCCGGTCGACATCACGCCGGACAACAGGATCGTCTTCGGAAAGAACTGGCGGATCTCCGGGATCAGCGCGAACGGGCTGAGCAGCCCGGCATGCCCGCCGGCGCCGGCACAGACCGCGATCAAGCCGTCGACGTTTGCTTCGGCCGCCTTGCGCGCGTGGCGCATGTTGATGACGTCGTGGAACACGAGCCCGCCATAGCCCTGCACCGCGCCGACCAGCTCCTTCACGGCGCCGAGCGACGTGATGATCAGCGGCACCTTGTGCTTGACCGAGAGCGCGAGGTCGGCGTCGAGCCGCGGATTGCTCTTGTGCACGATCAGGTTGACGCCGAACGGCGCGCAGGCGCGGCCGGTATCGCGCTCGATGCGGTCGAGCCGCTCGCGGATCTCGACCAGCCACGCCTCGTAATTTTCGCTCGTGCGGTTGTTCAGCGCCGGGAAGGTGCCGACGATGCCGGAACGGCAGCACTCGACCACGAGGTCGGGATTGGAGACGAGGAACATCGGCGCGGCGACCGCCGGGATCGCGAGGCGGCCGTGAAACTGGACGGGGATCGGCACGGGGCTGGACCTTTCTATTCGGCAGCGACTGGCTGCTTTTCCCTCAGCCGCGGCATCACGTGCTCGGCGAACAGCTCGATCGAGCGGCGCGACTCCTCGAATGTCAGGTCGCCGAACGCCATGCGGCACAGCACGTAGTTCGCGCCGCATTCGTCGACCTGGGCCTGCAGCTCGCGCAGCACGGTCTGCGGCGATCCCGCGATGGCGCGCCCGTTCATGCCTTCGCCGTCGAACTCGGCCGGATACACGACGCCGACCGGCCTGCTGCTGTGGTCGAGCCAGAGCTTCATGAAGCTTGCCTGCCAGCGGCGGTAGCCGCGCCTGGCGATCGCCATCGCGGCCTCGTCGGTGTCGGCGATGACGAGATGGCGGGTGAAGCCGGCCTTCGCGCGGTTCGTGGCGCTGCCCTTGTAGTTCTTCCAGTAGTGCTCGATCAGCGTGCGCGCGATCGCGGCCGGCGCGTTGGTGACGATGCTCATGCCGGTCGCGGCCGGCCGCTCAACGCTTTGCGGCGTGCCGGCGCCGTACCACAGCGGCGGGTGCGGCTGCTGCAGCGGCGCTATCTCGATCGGCACGTTCTTGAAATTGTAGAACTGGCCTTCGAAATCGAGCCGGCGGTTCTGCAGGCCACGCATCAGGACCTCGAATGCCTCGATCATCATCTTTGCGGAATTGTCCGGGTCGACGCCATAGTAGCGCGTCTCGATCGGCGAGATGCCCTTGCCGGTGCCGAACTGGAAGCGGCCGCCGCTGATCTGGTCGAGCATGCAGATCTCCTCGATCAGCCGGATCGGGTGATAGAGCGGCAAGGTGTAGACCAGCGGGCCGAAGTTCAATGTCCTGGTGCGCTGCGCGACCGCGGCCAGGAACACGCTCGGGGAGGGCGCCATGCCGAGCGGCGTCGAATGGTGCTCGGCGACGTGGTAGCAGTAGAAGCCGAGCCGGTCGTAAAGTTCGACGAGTTTAAGGCGGTCCTCATAGAAGTCGCGCAGCGGCGCGCCAGAAGCATCGAGATGGTCGAATACGCCGAACGCCAGGCTCATCTGATTGTCCTGCTTTCCCTGCGGTAGTCCGGAATCCGATGTCGAACTCCACGCTCCTGTTTCCCGCGCTCGGCGGAATTTATCAAGCGCTCGCGCCCGTCGCGGAGGCGCTGTTGCGGGTCATGACCGGTCTCATCCTCGTTCCGCACGGGTTGCGCGCCGGATTCGGGATGTTTCGCAACACCGGAATGCCGATCCGCTCGCTGAAAATGCTGGGCGAGGCGGTGGCGGCCGCCGGCTACCGGCCGGGGCTGTTCTGGGCCGCCGTGGTGGTCGCCACGGAAGTGATCGGCGGACCGATGCTCGCGCTCGGCCTGTTCACGCGTGCGGTCTGCATTCCGATCCTTGTCCTGCTGGTGCTGTCGGTCGTCGCGCACTGGCGCGACGGCTGGTTCTGGAACACGCTCGGGATCGAGTACCCGTTGCTGTGGGCGGCGTGCGCGTTCTATTTCCTGGTCAATGGCGGCGGACCGCTATCGCTCGACCGGCTGATCGGTGTCGCGTTTTGACGAATGAGAGAGCGCAGCATGAAAACGAGCAAGAGCGCCGCGACGACAGCAAAAGGCGAAGGTTCACCCTCCCGGCTGATCGATGCGAAAATCAAGGCGCTGGGCGACTGGCGCGGCGAGGCGCTCGCGCGCGTGCGGCGCCTGATCAAGCAAGCCGATCCCGCCGTGGTCGAGGAATGGAAGTGGCGCGGCGTCTCGGTATGGAGCACGACGGCATCATCTGCACCGGCGAGACCTACAAGACGGCCGTCAAGCTGACGTTCGCCAGGGGCGCCGCGCTGCAGGATCCCGCAAGCCTCTTCAACGCCAGCCTCGAAGGCAACACCCGGCGTGCCATCGATATCCACGAGGGCGACAGGATCGATGACAACGCGTTGACGGCGCTGATCCGCGCCGCCGTGGCGCTCAACACGTCGGTCCGGGCGGCGCGTCCGGTCCGCCCGCGGACGAGGCCAAAGAGCGCGTAGCTATTCCTCGATGATCGCCACCGCGCGGGTCCACCCCGCCGAGGCCTTCTCGATCTTCACCGGAAAGCACGCGACCTTGAAGCCGTGGTCCGGCAGCGCGTCGAGGTTGGAGAGCTTCTCCATGTGGCAATAGCCGATCTCGCGCCCGGCCTTGTGGCCCTCCCAGATGATGCTGGCGTCGCCGGTCTCGGCGAAGCGTTTCGCCGTGAAGCTGAACGGCGCGTCCCAGCTCCAGCCGTTGGTGCCGGTGACGCGCACGCCCTGATTGAGCAGGAACAGCGTCGCCTCGCGTCCGAAGCCGCAGCCGCGATCGATGAAATCCGGCTGGCCGTAGGCTTTCCCCGCCGTCGTGTTCACCAGCACGATGTCGAGCGGCTTCAACTGATACTGGATGCGCTCGAGCGCGCGCTTCATGTCGTCGGCGGTGCAGACATGGCCGTCGGCCTTGTCGAGGAAATTGAGCTTCACGGCGTCGTTGAAGCACCATTCGAGCGGCACCTGATCGATCGTCAGCGCTGGCTTGCCGTTGTCCATCGTCGGATGAAAGTGATACGGCGCGTCGAGATGCGTGCCGTTGTGGGTCGAGATCGCGACATTCTCCACGGCCGGACCCGCGCCATCGGGAAGCTGGTCCTTCCGCACCCCGAACACCTGCATGAAATTCTGCGCGCCCGCGGCGTGATCGACATAATTGATCTGCGGCAGCATGTAGGGCGGATCGGACACGATGCCGGCTTTCAGGGCGACCGAAATATCGACGATGCGGCGCGGCATTCACTCCTCCGGTCGTGCTTGTTGGTTCGGTGGCGTCAACCCGACGCCTTCGGATCGGCTTCGTAAAGCTGGTGCACGCTCGCGGCCTCGGCCGGGCGGTCGCGCGCGATCTCGACGCCGACGCTGCCCGAGCCGGTGTCGAGCTTCTCCACCCGCACCGTGACGTTGGCGGCGCGCGGATGGGACAGCACCGCGCTTGCGATCTGCTCGGCCAGGGTCTCGGCGAGTGCAATGTGGCCGCGTGCGGCGATCATGCGGATCGAGTTGGTAATGACGTCGTAGGACAACACGTCGCGCATGTCGGCCGGCAGGTCGGAGGGGCGCGCGACGGTCACATCCACGCTGAAGCGCACGTTCTGCGTCTTGCCGCGCTCGCGCGTGTAAGTACCGATATGCATCGGCAGCACGAAGTCGTGCACGAAGATGCGGTCCAGCTCCTTGCGTGCGTCGGGCGCGCGCGGCGCCGCGAGGCGGTAGTCTACCTTCGGCTTCGTGCGCGCGCGCGGCCGCTGGTCCGGCGGGATCAGCATGCGGATGGCATCGGCGGTCGCGGGATCGAACGAGAAGCCGAGGATGTCCGGGTCGAGCAGCAGCAGGCGCGGGATGTCGGGCGGCTCCAGCGCGCCGGAGAGGCCCGCCATCATGCCGTGCCGGCGAACCGTCTCGACGAAATGCGCGAGAGTGGCGATGTCGGCCGCGTCGAGCAGGTTTTTGCCGCGCGTCGTCAGCATGACGCCGGCAAAGCCGCGCCGCGCCATCGCGCCGATCGCGGCCTCGGGGTTGCCGTCCTCGGCGAAAAGCGTGCCGAGCACGTGCGCGCGGCGCGGCAGCGCCGCATCCGGCACGCCGGTCACCCTGAGATAGTCGGCATCCGCATCCGCATCGGTATCGGTCACGCTCACCGGGCGCCGGCCGGCGACGGCGGCGAGCACGGCGCGCACCGCCTCGGGCGCCCCGCCGAACTCGATGATGTCGGCGCCGCGCGCGACCGCGTCATCGGCCTCGGCGGCTGCGGTCACGCTGGCGAGCAGTAGGGTCATGGCTCAATCGTAGCTGATGTAGCGCTGGTCGGACGGCGGGCCGGTGAGGGCGCCGCCGCTTTTGCCGGGTTGCCACTGCACGACATCCTCGATCCTCGCCGCCAATTCGAAATCCTTGTCGGTGATGCCGCCGGCGTCATGGTTCTGCAGCCGCACTTCCACCCGCGGGAAGGTCGCCAGGATGTCGGGATGGTGCCAAGCGGCTTCCGCGAGGTGGCCGATCGCATTGGTCACCATCAGCGTCGCGCGCCAGCTTCCGGTCTCGTAGGTGCGGCAGATCTGCCCGTCGGCGAAGCGCCAGCGCGGCAGCTCGCGCCCGAGCCGCTCGGCGATCTCGCTCTCCGAATAGGTGCGCTCCTTCGCCATGGTCTCGGCCTTTCGCGGTTGACCGTCCCCGGGGATACGGTACCAACGAGCCCGAGCCAAGCCCCTCGCGATGGGCAACATCAAGAACAAGGAGGAACCCATGCGGCGACGGGATGTCCTGCTCGGGGCGGGCGCCGCCATGCTGGCCAACGCGGCGCGGGCGCAAACGTTTCCCGACCGGCCGATCACCATCACCAACGGCTATGGCCCGGGCGGCTCGACCGACATCGCGGCGCGGCTGCTGATGGACCAGATGGCGCCGGCGCTCAGCCCCGCGGCGCGCATGATCATCGAGAACAAGCCGGGCGCGAGCGGCACCGTCGCCAGCACCTGGATGGTGCGCCAGCCCGCCGACGGCTACGCGCTGCTGATCTCGGAGTCCTCATCGTTTGCGATCTGGCCCGCGATGCACGAGAACGGCACGAAATATCGCCCGCTGGAAGACTTCGCGTGGATCTCGACCATCTGCACCGCACCGCTGGTGCTGATCGTCAGTCCTGACTTTCCCGCCAAGGATGCCGCCGAGGCGTTCGCGGTGCTCAGGTCCGAGCGGTCCGAGAAGCTCGACTATTCGAGTTCGGGACCGGGCTCGATCCCGCACATCGCGGCCGAGATGCTCAAGCACGCGCTCGGACCCGGCGCGAAATCGCAGCAGATTCCCTATCGCGGCGGTGCGCCCGCCGTGCTCAGCGTCGCCAAGGGCGAGACCGCATGGGGCGTCGCCTCGCTCGGCTCCGCGGCCGGGCAGATCCAGGGCAACCTGGTGCGCGCGCTTGCGGTCACCAGCACCACGCGCTTTCCGGCGTTCGCCGACGTGCCGACGTTCACCGAAGCCGGACTGAAGGAGATGGCGCTCAGCATCTTCTATCTGCTGCATGGGCCGGCCGGGCTGCCGCGCGACGTGACCGAGCGGCTCAACAGGTCGACCGCCGCATCGCTCGCGCACGGCCCGACGCGCGAGCGCTTCGTCGCAGCCGGCATGCAGGCGTGGGAGGGCGCGAACACGCCGGACAGCACGCGCGCGATCGTCGAGACCGAGTTGGCGCGGTTTCGCGAGATCGGCGCGCGGACCGGGATCAGGATCACCGGGTGACCAGCGCTAAATCGCTCGACGGCTGGGGCAGCGGCCTGCTCGGCGTCATCATCTTCAGCGGCTCGCTGCCGGCGACGCGGGTCGCCGTCGCCGGGTTCTCGCCGTTGTTTCTCACTGCCGCGCGCGCCGTCATCGCGGCGCTGCTTGCCGGGGCGCTGCTCGCAGTGTTGCGGCAGGCGCGGCCGCAGCGCCGCGACTTCGTCTCGCTCGTCATTGTGGCGCTCGGCGTGGTGATCGGCTTTCCGCTGCTCACCGCGCTCGCACTGACGTACATTACGTCGGCGCATTCGATCGTCTTCATCGGCCTGCTGCCGCTTGCCACCGCCGTCTTCGGCGTGCTGCGCGGCGGCGAGCGGCCGCAGCCGCTGTTCTGGCTGTTTTCATGCATCGGCAGCGCAACGGTCGCGGCCTTCGCGCTCTCCGGCGATGGCACCGCATCGCTCGCCGGCGATCTCCTGATGGTGGCCGCGATTGTCGTATGCGGTCTCGGCTATGCGGAGGGCGCCACGCTGTCGCGCCGGCTCGGCGGCTGGCAGGTGATCTCCTGGGCGCTTCTGCTGGCGGCGCCGGCGATGCTGCTGCTTGGGATCGTGACACTTCCGGCTTCGTGGCAGGGCATCGACGGTCCGGCCTGGATCGGGCTCGCCTATGTGTCCGTGTTCAGCATGCTGGTCGGCTTCGTGTTCTGGTATCGCGGCCTCGCGCGCGGCGGGATCGCCAGCGTCGGCCAGCTCCAGCTGCTGCAGCCTTTTCTCGGTCTCGCGCTCGCCGGCCTGCTGCTGCACGAGCCGGTCGCCTGGACGATGATCGCCGCGACCGGGCTGGTGGTGGTCTGCGTCGCGTTTGCGCGCAGATTTGCCTGATGTGGCGAAGGTTTCAGCCGGCCGGCGTTTTGTGCTACCTCGCGCCCCGATGGATAAGGTGTTGTCGATCGCCCCGATGATGGAATGGACCGACCGGCACTGCCGGTTCTTCCATCGCCTGCTTACGCGCCAGGCGCGGCTCTATACCGAGATGATCACCACCGGCGCGGTGCTGCGCGGCGACCGCGCGCGGCTGCTTGCGTTCGATCCGGCCGAGCAGCCGGTCGCGCTGCAGCTCGGCGGGTCGGACCCCGGGGCGCTTGCGACAAGCGCGCGCATCTGCGCCGAGGCCGGTTATGCGGAAATCAATCTCAATGTCGGCTGCCCGTCGGACCGCGTGCAGGAGGGCCGCTTCGGCGCCTGCCTGATGGCCGAGCCCGCGCTGGTCGGCGACTGCGTCGCGGCGATCAAGGCCGCGGTCGCGATCCCGGTCACGGTGAAGTGCCGCATCGGCATCGACCAGCAGGACCCGGAAGAGTTGCTCGACACGCTCACCCGTACGGTCGTGGCGGCCGGCGTCGATGCGCTGATCGTGCATGCGCGCAAGGCCTGGCTTGACGGACTTTCGCCGCGGGAGAACCGCGATATCCCGCCGCTCGACTATGACCGGGTCTACCGGCTCAAGCGCGCCCATCCGGCGCTGCACGTCTCGATCAACGGCGGTATCGCCAGCGTGGAGGACGCCGTGCGCCATCTGGCGCATGTCGACGGCGTGATGATGGGCCGCGCCGCCTATCAGGAGCCGTGGCGGCTCCTCGCGGTCGATCCGCTGCTCCACGGTGAGGCGGCGCGCTTCTCCACGATGCGCGATGCATTCGAAGCGTTCTTCCCTTATGTCGAGCGCGAGCTTGCGCGCGGCACGCGGCTGCACGCGATCACGCGCCACATCCTCGGCTCGTTCCACGGCGTGCCCGGCGCGCGCGCGTTCCGGCGGCACATCGCGATGCAGGCCGTCAAGCCCGGTGCCGGCATTGCGGTCCTGCGCGAGGCGCTGGCCCAGGTGATGGACGCGCGCGCCGATCCGGCGCACATCGCGGCGTAGCTTCTCCGCGCATGATCTGATTCCGCAAACCGGTGCTCGCGTTTCGGGATCATGCGCCCGCCGGGAAACCTCCATGATCGCGGGCGTGCCGTACGCCGAACTCGCCTGGCTCGCGGCCGCCATCGTCGCCGGCGGCATTGCGGCCGGCTTCCTCTCCGGCCTGTTCGGCATCGGCGGCGGCGCGATCATCGTGCCGGTGCTCTACGAGGTGTTCCGTATCGCCGGCGTGCCGGACGAGATCCGCATGCAGCTCTGCATCGGCACCTCGCTGGCGATCATCGTGCCGACCACGACGCGCGCCTATCTGGCCCATCGGGCGCGCGGCGCCGTGATGCCGGACGTGCTGCGCATCTGGATGGTGCCGATGGTGGTCGGCGTCGGTGCCGGCGCGCTGCTCGCCGCCTACGCGCCGCAGGCCGTGTTCAAGATCGCGTTCGTGATCCTCGGCGCCGTGATCGCGGCGCGGCTGCTGCTCGGCGGCGACAGGTGGCGGCTGGGCAACGCGCTGCCCGGGCGCGCCGGCATGGTCGCTTACGGGCTCGGCATCGGGCTCGCAGGCTCGCTGATGGGTGTCTCCGGCGGTTCGATGTCTACGATGGTGCTCACCCTCTACGGCAAGCCGATCCATGCGGCGGTCGGCACTGCGGCCGGACTCGGGGTGCCGCTGACCATCGCGGGGACCATCGGCTACGTGCTCGCCGGGCTGCCGCACCAGGCGCTCACCCCGCCGCTCTCGCTCGGCTTCGTCTCGCTGATCGGCGTCGCCCTGATGGCGCCGGTGTCGAGCTTCGTGGCGATCTTCGGCGTGAAGGTCGCCCACGCGCTGCCGCGCCGCCAGCTCGAGATCGCGTTCGGGCTGTTCCTGCTGCTCGTCTCGATCCGCTTTATCGTGAGCCTGCTCTGAACGGCCGTCAGATCGGCAGCTCCACCATGTCCTGCTGGTGGCGCAGCACGTGCCCCGCCGTGTTTTGCGGCAGCAGCTGGCGGCTCGGCCGCGCGACGAGCTTCTCGAGCAACGCTTCGTTCTGCGCCTCGACGAACTTCACCGCGAAGCCTTCGCGGAAATGCCGCACGACTCGCCCGACGCAGGAGCCGACCGCGAGCGGCATGCCGACATCGGGACGCACGTCGGCCGACACCGCAGCGCCCGACGCCGACATGTCGATGATGAAGCAATCGCGCCAGGTGCCGTCCGCGAAAATCACCGTCGAATGCGGGTTCTTCGGAATGATCCGCCCGTTGTCGCGCGCCTCGATCAGGGACGGGTCCTTCTGCCTCTTCTCGAGCCAGGTGAGCTTGCGCGCGAGCTTCTCGCGTTGCGACTTGTCGGTTTCGAGGTCGACCAGGAATCCGCCCGCAACCGTGTCGGCGATCCAGCCGTCGAGCTTGCCGAAATCTCCGAAGTAGGAAACGACCCGCTCGCCGACCTTGCCGATCACCGGGACGCTGACCAGCATCCGGAACGGCGAGACCCGGCTGGTGCGGCACGCGAACTCACGGCGGTTGCCGTGATGATCGTACCAGTTCGCCAGGCTGTAGCGGCCGCCGACGGTGACGTTGACGGCACGCTGGTTCTGGAATTCCTGCGCGGACACGAACGCCTCCTCGCCTCATCGCGTGCAGGATAAACCGCAAGTGGTTTTGCGGAATCTAACGTCGAGAAGTTCCGTCTGCGTTGGTAATCCGATCCTTGCCGGACCGCTGGAAACAGCATTCCGCTGCGGCAGGGGCTTGACCGGGTTCCATCGGTCGTCCCCGCCGTCTGCATGAAGAATCAAGAAAACCTGCAGCGAAAATCGGGCGTTGCTGAAAGTCTTTGGCCGCGCAGCGCGCGATGGTGACTCGACGGCTTCTGGTCGCCGCATGTCGCGGCGCTCACATCGCGCCGGATCAACTTGGAGAACGACTATGGCTCTGCGCAAATACATCATCGAGCGGGATATTCCCGGCGTCGGGACCCTCGATCGCGATCAGCTTCGCGGTGCGGCGGCGAAATCGAACGAAGCCCTCGACAAGCTCGCGCCCGACATCCAGTGGGCCGAGAGCTATGTCGCCGAAGGCAAGACGTTCTGCGTCTATCTGGCGAAGGACGAAGCGATCATCCGCAAGCACGCCGAGCTCAGCGGCTTCCCGGCGACCAAGATCACGGAAATTCGCAAGATGATCGATCCGACCACGGCGCGGCCGGATTGAGCCGGAAAGCCCGCCCCGGAACCGATCCGGGGCGGGAATCGGTTCGCGATCACGCCTGGCAAACAGCTATTTGCGCAGCAGCAGCCGGTCGCCGCGCACCTCGGAGCTTTGCAGCCGGTTGAGGAAGCTCATGCCGAGCAGGCTGGTGCGCAATTGTCCCGGCTGCGCGATCAGCGCCGGTATCGAGCGTTCCTCGATCGCGCCGATCACGATGCGGTCGAGCGTCACCGGCGCGGCGCGGGTGCGCCCGTTCGCGGTCTCGACCGGAATCGAATAATTCAGGAAGTCGAGCGGGAGGCCCGCAGCCTTGGCGGCCTCCTGCGTCAGCACGACCGCGCTGGCCCCGGTGTCGTAGACCGTCGTGATCCGCGCGCCGTTGATCTGGGCGACGATCTGGAATTCGCCGCGCTGGCCGCGCGCGATCTCCACGCTCGTGCCGCGCGTCGCCGCCCGGCCCGGCATCAGCTCGGACAGCACCCGATCGCCGACCTCGCGCAGATCGTGACGGTAGGTGTAGCCGATGGCGAGCAGCAGGCCGACCACCACCCAGAACATCGCCGCCTGGAACGCATCCGCGATGCGGTCGCGGAACAGCGCAAGCACCGCGCCGCCGATGAAAATCAGGAGCGCGATCTTGTAGATCAGCGAGCCGAAGTCGCCGGTCTCGAAGCCGCCGATCGTCGCGTCGTGGCGCAGCACCAGCAGCAGCAGGCCGATGCCGATCAGAAACAGCAGGAACCAGAGGAGGCGGCTGCGCACGATCATCTCCTCAGCCGCGCCCGCCGGCGGTCCGGTCGGCGCCGCGCCGCGCGCTGAGCTCGGCCATGATCCGCTGCCGCTCGCCTTCCGAGAGCGACGCCCATTGCGCGATCTCGCCCAATGTACGGCCGCAGCCATGGCAAAGCCCGGACCGCGGGTCGATCGTGCAAACCTTCGTGCAGGGCGAGGAAATCGGCATTTGCGAGCGCGATCGTTCGAGTCGCCGCGCACCATAAGGGCGCGGGGGCGGAACGCAATGCGTCACGCGCTGCGCGCCGCCGGCGCCCGCGTGGGCTGGTCCTGTGCCGGCTGGAGCGGCGGGGAGAGCGCCTGATACGGCCCGAGCGCCGACATCACGCGCTCCGGCGGGAACGTGATGATCACCTCGGTGCCGAACCGCACCTTGGATTTGAGCGTGAAGGTGCCGCCGTGCAGATCGACGAGGTTTTTCGCGATCGGCAGGCCGAGCCCGGTCCCCTGTTCGGCGGACTTGATCGCGTTGGTGCCCTGGCCGAACGAGGCGAGCACGATCGGAATCTCGTCCTCCGGAATGCCGGGGCCGTTGTCCTTGACGCTCATGTACTGCCCGCCGGCCGCGGTCCAGCCGACCTTGAGCCAGACCTCGCCGCCCTGCGGCGTGAACTTGATCGCGTTGGAGAGAAGGTTGAGGCAGATTTGGCGGCAGGCGCGCTCGTCCGCCCACAGCCGCGGCAGGTCGGGCTCGAACATCTGCGTGGATGCGGATGCCGCGGTTGCGCGCGCGCAATTGCAGCAGGTGGTGGCAGTCGCTCGACGACGTGCGCGAGGTCGACCGCCTCCTCGTTGAGCTCGTAGCGCCCCGCCTCGATGCGCGAGAGGTCGAGGATCTCGTTGATCAGGTTGAGCAGGTGGACGCCGGAATTGTGGATGTCGCCGGCATACTCCTTGTAGGTCGGCACCGCGTGCGGCCCGAACACCTCGCTCTTCATCACCTCGGAGAAGCCGAGGATCGCGTTGAGCGGGGTGCGCAGCTCGTGGCTCATCTGCGCGAGGAAGCGCGACTTGGAGATGTTGGCGCCTTCGGCGCGCCGGCGCGCCTCGTCGGAGATCGCCTTCGCCTGCTCCAGCTCGCCGATCAGCGCATCCTTCTCGGCGCGCGCCTCCAGCGTCGCCAGCGTGGTGGAATAGAGCCGGTGCGCCAGCATGGTGAAATAGGCCTGCGCGGTCAGCGTCATCACGGCGAAGATGTAGTTCTGCAGGCCGCCGTGCAGCGCGAAGTCGAGTGCGACCGCGATCGTCACCGGCGCGGTCCCGGCGAACATCGCCAGCGGCAGGCTCGAGGCGAGCATGCTCGACACCGCGACCACCAGCAGCATCACGAACAGCATGAAGGTCGAGGCGCCTTCGTCGGCGCGCACCACCGCGGCGATGTTCGACATCCAGGCGATGCCGAACATGAGGTCGAGCAGCACGAAGCGGACGCGCCAGCGCGCGATGTGCACGCGCCCCTCGGTCTCCTTGAGGAACTTGCGGCACTGCGCGATCACCAGGATGTGGATGCCGAACACCGCGAGCATCCAGCAGGCGGCCAGCACCATGCCGGTCCACATGCCGGACAGGACGCCGACGCTGGCGATCAGCAACACGATCGCGATCGAGGCGGAGAGGCGGTTCTGCGCGAACTGGCGCAACAGCTCGTAGTCGAAAGCGGGCGTGCCGCTGGTCGAGGTCAGCTTGTCGCGGATGAAGCGCACGCGCTTGGTCGCGTCGCGCCGCTGCGCTGCCGCTGCGCGTTCGGCCGGCGAGGTAATGCCGAGCTCCTGGCTCGTCATCGCGGTCATGCGGCGACGTCCGATATCCGTTGAAATATCGGCTGTTTGTGCATCATAAACCTTAAGGGCGGGCTGAAAGACATGGTTAACGCAACCTTGCGCGCCGGCAATGCGCGGCGAACTCCGCCGCGATCACAGTGCGTTAGCGCGCGAGCCTGGGCTGCTGCGCGCGCCCGCCCGGTTTCCAGCCGGCCCGATCCTGCGCTAGGTTGGCGCCGACGGATCGAGGGGCCATTCGATGAAACTCTATGACGGCGGCCGCGCGCCCAACCCGCGCCGCGTGCGGATTTTCCTGAGCGAGAAGGGCATGTCGATCCCGGTCGAGCGGATCGACCTCGCGGCACTGGAGCACAAGAGCGCGGAATTCACCGCGCTCAATCCGCTGCAGCGCGTGCCGGTGCTGGTGCTCGAGGACGGCACCGTGATCACCGAATCGATCGCGATCTGCCGCTACGTCGAGGGCCTGCGTCCGGAGCCGCCGCTGTTCGGGCGCGGCGCGCTCGAGGAGGCGCTGGTCGAAATGTGGAACCGGCGCGTCGAGCTCAATCTCTATCAGGCGGTCTCGGCCGTGTTCCGCCACACCCACCCGGCGATGCGGGACATGGAGGCGCAGGTGCCCGAATGGGGCGAGGCCAACAAGCCGCGCGTGTTCGAGTTCCTCGCGTTGCTCGACCGCGAATTGAGGGACCGCATGTTCATCGCGGGCGATCACTACACCATCGCCGACATCACCGGGCTGGTCGCGGTCGATTTCATGCGGCCGGCCAAGCTGATCATGCCGGAGGAATTCGTGAACCTGCGCCGCTGGCACACCCAGGTCGGCGAACGGACCAGCGCGACGGCGTGACATGCACCTGACCATCGTCGGCTCGGGCGACGCGTTCGGTTCCGGCGGGCGCTTCAACACGTGTTTCCATCTCGCGGCGGCGGGCCGGAACGTCCTGGTCGATTGCGGTGCGTCGACGCACGTGGCGCTGCGGGTGCGCAATATCGATCCCAACACGATCGATGCGATTGTTCTCAGCCACCTGCACGGCGATCATTTCGGCGGCATTCCCTTCATCCTGATCGACGCGCAGTATCTAGGCCGGCGCGAACGTCCGCTCACCATCGCGGGACCGCCGGGCACGCGCGAGCGCGTCGACATGGCGCTCGAGGCGTTCTTCGCGGCATCTTCGAAGACGAAATGGCGCTTTCCGCTGACCGTGTTCGACTTTCCGGTCGGCGTGCCGACCGACGTGCTCGGGCTTTCCGTCACCAGCACCGAGGTGGTTCACTTCTCCGGCGCGCCCTCGACCGGATTGCGCGTCACCGACGGCAACAAGCTGTTCGCCTATTCGGGCGACACCGAGTGGACCGAAGCGCTGCTGCAGATCTCGCAGGACGCCGACCTGTTCATCGTCGAATGCTACGAGTACGAGCGCGCGCTCGCGGGCCACATGCGCTGGCTGACCATCAAGGAGCGGCTCGCCGACTTCGCGGCGCGGCGGGTGATGCTCACGCACATGAATCCAGGCATGCTGGCGCGCCTCGACGAGGCGCGGCAAGCCGGAGTTCTTGTTGCAGAAGATGGGCTTACCATGGATTTGTGAGGTAATTTCCGAGCAGCCGGTTCCCTCCATACGCAGTGTTACTAATTCTATTCTCGCGCCAGTTGCGGTGATAAACTCTCCCTTGGGGAAGCCGGTTGGCGGAGGGGGTATCATGCGTATCGTGTTTGCGCTGCTGGTGGTATTGGCGCCGATGGGGTTGGGCGGTTGCGCGTCGGTGACGCGCGGCTGGAGCGAGCAGATGCAGATCACCTCGCAGCCCGAAGGGGCCGAGGTGCGCACGTCGCTCAGTCAGCAGTGCGTCACGCCGTGCACGCTGACGGTGTCGCGCAAGGAGGAGTTCAGCGTCTCCTTCGCCAAGCCCGGCTATCAGCCGCAGACCATCCAGGTGCAGACGCGCCTGGCCGGCGGTGGTGCCGCCGGCTTCGCCGGCAACATCCTGCTCGGCGGCGTCATCGGCATGGGCGTCGATGCCGCAAGCGGCGCGACGCTCGAGCACTATCCAAATCCGGTTGTCGCCGTGCTGCTGCCTGCGGCCGCCGCACCGGGCCGCGCGCCGCAGCCGGGCGAGCGCCGCCGCCGTGACGCGCCGCCGGCAGTCTCGCAGCAGCGCCCGGCCGCGCCGCCGGTCGCCATGCCGGCCTCCTATGTGCCGCCCGCAGCGCCGGAGCCGCAACTGAGCGAGGCCGATCGCACGATGCTGATGCGCAACTAGCGGCGGCGACCGTCCTGGTCGGTGCGCCGAGGCATGGTGACGCATGCGCGGCATCGATGCGCATGCGTCGACCGACAGGCAGGGATTCTCCGGCGGAAACGCGGTGCACGTCCGAAGGCCTGAACGGCCGATGAATGAAGCCTTTGGCATCGCGTAGGGTTTCCGCCCTGAAACCGCTACAGTCGGCGGCGAGGCTCGATTCCGGATATCTCGCAGAACGGACCATCCATGTTGCGCAAGCTTGCTGTTGCCTTCGCCGCGCTCGCGGCGTTGTTCGTCATGGCGTTGCCGGTGGCCGCACAGCAGCAACAACAACAGCAACAGCCGCGCATCGCGCTGGTGATCGGTAATGCCGCTTATCCGAAAGGCCCGCTGCAGACCTCGCTCGCCGACGGCGGGCTGGTGGCGGAAGCGCTGACCAGCATCGGCTTCGAGATCGTCGAGGGCGCCGACGTCAACCAGACCGATCTGCGCCGCGTGTTCCGGGATTTCCTCGAGAAGGTGCAGGCCGCGGGCCCCGAGGCGATCGCGTTCGTCTATTACTCCGGCTATGCGCTGCAGTTCGAGGGCGACAATTATCTGATCCCGGTCGACGCGCGGCTCGAGCGCGACAGCGACATCCCGATCGACGGCGTGCGGCTGTTCGACCTGCTGCGCCCGCTCACCGACGTGCCGGCGGTGGCGAAGATCGTGGTGCTCGATGCGGGGCGGCCGCTCCCGTTCCAGATCCAGGGCGGTCAGCTCGCGCGCGGGCTCGGCGCGATCGAATCCGCGCCCGGCATGCTCGTGGCGTTTTCCTCCGCGCCCGGCACGGTGGCGCAGGACGGGCCGGGGCCATACGGAGCCTACGCAACCGCCATCGCCGAGATGGTGCGCGAGCCCGGCCTCGATCTCGATACGATGTTCGCGCGCATCCGCCTGCGCACCAACGAGGCGACCAACGGCGCGCAAACGCCGTGGGAGGTCTCGCAGCTGCAGCAGGTGGTGATGCTCGTCCCGGGCACGCCGAACGCGCCGCCCGCGGGCGCGCCGCAGGGCCTGCTCGCAGCGCCACAGGCCGCGATGGGCGCGCCGGTGCGCCGCACGTCGCGTCCGATCCGCGACCTTCCGCCGGAAGACGCCTATGCGATCGCGGTCGAGCAGGACGAGCTGCCGACTTATGTCGAATATGTCCGGCTCTATCCGAACAGTCCGTATGCGCAGCGCGTCTGGGCGACGATCCGCGCGCGCCGCGAAGCGCTGCTGTGGCGCCGCGCGCTGCTGATGAATTCTCCGGACGCTTACTGGACCTACATGCAGCGCTATCCCGACGGCATGTATGCGTTCGACGCGCGCCGGCGCCTGCGCCGACTCGCCGCGGCCGAAGGTCCGCCGCCCGGTTTCCGCATGCTCGACTTCGACGACGTGCCACCGCCGGTCGCGGGCGAGCCGTCGCGCCTCTACGATGTCTATCCGGCCGCACCGCCGCCGCGCCGTTTCCTGGCGCCGCCGCCGGCCTTCATCGTCGGCCTGCCGCCGTCCGCGGGCCAGGGCGG
The DNA here is from genome assembly GCA_963839985.1 of uncultured Alphaproteobacteria bacterium. Taxonomy (GTDB): domain Bacteria; phylum Pseudomonadota; class Alphaproteobacteria; order Rhizobiales; family Xanthobacteraceae; genus PALSA-894. Next base: position 122,946 of record CAWIXG010000001.1, on the reverse strand, counting down.
AGGCCTCTGGCGCCGCCAGCAGCCGGCTTTCCCGATGATCGTCAATCCCGGCCCTCGACCCGGACAGATTCCGGGACAGTTCGGCGGACGCCCGCCTGGACCGGGATTTCGGACCGCCGGGTGCCCTCCCGGGCAAGAAGGGCCCTGTGATCGTCAACCAGCCTCCGCAAAATCTGCCGCCGCAAGGCCAGCCGCAGCCCGGATTCCAGGGGCCGCCGAAGGCGTGGCAGAAGCCCGGCACCGGCATCGGCGCCGCGCCGCCCGGCCCGCCGCAGGGCTTCAAAGGCCAGCAGCAATTCCAGAAAGGCCTGCCGCAGCAGGGTCCTGCGGTCGTCAATCGGCCGCCCCCAGGACCGCCGCCCGGATTCCAGGGGCCGCCGAAGGCATGGCAGAAGCCCGGCACCGGCGTCGGGGCGGCGCCGCAAATCCAGCAGCAGCAGATTCAGCAGCAGCAGATTCAGCAGCAGCAGATGCGGCAGCAGCAAATCCAGCAACAGCAGATCCAGCAGCAGCAGATGCGGCAGCAGCAAATCCAGCAACAGCAAATCCAGCAGCCGCGGCCGCCGGTGGTCGCCGCGCCGCCACCGCCGCGCGCGCCGCAGCCCGGATTCCAGGGACCGCCGCCGAACTGGCAGAAGCAAGGCACCGGCGTCGGGGCCGGCGGCGGGCAACAGGGATTCCGCGGACCGCCGCCAAACGTGCCGAAGGGTGCGCCTCCGGCGGGCCAGAAGAAGTGCGTGGTGATGAACGGCATCCCGATTTGCCAGTGACGCCAAAATGACGTGCTAAGCTCCCCGGCGAACGCCCGGGGAACTTGCATGTCCTTCACCGCCATCCGTAGTACGACCGCCGATGGCGTTGCCACTATCACGCTCGCGCGCCCCGAGCGGCTCAACGCCTTCACCACCGCGATGCATGCCGAACTGCGCCAGGCGTTCGACGCCGCCGAGCGCGACGAGGCGGTGCGCTGCGTGGTGCTGACCGGGGAGGGGCGCGCGTTCTCGGCCGGACAGGACCTGACCGAGGAGCGCGTCATGGGGCCGGACGGCAAGCCCGATTTCGGCGCGCGGCTCGAGCGCGACTACAATCCGATGGTCGAACGCATCTATGCGTTTCCCAAGGTGACCATCGCGGCGCTCAACGGCCCGACGGTCGGCGCCTCGGCCAACATCGCGCTCGCCTGCGATGTCCTGCTGGCGGCCCGCTCCGCTTATTTCCAGGAAGTCTTCGCCAGGATCGCGTTGGTGCCCGATGCGGGCGGCACCTGGTCGCTGCCGCGCATCGTCGGCGCCAAGCGCGCGCTGGCGCTGATGCTGACCGCCGACCAGATTCCGGCCGACGAGCTCGAGCGCATGGGGCTCGTCTACAAGGTGTTCGACGATGCGGTCTTCCGCGATGAGGTCGCCGCCTTTGCGCGCCGCTTCGCGGCCGGGCCGGCGCTCGCCTACCGGCTGATCAAGGAGGCCGCGCGGGTCAGCGAAACGAACGACCTGAGGACCCAGCTCGCGCTGGAAGCCGACCTGCAGCGCACGGCCGGCGCGAGCGAGGACGCGCGCGAGGGCGTCACGGCCTTCCGCGAGAAGCGCCCGCCGCGCTATAAGGGACGGTGAGGGGGCGAACGTGAAGATGGGAGGTCAGCGATGAGAGCAGTTCTCGCCGCGGTCGCCGTGGCGCTGATGATGACGGCGCTTGCGCTGCATGCGACGCCGACGGCCGCGCAGATACCGTCGATTTCGGAAAAGAGCAAAAAAGGTCCCGAGGGCGAGGCCGCCATGCGCGCGGCCGCCAAGAAGGCCGAGGACAGGGCCTACAAGTCGGCGGTCGATAACGTGCCGGACCAGAAAGCCGATCCGTGGCGCAATCTGCGCTGAGCCTCACGCCACGCTGCGTGGTGTTTGCGACCGATTGACGTCGTCATGCCCGGGCTTGTCCCGGGCATCCCGCTTTGTGCGCGCACGGCCAGCGCCCCGCTGATCGGGAGGCTGGGACAAGCCCGCCAAGATGCGGAAGCCGCCGAGACGCGGCGCGAAGCGCAGCCCCGACGATGGCTGAGTTGCCCAGGTCGCGTTACTTCTTCCCGGCCGGCGCGAAGGCGGGCTTGCTCTGGCCGCCCGCCACCATGGTGTTCTTGCCCTTCTTGTTGTGGTCCGCCTTCGGCTTCTTCTTTTCCTTGTTGCTGCGCATCTGACCTTTGGCCATGACGTGTCTCCCTTGCGGCGATTCCGTTGCCGCGCGCAGCGACTCTATCACGAAACGCCAATGCCTACAGCACGCGGCCCTTGCCGACGCGCGGGGCAGGGCGCCCCCCGTCCGCCGCGATCATGATCACGACGATCTCGTCCGGGCGCGGCGCGTCCGGCACCATCACCGTCATGGTGTCGAAATGGTCGAACGACCAGATGTCGTCCTTGTGCGCGAGCGGCACATCGATCGCGGTGCCGGCGGGCGCGACCTTGACGTTCGACGCGATGATCGCCTCGCCGCCGCCGACCGCGGCGCGCATCGGCTTGCCGAGCTTGGGATGGATCAGCGCGCCGCCCTGCTCGAAGTCGCCGGCAACGCCGACGATCGCCGCCTTGCCGTAGCTCACCGCCGGATTTGCGAGCCGCCGCACCACGTCCGGCATGATCGTCTCGCCCAGCATCGCGCCGACGTCGAACAGCGATGACAGGTCCTCGATGTAGCCCTTCCCGGCGAACGGGTTCTTGATGACCGCGATGCCGGCGACGCGTGTGATCGGTGCGGCGACCACTCTGCCACCATCACCGAGCACGCGTTCCTCGACGAAGACGATTTTGCGTAGCCAGTCCATCGGTGTCCTATCGGTCGGGGCCTGGGGGAGTGCCTTCGAAACGCCAGCCCTTTTGCGTGCGAACTGCGGCCGCGCTGAAATCCTTCGGGTCGGCGCCGGCTTTTTCGCGGGTGTAGATCGTCAGGTTGACGCGATTTTCCCCGCCCCAGCCGACAAATGAGTACAGCGCATAAGCCCCGTCGGGCTGGCGGGCGCTGAACTCAAGCACCGGCGGATCGGACCGCGCCGCGTAGATCGCGACGTCATTGTCCACCGCTTCCGACTCGCTTCCCTTGACCACTGCAAACCGATCGCCGCTCGGGGAGAACTGCGGCTCCTCTTCGAGCCGCGTCGCCTTTCCGCTGTCGACGTTGACGAACTGGTAGCTGCCGGATTCGTAAAGGCCGACGCTCACGAGCACCGCCCGATGCTTCGGGAAATACGCGACGAGCCAATGCACCACGCAGTCGTCGACCTTGGGGCCCTCGGTGCCTTCACAGGCTTCGTAGTTGCTGATGAAAGTCCTGTGCTTCCATCCCCGAGCCTGATCTCCAGGGTGTTGCCGATGCGCGACGCGTTGCCGTTCAGGCGCGACAGGCAGTGCTCCTCCGCGCGCAGGTGTTCGGCCGTATCGTTCGACTGATGGTAGGCGCAATTGACGGCCGCTGTCGGCCAAGCCGGCTGCGCAACAGCGGGGGCTGCGCTACCGAGCCAGCAGGCCAATGCGACCAGGCGCCAACACCGCATCGCGATCCTTGCCCTACTTTTCCAGCCGCGCCAGCAGGCTCGACGTGTCCCAGCGCGCGCCGCCCATCTTCTGCACCTCGGAATAGAACTGATCGACCAAGGCTGCGACCGGCAGGTGCGCGCCGGAGCGGCGCGCTTCGGCGAGCGAGATCGAGAGGTCCTTGCGCATCCAGTCGACCGCGAAGCCGAAATCGTATTTGCCGGCGTTCATGGTCTTGTAGCGGTTCTCCATCTGCCACGATTGCGCGGCGCCCTTGGAGATGGTCTCGATCACCGCCTCGACGTCGAGGCCGGCCTTCTTGGCGAAATGAATACCCTCCGAGAGGCCCTGCACCGCGCCGGCGATGCAGATCTGGTTGACCATCTTGGTGAGCTGGCCTGCGCCCGCGGGCCCGAGCAGCTTGCACATGCGCGCGTAGGCGGCGATCACCTTCTCGGCGCGGCCGTAGGGCTCGGCATCGCCGCCGCACATCACGGTGAGCACGCCGTTCTGCGCGCCGGCCTGTCCGCCCGATACCGGCGCATCGACGAAAGCGAAGCCGCCCGTCTTCGCCGCCTCGTAAAGCTCGCGCGCGACCTCGGCCGACGCGGTGGTATGGTCGACGAACACGGTGCCCTTGCCCATTTTCGGGAAGGCGGCGCTCGCGACCGCGCGCACGTCGTTGTCGTTGCCGACGCACATCATCACGAAGTCCTGGCCGGCCACGGCCTCCTCGGGGGTCTTCGCGACCTTGCCGCCGTATTCCTTGGCCCACGCCTCCGCCTTGGCGCTATTGCGGTTGTAGACCGTGACCTCGTGGCCGCCCTTGTTCTTCAGGTGCCCGGCCATCGGGTAGCCCATCACGCCCAACCCTAGAAACGCGACCTTCGCCATGTGCTCTCTCCCTGACGGCCGGAATGTCGGCACGTGTTTGCGCGAAGCGGCTACTGACAGTCAACCGCCTTGGCCGGGGCCCAATTTGCACGTTGACCGCCGGGGCGAGCGGCTTATCTAGAGCATGATCCCGAAAAGCATGTCCTCGACCCCGATCGGGGATGGGCACCGGTTTTCGGAACAGGTCATGCTCCGCCAGATAACGGGGGCAGCCGAAGGGGAAACGCATGGCGACCAAGGACGACGTGTTGGCGGCGCTCGCCGCCGTGAAGAGCCCCGACGGCGCGCCGCTGCCGCAGACCGGCAAGCTCTCCGACGTGGTGGCGAGCGACGGCAAGGTGTTCTTTTCGATCACCGTCGATGCCGCCGTCGTTCCGCAATGGGAGCCGGTGCGCAAGGCGGCCGAAGCGGCGGTGCGTGCGGTGCCCGGCGTCACGTCCGCCATGGTGGCGCTGACCGGCGAACGCTCGGGCGGCGCTGCTGGAGCGGCGCCGCGCCCGCAGCAGGGCGGGCACGGCGCGCCGGGTCATTCGCATGCGCCGCGCGGCGAACGGCCGGTGCAGGGCCCGCCGGGCGTCGCCGCCATCGTGGCGGTCGCGTCGGGCAAGGGCGGCGTCGGCAAATCCACCACCGCGATCAATCTGGCGCTCGGCCTGCGCGACCTCGGGCTGAAGGTCGGCGTGCTCGACGCCGACATCTACGGCCCATCGGTGCCGAAGCTGCTCGCGATCCGCGGGCGCCCGGAGACGCTCGGCGGCAACCGGTTGAAGCCGATGACCGGCTACGGCCTTAACGTGATGTCGATCGGCTTCCTCGTCGCCGAGGAGACGCCGATGATCTGGCGCGGCCCGATGGTGATGTCGGCGCTGACCCAGATGCTGCGCGAGGTGGAATGGGGCACGCTCGACGTGATGGTCGTCGACATGCCGCCCGGCACCGGCGACGCGCAACTCACCATCGCGCAGCAGGTGCCGCTCGCCGGCGCCGTGATCGTCTCGACGCCGCAGGATCTGGCGCTGATCGATGCGCGGCGCGGGGTGGAGATGTTCAAGCGCGTGAACGTGCCGCTGCTCGGCATCATCGAGAACATGAGCTACTTCGTCTGCCCGAAATGCGGCGAGCGCCATGACATCTTCGGCCACGGCGGCGCGCATGCCGAGGCCGACAAGCTCGGCGTGCCGTTCCTCGGCGAGGTGCCGCTGCACATGACGATCCGCGAGACCTCCGATGCCGGCCGCCCGGTGGTCGCGACCGAGCCGGACGGACCGCACGCCAGGATCTATCGCGAGATCGCGAGCCGCGTGCGCGACCAGCTCGGCGCGAAAGGCGGGGCAAGGACCGCGCCGAAGATCGTGATCGAGGCTTAGCTCCAAAACCTCATGGTGAGGTGCGAGCGCAGCGAGCCTCGAACCATGGCCCGGAACGACAGCGGTGCGCTTGGCCATCCTTCGAGACGCGTCCTTCGGACGCTCCTCAGCAGGATGAGGCGCTGAGTGTCAATCCTCCACCCACATCCGCAATAAATTCGCCAGCGTCTTCGATACCAGATCGTATTCCGCGCTCTTGCCCTCGCGCGCGAAAATCGCGCGGCGCGCGGTGTCGAGGTCGAACAGCATTTCGCGTTGCGCGGCGTCGCGCACGAAGCTGCGCACCCAGCCGATCGCCGCGAGGCGCGTGCCGCGCGTCACCGCCGCGACGTGATGCAGCGCGGTCGACGGATAGGCGATCATCCTGCCGGCCGGAAGCTTCACCGCGTCCTCGCCCGCCGCGCTCTCGATCGTGAGCTCGCCGCCGTCGTAGCTCTCGGGGTCGGAGAGGAACAGCGTGAACGACACGTCGGTGCGCATGCCCTGCATCAGCGCGTCGTCGACATGGCTGCCGTAGTGCATGCCGGCCTCGTAGGAGGAGAATATCACCGAGGCGAGCGCCTTCGGGCGCACCGCAAGCGCGAACACGTCGTTGCGCAGAATGCGTTCCTCGACGAGCTTGCGCACCGTGTCGATCCTGCGGTCGTTCGCCGCCTGACGGTTGTTCTTGACGAGCCGCGCCGCAAAGCCCGCGGTTTCGCGCCCATCCTCGAACGTCGCATGCGCCAGCGCCTCGCGCACCAGCGCGACCTCCGCGGCCGACAGCACGTTGCCGATGACGATCTGCATGACCTCTCAATGCTCTCCGCAACGCATTGGAATTATTCAAAATCCGCCGGTTTGTGACTGGCCGGCCAAGTTGTCGCACCGTATGGTGCGACCGCCTGCAAGGCAATCGGGGCGCGCGAATGCGGAGAGTGCGGCGATGAAATCGAAAACCAAGATATGGCTCGGCGTCGGCGCCTTCGTGGTCGCGGGCGTCGGTCACGCGGGCGCCGAGCCGCCGACGGTCGCAAACGAGGCCTCCGCAATGGCGCTGACCCGCGCGCTGACGGCGACCGATGTGTCGTCCGCGAAACGTCACGGCGGCGAGGGCGGCGAACATGGCGAACGCGGTCCGAACAAGGCGAAGAAGAAGCAGGGCGGTGAGGGCGGTGAAGAAGGTGGCGGAGGCGGTGAGGAAGGCGGCGCCAAGGGCGGCGCAAAACTTCCGCCCGATCTCGACTTCGCGCTGCGCATCGCGCAGATGCGCGGGCATCTCCTGGTCGGCGACGAACTGGTGCAGCAGGGCCAGTGGGCCGCCGCGCTGCCGCATTTCCTGCATCCGGGCGAGGAACTGTACGGCCCGATCCGCGGACGGCTGAAGGACTACAACACGCCGCAGTTCGCGACCGCGCTGAAGCTGCTCGCCACCACGGTGAAGCAGAAGAAGGGCGGCGAGGATTACGACAAGGCCAGGAAGAGCGTCGAGGACGCGCTGGCGGCGGCCGATGCCGGCGTGAAGGCGAAGCAGGCGGGCGACGGCTTCCAGGTCGAGACCGCGCTCGAACTGCTCAAGAGCGCGACCGGCGAATACCAGCAGGCGCTCGCCAAAGGCCGTATCGCCAAGCCGGTCGAGTACCAGGACTCGCGCGGCTTCGTGTGGCAGGCGGAGGCGATGATCGAACGTCTGTCCTCCGCGCTGGAGAAGAAGGACGCGGACGCGCTGAAACACGTGCGTGATGGTTTTGCCGAACTGAAGAAAGCCTGGCCGGCCGCGATGCCGCCGAAGGCGCCGGTGAAGGACTACGCCGCGGTGCTGAGCGACGTGTCGCGCATCGAGCTCTCGATCGGCAAGCTGATGTGAGGTCGGCGCTTGCGGCGCAGGGGCGGTTGCGGGCGCTGATTGCGGTCGCGTTCCTGTGCGGCGCGCTGGCGGGCGGTGCGGCCGCGCTGGCGCAAGGCGACGACCTCGCGGCACTGAAGGATAAATTCCGCCGCCCCGCCGGCATTCCATTTCCGTCGTCCAATCCGTACTCGCCCGGCAAACGTGCGCTCGGCGAGCGGCTGTTTCACGACAAGCGTCTCTCGGCCGACGGCAGTATCGCCTGCGCGAGCTGTCATGACCGCAGCAAGGGCTTCTCCGACGGGCGGGTGACCGCGATCGGCGTGCCGCGCCGTGCGCTCGCGCGCCATACGCCGACGCTGTGGAATCTCGCCTGGGCGCGCAACGTGTTCTGGGACGGGCGTGCGCGCAGCCTCGAGGAGCAGGTGGCCGGGCCGATCATCGCGCCGGACGAGATGGCGCAGCCGATGGATCGGCTGATCGCGCGGCTCGGCGCCGATCGCAGCTACCAGCGCGATTTCGCCAAGGCGTTTCCGGACGAGCCGGCCGTCAGCGAAGACAATCTGAAGAAGGCGATCGCGACCTACGAGCGCACGTTCGTGTCGCCGCAGACCCGCTTCGACCGCTGGATCGAAGGCGATAACGCCGCGCTGTCGCCGCAAGAGGTCGACGGATTTCGCGTCTTCAACACATCCGGCTGTGCCAACTGCCATTCCGGCTGGGCCTTCACCGATTACGCCTTCTACGACATCGGCCTCCCCAGCGACGACCGCGGCCGCGGCGCGGTGCTGCGGCTGGAGCAGGCCGAGTATGCGTTCAAGACGCCGTCGCTGCGCGAGGCGGCGCGGCGCGCGCCGTACATGCACGACGGCTCGCTCGCCTCGCTCGACGCGGTGGTGAAGCACTACGCATCCGGCATCGCGGATCGCGCAACGCGCTCGCCCGATCTGCGCAAGATCGATCTTTCGGGCAAGCAGCAGGCGGCGCTGGTTGCGTTTCTGCCCACGCTGTCGAGCAAGCGCGCGCCGCGGCTGCCAGACAGCATCGTCGCCGAGACGTCGCAGCCGGTGCCGGCCGAACGCGTCACCTCGATCTCGCAGCACGACAAGCTCTTCACGCCGACCCACGTGCGGGTCCGGCGCGGCGAACGGCTCTGGTTTCTCAACAACGACACGCGCACCCACAACATCCGCGTGTTCGACGACAAGCTCGATTTCGATTCCGGCGCGCAGGAGCCGGGCGAGACGGTCGAGATCGCGTTCCCGCAAGAGGGGGCATATCTGGTGTTCTGCGGCATCCATCCGAAGATGGAGTTGACCGTCGATGTGGGCCGCTAACGCACCCATTGTCGACTTTCGTCTTATCCGGCGCGGATGGAACAGCGTGTTCCCAGATCGCCGCAAAGCGTGCTAACGCGGGCGCTGCGGCGGAGGGCCGCCCAAGCCAGGGGACACAGAATGAAGCGCCGTCAATTCCTCAAGACCGCAAGCGCCGGGCTGGCGGCATCCGCCGTCGCGGCTCCTGCCATCGCGCAGACCATGCCGGAGACGAAATGGCGGCTCACGTCGAGCTTCCCGAAATCGCTCGACACCATCTTCGGCGCGGCGGAAGTGTTCTCCAAGGCGGTGGCCGAGGCGACCGACAACAAATTCCAGATCCAGGTGTTCGCGGCCGGCGAAATCGTGCCCGGCCTGCAGGCGCTCGACGCCGTATCGGCCGGCACGGTCGAGATGTGCCACACCGCGTCGTATTACTATGTCGGCAAGGATCCGACCTACGCGTTCGGCACCGCGGTGCCGTTCGGACTCAACAGCCGCATGCAGACCGCCTGGCAGTATTTCGGCGGCGGCATGGACCTGATGAACGACTTCTACAAGAAGACGAACGTCTTCGGCATTCCGTGCGGCAATACCGGTTGCCAGATGGGCGGCTGGTTCCGCAAGGAGATCAAGGAAGTCTCCGACCTCAACGGATTGAAGATGCGCATCGGCGGCTTTGCCGGCCGCGTGCTCACCAAGCTCGGCTTGGTGCCGCAGCAGCTTGCCGGCGGCGATATCTATCCGGCGCTGGAGAAGGGCACGCTCGATGCGTGCGAGTGGGTCGGGCCCTACGACGACGAGAAGCTCGGCTTCCAGAAAGTGGCGCAGTACTACTACTACCCGGGCTGGTGGGAAGGCGGCGCGATGCTGCACAACTTCGTCGGCCTGGAGAAGTGGAACGCGCTCTCGCCGACCTACAAGTCGATCATCCGCACCGCCTCGATGGCGGCGCATGAGTGGATGCAGGCGAAATACGATGCGGTGAATCCGGCAGCCCTCAAGCGCCTGGTCGCCGGCGGCGCGCAGCTGCGCCCGTTCCCGCCTGCCGTCATGGACGCCTGCCTGAAGTCCTCGCTCGAACTCTACAAGGAAGTCTCGAGCACGAACGAGGATTTCAAGAAGATCTGGGAATTGACGCTTGCGTTCCGCAACGACCAGTATCTGTGGTGGCAGGTCGCCGAATACACCTACGACACCTTCCTGATTCGCAACCGTACGCGAGTCTGACCGGCCCTGCCGGCGAACGTCATGAGCCCCGGAGCGTCCCGCTCCGGGGTTTTTTCCTTTTCCGCGCCTGCCTTATTTCGCTATAGGAAGGTCAACCCGGGCCCGGACCCGCAAGACCATGGGGGCCGTTGCGCGCTCCGGCCGGGGTTTGTCCGTAAAGAGCCTCAGGAGCCATCATGAAACGCCGCCAATTCCTCAAGACCGCAGGTGCCGGTCTCGCCGCGTCGGCGATCGCCGCCCCCGCCATCGCCCAGTCGTCGCCGGAGATCAGATGGCGCCTGACATCGAGCTTCCCGAAATCACTCGACACACTGTGGGGTGCGTCGGAGACCTTCGCCAAATATGTCGGCGAGGCGACCGACGGCAAATTCCAGGTTTCGACCTTTGCGGCTGGTGAAATCGTGCCCGGCCTGCAGGCGCTCGACGCGGTCGGCGCCGGCACCGTCGAATGCTGCCACACGGCGGCCTACTACTATGTCGGCAAGGACCCGACCTTCCCGCTGTTCTGCGCCGTGCCGTTCGGCCTCAACACGCGCCAGCAGAACGCCTGGTTCTATGACGGCGGCGCGCAGAAGCTGATGGATGAGTTCACCAAGAAGTTCAACGTCGTCAGCCTGCTCGGCGGCAACACCGGCGCCCAAATGGGCGGCTGGTTCCGCAAGGAGATCAAGGAGGTCGCCGATCTCAGCGGCCTCAAGATGCGCATCGCCGGGCTCGCCGGCAACGTCATGCAGAAGCTCGGTGTCGTGCCGCAGCAGCTTGCCGGCGGCGACATCTATCCGGCGCTCGAGAAGGGCACGGTGGATGCAGCCGAGTGGGTCGGTCCCTACGACGACGAGAAGCTCGGCTTCCAGAAGGTCGCGCCGTTCTACTATTACCCCGGCTGGTGGGAAGGCGGCACGACCAACCACTTCATGTTCAACATTTCGAAGTGGGAAGAGCTGCCGAAGAACTACAAGGCGATCGTCACCACGGCGGCCGCCTACGCCAACATCGAAGAGACCGCCAGGTACGACGCGCGCAACCCGGGCGCGCTCAAGCGCCTGGTCGCAGGTGGCGCACAGCTTCGCCCGTTCAGCCAGCCGATCATGGAAGCCTGCCTCAAGGCCGCCAACGAGGTCTACGCCGACATCTCGTCGAAGAACGCGGACTTCAAGAAGGTCTACGACAACATGATCGCGTTCCGGAACGACGAATATCTCTGGTGGCAGGTCGCCGAATACACCTACGACACCTTCATGATCCGGACGCGTCCGCGCGCCTGATTGGCCGTCCGAAACCGGTGAAAATTGAGGCCCGGGGCGAGCCGCCCCGGGCCTTTTTTGATTGGCAACTGCGAATTGTTCCGTAAGATCAGCGCCAGTCGCTCGTCGGTGACTGGCCTCAACAAGAAACGACGATTTCAGTCGTTCCGGTCGCGTCGGCAGAGAGTTGACTTCAACAGGGGAAACGCAAAATGAAACGTCGTGAATTCCTGAAATCGGCCGGCATCGGGCTTGCCGCCTCGGCCGCCGTCGCAGCTCCCGCGATCGCGCAGTCGATGCCGGAAATCAAATGGCGCATGCCGACGAGCTGGCCGAAGTCGCTCGATACGCTTTACGGCGGGTGCGAATACTTCTCCAAGCGCATCGCTGAGATGAGCGACAACAAGTTCCAGATTCAGGTCTTCGCGGCCGGCGAAATCGTGCCCGGCCTGCAGGTGCTCGACGCGGTGCAGAACGGCACGGTCGAGATCGGCAACACGGCGCTCTATTACTACTGGGGTAAGGACGCGGCCTTTACTTTCGGCACCTGCCTGCCGTTCGGCATCAATACGCGCGGCATGAACGCCTGGCTGCGCTACGGCGACGGCGAAGCCGTCCTCAACGAGTTGCTCGCCAAGTACAATGCGATCGGCTTCGCGGCCGGCAACACCGGCGCGCAGATGGGCGGCTTCTTCCGCAAGCAGATCAACAGCGTCGACGACCTCAAGGGCCTCAAATTCCGCGTCGGCGGCTTTGCCGGCACGATCCTGCAGCGGCTCGGCGTCGTTCCTCAGCAACTCGCTGCCGGCGACATCTATCCGGCGCTGGAAAAGGGCACCATCGACGCCGCCGAGTGGGTCGGCCCGTACGACGACGAGAAGCTCGGCTTCGTGAAGGTCGCGCAGAACTACTACTATCCGGGCTGGTGGGAAGGTTGCGGCCAGAGCCACAACATCATCAACCAGGCCAAATGGAACGAGCTTCCGAAGATCTACCAGAGCATGATCCAGGTCGCATCGGGCGACGCCTGGGGCTGGGTGGTCGGAAAGTACGACTATGCCAATCCGGGCGGGTTGAAAAAGCTCGTGTCGCAGGGCGCGGTCCTGCGCCCGTTCCCGCAGCCGGTGCTCGAGGCGTGCTTCAACATGGCGCAGGAAGTCCACAACGAGCACGCCAAGAGCAATCCCATGTTCAAGAAGCTGCACGACAGCCTGTTGTCCTATCGCAACGACTGGTTCGGCTGGGAACAGGTGGCCGAGCTGACCTTCGATACGTTCATGATGCGCATGCGCACGCGCACCTGAACGCCGAGACGGGACGTCACGCGATCGGCCCCGGAGCATTCGCTTCGGGGCCTTTTCGCTGACTTTTTGCGCCAACGCGGCGCGTTCGCCGCGACGCGGGGAGATATGCGATGCTGGCTGCGTTCGGGGTGTCCTCTTCCGTTTCGTGCAGGTTGGGCACGGTTGCCATCGCCGCGTGGAGCCTTTTCGCCGCGTGCTCGCCTGCGCTCGCGGCTCAGGCTGCCGGCTCGCCCGAGCCGCTCTATCTGTTCGGCATCCCGGTCGATTTCATTCTGTTCGCCGTGACGCTGCTCGGCGTCGCCCTGTTCCATCACTACACGCTGCAGGTCGCGCTCGCCGGCCTGGCGGCAATCCTGATCTACAAGCTCGGCTTCACGGGTTTCAATTTCGGCCCGGGGCTGGGCGGACTCGCGCTGCACATGGGGCACGAATGGGTGATCCTGGCGAACCTGTTCCTGCTGCTGATGGGCTTCGCGTTGCTGTCGCGCCACTTCGAGGAGAGCAAGCTGCCTGACGTCATGCCGGCCTACCTGCCGGACGACTGGAAAGGCGCTTTCGCGCTGCTGGTGATCGTGTGCGTGCTCTCGAGCTTCCTCGACAACATCGCGGCGGCCCTGATCGGCGGTGTGATGGCGCGCGAAGTTTTTCACCGCAAGGTGCACATCGGTTATCTCGCGGCGATCGTCGCCGCGTCGAACGCGGGCGGCGCCGGCAGCGTGGTCGGCGATACCACCACCACGATGATGTGGATCGCGGGTGTCAGCCCGCTCGCGGTGGTCGAGGCTTATGTTGCGGTCGCGGTCGCGATCTTCATTTTCGGTATCCCGGCCGCGATGCTGCAGCAGAAATACTCACCCATCAGGCGCGACGCGCCGGCTGGAATCCGCCTCGACTGGAGCCGCGTGGTGATCGTGTTCGCGATCCTGATCGTTGCGATCCTGTCGAACGTGATCGCCAACCTGCGTTTTCCGGCGGTGCTCGACGCCTTCCCGGTGATCGGTGCCGCGGTGTGGGTGGTGCTGCTGGTGACGACGCCGTGGCGCAGCCCGGACTGGAAGGTGATGCCGGAAACGTTCAAGGGCACGGTCTTTCTGCTCGCGCTCGTCACCATCGCGTCGCTGATGCCGGTGGAGAAACTCCCCGCCGCATCGTGGCAGACCGCGATGGGGCTCGGCTTCGTATCGGCAGTGTTCGACAATATCCCGTTGACCGCCCTGGCGCTGAAGCAGGGCGGCTATGACTGGGGCTTCCTCGCCTATGCGGTCGGCTTCGGCGGCTCGATGATCTGGTTCGGCTCATCCGCCGGCGTCGCGCTTGCCAATATGTATCCGGAGGCGAAGTCGGTCGGGCTGTGGCTGCGCCACGGTTGGCCCATCGCCGTTGCCTATGTGATCGGCTTCTTCTTCATGCTCGCGATCGTCGGATGGCACCCTGACGCGCCGCACTGAATGCGACGCGCCGCGAACTCTACTGTTTCGTCGGCGGGCCGAAATCCGGGGTCATCGGCATCTCCGGCAGCTCAAGCTCGATCCTGACCTTGGAGGGATCGATCTGTGGTCCGGTGCTCTTGTAGTGCATCACCATCCCGGGGAACGCGATGACAAGCGCGACGCCGATGCACTGGATAATCACGAACGGCACGGCACCCCAATAGATCTGTCCCGTGGTCACGCCCTCGGTGCGTTTGCCGGACACCCGGTCGGTGTAGGGTTCGCGCGGCGCGACCGAGCGCAGGTAGAACAGCGCGAAGCCAAACGGCGGATGCATGAATGACGTCTGCATGTTCACGCCCAGCATCACGCCGAACCAGATCAGATCGATGCCGAGCCGGTCGGCCGCCGGACCGAGCAGCGGGATGACGATGAAGGCGATCTCGAAGAAGTCGAGGAAGAAGGCGAGCACGAAGACGAAGATGTTGACGAAGATGAGGAAGCCCATTTGCCCGCCCGGCATCGAGACCAACATCTCCTCGACCCAGCGGTGGCCGTCAACGCCGTAGAAGGTCAGCGAGAAGACGCGCGCGCCGACCAGGATGAACACCACGAAGGCCGAGAGTTTGGCGGTCGATTCCACCGCCTGCCGCGTCAGGTCGAAGGTGAGGCGGCCCTTCATGACTGCGAGGATCATTGCGCCGGCCGCGCCCATCGCGCCGCCTTCGGTAGGCGTCGCGACACCGATGAAGATCGTGCCCAGGACGAGGAAGATCAGCGCGAGCGGAGGCACCATCACAAAAGTGGTCTGTTCCGCCATGATGGTGACGAGGCGAAAGCCGGTCGCGATCTGGATCAACGCCGCGGCGAGCGCATAGAACGCTCCGGCAGCGAGCGCCGACAGCAGGATTCCCCAGTTCTCGTGAGCATGCGTGTCGGACCAGTAGGCGGCGGCCGCGAAGCCGATGAACAGTACGGCGGTGGCATAGAAGTATTTCGTTCCGAACACGCGATTAAATACCGCGCAGAGGAACGACACGACGACGCCGAGCGACATGGTCAGCACGACGAAGTCCGCGCCGGCACGCACGTTGGTCTGCTTCATCAGGAAGATCGCGATGAACGCGGAGAACAGCACCAGCACGCCGAGCTGCCACACGCCGCGCGCGCCGTTCGGCTCGCGATAGCCGATGTCCTCGACCGGCAGGCCGGGCGCCGCCTTCGGATACAGGATGCTCACCCCGAAGATGTAGAGGGCGTACATCGAGGCGAGCGCGAGACCGGGCAGGAACGCGCCCTCGTACATGTCGCCGACCGACCTGCCGAGCTGGTCGGCCATCACGATCAGCACCAGCGAGGGCGGTATGATCTGCGCCAGCGTGCCGGAGGCCGCGATCACGCCCGAGGCGACGCGCCGGTCGTAGCCGTAGCGCAGCATGATCGGCAGCGAGATCAGGCCCATCGAGATGACTGAGGCGGCGACCACACCGGTGGTCGCGGCGAGCAGTGCGCCGACGAAGATCACCGCATAGGCGAGCCCACCGCGGATCGTGCCGAACAGCTGCCCGATCGTGTCGAGCAGGTCTTCGGCCATGCCCGATCTTTCGAGGATCAATCCCATGAAGGTGAAGAACGGGATCGCCAACAACACGTCGTTGTTCATGATTCCGAAGATGCGCTCGGGCAGCGCCTGCAGGAAATCGGGCCGGAACAGGCCAACCTGGATGCCGATGAATGCGAAGATCAGTCCGACGGCGCCAAGCGAGAACGCAACCGGGTAGCCGAGCAGCAGGAAGACCACGAGCGCCATGAACATGATCGGCGCCATGTAATGAATTAGCAGTCCCGTCATTGTCGATTACCCCCAGGCATTCTCGATCGGGACGTGGTTCAGCGAGATTTGGTTTCGGCTTCGGCGGCCTTCGCTTCGGCGAGCAGGCGCTCGACCTCTGCTTCGGCGGCGGCCCGCAGCCCGCCCGCGGTTTGATACGGATCGGGAATATCGCCGCGCATGACGGCGATGCGCTTGATCAGCTCAGATATCGCCTGGAAGAACAAGAACACGAAACCGATCAGGATCAGCATCTTCGCAGGCCATTGCGGCAGCCCGCCGGCATTCATCGACTGCTCGTTGAGCAGGACCGACTTGGTCACGAACGGATATGACGTGATGATCATCACGATGGTGAGCGGCAGGAGGAAGAACGCGTGCCCGATCACGTCGATGATGTTTCGCGTGCGCTGCGAAAACAGGCTGTTCACGATGTCGATGCGGATGTGCTCGTTTTCCAGCAACGTCCAAGATACGACGATCAGGAACACGGCGCCGAACAGCACCCATTGCAGCTCGAGCCAGGAATTCGACGAGGTGTCGAACAGCTTGCGGACGACCGCATTCACCGCAGACACGATGACCGCCGCGAGGATCAGCCAGGCCAGGATCTTGCCGACACGGAAATTGATCGCGTCGATGACGCGGCTGAGCGCCAGGAGCACACCCACTGTCCCATCCCCTCTGGGCGCCGCTGCGGCGGCCCGTCCTCTGGAAGTAGCCCCTTTTTCCTCCGCCGGTCTTGGTGCCGGGCTCGCTCACCTTAGCCTCAAACGTCCGGCCGCCGTCAACCAATTCTTAAGGCGCGAAAGCCGGATAGGCTTCCGCCAGACCCTGGCGCTCCGACGGCCCGGCACCGCGGGCCGCGTCGCGGGCTAATCTTCGGTTAACCATGTAGTCCCATGATGCGGCGGCGATTTATGCGCCGAGGCGCCGGATAGTCACGGGCGCGCGGGTGGGGAAGATGCAGCGCCTGACCATCTCCGAACGGCTGCTTGCCGTTGCGCTTTTGCCGGCGCTCGCCTTGCTGGCGCGGCATCTGTTCGGACCGCCCGACAATGTCGTGTGGGCGCTGGTGAGCGTCGCGGTTGCGGCGCTCGCGCCGGCGCTGACGCTGCTGGTGGCACTCTCGATCACGACCCAGGTCCGCCGCGCCACCCAGGCGGTCGGCGGGCTCTCGGGCGGCGGCTCGCGCGAGCCGTCGGCCGACCGCAAGGCGCGCTCGGAAACCGCCCGGCTCGCCGCCGCCGTCAACGACATGCTCGCCGCCGTCAGCACCCGCAAGCGCACCGAAAGCCAGGCCGACCGCCTCGAGCAGGCCGAACGCGCCGCGCGGCGCACCAATCTCTCGACCATGGCGACCGAGGTCGAGGCTGCGACCGAGCGCGGGCTGCGCACCGTGGTCGAGGGTTCGAACGTGCTGCGCGAGAAGACCGCCGACATGCGCGCCGCGCTCGAGGCGGTACACGGCGCATCGACCGAGACCGCGGCGGCGGCGGATCATTCACGCGCCATGAACGAGGATGCGGCGCGCCACTCCGACGAGGTCATCGCCGCGATCGACGCCATCACCATGAAGGTGCAGGAGGGCTCCGAGATCGGCCGCGACGCGGTGGAGCGTGCCGCCAACTCGCGCCAGACCATCGGCGCGCTCGCCAAGGCGGCGAAGGACATCGGCGATATCGTCGGCGTCATCACGGCGATCGCCGAGCAGACCAATTTGCTTGCGCTCAACGCCACCATCGAGGCGGCGCGCGCCGGCGAGGCGGGCAGGGGCTTTGCGGTGGTCGCCACCGAAGTGAAGACGCTTGCGACGCAGACCGGCAAGGCGACCGGCGAGATCGGCGCCAAGATCGCCGAGATCCAGTCGACCACCAGCCAGGCCGTCGCCTCGATCGGCGCGATCGCCGAGGCGATCGATCGGCTCTCGCTCGTCACCAATTCGGTCGCCGCCGCGATGGGTCAGCAGCGCGCCGCCACCGAGGGCTTCGTCAGCACCGTGCGCGGCACCACCACGGCGGTCTCGGACGTGGCGACCCGCATGAGCGGCATCGCCGGCATGGTGACGCGCTCGAGCACCAACGCGGCCGAGGTCGCGCGCGTCGCCGCGCAGATGCAGCAGGCGTCCGAAGGCGTCCGCACCGAAATCCCGGAAATCGTGCGCGCCGCGCTGCGCGCCGATCTGCGCGAGCATCCGCGGTTCGACGTCGACCTGACGGCGGCGGTGCTCCTCGACGGGGTCGCGACGTCCGCGCGCGTGTTCGATCTCAGCCGCGGCGGCGCGCGCATCACCTCCATCCCGCGCGTCGTGATGGGCGCCGATGTCGCCGTGACGCTCTCCGGCCTGCGTCCGCTCAATGGCAAGGTCGCCTGGATCGCCGACGACTGCTTCGGGGTGCGCTTCGAGCCGGTGACGCTCGAGGCTGGCGAACTGCTCAAGCTCGCCGGGTTCGACAAGGCGGCGTGACCGCCTATCCGAACAAGCCGTCGCCGAACGGCAAGCGGCCCTCGTGGATGCCGGACTGCAGGAAGTGCAGCAGCGGATTGATGTTCGCGGCGGCGATGTCCGGGTAGGCGTCGCGATAGCCGGCCGTGTCGAACGCGATCGACGGGTCGCGCCCTTCACGCCAGCCGAACGCGTTGTAGTGATCGAGCGGGTTGATGCCGGCGGCGCGCACGTCGGTGTAGTTCGCGAGGTAGCCGCTGACGTCGAAATAGGCGTTCGGGTCGCGGCCCTCCTTCCAGCCGAAGGTCTGGAAGTGCGCCAGCAGATCGACACCGGCGGCGGCGACGTCCGGATTGTGCTGCAGGTAGTAGACGTAATCGAACCCGTTGGGCGCGATCAGCCCGGTGAGGGCGGACGGCAGGCGGCCTTCGCCGCTGCCGTACTGCAGGAAGTGCGCGAGCGGATCGACGCCGCCCGCCTTCACGTCCGGATTGGCGGCGAGATAGGCGGCCGGATCGAACGCGGTCGACGGCGCGCGACCGTCCTTCCAGCCGGTCTGGTCGAAGTGACGCAGCGGATCGGCGCCGGAGGCTTTCACGCCCGTATTGGTGGCGAGATAGAAACTGGTCGAGAAGAACGCGCTCGGGTCGCGGCCTTCGTGCCAGCCGCTGGCGTGATAATGCGCGTCGGCGTCGGCGTGCGCGGTCCACACGTCGTGGTTATGGGAATAGTAGAACAGGTCATCGACCAGCACGTCGCCGTCGTTATTGTTCACCGTGCCGTCGGTGAAGCCGAAAATGTCTACCCCGGTCATGACGACGTGGACGTTGGGGCCGTCGACGATCACGGTGTTTGCCGCGTAGCTGACGTTGGCGTCGACGAGGCGGAAGGGGAACGTGACCTTGTCGATGCCGCCGCCGGCGTCGACGCGCAGCGTACCGCTTTGAACCACGACCTCGATGCCCTGGCCCGGGTCGGTGACGATCGTCCCGACGTTGATCCGGCCCTGGTCCGTGTCGCTGAGCGGTCCGCCCGGCCCGCTGTTGCCGTTGTCGGTGGTCGACATCGTCAAGGTGTCGGGGCCGAAGAAGTCATGCGTCGGCGTATAGAGCAGGGTGGCGAGCGTCGAGTTGACCTGCGTGAGCGTGCCGCTGACGGTGATCGTTCCGGTGTGGTTGCCGGTCACGGTGGTGTTCTGCACGGTGACGTCGAGCTTGCCGTGCTGCACCGACAGGGTCGTCGAGATCTGGCCGGACAGCGCGTCGGCGTCCACGATCGCCGCGCTGAGGCTGCTGGTGACATTTGCGTCGGCGTTGGTCGATGTCGAAATGAAGTTCACCGGCGCCTGGTTCTGCCCGAGCGTCAGCACCACGTCGTTGTTATTGCTGCCGCCGTGATAGCTGATCGTGAAGACCTTGCCGCCGGCCGAGAGCGCCGCGCCTTCGGCAAGACCGATGAAGCTGCCGTTGACCGCATCCGAGCCGTCATTGTTGATGAGCGTGAAGCTGTTGCCGGTTGACGGATTGAAGCCGTTGATCAGCGCGACGTTGAGCAGGCCGCCGAGCGTCACGCTGCCGGTCACGTTGAGCTGGTCGTATCCGCTCCCCGCGGTCGTCCCGCCGAGCTCGACCTTGAAGTTCGCGCCGCTTCCGAAAGTGACGTTGCCGGTCGACAACGTGCCGGCGCTTGCGCCCGGCGCCAGCGTGCCGCCGCCCGAAACCGTGACGGCGCCGACGGTCCCGCTGCCGCCGAGGATGCCGGTGCCGGTGACGGTCGTCAGCGGCGCCGCCGCGGTGCTGCCGTTCACCAGCAGGGTGCCGCCGTTGACCTCCCAGGGCGTCGCGACCGTCTCGGTGCCAGTGACGGTCCAGGTCGCGGTGCCGGACGTCTGCAGCAAGGTGAATCCGCGATACTGCGCCGCCGGGCCGATACTGCCGAGCGCAAAGCTCGCGTCGGCCGCGCCGCCGAGCCGCAATGTCCCGGTCCCGGCCGACACCACCACGTTGCCGGTGATCACTGCGCCGGCATACAGCTCCAGGGCATTGCTGCCGCCGGTGAACGTGATGGCGCCGCCCGGCCCGCTGATCGAGGCGCCGTTGGCGGCGGTGAGGAACATATTGTATCCGACAACGCCGATGCCGCCGGCGCCGTTGCCGCCGGGCGTGCCGTTGGCCGTCGCTGCTCCACCCGCGCCGCCCGTTCCACCGGACACCTGCGCCGCGATGGTGAAGATCTTTGACGACGCGCCGGCGAAGAACAGGCCGTGACCGCCGTCCCCGCCAAAGCCGCCGGAGGAGTTGATCGAGGGACCGCCGTTGCCGCCCGATCCGCCATTGCCGCCGATGATCGGTGCGGTGATCGTTCCAAACGCCGAACCGCTGACGACCGCCCCGTAGCCGCCGGCGCCGCCGCCGCCGCCCGCACCGTGGGAGCTCCCGGAGCCGCCGGCACCGTTGCCGCCGTTGCCGCCGTTGCTGCCGGTCGCCGCGGAGTTCGGAAGGAAGCTCCCGGTATGGCCATGGACGCCGCCCGCGCCGCCGCCGCCGCCCGCGTTCGAGCCGGCCGGCGCATTGGCGCCGTTGTTGAGGCCGTTGCCGGCATCGACGCCGACTTGCCCGCCGGCTCCGCCCGCGGCTCCGGCGGTACCGCCCGCGCCCCCTTTGCCGCCGGTCAGGCCGGCACCGCCGCCGCCGCCGCCCAATCCTGTGGCGCCTCCCGAACCGTCCTGCCCGGCCACGCCCGCGGTGGTCAGGATGTTCTGCCCGCCCAGTCCACCGAACGAGCTGCCATCGCCGCCGCCGCGCCGCAGGCCGGAGACCTGCAGCGAGAAGTCGTCGATCGCCAGCCCGTCGTCGGCGCCCGAGGCATTGGGGTCGACCCAGCGGACGAACAAGGTGGCGCCGATCGGGACGCCGGCGTTGAGGATCACGCTGTTGAAGCTGGTGCGGAACGGCGCGCTGTTGCCGTCGGTCGCCCCGACGGTGCCGCTCGTCACCGGGCTGACGAAGTCGAGCGGGTCGTAGTCGATCCAGGTCCCGCTCGTCAGGCTGAACGCGTCCAGGCTGTACTGGAAGTCGAGCCGGTCGGCACGTCCCAGCTCGCCGAGCCGCCATTGTTCGCCGGTGTATGCGATCGAGATATTGACGATCGTGGCGCTGGTGTCGTTGACGAAGCTCACGCCGAACATCGAGCCGAGCGTCTCGCTGCGGAGCGTGCCGAGCGCGCGCTCGTTCGAGCTGCCGGTGCCGAAGCTGTAGGTGTCGCCGGTAGCCGACGATCCGTCTCCGGCCGCAAAGAAGGCGTCGGCGGTGCCGCCGATCTCAGCCTGCAGCCAGTCCGTCGGCAGGAACGCCGAGGTGCCGCTGTTGATCAGCGTGTTGAAGTTCTGCGCATACGGCGCATTCAGCAGCGTCAGCGAAGCAGCCATGGGTCGTCCCCCCACGCTTTATGTTAATCGGCGCGCGGCGGGAGTCCATATTTTCTACTGGGACGCGAGCGGTGGAACCTGCCGTCCCGGGGCGGGTCAGGCGCCGGGCTCGGCCGGCGGCACCGCGGCCGCCAGGATCCGGCGGCGCATCACCTCGCGATGCAGCGCGTAGAGCCCGCTGCCGACGATCAGCGTGGAGCCGAAGATCGCAAAGCGGTCCGGCACCTCGCCGAAGGCGAAGTAGCCGCAGATGCCGGCCCAGATCAGCAGCGTGTAGCGGAACGGCGCGATCGCCGCGACGTCGACGCCGCGGAACGCGATCACGATGAGGAAATGACCGGTCGCGACGAGAGCCGCCGACATCGCCAGCATGCCCACGTCGGGAAGCGCCATTCCCCGCCAGTCCTCGAACAGTCCCATGATCGCGCCGATGATCGCCGAGCCGGCTGCTGCCATGAACGAGATCACGATGGTCGGGATGCGGTGATCGAGCTTGCGCGTGATGATGTCGCGCGCGGCGCCCGCGAAGGCGCACACGATGCCGAGCAGCGCCCAGGCATTGAAGTTGCCCGCCGTCGGCTTGACGATCAGGAGCGTGCCGATGAAGCCGACGCTGATCGCGGTCCAGCGCCGCCAGCCGACCTCCTCGCGAAAGAAGATCACCGCGAGCGCGGTGATGATCAGCGGCGACACGAGATTGACCGCCGAGAGCTCGGCAAGCGGCATGTGGATCAGCGCGGTGGTGAACAGCACCATCGCGGCGCCGTCGAAGGCGGTGCGGGTGAGGATCATGCGGCTCGCCGCGAAACGGAGCGAGGCGAGATGCCCGGTCGCGAGCAGGATCGCGCCGACCATCAGGGTCGCGATGATGCCGCGCACCGTGATCACCTCGCCGAGCGGATAGCGCTGCGCGGTCAGCTTCACGAACATGTCATTGACGGCGAAGGTCGCCATCGCGCCGATGAGAGCGAACATGCCGCGGCGGTTGGCGCGCGCTGAGGTCACCGGAACTCCATGGGGACGCCGCCGCGGGACGGGCACGTGCGGGGCAGGGCGGGGTAACACGCGGGCGCCGCGGAGGTCGAGGATTGAGGCCGAATAGCGCGGATGCGCAGGGGGCATGACTCACCGACCTCATGGTGAGGAGTGCCGCGCAGCAGCACGTCTCGAACCATCGCCCGGAGCGAGGTCGGTGCACGTGACCATCCTGCGAGACGCGGCCTTCGCTGACGCTATGGCGGCTCCCCGGATGAGGATCTGTGTCGGGTCTACCCGCCGGTCACGCTCATGTGGCGCGACACCGCCGGGCGACTGGCGCGGCGGTCGATGACGAAGTCGTGGCCCTTCGGCTTGCGCAGGATCGCGGCGTCGATCGCGGCGTTGACCAGATCGTTGCTCTCCGAGGCGCGCAGCGGCGCGCGCAGATCGGCGGCGTCCTCCTGGCCGAGGCACATGTAGAGCGTGCCGGTGCAGGTGAGGCGCACGCGGTTGCAGCTCTCGCAGAAATTATGCGTCAGCGGCGTGATGAAGCCGAGCCGCCCGCCGGTCTCGGCGACGCGCACGTAGCGCGCCGGCCCGCCGGTCGCGTAGTCGATGTCGTCTATGGTGTAGCGCTCGGCGAGGCGCGCGCGCACCATCGAGAGCGGCAGGTACTGGTCCAGGCGATCCGGTTCGATGTCGCCGAGCGGCATCACCTCGATGATGGTGAGATCCATCCCGCGCCCGTGCGACCACGCGACGAGGTCGCCAAGCTCGTCCTCGTTGACGCCCTTCAGCGCGACCGCGTTGATCTTCACCGCAAGGCCCGCGGCCTGCGCCGCGTCGATCCCGGCCATCACCTTGTCGAGTTCGCCCCAGCGCGTGATCGCGCGGAACCTGTCCGCATCGAGCGTGTCGAGCGAGACGTTGATGCGCTTCACGCCGCAGTCGGCGAGCTCGGCGGCGTATTTCGGCAGCTGCGAGCCGTTGGTGGTCAGCGTCAGCTCATCGAGCCCGTCGCCGAGATGGCGCGAGAGCGCGCGCACCAAAGTCATGATTCCGCGACGCACGAGCGGCTCGCCGCCGGTGAGGCGCAGCTTGCGCACCCCGCGCGCCACGAACGCGCCGCACAGCCGGTCGAGCTCTTCGAGCGAGAGCAGATCCTGCTTCGGCAGGAACGCCATGTTCTCCGACATGCAGTAGACGCAGCGGAAATCGCAACGATCCGTGACCGAGACGCGCAGATAGCTGATCGTGCGCTGGAACGGATCGACCAGCGGCGCAGGCTTGATGGTGGCGGCGCGTTCGAAGCCCATAATGTCTTCGCTGGTTCCCGATGCCCGTACGCCGCCCGAACCCCGGTTCCGGCAGCGCTTCGGCAGGCTAGTCAATATGATATAGGGCGGCTTTGGAAGGATTGAAAGTTGTGACCGGAAGCCCTGATCCCCGCGAAACCTTGACGCGTCCCTGGCCCGCGGAACTGCGCCTGTCCAGGGACAAGAAGACGCTGACCGTGGCCTTCGAGGGCGGCGAGCATTTCGCGCTGCCGGCCGAATATCTGCGCGTGAAAAGCCCGAGCGCCGAGGTGCAGGGCCATTCGCCCGACGAGCGCAAGACCGTGCCGGGCAAGCGCAACGTGGGCATCCTGGAGGTGAACCCGATCGGCAATTATGCCGTCAGGCTCGTGTTCGACGACCTGCACTCGACCGGCATTTTCAGCTGGGACTATCTGCTCGAGCTCGGGCAGAGCCAGCCGCGCTACTGGCAGGAGTATCTCGACGAGCTCGCCGCCAAGGCGATGACGCGCGACGCGTAGCCCGGGTTGAGCGCAGCGAACCCGAGTTCCGGCAAAGCTGAGGCCGGGGGAAAAAAAATCGAAAAACAACCCCATGCAAAGAACATAAAAGAGCGTCAGAGGTAACTAATTACCTCATCACGATGACCTTGGCGCCGACCTTCACGCGGCCGTAGAGGTCGATCACGTCATCGTTGAGCAGGCGGAAGCAGCCCGACGACACCGCCTGTCCGATCGTCTCCGGCTCGTTCGAGCCGTGGATGCGGTAGAGCGAGGAGCCGAGATACATCGCGCGCGCGCCGAGTGGATTCTCCGGGCCGCCCTTCATGAAGCGCGGCAGGTCGGGACGGCGCCTGAGCATCTGCGAGGGCGGCGTCCAGTCCGGCCATTCCTTCTTGGCGACGACCGAGGTTGCGCCGGCCCAGGTGAAGCCGACGCGCCCGACGCCGATGCCGTAGCGCAGCGCGGTGCCGCCGTCCTGAATCAGGTAGAGCCGCCGCTCGGTGGTGTTGACGATGATCGTGCCCGGCGCGTGGTTGCCCGGATAGTTCACCGTCGTGCGCGGGATGGCGTTGGCGTAGGAGCTGCCGCCGAACAGCGTCCAGCGCGACTTCGGCTGGCCGCCCGAATAGCGCCCGTCCGGATCGTACATCTGCGCCTGCGCGGCGAGCGTGCCGGCGGCGAGGAGAAAGAGCACTGTGGCCGCAGAGCGGACGAATCGCGATTGCATCGAAACCCTCAATGTTCTCAAACGGTTCGGATTGTCGGTGAGGCTCTGTTGACCCCGTGCCTGGGGCCGAAAAGGCCATAATTCGCGCAATGGGGCAACGAAAATGATGCCGCATCACGGCGGCGTCATGCGGCTTTGAGCGGGTTGTTGCCGCGAGGGCACGTTTTTCCGCGTGCCGTTCCCCCGATCGCGCCGGGCCGCGGATCGAAATTTCGCGTTCGGCGTCGACAACCTCCCAGGCTCGGGCGCTCCCGCGCGGCATTGACATCCGCACCTCAAGTTCCCTGCCGCGGCCCCGGCGGGCATCCACGTGTTCGATCAGCAGGCCGCGTGGCTCGGCGTGATCAAGGTGCCTGAGTTCACCGTCAACATTCTGCTTCGGCGACGACGCGCCGTGCGCCGCAAGGGGCTTGCGTGAGGGAGGCCAAGCTTGGCAAGACCGGTGGCCTAACGCACAGGAAAACGATGGCCACCGAAAAACCGAAGGCAAAAGACAAGGCCCCGAAAGAATCGAAAGAAAAAGGCGTCGACGCCCCGAAGGCCGATGCTCCGGCAAAGGAGAAGACTGAGGCGCCCGCAAAGGACAAGGCCGAAGCGCCGGCCGAGGCCAAGGCCGATCCGTCGAAGAATTACAGCCGGGGCGAGGGCCAGAAGATGGTCACCCAAGCCTACAAGGATAATTGGAACGCCATCTTCGGCAAGAAGGACAAGAAGAAGAAAAAGAAGCGCTAGGTTTGATCCGCGACCATTGAAAAACACTCCGCTCATGCCCGCGAAAGCTGATCATACCGCTGGCCCATGGCAACACCGTAGTGTTGCACTTCGTTTGAGAACTCAGGGAATCCACGGGGCAGGCACGCGAAAGAACTGGGTCCCCGCTTTCGCGGGGACGAGCGGAAGTCAGTGATTCAATCGCGTTGGATCATGCGCTGGCACGATGAGCGCAGATGATCGACCTGCGGCGGCGCTGCGGTTCTGCCGGCGATGTCGTGGCGCACCCATCCCGTGACACGGCAAGAGGGGAAATGGTGGGCGTTGTAGGGATTGAACCTACGACCTCTCCCGTGTGAAGGGAACGCTCTCCCGCTGAGCTAAACGCCCGGAAATCGACGCAGGTAGTAAGGGGCAGGCCCGACCGGTGTCAACCAACGCGTCCGCTGCACTGTCATTCCGGGGCCGGCCGAAGGCCGGAGCCCGGAATCCATGACCGCAATAGTTGATGTGTCGGACGTGTCGCGAGGCTCGGGCTTATGGATTCCAGGCTCGCCGCCGTTAGCGCGTTGCAGACGCGCGTAAACGCGCTTTTGGCGGCGCCCCGGAATGACAGCCGACGTATCCTACTGCTTCTTCTTCGGCGCGCGTCCGCGGCCCTTCTTGCTCTGCGGCGGGGGCGGTGCCGGCTCGAGCTGGGCATAGACCGGATTGGGCGCGAGATCGGCGGAGGGCAGCGCGCCGCCGGCTTCGACCTCGGGCTGCACCAGACCTTCCGGCCCGCGCGGGCGCACCGGGATGACCTGCGGCAGGTAGCCGGGCAGCGAATAGCTCACCGTGAACTCGCGGTCGGCCGACGACCGGAATCATGCAGGGCGTGCGGCAGCTCGCGCCGGTCGAGGTCCTGGCGTCCGCGCCGGGCGGATCGGATTCGATGGTGAGCGAGACGTTCGCCCCGCTCGACAGGCCGGGCATGCTGGGCATCCAGTCCCAGCTCCAGCCCGCGCAGCCGCCGAGCAGAAGGGCGCCCGACAGGGCGCAAACGCGAGCGAAACCTGGCATCCGTGCTTCCCCGGCCGTCTGCGGCCGTCCGTCATCTTGACCTTACGGTCCGCGCCTGCCGGGCGCAACATGCTGTTGGCGCGCAAAAGCGGCGCCGCCAAGGCAAAGAACGCCGCCAAGCCGTTGAAGCGTCAAATCTTGTAGGCGGTGCGGAAGCCGCCCCAATGACTGCCCGAACACGCGGATCGGCGCATCGATCTCGCGCATCATGATCACCACGCCGTTGCCCATGTCGCGCGGATAGCTCTGGATCAGATAGGGCCGCACGTTGCGCGCGGCCGACAGCCCGGCGCGGTCGTCGAAGATGCGGCGGTTGCGGCAGTTCGCGACGTTCCAGGCCGGGTCGTCCGCGCGCTGCGGCCTGGAATAGATCGCGTTGTGCACCGGCAGCTAGGCATTGCGGTCGACCGCGGCGCAGAACGTCATCCGTTTGTCGCTGGCCAGCAGCGGCTCCTGGATCGGCGGCAGCAGTTCTTCCAGCGCGTCGAGCGCGCGGCTGCGGAACTGCTGCGGATTGCTGCCCTCGATCGCCTGGTAGTCGGTGTCGAACAGCGCCTCGCGCGTCAGCATGCCGGACGAGACCGCCTCCTCGAACGCCATCGACACCATCGCGGCGGCATCGAGCGCGCGATCGACGAAAGCCTTGTTCTCGGCCCGGATCGCATCGAGACGCTGATGCAGCGCCTGCTCGACGCCGGCGTCGAGCGTGGCGAACTCGAGATGCACGCCGAGCGCCGAGCGGCCGACGATGCGCGCGCGCATGCGCCCGATGCCGGCAAGCTCCGCATCGACCGACGTGCCGGCCGAGAGCGTCTCGACCTCGCCCCCGCGCACCACCATGCCGCCCTCGGAAATATCGCCGGTGTGGCCGCGGCAGGCGCGCCCGCCCTGGCGCAGCACGACCGGCAGGTCGCAGGGCAGGCGGTCGTGGCGGCGGCGGTCGCCGATCTCGCTCTGGCGCAAGAACGTGACGAAGCGCGTCTGCAGCTTGGCGGCAAGGTTGGCGGCGTCCTCGCCCGAGCGGTCGATCGCCGCGCCGCTGCGCTGCGCGCGCGCCGAGGCGCCCGAGATCTCGACCGCGCTGCTGGTCACCGAGGTCACGAAGCGCGACGCATCCGCGGCGCTGCGCGACAATTCGCCGGTCGTCGCACCCTGTTCCTCGATCGCGCTCGCGATCGCCGAGAACACCGGCCGGATCGCCGCGATCGCCGCCATGATGCGGTTCACCGCCGCGATCGATTCCTGCGCGTCGCGCTGCAGCTGGTCGATCTTGCGGCCGATCTCTTCGGTGGCGTTTTGCGTCGCGCCGGAGAGCGACTTGACCTCCTGTGCGACGACCGCGAAGCCGCGTCCGGCATCGCCCGCGCGCACCGCCTCGATCGTCGCATTGAGCGCCAGCAGGTTGGTCTGCTTGGCGATCGCCGCGATCAGGCTGACGACGTTGCCGATCTCGGCGGACGAAGCCTTCAGTCCGTCGACGCTCTTGCCGGCCGCGGCCGCCGCCTGGCCGGCATCGTCGGTCAGCGTTCCGGCATCGCGCACCTGGCGGCCGATCTCGTCGGAGGATTTGGCGAATTCCTCGGTCGCGGCCGCGAGGTGCAGCGCGTTCTCGGTCGACTGCCCCGCCATCGCGGCGAGCTGCTCGCTCTGCCCGTGGATCGCGCCGAGCATGTCGGCGGTCGTGCGCGTGCCGCCGCGCACCGCATCGGAGGCACGCTGCACGTCGCGGATCATCGCCGCGAGGTCGACCTCGATCAGGTCGATGGTCTCGCGGATCGCCGCAAGGCGCACCTGCGACTGATCGACCGCGTCCTCGGGGACTGCGGGCGGCGCTTCGACCGCGGGCAGCGGATCGGCGTCGCGGCGGGAGAGCTTGGTCAGGAAGGCTTGGAGCATGGGCTGATCTGCGCGAAGGCGGACGCCCGGCACAGGCGTCGCGGCAGATTTCTACTAGCGCGGAACGCTTACCGTACGGTTAACAAGCCCTTAACCGCGGCATCGAGCGCGTCGAAATGGCCGATCAGGCGGTCGGCGCCCAACTGGTCCGGCGGCGTGTCGGTGTAGCCGAAGTCGACCGCGACGACCGGCACGCGCGCCGCGCGGGCGGTGGCGACGTCGGTCATCGAGTCGCCGACCATCACGGCGCGCGCGGTCTCGCCGCCGGCCTGCGCGATCGTGAGCCGCAGCATCTCGGGATCGGGCTTGCGCATCGCGAACGTGTCCTGCCCGCAGATCGCGGCGAAGCGCGGCGAGAGATCGAGCTTGTCGAGCAGCAGCCGCGACAGCCATTCGAGCTTGTTGGTGCACACCGCCAGGATGCAGCCGTCGGCGGCGAGCCGGTCGAGCGCGGCTTCGAGCCCGGGAAACGGCCGCGAGCGGTCCGCGATGTGCGCGGCGTAGAGCTTGAGGTATTCCTCGAACAGCGCATCGATCTTGTCGGGCGCAAACTGCAGGCCCTTCGAGGCGAGCGCGCGCTGCAGCAGCGGCTTCACGCCGGCGCCGATCATCGCGCGCGCATCGTCGAATGCGACGGCCGGCACGTCGTGGCGCGCAAGGATCAGGTTGAGCGTGTCGATGAGGTCGGGCGCGGTATCGACGAGCGTGCCGTCGAGATCGAAGACGATGGTCGGAGCTGCCATGGCCAAGCGCTAACGCGGGGCAGGGGGGATGGCAAGAACCACCGTACCGTCTTGCCGCCGCGGGCCGCGCCCGCTATTGCGGCACGTCGATCTCAGCCCGGTCAGCCAGCATGAACGCCGACAGCTACAAGCGTGACGCCGCGGCCGCTGCCCTTGACTTCGTCCGCCCGGGCATGCGGCTCGGGCTCGGCACCGGATCGACCGCGCGGCCGTTCGTCGCGCTGCTCGGCGAGCGGGTGCGTGCCGGCCTCGATGTGATCGCGGTTCCGACCTCCGAGGCGACGCGCGCGCAGGCGGAAGAATGCGGCATCCGGCTGACCACGCTCGACGAGACGCCCGAACTCGACCTGACCGTCGACGGCGCCGACGAGATTTCGCCCGACCTGACGCTGATCAAGGGTGGGGGCGGGGCGCTGCTGCGCGAAAAGATCGTGGCGAGCGCGTCGGCCCGGATGGTGGTGATCGCGGACGCCTCGAAATGGGTCGAGACGCTCGGCCGCTTCCCGCTGCCGATCGAGGTGGCGCCGTTCGGCCTCGGCGCGACGCAGCGCGCGGTCGCCGCCGCCATCGCGGCGAGCGGGAATTCCGGCCCGCTCACGCTGCGCCGCGACAAGGCCGGCCTTGCTTTCGTCACGGACGGCGGCCATTTCATCCTCGATGCCGCGCTGCAGCGGATCGCCGATCCGCGCTCGCTTGGCGCACGTTTGACTGCTATTCCGGGGGTGATGGAGCATGGCCTGTTCATCGGCCTCGCCCGCACCGCCGTGATCGCAGGACCTCAGGGCCGGCGCATCGTCGAACGGCCGTAATCAGGAAGGATCGACCCATGACTCTCTCTCTCATACGGCTTGCGCCTGCGGTGGTCATCGCCTGGCAGGTGCTGGCGGGTGCAGCGCTTGCGCAGCAGCCGACCCCCGCCGCGATCGCCACCGCCAAGGAACTGGTCGAACTCAAGGGCGGCAGCCAGATGTTCGATCCGGTCATCGCCAGCATCGTCGAGCAGACCAAGAACGCGCTGCTGCAGACCAATCCGCAACTCAGCAAGGATTTGACCGACGTGGCCGCGCAGCTGCGTACCGAATTCGGACCGCGCCGCGACGAACTGATGACCGAAGCCGCCAAGCGCTACGCGGCGCGCTTCAGCGAAGCCGAGCTCAAGGATCTGGCCACGTTCTTCAAGTCCCCGCTCGGCAAGAAGATGATCCAGCAGGAGCCGCAGGTTCTCGACGAGACCTTCAGCTTCGTGCAGCAGTGGGGTCCGCGCATCGCCGAGGAGGCGATGAACCGCTACCGCGCCGAGATGAAGAAGAAGGGCCACAATCTCTAAGCCTTCTCGATGAGCGAGTTCGACACCGACCTGTTCGTCATCGGCGGCGGTTCGGGCGGCGTGCGCGCTGCGCGGATCGCGGCCGGTTACGGCGCGCGCGTGATGCTGGCGGAGGAATTCCGCGTCGGCGGCACCTGCGTGATCCGCGGCTGCGTGCCGAAGAAGCTTCTGGTCTACGCGTCGCGCTTCGCCCACTCGTTCGAGGAGGCGCAAGGCTACGGCTGGAGCGTGGCTGAGACCTCGTTCGACTGGGCAGCGCTGATCGCCGGCAAGGACAGGGAGATCGCGCGCCTCGAGGCCGCCTACACGGCGAACCTGACGCGCTCCAACGTCACCATCGTGAAGAGCCGCGCAGTGCTGGAGGACGCCCACACCGTGCGGCTGCTCGCCGACGACGCCCGCGTGCGCGCCAGGCACATCCTGATCGCGACCGGCGGCTGGCCCGGCATGGGCACCGGCATCGCCGGGATCGAGCATGTGATCTCGTCGAACGAGGCGTTTCACCTGACCGAGCTGCCGAAACGCATCCTGATCCAGGGCGGCGGCTATATCGCGGTCGAGTTCGCCTGCATCTTCGCCGGGCTGGGTTCGGAGGTGACGCTGGTCTATCGCGGCGACAATATCCTGCGCGGCTTCGACGACGACGTGCGCACGCACCTGCGCGTCGAGATGGAGCGGCGCGGCATCAAGATCATCTGTAAGCGCATCGTCGAGGCGATCGAGAAGGTCGATCACGGGCTGTGCGTGGAATTGTCCGACCATGACGACATCGTGGTCGACAAGGTGATGTTCGCGACCGGACGGCGCCCCAACGTGAACGGGCTGGGCTTGGAAAAAGCCGGCGTGAAGCTCAACGACAAGGGCGCGATCGAGGTCGACGCGTTTTCGCGCACCTCGGTGCCGCATATCCATGCGGTCGGCGACGTGACCGACCGCATCGCGCTTACGCCGGTCGCGATCCGCGAGGGCCACGCGTTCGCCGACAGCGTGTTCGGCGGGCGGCCGACCGAGGTGGATCACACCAACGTGCCGACCGCGGTGTTCTCCGAGCCGGAAATCGGCGTGATCGGGCTGACCGAGATGCAGGCGCGCGAGCGCTACACCCACGTCGACATCTTCAAGACCAGCTTCCGCCCGATGAAGAGCGTGTTCGTCGGCAGCGAAGCGCGCACCTTGATGAAGCTGGTGGTGGACGGATCGAGCGACCGCGTGCTCGGCTGTCACATCGTCGGGCCGGATGCCGGCGAGATGATCCAGATGCTCGGCATCGCGATCAGGATGGGCGCGACCAAGGCCGACCTCGACGCCACCATGGCGGTGCATCCGACCGCGGCGGAAGAGCTTGTGACGATGCGCACGGTGACGGAGAGCCACGTTCGGCAGGCGGCCGAGTAGCGATGACGCCGGCCGGCTTTCTCGCCTACACGCTGCTGCAGTACCTGGTGATATGCGCGGTATTCGTCGCGCTGTGCGATGCGTGCAGGCGGCTGCTCAGGCTGGACGACTGGCTCACCTTCTGCGCCGCGGTGCTGGCGCTCGGCGCCGCCGGATACCTGGTCTTCTGGATCGCGCTCGGCAGCTATGCGGCCTACGGCATCGTGAAGGTCGCGCTGCTGGCGGGCCTGCTGGTCCATTTCGCCACGCTCGTGTATCGCCGCCGCCTCGGTTCGTATCGCTGGCTTGCCGAGCCGCTGCTCTACGTGACGCTGTTTGCCGTCATCGTCATCACGCTCGGATTCTCCAACGGCGGCCTCGAGCAGGCCGGCCGCACGGCGCAGAACCGCTTCAGCCATCCGCTGCCGATCGACAACCTGATCCCGCTGATCGTCGCGACCGCGCTGCGGTTCGGTCACATCACCTCGCCGCTGTTCGGCGACTGGCTGATGAGCGATCGCCCGCCGTTGCAGAGCGGGCTCCATCTGTTGCTCACCCTGCAGAACAGCGAGCTTGCCTACGAGATCGTCTGCGCCTGGCTGCAGGCGAGCTTCCTGTTCGGCGTGTGGGGCGTTGCCGTCGCGGCGAAGCTCCCCGACCGCGCGCGGCGGCTCACTTTGTTCGCCTGCTGCCTGCTGCCGACCGCGATCATCAACACCTTCTTCACCTGGCCGAAGCTGCTCAGCGTCGGCTTCCTGCTGCTGGTGTTTGCGCTGCTGTTTTGCCGCAAGCCGGACGGCGGCCGCGAGCGCGTGGTCTTCGGCGTCCTGATCGGGGGCCTCACCGCGCTCGCGGTGCTCAGCCACGGATCGAGCCTGTTCGCGCTGATCGGCTTTACGGTCGTGGTCGTCGTGTTCCGGGCATGGCCGCCGCTCACCACGATGGCCTGCGGCTTTGCGGCAGTCGTGACGCTGTACCTGCCGTGGATGATCTACCAGAACATGTTCGACCCGCCCTCCGACCGTTTGCTGAAGTGGCACTTCGCCGGCGTCGTGGAAGTCGACAGCCGCTCGTTCCTGACCGCCCTGCGCGACCAGTACGGCGCGCTGACATGGGACGCCTATCTGCAGGGGAAGCTCGCCAATCTTCAGCCGCTGATCGGCGACTGGCCCGGGCCGGCGATCAAAGGCATGATCGCCACCTTCGGCTTCGGTGCGGGGAATCCGGCCGGCACGCGCTCGAACGATTTCTTTCACCTGCTGCCGTCGCTGCACGGGTTCTCGTTTGCGCTGATCTGCGCGGTGCTGCTGCTGCCGTTGATGACGGCGCAGCAGCGGCCGCAGCGCGACGCGGCGTTGCGCATGCTGGCCGCGCTGGCCGCGATCCTCGTCGCGTTCGTGCTGATGATCTTCCAGCCGGGACAGACCATCAACCATCAGGGCACCTACGCCGTGCAGGTGCTGGCGACCGTCTGCGCCGTCATGGTGCTGGCGCTGCGCGCGCCCGTCCTCGCCTGCGCGTTCATCGCCGTTCAGGCCGTGACCGTGTCGGCGACTTATGCCTTCACGCTGCGGCACGATCCGGCGCTATGTTCGCTGCTGGTGGTCTGCGTGACGGCGACGCTCGTGCTCGCGGGCTACTCGTTACGTCCCGCTTCGCGGCGCTAGCCACGCCGCGGCGAGCGTGTAACCGTCGCGCGCGGCAAAGCTCGTGTCCTGGATCAGCATCTCGCTCACGGCGTGTGCTCTGCGCGCGCCGGACGCCGGAACAGGCGCCACACGATATAGACGATGAACAGCACGTGGATCGCGCCGTTGTGGATGAACAGCGCCTGCGGCCCGATCCATCCCATCAGCCAGGCCGCGGTGGTCGGACCGACGATCGCGCCGATGGTGTAGGTCAACAGCAAGCCGGTCGAGACCTCGACGGCATTCTCGCGTCCGCCGAGGTCCTGCGTGTGACTCGAGGAGAGCGGATACAGCACCAGCGCGGAGGCGCCGACCAGCGCCGCGAGACCGATCAGCACGTAAGGTTCGCTCTGCGCGTACCAGACCAGCGCGGCCTGTGCGGCGACCGCCAGCAAAATCGCGACCAGCATGATGTGGCGGCGGTCGCCGCGGTCGGCGAAGCGGCCGACCGGCCATTGCACCAGCGCGCCGCCGATGATCGTCGCGGTCATGAAGCTCGCGACGCCGCCGGCCGACAATCCGCTGCGCTCGGCGAACACCGGCGCGAGCGACCAGAACGTGCCGTTCGCCATGCCCGAGACGAGCGCGCCGATCATGCCGACCGGGGAAATATGGAACAGCCAGGCCAGCCGCAGCCGCGGCACCGGCGGCGGTTCGGGTGGATCGGAACGCGTATAGGCGAGCGGCAGCACCGAGAGCGCGAGCGCGCAGGCGACAATGGAAAATGGCACGAACGAGGTCGGCGTGATGAAGCGGATCGCCTGCTGCCCGGTCGCGCCGCCCGCGTAGTGCACGATCTGGTAGAGCGCGAGCACGCGCCCGCGCACCACGTTCTCGGCCTTGTCGTGCATCCAGCTCTCGATCGCGGCGTAAAGGCCCGCGAAGCAGAAGCCGGTCACGGCGCGGATCGCGCACCAGGCGGCCGGGTCGACGAACATCGGATGCAGCAGCGTCGTGACCGTCGAGACCGCGACGAAGGCCGAGAACGCGCGGATGTGTCCGGCACGCGCGATGATGCGCGGCGCCGCGAGACAGCCGATCAGCATGCCGCCGAAATAGGCCGAGCCGATGAAGCCGATCGACAGCGGCGGGAAGTCCTGCGCCGTCGCGGCCAGCGGCACCAGCGTGTTCGATAGCCCGTTGCCGGCGATCAGGATGAAGACCGCGACGAGCAGCGCCGAAACCTGGGCGTAGGCGGGATGGATGGCCATGTATCGCGGGCACTCTCAGGTGTCGTCCCGGCCGAGCCATCAGCGCGTTAACGCGGCGTCTGCAACTCGCTATGGGGAGAGCCGGGAACCAGCTATCCCTTACCCGAAACAGCAGCGATTGGGATGGATGGGTCCCGGATAGCCGCGGACCCTGTCAGCGGGCCGGCCTTCGGCCGGACCCGTTGGCGGCTCCGGGATGACAACCTGGATTTTCGGTGTATAAGCCCGTCAATTGAAGGAGTTAGCGTGATGGCCGAGCGTTGGACGCCGGATAGCTGGCGGGGAAAACCCATCGTCCAGGTGCCGCAGTATCCGGACGCGGCGAAGCTTGCCGCAACGGAGACGAAGCTTGCCTCGTTCCCGCCGCTGGTCTTTGCCGGCGAGGCGCGCAACCTGAAGAAGTCGCTGGCGCGGGTTGCTGCCGGCGAGGCTTTCCTGCTCCAGGGCGGCGACTGCGCCGAAAGCTTCGAGGACCACAGCGCGAACTCGATCCGCGACTTCTTCCGCGTGTTCCTGCAGATGTCGGTGGTGCTCACCTTCGCGGCGTCCTCGCCGGTGGTGAAGGTCGGGCGCATCGCCGGCCAGTTCGCCAAGCCGCGCTCCTCGCCGACCGAGAAGAAGAACGGCATCGAGCTGCCGAGCTATCGTGGCGACATCGTCAACGGCGCGGAGTTCACGCAAGAACAGCGCACCCCGGATCCGAGGCGCCTGGTCGAGGCCTACAACCAGTCGGCCGCGACCTTGAACCTGCTGCGCGCCTTCGCGCATGGCGGCTACGCCAGCCTCGGGCGCGTGCATCAGTGGATGCTCGGTTTTGTCAAAGATCCGAAGGCGATGGATCGCTACCGCCAGGTCGCCGACCGCATCGCCGAGACGCTCGCCTTCATGCAGGCCTGCGGGCTCGATCTCGAAAGCCACCCCGAGCTGCGCGGCACCGACGTCTACACCAGCCACGAGGCGCTGCTGCTCGGCTACGAGCAGGCGATGACGCGGCAGGATTCGACCACCGGCGACTGGTACTGCACCTCGGCGCACATGGTGTGGATCGGCGATCGCACGCGCCAGGTCGACCATGCGCACGTGGAATATTTCCGCGGCATCAGGAATCCGATCGGCATCAAGTGCGGACCGTCACTCAAGCCCGACGAACTCGTCCGCCTGATCGACATCCTCAATCCCGACAACGAGCCGGGGCGCATCACGCTGATCAACCGCTTCGGCGCCGACAAGGTCGGCGATCATCTTCCCGCGCTGGTGCGTGCGGTGCAGCGCGCGGGCGCCAGCGTGGTGTGGTCGTGCGATCCGATGCACGGCAACACGATCAGCGCCGAGAGCGGCTACAAGACGCGGCCGTTCGACCGCATCCTGCAGGAGGTGAAGACCTTCTTCGACGTGCACACGGCGGAAGGTACGCATGGCGGCGGCGTGCACCTGGAAATGACCGGCAAGGACGTGACCGAGTGCACCGGCGGGGCGCGCGCGATCAGCGATCAGGATCTGAACGACCGCTATCACACGCTGTGCGATCCGCGGCTCAATGCCGAGCAGGCGATCGAGCTCGCTTTCCTGCTGGCCGAACTGCTCAAGGCCGAGCGCGCGGCCAAGGCCAAGCCGATGCCCGCTGCTGCGGGCTTGTGACGCGGCATCTCACGCCGACTTGAAGCGCCTTGCCGTGCGGGGCGCTTCCGCGCGCTGGTCCATTCAAATAGCATCCGCCCCAAGGGCGCGCGCTTGGCGCTCCCGCGCGGCCGATGAACGGCCGCCGAACGGGAGGACGCTTTTCATGATCCGCATGCTGATGCGGGGGACGGCGCTGGCTGCGCTCACCCTGCCGCTTCTGGCCGTGGCTGCAAACGCGCAGATCGCGGTTTCCGCCAACGACAACAAGATTGCGCTGGTCGACGGCGTGAACGTCGTGCCGGCCAATCCGCCGCCGGACACGGTCACCATCCTCGATATCGGCGTGTCGCCGCCGAAGGTGCTCGGCGAACTGCAGGCGCCGAGCAGCGTCGTCGGCGTGCCGCAAAGCGTCGCGGTCTCAAAGGACAAATCCTTCGCGCTGGTGACGTCGGCCATGAAGGTCGACCCGGCCGATCCGAAGAAGACCGTGCCGGACGACCGCCTTTCGGTGATCGACCTCAAGGCCAATCCGCCGGTGGTGACCGCAACCCTGCAGGCCGGCGCCGGCGTCACCGGCGTGTCGATCAATCCGGCCGGCACGCTCGCGATCACCGCCAACCGCAACGAGGGGACGCTGTCGCTGTTCACGATCAGCGGCAAGACCCTCACCCCGGCCGGCAAGGTCGACTTCGGCAACAAGGCCTCCGGTCCGAGTCACGTCGCGTTCCTGCCCGACGGCAAGTCCGCGCTGGTGACGCGCGACGGCGACCATCGCATCTCGGTCCTCGCCATCGACGGCACCAAGGTCGAGGACACCAAGAAGTTCATGGTCGGCGGCTTCCGTCCCTACAGCCTGGTGATCAGCCCGAAGGGCGACGTCGCGGTGTTCGGCAACCAGGGCGGCGGGCAGGGCGATTCCGACCAGATCAACGTGGTCGATCTCAAGACCAACCGCGTCGTCGACGCGATCTCGGTCGGACAGACGCCGGAAGGCGTCTCGATGTCGCCGGACGGCTCGCATGTCGCGGTGATCCTGCACAACGGCGCGACCCGCCCGAAGAACCATCCGGCCTACATCGATCACGGCCTGATGCGCATCTTCAAGGTCGACGGCACCAGGCTCACGCAGGTGACCTCGACCAAGATCGGCACCTGGGCGCAGGGCTCGGTCTGGAGCAGCGACGGCAAGACCATCGTGGTGCAGGCGACCCACGAGAAGGAGCTGCAGGTGTTCTCCTTCGACGGCAAGGAGGCGAAGCTGACCGGTGCGATCAAGACCAACGGCGGCGGCGTCGGCATGCGCACCTCGATGCAGTGACCGGGACGAAATCTTGCTAGAGTGACGACGGGCGCGGCACATAAGCGCGTTTACGCGCGTCTGCGACGCGCTATACGCTGCGCCCGTTTCGTCGAGGGGGTCCTCAGTGTTCCGCATGTGGCGCGCCACCATGAATTCGTGGCACGGGATCGTCGCCGCCGCGAAATCGGAAGCTGCGTTCCGCGAGGAGCTGGTCGTGCTCGCGCTCGCGCTGCCGCTCGCCTTCGTGGTCGCGACGGAGTCGTGGAAACGCCTGACGCTGATCGCCGTGATACTGCTGCTGATGGCGGTGGAATTGCTCAACACCGCAATCGAGAAACTCTCCGATCACGTCACCCCGGCGCAGCATCCCGACATCGGGCGCATCAAGGACATGTCCTCGGCGGCGGTCGGCGTCGCGCTCGCGATCGCGGGCTTCACCTGGCTGCTGGCGATCGCCGAGCGGATCGGGCTGATTTGACCGCATTGCCGCGGCGGCGCCGCATCGCTACATCTTTTGCATGAACGCCCGTCCCGCCGACCGTCTCGCCATCGCACTTGCGCAGCTCAATCCGACCGTCGGCGACGTCGCCGGCAACGCCGACAAGGTGCGCGCGGCGCGCAAGACCGCGGCCGGGCAGGGCGCCGATCTCGTCATCTTTCCCGAGCTGTTCGTCGCCGGCTACCCGCCGGAAGACCTCGTGCTCAAGCCGGCGTTCCAATCGGCCTGCCGAACGGCGGTCGAGGCGCTGGCGCGCGAGACCGCGGACGGCGGTCCCGCGCTGCTGGTCGGCGCGCCGTGGGTCGAGGACGGCAAGCTCTACAATGCCTACCTGCTGCTCGACGGCGGCAAGATCGCGGCGGCCCGCTACAAGGTCGACCTGCCGAACTATGGCGTCTTCGACGAGAAACGCGTGTTCTCGCCCGGCCCGCTGCCCGGCCCGATCGTGCTGCGCGGCGTGCGCATCGGCGTCCCGGTCTGCGAGGACATCTGGCAGCCCGACGTGGTCGAATGCATTACCGAAACCGGCGGCGAGATCCTGCTGGTGCCGAACGGCTCGCCCTATTGGCGCGACAAGACCCAGGTGCGGCTCAACATCGCGGTGGCGCGCGTGGTCGAGAGCGGCTTGCCGCTCGTCTATCTCAACATGGTCGGCGGGCAGGACGAACTCGTGTTCGACGGCGGCTCGTTCGCGCTCAATGCCGACCGCTCGATCGCGTTCCAGCTTCCGGCGTTCCGCGAGACCGTCGTCACCACGCAGTGGGTGCGGCAGAACGGCGCGTGGACATGCCTGCCGGGCGAGATGGCGCTGATCGAGGAGGACGACGAGGCCGACTACGCGGCCTGCGTCCTCGGCCTGCGCGACTATGTCGACAAGAACGGTTTCAAGGGCGTGGTGTTCGGCCTCTCCGGCGGCATCGACTCGGCGATATGCGCCGCGATCGCGGTCGATGCTTTGGGTGCCGATCGCGTCCGCGCCGTGATGCTGCCCTATCGCTACACCTCGCAGGACTCGCTCGAAGATGCCTCCGCGGTCGCCACGGCGCTCGGCATCCGCTACGACATCGTGCCGATCGCCGAACCGGTCGAGGGCTTCGAGGCGGCGTTGAAGCCGCTGTTCGCCGGCACCAACCGCGACATCACCGAGGAGAACCTGCAGTCGCGCGCGCGCGGCACCATCCTGATGGCGATCTCCAACAAGTTCGGCCTGATGGTGGTGACGACCGGCAACAAATCGGAAATGTCGGCCGGCTACGCGACGCTTTACGGCGACATGAACGGCGGCTTCAACCCGATCAAGGATCTCTACAAGACGCAGGTGTTTCGCTTGTGCCGCTTGCGCAATGCGTGGAAGCCGGCCGGCGCGCTGGGCCCCGACGGCCCGGTGATGCCGGAGCGCGTCATCACCAAGCCGCCGACCGCGGAGTTGCGCGAGAACCAGAAGGACCAGGACACGCTGCCGCCCTACGACGTGCTCGACGCGATCCTCGAGCGGCTGGTGGAGCGCGAGCGGCCGGTCGCCGACATCGTGGCGGAGGGGTTCGACCGCGACCTGGTGCTGCGCGTCGACCGCATGCTCAATCTCGCCGAATACAAGCGGCGGCAGGCGGCGCCCGGCGTGAAGGTCACGCTGCGCAACTTCGGCCGCGACCGCCGCTATCCGATCGTGAACAAGTTTCGCGATTCCGGTCTGCCGCTGGCCAAGCCGGACGAGACGCTGAGCGCGTATGACCGCGCCAAGAGCGAGGCGTTCGATTTTTGATGGTGGAGTGAATCGTAGGGTGGGCAAAGCGCGTAGCGCGTGCCCACGGCAGCACGGTGCGCTGTTCGCGTGGGCACGCGCGTTTGCGCCGTCGCGGCAACGCGCTTTGCCGACCCTACGGCACCGGTGCTATCTCGCCGGGATGAACGTCGGTCCGACCGAGCGGATCGAGCGCTTCGGGTCGCCTTCGGCAGCAGCCGGCGGTGGCGGTTCAGCCGGAGCGGCAGCCTGTGCGGGCGCGGGCGGCGCCGCGGCCGGCGCGCGGCCCTTCTGTCCTCGCTGCGACGGCGGCGCCGACATCTGCTTGGCGCGATCCTCCGTCACCACGACGTCGCCGGGCTCGACCGCGTCGTCCTTGCCCATCGCCTCGGCCCAGCTCTGCCCCGGCTTCTTGCAGCTGCACGCCGCGTCGAATTGCTGGCGGTACTTGAACGCGTTCGGCAGCTGCGAGTAGGGCGCGCCGCTGACCGAGGTCGCCTGCGCCACGTCGCTGCCTTCGGTCGGGTAGGAGAACAGCATGACTTCGCTGGCCGGACACATCCGCTGGCAGGTCTTCTCGTCCTCGCGGAAGCGCGACGCGTTGGTGGCGTACGAGATCGGGAAATAAAATCCGTCGCAGGTGCGCACGCAGATGGTGCGCACGGTGCCGCTCTGCGCCAGCGGATTGGCGAGATCGGTCGACGGCTCGTTGGCGTCACGGCCGAACAGCTGGTCGAAGAACCCGCCCTGCTGGCGCGCCGCGGAGCGATACTGCGGACCGCAATTGTTCTGCGCCAGCGCGAGCATCACCGAGCGGCGCTGCTCCGCGCGATCGTCGCCGCCGCCGCCACGCAGCCGCTGCAGGTCGACGTTGATGCGGTCGAGATTGCCGCGCATGCGCGCGATCTGCCGGGTGAGGTCGACGCATTGCTGCGACGACGCGTTGCCGCCGCCGAACAGGAAGAAGCCCGTGCTCTCGCAACCCTGGCGCCGGCTCTGCTCGACCATGCGGTCGAGCTCGGCCTGCTGGCGGCCCGACGCCTCTTCGTAGCGGCGCATCTGCTCGGCGCGCGCCGGATCGCCGCTCGCGCCACGGTCGACCGCGGCGAGCTGCGCCTCGAGGCGCTGGCACATCTGGGCGGCGTAGTTCTGCCCGGCGGCGGGCGGCGTGCCCGGTCCGGGCGGCCACGGCTGGCCCTGAGCCGCATGCGCGATCATCGCAAGAGCGGCGCCGGCCGAAAGGATGCCGGCCCATTTCATCAACCGCATCGTGGCTTCCCTGCCGCCCCACGGCCTCGCGAGGAGGCGCGTGAAAGGTGTCGAAAATGTGAATCAAACCGCACCGAGTCCGGCGCTTGTACACGCTGCATCCAGGCTGCGCCACCGTCCCGCGCGGGAGCGAATTTCACAGCATTGACTGTGGCTTCAGCGCATCTCGTCGCGCAGGTTCCACATGATTCCGCCGACGATCACGGCGGCGCCGATGAACACCAGCAGATCGAGGCGCTCCGCATAGAACATCCATCCGACGAACGCGATCAGCGGGATGCGCAGGAAGTCGAGCGGGATCACCACCATCGCGTCGGCGACACGCAGCGCGTTGGTCAGGCAGTAGTGCGCGGCGGTGCCGCCGCAGGCGAGCCCGACCGCCCAGATCCACTGATCCGAGGCGAGCCGCAGCGGAAAGGCGAGGTCGCTGCCGGCCAGCGCCATCACGGCCTGCATCAGGTTCATCCAGAACAGGATCGCGATCGTGCTTTGCACCGGGATCAGCTTCTTGGTGCCGATGTTCGACACAGCATAGCCGAGCGAGGCGACCAGCACGCCGACCGCGGCCGGCTGAAACGCCTCGATGCCCGGGCGCAGGATGATCAGCACGCCGAGAAATCCGAGCGCGATCGAGCCGGCGCGGCTCACCGTGAAGCGCTCGCCGAGAAACAGCACCGCGAGCAGCCCGGCCCACACCGGCATCAGGAATTCGATCGCGAACACGGTCGCGAGCGGCATCACGATGACGGCGTTGGTCCAGCACAGATTGGCGACGAAGTGCGAGCCGTTGCGCAGCAGATGCATGCCCGGCCGGCGCAGCGTGAGGTAGCCGAACAGCGAGGGCTGCGCCGCCATCACGATCAGCAGGATGATGAGCCCGCCGACGCTGCGCACCATCAACAGCTCGAACAGGTTGAGGACGCCGCCGAGCTGGCGCACCGAGATGGCCATCAGCGAGAACGACAGCAGCGTGCCGACCATCCAGAGGACCGCGGCGGGCACATTGGAGGTGCGGACGGGCTGCAGCGGCTCCGGCGTGCCCAGAGCTTCCGACTCGACGGGAGTGACCACGGTCTTCCTTGTTGTTATTCGGCGTCCGGCTGGTTTTCCGGCCGCGCCTTGTCGAAAGCCGGCAGCTTCTGGCAAGCCGCCTCCACGGCGGCGAGCTTCGGGTACGCCGCCATGTCGACTTTGAAGCGGCGCGCGTTGAACACCTGCGGCACCAGGCAGATGTCGGCGAGCGTGACATGCGCGCCGAACGCGTAAGGCCCGGGACGCGCGAGCGCTTCAAGCGCCTCGAAGCCCTGCACGACCCAGTGGCGATACCATTCGTCGGCCTGCGCCTGCTCGTGCTTGAGCGGGCCTTTCAGGTAGTTCAGCGCCACCAGGTTGTTCAGCGGATGGATGTCGCAGGCGATGATCTGCGCGAAGGCGCGCACCTGCGCGCGCTGGATCGCGTCCGCGGGAAGCAGCGGCGGCTCGGGATGGATCTCGTCGAGATATTCGACGATCGCGAGCGACTGCAGCAGCACCTCGCCGGTCGACAGCGCGAGCGCGGGCACGCGCTTCTGCGGGTTGATGGCGCGGAACTCCTCGCTCCACTGCCAGCCGCCGTTGCGCGTGAGATGCACCGACTGATGGTCGTAGGGCACCTTCTTCAGGTTCAGCGCGATGCGCACCCGGTAGGCCGCCGACGAGCGGAAATATCCATATAGCTTCACCGGCGTGTCCCTCGGGTCAGCCGCCGCGCGGCTGGATCAGTTTCTTCGCGCGTTCACTAAGCGCTGCGAGCGCCCGGTCGAACGCGGCGCGGTCGGCGGGCGCGACCGCCTCGCTCAGGCGGCGCGCGAACGCCTCGGCGACCGGCGCGAGGTCTTCGTAGATGGCCCGGCCTGCCGGCGTCAATGACAGCAAGGCCTCGCGCATATCAGCCCTGTTGGCGCGGCGTGCGAGCAGCTTGCGCGTTTCGAGCAGCGCGACCGC
Organism: uncultured Alphaproteobacteria bacterium; assembly: GCA_963839985.1. Lineage (GTDB taxonomy): Bacteria > Pseudomonadota > Alphaproteobacteria > Rhizobiales > Xanthobacteraceae > PALSA-894. The sequence continues at coordinate 79,187 of CAWIXG010000001.1, read as the reverse complement.
GCGCGAGACCTTGGTCTTGTGCATGTGCGCGTGCGCGCCGATCGCCTTGCCGGTCATGATGCCGTACTCGCCGAGCGTGGCGAGCACGCGCCATTCCGCAATCCCGATGCCGTAGCGTTCGCCATACACGCGCGCCAGCGCCTGCGAGGTGAGCGACGCCACGACGTTGAGCCGGTAGGGCAGGAATGTTTCGAGCTTCAGCAGCGCATTGGCGCTGCGTTTCGGTTCGCTTCCGGCAATCTTGCCGTCCCGGTCCATGCGGCTGCCCCGCCGCAACAGTGGCCGAAGTCGCGGCGCGACGGAAGGGCATTTCTTGACAAGCGCCGCCGCCTTGCCTTGGTTGAGGCCGGGAGACGCGCATGAGCCTCGCCGAGGGGATCGGAACATTCGCGCCGGAGCGGGCGCGCGCGGCTGCGCGCGACTTCGATCTCAAGCGCCTGCCTCCCGACTTCATCGGCGATCCGTTTCCCTATTATCACGCCCTGCGCGAGCACGATCCGGTGCACCGCATGCCGGACGGCGCGTATTTCCTGACGCGCTGGCGCGATTGCGACGCAATCTATCGCGACGCGCGCGTGTTCTCCTCCGACAAGAAGATCGAGTTCCGCCCGAAATACGGCGAGGCGCCGCTGTTTACCCATCACACCACCAGCCTGGTGTTCAACGATCCGCCGCTGCACACCCATGTGCGCCGCGCGATCCAGACCGCGCTGTCCAATCGCGTGATCGCCGAGATGGAAGCCGGCCTGGTCGCGCTGGTCGACCGGCTGCTCGACGCGATGCAGGCGAAAGGCCGCGCCGACCTGATCGAGGATTTCGCCGCCGCCATTCCGGTCGAGATCATCGGCAACCTGCTTGGCGTGCCGCATGCGGATCGCGCGCCGCTGCGCGGCTGGTCGCTCGCGATTCTGGGGGCGCTCGAACCGGTGCTGACGCCGGACCAGATGGCGCTCGGCAACACCTCGGTGCGCGACTTCGCGGCCTACCTGAAGGGGCTGGTGGACGAGCGGCGCGCCCATCCGCGCGATCCCGAGAAGGATCTGCTGACGCGGCTGATCGGCCACGAGCATGGCGGCCGCAGGCTGAGCGAGCCCGAATTGCTGCAGAACTGCATCTTCATCCTCAACGCCGGGCATGAGACGACGACCAACCTGATCGGCAATGCGCTCGAGATTTTGATCCGTTTTCCCGACGAGCGGCGGCGGCTGATCGAAAACCCGTCGCTGATGAAGAGCGCGGTCGAGGAAGCGCTGCGCTACGAAAGCTCAAACCAGCTCGGCAACCGCATCGTGACCGAAGACGCGATCGTCGGCGGCGTTGCGATGCCGAAAGGCACGCTGGTCACCATCGGCATCGGCGCGGCGAACCGCGACGGCGAGCAATTCCCCGATCCGGACCGGTTCGACTCGGGCCGCAACCCGACGCGCCATCTCGCCTTCGGCTCCGGCATTCACATGTGCGCCGGCATGAGCCTGGCGCGGCTCGAAGGCCGGATCGCGCTCGAGCGGTTTCTTGCGCGCTTTCCCGATTACGCGCCGGACGGTGCGCCGGCGCGCAGCCGCCGCGCGCGCTTTCGCGGCTTCCTGGCGCTGCCGGTGCGGCTCGATTGAATTTGGTTGCGTTTGTAACTAATATGCGAGGGCGCATGATCCCGCAAAGCGGATACCGGCTTTCGGACCAGATCATGCTCCGGCAAAAAGCGCGAGGATCCCATGAACGAACTCGTCTCGCCGGCGATCGGGCGCAACGCGTCGCTGATCGCGAACTACATGTCGGGCTTCGGCAACACGTTCGAGACCGAGGCGCTGCCCGGCGCGCTGCCGGTCGGGCGCAACTCGCCGCAGAAGGTGAACTACGGGCTCTATGCCGAGCAGTTGTCGGGTTCGCCGTTCACCGCGCCGCAGGCCTCGAACCAGCGCTCCTGGCTCTATCGCATCCGCCCGACCGTGCGCCATACCGGCCGCTTCGAGCGGATCGACGCCGGGCTGATCCGCACCGCGCCGCAGCGCGAGGCGGAGCTGCCGATCGCGCAGTTGCGCTGGGGGCCGACACCGATCCCGGACGAGCCGCTCACCTTCGTCACCGGCCTGCGCACCATGACGACGGCGGGCGACTGCGAGACGATGGCCGGCATGGCGGCGCATGTCGTGGTGGTCACCCAATCAATGGCGCGCGAGCATCTGTTCAATGCCGACGGCGAGTTCCTCGTCGTGGCGCAGCAGGGCGCACTGCGCTTCCGCACCGAGTTCGGCGTCATCGACATCGCGCCGGGCGAGATCTGCGTGATCCCGCGCGGCGTGATCTTCCGGGTCGAGCTGATCGACGGGCCGGCGCGCGCCTATGTCTGCGAGAACTACGGCGGCGGCTTCACGCTGCCGGACCGCGGCCCGATCGGGGCGAACTGCCTCGCCAATCCGCGCGACTTCCTCACCCCGGTGGCCTCGTATGAGGACATCGACGCGCCGCACGTGCTGTTCGTCAAATGGGGCGGCGAACTGTTCCGCACGCAGGTCGCGCACTCGCCGGTCGACGTCGTGGCGTGGCACGGCAACTACTACCCGTACAAATACGACCTGCGCCGCTTCTCGCCGGTCGGCGCGATCGCGTTCGACCATCCCGACCCGTCGATCTTCACCGTGATGACCGCGCCGTCGGAAACGCCCGGCACCGCCAACATCGACTTCGTGATCTTCCCGGAGCGCTGGGGCGTCGCGGAAAACACGTTCCGTCCGCCGTGGTATCACCGCAACATCATGTCGGAGTTCATGGGGCTGGTGTACGGCATCTACGACGCCAAGCCGGAGGGGTTCGTGCCGGGCGGCATGAGCCTGCACAACCAGATGCTGCCGCACGGGCCGGACGCCGACGCGTTCAATCACGCCAGCAGTGTCGAGCTGAAGCCCGTGAAGCTGACCAACACGCTCGCCTTCATGTTCGAGACGCGCTTCCGTCAGCGCCTGACGACATATGCGGCCGCGCTTCCGGCGCGCCAGGACGACTACATGGAGTGCTGGTCCGGCTTGCAGAAGAATTTCAACCCGAACCGGCGTGAGCCTTCATGAAACTTGCCTCGCTGAAACACGGCCGCGATGGGCGGCTGGTCGTCGTCTCGCGCGATCTTGCGCGCTGTGCCGATGCGTCGAACGTCGTGCCGACGCTGCAGGCGGCGCTCGACGACTGGGCGGCGGCCGAGCCGCGGCTGACCGAAATCGCGCAGTCGCTCGAAGCCGGCCGCATCGCGCATGTGCCGTTCGACCAGGCGAAGTGCGCCTCGCCGCTGCCGCGTTCGCACGGCTGGGCCGACGGGTCGGCCTATGTCAACCACGTCGCGCTGGTGCGCCGTGCGCGCGGCGCGGAGCTGCCGGCCTCGTTCTGGACCGACCCGCTGATGTACCGCGGCGGCTCGGACCAGTTCATCGGCCCGCGCGATCCGATTGCCGTTGCCGACACCGCCTGGGGCGTCGATCTCGAGGCCGAGGTCGGCGTGATCTGCGGCGACGTGCCGATGGGTGCGGGCGTCGCGGCCGCGGCCGCGGCGATCCGGCTGATCGTGATCCTGAACGACGTGAGCTACCGCAACCTGATCCCGGGCGAGCTCGCGAAAGGCTTCGGCTTCCTGCAGGGCAAGGGCCAGACCGCGTTCTCGCCCGTCGCGGTGACGCCGGACGAGCTCGGTTCGGCGTGGGACGGCGCGAAGCTGTCGCTGCCGCTGCTCTCCTGGCTCAACGGCGCGCCGTTCGGCCGGCCCGATGCGGGCGCCGACATGACCTTCGATTTTCCGACGCTGGTGGCGCATGCGGCAAAGACCCGTCCGCTCGGCGCGGGCGTGATCGTGGGCTCCGGCACGGTGTCGAACCGCGACGCCGACGGCGGTCCGGGCAAGCCGATGGCGGCGGGCGGCATCGGCTATTCCTGCATCGCCGAACTCCGCTCGGTCGAGACCATCCTGCACGGCGCGCCCAGGACGCCGTTCCTCGATTACGGCGACCGCGTGCGCATCGAGATGAACGACGCGCACGGCCGCTCGATCTTCGGCGCGATCGAGCAGGACGTGGTACGGTACACATCTGTGGCCTCGCCCTAGCTCCGACCTCATGGTGAGGAGCCATGCGAAGCATGGCGTCTCGAACCATGGCGTCTCGAACCATGGCCCGGGGCGGCAGCGGTGCATGTGCCATCCTTCGAGACGCGTCCTTCGGACGCTCCTCAGGATGAGGACTTGGAGATGCGATCCATGCCGGCCTCCCCAAAACTTATCATCCCGGCATTCGGCCGCATCTACGCGCTGTTCGCCCCGGTCACCGAGCTGCTGATCCGCCTGATCGCCGGTGGCGCGCTCGCCTGGCATGGCTACCAGATCCTGTTCGGCAACCTCGAGGGTGCGGCGCGCTTCTTCGAGAGCGTCGGCTTCGACAACGGGCTGCTCTGGGCCTGGGTGGTCGGCCTGCTCGAATTCGTCTGCGGGCTGTGCCTCGCGCTCGGCCTGTTCACGCGGCTCGCGGCCGGGCCGATCATCGGTTTTCTCGTCGTCGCGATCGTCACCTATCACTGGCAGAACGGCTTCAACTGGGAAGCGCGTGGCATCGAGTATCCTTTGTTCTGGGCGATTGTTGTGTTTCACTTCCTGATCCGCGGTGGCGGCCGCTGGTCGCTCGACGCCATGATCGGACGCGAGATCTGATCGCTGCAAAATCCGGGGGCGTGCAATGGCGAACCGTCGCACATTTCTCATCGCGGCCGGCGCGGCGCTGGCCGCCGGCATCGCGCCGTCGCGCGCGCAGGATTATCCGAACCGCCCGGTCCGCATCATCGTGCCGCTCGCCGCCGGCGGCATGGCCGATATCCTGGCGCGCACCATCGCGGCGAAGCTCGGCGAAGCCGGCCACAGCGTGGTGGTGGAGAACCGCACCGGCGGCGCGGGCGTGATCGGCGCCGATGCGGTCGCGAAGTCGCCGGCCGACGGCTACACGCTGCTGATGGGCCTGCACGCCACGCAGGCGATCCTGGTGCATCTGCAGAAGCTGCCCTACGACCCGGCGAAGGATTTCGCGCCGGTGATCCATGCGGCGACCGTGCCGAACGTGCTGCTGGTGCACGAGGGCGTGCCGGCGACCTCGCTGCGCGAGCTGATCGCCTATGCCAAGGCCAATCCCGGCAGGCTGACGTTCGCCTCGCAGGGCAACGGCTCGACCGGCCACATGATCGGCGAGCAGTTCAAGTCGATGGCCGGCATCGAGATCACCCATGTGCCCTATCGCGGCGCCGCGCCCGCGAGCCAGGACCTGCTCGCCGGCCACGTCAGCATGCTGTTCGACATCGTGCCGCTCGCGGTCTCGAACCTGCAGAGCGGCAAGGCGCGCGCGCTCGCGGTCTGCGCGGCCGAACGCGTGAAGGTGCTGCCGCAGGTTCCGACCATCGCGGAGGCGGGCTTGCCGGGGATGGAGGCGGGCGCCTGGTTCGGGCTGTTCGCGCCCGCCGGAACGCCGCCGGCCGCGATCGCATGGCTCAATCGCGAGGCGAGGAAAGCATTTGAATCGCCGCAAACCGCCGAACGTTTTTCGAGCCAGGGCGCGATGCTGCCGCTCGGTCCGCCGGAGACCTTCGGTGCCCACGTTGCGGCCGAGACCGAGCGATGGGGCGCACTGATCCGCCGCGCCGGCATCCGGATGGAATGAACGCGCGCGGGTTGTGTTAGTCTGATCGGGAGCCGCCGGCACAACGAGCGGCTACATCGGGGAGGGGAAAATGGCATCGTCAATCGAGCGCAAGCTGGCCGCCTACAACGACATCCTGCTTTTGATCGCCCGTATCCTGATCGCGATCCTGTTTCTCGTCGCCGCCTACAACAAGTTCAGCAACCTCGCCGGGACCACCGCATACTTCACGAATCTCAAGTTTCCGTCGCCGCAGATCGTGGCCCCGGTGATCGCGACAGTCGAACTCGCGTTGGGTGTCCTGGTTCTTGCCGGCATCAAGACGCGGCTGACCGCGCTCGCCATCGTGGCGTTTGTCATCGCGGCTGCGTTGATTGCGCACATGGACTGGAAGGCGGCAGGCCAACTCGCCAACTTCACCAAGAATCTCGCGATCGCCGGGGGCTGCCTCGCATTGTTCATCACCGGCGCCGGGGCCTATTCGGTCGACGCCAAGCAGCGTTGGTGACGCGGCACCTTTCGCAGTCGCACGGTTGATCCCATATAGGCGGCGCCCGCAGGAGGGGCGCCGCGATGTCTCACGCTTTCCGCCGTACCGCCCTCGCTATCGCCGTTGTGGCGGCCGCACTCGCGGCGCCGTTTGCGGCGCATGCGGCCGACGACCCGGATCTCATCTTCCGCAAGTCGACCGTGTTCCACTGGGTGTCGCCGAACGACAAGCTCGCCACCTACGCGATCGACGATCCGGTGATCGAGGGCGTCGCCTGCCACTTCACCGTGCCGGAACGCGGCGGCTTCAAGGGCTGGATCGGCGTCGCCGAGGAAGTGTCGGATATCTCGCTCGCCTGCCGGCAGATCGGCCCGATCAAGATCACCGCCAAGTTCGAGCAGGGCGACGACGTGTTCCGCCGCCGCCGCTCGCTGCTGTTCAAGAAGATGCAGATCGTGCGCGGCTGCGACGTGAAGCGCAACGTGCTGGTCTACATGGTCTACTCCGACCGCATCATCGAGGGCTCGCCGAAGAACTCGACCTCGAGCGTGCCGATCATGCCGTGGGGCGCGGGCGCCGACGTGGTGAAGTGCGCGGATTTCGTGGAGAAGTAAGGCGCGGACGCGATACCTGATCCGCTCATTCCCGCGAAAGCGGGAATCCAGTCCTTAGCCTTGGGTCCCCGCTTTCGCGGGGACGAGCGGCATGGATCAAATTACCGCGTGCACTCGATCGCGACGAAACTCTCGCAGCTGCCGATGCAGGCGTTGCGCCCGCTGGTCGGGACCGCGCCGGTGATCTCGTCGCGGTCGACGCGGCGGAACGAGCGTGCCTGCGCGAAGGCCTGCGACTGGCAGTAGGTGGTTGCCACCACCGCGCCGCAGCGCTCGCCGTTGGCGAGGCAGCGGTCGACGCCGTAGCCGTCCGGATTGTTCGGGATGATGAACGTGCGGTTCTCGGCGGTTGCGGCACCCGCCAGAAGCAGTCCGGCCGCCAGCGTGGCGGCGAAAATCGATGCGCGCATGAAACGTCCCCCGGCCTGTGCAAGCCGATAGGGCCGCAGCCTAAGCGCGCAGCCGTTTACAAGCCGTTAACCGTATACGCCAGCGTTTTCCGGCTACGTGGGTACGGTTCGCCGCAGAAAACGCGGCATCCGCAGGACTCGCAGGGGATTAGTGCAGGTTGTCCGGCCGCGTGGCCGTCTTGCAACGCACCATGATGGGGCGGCGCAGTCCAAAGCCCGGAACGCCGACAAGTTCGTCCAGGTCGGGGAGCAGGACGTAGACCCGCATTCCCGCCGGCGCGCCTGCAGGCGCCGCGACGGCGCGCAGCTCGATCTGGCCGAATGGGGTGCGCAGCTGCGGATTGTCCATCGTCACCGTCCCCGGGAGGCGCGCGATTGCGAGCATGCCCTCCTCGTTGGTCGCTTAACGCCGGAAAAGGTTCATGGGTTGCGTGCCGGAATCGAGATTCTTCGGTTAACCCGGCTGAAATTCGCCGCCTCCGGGACGATCCCGGGCGATGTCGCGGCGAGATTGTGGCAGGGGCGCGCCGCGACCCTTGACGGAAGGGCCTCTCGCTCGCATAACGGCCGCCATGAACGGCCTTTTCGCAATCTGCGGCATTTGCCGGAAGATTATTCGCTAGCTGATCGCTGGCTGCGGCCGTCTTTTCTCAAAATCCGAGACCGACGCCCGGCCAAGCCCGAGGTGTCATGTGGATCTGAAGCTCTACGATACGCTGTCGCGCGAGAAGCGGACCTTCGTTCCGATCGATCCGGCACGCGTGCGCATGTATGTCTGCGGGCCGACGGTCTATGACTTCGCCCATATCGGCAATGCGCGTCCGGTCATCGTGTTCGACGTGCTGTTCCGCCTGCTGCGCCATCTCTACCCGGATGGCAACGTCAGCTACGTCCGCAACATCACCGACGTCGACGACAAGATCAACGCGCGCGCCGCCGAGCGCGGCATTTCGATCCGCGACCTGACCGAGGGGACCTACGCGAACTTCCGCGATGACGTGGCGGCGCTCGGCTGCCTGCCGCCGTCGGTCGAGCCGCGCGCGACCGAGCATATCGCCGAGATGAAGACGCTGATCGAGCGGCTGGTCGCCGCGGGCAACGCCTACGTGGCCGAGGAGCACGTGCTGTTCAGCGTGCCGTCGATGCCGGACTACGGAAAACTGTCGAAGCGCTCGCTCGACGAGATGGAGGCGGGCGCGCGGGTCGATGTCGCGCCCTACAAGCGCGGCGACATGGACTTCGTGCTGTGGAAACCCGCGAAGGACGGCGAGCCCGGCTGGACGTCACCCGCCGGCATCGCGGCGCCCGGGCGTCCGGGCTGGCACATCGAATGCTCGGCGATGAGCTGGAAGCATCTCGGCGAGACCTTCGACATCCACGGCGGCGGCGTCGACCTGGTGTTTCCGCATCACGAGAACGAAATCGCGCAATCGCGCTGCGCCTTCAACACGGGCGTGATGGCGAATTACTGGATGCACAACGGCTTCCTGCAGGTCGAAGGCGAGAAGATGTCGAAGTCGGTCGGCAACTTCTTCACCATCCGCGAGGTGCTCGCCGACTGGCAGGGCGATGTTGTCCGTCTGGCAATGCTGTCAAGCCATTACCGCCAACCGATCAATTGGACCGTGAAGGGGCTGGAGGAGGCCGAGAAGGCGCTCGCGAGCTTCTTCGACGCCGCATCAGCGGACGCCGACGCGCGTCCCGCGGCGCCGGTCCTCGACGCGCTGGCGGACGATCTCAACACCCCGAAGGCGATCGCCGAAATGCACGGGCTGCGCAACGCGGCCGGCCGCAAGGCGCTCGCCGGCACGCTCGCGTTCTTCGGCTTCCGCGCCGGTGCGTTCGCGGAATGGCGCGAGGCGCGCGCGCCCGCGCCGGCGCTCGCCCCGGAGGAGATCGACCGCCGCATCGCGGCGCGGCTCGATGCGCGCAAGGCGAAGAACTTCGCCGAGGCCGACCGCATCCGCGACGAGCTCGCCGCGCTGGGCGTGGTGCTGAAGGATTCCAGGGACGGCACGACCTGGGAGCTCGCGAGATGACGCTCGACGAGCGCGATCCGATCGTGATGGCGGACACCGGCCCGCTGATCCGGCTCGTCGCGGCTGGGCTGCTTGACGGCTTGCGCGCAACCAACCGGCGCGTCGTGATCGTGGACCGCGTGGAGGCTGAAGCAACGCAGGACCGCTCCAAGCCGTTCGCCAATGAGATCGCGGCGTGGATCGCAGGCAATGCCGATTCGATCGCGCGGCCCCGCACCGTGGTCGGCGCAGGAATCGAGAAGCTTGAATCGGAGGCCGGTTCGCCTGAGCAGCAGCGCCTGCTCAAGGCGGCGCTGCGCAATTCCGGCGAAAAGGCGAACCGCGATTTTCTCGAGGAGTGGGCGCCCAAATCCGCGGGTGCGCTTGTCGTCTATGAGGACGACGACGTTCCGCGGATTCTCCAATCGACCCGGGTGCCGATCCGGCTGATGACGACGCGCCGTTTCGCGCGGCAGCTTGTCGACTGGGGCATCAATGTCGACGCCGTGAACGCAATCGAAGAGGTTGCCAGGACCTTCACGACCAAGCCGTCGATATCGGGCGAAATCGATCCGGCGCAGTCCGCGGACTTCCGCAAGCTTCCCCAACCGGACGAACCGCGATGACGGCCCGCGCGCGCCCCACCTTCGCGCTGCGGCCGTTCCTCATCGAGGACACGCCGCTGCTGGCCGAGATCTTCCGCGCCAGCGTCGAGGAGTTGACCGCCGACGATTACAGCGCAAGCCAGCAGGAGGCCTGGGCCGCCGCGGCCGAGGATGAGGAGGAATTGGCGCGCCGGCTGTCCGCCCAGCTTACGCTGGTCGTCACCTTGAACGGGTCTCCGGTCGGCTTCGCATCGCTCGCCAACAACGAGGTGATCGACCTCATCTATATGCATCCGGCCGCGGCCGGGCAGGGCGCCGGCGTCATGCTGGTCGACGCCCTGGAGAAGCTCGCCGCCGCGCGCGGGGCGAAGCGCCTCACCGCCGAGGTGAGCGACAGCGCGCAGGATTTCTTCGCAAAACGCGGCTTCGAGCCGACGCAGCGCAACACGGTGCAGCGCGGCGGCGAATGGCTCGCCAACACCACGATGGAAAAGAAACTGGGGGCCGCATGAGCAAGGAGCGCCTCTATCTGTTCGACACCACGCTGCGCGACGGCGCGCAGATGAACGGCGTCGACTTCACGCTGCACGACAAGCTCACCATCGCCAAGCTGCTCGATGAGCTCGGCATCGACTACATCGAAGGCGGCTATCCCGGCGCGAACCCGACCGACACCGAGCTGTTCGGCGCCGAGCGCAAGCTCAATGCGACCTTCACGGCGTTCGGCATGACGCGGCGGCCCGGCCGCTCGACCTCGAACGATCCGGGCCTTGCCACCCTGCTCGGCGCCAAGGCCGACGCGATCTGTTTCGTCGCGAAGGCGTGGGACTATCACGTGCGCGTCGCGCTCGAGACCACCAACGAGGAGAACCTCGCCTCGATCAGCGACAGCGTGACCGCCGCCCGGCAGAAGGGCCGCGAGGTGCTGGTCGATTGCGAGCATTTCTTCGACGGCTACAAGGCGAACCGCGACTACGCGCTCGCCTGCGCCACGACCGCCCACGAGTCCGGTGCGCGCTGGGTGGTGCTGTGCGACACCAATGGCGGCACCCTGCCGCACGAGGTCGAGCGCATCGTCGCCGATGTCACGCAGCATGTGCCGGGCGATCACCTCGGCATCCATGCGCATAACGACACCGAGCAGGCGGTGGCGAACTCGCTCGCCGCGGTGCGCGCCGGCGCGCGGCAGATCCAGGGCACGCTCAACGGGCTCGGCGAGCGCTGCGGCAACGCCAACCTGGTCTCGATCATCCCGACCCTGAAGCTGAAGGGCGAATTCGCCGACAAATTCGAGATCGCCATCTCGGACGACAAGCTGACGACGCTGGCGCATGCCTCGCACGTGCTCGACGAGATGCTCAACCGCGCGCCGAACCGCCACGCGCCCTACGTCGGCCAGAGCGCGTTCGCCACCAAGGCCGGCATCCATGCCTCCGCCATCGTCAAGGACCCTGCGACCTACGAGCATGTGCGCCCCGATCTGGTCGGCAACCAGCGCCGCGTGCTGGTGTCGGACCAGGCCGGCCGCTCGAACGTGCTCGCCGAGCTGGAACGCGTCGGGCTTGCGGTGGACAAGAACGACCAGCGCGTCAACCGCCTGCTCGACGAGGTGAAGGAGCGCGAGGCCGCGGGCTACGCCTATGAGGCGGCCGGCGCGTCGTTCGAGCTGCTGGCGCGGCGCGTGCTCGGCCGCGTGCCGGACTATTTCGCGGTGGAGAAGTTCGACGTCAACGTCGAGCAGCGCGTCAACGCGCGCGGCGAGCGCGTGACGGTGTCGATGGCGGTGGTGAAAGTGAAGGTCGGGAGCGAAAGCCTGATCTCGGCCGCGGAAGGCATCGGCCCGGTCAACGCGCTCGATCTCGCGCTGCGCAAGGACCTCGGCAAGTACCAGAGCTACATCGCGGGCCTCGAGCTGACCGACTATCGCGTGCGCATCCTCAACGGCGGCACCGAGGCGGTGACGCGCGTGATGATCGAAAGCCAGGACGAAACCGGCGCGCGCTGGACCACGGTCGGCGTCTCGCCCAACATCATCGATGCCTCGTTCCAGGCGCTGATGGACTCGGTCATCTACAAGCTGGTCAAGGAAGGCGCGCCGGCATGAGCTGGACGCGCAGGAGGCTGATGCTCGCGGCCGGCGCGGCGGCCTTGGTGCCCGCGCGCGCGGACGCACGGCAGGCGTTCGTCGCGGCGGCGTTGCGCATGCGCGAGCAGGCGGTCGCGGCCGGCGATCAGGCCTATGGCGCGGTCGTGGTGCGCGGCGACGAGATCGTCGGCTGGGGGCCGAGCCGGGTGCGGCAGAACGGCGAGTGGGCCGGCCATGCCGAGCGCGAGGCGATGCGCGATGCGCAAGCGAAGCTTGCGCGCGACGACCTCGCCGACTGCGTGATGTATTCGACCTCGCGCCCCTGCGGCGCCTGCGAGCGCGCCGCCGCGCAGGCCAGGCTCGCGCGCATGTTCTACGGACAGGACGCAACCGACGCCGGAGCGCCGCGATGATCGATCATGTGTCCGTCGCGGTCAGCGACCTGCCGCGTGCGATGCGGTTCTACGAAGCCGTGCTCGGCGCGATCGGCTACACGATGACGGATATCCGCGGCACCACCGTCGGCTTCGGCAAGAAGTATTCCGAGTTCTGGATCAATGTGCGCCCGGACATGAAGCCGCTCCCGTCGCATTCCGGCTCGCACATTTGTCTGCGCGCGCGTTCGCAGGACCAGGTCGACGCCTTCCACGCGGCGGCGCTCGCCAACGGCGGCGCCTCCGACGGCGCGCCCGGCCTGCGGCCGCATGACGGGGAGGGCGGCTACTACGCGGCCTTCATCCGCGACCAGGATGGCAACCGCATCGAGGCGGTGACGTTTTTGGTGGCTTAGGGCTCGATCCGCGGACATTGAAGCGCTCTCCGCTCATTCCCGCGAAAGCGTGGAATCCAGTCCTTGATTCTGGGTCCCCGCTTGCGCGGGGACGAGCGGACATTGATTCAAGCAGAGGCCGCGCCGGCGCGCGCCGCCCCGCGCCCCATCACCAGCCCTGCTGCTCGCGGCGATACGGATCGCGCCAGGGCAGCTCGCCCGGCTGCTGCGCGCCGCGGCCGCGCGGGGGAGCGGTTTGCGGGCCCCAGCCGCGCTGGGGATCCCAGCTGCGCTGGGGAGCCGTGTCGGTTTGGGCGCCCCAGCTGCGGCCCCAGAAGGAGCCGAAGCGGTCGTCTTCGCCCTGGGCAACGCGCATGTCCTCCGGCGGCGTCGGCTTGCGCGTGATGAAGCCGCCCTGCGGCTGGTTGCTCAGCACCGCGACGAACTCGGTGCGGTAATTGGTCTCCGCGCTCAGCGGCTCGTCCGAGATGATGATCGAGGATCGCGGCAACGCGGTCGGTCCGATGCGGTCGAGCACATCCTGCGGGATGGTGACGCGGTCGAGCGCATTCTTCGCGTCGTCGGCGCCGTCGATGGTGACCGCGGTCCAGCGCAGGCCTGCATCGCTTTGGGCGACCGCGGTGAACACATGCGTGCCGATCCGCCTGCCGGCATCGCGGATCGTGATCGGAACCTCGATGGTCGCGTCGAACACCTCGCCGCCCCCGTCGGGCGCCGGCTTGTGCGTGTTGCGCCGCACGTAAAGCTTCTGCGTCGCGCGGCTGATGTAGATCGAGACCGGTTCCTGCGCGAGCTTCGCGTCGGTCGCCGCCCTGGCGGCGGCGGCCTTCCGGGTCTCGGCCGCCTTGGCGGCGTCCTTTGCGGCGGCCGCGTCCGGCTTCGAGGCCGCATCGGCTTTGGCGGTCTCGAGCTGCGCCGCCAATTCGGCGGCTTTGGCCTCGGCCTTCTGCTTTGCCTCCTCGGCGCGCGCTTTGGCCTGGTCGGTCTTTGCGGCGGCGAGCGCCCTTTCGGCGCGCGCGAGCTCGGCGTCGGTGCGCGCCTTGAGCTGTTCCAGCTTGCGCAGCGATGCCGTGCGCGCCGCTGTCTCGCGCACTGCCGCGGCGGCGGCTTTCTTCGCCTCGTCGGCCGCCTTGATGGCCTCCGCGGCCTCGCGGACGAGCGTCTCGGCGCGTGCCGGCGCAGCCGCGACGGCCTCCGCATTCGGCGCGAACAGCGCCGCGTGGGAAAAATCGACCGGCGCTGCGTCGTGCGGCGAGATGATCACCCGCATCCCGATCCGCGTCTTGTTGAACAGCTTCTCGGCAAAGCCGAAGGGCAGCCGCACGCACCCGTGCGAGGCCGCATAACCCGGCAGCGGTCCGCCGTGCAGCGCGATGCCGTTCCAGGTGATGCGCTGCAGGTGCGGCATCCAGGCATCGTCATACATGTTCGAGCGGTGGTCCTCTTTCCGCTCGACGACGGCGAAGACGCCGGCCGGCGTCTCGCGTCCCTTGGTGCCGGTCGACACCGGCGCGCGCAGGATCCAGCCGTCGGCGTCGTAGAACGTGACCTGCTGGGACTGGATCGACACGATCGCCATGATCGGCTCACCGGCAGTGCGCGGCGCCGTTGCCTCGGTGGGCGGAGCAGGGCGCTTCGGTGCCGCAGCCGCGCCGGCGGTCAGCGCCGTCAGTGCCGCCACCGCGGCGAGCGCCACGATGGCGGGGTTCTTCCGAAAACCGGCCGTCAGCATCAATTCACTCCCAAGCCCGCGAAGGCGCGCGCGCGCGTCATAGCGTCCGCGGTTCTGACAAACAATGGTGATTGCGCGATCCGCTCGCGCCGGCCCGGGCGCCAGCTGTCGAGCAGGGCAAGGCCCTCGATCCTGATCCATGCGGTGACGACGAGCGCCATCAGCAGCCACATCACCAGATTGTAGCGCACCGCCACCAGATAGATCAGGGCGACCGGCGTCAGCGCCAGCGCGGCCAGCGCGGTCAGCCGCAGCATCGGCTCGAACCGGCGACTCGCCATGACGCGCAAGAGAATGAGATATGCGGCGATATGCAGCGGGATCGTGAAACGCAGCCCCGCGGGACCGGACAACAGGTCGAGCACCTGGCGCGCGGCCTCGGCCAGGTTCCCGCCGGCAAAATCGAAACGCGCGAGTTCGCCGAGCGCCGCCAGATAGCCGGCCGGCGTGAGCTTCAGCACATTGGGTGCGGCAGCGTTCGCGCTCAGCGGCACGAATACGCCACCGAAATACCAGTTGTGCCACAGCGTCAGCAGGATCGCCGAGAAGCCGAGGCAGAGCGCCGCGACGCGGGCGAACCGGCGCTGCCACAGCGCCGCAAGCCCGACGCCCGCGAGCAGCACGCCGACAGCGGGCGCGAGGTTCGGCCGGAAGATCACCGCGACGGTCAGCAGCAGCGCGCCCCAGAACGCAGGCTGCGCGCGATCGTCGATGCGCGTGCCGTGCGGCCCGGCCAGCAGGATCAGGCCGGCGAGGACCATCATCGTGCCGAGCGTGTCGGAATAGCCGCGCGCCGCCCAGCTCACGTAGTGCAGATAGCTGGTGCCGAACAGCACGCCCACCGGCGTGAGCATGAAGCCGAGCGTAAAGGCGAAGGCCCATGCGTGACCCATGAAGCGTGCCGCCGCGGCGTGCACGATCAACGGCATGACCAGGACGAGCAGAAGGTAGAGCAGGTAGGTGTCGCCGAAGAGCAGGAATTCGAGCGCGCGGAAATAACGCATGCCCGGATTGAAGTAGAACACCGCCTCGACGCCCTTGAGCGCGCCCGCGATATCGCCGGCGGCGAGATGCTGCAGCATGTCGCGCGCAAAACCTGAAAAGATCAGCCCGTCGTCGCCGCCGTCGAACGGCCGGTACCCGCCGATGAACGTCGCATCGGTCAGTACGACGATGAGCAGCGTCGCGGCCGCGAGGATCAGCGGATAGACCGCGCGGCGCGGTGACGGGCGCACCAGCAGCAGCAGGATGCCGGCGACGCCGATCAGGCTCGCGGCGGCCGCGAGTGCGCCGCGCAGCTTCACGCTCCAGTTCGCCGCGAGGGTCATCGCAAGGTGCGCATCCGGCCCGATCGAGAGGCCGAAGATGCGCTTGTCCGCGTCGGCCGCCGGCAGCGTGCGGCAGGCCCAGTCCTTGTGATCGAGGCGCTCGAACTCACCGGCTGCGCGCTCCCACAGAACTTCGCCGCGCCAGCACAGCTCGCTGCCCGCGAACGCGATCGGGAATTGATACATCACGAACCAGGGCAGCTTGAGCTGCCAGCGCCCGAAGATCGCAAGCGAGCGGCGGTCGCGCTGCAGCCGCTCGACGTCGCCGTCGCGCGCCGCCATGTCGAGCGACAGGTCGTTGACCACGCCGAGCCGCAGCCAGATGGCGTTGTCGAAATCGATGCCGGTGACCCGGCGGGAGTACGCCGGACGCTGGAAGATCCCGTCCGCCGCGAACGCGAAGGCCTGCTTCGGGATGCCATGCGTGCGCCAGCAATAGATGTCGCCGGCGGTGCAGCGCCGTTCGCGCGGGTAGGCGGCATCGAAGCGCTGCGCCATCGCCCGGTAGGCCTCGCGCGGCAGGCCGCGTTCCAGCGCGCCGCCCGCGCCGTCGATCAGGAAAACGTTATGGCCTTCCTCGATGCGCGGCGCGGCGATGAAGACATGCACGGCGGCGACCAGCAGCGTCAGCGCGAGCGCGCCGACCCAGCGCGCGCTGCGGCGCGCGATCGATCCGGTGAAGATGATCAGCACGGCCACGGCGAGCAGGCCGAAGGCGGAGAGCGTGTTGATCGGCAGCCCGAGCGCGGCGACGACAAGCGCCAGCACCGCGAGTTTGGGCAGGACGCGCTGCGGCCGTTCCTGCATGGCCCGCCGGGCTACATCCGTTCGACGGTTTCGGGCTTGCCCTGCTTGGCGCTTTCGCTCACGCCCGCCGCCGCCTGCCGCAGTTTCGGCAGCACGTCTTCCGGCCGCTCGGCGGTGAGCAGCGCGATCCCGAGATCGGCGCGGATGAACTCGAGCCGGCGCATGTGATCGAGCAGGGCGCTGAGCGGCTCCCAGAAGCCCTTGATGTTCAGGATCAGGATCGGCTTCTTGTGGCGGCCGAGCTGCGCCCAGGTGAGCTGCTCGACCAGTTCTTCCAGCGTGCCGATGCCGCCCGGCAGCGCCACGAAGGCGTCGGCGCGGTCGAACATGGTCTGCTTGCGCACATGCATGTCGGGCGTGACGATCACCTCCTGCGCGTCGCGCAGGGTTTGCTCGCGGTTCTGCAGGAATTCCGGAATGATGCCGGTGACGTGGCCGCCGTTCCGCAGCACCGAGGTCGCGACCGCCCCCATCAGGCCACGCGAGCCGCCGCCGTAGACGAGGCCGACCTTGTCGCGCGCAAGGAGCTCGCCGAACCGCTGCGCCGCCGCCATGAAGTCCGGGTCGGTGCCGGGACTGGAGCCGCAATAGACGCAGACCGTTCGAATCGTGCTCATGGGTCCTCGATGTGCCCCCCGTGAACGGGGGCGTCAAGGCGCGACCTTTCGCGGATTTTCCGGCCGTTTCGCGGCCAAATCCGTCGCGGAACCGGCCGTTTCAGGCGATTTTTTCTTGCAGGACCGCAATCGCTGCTAAAGTAACGCTGCGGCGCGTGGCGACGAGGATGTGATGGGACGGACTGGTGTTGCTTTCGCCGCCGCGACTGCGGCAACCGTTTCGGTCGTGGCGCTCGTCGGATCGGTCTACTGGGCCTACCAGGATCCGCCCGCGGTCTCGGCCGCAAAGCCGCCCGAGAGCCCGCCGCTGACGCAGGCGCCGGCTCCGGCCCCCACGCAAGCGCCGGTGATCGGCCGGTCGCCGGCTCCCGAGCAGCCCGCCCAAGCGGTCGCGCCGTCCGCGCCTCCGGTTGTCAGCAGCGTGCCCGCGCCGCAGAGCCCGCGCGCCGACAGCGTGCCGTCGGTGGCGACGCCAGCGGCGCCGCCGGTCGCCGCCAGCAAACCCGAAGCGCCGTCCGCACCGCCCGCGCGCGAGACCAAGGCGAAAGAGCAGGCCGCAGTCGTGCTGCGTCCCGCCGAGCCGTCGCGCGACGGTGCCGCGACTGCGCCCGCGCCCGCCAGGACCGCGGCTCCGGCAACACCGACGCCACCGCGCGCGGAGCCGAAATCCGCGCCGGCTGCGACAGCCGCGATCGCACCGGCCGCGGCGCCGCCTGCTTCCGTGCCGAGCGGGCCGGCTCCGGCCGCATCATCTCCGCCGGCGAATGCGCAAGCCGCCGGCACTGCGCCGGCTGCATCGCCCGCCAGGACCGCGGCTCCGGCAACACCGACGCCGCCGCCCGCGGAACCGAAATCCGCGCCGGCCGCGACAGCCGCAATCGCACCGGCCGCGGCCCCGCCTGCTTCTGTGCCGAACGTAGCGGCTCCGGTCGCGTCGTCTCCGCCGGCGCCGGCGCAAGCCGCCGGCACCGCGACGCCTGCGCCGTCCGCAAAGACCGCGGCCCCCGCAACACCGACGCCGCCGCGCGCGGAACCAAAATCCGCGCCGGCCGCGACAGCCGCAATCGCACCGGCCGCGGCGCCGCCTGCTTCCGTGCCGAACGTAGCGGCTGCGGTCGCGTCGTCTCCGCCGGCGCCTGCGCAAGCCGCCGGCACCGCGACGGTTCCAGCGCCCGACAAGGCCGTGCCGACAACACAACCGCAGCCACCCGCGCGGGCAGAGCAGCCGGCCGGGCAGACGATCACCGCGGCGCCGGCCGTATCGGCCCCGCATGCGGCGAGCGCGGCTGCGCCGGTCCGTCCGTCCGAACCCGCCGCGCCGGCTGTCACGCCGTCCGCGGCGCGGCCCGACATCGTGGCGGCGCTGCCGCAGGGGAGCGAGTCCACGCCCGCGCCGCCCGCGACCGCCATGCCGCAGGTCATGCGACCGAAGAAGCGCGCAGGCGGCAAGCGCGCGCCGCGCCTTGCGTCGCTTCCCCCGTTCAGCGCGACGCCCGCAAGGCCGGCGCGCGATGCGCGGCCGATCACGATCATGCGCGGCCGCGCCGTGCAGTACGCCGGGTCGGTCCGCACCGAGCCGGTCCGCACCGAGCCGGTCTCCGCGACGTCGGGCATCCGCGTGATGCGGCCGGCGCGCATCGTGCCGCCGGGACCGCTGATCCTGCGCGTTCAGAACTAGCGCCAGCCGCGCCTGCCGGCGGCATAATTCGTCTACGCGGGGTGCCGCCTGCGGACAAAACGCCTATATGTCGGGCGTAATATCAGACCGATTTCAAATGAGGGCCCGGCCGCCGGGCCGCGCCGGGGACATGAACGCGCCGCAGCCTCCCGCGAAACTCCGTGCCGTGTCCGCCGAGCGCGGCGCGCTGCTGCGCACGCTCGTGCACCTGTGGCCCTATATCTGGCCGTCGGATCGCGCCGACCTGAAGCGGCGCGTCGGGTTCGCGACCTTGCTGCTGCTCGCCGCCAAGCTCGCCACCGTCGCGGTGCCGTTCACCTTCAAGTGGGCGGTCGACGCGCTGACCGGCGAGGTGAAGCCGCCCGCAGGCGCGCCGGTGTGGGCGCTGTGGATGTTCGCGGCGCCGGTGCTGCTCACGGTCGCCTACGGCGGCACGCGCGTCGTGATGGCGCTGCTGACCCAGATACGCGACGGCCTGTTCGCCAAGGTGGCGATGCACGCGGTGCGCCGGCTCGCGCATCTCACCTTCGAGCACATGCACCTGCTTTCGCTGCGCTACCATCTGGAGCGCAAGACCGGCGGGCTGACGCGCGTGCTCGAGCGCGGCCGCAACGGCATCGAGACCATCGTCCGCATGGTGATCCTGCAGCTGCTGCCGACCGTGGTGGAGCTGACCCTGATCGTCGGCGTGCTGCTGTGGATGTTCGACTGGCGCTACGTGCTGATCATCGGCGTGACCGTCGTGCTCTACATGGCGTTCACTTATTACGCCACCGAATGGCGCATCGGCATCCGCCGCAAGATGAACGACAGCGACACCGACGCCAACACCAAGGCGATCGAACTCGCTGCTCAACTACGAGACGGTGAAGTACTTCGTCGCGGAGGAGCGCGAGGCGGATCGCTACGACCGCACCATGGCGCGCTACGAGGACGCGAGCGTGAAGGCCTATACCTCGCTGGCGGTGCTCAACGCCGGCCAGGCGGCGCTGTTCACGCTCGGGCTGACCGCCGCGATGGTGCTGTGCGTTGCCGGCATCCGCGCCGGCACCAACACGGTCGGCGACTTCGTGATGATCAACGCGATGATGATCCAGCTCTACGTGCCGCTGAATTTCATGGGCATGGTCTATCGCGAGATCAAACAGGCGGTGACCGACATCGAGATCATGTTCTCGATCCTCGGCCGCGAGCCCGAGATCAAGGACCGCCCCGACGCGAAGCCGCTTGCGGTCGGTCAGGGTGCGATCCGCTTCGAGGATGTGCGTTTCGCCTACGACCCGGAGCGCCAGATCCTCAAAGGCTTGAGCTTCGAGGTGCCGGCCGGCCGCACGGTCGCGATCGTCGGGCCGTCGGGTGCGGGGAAATCCACCATCTCGCGGCTGCTGTTTCGTTTCTACGACCTGACCGGCGGGCGCATCACCATCGACGGCCAGGACATCCGCGCCGTGACGCAGCGCTCGCTGCGCGCCGCGATCGGCATGGTCCCGCAGGACACCGTGCTGTTCAACGACACGATCCGCTACAACATCCGCTACGGCCGCTGGGACGCGAGCGACGCGGAGGTCGAGGAGGCGGCGGGGCTTGCGCAGATCGACAATTTCATCCGCCTTGCACCGGACGGCTACGCGACCGAGGTCGGCGAGCGCGGCCTGAAGCTCTCGGGCGGCGAGAAGCAGCGCGTCGCGATCGCGCGCACGATCCTCAAGGCGCCGCCGATCCTGCTGCTCGACGAGGCGACCTCGGCGCTCGACAGCCACACCGAGAAGGAGATCCAGGATGCGCTGGAGCGCGTCTCGCGCGGCCGCACCACGCTGGTGATCGCGCATCGCCTCTCGACCATCGTCGGGGCCGACGAGATCATCGTGCTCGACCAGGGCGTGATCGCCGAGCGCGGCACGCATCATCAGCTGCTGTTGAAGAACGGCCTCTACGCCAGCATGTGGAACCGGCAGCGCGAGGCCGAGGAGGCGCGCGAGACGCTCGCGCGCGCCGCCGACGTGCCGGCCGCGCCGAACCGCAACCCGCCGCCGGTCCCCGATGCGGTCGTGCCGGTGGAACCGATCGCGCCGGATGTACCGGCCGCGGCTGAGTAGTTGTTCCTCGCAGGAAGCGCGGCATACTCGGTCTTCCCCTCTCCCCTTGTGGGAGAGGGTGGCGAGCGAAGCGAGCCGGGAGAGGGGGCATGCCACTTGCTCAGGCGAAGAAGCTGCGAACGCGAATGACTGACGCCGAACGGCGGCTTTGGTATCTGCTGCGCGCGCATCGCTTCAGCGGGTATAAGTTCAAGCGCCAGGTTCCAATCGGACGCTACGTCGTCGATTTCGTTTGCTTCGATCGGAAGCTGATCGTCGAGGCGGATGGAGGTCAGCACGTGGACAATCCCGCCGACCGAACTCGCGATGAATGGCTCAGCGGGCAGGGTTTTGTGGTGCTGCGCTTCTGGAACAGTGACGTTTTGCGAAATACCCAAGCCGTACTGGAAGTGATATCCAACGCGCTCGAACCACCCGGGGTGAAGTCCCCCTCTCCCGGCTCGCTTCGCTCGCCACCCTCTCCCACAAGGGGAGAGGGGGACACCGAGCGTGCGGCGCCACTCGTGACCAGGTACTGATGTCCATCGTCAACTCGATCCGCTCGCAACTTTCGCCCATCAACCCCGAGGGCTATCCGTTCATCGGCATCTTCGCGTTCGTCGCCCTGGTGCTGTTCATCATCTGGCCGCCGCTCGGCTGGCTCGGCACCGTGCTGACGTTGTGGTGCGCCTATTTCTTCCGCGATCCGGTGCGCGTGACGCCGAATGCCGAGGGCCTTGTGGTCTCGCCGGCCGACGGGCGCGTCAGCCTCGTCACCAACGCGGCGCCTCCCGCCGAGCTTGCGCTCGGCACGGCGCCGCTGCCGCGCGTCTCGATCTTCATGAGCGTGTTCGACTGCCACGTGAACCGCTCGCCGGTCAGCGGGCGCATCGAGCGCATCGCCTATACGGCGGGTAAATTCCTCAACGCCGATCTCGACAAGGCGAGCGAGGACAACGAGCGCAACGCGTTCCTGATCGCCACGGACAAAGGCCGCGTCGGCGTGGTGCAGATCGCCGGCCTGGTCGCGCGCCGCATCGTGTGCTGGAGCAAGGAAGGCCAGGCGGTGACGGCGGGCGAGCGCATCGGCATGATCCGCTTCGGCTCGCGTCTCGACGTCTATCTGCCGGCCGGCACGATGCCGCTGGTGTCCGAAGGCCAGACCGCGCTCGCGGGCGAAACCGTTCTCGCCGAGCTCGGCGCCACGACGCAAATGCGGTCGTTTCGCGTCGACTGAGCGCACAGATGATTTCATGCGTCAAATTTTTGTGTTGTGGATTGCGGTGAGTGTAAACGCGCGTTAACCGCGCGCTTCCTCCTTGTTTAGCAAATTCGACCGGCTTTCCCCGTATGCGCATGGCGTACGGGAATTTTCTCGGGACGCGGGGCAACGTCCGCAAGTGGGGACTAACGGACGATGGCACAGACTCAAAACGACGATCGCGCGACAGCGATCCTGACACGGCGCGCCAGCGGAATGCTGGCGCATGACGACGCGCTCGCCGAGCTCGCCGACGCCGACTGCACGGCTGCGATCGCGGCCGCGATCTCCGAGCGCGTCCGGCTGCGCACCGAACTGGTGCAGAGCGCGCTCGAGGCGGACAGCGACGAGCCGATCTCGGTGATGTGTCGCGCCGCCGGCTTTCGGATGAACAGCTATTCTGCGCTGCTGCGCATGCGCCGCCGCGCGCGGCGCGGCTCGGACAGCGCGCCGGCCGATGCGCTGGCATTTTTCTCGGCGCTGTCGCGGACGTCCGCCGAGAAGCAGCTGCCGCGCCTGGCGGTCGATCTGAACCGGCGCGACAGGCCGCGTTAACCCTGGCGCCCGTCCCGGTGGCGGCGCGGGCCGCGGACGGCTATATTGCGGCGTATGCCATATTCGCAATTCGATGCCGAACGGCGGCAGCGCAGGCTCGACCGGTTCCGCCAGATCCCGGTGCGCAAGCTCGTTCCCAACGTGATCACGCTGCTTGCGCTGTGCGCCGGGCTGACCGGCATCCGCCTCGCGCTCGAGGGACGCTATGAGCTGGCGCTCGGCGCGATCGTGTTCGCCGCCATGCTCGATGCGGTCGACGGCCGCGTCGCGCGCATGATCAAGGGGACGACACGCTTCGGCGCCGAGCTCGACAGCCTCGCGGACTTTTTCAATTTCGGCGTCGCGCCCGGACTGATCCTGTATTTCTGGGGCCTGAACGCGCTCGGCAACCTCGGCTGGATCGCCGCGATGGTGTTCGCGATCTGCACCGCGCTGCGGCTGGCGCGCTTCAACGTGCAGATCGACGACCCGAACAAGCCCGACTGGGCCGGCAACTTCTTCACCGGCGTTCCGGCACCGGCCGCCGCGATCGTGGTGCTGTTGCCGATCTATCTCGGATTTCTCCAGGTCACCGTGCCGGTCGTCGTCACGCTGGTCTACACCCTGGCGGTCGCCGCCCTGATGGTATCGCGGCTGCCGGTGTTTTCGGGCAAGAAGACCGGCACCCGCGTGCGGCCCGACATGGTGCCGCCGGTCATCCTCGCGGTCGTGCTGATCATCGCGCTGCTGGTCAGCTACCCGTGGCAACTGCTCACCGCCGGGACGCTGATCTATCTCGCCTGCCTGCCGCTCGGCTGGATGTCCTCGCAGCGCTACAAACAGGCGGACGCGGCGGCTGCGCGCGTCGCGGCGCCCGCCGCCGACAGCACGGCGCTGCCGGAGCAGCCGACCAAGTCCGGCGAAGAACGCCCGGCGCGGCTCAACTGATGCTTCGCGTCGTCCGCGTCGTCGGTTCCGCGAGCGGCGACGGCGCGCGCCGCATCGACAGCGTGATGCTCGCGCCGGACCAGCGCCGCCTGCAGAGCGCGCTCCTGACCGGCGTGAAGGGGACCGCGATCGGGCTGATGCTGCCCGAGCCGGTGATGCTGCGCATGGGCGATGCGTTCGAGCTGGACGACGGCAGTCTCGTCGATATCGTGGTCGAGCCCGAGCCGTTGATCGAGGTGCGCGGCAGCGACCTGACGCATCTCGCACGCCTGGCCTGGCATCTGGGCGACCGTCACGTACCGGTGCAGGTGCTGGCGAACCGGCTAAGGCTGCGCCGCGATGCCGCGCTGGAACTCGATGCTGACGGCGCTCGGCGCTCGGCTGACGCCGATCGAGGCGCCGTTCGATCCCGAGGGCGGCGCCTACGCGACGCACGCGGCCCCCGATCACGGGCACCAGCACCACGCCGGCTGCGGCCATGACCATGATCACGACCACGCGCATGGTCACGCTCACGGCCATCGCCACGATCGCTAGAGCAAGATGACTTCGTCATCTCGCTCTGAGTTATGGGTGGGAGCATGATCTTGTCCGAAAACCGGTGTCCATCCCGGATCAAGTCCGGGACAGGCTTTTCGGGATCATGCTCTGATGCCCGCGCTCGACCCCAGGGCGGACGCGCGCTGCCGCGCCTCATTCGCGCGCCAGCCCGCGATGGCCACGATCGGCGCAACGGTGCTCTCGGTCGCGGCCGGCGAGGTCGAGCTCGCGATGCCGTTCTCCGACAAGCTCACCCAGCAGCACGGCTTCATCCATGCCGGCATCGTCACGATGCTTTGCGACACCGCCTGCGGCTTCGCGGCGCTCTCGCTGATGCCGGAAGACGCCGCGGTGCTGACCACCGAATTCAAGGTCAATCTCTTGTCGCCCGCCAAGGGTGAGCGGCTGGTCGCGCATGGCCGCGTGGTGCGGCCGGGCAAGAAGCTGATGGTCTGCCTCGGCGAGGTGTTCGCCGAGGAGGGCGGCCGCCGCAAGCAGGTCGCGCTGATGACCGCCTCGATGATGGTGATGGATACCTCGACCGGGCTGCGCGACTAGGCCTTTCACACCGGCTCCAGGCCGAGCGCCTGCGCGGCTTTCCATCCACACCGGCAATTCGCGCTGATACAGGGCATTGGTTTCGCTGAAGCCGAGCGCCGGCTCCAGCACGAACGTGGTGAGAATCTCCTTCACTTTCGGATCGCTGTTGGCCGCGACGCACAGCTCCGCCAGCCGGTCGACGATCGGCTGCGGCGTCGCCTTTGGCAGCGCCCAGCCGGTGAAGCCGCTGACGGTGAAGAATTTCGATGTCGCGCCTTGTTCGGGCAAAGTCCTGACGTCCGGGATCGCGTCGACCTTCTTCGAGTGCACCGCGAACGCCACGCCGCGATTGCTTTGCAGGACGGATTGCGCGGCCGTGTAGCTGCCCATCGCGGCATCGAGCGTGCCTTCCGCCAGCCCGGTCCACATCGGCGCTTCGCCGCGGTAGTGGATCGGTTCGATGTTGAGACCATACTGCCTGTTGAGTTCGTTGATCGTCATGTGCGGGGCCGAGCCCGCGCTGTAGGTGCCGAAGTTCACCTTGCCGCTCCTGCGCGCGAAAGCGACGAATTCGTCCAGCGTCTTGACGCCGGACTTCGGGCTCGCGACCAGCGGCAGCCCGGCGCCCGGGATGATGCTGACGAGCGTCAGGTCCTTGTCCATGTCGTAGCCCGGGTTCTTCAGCGTTGCCCGGTTCATCACGTAGGTGGTCGAGATGGAGCACAGGATCGTGTGGCCGTCCGGCGCCGCGCGCGCGACGTCCGCCGCGCCGATCGAGCCTGAGGCGCCCGCCTTGTTTTCGATGATGACGATCTTGCCCATCTGCCGGGAGATGAAGTCGCCGAAGGCGCGCGCGAGCAGGTCGGTCTGCCCGCCCGCCGGGTAGCTGCAGACCATGCGGATCTGCCGCGACGGCCACGCGGCTTGGCTCCAGGCCCTGCGCAGGAGGAAAGGCATCGCGGTCGCTGCCGCGCCGGCAGCGATGACGTGACGGCGATCGAGTTTCGCTGACATGGGTCGCTCCCCTGAATTTTTCGCGTAAGGGTATCGCATCGTCAGCCTTCTGCCGTGCACGAGCGACGGGACAGATTGGCGCATTCGGCAAGCTTGCGGCCGCCGCCGACCTTGCGGCTTGCGTCGATGGGACGATGGCTGCACGTTAACGAGTTCACGCCCTGGATCTCCTGAACGGAGGCTCCCATGACACTCACCGTCGAGCGTGACGGCCCGGTCACCACGCTCATCCGCAGCCGCATCGAGGCGCGCAACGCGATGGACCCGGCCAGCGCCGAGGCGCTGACCGACGCGCTCGTCGCCTTCGACCACGATCCGGCGCAATCGGTCGCGGTGCTGTTCGGCGCGGGCGGGGCGTTCTGCGCCGGCTTCGACCTGAAATATGCCGCGACGCTTGCGCGACCGCGACAAATCCGATGGCCGAGCTCGGCTTTCCGCTGAGCGACAGCAGCCCGATCCCGCGCGGCCCGATGGGCCCGACGCGGCTGCAGCTCTCCAAGCCGGTGATCGCCGCGATTGCCGGCCCCGCGGTCGCGGGCGGCATGGAGCTCGCGCTGTGGTGCGACCTGCGCGTGATGGAGAAGAGCGCCTACATGGGCGTCTATTGCCGCCGCTGGGGCGTGCCGCTGATCGACGGCGGCACCGTGCGGCTGCCGCGCATCGTCGGGCGGGGCAGGGCGCTCGACATCATCCTCACCGGCCGCAAGGTGCCGGCGCGAGGAATGCGAGCGCATCGGGCTGTGCGAGCGCATCGTGCCGGACGGCGAGAGCCGCGCGGCGGCGCGAAGCGCTGGCGCACGAGATCGCGCGCTTTCCGCAAGGCTGCATGCGCGCCGACCGCCGCTCGGTCTGGCTGCAGGAAGGCTTGTCCGAAATGGAGGGCCTGCGCGCCGAATGGGCGTGCTCCGCCGCGCATGGTGGAACGCGAGGGCGCGGCCGGCGCGGCGCGCTTTGCCGCCGGCAAAGGCCGGCATGGCGATTTCGGCGAGATTTGATAGTTTCTCAAGTCAGTACCGGGAGTTTCTCATGGGCCGCTTGCGCGACAAGATCATCCTCATCACCGGCGCGGCCGGCGGCATCGGCTCGGCGGTCGCCGAGGCGGTCGTGCGCAATGGCGGGATCGCGGTCGCGACCGATCTCGCCGGCCGCGCCGGCATGGATCATGCGCTCGACGTGACGTCGGAGGCCGACTGGCAGCGCGTGATGGACGCGGTCGGCAGCGCCGGGCGGCTCGACGGGCTGGTCAACGCGGCCGGCATCGCGGTCGTCGGCACGGTCGAGGAGACCGACTTCGCGACCTGGCGCCGCGTCATGGCGATCAATCTCGACGGCACGTTCCTCGGCTGCAAATACGCGATGCCGCTGCTGCGCAAGGCGGGCGGATCGATCGTCAACATCTCGTCGGTGTCGGGCATCGTCGGCGGCCACAATCTCGCGGCCTACAACGCCTCGAAAGGCGGCGTGCGCCTGCTCACCAAGTCGGTCGCGCTGTCGGGCGCGCGCAACAAGCCGCCGGTGCGCTGCAACTCGGTGCATCCGACCTTCATCGAGGGGCCGATGACCGGCGCGCTGCTCAGCACCGTGCCGAAGCCGGAGGAGACGCGCGCGCAAGATGGAGCGCTCGATCCCGCTCAGTCGCTTCGGCAAGCCGAGCGAGGTCGCCGACATGTGCGTCTATCTGCTGTCGGACGAGTCCGCGTTCGTCACCGGCGCGGAGTTCGCGATCGACGGCGGGCTGACGGCGCAGTAACAATCTGCCGCGCGTCCGGCCGCGAAAGCGGGAGACCCAGAGCCAAGCAACCTCGATGCCCGCTTTCGCGGGCATGAGCGGAGAGAGTGCTACCCCGCCAGCGGATGCCCCGGCATCAGGTCGTACGGATGCTTCCAGCCGGGCAGCGCCTGCATCCGCTCGCGCCATGACGCGATCGCCGGATGATCCTTGCCGAGGTCGAAGCCGAACTCCTCGGCCGGATAATAGAGATAGCCGGCGAGCGACACGTCCGCGATGGTCGGCTTGTCGCCGAGCAGGAACGGGCGGCCGTCGAGCCGCTTGTTGATGATCGCGAGGCTGCCGTCGATGCGGCCCTTGAAGAAGGCGAGCACGGCCGGATCGGGCGCGGGCTTGGCCCAGTTCCGCAGGAAGCGATACGGCCCGAGGAAGCCGTTGACCTTCTGGTTGTCGAAGATGAGCCAGCGCATCGCCTCGAGCTCCTCGCTCCTCGCCGTGCGGGCAAGAACTTGCCCGAGCGCTTGGCCAGATAGTTGAGGATCACGCCGGACTGGCTGAGCTTCTTGTCCCCATGCGCCAGCACCGGCGCCTCGCCCATCTCGTTGATGTCGCCGCGATAGGCCGGCGTGCGCGTCTCGCCCTTGAAGAAGTCGACGAACACCGGCTCCCAATCCGCGCCGATCAGATTGAGCATCAGCGCGGCGCGATAGCAGTTGCCGGACTGGGCGAAGCAATAGAGCTGGTATTCGGGCATGGCTCATCCTTTACGTGAAGAACCCAAAAACTAGCGCGCGCTCTGTGGGCACAGAGCACTTTTTCACCGCAGCAACGCGCCGTCGACGCCCGGCGCCGTCGTGAATTATCGTGACAGCAGCACCTGCTTGCCCGCTCGTCGCCTTGCCGTCGAAGCGGCCGGGCGCGGCCTGCGCCAATTGGCCGAGCGGCTGCGCCGTTGTGATCGCGGATCACCAGCGAGCCCTGCTCGAAGGTCCATTTGCGGCTGGTGAAGAAATTCCCCGGGCAGCCGCCTTCCGGCGCGATCGTGCCTTCGCCTTCGCCCTGCGCGGCGCCGAACGTCATGGCGCACTGGCTCACCCCGGGCGCCGCGAGCTGCCAGCGCCCGCCCATCGGCTCGGGCGGCGCGCCATAGCGCGTGCCGCTCGCCGGCGCGCCGCTGACCACGGTTTCGCTCGCGCATCCCGCGAGCGCGAGCGCGAACACCGATGATCGGCACGCAACGCGCATCGCGCTACTTCATCGTCGGGATGACGAACTCGGCGCCTTCCTTGGTGCCGGAGGGCCAGCGCGCCGTCACGGTCTTGGTCTTGGTGTAGAAGCGGATCGAGTCCGGTCCGTGCTGGTTGAGGTCGCCGAAGCCGGAGCGCTTCCAGCCGCCGAACGTGTGATAGGCGAGCGGCACGGGAATCGCGAAGTTGACGCCCACCATGCCGACCTCGACGCGGCTGGTGAAATCGCGCGCGGTGTCGCCGTCGCGCGTGAAGATCGAGACGCCGTTGCCGTATTCGTGCTCGCTCGGCAGCCGCACCGCCTCCTCGTAGTCCTTCGCGCGCACCACCGAGAGCACGGGGCCGAAGATCTCCTCCTTGTAGATGCGCATGTCCGGCTTCACCTCGTCGAACAGGCAGCCGCCCATGAAGTTGCCGTTCTCGTAGCCCTGGAGCTTGAAGTTGCGGCCGTCGACCAGCAGCTTGGCGCCTTCCTTCACGCCGACATCGACGTAGTTGCGCACCTTCTGCATGTGCGCCTTGGTGACCATCGGGCCGTAGTCGGCCTGCGTGTCGGTCGAGGGGCCGACCTTCAGGCTCTCGACCCGCGGGATCAGCTTCTCGACCAGAATGTCGGCGGTCTTCTGCCCGACCGGGACCGCGACCGAGATCGCCATGCAGCGCTCGCCGGCCGAGCCGTAGCCGGCGCCGATCAGCGCATCGACCGCCTGGTCGATGTCGGCGTCCGGCATCACGATCATGTGGTTCTTGGCGCCGCCGAAGCACTGCACGCGCTTTCCGTGCGCCGTGCCGGTCGAATAGATGTACTGCGCGATGTCGGACGAGCCGACGAAGCCGATCGCCTTGACGCGCGCATCGGTGAGCAGCGTGTCGACCGCTTCCTTGTCGCCGTTGACGACGTTGAGCACGCCTTCGGGCAGCCCGGCCTTGATGAACAGCTCGGCGATGCGGATCGGCACCGACGGGTCGCGCTCGGACGGCTTGAGGATGAAGGTGTTGCCGCACGCGATCGCGGGCGCGCACTTCCACAGCGGGATCATGGCGGGGAAATTGAACGGCGTGATGCCGGCGGCAACGCCGAGCGGCTGGCGCACCGAATAGAGGTCGATGCTCGGGCCGGCGCCCTCGGTGTACTCGCCCTTCGAGCAGATGCGGGATGCCGCAGGCGAACTCGACCACCTCCAGCCCGCGCTGGATGTCGCCCTTGGAGTCCGCGAAGGTCTTGCCGTGCTCGGAGGACAGCAGCCGCGCGAGATCGTCGTATTCGGCCTGGATCAGCTCGAGGAACTTGAACAGCACGCGCGCGCGGCGCTGCGGGTTGGTGGCGGCCCAGCCCGGGAACGCGGCCTGCGCGTTGGCGATCGCCTTCTCGACCTCGGACTTGCTCGCGAGCGCGACCTTGGCCTGCACCTCGCCGGTGTTCGGGTTGAACACGTCGCCGGTGCGTCCGGAGGTGCCGGCGACCTGCTTTCCGCCGATGAAGTGGCCGATGTCACGCATGGAGTGCTCCCGTTCCGCGAGTGGCGGGTGTTGTTACTCGGCCGGTGGGGCCGGTTGGGTCTGGCGGGTCTGATAGCGCAGGGATGGGGGAGGGGGAAGGCGGGGGAGCTGTGGCGCGGGGCAATGTCGGCGGTGCCGGGAACCAAAATGTCTGTCAGATCAAGTTTTGCAGGGTTTTTGTGGTCTGTTCGAGGCTGAAACCAGTCAGAGCATCAGACGTAAAATTTGAACGGCTGCCGCTCCGCGCCTTTGGCGGAGCCCATGGTGAGAACGTCACCGACCATATTGGCAAAGCGGACGGTAACCGGCAGGCCATCGTTGAAATTGCATGAGTTGTAATTGATCTTCGTGAGACCCATGATGTCTCCAAGCACCGTCTTCATCGGAGGCATGTCGTTTTTACTGCGCAGGAGCGTGATGAACAGCGGGTTCGGCGTCTCCGGCCCGATATAGGTGTCGAGTTGCGGAACGTAGCCGGTCGTCCATAGGTTTGCGTTTTTGTCGTCCAAGATCAGAGCCGTGCCGCGAAGTACGGGATAGTCGCCGTCGCGAAACAACTTCGTCTCACCCCCGGTTGTCTTGATACGTACGCCGACGACATTCGTCTCGGGTGGGGCTGCGCCCTCAAAGGCATGCCATTCTGGATCGTCGAACGTCGTTCGCCCGTGGATGAAAAGTTCTTTCGGCGGCGCGTGGTGAATCTCTATGTATGTCTCCAGCACTTTTCCTATGAGGTTCTTGGCTTCGCCCGGCGTCAGATGATATTCAAAATCACCGGTCTTCCACGGGCCGTTCGCGCCTCGGAACACCACCCCGTCTCCCTCACTTAAGAACATTTGCGCGGCACAGCATGCGTGGTCGTTCGGATCGTTCGGGAGATTTTTGTAGACGAGGCCGATGTAGCACACGCCGGGACGCACGCCGTGCAGTTTCCAAGGCGGAAGTGGTTGCGTCTTATAGTAGAGGCCGGTTGTGAGATTCCACGCGACAGTCGCCTCGTCCTGGGTGCGGCGGATCGGATACCCAGCGGTATTCTTGAAGGCGTCGGGAGCGAGCGTGGTTTCGCGCAAGATTTGTGTGGGGGACAGCGATAGGAACTCGGCTTTCACCTGGCGGTGAAAATCCGGCACGTCGTCGAACACGTCTTCGCCAGTTTGGTCGATCAATCCGCCAAGTAGGGGAAGGTCGGCGCGCGCCTTTTGTTTCTTGCCAAAGTCACCCTTCAGGAGCGGCAAGCCGGTCCGCTTGGCCTTTGGCGTACACCGCTCAAATACAATTTCCGGGACGATGAGAAGCCACACGTCCACGACGCGTTCGTCATTGTCGCGATGGCGGCGCACCTTATCGGCGTAAAGGCGAACTACCTTGGCCACGGCCTCGTGGTGATTGAGGATGAGGGTTGCGGCCTCAATCGTCTTCGTATCCAGCGTGTAGGTGACGAACGCGCTCTCATCGAACGTGATCTTGAATGCCTCTTCAATGCCGGGAAAGTTGGCGAGGTGGAGGCGGTCTTTCTTCTCGGCCTTTCCCGGCGGTGGCACGACGACGCGCTTCTTCACGCGGCCCGCCCAAGCCCGAAAGTAGTTTACTCCCGCCTGCGTGCCGATGACGCCAACCCGCACTTCGCGCGTTTTCTTCGGCTTGCTGTGCGGGCCGTAGAGAAAGAGACCATCTTTTGGATGCGCGGTCGTCTGCCCTGAGCCAAATTCCAACTGCGGTTCGTGGAAGTGCAGGACCCGGAGTGAGCGGTCTTGAAATTTCATGACGGTTCCTCGTCCTCGGGCTCGGGCCGTCCGAGGGTTGAGGTGTCCTGCTCCTCCTCCTCGTCTGCCATGACATTCGGGAGAGGCGTGCTGACCGGGGAGGAGAACAGGATCGGCGCGGCTTCCAGCCTGAGTTCGGCGCTGGGGCCAAGACGCAGAGTGATTGATGAAGCTTCACCCGACAGAAGTTCGATGAAGGCCATCAGCCGTCCGTGCCATTGCTTATTGCGCCACCCCTTGCATACCGTGCGGCGCAGGCGATGCTGCTTCTTTGCATCGGTAAGGGGATCGCCAGCCTCCGTTGCGTTTAGAGGGGCGAAGAGTACGCGCGACTTCAGCTTGATGTGCGGGAAGGGCCAGAACGCGGGTAGCGCGGTCACGCCGAACTGCCAGACATGGCCCTTGGCGACGTTCCGCAGCATGGATGATCGGCGGTCGCCCTGCTTCCCCCACGGTATCCGCTGACCGATCTTGCCGACGGCGCGCGAAGCGTGAAACCCAGTCGCGTTGGAGTATTGATACTCCAAGAGTCCGCGTTCGCGGCAGTACGAATTCCACGCCTGACGAAGCATCGATGTCACGACATTCGAGGCGTCTTTCGCCTCGATGTTGTGCACCTCAAGTCCTTTCTCTCGGAATTCCAGGAGGGGCACTTCGGCTTTGGCGATGAACCTTCCGGTGTTCGCGAAGGACGCGTTGATCTCCTCTCCCGTCCCGAACGAAACAAATCCGTGTTGCATCTGCACGGCCGGAAAAGGGTTCGCGGTGCAGGCCGCTTCCATGGCAAACGAGTTCAACCGCGCCGGACGCCTCAAAGTAGCGCAGGACGTCCGGGGCCTCGGCGATCCGCAACCAGTTCGAGGTCAGGCGTTCCGGCTCGTCCTTCAACGGTATCGCGCCGCGCCGCCGGAACATTTCCCAGTGCGGATTGATCGTCGTGGTGGCGGGATCACGCAGCACTTTCTGGCGCTTTAATGCGTCCAGCAGCTTGCCGAGGCCGTCGGCCCAGCCGCGTACAAAGTCGATGTATTGGATCTCGCCAATACCAAATAACTTTTTGTACGGCTCAAGCCGCAGCGGAATGATGAATTTCGGATCGGGAAGATTCTTGGCGAGGTCGAGCGCGATTCCGATCTCCTCCTGGACGCTTTCGCTCGCCAAGGTGTGGTCCCGGCAACACAGCAGCATTTTCGTCGCGCGCGTGTAGAGCGTATTCGTCAGGGATTTTCGCCAACGCTCGCCTGGTTCCAGCGTGAGCACATCGGCGAAGACCTTGTAGCCAGCTTCTTCCAGTTTTGGAGCCAGCCAGAGAGTAAACTCATCGTCGCCGGGAGTGCTCTTGCTGATAAACAAGATATCGCGCTCGGCGGGCACGGCGCCGGCAGCATCGGTTGGAATGGGCGCTGTCTCGTTCACGCAAGCTCCGTGCACCGATTCGGCGGGCGGTATCGTACACGGGTGAGCCGTTGAAAGGTTAACGAGGATGACGCTTACGACCAGCAGCAAGCGTGCCCCGGATTGGGCGCGAGCGAAATCCGGGCTACCTGCGCAATTGATCTGAGCCCGCCCTTATTCGGCCGGTCCAAACTCACCGCCCGCTGCGGCGATCGCTACACCATCGAGCGCCGGACAAGCACGCGCATCAATGCGGTGAAGGCGGCGTCATATCCCTTGCCCCATTCCGCACTGTTTCGCACAGGCTGCTCGCGCTGAAATTCCTCGAGGATGGCCTGCCTCTCCTGACCACGCGCCATCTCGATGACGGCTGCCGTGAATGAGTAGACCGGCGCGAACGAAAGGGCGGCGGGACCGCGCCTGCGCTCGTCCTCGGCCGCGCGCCGGACCAGGTCTTCAACCGACGACGTATCGTTCATGGCACCCGAACCGCGAGAGCCAGAGATAACTCAATTTCCGATATTTTGCAAAGCTACCGGGTGCGTTTGATGAGCCGGATGGCCTCTATAGGATCGAAACCGATGGCCTCGGCGATCTGGACCAGTTCGACTGCGTCGATCCGCTTCTGCCCGCGCTCGTAGTCGGTGACGAACGACTGATAGCGGTCAAGCCGCTCGGCAACCTGTACCTGCGTCAGACCGGCGTCCTTGCGCTTCTTCCGGAGAAAGCCAACAAGCGCGGCATGGCGCTTGGAGGCGAAGGTGCGTGCCATCCCGGCCCCTCTTCTGAGGGGCAGGAAAATAAAACTGAAGTTCCGTTTAACTCAAAACGCGTTATTTCAGCATTCACAGGCGGAGGTCGATCACGCTGCCGGCGGCAAGGCCAAATTGCAGCTCGATCGAGCGAATGAATCTGGGTATCCGGGCGGTCGCAATCTATCTCCCGTAGTCCGCGTCGGAAACCTTCTCCATCCAGTCCACGGTCTTGCCGTCGAGCGCTTCGGAGATCGCGATATGCGACATGCCGATGGTGGCGGTCGCGCCATGCCAGTGCCTCGCGCCCGGCGGAAACCAGACGATGTCGCCCGGACGCACCTCTTCCTTCGGGCCGCCTTCGACCTGCACCCAGCCGCAGCCCGCCGTGATGATGATGGTCTGGCCGAGCGGATGCGTGTGCCAGGCGGTGCGCGCGCCGGGCTCGAACGTGACCGTTCCGCCGCTGACCCGCGCCGGGGCCGGCGCCGAAAAGGGAGCATCGACCCGCACGATGCCGGTGAAGTATTCGGCCGGCCCCTTGCGGGAGGCCTGCGAGTTGCCGCGTGTGATCTTCATGGCGCTGCTTCCTTGCTGGGTTGGCGTTTGCGCGTTGGCGCCGCCCGCGAGCGTCGCGGAGGCGATCGCGGAGAGGCCGCCCGTCGCGGCAAGCATGTTTCTGCGTGTGATCATGTCGGCGACGCGGTCAGTTCTTCTTGAACACGTCGCGGGCGACCGCCGACCGCGGCGACCGCGTTGGGCCAGCCCGAATAGAACGCCAGATGCGTGATCGCCTCGACGAGTTCTTCTTCCGTCAGGCCGTTCTGACGCGCCAGCGCGAGGTGTGACCGAAGCTGGTCCGGGCGATTCATCGCGATGAGCGCGCTGACGGTCACCAGACTGCGATCCCGCCTCGACAGTTGCGGGCGCGCCCAGACGTCACCGAACAGGACGGAGTCGGTGAGGTCCGCCAGTTTCGGCGCGATATCGCCCATCAGTTGCTGAGCGCGGCTCGGCTGCGGTGTCGCCGATGGCGCAGCAGCCGGTGCCGGCGGCGAGCCCTGTGCGAAGGCCGGCGCGGATGCGCCAGCCATGCACAGCACGATAGTTGCAGCGCAATGCGCGAAGAGCCTGGTCATTTGTTTTCTCCTGCGTGAAGTCGAAGACTGTGATGCGGTTGCGTGTTGACGCGGAGCGGGCTCAGTCCAGCCCCTTCTTCTTCAGAAACTCCGACATGAGGTCCGCGATCTGCACGTTGTTCAGATCGGAGAACGGAAAGTGCGTGTTGCCGCGGATGCCGATCTCGGGAAGATGAACGAGCGTGACGTCGCCGCCATGCCGGTTGACGGCATCGCGCCACAGCCGCGCCATCGCGAGGCGGACGCGCCAGTTGTCTTCCGTCGGGCTTGCGGTCGGCTGCTCGGGGATGTTGTCGCCGTAGTAGATGACGATCGGAATCTTCGTGAGCTTGCTGAAGTCCGCGAGCGGCACCGCAACGCCTTCAAGCGGGCCCATTGCGCTCGGCATCGGCGCGGGCATCTCGCCTTCGGGGAAGATAAAGCCGCTGCCGGGCTCGTAGGCGACGACCGCCCGCACGTTCGCGGTTCTTCATCGCGGTGACCCAGCCCGGGCCCGCCGCTCTGCGAATGCGTCACGAGAATTCCCGGCCCGATCTTGTCGAACAGCGCGGAGACCGCGTTCGTGATGACCGGGACGTCGAACGGCCCGGTGTTGGGCGTCATCGAGCGGAAGTATTGATTGAGCGTCTCGGGGTCCTTCGCGAACTGCACGCCCGGGAAGTAGTTCGGCCACAGGCCGATGCGGAACATGCCGAACCACAATTGCTCGTCCGGCGTCGGCGTGATCGTGCTCTGGACCATGCTGCGGCCGGCATTGCCGCGCCGCGGCTGGTCGATCGTGTAGACGCCAAAGCCGCGCCGCAGAAAGATCGTCTGGTAGCCTTCGCGCCCGTCCGCCGTCGTCTCCCATGTCTTCGAGAACTGCCCGGCGCCGTGCCACAGCACGAGCGGCAGCTTCCGCGCGTTCACCGGCACTTGGTAGAAGGCGTAGGCGTGATCGCCGCGGAACGTCTGGCCTGCGGGCGCCGTCGGCTTGTAGCGGATCGAAGGTGCCGGGGCTTTGCGTCATCGTGCCGCCGACCGCGAAGCTGCCCTGATCCTGGATCACCAGCGGCGCAGGCTTCGCCGCTTCGTTCGCCATTGCGCTCGACGAAGCCGTGATGCCGGCCGCCGCGAGGAGCAACGCGCTCGCCATTTTCCGGTGCTTGCGTGCCATGCAGCGTCTCCAGTTGGTATGTCGGTGATGAATCGTGCGTGATCGCGCTAGGTGCGAATGTTGACGCCGCCCAACCATCGCGAGACTTGCGTGAGCGTTCGCCTCTCCTGATCGGCTTCCATCACGAATGGATTGAGAACCCGGGCGCGCGGGCGCATGCTCTCTGACGACGGTCATGCTGCGGCCCTGGCCATATCCGCCATGCGTGATGAACGGCACGAGCGTCTTTCCGGAAAGATCGTGCTGCGACAGAAAAGAGCGGATCACCGGCAGGCGCGGTCTCGCCCCAGATGGGAAAGCCGAGGAACACGACCTCGTAGGCCGTGATATCCGGCACGTTCGTCTTGAGCCGCGGGCGATAGCCGCTGTCGCGTTCGCGCACCGCCTGGCTGACGGTCTCCTCGTAGTCTTCGGGATACGGATCGTCGGGCTCGATCTCGAAGAGGTCGGCGCGCAGCGCGCGCCGTATCTGACGCGCAATCACGCGCGTATTTCCGGTGCGCGTGAAGTAGCGCGACAAGAACCCTGGAGTCCTGTGATTGCGCCGCACGCGCGACTGGCCGGCTGCGTCCGAAGTGCCGGCCGCGACCGCCATGCGACGCAATGGTGCCGAGCAATTCTCGCCGGCCGACACACGGATGGTTCGCTGCAGGTCGTTCGACCATGGCAATCTCGCTCGTCTCTGCGGGTCAATGTAGCGGCCCGCACTCTTGCGACTAGCTATTCAATTGTGCATGAAGTGTTGAGCAGGATTCATAAATGGCGCGGGAAAACCTCAACGATCTGCGGCCTTCGTCGCAGTGGCGCGCGAGCGCAGCTTCACCAAGGCGGCGGCGAAGCTTCGGCGTTTCGACCTCGGCGCTCAGTCATACGATGCGCGGACTGGAAGAGCGGCTCGGCATTCGGCTGCTGACGCGCACGACCCGCAGCGT
Source organism: uncultured Alphaproteobacteria bacterium (assembly GCA_963839985.1). Lineage (GTDB taxonomy): Bacteria > Pseudomonadota > Alphaproteobacteria > Rhizobiales > Xanthobacteraceae > PALSA-894. Next base: position 41,833 of record CAWIXG010000001.1, on the reverse strand, counting down.
CGCGCCGACCCAGGCCGGCGAACGCCTGCTTCATTCCATCGGCCCGCGCCTTGACGAGATCGATGCCGAGCTCGCCTCCTTGAGCGAACTTGCGCGAGAAGCCGGCCGGGACCATCCGCATCACGACCAGCGAGCACGCGGCGGAGGCGATCCTGTGGCCCGCCGTGGCGAAGCTGCTGCGCGGCCTATCCCGACATCCATGTCGAGATCATCGTCGACTACGGCCTCACCGACATCGTTGCGGAGCGCTACGACGCGGGCATTCGACTGGGCGAGCAGGTGGCCAAGGACATGATCGCGGTGCGCATCGGCCGCGACCTGCGCATGGCGGTTGTCGGCGCGCCCTCCTATTTCGCCAGCCGTCCCAAGCCGAAGACGCCGCAGGACCTCACCGCCCACGACTGCATCAACATGCGGCTGCCGACCCGTGGCGGCCTTTCGGTCTGGAGGTTCGAGAAGCGCGGACGCGAACTGAATGTCCGGGTCGAAGGACCGCTGGTGTTCAACAACATCGCCCTGCGACGCGACGCGGTGCTGGCCGGCTTCGGGCTCGCCTATCTGCCGGAGGATCAGGTGCAGCATCACCTTGCCCAGGGACGGCTCGTCCGCGTTCTCGACGACTGGTGTCCAGCCGTTCTCCGGCTATCACCTCTACTACCCGAGCCGCCGCCAGGCGACGCCGGCATTCGCATTGCTGGTGGAGGCGTTGCGCTATCGCGACGGCAAATGAATTGCTGCGCTCCCTCCGCGATACGTCCTGTGGCTCGCGGCGTTCCGGGCTCGCGTTCCGTCAGACATCCCCCGGTTCCGGCGCTGCGGCGCGGCGGTCGACAGGTCGCTGAAATCCGGTCAGGCGCGACACATCAAAAGACGTGCTTGCCAAAACGTAGTGCGCCGCGGCGCAACGAATGGCCCGGCTGTGCGTACACCTGTCATCATCAGGTAATGAGGATACGCATGACCCGCTTTCTTGCCCTCGCTTCAGTTGCCGTCAGCCTTGCTGCGTCCGTCACCGCCGCGGATGCGGGCACCCGCCACCGCCAGCACGCCCGGATGGGATACAGCCATGTGCTGACGCCCGCGCCGCAAGGTCCGATCTGGTCGGGACCGAACCAGTGCTGGACCGACGAAGGCTACGGCCGCTACGCCTCGTGCAGTGGGCGCAGCTGATCGTAACGGAACTTCGCAGACGCGCGGGCCGCAACGCCTGCGCGTCTTTGCACTCTGCCGAAAACAAACCACACGATGACGGTGCATTGCGATAGAGTGGGGAACGGATGAGGCGGAACTTGCCGACTCTCCGTTGGACCACCACGTTGTCGGATGAACATACCAAGCCACCCGTATGGGGCGAGGCGAACTTGCGCCTTGCCATCGACGCGGCCGGCGTCGCGCTTTGGTCGTGGAATGTCGATAACGACAAGCTGACGATGGACGAGCCGGGCTACCGCCTGTGGGGCGTCCCGATCAGCGAGTTCGTCACGTTCGACGATTTGTCTTCGCATATCCATCCGGCGGATCGCGACCGGGTACGCGCCGCATTCGCCGCGACCCGCGCGATCTCCGGTGCCTACGAGATCGACTTCCGCATCATGGTCGGGGATACGGTGCGCTGGATCTCGGCGCGCGGGCAGGGCGAGGACGTCGGCATGGTGGGCCGCGTCATGTTCGGCATCTTCATCGACGTGACCGGGCGCAAGCAGGCGGAGGAAGGCCACGAACTGCTCGCGGGCGAGATGAGCCATCGGGTGAAGAACCTTCTGGCGATTGCGTCCGGCCTCACGTCCATCACCTCGCGCTCGACCAAGACGACCGAGGACATGGCGCGGGAACTGATACAGCGCCTGACCGCTCTTGGCCGCGCCCACGACCTCGTGCGGCCGCTCCCCGGACAGCAGGGCAAGGCCGCGCTGCTCGGAGACCTGATCGCCGTGCTGCTCGCGCCTTACGACGACATGGGAGCCTTCAGCGGGCGCGTGCGCGTCTCCGTTCCTCGCATGGGAGTCGGCGAGACGACCGCCAACACGCTCGCTCTCGTCCTGCACGAACTCGCCACCAATTCGCTCAAGTACGGTGCGCTGTCGTCCGCCACCGGCACGCTCGACGTGTCATGTGCGGCGTCGGACGACGACATCGTGATGGTGTGGACCGAACGCGGCGGACCGCCGGTGCAGGCTCCCACCGGCGAGGGAGGATTCGGCTCAAAGATGGTGGCGAGGGTCCTGGCCAGCCACCTCGGCGGTTCGATCGATCGCGCGTGGTCTCCCGAAGGAGCGATCGTTACCGTCCGCATGAATCAGCAGCGGCTCGCGGCCTGAGACCGCGCGACATTCCCGGCCCTGGCAGCGGCGTACCCCGGATTGAGCGCAAGCGAAATCCGGGACATCTTGCGCGATGACCTGACCCGGATTTCGCTGTGCTCAATCCGGGCTGCATACTGCGTCTCGTCGGTCCATTGAATTGGAGGTCTCCATGCGGGCAACATGCGCGGCCGCGCTTGTCGCATTCATTGTCGGTGCCGGCAGCGCGACGGCGGCACCCGCGCCGAAAAAGAAGGCGTGCGGAAACTGGAGCAGCTACGAAGCGTGCCTGAAAGGCAATCAGAAGATCGGGAGCGTCAGAGGCGTCGGCTGGTGGTGTTCGCAGAAGTGCGCAGGGTTGCGGTGAGGGCGGTACCTGTCCGCACGGGTTGATCGCGTTCCGCCGGCTCCACCTGTGGTACAAGCCGGCAGCGCGTCAAAATCCCGAAACGGTCGCGGCGGTTCAAGCGCCGAGCGCACGCCGGACACAAGCGCCGCACCAGGGGGAGGCACCCGATGATCAACTCGAGCCGACGCACCGTTCTGACAACCGGCGTCGCCGCCGCGGCGGCAACCACCGCGCCGCGGGTGTTCGCGCAGGCGCCGCAGGCAGCCGCTTTGCCGGGCATGCCGGCGGGCGCCAAGGCCGGATTTTACGACAAGGGCAATGTCCGCATCCGCTACGCCGAAATCGGCGCGGGCTTCCCGCTGCTGGCGACGCCGGGCGGCGGATTGAACTCGTGCATCGCGGTGTGGTCGCGCGCGGTGATCAACATCCCGGAGGAGTTCAAGAACGACTTCCGCGTGATCACCATGGACCAGCGCAATGCCACCGGCGGCGAGTCCACCGGCCCGGTCCCGGTCGACGATCCGTGGAGCGCGTTCGCCGACGACCAGCTCGGCGTAATGGACCATCTCGGCATCGACAGGTTCTTCTTCTTCGGCAACTGCATCGGCGGCCCGTTCGCGATGAAGCTGATGCAGCGCGCCGCGCAGCGCGTCGTCGCCGCGGTCCTGAGCCAGCCGGTCGGACACAAGCCCGACCAGCCGGACTTCATGTACAACGCCGGCCGTGACGTCTGGGCCAAGGAGCTGCGCGCGCGCCGACCCGACGTGTCGACCGAGACCACCGATAAATACCTGCACAATCTTTATCGCGTGCAGCCCGACTTCGTGTACAGCGTGCCGCGGGATTTCGCGACGGCGTGCCGGACGCCGCTGATCGTGCTGCCCGACGACGTCGCGGCGCACCCGCTGCAGACCTCGATCGACGTCGCCTCGCTCTGCCCGAACGCCGAGATCACCGTGTTCCCCTGGAAGGAGCCGCCGGAGCTGAAGGCGCGCACCATCAACCGCGCGCGCACCTTCCTCAAGCGGCATCAGACGGCGTAGCGGCGGCGCGAGCCCCGGATCGCTCACTGACCGACCGTGCGCGCGCCCCGGATGTCGCCGGCGCGCAATCCGGGCTACGCTCGCGGCGTGACGAACATTGTCCTCATCATCTCGTGGATCCTGGTCGGCGCGCTGTTCGGCGGCATCGGCCTGACCGGCATCGCCAGCGCCGTCGGCACCGGTCCGCGCGGCGACATCGGCACCGCCGTGGGTCTGCTGCTCACCGGCGTCACGCTCGGCGCCATCGCGGGCGGACTGCTCGGCCGGGTGCTGCAGCAGGCCTTCGCCGGCCATCCGCGCAAGCTCAACCTGTCCGCTGGCGCGGCGTGGATCGCGGGGCTCGTTCTCGTGCTGGGCGTTGCCATATCGACGCAGTTGCGCGAGCGCCCCGCCGAGGACGACCTGAAACCTGACGGCCGCTCCGCATGGCTGATCTACCAGGTCAGGCTTCCGCCCGGAGCGCCGGCGCCCGCGCAGAACGCGGTGGTGCAGGAATTCCGCACCGAGAAGGAAACGCGAAAACAGTCCTTCCCCGGCCACGATGTTCACGTCGAGCGCGTCGGCGACCGCGTGGTGATCCAGGGCAATTTCGAGTCCCACAAGACCGCGCAACGGCGGGTCATCCGGCTGCGGATCGGCGACGGCGCGACGCACGCGTTCGTGCTGAAACTGCTGCCGCCGCGTCCGCCGCTGGGCTACGCCAAGGCCTATTCCGAATGGCACGGGGCCGACCAGGTCGAGGAGGCGGACAAGCCGCCACGGCCGCCATTGCCCAGCGAGGCGCTGGAGATTCGCTACAAGATGGACGTCATGTGATGCCCGCTGACGCATCGGGGACCGGGAACCAAACCGCCCGATGCGGCGTTCTGGTCCTTGGCACGGATGCGTTTGACGGTAATTTATCCGCAGGGACAGTACGTTAGCAGGCTGAATGTCGGTTGTGAGCGGCGCCGGGGATACTGACCGGGCCCTGCGTGGCGAAATGGCCGCGCGGGTCGCCGCCTATGATTGGTCGCGCACGGCCGCTCGGCCCGCGCGACAGCTGGTCGCCGAGCCTCGGGCTGATCGTCGATACGATCCTCGCCTCGCAATTCCCGATGGCGGTGCGCTGGGGCGCGGACTTCGTCCTGATCTACAACGACGGCTACCTGCCGATGCTCGGCGACAAGCATCCGCGCGCGCTGGGCGTTCCGTTCCGCGACGCCTGGCCGGAACTGCAGCAGCAGTTCGCGCCGCTGCATCGCGCGCTGCTGGCGGGCGAGCGCGGCGCGTTCTTCGCCGAAGACCTCGCGCTGCGCATCACGCGCCATGGCGGCGAACCGGAGGATACCTTCTTCACGCTGAGCTACAGCCCGGTGCCGGACGACACCGTGCCCTCCGGCGTCGGCGGCGTGCTGATGACCGCGGTCGAGACCACCAAGCGCGTCTGGGCCGAACGTGCGCTGCGCGAACGCGAGGCCGAGCTCGCGCGCGTGCAGGAGATCGGGCAGGTCGGCGGCGTCGAGGTGTTCCTCACCAATGGTTTCCGCAATCGCCGCTCGCCCGAATACCTGATCATCCATGGGCTGCCGCCCGAGGCGGTCAACGAGACGCACGAGGACTGGGTACGCCGCATCCACCCGGAGGATCGCGAGCGGGCGGAGCGGCAGTTCATCGAGGCGGTGCACGGCACGGCGCGCGAGTACCGCGCCGAATACCGCATCGTCCGCCCGAGCGACGGACAGGTGCGCTGGATCCAGGTCAAATCCGAAATCGAGCGCGACCCCGACGGCAAGCCGCTGCGCCTCGTCGGCGCGCATATCGACATCACCGAACGCAAGCGCGTCGAGCAGGCGCTGCAGATCCTCAACGAGAACCTGGAGCAGGAGGTCGAGAAGCGCACGCGCGAGCGCGACCGGCTCTGGAACGTGTCGGACGACCTGATCGGCGTCGCGAATTTCGAGGGCTACTGGGTCAGCATCAATCCGGCCGCGACCGCGATCCTCGGCTGGAGCCAGAACGAGCTGCTCGCGATGCCGATCGCCTCGCTGTGGCATCCGGACGACTGCGCACACCACGCATGGCGCACCGCCAGCAGCTGGTGCAGGGCGGGCCGACCGAGCGCTTCCAGAACCGCTATCGCCACAAGGACGGCTCGTACCGCTGGCTGTCGTGGTCCTCGACCGCCGAGGACGGCCTGATCTACGCGACCGGCCGCGACGTCACCGCCGAGCGCGAAGCGGCGGAGGCGCTGCGCCGCACCGAGGAGCAATTGCGCCAGTCGCAGAAGATGGAAGCGGTCGGCCAGCTCACCGGCGGAATCGCGCACGATTTCAACAATCTGCTGACCGGCATTATCGGATCGCTTGATCTGATGCAGAAGCGCGTCGCGCAGGGGCGCTACGGCGAGATCGAGCGCTACGTGACGCTCGCCAAGGCCTCGGCGAACCGCGCCGCGTCGCTCACCCATCGCCTGCTCGCCTTCGCGCGGCGCCAGCCGCTCGATCCCAAGCCGGTCAACGTCAACCAGCTCGTCGTCTCGATGGAGGAGCTGCTGCGGCGCTCGATCGGCGAGCAGATCAGGCTCGAGATCGTCGCCGGCGGCGGCCTGTGGGGCACGTTCTGCGATCCGCACCAGCTCGAGAGCGCGCTGCTCAATCTCGCGATCAATGCGCGCGACGCGATGCCGGACGGCGGCGTGCTGACCATCGAAACCGCGAACGCGTATCTCGATCCGCGCTATGCGGCGGACCTGCGCGACGTCGAGCCGGGCCAGTACGTCGCGCTCTCGGTCAGCGACACCGGCGTCGGCATGTCGCCGGCCGTGCAGGCGCGCGCGTTCGATCCGTTCTTCACCACCAAGCCGATCGGGCAGGGCACCGGCCTCGGCCTCTCGATGGTCTACGGCTTCGCGCGCCAGTCCGAAGGGCATGCGCGCATCTATTCCGAGCAGGGGCAGGGCACGACGGTCAAACTCTATCTGCCGCGCCACGGCGCGCGCCGCAACGGAGGCGCCCGGCACCGTCACCGAGGCGGCGCAGCCCGAAGGCGCGGCTCGGGCGAGACCGTGCTGGTGGTCGAGGACGAGACCTCGGTGCGCGAGCTGGTCGTCGACGTGCTGAACGACCTCGGCTATCGCGCGCTCGAGGCGGCCGACGGTCCGGCAAGCCTGCAGATGCTGCGCTCGGGCGAGCGCATCGATCTGCTGATCACCGATGTCGGGCTGCCCGGGCATGAACGGCCGCCAGGTCGCGGATGCGGCGCGCGAGCACCGCCCCGATCTTAAGGTTCTGTTCATAACCGGCTACGCCGAGAATGCCGCGATGGCGAACGGCTTCCTCGCGCCCGGCATGGAAATGGTCACGAAACCGTTCGCGATCGACGCACTGGCGGCGCGCATCCGCGACATGATCAACGCGTAACGCGCAAACCGGCCGCTTTTGCCCGGCAACAGGCGCGCCGGCGCCTTTATCCTTCACGCACCCTTAACACCCCGCGCGCTACGGTTTTGTTCCTCTCGCCGGTGGGGGATCGCGCGGGTCCGCGTCGTGTCGTCTTTGGGGTCGTCAATGGATATCGCAACCGGCCTGGGATTGGCCGCAGGCGCCGCCGTTATCGTCACCTTGATCCTGATGGGTGGCGATCTGCGGATGTTCTACGACATCCACGCCATCATCATCATTTTCGGCGGCTCGTTCGCCGCGACCCTGATCCGCTTTCCGCTCAACGCGATGATGCATGGCCTGCCGCTCGGCGCGAAGTTCGCCTTCACGATGAGCAACACGACGCCGCGCGAACTGGTCGACGAGATCGCCGGCATCGCCGAGATCGCGCGCAAGTCCGGGTCCGGTCGGCCTGGAAAAGGTCACGCCCGGACGATCCGTTCCTCGCCAAGGGCATCCGCTTCGTCGCCGACGGCTACGACGCCGACTTCATCCGCGACAATCTCGAGCGCGACCGCGACAACTTCCTCACCCACCTCGACGAAGGGCAGAAGATCTATCGCGCCATCGGCGACTGCGCGCCGGCCTTCGGCATGATCGGCACGCTGATCGGCATGGTGCAGATGTTCGCCAACATGACCGATCCGTCCAAGCTCGGCCCGCTGATGGCGGTCGCGCTGCTCGCGACGCTGTACGGCGCGCTGGTCGCCAACCTGTTCTGCCTGCCGATCGCCGACAAGCTGCACGTGAAGCTGGTCACCGAGGAGATCAATCGCACGCTGATCATCGACGGCATCCTGATGATCCGCGACTCCAAGAGCCCGACGCTCGTGCGCGAAATGCTGCTCGCCTATCTGCCCGAGAAGCACCGCGACCACGAAGCCGAACTGGCGCCGGCTTGACGACGTGCCCTGAAGGCGTGAGCGTCATGGCGAAGAAGCGAGGCGGCCACGGAGGAGGTCACGGCTGGTTCGTGACCTTCGCCGACCTCATGGCGCTGATGATGAGCTTCTTCGTGATGCTCGTCGCGTTCTCCACCCAGGACAAGGCGAAGATGCAGATCGTCGCGGGCTCGATGCGCGAGGCCTTCGGCGTGCAGCAGGTGCGCTACAACGGCATCGTCGAGCAGGACGGCTCGCCGACGCGGCCCGCGCTGAAGAACGTCGCGCAAGATCGATCCCGAGGATGCCTCCAACACGCCCGGCCCGAACGATCTGCAGCGCCAGCCCGAGGGCGCGAAGCTGAAGGAAGACCGGGCCTTCGCGCTCGCCGCCGCCTCGCTGCGCCAGGCGATGCAGGACATGCCGGAAATCTCCGAGATGTCGAAGCACATCATGGTCGAGGAGACCGCAGCCGGCCTCAACATCGAGCTGGTCGATCAGGAAGGCCGCTCGATGTTTCCCGACGGCGCCAAGGACCCGTACGACCGCACGCGCCGCATCGTGCAGAAGCTCGCGGTGCCGCTGAAGGCGCTGCCGAACCGCGTGTCGATCACCGGGCACACCGCGGCGAGCCGCACGCCGCCGCGGCCGCGGCTACGGGCCGTGGGAACTTTCCGCCGACCGCGCCAACGCGGTGCGCCAGATCCTCGAGGACGAGGGCCTGCCGGGCTCCCATGTCTCGATGGTGGCCGGCAAGGCCGACAGCCAGCCGCTGTTCCCCGACGATCCGCACATCGCGGCGAACCGCCGCGTCACCATCACGCTGCTGCGCGAGGCGCCGCCGCTGCCGATCGGCTTCAAGCCGTAGACTTGATCCTTGACCTGCGCGCGTCCCCGCGGAAGCGGGGACCCAGTTCTTTGCCAGGCGCCGGATGCCTGCTGCGGCCGAATGCCGCCATGTTGCGCGGCGCGCTCGGGCTTGTGGGTTCCCCCATGTTTGCGTCCGCGGGCAGGGTGGTATAAGCGGCGCACCTTCACCAGCACAGGCTGGCCTTCGCCGCGCCCCATGAACGAAGCCCCCAGCGATACCGTGCAGTCCGCCCGTCCCGGAGGCGGATCACGCGCCGACGAGCTTCTGGGCGCTGACGCTCGGCAGCGTCGGCATCGTCTATGGCGACATCGGCACGAGCCCGCTCTACGCCTTCCGCGAGGCCGCGACCGCGGCCGCCGCATCGGGCCCGATCACGCGCGAGATCGTGCTCGGCGTGCTCTCGATGATCCTCTGGGCGCTGATCCTGGTGGTGACCGTCAAATACGTGCTGATCCTGCTGCGCGCCGACAACAACGGCGAGGGCGGCACGCTCGCCCTGATGGCGCTCGCCTTCCGCGCGATCGGCAAGCGCGCGCCGTTCGTGATGATGCTCGGCATCGTCGGCGCCGCGATGTTTCTCGGCGACAGCGTGATCACGCCGGCGATCTCGGTGCTCTCCGCGGTCGAAGGGCTTGAAGCTGGTCTCGCCCGGCTCCGAGCACTTCGTCGTGCCGATCACGGTCGTGATCCTGGTCGGGCTGTTCGCCGCTGCAGCGCCGCGGCACCGCCAACGTCGCGGCGTTCTTCGGGCCCGTGATGGTGATCTGGTTCATCGCCGTGGCGGCGGCAGGGCTGTTGCACATCAGCGACGATCCCGGCGTCTTCCTCGCGATCAATCCGTATTACGCGGTGACGTTCCTCGCCGGGCACGGCTTCATCGGTCTGGTCACGCTCGGCGCGGTGTTCCTCGCGGTGACCGGCGGCGAGGCGCTCTACGCCGATCTGGGCCACTTCGGCCGCAAGCCGATCCAGACCGCCTGGTTCTGTCTCGTGCTGCCCGCGCTGGTGATCAACTATTTCGGGCAGGGCGCGCTGCTGCTCGCGCACCCGGAAGCCATCTCGCATCCGTTCTACCGGCTGGTGCCGGAGATGCTGCTGCTGCCGATGGTGATCCTGGCGACCTGCGCCACCGTGATCGCCAGCCAGGCGGTCATCACCGGCGCCTATTCGCTCACCTATCAGGCGATCCAGCTCGGCCTGCTGCCGCGGCTTGCGATCCTGCACACCTCGGCGGCGCATTTCGGCCAGATCTACATTCCGCGCGTCAACGCCCTGCTGCTCGTCGGCGTGCTGCTGCTGGTCTTCATGTTCCAGACCTCGAGCAAGCTCGCGCACGCCTACGGCATCGCGGTGACCACCACGATGGTGGTGGACGGCGTGATCGGCTTCATCGTGGTGTGGAAGCTGTGGAAGTGGAAATGGTGGAGCGCCGCGCTGCTGGTTTTCCCGCTGGTGTTCATCGACGCGGTCTTCCTCAGCGCGAACCTGCTCAAGCTGCTCGAGGGCGCGTGGCTGCCGGTGCTGTTCGGCTGCTTCATGGTGCTGCTGATCCTGACCTGGCAGCGCGGCAGCCGCATCCTGGTGCAGAAGACCCGCCGCGTCGAAGTGCCGATCGATGCGCTGATCCGCAACCTGGAAAAGAAGCCGCCGCACGTCGTGCCGGGCACGGCGGTGTTCCTCACCAGCGATCCGGATTTCGCGCCGGCCTCGCTGCTGCACAATTTCAAGCACAACAAGGTGCTGCACGAGCACAACATCATCCTCACCATCGTGACCACCGATACGCCGCGCACCGACGACGACGAGCGCATCGAGATCACGCCGATCTCCGACCGCTTCACCCGCGTCGCGATCCGCTTCGGCTTCATGGAGGACCCGAACGTGCCGAAGGCGCTCGCGGTCGCGCGCAAGCAGGGGCTCACGTTCGACATCATGTCGACGTCGTTCTTCCTCTCGCGCCGCTCGCTGAAGGCCTCGGCGCAATCCGGCATGCCGGCATGGCAGGACCGGCTGTTCATCGGGCTCGCGCGGTCGGCCAACGACGCGACCGACTTCTTCCAGATTCCGACCGGGCGCGTGGTCGAGGTCGGCACCCAGGTGGCGGTGTGATTGCGGATTGCGCGCGCAGGCGATATGACAGTTCGGTCACGGAGAAAACGCCATGGCCGCTTGAGCCGCGAAGACGTGCACGACCTCTATCCGGAAGACGTCGCGAAAGGCCTCGCGGAGGGAAAAATATTGCTCGTCGACGTGCGCGAGCCGAATGAAACCGATGTCGAGCGCTATCCGGACGCCGTCTACATGCCGATGTCGGAGTTCGATCCGGCCGCGCTCCCGGATCCGGCCGGCAAGCAGGTCGTGTTCGCATGCCGCTCGGGCAACCGCTCGGTGACCGCCTCGCTGATCGCGCAGGACGCGGGGCTGCCCTACAACCATCACCTCGCCGGCGGCATCAAGGGCTGGAAAGAAGCCGGCCTGCCGACCGAGACGTGAGCGTCACGCACAGCCGATGAATCCCGTTTTCGCCAATCTGCCGGTCTCGGTGTTCGAGGTGATGTCGCGCCTCGCGCGCGAGCAGGACGCCGTCAACCTGGGCCAGGGATTCCCCGACGGCCCGTTTCCCGCCGACGTGCTGGCGAAGGCTGCGGACGCGGTGGTCAACGGCTGGAACCAGTATCCGCCGATGATGGGCCTGCCCGAGCTGCGCAAGGCGGTGTCGGCGCACTACCGCCACTGGCAGAACCTCGACTTCGATCCCGACAGCGAGATCATGATCACATCGGGCGCGACCGAGGCGATCGCCGGCGCGCTGATGGCGCTGATCGAGCCGGGCGACGAGGTCGTGCTGTTCCAGCCGCTTTACGATGCCTACCTGCCGCTGGTGCAGCGGGCAGGGGGCGTCCCGCGGTTTGTGCGGCTCGAGCCGCCGCATTGGCGCTTCGACGAGGAGCATGCTGGCGCGCGCCTTCACGCCGAAGACGCGCGTGGTGCTGTTCAACAATCCGCTCAATCCGTCCGCGACCATCTTCCCGCGCGAGGACCTCGAGCTGCTGGCGCGCTACTGCGAAAAGTTCGACGCGGTCGCGATCTGCGACGAGGTCTGGGAGCACGTCATGTTCGACGGGCGCCGCCACGTTCCGCTGATCGCGATGCCGGGCATGCGCGAGCGCTGCGTCAAGATCGGCTCGGCGGGAAAGATCTTCTCGCTCACCGGCTGGAAGGTCGGATTCGTCTGCGCGGCGCCGAACGTGCTGCGCGTGCTCGCGAAGGCGCACCAGTACATCACCTTCACGACGCCGCCGAACCTGCAGACTGCGGTCGCCTACGGGCTCGGCAAGACCGACGACTATTTCGCGACCATGCGCGCCGGCCTGCAGCGCAGTCGCGACCGCTTCACCTCAGGGCTGCGCTCGCTCGGCTTTCCGGTGATCGACGCGGAGGCGACCTATTTCGTCAATGTCGATCTCGCCTCGCTCGGGCTGAACGAGGACGACGAGACGTTCTGCAAGCGCCTCGTGCTGGAACACAAGGTCGCGGCGATCCCGGTCTCGGCGTTCTACGCCAACGATCCGATCCGCTCGGTGGTGCGCTTCTGCTTCGCCAAGCACGACGCAACGCTCGACGCAGCGCTGGAACGGCTGGGCGGCGCGCTGAAGAAGGCGGCGTAGCGCAGGATTCCGTAGTCCGTAGGGTGGGCAAAGGAGCGTAGCGACGTGCCCACCGCAGCACGGTGTGTCGTGGACGTGGGCACGCGCAACGCCGCTATCACGGCGCTGCGCTTTGCCCACCCTACGATCTACGGTCCGGCCTTGATGCCAAACCCCGCCAGCACCGCCGCCAGCACCAGCAGGATGACGCCGATCACCAGCAGCCAGCGGGTGGTAGAGGTGAGCGCCTTGCTGCGCTCCTCCTCGGATTTGTGGCTGATCACGAAGGTCTTGTTCTTCGAGCCGCTCGCCGGCTTGCCGATCAGTCCACCCTCGCGCACCTCGCCGAGCACATAGACCGCAATGTCCGGCGCGAGCGCGTACTCCCTGCGGCGGTAACTGGAATTGGTATTGGACAGCGCCGACAGCACGCCGCCGATCACCGCCGCGGCACCGCCGCCGCCACCGGCGCCCGGGGGCGCCGTCGGCTCGTCGATCGTCTTCACCGCCTCGACGTCGGCGCCGTCGAAATCGATCCCGGCCTTGCCGCTCGCATCCTCGATCAGGCACTGACCGTATTTCATGTTGGAATAGACCGTCGTCCTGCGTGTCTTGCGCTCGTCGCGGCCGTTCGAAGTCGCGCTCGTAATAGACCTCCTCGCGCTCGATCTCGCATTTGTAGTAGGCGCAAGGCTGGCCCGAGAACTCGGCCTGCAGCGGCGCGCGCACGCGCAGCGTGCCCTTCACCTCGACCGCCGTTCCCGGCGCGATTGTCGCGATGCTGCCCGCGCCGCTCGTCTCGAGCGAGGCCATCAGCGCGATCTCGCGCCCGACGCGCGAGCGCCACCACAACAGGCCGAGACCGATCAGCGCCGCGACGGCGGCGCAGATTCCAAGCACGAGATTCATGAATTCCCCCGATTGTCCGCGCGGAAGATAACGGCAGTGGCCTCGTGCGCAAACAAAAACCCCGGGGTTTTGCCCCGGGGTTCTGCAACTCGCCGCTTTCAGGAACTCAGTAGCGCGCCATGATCGGGCCGCCGCCGAATTTGTAGTTGATGCCGAGCTTGACCGCGTGGACTTCCTGGTCGATCGCGGTCGTGGTGAACGGCGCGAACGACACGTTCTTGCTGCCGAAGTCCATGTAGTTGTACTCGAGCTTGCCGGTCCAGTTCTGCGCGAAGGCGTATTCGACGCCGGCGCCGACGGTCCAGCCGACCCGGGTCTCGTTCAACTCGACCGTGCCCGGGAAGGTGTAGAAGTTGGTGTTGTAGGTGTCGTGCGCCCAGGCGACACCGCCCTTGCCGTAGACCAGCCAGCGGTCGAACGCGAGACCGACGCGGCCGGTCAGGGTCGCGGTCCAGTCGACGGTGGTGTTGAAGGTCGCGCCGAGCGGCGCGCCGATCACCGGCCCGAGGTTGCTGCCGCCCTTGATGTCGGCCCACGACACGTCGCCTTCCACGCCGAACACGAACATGCCGGTCTGGAAATTGAAGCCCGCCTGGCCACCGCCGAGGAATCCGTCGGCCTTGTGCGAGACCGTGCCGAACCCGACGAGGTCGCTCCACGTCTTGTCGGCCCAGCCGTAGCCGATATGACCGCCGACATAGAGTCCGGTCCAGTCATACCCGACCGGGAGCGCGCCCGCGGGCGGGGCCTTGTAAACGGGACGGCTGAGATCTGCCGCCACCGCGCCGCCGCTGAGCATTGTCGCGCCCACCAGACCAAGCATCACACGACGCATCGTGCCCTTATGCATCTTCTTCTCCACTTGAATTGTCCCGCCCCGCTGGAACGTCTCGATGGCGGCTGACTAGCTTTGCCTCGCGTCCCAATTGCGGCAAGAACCCGCTCAAATGCGGCGCGTTCCCGCGCCGCCGCGCGTTGAGTCTGCGATGTGTTTTTTTTGTCACGAAAAGTTCCGCGGGGTTCCAGAAAGCCCTGCAAATAAAGCGTTTGTTCACCGTGTTGCGGCTGCGCGGAACCGCCGCTAGCGTCGCTCGGCGAGTCGTCATCAGGAAAACCGTCCATGCGCGGAGCGCTTAACGTTGCGGCAGCGATCCTGCTCGGGCTTGCCGCCGTGGCGACCGCGCAGCCGGCGCGGGAGCGGGTCGTCAACGTCTACAACTGGTCGGACTACATCGACCCGGCGGTGCTCGAGGATTTCACCCGCGAGACCGGCATCAAGGTGAAATACGACACCTTCAACTCCAACGACATGCTGGAGACGAAGCTGCTGGCCGGGCGCACCGGCTACGACGTAGTCGTGCCGACCGCGTATTTCCTCGCGCGCCAGATCAAGGCCGGCGTGTTCCAGAAGCTCGACAAGAGCAAGCTGCCGAACCTGAAGAACGCCTGGGACGACATCGCGGCGCGGCTTGCCGCCTACGATCCGGGCAACCAGTACGCCGTCAATTACATGTGGGGCACGACCGGGATCGGCTACAACGCCAAGAAGGTCCGCGAGATTCTTGGCGAGGCGCCGATCGACAGCTGGGACGTGCTGTTCAAGCCGGAGATGATCGCGCGGTTCAAGGATTGCGGCGTGCACGTGATCGATGCCGCCGACGAGGTGTTCGCCGCCGCGCTCGACTATCTCAAGCTCGATCCGAATTCGAAGGAGGCGGGCGACTTCGAGAAGGCGGCGGAGCTGATCACCAAGGTGCGTCCGTTCGTGCGCAAATTCCATTCGTCGGAGTATCTCAATGCGCTCGCCTCGGGCGAGGTCTGCCTCGTGCTCGGCTATTCGGGCGACATCAAGCAGGCGCAGAAGCGCGCCGCGGAGGCGAAGAACGGCGTCGAGATCGTCTACGCGATCCCGAAGGAGGGCGCGCAGCTGTGGTTCGACAATCTCGCGATCCCGAAGGATGCGAGGAACGTCGCGGAAGCGCATGCGCTGATCGACTATCTGCTGCGGCCCGACGTGGCGGCGCGGAACTCGAACCTCGTCTCGTACGCGAGCGGCAACGGCGCAAGCCGCGCGCTGATCGACAAGGCGATCGTCGAGGACAAGACCATCTATCCCGACGAGGCGACGATGAAGACGTTCTACACCATCCAGGCGCGCGAGCCGAAGACGCAGCGCCTGATGAACCGGCTGTGGACCAGGATCAAGACCGGAAGGTAGTCCCGACCTTCTGCGATCAAGGCAAGCTTCAAACCGAAAGGATGCGTCATGGCGAAGAACACGATTTGCGTCTGGTACGACAAGGATGCCGAGGCTGCTGCCCGGTTTTATGCCGCGACCTTTCCCGACAGCGCGGTGGGCGCCATCCACCATGCGCCCGGCGACTTCCCATCCGGCAAGAAGGGCGATGTGCTGGTGGTCGAATTCACGGTTGCGGGCGTGGCGTGCGTCGGCCTCAACGGCGGCCCCGCGTTCAAGCACACGGAAGCTTTTTCGTTCCAGATCGCCACCGACGATCAGGCCGAGACCGACCGCTACTGGAACGCGATCGTCGGCAATGGCGGGCAGGAGAGCGCGTGCGGCTGGTGCAAGGACAAGTGGGGCGTGTCGTGGCAGATCACGCCGCGGGTGCTGACCGACGCGATGGCGGCCGGCGGCGATCAAGCCAAGCGCGCCTTCGAGGCGATGATGACCATGAAGAAGATCGACGTCGCCGCCATCGAGAAGGCGCGGCGCGGGTGAGCCGCGCGGTGCGCGGCAGCGCAAGTCCTCATCCTGAGGAGCGATCCGAAGGATCGCGTCTCGACGGATGGCGGCAGGCGCGGTGTCTGTGGCCATGGTTCGAGACGCGGTGCTGCGCACCGCTCCTCATCATGAGGGCCGGTATTGCTACCGCCATCTCCGGTGCTGCCAGAGCCATTGCTCCGGATGCTCGCGGATCCAGCCTTCCACGATGGCGGTGATGGTCTGCATCGTGCCCTGGATGTCGACCTTGCCTTCGGCGTCGCGCGCCGGCGCGACCTCGTCGGTCAGCTCGCCCCAGAACGTGTTGCCGTCGGGCTGGCGCACGACGCGCACGCCGCGGATCGCCGCGCCCGAGTGGCGCGCGAGCTGCGCGATCAGCGGGTTCGCCTTCGCCCAGCGGCCGAAGAACACGACGTCGACGCCCTTCACGAAATGCTGGTCGACCAGCATCCCGGCATGCTCGCCGCGTTCGAGCGCATGCAGCAGCCGCACCGGCGCATCCAGTCCGGTCGGGATCAGGGTGCCCATGCAGCCGGCGCGCATCGCCAGCACCGCGTCCGCGACGCCGCCGATGTTGGGGCGGCGGTACAGCAGGTTGGAGCGCACGTTGTAATAGGCCGGCGCGAGCGCCGGCACTTCCCAGTTGGCGAGATGGGCCGAGAACACCAGCGTCGGCCTGCCGCCATCGCGCAGCGCGAGGAAGCGCTCGAGCGTGATCCGGTCGTAGCTGACGTCGGCCGGCCCGCCGCGCTCGACGTCGAGCAGGGTCATGCGGTCGAGATGGGCGAATTCCGCCCCGACCCGCCCGAGGTTTTCCCACGCGCCGCGCAGGATGGCGTCGATCTCCTGCGGCGGCTTGTCGGGGAACGCCGCGACGAGATTGTCGCGGCCGATCCTGTGCTCGGGAAACCACGGCCCGATCGTGCGCATCATGCGGCCGACGGCGTTCGACGTGCGCCTGCGGTCGAACAGCCGCAGCAGGCGCAGCAGCGCGACCGTCAGCCAGCCCACGCCCTTGTCGAGAGAAGCCTTGAGACGGCCGCGGCGGAGGCGCGCGCCCACGTCAGAACGTCACGATGATCTTGCCGAACACGTTCCGGCTTTCGATCCGCGCCAGCGCGCTCTCGAATTCGGCAAGCGGCACTTCGGTGTCGATCACCGGGGCGAGGCCTGCGGCCATCTTGGCGAGGCTCTCGTGCACGTTGCGGATGGTGCAGCCGAACGAGCCGAAGATGCGGTACTGCTGCAGGTAAAGCTGGAACAGGTTGATCTGCGTCGACTGTCCCGAGGTCGAGCCGCAGGTGACCAGCCGCCCGCCGCGCTTGAGGCACAGCAGCGAGCCGTTGAAGGTGTCGGGCCCGACATGCTCGAACGCGACGTCGACGCCTTTCTTGGCCGTGAGCTTGCGCACGATCGTCTCGAAGCGGTCCTTGCGGTAGTTGATCACGTGGTCGGCGCCGAGCGCCTTGGCCTTGGCGGCCTTCTCGTCGTCGCCGACCGTGGTGATGACGGTGGCGCCGATCTGCTTGGCCATCCTGATCGCGCTCGTCCCGATGCCCGAGCCGCCGGCCTGCACCAAAATCGTCTCGCCGCGTTCGAGCTTGGCGTTGTCGAACAGCATGTGCTGCACGGTGCCGAACGCGATCGGCGCGCAGGCGGCATCGCGGAAGCTCACACTGTCCGGCACCGGGATCACCTGCCGCGCCGGCATGGTGACGAGGTCGCGCGCGAACCCGTCGACATGGAAGCCCATCACGCCGGCGACGTTCTCGCACAGATTGTCGCGGCCTTCGCGGCAGGCCTTGCAGTGTCCGCAGGTGAGCCCGCCGTAGCCGACCACCTTGTCGCCGGCCTTGAGATGAGTGACGCCTTGCCCGACCGCCGCGATCTCGCCGGCAGCCTCGACCCCGACCACCAGCGGCAGCTTGCGCTTGGCGAACGCCATGCCGCGCCAGCCCCACACGTCGAGATGATTGAGACCGATCGCCCGGATGCGCAACTGCACCTCGCCGGCGCCGGGCGCGGGCGGATCGGGGACGTCGAGCAGCGCGACCATGCGGTCGGCGACGAGGGTCAGTGCACGCATCGTGCCTCCGGCAGGGCGCGGTGGCTCGGCATCAGCGGTGGATGCCGATCGCCGCGGTCAGGCCGCCGTCGACCGGCAGATAGGCGCCGGTGATGTAGGCGGCGTGCGGCGACAGCAGGAAGCCGACGATGCCGGCGATATCGTCCGGCGTCGCGAAGCGCTTCGCCGGAATCTGGCTTTCCATCTGCTCGCGGAACTTGGCGTATTTGGAAATCATGTCGGTGTCGATGAAGCCCGGCGCGATGTAGTTCACCGTGATGTTGCGGCTCGCGACCTCGACCGCGAGCGTGCGCACATAGCCGAGCAGCGCGGCCTTCGACGCCGCATAGGCGGCATTGCCCTGGTTGCCGCGCTCGGCGGTGATCGAGCCGATCACGGCGACGCGCCCGTCCTTGGCGCGCATCATCTGCCGCACCAAAACGGTGGCGAGGCGCGTGAACGACCAGAAGTTCACCTGCATCGCGGCCTCGGCCTTGCCCTGGTCGAGCATGACGGCGAGCGTGTCGTAGGACTGGCCGGCGTTATGCACGAAACCCGTGTAGGGACCTTCCTTGTCGAGCGTCTGCGCCAGCGCATCGACCGCCGCCTTGTCGGCAAGGTCGGCCTGGTGCGCGGCGAATTTCTGCTCCGGGTGGCCCAGTTGCAGATGCTTGAGCAATTCGTCAGCCTCGGCCTTGGCCGACCGGTAGGTGAAGGTCACGTCGTGGCCGGCCTCGGCCAGCAGCTTGACGATCGCCGAGCCGAGCCCGCGGCCGCCGCCGGTGACCAGAACGCGTCGCAGAACATTGTCAGCCATCAGCGCGGCTCCCGTCCGATGACGAGCGATACATTCTGCCCGCCGAAACCGAATGAATTGGACAGCACGTGCGTCACGCGCGCGTCGCGCGCGACGTTCGGCACCACGTCGAGCGGGATCGCCGGATCCGGCACCGCATAGTTGATGGTGGGCGGAATGCGCTGGTGCTCGAGCGTCATCAGGCTGAACACCGACTCGACCGCGCCCGCGGCCGAGAGCGTGTGCCCGATCATCGACTTGTTCGAGGACACCGGGATGCTCCGGGCGCGCTCGCCGAACACCGCCGCGATCGAGATGTACTCGTTCTTGTCGTTCTCCGGCGTGCTGGTGCCGTGCGGATTGATGTAGTCGATGTCGTCCGCCGTCAGGCCCGCGTCGGCGATCGCGTTGGTGATGCAGCCGATGGTCGGCTTGCCGTCCGGGGCCGAGCGGGTGCGATGGAACGAGTCGGCCATCTCGCCGAGGCCTTCGATCACGCCGAGGACCTTGGCGCCGCGCGCCTGCGCGTGCGCAAGGCTTTCGAGCACCAGGGCGCCTGCGCCTTCCGCCATCACGAAGCCGTCGCGGTTCTTCGAGAACGGCTTCGAGGCGCCGGCCGGCGGATCGTTCGAGGCGGAGAGCGCCGACAGCAGCGAGAAGCGGATCAGCGATTCGGCATTGACCGAGCCGTCGGTGCCGATGCACAGCGCCGCATCCGTTTCGCCGCGCCGGATCGCCTCGACGCCGAGCTGGATCGAAGTCGCGCCGGTCGCGCAGGCGGTCGACAGCGAGATCGGCGCGCCCTTGGTGCCGAATTTCTCCGCGAGCCGGTCCGCGACCGAGCCGAACAGGAAACGCTCGTAGTAGTTCTCGAACCGCCCGCTTTCGCCGGCGCGCGTGAGATCGTTGTAGCTCAACGCCTCGTTCGCGCCCGACGCGACCGCGACCTCGTGGCGCTGCTGCCACTCGATCTCGACCGGCGCGACGCGCGAGGAAAAGCGGGCCGGGAAAATCGCCGCGGCTGCCGATGCCGGACTGCGCCACGGCTTCGTCGCCCGCCATCTCGGCGAGGCGCTGCGACAGTTCCGGCGCATTGATCGCGGGCACGATCGAGACGAAATCGACGGTGCCGGCGATGCGGGTCTTCAGCCCGTCGGTGGCAAAGCGCGTGATCTCGCGGATGCCGGACTGCCCGGCGGTGAGCTTGGCCCAATTGTCCTCGCGGCCGGCGCCGAGCGAGGTGACGACGCCATAGCCGGTGACGACGACGATCGGCCGCCCGGCTGTGTCCTTCCCCATCATGCTCTCCTCAAACCGCTTCGATCAGCGCGAGGCCTTCGCCGCGCCAGTGTCCGATGCTCGTGACCGCGACCTGCCGCAGGCCGGAGTCCATCGCGCTATCCGCGGCGCCGCCGGAAAACAGCCGGCCGGCACGCAGTGCCGCGGCCGCCAGCGCGATATTAGCCGGAAACTGCGGCTCGAGCCCGTGACCGAGATGGGTCCCGGTGGCGCGGACGGCAAGGTTCTGGCGCGCGAGAAACGCGCGTTCCTCTTCGGTCGCCGGTGCGACGCCCGAGGCGCCGGAGATCACCGCCGCCTGCGTGGCATCGAGCCGCGGTGCGATCGTGCCCCACATTCGCGACAGCGCCGCCGTAACCGCGCCCGGCGTGCGCCGCACGTGATCCGACGCGACCGCCGCGATGCGCGCGAAGGGCGTTGCGCCACGCGCCTGCGCGTGCGCGCTTCTCCTCCAGCACGAGGAACGCCCCGATCGTGCCGAGCTGCATGCCGCCGCGCTCCCACACCGGCTTCACCGCGCCGCGCGCGAGGCGCCGTCCGAGCGCGAAATGCAGCATGACCTCCCAGCGCTCGGCATTGTAGGCGCCGCCGACCAGCGCGAGATCGCTCTGGTTTGCCTGGATGCGCGCATGCGCGACACGCACCGCCTCGACGCCCGCCGACTCCTCGCCCATGAAGGTGCGCGAAGAACCCGTGACGCCGTGCACGATCGAGATGTTGCCGGCGAGCAGGTTGGAGAGTTGCGCGAGGAAGAGGGTGGGGCGCAGGTCGTTCATCAGCCGCTCATTGACGAAGGCTTCCGCCTTCGCGGCCTTGTCGACATTCGCCGCCACATTGAGATCGACCTGCGCGTCGCGTTCGCCGCCGCCGGCCGCGACGATCATGTCCATGCGCGACAGGAACTCGGGCTTCCCCTTCACGCCCGCGCCCTCGAGCGCAAGCCCGGCCGCGTAGGTGCCGATGCGCTGCCACGGCTCCATCTGGCGCTGGTCGCCCTTCTTCGGGATCTGCTTGTCCATCTCCAGCGGGACGATGCGGTGCACCACATAGGGCGCAAACGACGTCGTGTCGCCGGTCGGCGGCGGCGCGTCCAGCCCCTGCCAGTGCGCGTCGAGCCCTTCGCCGAGGCACGAGACGATGCCGATGCCGGTGATCCAGGTTTCGCGTGCGTTGCCGGGCTCAGTCATGGCCAAGCGCCTGCATCGGGAATTCGATCTCGGCGGCGACCCTCTCCATGCTGGCGCGGAAGTCCGGGCTCGGGAACTCGACCAGGCGGAAGGTGAGTTCGGCGCTGCACACGACCTTGCCGTCGCGGCGGATCTCGGCGCTGGTCATCGCGAAGCCCGATCCCTCGTGCTTGATCGACGCGGTGACCGACAGCTTCTGTCCGGGCGCAACGAACGAGCGCAGCTTGGCCTCCTTCACGGCCGCGAAGAACGGCATGCGGGTGAACCTGGTCATCGCGATGATCAGCCAGCCGGAGGCCTGGTTCATCGCTTCGATCAACAGCACGCCCGGCATCAGCGGGTAACCGGGGAAGTGCCCCTCGAAGATTGTCGAGGTGTCCGGCACGGTGGCGTCGACACGGATCGTGCGGTCGTCGATCTTGAGTTCGGCGATCCGGTCGATGAGGAGAAAGTATTCAAGCCGCATGCGACAGGATTAGGCCGGCGCGCCTTTGGCGGCGATCAGATCGTCGATCCGCGCGGTCAGGTTCTTCAGCACGAAATACTGTTCGGTGCTGGCCTTGCCGTCGTTGACCTCCTGGGTCCATTGCTCGAGCGGCAGCTTGATGCCGAACGCCTTGTCGATCGCGAACGCGATGTCGAGGAAGTCGAGGCTGTCGATCCCGAGGTCGTCGATCGCGTGGCTCTCCGGCGTGATCTTGTCCCGCTCGATGTCGCAGGTCTCGGAAATGATGTTCGCCACGGTGTCGAAAGTCGAAGACATCGGCAACCCTCTGAAATGTGTCGCTTTTGGCAGGGCGCCAGGACCGCGCACCAAATCCCCCCGCCGGAAGCCGCGCCCCCGCCGGTCGTATCCCGTGCTGCGGGATATAGCCGAGGGGCGGAGTTGGTTCAATTGCGGCCATGCTGCCAATCCCGCTGCCGCCGCCCGGTCCCTGGACGAAGCTGCCCGCACCGGCTCATCACATGAGATAACGGGCAGATACAACAGTTGAGAGCGAGCGACCGGCAACAATGCGACGTAGACCGCGTTATCGTTCTCCGAAACGCCCAATCTGCCGCAAGATATGTCTCAATACGTGATCAGTAATGGCACAAGTATCATAAGATTTGACCAAGCGTCATGGAACCTCCGCCACATTATTACCTTTCTATAGCCGAGTGAGCGCCGGGAAATCGTACAGTTTCCTGTTCAAGCGAGCGCCTCTCAACAACAAGAGAAGGGGTAATCGCGGATGGTCACGCGGAAACTTGGCTTTTTCATCCTGGCGGCTTCACTCGCCTTGTCGGCTTCTGGCTTCGCAGAAGCGAAATCTCGTTCCAAAGCACATCATTCTTCTTCCGGTTCCGGCATGGCTTCGGTCTATGCCACCAAGGGGGACGGTTATGCCGGCAAGCGCACCGCCAGCGGCGAGCGTGCGCAGTCGGGCGCGCTCACGGCGGCGCACAAGTCGCTGCCGTTCGGCACGATGGTTCGCGTCACCAACACGCGCAACAACAAGTCGGTGGTGGTGCGCATCAACGATCGCGGACCGTTCGTGCGTGGCCGGGTGATCGACCTGACCCCCGCGGGGGCGCGCGCGATCGGCATGTCCGGCCTCGCGCCGGTCAGCCTCTCGGTCGTCAGGAGCTGATGGTTTGAAAACGGCGTGATCCCCGGACGGTTCCGGGGATCACGCGATCCCGCGTTCGCGCAAGGATCCGGCCCGCGAACCGGTTTCCGCTTTTCGGGATCATCCGGCTCACAACGGGCTGGCGGGCGGCACGTTCACGTTCGCGCAGTTCCGCCGGCCCGACAGCACGCAATCCTGAATTCTTGCGCATCTCGGCGATCCGGTCCGCGATCCACACGCCGGCCGCGACCAGCAGGATGCAGAACACGAGCGCCAGCACATTGTTGGTCATGCGCTGGCGGTAATCGTCAGGCTCGCTGGTCTCTGCGTACTTCTCCAGCCCCTCGACCGGCGCTCCGTCCTGCGCGCGCGGCTTCTCGCGCCGCCGAAACGGCAGCACCAAGCCTTTGGAGTCCTCGCGCGGCGCGCTCATGCGCCGCAAGCTAGCACTTTGCGCGCCGCGTCGCGCGCGCCGCTTTCATGCATTGCGCGCGTACGCGCATCGTCCCGCCACATAGGTCGCTCGCACGGCGCGGTCATCGCCCAGCGTCATCAGCGCGAACAGCACGTCCTGCGTGGACTGCGCACGCGCGTTGCGCAACGTCAGCAGCGGCGTTGCATTCGGATCGAGCACCGCGAAGTCCGCCTCGAAGCCGGGGGCGATCGTGCCGATGCGGTCGTCGAGCGCAAGCGCGCGCGCGCCGCCGAGCGTCGCCAGGTAGAACGCCTCGACCGCGCCGAGCGAGCGCCCGCCAAGCTGCGCGACCTGATAGGCCGCGCCCATCGTGGCGAGCAGCGAGAAGCTGGTTCCCCCGCCGATGTCGGTGCCGAGCCCGACCTGCACCGGCCGGCGCGGATCCTTCGCGGCGGCGATGCGGAACAGGCCGGAGCCGAGAAACAGGTTCGAGGTGGGGCAATGCGCCAGCGCCGTGCCGCTCGCGTGACAGCGGCACAGCTCGTCTTCGCTCAGGTGCACGCCGTGCGCGAAGACCGCGCGCCGCCCGGTCAGGCCGTGATGGTCGTAGACGTCGAGATAGTCCTTCCGTCCGGGAAACAGCTCCGCGGTCCATGCGATCTCGCGCTGGTTCTCGGCGATGTGGCTGTGCACCAGCACGTCCTTGTGCTCGCGCCAGAGCGCGCCCGCCGCATCGAGCTGCGCCGGCGTGCTGGTGCCGGCAAAGCGCGGCGTGATGGCGTAGATGCTGCGCCCGTTGCCGTGCCAGCGCGCGATCAGCGCCTTCGAGTCGTCGTAGGCGCTCTGCGCGGTATCGCGTATGCCGTCCGGCGCGTTGCGGTCCATCAGCACCTTGCCGGCGGCAAGCCGCATGCCGCGCCGTTGGCCTTCCGCAAACAGCGCGTCGACCGATTGGGGATACACCGCGCAGAACACCAGCGCCGTGGTGGTGCCGTTGCGCAGCAGCTCGTCGCAGAATACCCGCGCCATCGCGGCCGCGTGCGCGGGGTCGGAAAATTCCATCTCGGCCGGGAAGGCGTAGCGGTCGAGCCAGTCGAGCAACTGCTCGCCGTAGGACGCCACCATCCCGGTTTGCACATAATGGACATGGGCGTCGACGAAGCCGGGCACGATCAGGCAGCCGGAATGATCCGCGACGGCGTGCGGCGGCACGGTCTTGAGGAGCTCGCGCGCCGGACCGGCGGCCTCGACCAGCCCGTTGCGGCAGATCACCAGGCCGTCCGCCTCGACCGCAAAGGCCTGCGCGGGATCGGTGAGAAACGGATCGTCACGGCAGGTCACGATCGTGCCGCGCAACGCGGTGACGCCATCGGTCGCAGCTGGCATGCAGGCCTCGCGCAGAATCTCGCGCGATTATGGCGCAGCGCGGCGCGAGCGTCTTGCCTTGCCGGGCGTCGTCAGCCCGCCGCCTTGAGATCGGCCGGTGCGGCGGCGTTCGCAATGCATCTGCGCACCGCCTCGAGCAGCTCCTGCGGACGGAACGGCTTGCGCAGGCTGCAGGCGGCCCCGAGCTTGGTCGCGAGAGTGAGGAAATCCGGCGCGGGCGCGTGCGCGTCGCGGAAGGTGAAGCCGGACATCGCGATGACCGGCAGGGTCGGATTGGTCTGGTGGAACGCATGGATCGTCTCGATCCCGTCCATGCCGGGCATGAAGATGTCGCAGATCACGATATCGAAGGGACTGCTCTCGACCGCGGCGACGCCGGCGCGCCCATTGCCGGCGGCCACGACCTCATGGCCGTCCCGCTCCAGCACGATCTTGATCGCATTGCGTACGGCGGTGTCGTCGTCGACGACGAGAATGCGCGACATCTTGTGTCCCTTCCCCGAGACGTTGTTCCGCTCGCCTTGAATGGCGAATCGCATTTCATCATGCCGAAGAACGAGGATTTTGCAAATATTCATTGGCGGAGAATGAAGTCATGGCGCGAGATAAGCTTGCCATAATTCAATGTTATCGAGGTATAATTAAAACACTATTTGATGTAGACATTGAGATATCTGGATTTGTAAGCTTGTAATCGATTCATTGCTGGCGCTGCCAGTTAATCTGTACAACAGTATTGGCAGAAATGACCGATCGGCAAAGCATCCGGCTTCTATCAATTCTCATGGTTGTATTTTCTTGAGACAATATAGATTGGTTGCCGAGCCGCACGATGCGGGAATGCACCTGCGTCATGCGCGTGCCATGTCCTGCGAGCTATGTCCTGCGAGCCATGTCCTGCGAGCCATGGACGCGAGCATGAGCGCCTCGCTATCGTTGGGCCGATGAACTCCCTGCGCCGATGCGCCGCGCTGATCGCCGCCTATGCGGTGGCACTGCAACTCGTGCTGTCCGCATTCACCGCCGTTGCATCGCTCGAGGCAGGCTTTGCGATCTGCCGCGGCGAGCGCCCGATCCCCGCGGGCGATGTGACGCACGACCTCTGCGCGGCCTGCGTTGCGCATTGCGCCGGCGCGTCCGCTCCCGCTCCCGGCGCCGCGATGGTCCGGCCTTCGGATGCAGCGCCGGTCGACTCACCGTTCGCCATCATGGTCGCGCTGCGCACGGCAGCGCGCGCCGGCGCGCATTCCCCGCGCGGCCCGCCGGCCGGCTGATCGCACCCGGTCCAGCCATTCAATCCGGCGCGTCTTCGGCGCGGCCTTATGGAGCTTTCGATGAAAATCTCATTCCTGACACCTGCACTTGTCCTCGCACTGATCGGCGGCGCGGCCGCGCACGACTTCAAGGTCGGCGCGCTGGTGATCGATCATCCGTGGTCGCGCGCGACGCCGAAGGGCGCAGCGGTTGCCGGCGGCTACATGAAGATCACCAACACCGGCACGACGGCGGACCGCCTGACCGGCGGCACGACCGAGGCGGCGAAGAAGTTCGAGATCCACGAGATGAAGATGGAAGGCTCGGTGATGAAGATGCGCGAGCTGTCCAACGGGGTCGAGATCCCGCCCGGCGCGACGGTCGAGCTCAAGCCCGGCTCCTACCACATCATGATGATGACCCTCGCCAAGCCGTTCGCGAAGGGTGACCGCGTCAAGGCTTCGCTGACCTTTGAGAAGGCCGGCAAGGTCGACATCGAGTTCGCCGTCGATGCGGTCGGCGGCGCGCCGGCCGGCGGCGGCGCGAAAGAGCACAAGCACTGACGGCAGCCGGCAGCATTTTGCGCTGAATGTCCTTGATCGTGCCGCGTGCGCAAATGCGCGCGGCACGTGCACAGCCGCGCGCGGCACGCTGTCGCCGACGCGGCACGGCCGTTGCGCGCGTCTTCGCGCTCATGCCAGTCTTTCGCTCCGGCACGCATGGCGCCGCAGGGGAGGCACTGATGCCCGCAGCTTTGACCCGTCGCACCGTTCTCGCCGGCAGCGCCGCCGCCGGCCTTGCCGCCAGCGCGCCGCGCCGTGCGCGCGCACAGGAGCCGCGCACCAAGCTGCGCATCGGGCTCGTGCCGCTGATCTCGTCGGGGCCGGTGTTCGTCGCCCTGGCAAAAGGCTTCTTCGAGAAGGTCAACCTCGATGTCGAGGTGAAGTATTTCGCCGACGGCGCGCTCGCGATCCCGGCGCTGATCGCGGGCGAACTCGACACCACGGTATCGACGCTCAACGCCGGGCTGTTCAACGCCGTCGGCAAGGGCGCGCCCTACAAGCTGATCCTCGATCGCGGATCGGAGAAGCCGGGTTCCGGCTCGATGACGATCGCGGCCTCGAACGCCATGGCGGCGGCCGGCATGACCGCGCCGAACAAGATGGCGCTGCTCAAGGGCAAGCGTCTCGCGATCCAGGCGCCCGGCGGCATCGATCAGTATCTGCTCGGGCTCGGCGCGCAGCGCGCCGGGCTCGATCCGCGCACCGACGTCGAATGGTCGACCGGGCTTGCCTATCCCGACATCGTCAAGGCGATGGGGGCAGGGCAGGTGGACGCCGCGAACATTCCGGTGCCGCTCGGCTTCCTGGTCGAGCGCAACAATTTCGGCAAGCTGGTGTTCTCCGGCTGGGACATCGAGCCGGACACGCAGCTCGCCTGCTGGGCGATGTCGCAGAAATATCTTGAAGCCAACAAGTCGGCCGCGGTGCGGTTTGCGATGGCGCATACCCATGCGGGGCGCCTGTTCAACAAGGCCGCCGCCGCCAAGGACGCCGACGTCATCAAGATCGTGTCGGAGGCGACCAAGGTGCCGGCAAACCTGATCGAAGCCGCCGCGCCGCGCTGGACCTGGTTCTTCGAGGACGGCAAGCCGAACATCGCCTCCTGCATGGCGCAGGGAAAATTCTGGACCGACACCATGCGCCTCGTCAGCGGCTCGGTGACCGAGCAGCAGCTGTTCGACCTGTCGCCCGCGACCGAAGCGAACGAGCGATTGGCGAAATCCAATCCCTTCGTCTGAGATGGCTGCGGTCATCGAGTTCGACGGCGTCGGGCTTGCCTATTCGGCGCAGTCCGGCGCGCCGACCGTCGCGCTCGACGACCTGCGCTGCCGCTTCCTGCCCGGCAAGGTGACGGCGATCATCGGCCCGAGCGGGTGCGGCAAGAGCACGATGCTGCAGATCGCGCGCGGCTTCCTCGCTCCGACCGCGGGACGGTTGCGCTTCACCGCGGCTGAAAATGGCGCACCGGCCGAGCGTCCGGCGATGTCCACGGTGTGGCAGGCGTTCAACCTGTTTCCCTGGCTCACCGTGATCGAGAACGTCGAATTCGGGCTGCGGCTCGCCGGCATGGCGGCGGCCGAGCGCCGCGCCCGCGCCCGCAAGGCGCTTGCGGCGATCGATCTCACCGGGTTCGACGAGAAGTATCCGCGCCAGCTGTCCGGCGGCATGCGCCAGCGCGTCGGGCTGGCGCGCGCGCTGGTGATGGAGCCGGACGTGCTGCTGCTCGACGAGCCGTTCGGCGCGCTCGACGCGCAGACGCGGCTGGTGCTCCAGGAGCAGCTCGCCGCGCTGGTGGAGCGCAGCGGCACCACCGCGATGCTCGTCACGCACTCGATCGAGGAGGCGATCCTGCTCGCCGACACGATCCTGGTGATGACCGCGCGTCCCGGCCGCATCGCGGCGGAGATCACGGTCGAGCTGCCGCGCCCGCGCACGCTCGCCATGACGCGTGACCCCGCCTATGGCGCGCTGTTCGAGCGTATCTACGGCCTGCTGCGCGACGAGGTGATGCGCGCGATGGTCGGCGAGCACGCCGCATGAGCGATCACCCGGTCGCCGAGCGCCCGACCTTGCGGCACGCGGCGCCGGTGCCCGTGAAGCCGGCGGCCGCGCTGCTCGACGATCCGCGCGTGCTCGGCTGGGGTTCGGTCGTGCTCGTGCTCGTCGCCTGGGAACTGACCGCGCTGCTCACCGGCGTGAACCGGCTCTACCTGCCGCGCCCGACGCAGATCGTCGTCGCGCTGTTCGACATGTTCGCCAACGGCAGGCTCACGGTCGATCTCGGCTACACGCTCTACCGCATCTTCGCGGGCTTCTTCATCGCGCTCGCGGTCGGCGTCGTGCTCGGCATCTGGATCGCGACCGCGCCGCGCGTGCGCGCGGTCGCCGACATGTTCATCGCGGCGCTCTATCCGCTGCCCAAGGTCACGTTGATCCCGCTGCTGATCATCTGGCTCGGCACCGGCGGGCCCTTCATGCTCACGATCTCGGCGCTCGGCGCGATCTTCCCGATCATCATCAACACGGTGCTCGGCGTGCGCCAGTGCGATCCGGGCCTGGTGCTGGCGGCGCGCGACCTCGGTGCGAGCCACCGCCAGGTGATGCGGCTGGTGCTGCTGCCGAGCGCGATCCCGTCGATCTTCGCCGGCGTGCGGCTCGGTCTCGGCGTGTCCATCATCCTGGTGGTGGCGGCCGAGATGGTGGTCGGCAAGTTCGGCCTCGGCGCGCGGCTCTATCTCGCGGGCCAGGTGCTGGAGACCGAGCAGGTGTTCGCCGTGCTGATCGTGCTCGCCGCGCTCGGCATCGCGGTGACCAAGCTGCAGGACCAGATCGACGTCTGGCTCGGCCGCTGGCGGCTGGCCTGATCGGTTTCAATCTCGCGATACGCTGAACGAACAAGGAGAGCATCATGAGCAACGAAGCGACCGCGGCCCACAAGCTGGAGGTGGTGCACCCGGATCCGAGCCAAGCCCACAAGATGCCCTACGCGCCCGCGATCCGCATCGTCGGCGCATGCGACCTGATGTTCATCTCCGGCGCGACCGCATCGCCGCTCTATCACCACCACCCGCATCGCGACGAGGAGCACATCCACCCGCACAGCATCGAGGAGCAGACGCGCAACGCCATGGAGGCGATCAAGTCGATCCTCGACGAGGTCGGCGCGACCTGGACCGACGTGGTGAAGATCACCAAATACCTGACCGACATCCGTGACGGCGACGGCATGCATCGCACCATGCGGACCTATTTCGGCGACTGGATTCCGGCGAGCACGATGATCTGCATCAATCAGCTGTCGTCGCCCGGCGCACGCGTCGAGCTCGACATGATCGTGGCGTTGCCCAAGTCGGAGAAGTAGGCGCGCAAATCTGCCGCCGCAAATTGCGGCGGCATGCCTGTTTGGTTTGCAGCATCGCGGGTTTTGCGCCCGGATCAGCGCGCCCTGCGCTGGCACCAAAGTTGCTCGCGTTGAGGACCGATTGGTCCCAACCGCGAGAGATGCCCGATGAAACGCATGTTTGCCCTGTTTGCGGGCGTTATCCTGATGTCGTCGCCGGCGTGCGCCGAGAGCGTCATCCGCTACGGCATTTCGCTCGCCGACATCCCGCAGACCACCGGACAGCCGGATCGTGGCGCTGGGGCCTACCAGTTCACCGGCTACACCATCTACGACCCGCTGGTGGCCTGGGAGATGGACGTCGCGGATCGCCCCGGCAAGCTCATCCCCGGGCTTGCGACCGAATGGTCGGTCGACCCGGCCGACCAGAAGAAGTGGCGCTTCAAGCTGCGCGAGGGCGTGAAGTTTCACGACGGCAGCGCGTTCGACGCCGACGCCGTGGTGTGGAATCTCGCCAAGGTGCTGGACGAGAAGGCGCCGCATTTCGACAAGCGCCAGAGCGCGCAGGTGCGCACGCGCCTTCCCTCGGTCGCGAGCTGGAAAAAGCTCGACGACATGACGCTCGAGATCACCACCAAGGATGTCGACTCGATCTTCCCCTATCAGATGCTCTGGTTCCTGATCTCGAGCCCGGCGCAATACGAAAAGCTCGGCCGGGACTGGGACAAGTTCGCCGGCGCGCCGTCGGGCACCGGGCCGTTCCGGCTCGAGAAGTTCGTGCCGCGCGAGCGTGCCGAGCTCGTGCGCAATGCCGCCTACTGGGACAAGAAGCGGCTCGCCAAGGTGGACCGCATGATCCTGATCCCGATCCCCGAGGCGCTCAACCGCACCAACGCGCTGTTGTCCGGTCAGGTGGACCTGATCGAGACGCCGGCGCCCGACGCGGTGCCGCAGCTCAAGGCGGCCGGCATGAAGATCGTCACCAACGTGACCCCGCATGTGTGGAACTATCACCTGAGCGTGCTGCCCGGCTCGCCCTGGACCGACGTGCGCCTGCGCAAGGCCGCGAACCTTGCGATCGATCGCGACGGCCTGGTGGCGCTGATGAACGGCCTCGCGATGCCGGCGAAGGGCCAGGTCGATCCGCAGAGCCCGTGGTTCGGCAAGCCGGCCTTCGAGATCAAGTATGATCCGGCCGCGGCGAAGAAGCTGGTCGAGGAGGCGGGCTATTCGCAAGCAAAGCCGCTGAAGACCACCTTCGTGATCGCAGCCGGCGGCACCGGGCAGATGCTCTCGCTGCCGATGAACGAGTACATCCAGCAGAGCTTCAAGGAGGTCGGCATCGACGTCGAGTTCAAGGTGGTCGAGCTCGAGATGCTCTACACGCATTGGCGCAAGGGCGCCAAGGACGAGATGAACGCCGGCCTCACCTCGAACAACATCGCCTACGTCACCTCCGACCCGCTCTACGCCATCGTGCGCTTCTTCCACTCAGGTCAGGCCGCGCCGGTCG
Organism: uncultured Alphaproteobacteria bacterium; assembly: GCA_963839985.1. Classification (GTDB taxonomy): domain Bacteria; phylum Pseudomonadota; class Alphaproteobacteria; order Rhizobiales; family Xanthobacteraceae; genus PALSA-894. The sequence continues at coordinate 10,237 of CAWIXG010000001.1, read as the reverse complement.
GCGTGAACTGGGGCTTCTACGCCAATCCGAAGGTCGACGCCGTGATCGATGAGGCCAAGCGCACCTTCGACGTCAAGAAGCAGGACGAGCTGATGGCGAAGGCGCACGAGATGATCGTCGACGACGCCGTGCTGGTGTGGGCGGTGCACGACACCAACCCGCATGTGCTCTCCCCGAAGGTGAAGAAGTTCGTGCAGGCGCAGCACTGGTTCCAGGACCTGACGACGATCGGGTTTGAGTAGATCACCGAACCTCCGCTCTCTCCTTCTTCCCCTCTCCCCGCAGGGGAGAGGGTGGCTGAGCGGACATGAGTCCGCGAAGCCGGGAGAGGGTCTTTCCTGACATCGCCGAAAGCCCTCTCCCGCCGCGCTATGCGCGGCACCCTCTCCCGCAAGCGGGAGAGGGGAAAGAGAGAGCCTGCGCGAGGCGACAGCCACACGCCTCGTTTACTTGCAAAATCGCCGGCAATCTTGATAGGTGCCGCGACCGCCCGCGCGTTCGCGTGCGGCCAGCGGAACCCCGTATGCCGAGCAATCCCAGCCTGCTGTTGCGCGTCTTCGCCGGCGCGATTTTCCTCTCCGCCGCGCTCCTGTTCGCCGTGCAGCCGATGTTCACCAAGATGGTGCTGCCGCGCCTCGGCGGCACGCCGTCGGTGTGGTCGGTCGCGATGGTGTTCTTCCAGGCCGTGCTGCTCGCCGGCTACGCCTATGCGCACGTGCTGACCAAATATGTCCCCGGCCGGCGCTCGATCACCATCCATCTGGTCGTGATGGCGCTCGCCTGCCTGTTCCTGCCGCTGTCGATCGCCACGTGGTGGGGCAGGCCGCCGGCCGATGCGACCGCGGCGCTCTGGCTGCTCGGCCTGTTCGCGGTGTCGATCGGCGTGCCGTTCTTCGCGCTCTCGGCGAACGGCCCGCTGCTGCAGGCGTGGTTCGCGCGCACCGACCATCCTTCCGCCGCCAATCCTTACTTCCTCTATGCGGCCAGCAATGTCGGAAGCTTCCTCGCGTTGCTCTCCTATCCGTTCCTGATCGAGCCGTTCAGCACGCTGGGGACCCAGCGCTGGGCGTGGGCGGCGCTGTTCGTCGCGCTGATCGCGCTGATCGGATGGTGCGGCGCGCTGATGCTGCGGCACCCAAGCACCCGCACTGCGGTGGACGACGCGGCGCCGGTGCCCGCGCCGACCGCATTCCAGGCCGCGCACTGGGTGCTGCTCGCCGCGGTTCCCTCGGCGCTGCTGATCTCGGTGACGGCGCATATCTCGACCGACATCGCGGCCGCGCCCTTCATGTGGGTGATCCCGCTCGCGCTCTATCTCCTCACCTTCGTGATCGTGTTCCAGACGCGCCCGATCCTGCCGCACAAGTGGATGATCGCGGTCGAGCCGCTGTTCATCGTCGCGCTGGTCGGCGTGATCGTGTTCGACATCCGCGGCCACCTGTTCGGCATGCTGACGCTCAACGTCGTCGCGGTCTTCGTCATCACGCTGGTGTGCCACGGCGAACTCAGCCGCACCAAGCCGGACGCGCGGCACCTGACCGCCTTCTACATGTGGATGTCGGCCGGCGGCGTGGTCGGCGGCATCTTCGCCGGGCTGATCGCGCCGAACGTGTTCTCCTGGGTGCTGGAATATCCGGTGCTGATCGTGCTCGCGATCCTCTGCCGGCCCGGCTTCGCGCTGCCGGCCGATACCCGCACCCGGCTGCTCTGGGCCGGCGTTGCGCTGTTCGTCGCGGTCGTGATGTTCCCCGGCCTCACCGAGCGCCTGGTCACCGACAAGGAGGCGATCCGGCTCGCCGTGTTCGGCTACACCTTCACCCTCTCGGTCTTCGAGCTGGTCGTCGCGATGCTGCTGATTGTGGCGGCGTTCGTGTCGCGCGAACCGCTGCCGTTTGCCGCCGTGATCGCAGTCGCGCTCATCATCGGGCAGGTCTATCGCCCCGACAGCGACGTGCGCGAGACGATGCGCAGCTTCTTCGGCGTGCACAAGATCAACGAGACCGCGGACGGCCGTTTCCGCGTCTTTCTCCACGGCACCACGATCCACGGCGCCGAGCGGCTGAAGGACAACAGCGGCCAGCCGATCACCGGCAAGCCGCCGCTGATCACCTACTATCACGACAACTCGCCGATGGGCGTCACCGTCAAGGCGACGCGTGAGCGCGTCGGCGGCCCGGTCAGGATCGCGGTGGTCGGTCTCGGCACCGGCACGTTCGCCTGTTTCTCCGAGCCGGGCGACAGCTTCACGTTCTACGAGATCGACGCCACCGTGCAGAAGATGGCGCGCGATCCGAAGTATTTCCGCTATCTCACCGAATGCGCGCCGCAGGCGCCGATCGTGCTGGGCGACGCGCGGCTCACGCTCGCCGAAAGCAAGGACCAGTACGACCTGATCGTGCTCGACGCATTCTCGTCCGACGCGATCCCGATCCACCTGATGACGCGCGAGGCGATGGCGACGTACCTGTCCAGGCTCGCGCCGCGCGGCATCGTGCTGATGCACGTGTCGAACCGGCACATGGAGCTGTCGTCGGTGGTGGCCGGCATCGCGCACGTCAATGGCCTGGTCAGCCGCGTCAACAACCGCGCGGCGCGCGACGGCGAGGACGACTCGGACTACCTGTTCACCTCGACGGTGGTCATCAGCGCGCGCGAGGACGCCGATTTCGCCACCTTGCGCGAGGACGCCGACTGGACCGTGATCGATCCGCCGGCCGGGCAGCGCGTCTGGACCGACGATTATTCCAACGTGATCGGCGCCGTGCTCCGGCAGTACCGCCGGCACCACGACGTCGTGCCGTCCGTTGAAGCAGACGAGAAGGCGTCCGAGCCCGCGGCCGCCGCCGACGCGCCACCCGTGGATGCGGCGCCCGCCGCCGAGGCGGCACCGGCGGATGCCGACAAGGCCAAGCAATAGGAGGAAGCGATGCCGTCCGAACGCTTCGACTTCCCCAATGCGAACGGCGAGAAGCTCTCCGCCCTGCTCGACCGTCCAACCGGCCGGCCGGTCGCCTTTGCGCTGTTCGCGCACTGCTTCACCTGCGGCAAGGACAACCTCGCGGCCAAGCGCATCGCCGAAGGGCTGACCGCGCGCGGCATCGCGGTGCTGCGTTTCGATTTCACCGGGCTCGGCGCGAGCGAGGGCGAGTTCGCCAATACCAATTTCTCCTCCAACGTCGCCGACCTGGTCGCCGCCGCCAACCACCTGCGCACGGTGCATCAGGCGCCCGCGATCCTGATCGGCCACAGCCTGGGCGGCGCCGCGGTGCTCGCGGCGGCAAGCCAGGTTCCCGAAGCGCGTGCGGTGGCGACGATTGCGGCCTGCGCCGACCCGAACCACGTCACCGGCCTGTTCAAGGAGCGCATCGCCGAGATCCACGCGAAGGGCGAAGTGGAGGTCGCACTCGCCGGGCGGCCGTTCCGCATCCGCCGGGAATTCCTCGACGACGTCGCCCAGCAAAAGCTCGAGCATTGCCTGCACGATCTGCGCAAGGCGCTGCTGGTCATGCATTCGCCGACCGACGATCTCGTCGGGATCGAGCACGCCAGCGCGATCTTCGCCGCGGCGAAACATCCGAAGAGCTTCGTGTCGCTCAGCGGTGCCGATCACTTGCTCGGCAAGCGGCGCGACGCCGTCTACGTCGCCGACGTCATCGCGGCCTGGTCGGAGCGCTATCTCGACATGGTGCCGCAGCCGGACGAGATGCCGATCGACGGCGTGCTGGTCGGCGAGACGCGCAACGGCAAGTTCGAGCAGTCGGTGGTCGCCGGGCAGCACCGCTACCTCGCCGACGAGCCGGTGTCGGTCGGCGGCAATGGCAGCGGGCCGAGCCCGTACGAATACCTGCTCGCCGCGCTCGGCGCCTGCACCTCGATGACGATCCGCCTTTACGCCGAGCTGAAGAAGATCCCGCTCGACCGCGTCGCGGTGCTGCTCAGGCACGACAAGATCCATGCGGCCGACTGCGAGGACTGCGAAACGCGAGACGGCAAGATCGACCGCATCGACCGCGAGATCACGCTGGAGGGCGAGCTGTCGGCCGAGCAGCGAGCCAGGCTGCTCGAGATCGCCGACAAGTGCCCGGTGCACCGCACCCTGCATGGCGAGATCAGCATCAAGACCCGGGCGGCCGCATGAGCGTCGTGATTGTCGGCGCCGGGCAGGCTGCCGCGCAACTGGTGCAGAGCCTGCGCCAGGGCGGCTACAAGGACGCGATCCGCATGATCGGCGACGAGCCGTATGCGCCGTATCAGCGTCCGCCGCTGTCGAAGAAATTCCTGACCGAACGCCCGCCCGCCGAGACGCTGTATTTTCGTCCGGAGAAATTCTGGAGCGATCAGGGCGTGACGGTGGACTACGGCACGGCGGTCGAAACGATCGATCCGGCAAACCGGCACGTCACGTTCAAGGGCGGCAGCACCAACTACGGCATGTTGTTCCTTGCGACCGGCACGCGCGCGCGCGACCTGCCGGTGCCGGGTGCCGCGCTTGCGGGCGTCTTCTCGCTGCGCAAGATCGACGACGTGCGCCGCCTGCGCGCCCCGCTCGATGCCGCAAAGCGCGTCGTGATCGTCGGCGGCGGCTATATCGGGCTCGAGGTCGCGGCCGTCGCACGCGGGGAGGGGCGCGAGGTCGCGGTGCTGGAAGCCGAGGATCGCGTGATGAAGCGCGTCACCTCGCCGGTGATCTCGCAATTCATGCAGGACTTCCACCGCAACCGCGGCGTCGACATTCGCCTCGGCGCGCGGCTCGCCGCGATCGAGGGCGACGGCAAGGTTCAACAGGTGCGCCTCGCCGATGGCGCGGCGCTGCCGGCCGACCTCGTGCTGCTCGCGGTCGGTGCCAGGCCGAATGACGATCTCGCCGCCGCGGCCGGCCTGCTGTGCCAGGACGGGGTGGTGGTCGACGCGCACGGCCGCACCGCGGATGCGGCGATCTATGCGGCCGGCGATTGCACGCGCTTTCCCAGCCGGCGCTACGGCCGTGCGCTGCGGCTCGAATGCGTGCAGAACGCGATCGACCAGGCCAAGGCGGTGGCGAGCGAAATGCTCGGCAAGCCGCAGCATTACGATCCGGTGCCGTGGTTCTGGTCGGACCAGTACGAATTGAAGCTGCAGATGGCGGGCCTGAGCGAGGGCTACGACGATGCGCAGACCGTCGGTGATGTTGCGGCGGCGCGCTTTTCGGTCGAGTACCGCAAGGGTGGCCGGCTGATCGCGGTCGACGCCGTCAACGACGGGCGCGCCTATATGAGCGGGCGCAAGCGCATTGCGGAAGAGACCGCGTGAGCCGACAATGGCGTGTCGGGCTTTGAAGCCGGGGGACTCGCGATGACGATCATGTACCACGACGGCAATCGCCGGCTGCAAGATCAGTTCGACAGCCGCCGCATCTCCGATCGCCTCGAAGAGAAACTCACGCGTACGGCGTTCACCGCCGACGACAAGGCCTTCATCGAGAGCACGATCTACTTCTTCCTGTCGACGGCGGATGCCGCGGGCCAGCCGGACTGCTCGTTCAAGGGCGGCCCGCCCGGCTTCGTGCGCGTCACCGCCGACAACGAGATCGCGTTCCCCGACTACGACGGCAACGGCATGTTCAAGAGCCTCGGCAACCTGCTGGTCAATCCGAACGTGGGCCTGCTGTTCATCGACCTGCACGAGCGGCCGCGCCGGCTGCGCGTCAACGGCAGCGCCACGGTGTCGCGCGAGGACCCGCTGCTGGCCGAGACGGTCGGCGCGCAACTGATCGTGCGGGTGAAGGCGCGGGCGATCTTTCCCAACTGCCCGCGCTATATCCCGAAGATGCAGCTGGCCGAGCCGTCCGTCTACGTTCCGCAGCCGGGCGTCGATCCGGTCGAGCCTGCGTGGAAGGGGTTCGACCTGTTCAAGGGCTACGTGCACCCGCGGCAGCCGGTGGCAAAGACACCCTCGTCATCGTGAGGAGCCCGCCGACATCTCCACCCTCATGGTGAGGAGCGCCGCGATAGCGGCGCGTCTCGAACCATGGCCCGAAGCGACAGCGGTGCCCGCGGCCATCCTTCGAGACGCTCGCTTCGCTCGCTCCTCAGGATGAGGATTGCGCTGTTGGCCCGACTCCCCATCGCGACGTTCTATATTAATCCGCCCGCTCCCTTGCTATCCTCGGCGAGGGGAGAACGCCTTTGACCGCGCCGGTCGCCGTGCCGCTCTGGCTGCTGCTGATCGTCGGCGCGCTTGCGCTGTGGGCGGTGCTCGACCATGTGCTGCTTCCCGCGCTGCGCGCGTTCATGCGCCGCCGTTTCAACCGCACGATCGAGAACCTCAATACGCGGCTGAAGCTGCGCATCCAGCCGTTCAAGCTCGCCAAGCGCCAGGCGCTGATCGACCAGCTGATCTTCGACCCCGAAGTGCTGCGCGCGGTCGAGAGTTACGCGACGGACAACAAGGTGCCGCGCGAGGCGGCGCAGCAGCGCGCGCGCCGCTACGCGCAGGAGATCGTGCCGTCGTTTTCGGCCTACGCCTATTTCGGCATCGGCACGCGGCTCGCGCGCGGCCTGTCGACCTTCCTCTATCGCGTGCGGCTCGGCTATCTCGACGAGCAGGCGATGGCGTCGGCCGATCCGGACTCGGCCGTGATCTTCGTGATCAATCACCGCTCCAACATGGACTACGTGCTCGTCACCTTCATGGCGTCGTCGTCTTCGGCGCTGAGCTACGCGGTCGGCGAATGGGCGCGGGTGTGGCTGTTGCAGAACCTGATCCGCTCGATGGGGGCTTATTTCGTGCGCCGCGACTCGCGCGAGCCGCTCTATCGCAAGGTGCTGTCGCGCTACGTCCATCTCGCGATCGCCGGCGGGCTGACGCAGGCGATGTTTCCCGAGGGCGGGCTGACGCGCGACGGCAAGCTGCGTCCGCCCAAGCTCGGCCTGCTCAGCTACATGGTGTCGTCGTTCGATCCGAAGGGCCCGCGCGATGCGGTGTTCGTGCCGGTCGGCATCAACTATGACCGCGTCATCGAGGACCGCGTCCAGGTCGCCGCGCTGACGACGCCGGACGGCGAGAAGCCGCGCTTCAAGTTCTCGCCGAAAGTGCTGATCGGCTACCTCGCGCACAACATCATGCTCCGGATGCGCGGCAAGCTCTATCGCTACGGCTATGCCTGCGTCAGCTTTGGCAAGCCGGTCTCGCTGCGCCAGTACGTCGCCGAGCGCGGCATCGATTTCCGCATGCTCGACGACAGCCGCCGCTTCGCTGAGATCGAGCGGCTCGGCGAAACGCTGATGGAGAAAGTGGGCGAGGTGGTGCCCGCGCTGCCGGTGTCGCTGGTCGCGACCGTGGTGCTCGGCGCCGGCCGGCCGCTCTCCGCGCTCGAGCTGAAGGCCGCGGTCGCGGAGTTGATGGCGCGCCTCGGCGCGCGCGGCGCGCACATCCATATCCCGCGCGCCGACCAGGACTACGCGCTCGAGGTCGGGTTGCGCATGCTGCTGCTGCGCCATTTCGTGCTGGAGGAGAACGGGCTTTATCGCGCCAACCCGCAGGAGGAGATCCTGCTGCGTTACTATGCCAACTCGATTGCGCACCTGACGCATGACATCAGGCCGGTCGCGGCTCCCGCCGCGGCGGAATAACAACGAGCCGAAGCAACGAGGACCGAAATGCTCTCCGACGCCGACCGCAAGAAGGCCGCCGATACGTTGATGAACGCTGCGAAGACGCGCAAGCAAGCCACGCAGCTCTCGGTCACGTTCCCCGACATCAATTTTGAGGACGCCTACGCGATCTCGACCGAGGTGGCGAAACGGCGCATGGCGGCGGGCGAGAAGCTGATCGGCCACAAGGTCGGGCTCACCTCGAAGGCGATGCAGGCCTCCTCGCAGATCGACGAGCCGGACTACGGCTACCTGTTCGAGTCGATGATCGTCGCCGACGGCGCCAAGGTGCCGCACGAGAACTACTGCGCGCCGCGCGTCGAGATCGAGCTCGCCTTCGTGCTCGGCCAGCCGCTGAAAGGTCCCGGCGTCGGCCTGATCGACGTGTTGCGCGCGACCGAATACGTCGTGCCGTCGATCGAGATCGTCGATGCCCGCATGGTCAATCCGCGCAAGATCTTCGACACCATCTCGGACAACGGCGCGGCGGCCGGCATCGTGGTCGGCGGGCGGCCGGTCGGCCCGATGGATGTCGATCTGCGCTGGGTCGGCGGGCTGATGATGCGCAATTCCGAGATCGAGGAGACCGGGGTCGCGGCCGGCGTGCTCGGTCATCCGGCGATGGGCGTCGCCTGGCTGGCGAACAAGCTCGGCTCGCTCGGCACGCCGCTCGAGGCCGGGCACCTGGTGCTCGCCGGCTCGTTCACCCGCGTCGTGTGGGCACAGAAGGGCGACACCATCCGCGCGGACTTCGGCGAGCTCGGGAGTATTTCGCTGCAGTTCGTCTGACTCTCGACCGTCATGGCCGGGCTTGTCCCGGCCATCCCGTTCAGGAGGGCACGACCGGTGCTCCCCAAGCGAGATGCCCGGGACAAGGCCCGGGCATGACGGAGCGTGTAGCCGCTACGCCGCGCTGGTGGCGCGCAGCAGTTCGTCCATGTCGCGGGCGTAATGTGCGCGCTTCTGCTCGAACATCGCCAGATCCGCGCGCTTGACCACCGCCTCCAGCCGCTCGCCCGGCTGACTGGTCGCCGCGCCCATCGAGAAGGAGAGCGGCGTACCCGGGTAGAACTGGTTGTTGATCCCGGCGAGCCGCCCGATCGCGTCCATCATCGCCAGGCCGCCGGTCGCATCCATCCCCGGCAGCAGGACGGCGAACTCGTCGCCGCCGATGCGCGCCGCATGATGCGGCTTGTCGACCAGTGCGTTGAGCACCTCGCCGGCACGGCGCAGCAGCGCGTCGCCGACCGAATGGCCGAACTGGTCGTTGGCGCTCTTCAGACCATTGAGGTCGACGATGACGACCGTCACCGGGGCCGGGCCCTTGCGTTCCAGCCGCGCGAGCTCGTCGGTGTAGAACGAGCGATTGTAGAGCCTGGTCAGCACGTCGTGCTTGCCGAGGTATTCGAGATAGGCCTCTGCCTTCTTGCGCGCCGTGATGTCGGTGAGCGCGACCTGCACCAGCGACCAGTCGCGCTCGCGCCCGGGCAGCACCGAGAACTGCAGGTGCAGGTGCAGCTCGCTGCCGTCGAGCGTGTAGTTGGTGACCTCGCGGCTCTGGAACAGCTTGCCGTCCCACAGGTCGATCAGCTGCTCGCGGAAGTGGTGGCGCATCTCGTCGCGGAAGACGTCCGTGAGCCGGCCGAGCAGGGCGCCCTTGTCCGGCGCGCCGAACAGCTCGAGCGTGTGGCGGTTCACGTCGATCACGCGGATCTCGTTCATGCAGCGCGAGACGAACTCCGGATGCACGTCGGTGAACACGCGGAAGTCCACGATCCCGCGCTCGCGCATCTCGTCGAGCAGGCGCTTGATCGCCGAGAAGTCCTCGACCCAGAGCGACACCGGCGAATGCTCGAACAGCCCGCGCGCGTAGTTCTCGCTCGCGGACAGGCCGCGCCGCGCGCTCTCGCGCTCGGTGACGTCCTCGATCGCGATCAGCACGCGGTCCCAGCTCGCCTCATGACCCGGCAGGATCGCGCCCTTGAGCTGGATGTCGATGCGCCGGCCGCTGAGCGAGTAGTTGACCGAGTGACTGGCGAAGCCGGTCTTGCCGTCCCACAGCTGCACCAGTTCCTCGATGTGGGTGGTGAGCATGTCGTCGCGGAATACGCGGTCGAGGTTGCCGACGAGGTGCGCCAGGTCGTGCGCCTCGAACAGCGCGAGCGTCGCGCGGTTCACCTTGATGACCTTGAGCAGCGCGGAGCATTGCTTCACGCGCGCCAAATCGTCGCAAAGATGCGCGCGCAAGTCGGTCACGCCGGCGTCGCGCCACGCGGCGAACAACCGTTTCAGTGCGCTGTAATCCTCCAGCCAGAGCGAGACCGGCGCGAGCGCGAACATTTCGGCGTCGTCGTGAAACGCGGACAGGTGCGCGGCGGCAGGATTCTGCATGAAACGCCCGTGAAATGTGGAACGGGCGTGCGTCCCCGAACGCGGCCCGCGTGCCGCAATGTGGATGGCAAACACCTAACAAACGGTGACCGCCGCGATGCTGCGCGCATCGCGGGTTCCGGCTGGAAATCATCCTTGCCGGCGTCGCCGCGGGGAGGGCGGGCGCGGGAGAAACGCGCGGCCTGCGTGCTGGCGCCGGCCATCCCTCTCAACTA